>NZ_LYST01000001.1 GCF_001693755.1 Gilliamella sp. wkB171
TAAAGATTTTTTTATTATTAAATTTATTCATAACACGTTATATTATGCGCCTCAAAAAATTATAAGAGACATCATTATGAAAATTTTTTTAAAGGTACTATCCCTTATTAGTTTGATCAGTTTACCATTATATAGTCAGGCAAAATTACCAGAATCAATTAAAATTGGTTCAGATACTTCATATGCCCCATTCGATTTTATTGATGCAAATGGTGAAATTACAGGTTTTAATATTGAAATAACAAAAGCACTTTGTGCAAAAGCAAATATTGAATGTGTTTTTAAAACTACTGATTTTGATGCACTTATTCCTTCACTTTTATCGAGAAAGATTGATATGATTTCGTCATCTTTGATGATGACTGAAAAACGTAAAAAGCAGATTGCGTTTTCTGATGAAATTTTTGTGACTAATTCAAGGTTAATCACAAAAGAAGGTTCCAATATTATGCCTACAGTTGAATCTTTAAAAGGTAAGCGAGTAGGTGTTGAACAAGGTACTTCGCAAGAACATTTTGCTAATGAAGTTTGGCGTCCAAATGGTGTGATTATTGTCCCTTATCAAAATCAATTACAAGTATTTTCTGATTTAGTGGCGGGGCGTTTAGATGCATCATTACAAGATGAGGTAACCGGTAGTTATGCATTTTTAAAACAACCACAAGGAAAAGGTTTTGCGTTTGCCGGCGATGTATTAACTGATAAAACGTATTTCGATGTTGGGGTAGGGTTAGGCTTCCGTAAAAATGATACTGAATTACGCGAGGCTTTTAATAAAGCTCTTGTTGAGATATTAAATGATGGTACTTATAAAAAAATCAATGATAAATACTTTGATTTTAGTGTTTATGGCAATAAAAAATAATTAAGTAATGCAAGGTTATATTCCGCTTATTTTACAAGGTGCTTTAATTACCATTGGACTAGCAATCACTTCGTTGATTGTGGCTATATTACTTGGTGTGATTTGTGCTTTAGGCAAAATGTCTAAAATAAAATTACTACGATTACTTTGTCAGGCTTATACCTCTTTAATTCGAGGTGTGCCTGATTTAGTTCTTATGATGCTAATATTTTTTGGATTACAATTTGCGCTCAATAATATTACCGATTTTTTTAATATGGATATTATCGAAATTAATCCTTTTGTCGCCGGAATGATTACTTTAGGTTTTATTTACGGCGCCTATTTTACTGAAACTTTCCGAGGTGCTTATCAGTCAGTATCGAAAAACACCTTGAATGCTGCTGTTGCGCTCGGATTAAGTCAAACTCAAGTTTTTCGTTATGTTATGTTTCCACTTATGATGCGTTTTGCTTTGCCGGGAATAGCAAATAACTGGTTGGTTGTTTTAAAATCAACTGCGTTGGTTTCGTTATTAGGCTTATTTGATTTAGTTAAAGCAACAAAAACGGTAGGCGAAGCAACGTATCAACCACTTTTATTTGCTTTAATCGCCGGCGCGTTTTATCTGTTTTTTACCACTATTTCAAATCTTGCATTGTGGTGGCTTGAGAAGCATTATTCCATTGGTATAACCAAAGCAAAATTATAAACAAAGGCCTTATCATGTTAGAGATTCTTCAAGACTATTGGAAAGCGTTGTTATGGACAGATGGATATAATATCACTGGACTAGCTATGACGCTGTGGATTTTGGTCTTATCGGTTTCCCTTGGCGGTATGTTGTCTTTAGTTTTAGCGGTTGGTCGTAATTCAAAGAATCAATTTATTAAGTTACCTATTTGGTGTTTCACCTATGTCTTTCGAGGCACGCCTTTATATGTTCAGTTATTAGTTATCTATACAGGACTTTATACATTGAGTTTTGTGCAGAATCATCAATGGGTTAATGATTTTTTTCAAAGTGGTTTAAATTGTACTATTTTAGCGTTTACGTTAAATACCTGTGCTTATACCACAGAGGTTATAGCCGGCTCAATGCGTAATGTGCCCAATGGTGAAATTCAAGCGGCAATAGCCTTGGGCTTTAACCGATTTCAATTATATCGATATATTATTTTACCAAGAGCCTTTCGTCTTGCTTTGCCTGCTTACAGTAATGAAGTTATTTTTATGTTGCATTCAACTGCATTAGCATTTACAGCAACCGTTCAAGATGTGATGAAAATTGCTCGTGATATTTATGCTGAAACATATCAACCTTTTCATGCTTTTGGTATCGCTGCGGTTATTTATCTTTGTGTTAGTTTTACATTAATTTGGGGATTTAGAAAATTAGAAAGGCGTTGTTTGGCATATATGCAAATTGATTGGTCAGTAAAAGCTAATTAAATACTCGAAATATTAAGCCATTATTGTATCAATAATGGCTTTGGTGAAAATGATTATTTATAGAGTTAATTAGCTGCCGGATAACCATAGTCTTCGGTATGATCTTCATGTTCTGAAGAACCTGGTAACGCTCTGGTGCGATCGATTGGTACATAACTACCGCTAGGTGTTTCGATCTGACATTCTTCTAAATAGATTGAGTATTTGGTATTAGCATGCATACTCACACCTCTAAAGTAACAATGTGTCGCATTATATAGGTCATTCCGACATAGTACGGCTATTATTAGCCAAACGGCAACAATTGTTAATGCTACCCATTTTAAGTGTCGCCAAATAAACGACCAAAAGCCTTGTTCGCGAAATCGACAATAAGCAAATATAAGTAAAAAAATCGCAACAAATCCTAAAAATTCATATAACCAAAATAGCCACATGTTGTTATCTCCTAAGCAATATTTAGTCGCTATTTTATACTAACTTTTTATTTACATCCATGACCCATTACGAATAATACCTACAGCAATCCCCTCAATAGCAAAGCTTTGTTGTTCTAAATCAACTTCAATAGGTGAAAAATCTTCGTTTTCGGCCAGTAACTGTACATGTTTGCCATGGCGAGATAGTCTTTTAACGGTGACTTCATCATCAATTCGCGCAACTACCACTTGGCCATTTTTTACATCTTGGGTTTTGTGCACGGCAAGTAAGTCACCATCTAATATACCAATATCTTTCATTGACATACCGTGAACCCTTAATAAAAAGTCAGCTTGGGGTTTGAATACAGAAGGATCGATTTGATAATGACTTTCAATATGTTCTTGCGCAAGGATAGGTGAGCCGGCAGCGACTTGTCCAATAAGTGGAAGGCCTTCAAAATCATTTTGATCATCGGACGTTTCGAGTAGTAGACGAATCCCACGAGATGAACCAGCAATCATTTCGATAGCACCTTTTTTGGCTAAAGCTTTCAAATGTTCTTCAGCCGCGTTAGCGGAGCGAAATCCTAATTTTTGCGCAATTTCAGCGCGCGTTGGTGGCATGCCAGTTGTTTGAATATTTTCTTTGATCAAATCGTATATTTGCTGCTGACGTTCTGTTAATGGTCTCATTATCAATTTCCTGTGTTTATATACAGATATATGTGATTATATACAGCTAATACTATAAAACCAACAGTTTTGTTGATTTTATTTTTTATTGGTTGATAAATATTTTCAATATGTTGATAACTTGTTCGTTTTGATAAAATCAAGTTCTATAGAAAAAGATAAATTTTGTTTTATTTCAATAGTGATCATTTTGATAATCTGAACTTGATTTTTTTCATATTGGTTGCAATAAGTGATTTTTATTAAAGAATCATAACATTATGAATAAAATGTATTTTTTCTTTTTAGACAAGAAAAATTAGCATATATAATGAGATTCAGTTATATGATATACTATTCATGGTAATTATTAGATCGGAAACTATATTCATGTCTTATATCGTTGCACTTAGTGGTGGTGTTGCCAGTGGTAAAAGTACCATTGCAAATCTTTTTGCACAATTAGGTGTGCCGATTATTGATGCTGATGTTATTGCTAGGCAAGTTGTTCACATTGGAACTGATGCTTATATTGAAATTGTTAAACATTTTAGTCAGGAAATCTTATTACCCGATGGCGAATTGGATCGCAGCCAATTACGGGAAATTATCTTTAATAATTCGCATGAAAGGCTTTGGTTAAACCACTTATTACATCCGATTATTCAACAAAAAACGCAGGAACAAATTGCAAAGCAGACTGCGGTTTACGTAATTTGGGTGGTGCCACTTTTGATTGAAAATAATTTACATCATTTTGCTGATCGAGTTTTGATGATAGATATTCCAAAAGAACTACAATTACAGCGTCTAGTTCAAAGAGATAATATTGATATCGCATTAGCTCAAAAAATGATTCAATCTCAAGTTTCTGGTGAAAAACGATTATCCTTTGCTGATGATATAATCATTAATAATGGTGATATAACTTGTTTGACTGAGCAAGTATATAAATTACATCAACAATACTTAAATAACCTTAAAATTAACAATGGATAAGTATGGATAAGATTATTTTTGAACATCCACTAAATGAAAAAATGCGTACATGGCTACGTGTTGAATTCTTATTAAAACAATTAAATCTACATTGCCATTTTGATCAAAATAATGCGTTACTTTTTTTTCATGCACTGTCTGAGTTATTAGAAATTATTGAACGTAACGATGTTAGAAGCGATTTGATTAAAGAAATCGAGTCTCAAAAACAAAAACTATCTTCTTGGTTAAATATTGATGGCGTTGATCAAGAGTTAATAACCGAATTACTTAACAAATTTGACCATTATTTATTAAAATTTAATACAGCACCTCGATTAGGGCAAGCATTGAAAGATGATCGTTTTATTACCTCAATTCGACAACGCTTAATGATTCCTGGCGGGTGTTGTAGTTTTGATCTTCCATCTTTCTATCTGTGGTTAAAACAATCAGCTGAAAAGCGAGATAGACAAGTACAAAGTTGGTTGCAGCATCTTGCTATTTTAAATGAATCGCTATCATCATGTATGCAGTTGATACGCCAACTTGGCGAATTTAAATTATTTACTTGTGCCAATAATTTTTTTCAAGAAACCAATGGTGATATTAGCCTTATTCGTATTCGTGTTTCGTTAGATAAAAATGTTTACCCACAAGTATCCGGTCATATGTCGCGTTATAGTATTCGATTTATTCCGCTTGAAGCTTGTGATAATACGAGTACCGATACGATAGAATTTGAATTAGCATGCTGTTAATAGCATAAAAGTTAAAGAGTCGAAATGAACAATAAAATAATGCAATTTGTGAAATGTCCAACATGTCAAAAAGAGGTGGAATGGTCGGAAAAAAGTTTATTTAGACCATTTTGTAGCAAACGTTGTCAGCTTATTGATTTGGGCGAGTGGGCAGCAGAAGAACATCGAATTCCCGATAAAGAAATCACAGAACACGATCTTTGGAGTGAAGATAATCTTTCTGATTTAATAGGAAAACATTAATGAAAGTGCTTGGTATTGAAACCTCTTGTGATGAAACTGGAATTGCTGTTTATGACGATCAATCTGGTCTATTAGCTAATCAACTTTACTCGCAAATTAATTTACATGCTGATTATGGTGGTGTCGTGCCTGAGCTTGCATCACGTGATCATATCCGCAAAACGGTACCATTGATTCAAGCCGCGTTAAAACAAGCTAACATAACGGCAGAGGATATTGATGGTGTCGCTTATACAGCAGGGCCGGGGTTAATTGGCGCTTTAATGGTTGGTGCATCTATCGGCCGTGCGCTTGCTTACGCTTGGAATGTGCCAGCAGTTGCTGTCAATCATATGGAAGGACATTTACTTGCCCCGATGCTGGAAGATAATCCACCAGAATTTCCCTTTGTTGCGTTATTGGTTTCGGGGGGACATACTCAATTAATTAGTGTTACAGGCATAGGTCAATATCAGTTACTCGGTGAATCGATTGATGATGCAGCAGGTGAGGCATTTGACAAAACAGCTAAATTATTGGGACTTGATTACCCTGGTGGCGCTAAGCTTTCAAAACTAGGAGAGCAAGGGGTTGCAAATCGATTCCATTTTCCTAGGCCAATGACCGATCGACCTGGATTGGATTTTAGTTTTTCAGGACTCAAAACCGCTGCTGCTAATATCATTCATCAAAACACTTGTGATGGCACTATTGATTTACAAACTAAGTCTGATATTGCTCGAGCTTTTGAAGATGCATTGGTCGACACCTTAGTAATTAAGTCACGTAGAGCGCTCGATGAAACAGGCTTTAATCGATTAGTTATTGCCGGTGGTGTTAGCGCCAATAAAACATTACGTCAACAATTATCGGTATTGATGAAAAACCGCAAAGGACAAGTTTATTATCCTAGATTAGAATTTTGTACGGATAATGGGGCTATGATTGCTTATGCAGGTATGGTGCATTTAAAGGAAGGTCAGCATAGTGATTTAGCTATTGCGGTGAGACCTAGATGGCCTTTAAGTGATTTAAAGTAACAATAAGGTTGTTTTTAAACGTTAGTTAAAGCTCAATCAAATAATATTCAACAGTAGGCAAATGATGCCTACTGTTAAAATAAATACTACTGTTTGTCGTCACTGTTTTGGTCTTCGTTACTGCTGTTTTGGTTTACGGCTAATTTTTCAATATTACGATTGATATTGAATAACACACAGACTAATTCAAAGCCGATTCTTGCTGAAATCACACCAACAATAAGACCTATGACGCCGGTAAAAAATGCGATAAGTCCACCTAAAAAACTGTATTGAAAACTATGGAAACTGGCAATAATTACACCTAATCCACTTAAAACTATTAACACCAGTGTTACCCAATAAAGGATAGTGATAATTACTGGTGTGATCATTTTATTGAAAAAGAAAAAATCTACTAATGAAAAACCTTCGGAATTTATAATTTTCTTCATTTTATTTCCTTAATTAAAAATTATTAATGATTATTACTTTTCATTTTAGTCAATAGCGTATACATTTAAGAATAAATAAACGAATAAAGCAATCTATTATTACACAATATTCTGAGATAACACATGAAAACTTATATTCCAGGCAAAGATGCCGCTCTTGAAGATTCCATCCAATATTTTCATCAACAACTCGCTAAATACCAATTAGAGGTAAAAGAGGCCTCTTGGCTTAATCCTGTGCCAAATGTTTGGTCGGTGCATATTCAAAACACACAGTGCCCACTCTGCTTCGCTAATGGTAAAGGTGCAAGTAAAAAAGCCGCTTTAGCTTCTGCGCTTGGGGAATATTTTGAACGTTTATCAACTAATTATTTCTTTTCTGACTTTTACTTAGGGCAACAAGTTGCTAATTCTGATTTTGTTCATTACCCAACTGAAAAATGGTTTGCCATACCTCAAGACAATAGCTTGCCACAAGGAATATTATCCGAAAAATTACTTAAGTTTTATGATCCTGATCAGGAATTAACCGCTACCGATTTAGTCGATTTACAATCAAGTAATGCTGAGCGTGGCATTTGCGCACTGCCTTTTGTACAACAATCCGATCAGAAAACGATTTATGTACCGGTTAATTTAATTGCTAATTTGTATGCTTCCAATGGAATGTCAGCAGGTAATACGCGCAATGAAGCTCGAGTGCAAGGGTTATCAGAAATTTTTGAGCGTTACACAAAAAATAAGATAATTGCTGAAGCAATAAGCTTACCAACTATTCCGCCTGAAGTCATTAACCGTTATCCGGCTGTATTAGCTGCTATAAATGCGCTTGAAAGTGAAGGCTTTCCACTTTACTGTTTTGATGCTTCTCTTGGTGGTGAGTTCCCTGTTATATGTGTAGTATTATTTAATCCAAACAATGGTACTTGCTATGCCTCATTTGGTGCTCATCCTGACTTTGGTGTTGCTCTTGAAAGAACGGTTACGGAACTACTACAAGGACGTAGTTTGAAAGATCTTGATGTGTTTTCTCCACCAAGTTTTGATAATGACGAAGTGGCTGATTTAAGTAATTTAGAAACACATTTTATTGACTCAAGTGGCTTAATTTCGTGGGATCTATTTAATAAACAAGCTGATTATGAGTTTGTTGACTGGGATTTTTCTGGAACGACAGAACAAGAGTTTGATAACCTTATGGCGATTTTTGCTCGACACAAAACAGAGGTTCTTATCATGGACTATGAACATCTTGGTGTTTATGCCTGTCGCATTTTGGCTGTGGGCATGTCAGAAATCTATCCGCCTGAAGATCTTTTAATTGCTAATAATAATATGGCAATTGGGTTTAGAGATCTGATTTTATCTTTACCGAATAAAAAGCTAACAGCAAAACAGTATTTGGCAATTATAGAGCAGTTAGATGAGCAGGGGTTAGATGATTTTGCTCGCGTTCGTGAATTACTTGGTATTGCAACAGGTAAAGATAATGCATGGCTAACTTTACGTGTTGGAGAGTTAAAAGCAATGTTAGCATTAGCCGCAAAAGATTTAGTTCAAGCACAAACATGGATCGATTGGACAATTGAAATGAATGAATCAATTTTTACTTCAGAACGAAATCATGCCTATCGTTGTCTGCAAACATTAGTCAGTTTTATCATCGATCGGGATAAAAAACAGTTCGATAATTATCAAGACGCATTTAATAAAATGTATGGCAAAAATTGTGTTGATCAAATGTGGCAATATGCCAATGGTGAGAAAAAGTTTTTTGGGTTAACGGATTTATTTAACGATCCTAATATGTCAAATAACGATCTTGAACAATTTACAATGCATCAAAAATTGCTTTCTGTTTATCACAAACTGCATCAGGCAATGTTATAAGAAATTGAATTATATTCCACCGATTGTTTCGGTGGAATAAATCTAACAATGATGTTTAACCTCTTCTAGCAAAGTCTGCGGCTTGTTCAACTAGCTCCTTTTCAGGTCTAATTCCTGTGTACAATACAAATTGTTCAAGTGCTTGGATTACAGCTACATCTGCGCCAGAAATTATTGTTTTGTTTAATTTGCTTGCGTATTTAATCATTGGCGTTTCAACAGGTAATGCGACTACATCAAACACAATTTCGGCTTGTTCAATCATTGACGTAGGGAAAGATAATTGATCAGCTTCGATACCTCCCTGCATTCCAATAGGGGTGACATTAATAATTAATTTTGCTTGTTCAGTAGGAACTTCGGTTTCATCTTTTACCCATTTATAACCATAGCGTTTTGCTAGTGCTTGTCCTTTTTGTTGGTTTCGTGCTGCAATAATACCGTTTTTAAAGCCTTTATCGTAAAACGCACCAATAACGGCATTGGCCATACCGCCACTCCCTTTTAGTACAAACGGCGTGGTATTTTCTATCTGATTTTCTTCAATAAGTTTAGCTACAGCAATATAATCAGTGTTATAAGCGGTTAGATGATAATTGGTATTAACAATTGTATTGACTGACTGGATTGAACTTGCTGAAACATCTAATTCATCGATAAACTCAATACACACCTGTTTATAAGGCATTGAAATTGCGCAACCGCGAATGGCTAATGCTTTAATACCATAAATAGCATCTTTTAAATTATTGGTTGTAAATGCTTTATAAATATAATTGAGATCAAGTTTTTCATACAGAAAATTATGAAAGCGAGTACCAAAATTGCTCGGTCTAGCAGAAAGAGACATACAAACTATGGTATCTTTATTAATAATTCTTGCCATTGTAACAAATCCTTGTGATTATAATTGATAATTAACTTTATTTTACCACTTTTTATATTAGCGTATATTTTGATTATGGTAGCCAATAATACTGGTCCTAAAATACAGCAAGAAAAAGCAACGATTAAGGTAATGATTCATTTATATTGCCACAAAAAACATCATACTGAAAAGCATCAATTGTGTAATGAATGTGATGATCTATTGCAATATGCGATGCGAAGACTAATCTTATGCCGCTTTGGAGAAAATAAAACAACTTGCGAAAAATGTCCTAGGCATTGTTATCGTAAAGATTACCAACAAAAAATTAAACAAGTGATGCGATTTTCTGGTCCAAGAATGATAATTTATCACCCGATTATGGCATTGAAGCATTTATATAAAAATTTGTTTGATTTAAAAAAATAAAGCTACCAGTTTTATTGCTAAACATCGTTTAAAATAGGTCGATCATAATAGGATTGATGTAATTAGTGATAAAAATAAATCATTTATTTAGGGTTAATTGTTTTAGGTGTTAATCATTCTTAACAAACATTTACATAAATACACATTACAATTTCATTATTCTATTTTACTATTAGATTGAATTTTTGATATTATCGCGCATAAATGCGTTGCATGAGATGATATATATAAAAGCTAATATATTGTATTTTTTGAAAAAGTTATTGAAATTAGCTACAAGGAGTAGTAAAAATATGTTAAAATATGGTCTTAATCGGGCATCGGGCATCGGGCATCGGGCATCGGGCATCGGGCATCGGGCATCGGGCATCGGGCATCGGGCATCGGGCATCGGGCATTATTAAATAGTCTAGGAACAAAAAGTCATCACGCCAGCGAATTATCCTCGCACTTATCGTTTTTTATCTCTTTTATTTCATCTTTAAAATTTTTATATCCCCTTAAACACTCTTCGAGCAAAATTTCGTTAACTAATTTATATGTAATAGATTATTTTAAATTAATTCAATCGAAATTAGCGCAACGCTCATTATTCATATTTTTTATTTTATTGACGATTCATCCAGTGCAAGCATTAAGTACATCGACAGCGAAAGCGATAGAAGGCAATGCGCCGGAAGTGATAAATACAGTTTCGGCCGCGAATAATCATGGGTTTATAGTGGGCGGTGTATTTTATAGTGAAGCGAGTAAAAATATAAAGGGCAATGAGGTAAAGGAATTTGATGATGACAGTTTGACGTTAAAGGATTTTAAGATACAAGAATTTGGAATAAATACTTTGCAGGTTAGAATAAATTACCGAGATAAAGATGGGGATAAGGTGAATCCATATATTCGATTTTTAATCGATGATACGAGTTACAAATGGTATGACAGTAATGGAAAAGTAATCACCGATTTCAGTCAAAAGCTAGGTTGTGGAGGTGGATATTCATTGCCCTTAACTTTAGAGATAACCACGAGTGCGAAGACGGTATCAACCTATGGTATACCAAATGAAAGCGACAATGTACCTATAACTAAGCGTTATCAAATTTCCTTCAAACCTCAAGTCTGTTATGTCAAACCTTATTCTTTAGAAATATTTCCTATGTATCAATGGCGTGGGGTTAATTCATCTACAAGCGGTATTGCTGATTGGAATCAAGAAGCGTATAAAGTACCAAATTCTGTCTATGGAGGTGGCTATACTTCAGATTATGTCCCTAATATGGGGTTTAAAGCGAGTCCCACTGCATCTGGCGGTAAAAAATTCCCGACGACTGGTTTTCCTGGCGCTAA
Organism: Gilliamella sp. wkB171; assembly: GCF_001693755.1. GTDB lineage: Bacteria > Pseudomonadota > Gammaproteobacteria > Enterobacterales > Orbaceae > Gilliamella > Gilliamella apicola_F. The sequence goes on from NZ_LYST01000001.1 coordinate 11,357, forward strand.
GTTTCAACTAATAGTGACAGGCTCTCCTACCAATTATACTTTTAGTGTTCCCAATAATCCGGGAGGCCAAGTGGCTATTGATCAACAAGGTTATGTCTTACTAAAAGGTAAACCAACAGGTAATGTTACTGTAAGAGCAACTGTAAAGCAAAATCCAGCTATCAAGCTAGATTATACGTTTAATCCAACCAGTGTTTGGGCTATTCCACAAGGAGACTTTTATGGTACTTACGAACAGACCAAAATTAAATGTGGTGGTGAACAAAATATGTTTTTACGTAGTGAGTTAACGAATTCTCCTGTAAAATCAGCTCCTTTAAATTGGGTATTATATAATAATGTTTATACACGATCTATTGGTGAAAGTATTTTATCAGAATGGGGATATATTGAAGGCAAAAAGTCTTATCCTGATGCCAATTGGGGAGCTCAAACCTTAGCAAGCACAGCTGGCTATTCCTATTCTCATTATTGGACTAAAGAAGTTCATGATGCGTTTTCTCACTTTATTGTTATTACTGGCGATGGCGCAGTTTCTTTTATGGGCAATAATAGTGATATTGATCTAGTAGATAGTAGAAAATATCTTAGGGCAGTTTGCAAAGGTTAATTTTTCACTGAAGTAAATTATAACATTAACTCTTATTTTAAATAAAGAAAGTTACCTAGTCACCGGCGTGTTAGCGCGAAGTCGCTAGCACGCCAAAATTGAAGAACAAAAAATGAGCATGCATATTACTAAAAAGTTAGAAATTAGTCGTCGACTTGGCTATCTAAGTTTAATTGATGAGGGGAGTTTTTTGAGAATTTATAATCAATCAGCATATATTATTAGTGAGTTATATCAACAAAAGTTGAAGATAATGCATAATATCCTAGGTAAATTGAACAATTACCCTATAGTTTATTGCGGATTTCCTAAAAGAAATCTTTCATTGCATTTTAATAACGCTCAAAAAATGGAATGGGGCTATCAAATAGCCGGAGATTTTGATTTAAGCGGATATCAAACGTGGTTTAATCAATTTTTTACTTTATCGAAAGAAGATATTAATACTAGAGTGAATCCGCTAGTTCATCATCAATCTAAAATTATAAACCAATCACAACAACCTGAAATAATGCCAAAATTATCCCAAAGCACTGTGAGAACAACGCTGCATCTTAATACTAATCAATTAATATTTTTAAAAAATTGGCAGCCTGATAGTGATAATAACAAAGTAACCCAACAGTTTATGCTTAGTTTACAGCGACAATTGTTGAGATCTTAAGTGAGATCATTATCTTATGCATGGATATTATTATTTTTACTTTTGTTTTGTGGATCTTAGGCAAATTTAATTCAATAAGCTAACGATTAATAATCGGAGATATTAGTGTATAAAATATAAATTTAACGTGCATTTTAATAT
>NZ_LYST01000002.1 GCF_001693755.1 Gilliamella sp. wkB171
TGTAATAAGCTACCACAATATTTTATTTGCTATTTTAGAATATAAAAATCTAAAAAATAATACTTTAACCATTTCATTTATTTATATATTTTTATAAGAACAGTACTTGATATTAAAAATAGTTTCGTTAAAATTCTTTCAAATTATTTAAGCAACCAAGAGTAGTTGACCATGACAAAATATAAATCAACAGTCCTAAACAATATTGTTGATTTATTTTTTAATCCTCCTTATTAGGGGGATTTTTTTTATCTATTATTTTATCAAATTTTGCATAATTGAATCGTAGAGGCACATTATGACCGATAATAAAAAGATGTTATTAACCAGTCGAGATCAGAGTTTAAAAGCATATTTAATGAATAAAATTAAACAAAATGGCGGTTGGGTTAATTCACATATGCATGCCGATCGTGCTTTTACGATCACTGTTGACAGTTTTGATGTTTATCAAAAACAGACTTTAATTGAAAAATGGGATACGTTAGATAAAGTCAAAGCGTCGATGAGTGAAGACGATTATTACCGCCATTTCAGCATGGCTGTTGAGCGAATGATCGAACAAGGGGTCAGTGCCATGGGATCATTTGTCGATATCGACCCTATTGCTGAAGAACGAGCAATCAAAGGCGCACTTAAAGCTCGTGAAACTTATAAAAATGACATTATCATAAAATTAGTCAATCAAACCCTTAAAGGTGTTATTGATAAAGAAGCACGTTATTGGTTTGATAAAGGTGCAGATTTAGTCGATATCATTGGTGGATTACCACGTCGTGATGAACGTGATCATGGTGAAGGAATGGGACTAAAACATCTTGATGTATTGATGCAAACGGGAAAATCATTAGGCAAAATGGTCCATGTTCATGTTGATCAATTTAACTCCTCAGACGAGATTGAAACCGAACAACTCACCGATAAAACTTTGGAACATGGCATGCACGGACGCGTAGTAGCAATTCATAGTATTTCAATTACTGCGCATAGTCTGGAATATCGTCAAAAACTCTATAAAAAAATGAAAGAAGCGAAAATGATGGTCATCGCTTGCCCATTTGCATGGATCGATAGCCCTCGCCGTGAAGAACAAGGTCCTACTCGTAATTCTCTTACTCCTGTTGATGAACTTGCCGCTGCGGGTATTCCTGTTGCGATTGGTACCGATAATGTCAGTGATTATATGTTACCATTTTCAACAGGCAACATGTGGGAAGAGCTTAAACTACTCGTTACAGGATGTCGGTATACCGATTTAGACAATGTAGTAAATGTCGCTACCAAAAACGGACGAATGGTATTAGGACTTGAATAATAATTGAATGAAATACAATAAAATTAGACCAATAAAAAATCCCACAGTTTTTAATCTATTGTGGGATCGTTATATAGCTACTACTATCGATTAATCAAACTTAATATTTTTTATCATTTTATAATGACATCAGCTTCATTTTCATATCTGACAAAATTAACATTATTATTTCTAACTTCTCTTTTTACTTTCTCTTTACATCTATCTGTATCACAATATACATTTAATGCACCATCAGTTTGCTTTTGGAAGGACACTTTAGCATCGGCTTCACTTTCATTACGAACAAATACAATATCTGAACTATAATGTGTCGCATAATTTACAGCATTTTCACATTGTGTATCTGCACAGTATACCTTTGTTTTATATCTATTTGCTATTCTCTTTTGTTCTTTTTCTTGTTGTTCACGAATTAGTCGTTGCTCAAACAAGGCTTGCTCCTTATCCCAATAATCATCTATTAATTTATCGATATCTTTATATTTTTTTATTTTTACGGAATAATAAAGCTTTTTGGCTTGTTCTAATGTTTTTCTTGCATCTTCATAATTATGATAATCAGCATACTCTTTAGCTTTTTGATAAAGATTTTCTATCACTAACATAGTGTATTTATTATTATTAATATCATATAATTTTTGGATATTTCTGGAAGGTTTTAATTCAAGCGCATTATGATATAAATCGACTTTAGCCTTATATCCTTCAATATCTGTCGCTACTATTGAATTAGCCTTGATAACATAGCATTTAAATAGATTTTCATTTATGTCCAAACGACTATATGCATTAAAAAAAAACGTTAATTCATTACTATAAAATTGATTACTTAAGCGATCATGCATTTCCATTAATTTATTATAAGTGGAAATTTTATCTTCGTAATCGTTAGCCGCGCTATCAGCTAAGTCTGCTTCATATTTAACCATCACACGATTAACCAAATTGCGCAAATGCTCAGCATCTTCTTGCTTGAATTTAGCTATACCTTTTTGTTCAATATTGAGTGCTAATATATTAATACTTTGAAGGTAGTTTCCTTCATTATACGCCTCTTCATAAGTGCGTGTATGACTACAACTCGCTAACCAAAACATAAAAAAAACAGCGATGATATTCCTCATAATTCTTCCTTTCATCTGTTAAATATATCCTTGATAAATAGAAAATGATTTACATTATTCTAATTTGTTAGATAAAATTATATGTTTAAAACTCAAAAAAAATATCCATTTATTTTGCATTCAATAATCTCTACTTCAATTCATATTTATAGCGATTTTATTGTTATTCATTGCGATATAAATTTGCCAACAATCGGCTAGCTATTATAAAGACGAGATAGTACCCGCAATTTGGCTCAAATAGCTTTTCAGTTGCGATCGTTGCTGATCTTGTATTTTATTCGCTAAACTTGATTTTGTTTCTAACGTACCTTTAGTTTGATTATGATAGTTATGCGGTACATCACCTGAGTAGATGTAATCAATTTTAGAAGAACTTTGTTCTACATCAAATTGTTGCGAATAAGAAAATGCACCAGAAACATTGATATAAGTTGTGACTCTTAATCTATTTGAATGCGTTATTGTTTTTAGATTAAATTTTTGTTCTTTATAAATTGGTTTTTTTACGGTATTACCTTTATCGTCAGTTACATCTACCATTTTTTCGACAATGGTCTCACTTTTACTTTCGTTATTCACTGTTTCACCGGAATCTGAAAAGTCTTCTTTCTGGGTAATATTAATAATCACATCAGGATTTGAACCATAAAAAGAAATATAATTGCTATTGAGTGCACTGCGAACTTCTGAATCAAAAATAGTGCCTCTGTAATTCACAGTAACAACACCTCTTTGTGCGCATTGCTGAGCTTTATAGCTGGCATCACGAAAAGCACCATAAGGTCGATAAATAGAAGCTGCAGAAGAATAATATTCCGCAGCCTGACGATAAGTCGCATGTCGATTAGCCGTTTTCATCAGTTCTTCGCCTTGTCGATAAAAATTTTCGGCCTCTTGCGTGCGATATTTTTTATCATAATAAGTGAATAGTTTATCGCTATCTTTATATTTACCTAATGGCTGATAAACTTGCGAAGCATTGCTAAAGGCTTCTGCGGCATTTTTATATTGGCCATCTTGTGCCATCTTTTTTCCAAAATCATAAAATTCTTTGGCAGCCACTTGCATATATTTGGTATTGGCATTTTGATATAGGGTTTGAATATTTTTGTAATTATAATGCTCTAACCCCTTTTGATATAAAGTAGCTTTTTGTAGATAACTTTGGCTGTCGGTACCCGTAATTGAATTACCATAATCATAATATTGTTTAGCAATGGTTTGTTCTAACTGCTCAATATTGTATTTATCATTGAAAAAACTCACTGTTTGGCTATAAAAACGATCTCTTAACATCATTTTCATTTTCAGCAAGCTTTGATAAATATCAATGCGAGTCTGATAATCTGTGGCTGCGGTATTAGCTAAACTTGTTTCATAATGTGCTGTAATATTACTAACCAAAGTACGTAGTTTTTCAGCACTATCTTTATCAAATTTACTTTCACCTTTCTCTTCAATACTGGTGGTTAATAAACTGATACTTTCTAAATATTTTCCTTCTTTATATGCATCGTCAGCAGTACGAGTATGACAGGCTGTTAAAAGAAAAATTAAAAAAATTGCTATAGTTAACCGCATCATATTTCCTTTCAAAAATTTTAGTTAAATTATCAATCCATTGCAGATGATAATCGTTTGTTTTTTTTATCACTAATTAACTCAGTATTAATCAGCGTGACTAAGTTTATAAAAAATTTTAGGCGATTTATTAACTTTTTTTGCTATAGTTATGAGCAAAAATCTAAATTAAATTTCATTTTGAAAAGATAAGATAGCGTTGTTGAAAGTATCCTCCCAATAATATTGAATTCATTGAGAGGATAAATTTTATTTGCGAGTTGGCTTTTTCGCTGTCACTTGGCGTGACGATCTTGATAAGTTATTCAGTTTGATGCGTTTAGGCCGAACATTAGACTTACTCGAAGTAGAATTTGCAGTAAAACTTTTTATTTCGGCAGGTAGACCAACAATTTCACGTAAATAATTGACAGCATCAAGGCTTAATTCCATCCATGTGCCACGTGATAATCCTTTAGGTAACGTGATATTACCATAACGAATACGTAACAATCGACTTACCTGAACATCGATAGCTTCCCACATTCTACGTACTTCTCGATTACGACCTTCTGTAATAACGACATTAAACCATTGATTCAGACCGTCACCGCCTTGTGCTTTAATTGACTTGAATGCCGCAGGACCATCTTCTAATTGTACACCTTTGCGCAATTGGCTAATTTGTTGATCAGTCACATTACCAAAAACCCTAACCGCATATTCCCGCTCAATTTCATGTCTTGGATGCATTAGCCGATTGGCAAGTTCACCATCTGTAGTAAATAGTAGTAACCCCGAAGTATTAATATCAAGCCGACCAATATTCACCCATCTAGCATTTTTTAAACGAGGCAAACGTTCAAACACGGTTGCTCTACCTTGAGGATCATTACGAGAGCAAATTTCACCTTCTGGTTTATAGTAGGCAAGCACACGACAAACTTCTTTTTCTTTACTTCTAAGTTGTACTAAATGACCGTTAATACGGATTTTAGGGTTAGCATTTACATCAACACGATCACCCAACGTCGCAATTTTGCCATCAACACTGATTTGACCTGCTGCGATCATAGCTTCAATTTCACGGCGAGAACCATTACCCAAATTAGCTAAGACTTTCTGTAATTTTTCGCTGTTATCGTGTACAGACGATGCTCGCTTTGTCGAAAATGATTTTTGCAGCATTACTGGTTTGTCTGTTGACTTATTGTTTTTTATTTTTCTTTTATCTGCTGTGTTTTCATATTTTGAAACTGCTGATGTGCTATGTTTCATATTGTCCTCACTGTTACCTTCTCAGGTATCACTTATCTATTCAAAACATTATATATATTAAAATAACCTACAAAAAAACGGCTATTCAAATGGCGTAATATCACCACTACCTTGACGAATAATATCAGGATAGTCATGGGTCAAGTCTATAACGGTTGTTGGTTGTTCACTAATATAGCCACCATGTACAATCGCATCAAGTTGATGACCAATTTTATCTTCTATCTCATCGGGATCGGATTGGGCCTGAGCATCATTGGGCAAAATTAATGTAGTTGTCATCAAGGGTTGACCTAATAATTCCAATAAAGTCAGATCTATTTTGTTATCAGGTATACGTAATCCAATCGTTTTACGTTTTTCATTCATTAATCGTCGTGGCACTTCTTTGCTTGCTTGTAAAATAAAAACATAACGACCTGGTGTATTATTTTTTAATAATCTAAATGTAGTATTATCCACAAAAGCGTATGATGAAAGTTCTGAAAGATCACGGCACATTAGCGTAAAATTGTGATGTTTATCTAACTGACGAATTTGACAAATACGATCTACACCATATTTATTATCTAACAAACAACCAAGTGAATAGCCAGAATCGGTCGGAAAAGCTATTACGCCACCATCATTCAATATTTTTACCACTTGCTCTAATAATCGAGTTTGTGGATTATCAGGATGAATATAAAAAGTTTGGCTCATAATGTTGTTTAATCCAATTTTATATTTAACATATCATTTTAGTTTAAATGATCACAATTAATAATTTTAACGATATTAGTCTGAAGTATCTTGTTATCAATTTTTATTTATAACACCCAATTATGCCAGATTGGCGTAACACTGCTTGGTAATGGTGTTGTTTTACCTAAATCAAGATAATTAACCAAATCATGAAAATCCGATCCTTGTGATGCAAGTAATCCAAATTCATTTGCGAGTTTAGCTAATAATTGTAGGTCACTTTGTGTTTGTCGGCTTTGCGAAACTTCCATTGCATCACCGCCAAATTGTTTAAAATCACTAAGCAAAAGTTTTAACTTAGTTAACGTTAAATCATAACGACTAGGGTGCGCAAGTACTGCTTGCCCACCCGCATTATGTATCGCTTTTACCGCTTGTTCAATCGTGCAACATTGCGAAGGCACATAAGCATAACCACTTTTGCCTAAATATTTTTTGAAGGCTCGATTCACATCTTTTACATAACCTTTAGCCACTAAAAAACGAGCAAAATGAGCACGTGAGACAATATCACCTTTAGCATATTCTTGAGCTTGTTCATAAGCATTTTCAATACCTACTTTAGCCAATTTATTACCAATAGCTTTTGCTCTATCTATGCGACCTTGCTCTTGGGTTAATAACAAAGCAGTTAATTGAGGATCTTCAATATCAATATTTAAGCCAACAATATGTATTTCATTATTTTTCCAGGCTGTTGATATTTCAACGCCACAAATTAATTTAACGGGTAATTTTTCATTTTCGATAGTATTTCTGGCTTCGGGTAACCCTTTAACAGTATCATGATCGGTGATTGCCAGCATACTAAGTTTATTATCAACAGCCCTTTTGACTAACTCAGCTGGTTTTAAAAGACCATCCGATGCAGTAGTGTGCGAATGTAAGTCAACGATCATTTTTTTCTCGATAATTATTTTTAAACGTGTAATATACCACACAATTTGTATGACCACTAAAAGGTATATTATGAAAGATCAAATTATGCTTGCTCAGCAAGATACATTAGCTATTATTGAGGAACTTTTAGATGATGGTAGCGATCCTCATGCACTGTATTTGATTGAACATCATATTTCGTCACAGAATTTTGATAATTTAGAAAAGGTTGCAGTAGAAGCTTACAAATTAGGCTATGAAGCAACCGATCCCGATGAAGATGTCGATGATGCGGGTAATTTAGTTATTGGCTTTGATATTATTGCAGAAAGCCCTCTTAATGCCGAACTTATTAACGCACAAATTGCTGAAATAATCACGCTAGCCAATCAATTTAAAGTCAATTATGACGGATGGGGTACCTATTATGAAGATGGTAGTGATGATGATTTTATTGAAGACGAATCTGCTGAGACCCTCCACTAATCATAAAAAATAGTAAACGACATTCTTATCCGCATATTTTACGGATAAGAATATTTACTGCATTAATGTTTATAATTCTTCGATACGACTCTTTCTTTTCTGATTTGGTGAAACACTACGCAAAAGAATTGTATCGTCATGATTAACCGAAACTGGACCTTGATAATGGTGCCACTGCTGTCCTTTATCAATTGAATATTCGATACTTAAACCTGGAAAAACAATATTTGCTATCAATTTACCATTTTCAATTTTTGCTCCAGGGACAGGTAGACGATAATCAACTAAAGCCGCATCTAATTTAGCTAGTTCTCGTTGCCCTAATAAATTGGCAAATTGGTTCCAATCATTAAAAAGTTTTTGCTGATCAACATAATGGCTTTCACCTTGTTGGAATTGGCGATCTTTTTGATAATTTATTTCCCAATCGGCTTTATGCCATGCGCGTTCTGCAACACTGAGTAATCGAGGATAGGCCATATAAGCCATTTTCTCATCTGTGCGAATATTTTCAGTCCAGATTTGTGCTGATAATCCATATGCACCTGGCCAATCCATTGTACCCTTAGCTGCAAAAGTATCACCATTACGATCAAAAGAAGTTTCAGCATTTTGTGGCAAGTTATCTGGCGCAAAACTGAAAATTTTGCGTTCATCATTAAAACGAGCGGCCCAATAATACCCGCTTTCTTTTGGATTAACTTCGTAAGGCATATCTAAATAGACATAATCAGGATTAGACACAATCACTTTATAGCCTTTATTGGCAAATTCATTTACTGAATCATACCCACCCCAATACAAGTTATCCCAAAAATTGACAATCACTTCATCGGTGGCAAAGGAGTTGGCATTGGTGACAAATTTTACACCATCTTGCCAAACTTGCATGCGATTAATCCCATTGTCTTTAATGATTTTACTTACTTCGACGGCAAAATAACTTGGTAAATGTTCAAAATTTTCAACTACGCCAGTATTGACAAAGGTTTGGCAGGCTTGTGATTTTGCCCATGGATGATCTTCAACACTTTGATCGATTAAACCTTTACCAGCCTCTTTTTGAGTGGCATTGATATCTTGGTAACCATTACCGAAATGAATGTTTTTTGCTTCATCACCACCAAAATGCCAGGTTGTAATAGGTTGTTTCGCTTCAACATGCATTTTAGCGATTTCACTAATGACTTTATTAACAAATTTTTTCGAAGAATCCAAACACGGGTTAAGATAACTTTGTCGATTATAAAATTGTACCGTTGTTGTATTTGATGTATCGGTTGGATCAACTAATCGATATTCATTAGCTTGTTGTTCTTGTCCTTCTTCCATTAGGCGTTGATATCTCACTTCCATCGACCTAATAGCGGCTCTAGCATGAGCAGGCATATCAATTTCTGGAATGACTTCAATAAAACGCGCATTGGCGTATTTTACGATCTCAATATAATCTGCTCGAGTAAAGTATCCACTGCCACTATTATTGCTATTTGGCCCCGATCCGAGTTGTGGTAATAAGCATTTTTTCTCACTCAAATCATGACAACGTTTACTACCCAAATTGGTCAGTTCAGGTAAACCTGGAATTTCAATTCGCCACCCCTCATCATCACTCAAATGGAAATGAAATTTATTCATTTTATATTTTGACATCGTATCAAGTAACTGTAATACCGCTTCTTTACTTTTGAAATTTCGACCGGTATCTAACATCATTCCACGATATTCAAATCGCGGGGCATCCTCAGCTGAAAGTACAGGGATAACTTGAGGATTATTGGCATGTAATACGGATAATATCGATTCTACACCATAAAAAATGCCACTTTGGTCAAAAGCTAAAATGGTTGCCCCTTCAGGGGTGATATCTAACTTATAACTCCCTTTTACCCCTTTCTCAAATGCACTTTTATCAATCGAAGCCTTGATGTTAAAGCCTTTATGACTAACAGGGATATTCAATACTTTAAAATGTTCATGTAATACCGATTCGCTCTCTTTTGCTAAACCATTAAGGACTAAATTAACACCATTTTCATTGAGTGCAACCATCTCCTTACCAACAGTAAGTTTCGATGGCGTCGGCAAAATCTGCCCTCTTAACAAGTCGGCATTAATAAGTTGTATATCGTTGTTATGTTGATAACGATTTTCAGGTGTCATTAAAATATTATGATCATTGGGGGATATTTTCCATTGTTCGCCTAAAGGTTCAACAAATGCCGATAGGTTGTCAGAATCGGTATCCGTATTAACAATCACTTTGGGTTCAGCATTTGACGAGGTGACATACCATCTAGGCATCACATCACTTTCACTAATTTGCCAATATTCACCAATGATAGGGATGCTCACAATAGCTTTCTCTGCAATGCCTTTGAATTTGTTAGTCGGTTCAAGCTTGTGCAAATCACCTGTAACATGGGTAATTTTAAATTGATCATTATTGACGGCTAATATCATCCGAATATTATGAAAATAGATTGCCCAATCTTTGTCAGTTATCGCAGGACCCGTGTTCTTAAGTGTTAACGTCACTTTGTTACAAGATGCCCAATCTGCACCCAATGCAGCACAATCTACACCATGATTTACAGCATTATTATCGACTATATGATAATTCAAGCGTAATTGTGAACTCATGGTATCGACAAGTTTCTGAGAAGCGTTAGCCGATTGCGTAGTGCCCATACTGAATAATGATGCTATCGATGTAGCAATAATAGCTGATTTAAATTTTATCATGACAATTACCTATTTTTGTTTAGCATTGAAAATGGTGAAAGGGAGAGTAACAATAAACTTGATATCGTGTTCATCTTGGAAGATATTACCGTATCCGCGCTTCCAGCTTGGGATATTAGTGTGATTGTTATAGTTGGTATAATGAAGTTGTAAAGACGTATCTTTTATCCAACCATTTTGTACGGTATAACCTAAATCAAAATTGTAAGCTGATTCAATTAAACGTTTCTTCTGATTATACTGTTTGTTTGTGCTAGGTTTCGCATCCCAACCATAAGCATAAGACGCACCTGCTTTCCAACCGATTAAGTAATTTGATAGATCGCCTAAATCATAAGTGACTTCAGTAAATATCGCCTTCTCACCATTGGCATTAAAGTCAGAACGTGAATTCCACCACACATCTAATCGACCATTTGAAGAAGCATAATCCGGCGTCATTCGCTGTAAAAAGAAGCCCTGTTCTCCTTTCGCTTTAACAACCACACCTTCAAGTCGTAGACCAACCGGCCCCATTTGATAACCTAAAGTAGCTGCTTGCAACCACGCCAAACCATCATAAACGTTTTTTCCTTTATGAGATTGATCTTTAGCACCATAAAATTGATAACTCATGGTAAGTGGATTATTAAATATATCGGTTTTATATGAGGTTTTACCAAAAAATTGGTTCATATAATTTTGCGCTTGACCAAAAGCTGTTTCTAGCACTAAATCATTTTTAAAGTCATATTTCAAACCAGCAGAATGGAGGTAATCAATTTTTTTTCCTTTGCCCCATTGTTTAAATTCATAAAGTCGTTTATACCAAGGCGCTTTGTATTTATCGGTCCACATATACGACATAGATAAAGCACCGGCATCATCGAAATCAAGCGAAGTACCAAACTCCACACCTCGATAAGTACCGGGTAATAAACTCCAGTGTGGCGCCAATAATGTTTGACCTGAAGGTTGAATATACCCTGCTCTAAGCCAAAATTTGTCGTCGAGTTTAAAATTTACTAACGCTTTATAAAAACTCAGCCCACTGACATCTTTCTTCCAATCCTCATCCCATCGGGTATTGGCACCACTAAAACCAATTTCATTAGGGTGTCCATTGCCACCGTTACTGACTTCCCAAGCACCATAACCACCTAACTCAATTGCAAATCGATCAGCCATATAACCCGATTTAAAATCTAAATTTGTGTTAAAAGATGAGTGCCTAAGATTTTTTTCATATTTATGTTCTTCAATATTTTTTCTTTCTCGATCACGATTCCAAAAAAATACATTCCCTGTGAGCGATGAATCATCAACAAAGTTATTTTCATAAACGGCATATACAGGATTAATAATGTAACAAAAAGAAAAGAATAAAATATATTTTGTTAGAAGATGAAAACGGGATGGTATCATTGCAAGCATATTTAGATTCATGTTTGTTTCCCTAAAATTATTTTATTTATACAACAATTCACAGCTCCACTTTAAAAATTTTTCTGCAAAGTTAAATCGCTAACTTATTTTATGTAAATGACAATTAATGCCTATTTTGGCAAGCGGTTTATATCAGATAACAGATAAATAAGCATTTTTATAATGCATAAACATATTTTAGTTCGCAAATTAAATGATCTTAAATCGTGATCAAAATCACCAAAAAATAGAAATTAATACTATTTTTATTGAATAAAAGCCGACTTTTTTCATATAAAAAAATAATTATTCAATCAGTCTTCAAAAACTAAATAGTAATGTGATAGGTAAGATAATAAATTAAATATATTGAATTATTATCAATATGAGCAATATTTAGAAAGTATCGAACAAAAAAAGAGAAATGATTAACATTTCTCTTTTTTTGATTTGCAGGTAATAACAGATTTTTTATCAGTATTAGTTTTCCGTATCGATTTCTTCAAAACTTTTTACTAACTCATCAATTGCTTTCATCTGTTTTAAGAATGGTTCTAGTTTTGCTAATGGTAACGCTGATGGACCATCACATTTTGCATGACTAGGATCTGGATGAGATTCTAAAAATAACCCAGCAATACCTACAGCCATACCTGAACGAGCAAGCTCAGTCACTTGCCCCCGTCGACCGCCAGACGCTGCGCCCATTGGATCTCGACATTGTAAAGCATGGGTGACATCAAAAATAACAGGTGAACCATGACTGGCTTTTTTCATAATATTAAAACCCAGCATGTCGACAACTAAATTATCATAACCAAAACAGCTACCACGATCACAAAGAATAATTTGATCGTTACCGGCTTCTTCAAACTTTTCGACAATATTCCCCATTTGGCCTGGGCTTACAAATTGTGGTTTTTTAACATTAATCACCGCACCAGTTTTTGCCATAGCAACAACCAGATCTGTTTGTCTTGCTAAAAATGCAGGCAACTGAATTACATCAACCACATCAGCAACTGGCTGACATTGCGCTTCGGTGTGCACATCGGTAATCACTTTTATACCAAATTGTTTTTTTAATTCTTCAAAAATTTTCAAACCTTCTTCCAAACCTGGTCCACGATAAGAGTGTACTGAAGAACGATTTGCTTTATCAAAAGAAGCTTTGAAAATATAAGGGATTTTCAATTTATTTGTCACGGTAACATAATGTTCACAGATTTTCATGGCTAAATCACGTGATTCAAGGACATTCATACCACCAAATAATACAAATGGTAAATCATTAGCGACAGTAATATCACCAACTTTAACTCTTTTTTGTTGCTTCATAAAATATTCCTAGTTAAGGTTTGAACCATCGGCCAAGCGTAACTCTATCGTTACCACTATAGTCAGCGACGGTTTCGACTAATTGAAATCCATGTTGTTTGAAAATTGTCTGAACGGCCAAACCTTGTTTCCAGCCGTGTTCAATCAGCAACCAACCATATTGATGAAGGTGTTTAGTTGCACCTTGTACAATTAATTTAATATCTGCCAGCCCCTCATCTTCCGAAACCAGTGCTGTTCTTGGTTCATATCGCACATCACCATGTGACAAATGTATATCGGTTGGTTCGATGTAAGGCGGATTACTGGTAATCATTGAAAATTTACGATTCTTAATCGGCTTATACCAATCACCTTGTAAAAAATAAACGTTATTAACCCCAATTTGATTAGCATTTTCTTGAGCTAAAATTAATGCATCTTTATTTTTTTCTACTGCGGTAAATAAACAATCAGGGCGCTCTGTTGCCATCGCAATAGCAATAGCACCTGTACCTGTACCCAAGTCCAGAACTTCGCAAGGTATTTTAGATAAATACTCCAAACCTAATTCAACTAGTTTTTCAGTGTCGGGTCTTGGAATCAATGTGGCATTTGAGACATGAAACTTTAAAGACCAAAATTCCTTTTCACCCGTGATATAGGCAATCGGTTCGCCAGCTTGACGTCTTTTAAGATATCCATCTAAGGCAATAAGCTCATCATCATTAAGTAATGTTTCGCTAAATGCCATTAAAAATGTGCGCGTTTTATGTGTAACAAAGCTTAATAAAATTTCAGCATCACGTTTAGGGCTCTCACTTTCAGTGAGCGTTTGTGATGCTGATTTTAACCATTCTAAATAAGTCATTCATCCTGTTCCGATAATGCCGCAAGCTGATCTGCTTGATACTCTTGAACGATTGGATCAATTAACATCTCTAATTTACCTTCCATCACTTCATCTAAGCGATAAATAGTCAGGTTAATACGGTGATCAGTAACTCGACCCTGTGGGTAATTATACGTTCTAATTCTATCAGAACGGTCACCCGAACCTAATAAATTACGTCTGGTTGAAGCCTCTTCTTGTTGTCGTTTACGCGTTTCAGCATCTTGAATACGTGCAGCTAATACAGACATCGCCTTAGCTTTATTTTTATGTTGTGAACGCTCATCTTGACACTCAACGACAATACCGGTTGGAATATGGGTAATACGAATAGCTGAATCAGTGGTATTAACGTGCTGACCACCAGCACCTGACGAACGATAAGTATCGATTTTTAAGTCAGCTGGGTTAATTTCTGGCATTTCCGCTTCTGGAATTTCAGGTAATACTGCAACCGTACACGCTGAAGTATGAATTCGACCTTGAGATTCGGTTTCTGGTACACGTTGAACACGATGGCCTCCTGATTCAAATTTCAAATTACCATATACACCATCACCACTAACAAGCATAATCACTTCTTTATAACCACCATGTTCACCGTCGTTCGAGCTCATGATTTCAACTCGCCAATTTTTTGATTCAGCATAGCGAGTATACATTCTTGCCAAATCCCCAGCAAAAATGGCCGCTTCATCACCTCCAGTCCCTGCTCTAACTTCCACAAAGCAGTTGTAATCATCATTAGGGTCTTTAGGTAATAATAAAACTTGTAATTGTCTTTCTTGTTCTTCAACTTGACTTAATGCCTCATCGAGTTCTTCTTGAGCCATTTCACTCATTTCAGGATCTGATAACATCATTTTAGCAGTTTCAATGTTTTCTTGTGTTTGTTTCCAACGAGTAAAACACTTAACCACACCAGATAATTGAGAGTATTCTTTAGAAAGCGTACGAAAACGATTTTGATCGGCAATGACCGAAGCATCAGATAATAATGCTTGAACTTCTTCATAGCGCTCTTGCAGGGTTTCTAACTTGCTGATAATTGAAGATTTCATAAAAAGTATAATTTTAACGATAAATAATTAAATTTGCTGGGCATTATATACTTAATTGTATGCAAAATACAGTTTCAGCTTGCTGTCTGCTTAGTTAAATAACCTTGATAAAAAACCGAAAAAATTAATCCATAAAAAATCAATCTACTAAAAATGTTGCACATGTCACATAAATCGCTTTTTCAAGTTTTAAAAAATTGAATCACCTCATAACATATAAATGTAAACGTTATCATTTATTTTTCAATCATTAAAAATAACAACAAATAAATCATATAAAAATTAAATGTTACCGCATACATAAACCAATTTTAAACCATTTAAGGAGTCGCTATCATGAAAAAATTCTTCGCATTAAGTTTATTGGGACTAAGTTCTATCGCCAATGCTGCAATTCAATGGGATACACCACAAGGACAATTAAAATTGTATGGTGATGTTGAATTCAATACCGATGCTGCAAGCAGCAAACAACAACTAAGCTCATTAAAACAGACCGCTGATAAGAAAAACCAACCTGCCGACAAAGATCGCTGGGATATCAATGGGCGAATTTTGATTGGTCTAGATGGTTATCGAGAAATCAACCATTCTAATTATGCTGGTTTTACAGTACAACCTCTTGCTGATTTAAGTGGTGATATGAACCTTGATGATGCAGCTTTTTACTTTGGTCAAAAAGAGGAGTGGAATATTAAGATTGGCCGTTACGAAGCTTATGACATGTTTCCACTGGGTCAAGACACATTTATCGAATATTCAGGCAATACCGCCAATGATCTTTATGAAGACGGTTTTGGATATATTTATATGATGAAAGAAGGTCGAGGCAGAAGCAAAAATGGTGGCAGTATTCAATTAAATAAACCCTTCTTAAATAATTTTAATTTCGAATTAAATGGATTAATTAACAATGGTGAAAAGATGTTCAACAAATCAACTTATCATGGCTATAACATCGACAAAAAGAAAAATGTTGCGTATGTTCGCCCTGTTTTATCTTGGAAAAATGATAGTGTATCAACAGCAATAGCCGCCGAAACCAATGTTGTTAAAAATGCTTATGGTTACTATGACAATGATGAAAAATTTCGTGATCAATCTAGTAGAACAGGATATGGCGCAACATTATCATGGAATAGCGAAGGTGACTGGAATGCATCAAATAAAGGACTTAAAATCAATACTAGTTTTGCATATATGAATGCCAAAGATGAAAAAGATATGACTATAGGTACCAATCTAGTTTGGGAACAAATTGGATTTGGGTACATTTTTGCCAATAATGATATTAAAAAATTTAACCCAGAAAATCGTATCAAAGACGGTCATATCAATAATAAAGGAAAATATAAAATCCATACAGTCAATGCTTCTTATTTAATTAATAACGTATTAGAAATGGACAACTTTAATATTTATTTAGGCACCTATTACTCACTATTGGATAGAAGTAAATCTCATGGTGATAATACCGATGACCGCTATGGCGCACGTGTTAGATTCAAATACTTCTATTAATTAGTAATAAAAGCCAGTTCAGTTATTTAATTTACTGGCTTATATTTATCAGTTTGCAAGTTTTTGTATCAAGTGTATAGTTAGCCACTATTACTTAATGGTATCAACACCAATTATTTATGCTAATGGTAAAAACGATGAAACAAACAGTATGGAAACTCGAAAATGCGATTAAAAATTTTGATTGGGGTAGCCTTGATCAGATAACAAAAGTGTTGGGAATCAGCAATTCTACCCAAAAACCAATTGCAGAAATTTGGATGGGTGCACACCCAATGGGATGTTCACAGGCCATCTATAGTGATAATCATAAAGTAAAACTTGATAAATTGATCAATAATAATCCGCAAGCTATTTTAGGCGAGGATACATACAAAAAATTTGCTGGCTTACCTTATCTTTTTAAAATTCTTTCCGCAAATAAAGCCTTATCAATCCAAGTTCATCCAACAAAAACCGCAGCTGAATGTGGTTTTGAAAAAGAAAATGAACTTGGTATTGCCTTAGATGATCCTAAACGTAATTATAAAGATCCAAATCATAAACCAGAATTAATTTACGCCTTAACCCCCTTTAAAGCGATGCGATCATTTCGCCCTATTTCTGAAATTCTAAATTTATTTGATCAAATAAGTGTTACAACCTTGAGCAAGGAAATTGCACAATTACAAAATAATCCGAATGAACAACAATTAAAACTGTTTTTTCAAACATTGCTAACACTATCGTCAGAAAGAAAACATCATGCTATTAAGCAATTATTAACTAATATTGCATCATTTTATAATGAACCCTATGCAACCATTAAAGATCTTGCTAACGATTACCCGAATGATATCGGTATATTTATGCCATTAATTTTAAATGTTATTGAACTACAACCCGGGCAAGCTATGTTTTTAGACGCACAAACACCTCATGCTTATATCAAAGGAACAGGGCTTGAAGTAATGGCAAACTCAGATAATGTACTTAGAGCAGGCTTAACCCATAAATATATTGATATTGAACAATTAATTCAAAATACAAATTTTGATAGTCTTACTTTGAATAACCTATTGATAAAACCAATAATCAATGCTAATAAAATATCTTTCCCAGTTCCAGTTGACGATTTTAATTTCGAAATTATATACAGTAATGATCAACAACAAGAACAAAAGGTAACTAGCGCACAAATAGTATTATGCCTTGAAGGAAAGATTTGCTTGACCACAGAATTTGAATCAGTAGTCCTTAGCAAAGGAGAATCAGCTTTTATTGCTTATCAAGCTAAAGAGTATTGTTATACAGAAGAAGGGATTTTAGCTAAAGTATCTAATTAGTATAAAAATTTGCCTTAATTACAGATAATCAATCCATCTTTATCCATTGCTAATTTGGTGGTAATCGAGTCTTTATGACTGTTTTAATACGCCGTTAGAACATCTAGTCCTTCCGTACCGCCACTTATCAATACATGGGGCACCTTAAAATCCGCTTTGTTTTCTATATCACTAAAACTGATAGTGCCGGTATCTAACCGGTTTTTTGATTTATCCGCAGTGGAGGCTAGGTGGTTTTATACCATCGGCTACGTGCCGTAAGGCATAAAACCTAACCCCAGACCACAGCTGATTATTAAAGGCAGGTGGCAGGATAGGATGCTCTGTTATCATTAAGATTGCACAGGACAAGCTAATTATTGAACTTGCAATGTAGCTCTAAAAAATAATAGCTAAGCTCACCGTCGGTTAGGTGAGGGCTTATTACCATTTACTTTTTACTGATAACATATCTATCATTATCTAGTTCATCTGAATCTAAAATAACAGATTTTTTCGAGCCATCAGGTGAAATTATTATCCATGTAAGAGGATTAGGACTATCGTCAGATATCAATCCTTTCATGCGTAATATATTACATAATTTCTTAGAAAGAAGAGTTGAATTATGTTCTAACGTGCTATCTCGAATATAAATAGAACAGTTTAATAAAAAGTCACCTCCATCATATTGATTTATTATTGCCCAGATTTTTATATCTCCAATAAATGGAGTCGAATTATAATCTTCATCAACTACAATGTTGTCACTTTGTATATTGAATATTATTGCCAAAGCTTTCTGTAGTTCATCTTTACTAATTACTTTTTCTAATACGATATCAAATCCACTCATTTTTGATTCCTTTTCCAAACATTTAGAGCAGCTTGTTTTGATTGAGGGGAAAGCCCCATTTTATTTAATATTTCATCTGCTTTTGATGTATTACCGAACTTTTTATAAATTCCAAGAGCATCAAAGGAACCTCGATCTAATGTAGTAAATCCATTTCCAGATATAGGTGCTAAGGTACCATTGACTTCTCTTTCATATGTTCTGCCATTAACAGTTATTTTGTTTCCTTTGATTATTCCTTGTCCATTTTTGATGGCCTTTATATCTGCATTGACGTCAACTGATGAATCAATAACTGTATTTTTATCTTTCTTTGTTGTTCCTTGTTTTATTTTATCAAAGTAATGGCGACTATTAGGAGGATTGATTTCAGATATCCATTCAGGCAAATTTTGTCCAGTCCCCTTTCCAGCATTAATTTCTTGTTCTTTTTTTACATGTTCACCAAAATTACTACTTTCATTAGCTTTCTGATTGGTGTCCTGATTATCCAGTATTTTATCCTTAGTCTCTTTATAATTTCCACCACCTTGTTCAACATTGCCTTTTCCGTGTTGTAGCTCTAAATCTGTTTTGTCTAATGGTTTGTTGGCATCAGTCTCTTTTCCGGTAACATTTTTACCTTTGCTTGCATTGTCTGTCACTTTTCCATAAACAGTCAATGTTGCTAGTCTTAGTGCATCATCAACACTCAGACCGCCATTACGAACCTGATGAACAATTTCATTAATATCAGGACCAGAGCCAAAAGCACCTAATATGTTATCTTTTAAAAATCTTTCTTGGATTTGTGATTCAGATAATCCTTCAGCTCGCCATTGTTTTAATAAAATTAATCCTCTTACTCCTGATAAATAAGGGTTAGATATAATGTTTGACGGTATCCAATCGCTTCCGGAAGCATCATAAATATCCCAATCCATAAAGCGGTGATTTTTGGCATTATCGGTTTGACCTTCTTGAATTCCTTCAAGCATCGAACTTGTATAAGATGAGACTAACTGGAAATATTCATCGGTAGATAAATTGCCTGATTGATATAATTCATAAAGAAGTCCTGGAAGGAATGATTATCAAATACCGGCAAGGCGCTGGTACTCAGCAAGGCTGGCTAAAAAGAGGATGAATAGATAATAAAACAAACAGTAACATCAATCAGCGCAGGCTAACAGTGTTGACGCACCGCTAACCTGCTAACCACAATCCACTAAGCGGTTTTATACCGTGAGTTACATGCCACAAGGCACAAAACCCAACCCCAAACCACAACTAACAATTAAAGGCAGGTGGCTGGAGCAGATAGGCTTTTATGTAGGCAGCCCTGTTATCATTCAGATTGAACAGGCAAGTTAATTATTGAACTTGCGATGCAGATCTAAAAATAGGTAAGAAGAGCCCCACTGGTTAAGGCGGGGATTCATTAATTTTATAATTCATGATTTATAAATAACTAGATGCAAATTATTTACCACTATAAATTCCGTAAAATGGATAGCATATGTAATAACCAATCTTTACATGATGGCCACTCATTCAGATAATAATAATTACAGTCAATATCATCTAATATAATTCTTTGTAATTCCTTTTCATTATATGAAGATTCGATCAACGATTGAATTTCTTTTATCATTTCGTGTTGTTCTTCATTAGTTTCTGTCTTTTTATAGGACAACAAAGCTTCTTTAGCCCCCCCAAAGATTTCTTCAAAATCTTGATTCAAATAACATCTCAAATAATAAGATAATGCAGGATATTTTTCTGTTGCAATCATGGTGTTGGGTACCCCGTAATAATTCTATAACCAGTAGGCATTGAAGGATCTCTAGCTATAATAATTCTAGCGTTTGATACCTGAGTTGCACTAGTTTGACCTTTTGAAACACTAATACCTATTGTCGATGATGATTTATAGTCGATCTCTAAATAGCCTTTTTGGCTTCCTGATAAATAGTCATTTATCTTAGATTGATTTGCATCAATCGCTTTGCTTGTAATAGCTTCAGCTGTCGCTCTGTCTGTAAATGAGGATGCTGTTTTTACATTTCCTGTAGACACTCTATTCAATAACTCCGCTTCTGTTTTTCCAACATGTCTGGCAATTAGATCCCCCCCGGCTGCTTCATGAGCAGCTAGTCCTCCACCAGGAACAATTGGACTGTGTGCACCATTCCCCTTTCCAGCGTTAATCTCTTGTTCTTTTTTTACATGTTCACCAAAATTACTACTTTCATTAGCTTTCTGATTAGTGTCCTGATTATCTAGTATTTTATCCTTATTCTCTTTATAATTTCCACCACCTTGTTCAACATTGCCTTTTCCGTGTTGTAGCTCTAAATCTGTTTTGTCTAATGGTTTGTTGGCATCAGTCTCTTTTCCGGTAACATTTTTACCTTTGCTTGCATTGTCTGTCACTTTTCCATAAACAGTCAATGTTGCTAGTCTTAGTGCATCATCAACACTCAAACCGCCATTACGAACCTGATGAACAATTTCATTAATATCAGGACCAGAGCCAAAAGCACCTAATATGTTATCTTTTAAAAATCTTTCTTGGATTTGTGATTCAGATAATCCTTCAGCTCGCCATTGTTTTAATAAAATTAATCCTCTTACTCCTGATAAATAAGGGTTAGATATAATGTTTGACGGTATCCAATCGCTTCCGGAAGCATCATAAATATCCCAATCCATAAAGCGGTGATTTTTGGCATTATCGGTTTGACCTTCTTGAATTCCTTCAAGCATCGAACTTGCATAAGATGAGACTAACTGGAAATATTCATCGGCAGATAAATTGCCTGATTGGTATAATTCATATAGTTTTTTACCTGCTTCTTGTTCTTTCTGTATATATTCATTATAAACATCCTTTCTACACTCATCTGTTTTACATTCATTATATTTTTCTTCTAATTTATCAACTTCATCCACACCTACAATATTTTTGATTTTTTCATGAAGTTTCTTCCCGTCTTTATCAAGTTTTTCAACCCCACGTTTGTTACTCAATAGATTATTCTCAACCGCATTTTTACCACCAGCAATAGCGGTATTAATATCCTGAGCATCACCACCTAATGCGGCAATAGCCAGTCCGGTGGCCAGTTGGGCGAGTGCGCTGACTTGTTGTTTTTCATCCTGAGTTAATTCATCTATACTTTTATTCGGATAAAGAATACTGGCAATGACTTCTGCGCCTCGCTCACTGACCGCTGCACCA
>NZ_LYST01000003.1 GCF_001693755.1 Gilliamella sp. wkB171
GATATTTATCTAATTTTTTTAATAAAAAAATATGATGACTAATAAAAACGATAAAATAATTTATAGGATAATATTGATAATAGTTATCATTTTCACTATATTACTACCCTCAATACTGAGACACAGGGAGTGTTAAATGTTAAAAAAAATTATGACAAAAATAAGTGCGTTACTATTCATCTTTGTTTTCAATAGTTTGATAAATCATAGCTTTGCTAATGAAAGAATCGTTATTGCAGGGGCAAGCTTAACTGAAATTGTTTATGCCCTAGGTGCTGGTGAGCAAGTTGTTGGAATTGATAAAACAAGTACCTACCCTGAATCAGTAAAAAATCTACCTCAAATTGGTTATTGGAAATTATTAAATATTGAAGGAATTTTATCATTACATCCCTCTCTTTTTATCGCATTTAAAGATATTGAACCTGATAATATTTTTGCTCAAGTTGCCAATGCTAAGGTAAGTGTATTGGCGTTAAACCGAATACCTGGTACTGTTGATTTACTATATGAAAATATTGATAAAATCGCTGATAAATTAAATAAAAAAACTCAAGGACAGCAATTAATCAATAGAATTAAAACCAATCTTTCACAAATCCAAAAAGATATTTCTAATCATCATGAAAAAACAAAAGTGCTTTTCTTAATGAGCATGGCGGGAACCAATTCAGTTGCGGGTAAAAATACGACAGCGGATGCGTTAATCACTATTGCTGGTGGTGAAAATTTAGCCACACATACAAGTTATAAAAGTTATACCCCTGAATCGCTAATTGTTATGAATCCTCAGGTTATTGTATTTAATACTCACTCTATTGAACAGTTAGGCGGTTTAGACAAAATCAATACTATTCCGGGTATTACAGAAACAGATGCTTACAAAAACCACCGTATTACTGTTATTGATGATCAATATCTTTTTGGGATAGGACCCAGAGTTGATGAGATTACAAAAATTTTATACCAAAGCTTTTATCCAAAATGAAGTTCATACTGATTTTTATATAAATTATTAATAATGTTTTGACCATAAATTAGAAGCAATTGAAGTGAATCATTTTATTTAATGTACTAAGTCTAAAAGGATTACAATGTTCAATTTTACAAATTTAAAAAAAACCAGCACGCTGGCTTTGGGGCTGACTTTTGCAGTCCCAAGTATCGCCGCTGAAAAACATGATGACGATAAAATTAATGACACAATGACTGTCACCGCTCATGAAGCATTCAAAAAACCCGGCACAAATACTGAAATTTCTGAACAAGATATTAGACGTGATGGCGGAACAAATTTTGGTACCATTATGCGTTATCAACCCCTGATTTCGGCTTCAGGCACTATTTCTGGTTCAGGAAGTGGTAAAAGTAGTTGGGATAGAGGTGGATTTACCGGTTATAACATCCGCGGTTTAGATGCAAACCGCGTATCAATTGATATTGATGGAATGCCTTTACCCATTGCACAAGGACGCGTAAATTCAGTAGGCCGAGCTGGTTTTGGTTCTTATGGTATCGGGCGTGATTATATTGATACTTATATGTACAATAAGGTCGATATTCAATCTGGTGCAACCTCGGTTGGCAATCCTAATAATGCTTTGGGGGGATCAGTTTCATTCCAAACCAAAACAGCAAGTTACTACTTATACCCAGGTAAAACAAGTTATTTTGGTTTCCAAAATAACTACGATTCAGCAGATCATAGTTATCATCAAGGGCTAACCATGGCGGGTGGTGATGATTATCTTAATGGTATATTAGTTTTGAGTCGTCGTGATGGGCAACAAACAAGAAATCATGGGGATTCTATTAGCAGTTATCCTGAAAATTGGCACTCCAATTCCATTTTAGCCGGTTTTGGCTGGCAAATGACCGATGAGCATTTATTAAATACAACCATCGACTTTAACAGTAAAACCAAAAATTCCCATTATGATACATGGGACAGGTACGGTAAAAAGATAGAATCTTTCGATCATCAAAGAAGTAAAAATAATCGCTTCAATTTATCTATCAAAGATCAGTGGCGCCCAACCGACCTTAGCTGGATCGATATATTAACGACTCAATTAAGTTATCAACGTACTAATGTTTATGATGATACTGATCTACGCCACAAAACCAAAGGCAACTTTAATACTCAAACCAACTACAACACTAAGACTTATAACTTTATTACAACGTTATTAAAAAGTTACGAAAATCAGAAAATTAGTGCTGGTTTAAATGCTAAGTGGGGTGAAGACGAATCACCGTTTTATACCTCTGCAAAATCTGAAAATAGTAAAATCTTTCCTGATGGTGACTATACTAAACCTCAAGCCGATAGCCGTTCTTATCAAATAGGTGGATTTGTTGAAGACCGTATTAGCTTTAACTATAACGAAACAAATAACTACTATTTGGTTCCGGGTGTTAGGGCTATATACCAAAATACTAAGCCGCGTAATTTGGATAATATGTCTGTGACTGGTATCAACTCATCTAATTTGAGCAAACAATACAGTGATAATAGCGATTTCCAAATTTTACCGTCACTTGCATTGATGTACGATATTAATCCTGATTTTACTGCCTACTTACAATATAAACGTAGTGCGCAAATGCCGAATCAAAATCAATTATACGGTTCTTATTTAGCTCATAGTAAGATGTATGTTTTGGTTGGTGACTCTAACCTAAAAACCGAAACAAGTAATAACTTTGAATTAGGTTTAAAAGGACATCCTGTTTCAGGAATAACGTTATCATCAGCCGTTTTCTATAATCGCTATAAAAATTTTATAGCTTATACTCGTTATAAAAAAGATTTTGTTGGCACGGGTAATCGTATCGTATACCAAGCCGAAAACCGCGATAAAGCTTATATTTATGGTGCTGAACTAAGTAGTGAATTTAATTTTGGTACTTGGTCTAATGCGGTTAATGGTCTAAGTGCTAGATTTGCAATCGGTTATAACCAAGGTAAATCAAAATCCAATTATTTAGGCGATAAAAATGTCGAAATGGACTCTATTGCACCATTAAAAAGTGTAATTGGTTTAGCTTGGGATGATCCAAATAAATTTTATGGGGTTGCCATTACAACAACGCTACAAAAAGGGAAAAAAGCGGAATCGACTAATCGTGAATCGTATGGAAATGATGGTAAACCAATCACTGACTCAATAGACGAGTATTTTAGAGTACCTGGTCACGGCATTATCGATCTTACGGGTTATGTTAACATAAGCAAGAATGTTAAATTAAGCGGCGGTATTTATAATCTTACCAATCAAAAATATTGGGATTACTTAAGTAATAATAAGCTATATAGTACCTCTGATCATAAATATCTTGATATGTTTACAGCACCAGGGAGAACTTTCCAATTAGGTTTAGATATTGATTTTTAATCGCAACAATATTTACTATCAAAGTCAGGTCGAACCTGACTTTGTTTAATTTTACAGTAATACATTTAAAATTATCCACAATGCAAATGTATAAAAACTGAAAATACATGATTTACAAATGTCGATAAAAATTGTTAATGGCTCTAAAAAGCCTATAACTGGTCAATTTATAAACAATTATGTAGATTTTTATTCTATGTGCTAAAAAATAAATCACACAACAGATTTTACACATAGAAGATAAACTTTTTATTATTATAAAGGCGAAGTAACAACAAAATAATAAGCGAATTAACTTACAAAGGTTTGAGTAAAGAGTCATTATGAAACGATTTGATTGCAGTTAAAATGATTGGTTATAAAGGTTATATAAACATTTAATCCTTGCTAAAAGTTAGCTAAAAATGCCTATAAATTACTCAATTAAGTAAGCATTACTCATATTCCATCCAATAGTATCGATAACAAGAAATTTTATTTTAAAAAATAAAAAACGATATAACTAATTAATATTTAGAAAGATTATCCAAATATTCTTATATTGTTAATAAAGCATTTAAATTTATTTTGCTAAAAAAATAAACAATTCTTACTAACTTTGAATTCCTGTGTTAATATTGTCGCGATGCAATACCTTTATATAACCTATAGATAATTGTAACATACAAGTGGAGTTCATTTATATGAATATGAATAATATAAAGCTTTCTTCTATGATGTTTCTTGAGTGGTTTATTTGGGGCGCGTGGTTTGTGCCTTTGTGGCAGTTTTTGAGTTATCATGGTTTTTCTGCTGCGCAAATTAGTCTGTGTTATGCAACGACTGCAATGGCAGCAGTAATTTCTCCAATCATTATTGGTTCTATTACAGATCGTTATTTTGCAGCACAAAAAGTATTAGCAGTTTTATGCATACTCGGTGCTCTTTTAATGTACCTTGCAGCACAACAAACAACTTTCAACCTATTTTTCCCTATATTATTTTTATATGCTTTAACTTATATGCCAACGGTGGCTTTAACCAATACCATAGCTTTATCAAATGTCAGTGATGCAGAACGTTATTTTCCACGTATTCGAGTATTAGGCACAATTGGCTGGATAGCATCTGGCGTAGTATGTGGTTTTCTACCAACCTTGCTAGGTTTTGGTGATATTTCGAAAAGTAATATTCCACTTATCATCACAGCTATAAGCTCTGTAGTATTAGGAATATTTGCATTTATGTTACCTAATACGCCACCAAAAAGTACTGGCAAAATCAGCTTAAGAGTAATTTTAGGCTTAGATGCTATTATTTTATTAAAAGATAGAGAATTTAGAACATTTACGCTATGTTCATTTTTGTTCTGTATTCCACTTGCTTTTTATTACACTTTTTCAAATGGTTACCTTACTGAAATAGGCATGACAAATGCAACTGGATGGCTATCCCTTGGCCAAGTTTCTGAAATTCTATTTATGCTTTGTCTGCCACTCTTTATCAAACGATATGGTATAAAAAATGTATTAATGCTCGGATTAATAACAGCAGGCATACGTTATGGCTTGTTTGTCTATGGCGGTGTGGACAATCTATTTATTTATAGTTTGTTATTTATTGGGATTTTACTACATGGCGTTAGTTATGATTTTTATTTTGTTACCGGTTATGTCTATGTTGATAAAAAAGCCCCTGCACACGTTCGAGCCTCTGCTCAGGGATTATTTTCACTTTTCTGCTTAGGTTTAGGGAATTTAGTTGGTTATAACTTAGGTGGAACAATGATGGAATACTTTTTCAAATATGAAACGCCTGAAAATGGTGTAACTTATAACTGGGCTGGCATGTGGGGCTTTGGTGCAGTAATGATTGTGATCATTGCAGTAATATTCCTACTATTTTTCAGAGAAAAACGTGAAATCGAACCAATTAAAGTTGATCAATTGCAATAACATTGATCTCGAATTTATGCTGATAATTAATCACTTTGCGAGTAATTTACAGAATTAAATAGAGGATATTATGTCTATCTCTAAGGAAAATAAAATATTAGGTACGTTTTATGGACAAGCCATTGGCGATGCTATGGGAATGCCATCTGAACTGTGGCCTAGAACAAAAGTACAGTCCTATTTTGGATGGATAGATACTTTTTTACCGGGTCCGAAAGAAAATAATGCAGCCTGTTATTTCAATCAAGCTCAATTTACTGACGATACTTCAATGGCACTCGCGCTTGCTGATGCCATTATTGAGTGTAATGGCCAAATTGAGCCAAACACTATTGCCAATAATATAATGAAATGGGCACAAAATTTCGATGCATTTAACAAAAATGTCTTAGGACCTACTTCAAAAATTGCACTTAATCTAATTTCGCAAGGCAAATCAATTGATTCATTAGAAAATAATGGAACAACGAACGGTGCAGCGATGCGTGTATCGCCATTAGGTTGTTTGTTGCCGGCTGATAATTTAGATGATTTCATCGAACAAATTACGCTTGCTTCAAGCCCAACACATAAGTCAGATATAGCCATTGCTGGTGCGGTCACCATTGCCTGGGCAATTTCTAAAGCAATAGACAATTATAGTTGGCAACAAATTAAATTAGGTTTAGCAACGATTGCTGATATTGCTCAAACACGAAAAATAACCACATTTAGTCCTTCAATATCAAAACGAATTGAGTTAGCACTGGATCTGGCTGAAAAACCAGGAGGCGTTAAGTCTAAGTTGTCCGATATTTATAATATTGTAGGAGCAGGCACCAGTACGCTTGAAGCTGTACCCGCTGCATTAGCAATAGTTGAAATTGCAAAAACCGATCCTAATCAATCAGCCATACTTTGTGCAAACCTTGGTGGTGATACAGATACTATTGGTGCAATGGCGACCGCAATTTGTGGTGCACTAAATGGAGTTGAGTGTATCAATCCATTATGGATAAAACAACTTAATGAAGCTAATCACTTAGATTTTACACACTATAGCAAAGAGTTTTATCGTTTAAGACGGATAAAGGAGTCAGCTAATGGTCAACCAACAGCTCATTAGGCAAATTGAATGTTTAACAACTAAACGGCAAATTTGTCTTATTGGCGCTGCCGTTATTGACTTAGTGATGCAAACCCCTTTTATTCCCAGTTCAGGTGGTGAAGTTTTGTTATCACAGCAAGAAAAACATATCGGTGGATGTGCCTTTAATATTGCATTAATGTTAAAACAATTAGGTATGCAATCGTATAATGCCCTACCTATTGGAACAGGTATTTGGGCAACACAAATTAGCCAATTAATGCAACATCATCAGATTGTATCTGAGTTTACTCATCTTGAAGAAGATAATGGCTGGTGTTTGGCTCTGGTTGACCCCACAGGTGAAAGAACTTTTTTTACTATTGAAGGTATTGAAAGTACTTGGAATAAACAATTACTTGCTAATCTTCATATAGAAAAAAACGCAATAATTTATTTATGTGGCTACCAATTATCGAGTAAAACAGGATCTGAAATTCTCGATTGGTTAGAATCTCTCTCTCAACCTTTTGACCTTTTTATTGATTTTGGCCCAAGAATAGCAACGTTAAATTCCGAAATTTTTAATCGGGTATTCGCTTTAAAACCCATTATATCGGTCAATCGACAAGAGGCTGAATTTCTTGGTCTTGATAGTCAATCCAGCAATTTTAAAGATGCTGTACAAAACTTTGCCCATAATTGGTTTACTCAGCATCATACACCGATCATTATTCGATTAGATTGTGAAGGTGCCTACGTTTATCAAAAAGGTGAACAAAAATGGGTGGATATATTTCCAGTCACAGTAATCGATACAATTGGCGCAGGAGATAATCATGCAGGAGGCGTTCTTGCGGCTTTATCAGCTGGTTGGTCTTTATCCGATGCAGTTACGTTAGGCAATGCAGTTGCATCTTACACTGTTGGCCAAAAAGGTGCGGACTGTTCACCAACCAGACAACAACTTATTAAACATATAAAACAAGAATAACTTAACCGTTTTAAACAAATTTTTTATTCATTCGTTACTAGACATAACAATCGCAAAAAGACAATCGGGGGACTTATTCCCCCTTTTTAATGGCTAATTAGACTATAATCTAATTTTTACTCGATAATAGGATAAGCACAGTTAAATTTTACTCATCCAATATGCTTACTCTTCAGTTGTAAAGACATATAAATCACTTCGGCAGTGACAAATACTATATTCAATAGGAATGTAATTTTCATCAAAAACCTGCTGTTTGATAATCAAAACAGGTTCCGACTTTTCCACTGACATCACTTGCATAAACTCTTCATTGGGCGCACTAGCACATACCCAGTTTTTAACATGCATAGGAATAATATTATGTGTCTGGAAAAAGGTATATAAAGAAGTTTGTATATCATCTATATTATCAATAAGTGCTTTAGGAACATAGGATTGTTCAATCGATACAGGATAGTCATCAATATATCGAATACGTTTTAAAATAAAAACATCTTCATTTAAGTCAACACCAAGATATCTTGCTATTTCTGGACTGACATTACTTAATTGTTTATTAACCCAAATTGTATTTGGTTTTTGACCTAATATTTGAATTTGTTCGGAAAAACCTTTTAGACTTTTAAGTGAATATTCGAAGGAACCATTAACATAGGTACCATAGCCTCGTGCACGAATAATAAATCCGTCATTTTCTAATATTTCTAAAGCTTTACGTATAGTTATTCTCGAAATATTGAGTTGTTGAGTAAACTCCCTTTCACTAGGTAAAAAATCACCTTTCTTCAATGTTCCTGAAGTAATTAACTTAACAATTATTTCAACAATTTGTTGATATAAGGGTAATTTAATACTTTTATCTAATAGTCGATTTAAATTGGAGATTAAATTATTGCTCATTATTTCCTCATTACTAATGATACGCTTTTATTAAGACTATTTGGTATTCTTTCCGATCATTTATCATTATTAACTAAACATAAAATGTGTTTAAAAATCAAGGTATCAATAACTATCTATGAAATAAATAAAATCTAGCTTTACCATTAGTTGGATGATAATGATTTACTTAAGGTGCTTTATTAAGTTATTTTCAAGTAAATTAATTATAATTAATAATGATATAGCAAAATTTTAATGCACTAGAGTGAACAAAAAATAAAGAATTTATAAATAGCTAAATGCTTTTGTTAGTTAACTCAAAATAATTAAAATACGTTGTGAATCAATACCATTTATGAAATTAACAATATTAAAAATTTCTATTTTAAAAATTTGAGGCGTATATAATCGAGTTGTTCCATCAAACTTAAAAATATTTTTTACTTTGCGAAATCAAGATTTACTTAATGCACTAGAATTGGTAAAAAAACAAAACTATTTACTTAGATTCTAATTAGATGCAATAACGCTTTATTCAAAGTATAGATCACAGAAAACCAACTTTAAACTAGTACGGGACAACTATTTATTATCAAGAATTCTTATGGCGTCCCCTACAGGATTCGAACCTGTGACCTACGGCTTAGAAGGCCGTTGCTCTATCCAGCTGAGCTAAGGAGACAATGATATGTTTTGTAGAAAAGACGCTGAACATTATATAAAGCTATTTTGATCCGTCAATGATTTTTAATGCTTTATCTAGTTAGGTTGACAAAATATCATCAATTCTTCCATTTCTTGAACGTTA
>NZ_LYST01000004.1 GCF_001693755.1 Gilliamella sp. wkB171
AGGCATGTCAGCGATGGGAAGTAATACCCGTCAAGGCATCGACATGGCGATTAATATCATCAATGGCTTAATCACCGGCGACATGACCGGTGCGGTAGCTGGTGCATTGGCACCAAAACTGGCCACGATAATCAAGCAGCAAACCGGTGACAATAAGGTCGCTAACACTATCAGTCATGCCATCCTTGGGGCCGTGGTTGCCGAGCTACAAGGTAACTCAGCTGTTGTTGGCGGAGTTGGTGCAGCGGTCAGTGAGCGAGGTGCAGAAGTCATTGCCAGTATTCTTTATCCGAATAAAAGTATAGATGAATTAAATCAGGATGAAAAACAACAAGTCAGCGCACTCGCCCAACTGGCCACCGGTCTGACTATTGCCGCATTAGGTGGTGATGCTCAGGATATTAATACCGCTATTGCTGGTGGTAAAAATGCGGTTGAGAATAATTATTTAAACTCTTCAGATCATCAAGATAAAGTGGGTCTTGAATATAGAGAAGGAGAAGGTAAATTAACTGAAGAAGAAAAGCAAAAGTTAATGAAGCTTCAAATTAAAAATGAAGAATCGACAGAAGCATTATTAAAAGCTTGTGTTGACGTAAATAGTGAAGCATGCAGTATTGAGCGTCAAAAGGCCTATGATGCACTAAAAACGTATGTTAATTATTATTACAACCAATTAGAATATCAAGCAGGCTATTTAGAAATAAAGCATTTATTAGAAGGTACATCAAATTCTTCTGAAGCAAATCAATTGCGGATGATCTATGAAGGTTATGTAGAAAGTTATAAACGTTTTGGTTATGATGAAGAAGACGCCAGAAATATGGCTGGAAGAACAATTGGAACAATGATAATTGTTCATGGTATTTCAGGAAATATTACTCTTCCCGCTTTAAATAGAGTTTTTAATGGTAGTAAGTTGTTAAACGCTGGAAAGGGGACGACACTCCCTAACGGTTATACACCACAAGGAACCAATGTCGTAGGGCCTAGAGGCGGTGTTTATACCAATACAGGTAAAGTTGATGCAGCCGGTAACCCAATATATACTAATAACGGCGCTTATTATACTTTTGAAAATGGTGCAAAAACAAAAGTTCCCTCGCCAAATACAAATACTAGTTCCCAAGTTCAACAAAATTACCAGCAAGGTAAACAGTATGAGCAAACTAAATATGATGAATTTAGCTCAACTCAAGAAAAATCTGCAAGAGAAGTAACACTTGAAACCGAAAATGGTACTAAAATAAGATTAGATATGATTGGTAAAGACAAAAATGGTAATATTA
Organism: Gilliamella sp. wkB171; assembly: GCF_001693755.1. Taxonomy (GTDB): domain Bacteria; phylum Pseudomonadota; class Gammaproteobacteria; order Enterobacterales; family Orbaceae; genus Gilliamella; species Gilliamella apicola_F. The sequence goes on from NZ_LYST01000004.1 coordinate 1,290, forward strand.
CATGTATAGAATGTAAAAGCTCTGATAAAGCCACATTAACACCTAATCAAAAAGTTGGTTTCCCAGACTTGGAAAAAAATGGGGGTACAATTATTGGTGATGGTAAACCTGGATTTGAAGGGGGAACCAAAATACCTCCAACAAAAGTAGAGGTAGTTAGACCTGATAACTAAAAGGTAATTAATAGTATGTCTATAGAAGAAATAAATAAATTAGATATGATTGGAATTCCTAAAAATAATAAAAATTTAGTTGAATTAGGATTAACTGATCATTTAACTTGGGATCTCCCTTATGAATCTCATTTATTTAAATTACAAGAAAAACTAAATGTTTATATCAATGTTATTGAAAGTAAAAATATATATAAATATTTTCCTGATGCTGTAGGAAGAGATAATTTTTTAATAAAAATTTATTTTAAATACCAAATA
>NZ_LYST01000005.1 GCF_001693755.1 Gilliamella sp. wkB171
GTATTTTATTAGGTAATGACTTAATTTTTGTATATGCTAAATTTAAATTTTTCTTAACAAATAAATTTTCTGGTAATATGTTAATACTTAGGTATTCTAAATTTAGATCACCGTTAACAATCAAATTATTAGGCAATGTTTTAATTTTAGTATATCTTAAATCTAAATCATTATGAATATAAATATATTGGTCTCTTATATTAAATTTAATTTTTTTCTCATTGAGAAAATCAAAAAAAGCATTCAAAACATATATCCTTTAACTAATACCATGTTAATTTTTTATACATAACTGAAAATAATAATAAATTTTAAGTAATGTATGTTTATAGATGCACTAGCTGTTCCTAACTATAAAGGTGTGGATAAATTTTTTATATAATATAGAGTATTATTGCAATTTAAAATAAGTAATAAAGATCTAATTAATACGTTTTTTATGGGTAGAGTTGTTCTTCATAACCATTAGAATATTTACTCGTTATTTTAACTAATTCACCTTTGTTGTATTCAAAAAAATTGGTAAAGCATGTACACTCATTTGTTTCATGTTGTCTGATTTTAACATTTATCTCTGTAAGCTTATCATTATTATAAATATATTCCGAAACTCCATATCCATATTTAGAATAATTTATCCAATATTTTACTTGCTTTTTTTCATTTATCAAAAATGAAATATTACGTACATTATTTGTACCACTTGCAAAATAGATTGATTCAATATGATTTTCATCATAAAAATAGTACTCTTTATTAACAATATTTTCTGATTGACCATAAATTTCAGTTAAAAGCAAATTATTATTATTATCAAAGTAATATACATGTGTATAATCGATATTTTTTGGTAATGTCTTTAATTCTCTACCCTTTTTGAAACCATCTAGCTGAAAATCAAATGGTTTAATATTAACACTTGGACCTTTAGATATTTTTTTATATGCAAATTCTGACAAAGCATTTTGATAATATTCATCATTTATTTTTTTGGGAGACAACATAATATTTTCATATTTTTTCTTAAGGATATTTATTATGTTAACTAAATTCAATTTCCCTAGTTTAATATTTAAATGTTCCATTTAATAGCTCCTTACCTATCTTTATCAATTCATTAGTGAATTCATCAGGGTCATTTATATTTATAAGTCTATTATAAACATTCTCCATATATATATCAGTATGAACTTTAGAATGAGCAATTGCTTTAGTTTGTGCCTTTGCTTTATCTTTAGAAGAAGTCGGTAAATATGCCCCATTTTCAATTGAATTTTTATCCACTTTTAGCACTTCCATCTTATCTCTAAGTTTTACCATTCTTACATCTTGTGAATTAGACATAACAATATGGTGTGCTGAATAATTATAGTTTGGCACAGGTACATGCGCATTTTTCATATTAGTACGTAATTTTTTAGCATCTGTACCACAACTCCATCCCCACGGATCAATCCACATCAGTGAGTTAGGCGCATACTGATACAGATTAAACCCACCCAATAGCCCAATCGGGTCCGGCTGCGTGAATCTGCCTATATCCGGGTCGTAGTACCTGAAGGTATTGTAATGTAAGCCCGTTTCTCTGTCTAAATACTGCCCCTGATACCTTAGGTTCTGTTGTATCTGGCTGTGTTCGATTTCCTGTATCGGCTTGCCCCACAGCTGATAGCTGCATGCCCATACAATGTGACCGTCTTCATCAGTAACACCATTGACGTCGGTGTAGTAGTACAGCACTTTTTGTTCCGTACCGGTGGTGGTCTATTCTCTGGCTAAGGGTTCATAGCCGCTTTCATCAGTGTAGATATAGACGCTTTTGCTTCTGACAGTACGGGTTTCCTGAATCATTCTTAGTCCGTCCCACAGGAAACGGGTACGGTTGCAGGCTTTGCCCGCCCGGTCTATCTGGTGTTTTTCGATACGTCGGCCTAAGGCATCGTAGATGTAAACGTGGTTTTGATTTGGTCAATTTTTTTGCGATAAGGATTTTTGCCAAATGGTTGGCTACATTTGCTATCTAACTATGGCAATCGCGCCTTAAACACTATAAATTTTTAAAATTATCAGTCCTCGAGATCTTTTAACCATTTTTGATATCTTTCTGGATCCTTTGCAATCAATGTTTTTAATGTTTCAAACGCTTCTTTTACCCCTGAAGGATCAGTTTTATATTTATTGAATACAAAAATAATTCCCTCTGCTAGGGTATCAAGAATGTAATATATTTGTTGAGTAAATGAATTAAACGTTTTATAAGGTATAAAAATTGTGAAATAAACTACTTTGTTTTTTGACGATGTTGTAGGGCCGTAGACTAAATTTTTGTTTTCTTGTGTAGCAGATATGGTAAAAACTAATTCGTAATCTGTTGTTTTAAATAATTTATCATAATGTGGAAGCGTTTTGTTTAATTTATTGAGATTTATTCTCAATGGCTTTAAAACCGTATTAGTAATATCATAGTTGACTTCTACTTCAGCATATAATTGTAAAAAATCAATTTTCATTTACATCGTCCTTTCGGTATAACTCTTCATCTGCATCATAGTTTTCGGCAAGATAAGATCCTTTATTTATATATTTTTTATCATTTTTTGTATAACAATAATATAATTTTGTTTTTTTTATTAATCTACTAATAAATTTAATCCCTTTTCATAATCATTTTGTTATATGACACTTAATTTAAAGTTACAATGTCACATTTATTTAAACAATCAATTAACAATATGAGTTTTTTTGAATTTAAGTATGGGTCTTAATCGTGTAAAAATGTGGCTAACAGTTAGTCTGTTTTTTGACTAAGTAAAATTCAGTTACGTTTTTGTTAAAAACAATACTGTTAATCATCCTCTTTAGCGAAGCGAATAGCTTCTTTTACTCTTCTATTTTTCTTATTTTTAGCTAAAAATGCATCACTATTTAGAATGTTTATCAACTGTTCTTTTCCTAATATCTTTTTGATATTTGTTAACATAATTTCCAGATCTGAAACTTGATCATTAATATGATCAGATAAATCCATTGATAGATAACGATCTTCAAGCAAGGATAAAGCACGATTGGGGTTAATTCTTAACAACAACTCAAATGCTGGTAATTGAAAGATGCGACATTTTATTAGGTTTTCCAACAAAAACGTTGCTTTTGAAACTTCTACCTCATCGATAAAATTATTTTTTCCATATTTATCCGTTAGTTCAATCCACAATTTTTTATATAAGGATTCAAATCTTTCGAGTGTATCAACAAGCATTTACGATCCCCTTATGAATAATCAACATATCTTATATTTTGCTAATTAGTTGCCTTATTGCTTAATAATTATCTTTTCAAGACAAACTAATAGCAGATAGATTTATTTTCAATGTGATTAATTTTTGTTTTATTATGGTAAATAATATTTACGGCTAGAGCTAAATTTATAACACTAATTCAATAAGTTAAATGTAAATACAACTTTTAACATTATAAATCTTTTCAATCATTTTAATGCATAATAATGACTGCAATTTTCGGT
>NZ_LYST01000006.1 GCF_001693755.1 Gilliamella sp. wkB171
AACTTATCTATAATTAGAAACAATAAAAATATTCTTGATTTTCTGTTTTGTAATATTCTTTAGTAACATACTTACTTAAACCAATTGGATCACTAATATCTTGTATGTCAGTTGTACCATCATAAACTCTTTTCTTCCAAAACCCATCACATAATCGTTTAAAGTAATCTTTATATTTTGGATTAATATAAATAATTAAATGATAGTGATAATATTGTTTTTCATTTGATTCTAAAAATGCTAAAAAGTTTATACTACCTTCAGTAAGTTTATCTCTACTAGATCTAAAAATACGAAAACAAATATTATTTAACCAATCATTTATTGCTTTTTGTATATAGTATATTGAATGATCTTTATTTGATGCTAAGGTAACAAATAAACAATTATTGACACCATATAATGATATGAAATCTTGAACCCATCTCATGGGTGCTTCGCACTTCTGTATTTTTTTAGTTTCATTTTTTTCTAATTGTTTTATTAATTCAAAACCGCTTAATGTATTATTTAATAATTTCATTTCTATATTCTCCTATAAAAGTATTACTTTATTTTAGGTAATACTTAACTATTGTTCTTAAGTTGAAACCTAAAAACAAAAATCAATAAAGTTGGTAAACATTATATTTTTCTTCTTAACTTTAGTGACCTTCACATAAAGCGAAAGAAACACAATACTAATTACGAAAAGTAAATTGAAAATATCGACGATAATAATACTTACAGTAAAGTTATTACTAAATTTAATGTAGTAAAATTCATAATATAGGAGTGAAATTCAATATATAATTAAATTACTTTTTGGTATAAATCATAATTATTTATTATTAATAAATAACCTCTGAATTTAGTTCGGTAAAATTTAAATTCTATTAAAATACTAAAAAATGACTTTATTTTTGAGTGAATATTATACAATAAATTAAAGAAAAAGTCAAGAGGTAATACAACATAACAAACTGTTTTATCTTAATAAAATTATGATTTAACACTTCATTTATCATAAAATTACTGAGTGAAGAAATTAAACTTTTTAACAGTTTAATGTAAAATTAATAATAATTAACAGTCTTTATTATAGACGGGTGTTTTAATCATTTTTCCAGAAAATATGAATGTTAAAATAATTCATTATTAGAATATAGTAGGATACTTATTTAAAAATGGCAGAAACATTACACATATATACAAGAGTATCTACTACATCTCAAGCGGATGATGGTACATCTCTAGAAACCCAAACAGAAAGTGGCATAAAAAGAGCAACTATTTTAGGTATGCAGTATAAAATTTGGAATGAAGGGAGTCGTTCATCTTCAGCAGATAACTTAAGTGATCGACCTGTATTAAATAACTTACTAGATAATATACGCAAAAACGAAATTAAACACTTATATGTTTGGAATACAGATAGACTATCGAGAAATTCACAAACATGGAATATCATTCGTATAACACTTATTCAAAATAATGTAATTTTATATACTATCGGAGGCGAATATAGTTTATCAGATCCAACAACAAATTTACTTATTGGCGTCTTAAGCGAATTTTCACAGTATGATAATCAACTTCGCACTGAACAACTTCGTGCTGGTAAATTTTCAAGAGTACAAGAAGGTTATTGGCATGGAGGTGCTCCCCCCTTTGGATATAGACTTGAAAATCATAAATTAGTTCCTGAAGAAACAGAAGTAAAATGGGTTAAGTTTATTTTTGAAAAATACAAATCTGGATTAACAATCGATGAAATCCGCACAGAACTATTAACTAATGGAGTACTAACAAGACGAGGAAAAGCAGTCTGGTCTCATGGTTCAATTAGTGCATTGCTTACAAATACACACTACTCGGGTTATTACTATTTCTTCGATAAAAAAATACAAGAACAAGTAAGGATTGAATGTGATCCAATTTTATCTCCATCATTAATTAGAGATGTTTTAAAAGTTAAAGAAAGCAGATCCTATAATCAAACAAATAACAAGAGAGTAAAAACAAGTAATCAAAAACACCTTTATCTATTAAGTGGATTATTAGAATGTGGACATTGTGGAGGTAAATATGGTGGTCACTACAAAGAAAAGCAAAATTCATATTACTCTTGCAACAAAAAAGATAACAAATACAAAACAAAACATACTGAAAAATACATTAAATGTACATCCATAAGGAACTTAAGACTTGATACAACTGATGATTTAGTTTGGAATACGGTACTAAATGTTGTGTCAAAATCGTATGGTTTTAAAGAAGATGTAAAAAAGGATCTTTTGGATAAAGAGTCTTTGAGAGAACAACAAAATCGTATAAGAAAAATCAACAAGGAAGTAAAAAAATTAGAGTCAGATATATCAAAAGTCAGAAACGCACTAATTAATTTAAATACAACAAAATTGATCGGACTTGATAAAATACAAGATTTAGATAGTGTAATATTTCAAATGGAAACACGTAAATTAGAATTTGAAGAAAAAAAAGAAAAATTACTAAATGAATTAATTGAATATAAAAATCAAAAAAAATGGATTGATTGGGTCAAAGAATTTGGAAATAGAATTGAACAACTTAAAAATCCTTCATTTTCGATTGAAGATAAGAAAAATTTTCTTAATGGAATTATCGAAAAAATTATAGTATTTAGTGATAATATTAGAGAGCATGAATTAATTATCCATTTTAGATTACCATATGTTGATGATGAACTAATTTATAAAGACATTAGTAAAAAGTCTTTAGGTTATACAATACAAAAAGGTAATAAAACAAAGAATATTAGGGTGAATTCATTAAAAAAATAATTAATTTACATAGAGTTAAGTGTTAAAATACAGCGAAATTTATTCCGTTACAGTGGGGTAAATTTCGCTATATAAAATGTGAGGAGTTAATGTATGGTTTTGATATCATCAAAACCTACATTCTCTTATTAAATTAATCAGATAAAAATTGAAATCACTTCACCAAAAAATCTTTATAACAATTAAATCACTTTTTACCTTGATAAAAACGCATGTTTGCCTGCTATAAAGCCAAAATTTAATTGGTCGTTAACCGATAGTGAGTCATAAAAAAATAACAAAATCACCAATACTCTAACTTACGATAAAAAGTAGTATTGGTCACACCATCTGGCGTTATGCAATAACCATAGGTCCAATCACCATATTGATTATGTTTGGCAAAGGTACATTTGATATTGTATGAATTCGAATTGTTGGTTTTATTATTTTTAGATTGACCATTATTGGCATTATCATCAATGCTCTTACTTTTTACCTTTATTAACCAACCTGCTGGATTATAAGAATATTCACCTAAACTACATCCATCTTCCCAGCACTCAGTATAACGAACAACTTTATTATTTGCATATTCATATAACCTTTTTAGCGGTTGTTGCCAAACCTCATCATCGGTGTTCTTTTCAATGAGTTGACCTGACTGATTATAGATAAGTGAACTGACATTTTGTTGCTTATCATCAACAATCGAGGTAATGTTCTGCTGTTCATTTAATCTAAACCAAAGTTTTTTATTAAGGTATTTGATTGAACGAACAGAATAATCAACATCAATATTATACTGTGCATCACTGGTGATAGCTTTTTCAAAAAAGCCTTTCTCATTCGCATGATAAGTCGTTTTTAACGGACCATCATTATCTTGAGCGTAAGTTGTAATTATCTGTTTTTTTATTATTTTTTCAGTAGGCATGAATTCAGGATCGGAAAATATATTATAACTATTATTAATATGGATACGATTAATTTCGTTAGCAAAGCACAATCCATTAAATAAAAAAAGACAACTTAAACTGATTAAAAATTTTTGCATAATTCGATTCTGATTATTTTTTGTTATTTAAATTTATAAAAATTATACAATTAATCTTAACAGTTTAGAACAATTAATCTTACAAAGATGTGTTAATAAAACTTACGGTTTAAACATATTTTACCGATGCCCCTTATGACCACCGCAAAAATTGTGATCTTAATCACAAAAATAAAAAATAGCCCCATACAAACACTGTGACCCTGATCACATTTGTCAATTTTTTTTGATGAATCAAATAACTATATCCTTCTACAATAGCTGCATAATGATTATATCAATCAATAAGGAAAGATTTAAATTATGACAAGTGCAAACATCAAATTGAAAGTCCAAAATTTTGGGCGATTCCTAAGTAATATGGTGATGCCCAATATTGGCGCATTTATTGCTTGGGGCTTTATCACGGCGATTTTTATACCTACCGGATGGTTTCCAAACGCGACCGTAGCTAAATTAGTTGAACCTATGATCACCTATTTATTGCCACTGTTAATTGGATATACAGGCGGTAAATTAGTCCATGGTGAACGAGGTGCGGTTGTTGGTGCAATCACAACGATGGGCGTTATAGTAGGTTCGTCAATTCCAATGTTTTTAGGTGCAATGATAGTAGGTCCACTTGGAGGATGGGTCATTAAACAATTCGATAAAGCTGTTGATGGTAAAATCAAAAGTGGATTTGAAATGTTAGTGAATAACTTTTCGGCCGGTATTATTGGCATGTTACTCGCTTTATTGTCATTTTTTGCAATTGGCCCTTCTGTTGTTGTCGCATCAAGTGTATTAGCGCAAGGCGTTGATTTTATGGTTCAACATAATTTGTTACCATTAACTTCAATCATTGTTGAGCCAGCTAAAATATTATTTTTAAATAATGCCATTAACCATGGCGTATTTTCACCTTTAGGAATTCAACAAGCAGCTGAGCACGCTCAATCAATATTCTTTTTGATCGAAGCAAATCCGGGTCCTGGTTTAGGTTTATTACTTGCTTATATGTTATTTGGTAAAGGCGCAGCTAAAGGTTCAGCCAGTGGCGCGGCAATTATTCATTTCTTCGGTGGTATTCATGAAATTTACTTTCCCTATGTGTTGATGAATCCTCGCTTAATTATTGCCATGATTTTAGGCGGCATGACTGGGGTATTTACATTAACGTTATTTGGCGCTGGATTAAGTTCTCCCGCTTCCCCTGGATCTATTATTGCGGTTCTTGCTGTAACACCCAAAGATTCGATTGTTGGTGTAAGTGTGTCAGTACTTGCGGCGGCGGCTGTTACTTTTGTGGTTGCATCAATTCTATTAAAAACCACTAAATCTGCAACAAAAAGTCTTGATGAAGCAAAATCCGATATGTCAGCGATGAAAAGTGAAGCAAAAGGTATTAAAAATAGCGAATTAGATTTAACTCAAGTGAAAAAAATCATTGTTGCCTGTGACGCAGGCATGGGCTCAAGTGCGATGGGCGCAGGCGTTTTACGCAAAAAAATTCAGGATGCTAATTTAGATATTAATGTCAGCAACACCGCGATTAATAATTTACCGATCGAAGTCGATATTGTTATCACCCATAAAGATCTCACTGATCGAGCTAAACAATATGCCCCTAACGCGCATCACATATCATTAACTAACTTTTTAGATAGTGATTTGTACACTCAATTAGTTAATGATTTAATCCATGCTAACAATAAAAAATCATCGACTGTATCAAGCGCCAACTCACAATCGTTTGGACATAAACCATTATTTAAACTAAGCGAAAAAAACATTTTTCTAAACTTAACAGCCAACACCAAAGAAGAAGCAATTCGTTTTGCTGGTCAAAAACTCGTGGATAATGGATATGTAAAACCAGCTTACATCGAAGCAATGCTTGAACGTGAAAAATTAACTTCTACTTATTTAGGTGAATCGATAGCTGTGCCACATGGTACTATCGAATCAAAAGATGAAGTCATTACAACAGGTATTGTATTTTGCCAATATCCAGCAGGCGTTCAATTTGGCGAAGAAGAAAGTGATAAAGCCAAAATAGTCATTGGTATTGCTGCTCGCAATAATGAACATCTAAATGTCATTGCAAAACTAACTAATGCGCTTGATGATGAAACCATTATTGCTAAACTGGCTAGTACAAATAGTATTGAAGAAGTTTTAGCAATATTAAGCTAAAACAAGGTGTGATTCATTTATTATGACATTACAACTAATAAATTGATTATTAAATATATTGTTAAGGGTTATTATTATGCAAGCATTACACTTTGGTGCCGGCAACATCGGCCGAGGTTTTATCGGAAAATTACTATCAGATACAGGTATACATGTTACCTTTGCTGATGTAAATCAACAAATCATAGATGCCATTGCTGAGCGCCATGAATATCCGGTAAATGTGGTTGGCGAGCAATCGACGTCAGAAATAGTTAAAAATGTCGATGCTATTAATAGTACATCAACAGAAGTTATCGAGTACATCACTAAGGTCGATTTAATTACAACAGCGGTTGGTCCACAAATTTTAACGAGAATTGCCCCTGCTGTTGCCCAAGGTATTATTGCCCGACACCAACAAGGTCAGACAAAACCACTCAATATCATTGCTTGTGAAAACATAGTACGAGGTACTAGCCAATTTAAGCAAGAAATTTTTAAAGCCTTACCTCAACACCTACATCAATGGGTAAACAGTCATATTGGTTTTGTTGATTCCGCTGTTGATCGCATAGTACCGCCTGCAACATCAAAAACAGGCGATATACTTGAAGTTACAGTTGAAACTTTTTCTGAATGGATTGTGGACGAAACCCAGTTTGTTGGCACCATTCCATCGATTAACGGAATGCAACCAGTCGATAATTTAATGGCTTTTGTCGAACGCAAACTATTTACGCTAAATACCGGGCATGCCATTACCGCTTACTTAGGCTTTTATAATAATATTAGCACCATTCGTGATGCAATTTTAGATGAACGAATTCGGTTAATTGTTCGCGGAGCAATGGAAGAAAGTGGTTTAGTATTAATTAAACGTTATGATTTTGATGAGCAAAAACATATGGCTTATATCGAAAAAATCTTAACCCGTTTTGAAAACCCTTATTTACACGATGATACTGCTCGAGTAGGACGCCAACCAATACGCAAATTGGGTGCCGGCGATCGTTTAATTAAACCGCTTCTTGGTACCGTTGAATATCAAGTTAAAAATACGAATTTACTTATTGGTATTGCAGCAGCACTTAACTACCGTAACAACGATGATGAACAAGCAGTCGAGTTAGCCGAACTTATCTTAGAAAAAGGTGTAAAACAAGCTTTTTCCGATCTCTCAGGTATTGATGTTAATAATCCTATTGTTAAGCAGATTGAAGAAATTTATACTGCAATGCAAAATCATCAATTTATTTAACTTCTAATGCCCGAATCGATATTACAAGAAGATACGATACTTGAAAAACTTAACCAGCAAGCTGATATTTACAACTTGCTGGTAGTTGCAATTAAATTAATTAATGACAGTGTTAATCAATTGATTCTAAAGGTTTTTCGTAAAGAGCCGCATGCTATAAAATTTGTGATCCCCTCGTTAGTGGGTAAAAATGGACCACTTAATGACACCTCTGTATGCTTAAAACTACTGTATGCTTTAGGCATTATCAGCCGTGAAGATTATGAAGACATTGAACTATTAATTGCCATTTTAGAAGAACTTGAACAAGATGATAAAAGCTACACCTATCTAGATGATGAAATTCTAGGACCAATTAGCTTATTACATGATATGGTACTGCCACCTAATTGGGCATCACAACACGAAAAGGCCAAGCAATCGGGTATTGTTGACACCTTAAAATCGTCCATGTTTCAAAATCGCTATCAACAAATGATTCGTTCAGCATTAATCATCGCGATCACAGATTTGACGCTTCGAATTGTTAATAAACAAAAAATTGATTATTTCCCATAAATTTTGCAGTGATTTAACTTAATTTACCTGAAAAAGTAATGCGTTTTAATCATGGCTTTTGTTGTTACATTCAATGTTGGCTAAAAGCTTATAACTAACGATTTAATTGAGTGATTATTTTTTTCACAAAATTATCGATTATTAAGTCATTTTATTATTCTATTTGAGCTTTATTTCCCACAGTTACTATTAGTCGGTATAATGCCTACAATTTTATTGTTAAGTGGATTATGCATGAAAACATTATTTGCCAGTACTTCACGAGGTCTGGAAGAGTTATTAAAAAAAGAGTTAGAACAAATTGGCGCTAGCGAGTGTAAAATTGTGCAATCGGGCGTCTATTTTAATGCTGACGAAACAACATTATATCAATCGTTATTATGGTCTCGTTTAGCATCGCGTATTTTGTTACCTATTGCCGAATTTGATATTTATAGCGATTTAGATCTTTATTCGTGTGTAGTTAATATTAAATGGACAGATATTTTTGCGGTCGATAACTCTTTTGTGATTAATTTTATTGGCGTAAATGATTTTATTCGCAATAGTCAATATGGTGCCTTAAAGATTAAAGATGCCATAGTTGACCATTTTACAAGACATACTAACGAGCGACCTAATGTTGCTAAGCAAGATCCTGATATTCGTCTTTATGCTTATCTTAATAAAAATCGCGTTACACTTTCTTTAGATTTAAGTGGTGACAGTTTGCACCAACGAGGCTACCGCCAACAAACTGGGCAAGCACCGTTAAAAGAGAGTTTAGCTGCGGCAATCATTATGCGCTCTGGCTGGCAAAATGATGAACCATTAATCGATCCTATGTGTGGATCGGGTACACTTTTAATCGAAGCGGCAATGATCGCATCAAAAATTCCACCAGGACTACATCGTAAACAATGGGGATTTTTTGCTTGGAAAGGATTCAACCCAACACGCTGGAATGAACTACTTTTTACCGCTAAACACAATGTTTGCAAAAGCACGACTCCATTTATCGGTTACGATAATAATTCGGTTGTTCTTCAGCGTGCTGAACAAAATGCCATTCAAGCTGGTGTAGGTGATTTAATTACTTTTGCTATGCAAGATGTCACTCAACTCACTAACCCTTTGCCTACAGCGTCTACAGGGATGATTATTAGTAACCCACCTTATGGAGAACGGTTAGAAAGTGAGCCTGCACTTATTGCTTTACATACGGCATTAGGTCAACGAATTAAACAAAACTTTGGTGGGTGGCGATTATCATTATTCAGTGGCGCACCACAATTATTAGATTGCTTACAGATGCGCGCCGATAAACAGTTTAAAGCCAAAAATGGCCCTTTAGATTGTGTGCAAAAAAATTATGTTATTGCTAAACGAGATAATTCACAATTACTCAATTCACCAACTTTACCAGCTTTGGATTTCACGAATCGATTACGTAAAAATAAACAAAAACTGGAAAAATGGGCAGCACAACAACAGTTAGAGTGTTACCGCCTGTATGACGCTGATTTGCCGGAATATAATGTTGCAATCGATCGATATAAAGATAAAGTCGTAATTCAAGAATATGCTGCGCCGAAAAATATTGAAGAACAAAAAGCTAGACAACGTTTGTTTGATATTATCAATGCCACTATGTCAGTACTTGAACTTAATGCCGATCAATTGATTTTAAAAACCCGTGAAAAACAGAAAGGTAAACAGCAATACCAAAAACTTGCACAAAAACAAGATTACTTTTTAGTACATGAATATGCTATTAACCAACGTCGTACCCAATTTTGGGTCAATGTCACTGATTACTTAGATACAGGTCTATTTTTAGATCATCGTTTAGCTCGTAAAATGATTGGCGAAATGAGCGAAGGTAAAGATTTTCTTAATCTCTTTGCTTATACAGGTAGTGCAAGTGTTTATGCTGGGCTTGGCAACGCTAAATCAACAACTACCGTTGATATGTCGCGCACCTATTTAGAATGGGCGGATCGTAATTTAAAACAAAATGGTTTAACAGGTAAAAAGCATCGTTTAATTCAAGCTGACTGCTTGCTTTATTTAGCACAAAGTGAAGAACAATTTGACTTAATCTTTATCGATCCGCCAACGTTTTCAAATTCAAAAAGAATGCATGATACGTTTGATGTGCAGCGTGATCACCTAAAATTGATGACTGATTTAAAACGCTTATTACGGCCTAACGGCACGATTGTTTTTTCCAATAATAAACGCGGATTTAAAATGGATGCTGACGGCATGCAAAAATTAGGACTGACCTATCAAGACATTACCGACAAGACCCAGTCGCTAGATTTTAAACGTAACAAACACATACATTGCTGTTTTATTGTTAGACATCAATAATTAGAAGGTTTATCAATTACTGTGACAGTATTGCTTTTTTATAAATAAATTATAAAAGTATAGTTAACTAGTAAGACCATTATTTTGTCTACTTTTTAATCAAAAATTGCCACCAGTGTGCTACGCACAACTGGAAGCAATTTTTCTTTGCAGCATTTCCATAAATTGAAGCTCTAATCCAGGTCGATACCTCCCTCGATGCCATGTTTGTATAAAATTATACTCTTTTTCGTTTAACCAAATAGGCTTTAACCCTCTGATTAAATTTTCATTTATTTGTTGAGTTCGATTAAGCAAATTTTGCTCAATCAATGACTGGTTAAGTTTTTGTTGATACCAAATTTGATAATGACGATAATCAACAATCAAATCATTTTTCAACTCATATCCAAATGATGTTTTTTGCAAATTTTTTATAGATAAGTTTTCTAACAGTTTAGTCGGTAATCCGGCACATAATATGTATCTATCTGAAAGCTTTTTATATCGTCGTGCTCGTAAAGTTAGCGGTAACTCTAATTGATTGATTGCCAAATATAGTGACACACCATAAAGTTGAGCAAAAATACCTTCTCTATAAAAATAAATAGTGTCACTATTTTTACTTTGTATTAATTTTTCAAAAATATCCATAAAAAATAAAACGCCTATTTCTATAGTTTGTTTGCAAAATTAGGGCACAACACAAGCAGCACGATCATTACGATTTTCTCTATTAAAGCTTTCAGGCTCAACCACTCCAACATTCGAGGCAACAATGTAATAATTTCCTTTATAACTTACATTAGAACCTTGATAAATTTGATTGGAATAATAACCATAAAATGTATCCCAATCAGTACCAGCATAACCACTGCATTTATATGCCCCACCAGGCGAATTGGATAAGCTACTGCTGACACATCCCCATTCATTAAATATTCCCCCTATCCAGGTATTGTTTGCATTACGATAACTGATTTGACGTCGATAAGCAGCAATATTACCTAAACGACCAGGAAT
Source organism: Gilliamella sp. wkB171 (assembly GCF_001693755.1). Classification (GTDB taxonomy): domain Bacteria; phylum Pseudomonadota; class Gammaproteobacteria; order Enterobacterales; family Orbaceae; genus Gilliamella; species Gilliamella apicola_F. The sequence continues at coordinate 11,174 of NZ_LYST01000006.1, forward strand.
GCCACCTGTCCAATCATATTTCTGATTGTTTGCATTGGTATAATCTGTAATATTTGGTACACGATAGCCATTTCCTAAACTATCACAAAATGATTTAGCCTGATTGAAAGAACTAATTTGAACGCTTGGTTGTGCTATATACCAACGCTGTATTTTAAAACTATACAATAAAACTTTTTTTGTGGAATCGGCATAAATTCGAAAGACTGAAGGAGTAAAGCTCTTATTTGTACTATTTTTATTTGGACCTTTCAAAGTAATTTTTAATAAAGTCTGCTTTTCACCGACTGAATTAAATTTACCAGTCCAAGTTGTTGAAGCCGCATCTTGTAAACTTAACTGTAAGCTAATATTTCCACCACTACTTGCAGTTACAATTTGACCATTAGCATTAATCACTTGAGTTGGAGTAATTCCCCCTAATAACAAGTAAAAATACAATCCATTTGAACCTGTAGTTGGAAAATTCAGTTCTGGTTTTGCAAGGTTTTGTATCTCAAAACCTTTACTTGTTCCCCAATCTGGTCCTTCAACATCAATATCATATTGTGACGATAAATAAGTACTTTTATCATAAACTAAATTAGGCTGAGCAAAACAAGCATAAGCTTTACCTTTTTTGGGTGTTAAATAGTAGGTATGGCTACCTCCAGAAAAATTACTTATATTAGGTAATCCATATTGTGTAGATAGTTGACCATTAGTTGCCGTTATTGTTAAACGATATGGACTTTTACACGGGTTCAACTGACTACTAGAATTCATACCAACTTTTTTAGTGATATCATTATCCCCTGCATCTTGCCATTTAACACTTAGAGTGCCAGTTGCTTTTGCATTTTTATCACCATCATCATCGCCCCAATAGTTATAAGGCGGAAGAATTAAACTATTTATTCCAATATTAGGATAACTACTATTACCCGACGAAGGAAAGGGTATAAATGTCTGAATTTTACTAAATGAATCAGTTATAAAAGGTAATTCAATGGGTTGTAATTTAGTCGAATTATCTTGCGAAGCAGCAATGAATGTACCATCAGATAATTTAATTCCAAGTAATGAATCAACATTTTCCGCTTTAGTTAAGCCTTTATCAAATGTTAAATAGGGTTGGGAACCTCGAATAGCTTCAACTGTTTGAACTGTAAGTGCTTGGGCATTATTTTTGAAAAAAAATAACAAAACAACTATAAGAAAAAAGAGATTTACTTGACGAAAAAAACAAGCTTTTGCAAACTTAACATTACAAGATAACTTTAGAAACTGGCTGGCTGGCTGGCTGGCTGGCTGGCTGGCTGGCTGGCTGGCTGGCTGGCTGGCTGGCTGGCTGGCTGGCTGGCTGGCTGGCTGGCTGGCCTGTATACAATTGTATTTTATCATATTTTTAATCATACTAATAGTAACTTCCTTTTTTTTCCATATTTTTATTTCCATCTAACGTGCTCAAAATTATAAACAAGTTTATATAATTGAGCAAACTCAGAATCTTTAAGTTTTGTTAAACTTTTATTATTTTATAAGAATATTAGTAAAATAGATTAACAGTATTGTTCTAATATGATCAATTTACTCGATCATAAGTTCTAGATAGATATCAAGCCGATTAATAATAACTTAGTTACCTTTAATACACATTATTAATTATATTGTTAAATAAGAAAGCAATAAAGTTAATATTGTTTTTGGTTTTAATAATTCCGAAAAAGGCAAGGAATCTTCATTAATTCCCTGCTTAATAATGATTAATTAAATTATTAAACTAACGAACGACTAATACTGAAGTCTGAGCGCCTCGTACCACGCCCGATGCATTTGATCCTAAAAGATGGGTGGTAATATTTGGGCGCCTTGATCCTAAAATAATAAGATCAGGTTTTATTTCGTCAGCTAGAGCTAGAATTTCATCTCGTGGATTACCAAAAGCAATTGAAAATGATAAATTTTCACGCGGTAAATTAATCGAATCAATTAACTTATGTAGTGCTTGCTCGGTTTGTACGGTTGCTTGATCTTTAAATTCATCAAATCCAAATGAATAGGCATTAACAATGGCCGATGCAACAGGTAAAGTATGAAAAAAAATAACTTTGGCATTCGATAATTTAGCTAAACATTCTAAATGTGGAATGACTTTTTGGGTTAATTCATCCTCAAGGATATCAATAGGAACCAAAATTTTTTTATACATAACTGTTACCTCGCTGTGTAAAAATTTATAACTTACCTATATTTTTAATACAATCCTGATTAATTCATCATACTCGCTTTTAATTGATTAACGAATGATTTTTTGCATCAAAATCACTTCTTTAGCTGAATTAACGTTATGAGGTTTACACAGTTGAAATCCAAGTTTTTCATACAAAGCAACAACATCTGTCATTGCCGATAATATATTGGTATAAACTTTTTCATAACCAAGTGATTTTGCTTGTTGCACAGCAAGTTTAATCAACTCTTGACCAATACAAAGTCTTTTATATTCTTTTTTTACATATTTATTTATTAATTCAGCAGTTGAATTATCATAATGGCGAAGACCAATGCAACCTGCAATGCTTGCCGAAGTCGAAATACCGATGTGAGCAAGTATTAACATTCCTTTTGGGTATAATGAAGTGTGAACAATGGATTTAAATGCATTCTCCATTGTTAACGTGTACAAACTTGGACAAAAAAGATTAGCATATTCAGAAAAAAGTTGTTTCCCTTGTTCAAAATCACATGCAGTTTTAGCAATTTTATAAGTAACTAAAGGCATAAGACATTTCCTGAGCATTTACAATGGTTGTTTAATTAAATTACACCTGTTTTTCGATTAAATCATATTCATTATTTTTATTAATATCATAGGTAACATCATTGTTATCACAGTGCAGATTCAACTTTAAATTTTAGGCTTGTTTAGTTAATTGATTGTTAAATAATAAAGCGATAACATAATACCCAATCGATAGTTGGTGGTAATTACTTAGTTAAATCTTTAAAACATAAATCGCTATCACTATCTATGTATGATTAAGTTAAAATTGGAGTCATATGACTAATATCATTTACAGATGTAATATTAAACCCACATTAACACAAGCTATTACGCTATATAATAATTGCAGTTTAGGTGAACGCCGCCCTATTGATGATCATAAACGGTTTCAAGCTATGTTAGATAATGCAAATCTAATCGTTACTGCTTGGGATGGCGATTCACTTGTTGGTATTGCTCGTTGCTTAACCGATTTTGTTTATATTACTTATTTAGCTGACCTTGCAGTTGATAATAGATACCAAAAACAAGGTATTGGTAAACAATTAATCAAAGAAATACAAAATTATACTGGTTTAAATTGTGCGATTACTTTGCTGGCAGCGCCGCAAGCAGTAGAGTATTACGGTCATATCGGTTTTAACTGCCACCCCTCAGCTTGGATAATAAAAGAAGAACTTAAATGAAAATAATCTTAGCATCAACTTCACTTTCTCGAAAAAAAGTATTAGAAAAGTTAGCTATTGCTTTTCAATGTGTTCCACCAATTTGTGATGAAACGCCATTACCGAATGAGTCAGCAGAACAACTAGTCATACGCCTATCAAAACTTAAAGCACAATCATTGATAACTCAATATCCTAATTGTTTAATCATAGGATCAGATCAAGTGGGTGTTTTAGATGATAAAATAGTTTGTAAACCCCTTACTGTTGAAAATGCTCGTCAACAATTACGTAACAGTAGTGGTAAATCCTTCTATTTTTACACGGGTATGACAGTTATTAACACCGCTAGTGGACAATCGAACACAATATGTGAACCTTTTAAGGTGACGTTCCGTCATTTAACCGATGCAGAAATCAATGCCTATATAGCAAAAGAAAGGCCACTACAATGTGCCGGAAGCTTTAAATGCGATGAATTAGGAATAACGTTATTTGATAAGTTAGAAGGTGATGATATTAATTCATTGGTGGGATTGCCGCTATTAAAGCTCAATAAAATTATGATAGAAATGGGCTGCAATCCACTTTTCATGTAATACACATATTTTATGTAATATATGCAAACTATTCGACCAATCGACCAGCAGCCATTTTAATTATTTTTTGGCTATAATTTGCGACATCATGGTCATGTGTCACAATTAATAACGCTGTTCCTTGCTGATGAATTTCGGTTAATAGTTGCATAATTTCAGTCGAACTTTCGTCATCTAAATCACTTGTTGGTTCATCAGCAATCACAATTTGTGGCTGACAAATCAAAGCACGTAAAATAGCAATACGCCGCATTTCACCACCAGACATATTTGCAGGATAAGCATCTTGCAGATGGCTTATCTTTGCTTTCTCTAACAGTTGTTGTGCATAACTTAGGCTTGTTTGATTGGCGCGCTTAGTTAGATAAAAAGGTAATCGTATATTTTCAAGCGCTGTTAAATTAGGTAATAAACTACTGCCTTGGGGAATATAACCAATATTCTGATTTCGAAATGCTGAAACTTGCTCATCATTAAGTTCAAAAAGATTAGTATCATTAATGGTAATTTTGCCCTGAGTTGGCGTCAGTAACCCTGCAATCATATTAAGTAAAGTCGTTTTACCACTACCTGATTTACCCATAATACAAACAAAATCATCCTGTTCCATGTTGAAACTAACATTATCCACAGCTGAAAAAGTTTGTTGTGCGCGACGATAATCTTTACGCAGATTTTTAACGCTAAGTAACATTATTCCCCCTCTCTTAATGTGCTGTAAGTATCAAATTTAGTCATAGATAAGGCAGAATAAATACAAGATAGCGGGCCAATAATAACGGTGAGAATAAACACTATTACGGCATATATTATTGCATCAAATAACGAGATATTGACGCATGGCAAACCAATTGATTGGCAAATTAATAAACTAAAAGCATAAATCAATATAGCAGCAATCATAATACCAGCAATACCACCTAATGCACTAATTATCAATGACTCTTTTAATAACATTTTAATTAAGTCACGGCGTGATGCCCCAAGTATGCGTAATAAACTGATCTCGCGTTTACGTTCGTTTAATGAGGATGAAAAAATAACAAAGATCACAATAATAGCTAACACCCAAAAAATAGCCGATAAACTGTACACAATAGTTGAAAATCCACTTAACCATTTTGCAATATTACTTAACATCCCTTTAGTCATAACAAAATCGATATTATAGTCCATGGCAAATTTTGGCATGATTTGATTAATAATATCTTTAGGTTGATAGTCATGATTTACTTTAATAAAAATAGAAGAAGCATAATCAGAAAAATGATCAACATCACCTTCTATTAATTTAGCCTCTTTCATTAGTTTTTGCGCAGCTGACATTGTCATAAAAACTGAAGTATCAAACCCCATGCCTGTGCTATCCATTTTAGCTGCTATTTTAAAAGGATGATTGAAAAATAGGATCTCATCACCCACTTGTGAAGTAATTTTAGCACCCACAACAACTTGATTGTCGGTTAATGGCTGGCTTAGTTGGGTTTGTAACCATGGTTTAATAACAAAATCACTTTGCTCATCAAAGCCGATTAGCTGTACTTTAGTCGTACAACATCCCGCGTTCAATGAAGCAATAAAAAGCTGCGGCGAAATAGCTTCAATCCCTTTAATATTTTTAATTTTATCAATTAAATCAACTTTTAGATAAAAACTACTTGGTTCACCCCGTAATAAGGCAACTTCCATATTCTTTTCATAACCATAAGGCACAATAAGAATATCAGCACCTAACCGATCGGCCATGCCTGAAATACCTTGACTAAGATTTTTCATTAACACACTGCCACCAAATAGTGTGGCTGAAAAAAGTGTAATAATAATAATCAAACAACAACTACGAAAAGGTCGTCTTTGAATATTTTTCCATGCTAAATGAGAAATAGTAATCGGCTTTTCTTGCATGTTAATTTCCTGCAATTATTGGGCTCTTTATTTATCTATTAATATTTATATTGATAAATTCTAAGCGTTAACTTGTTTAAGCGAGTGATGATCTTACTAGCTTATCTGTTACTCGTATCTTTTGGATATTTTATTTAAATAGACTAAATTGATGATTGATACCACAAATATCAAACCAGACAGTAAAACCAAAGCAGGTTTAGCACCCATATTGCATCGCATCATCTCGTTAGGGCAAACACCAATTAAAATAGTTGGAATCGCGGCCGCTAATAACGAGATACAAGCTAATGACATTGTTAATCCCATACGGACAAATATCGTACGACTAAATAGTATCAAAACACCAACGGCTATCACTAAACTACCGATGCCGAGTTCGGCTCGCAAAGTCCAAAAACATCTCATAATTTTAGCGGGTGCACTATGCATATGTTCACCGCCTGCTGCCTGGCTCATTGCATCAACAGGCATAGCTGAAGGTTCTGGTAGGGGACAAACAGGTAAAATATACATTGGAAACAATATTAATAACGCGCCTAACACAATAAAAAACAGTGATGAAATCATGCGATTTTTCATATAATAAACCTCTTTTAATGGTTAATTATCAATAATACTTGCCACTTTACCGTGTTCAAGTACAACTGTAGTTTGTGCATGCCGAGATACCTCAGGTGAGTGAGTCACCACTATAATAGTGCTCCCTTCTTCATGCAGTTGATGTAATAAATTCATAACCATTGCTTCATTGTTTTCATCTAAATTACCGGTTGGTTCATCGGCTAAAATTAGTTTAGGATAGTTGATCAATGCTCGAGCAATACAAACACGTTGCTGTTCACCGCCTGATAATTGTCTTGGTAAATGCTTTGCTCTGGCCGCTAAACCAACGCGTTCTAGAGCCTGTAACGCTTCTTTTTCATCAACCATACTGTGATAATACTGCGCTACCATTACGTTTTCTAAAGCTGTTAAGTATGAGACAAGATGAAATTGTTGGAAAATCAATCCAATTTTATCTCGACGGATTTCGGTTAACTGGGGTAGAGAAAGCTGGGTGATATCTTGCCCGTCAAAAATTACCGAGCCTAATGATGGTTTATCCATACAACCGATAATATTCATCAATGTCGTTTTACCACTACCCGAAGGTCCCATGATAGATAACCATTTACCTTCCTCAACAGCTAAATTCACGTCTGAAAGTGCATGTAGTGAGCCATATATTTTTGATACATTCTTTACTTCGAGTATATTCATACTTAGATCCTATTCACCTCGCAATACGAGTGCGGGTTCAACTTCAAGAGCACGTTTTACAGGAATTAAACATGCTATTACCGTGACAAGAGCAGAAATAATAATAGTTGTTGGAATAAGGTAAAACTCAATAATTATTGATCGCCCAAAGACATTAGTACTAATAACTTGTGCAAAAACAAGCCCACAAACTACACCAATCATGCCACCAATGATACCTAATACCAACCCTTCAGCTAAAAACTCTTTAGCTATGCTTTGATTATTTGCCCCAATTGCTTTTTTGAGTCCAATTTCTTTACGGCGTTCCATCACAACCGTCATCATCGTTGTAGCAACGCAAATCATAGTAAGCACTAACACCACAAAAGTGACTAAATAAAGTAATGATGAGAGTTTACCTAGAACTGAAGACTCTGATTGTGTTACCCATTTTATTAAATGGGGATCGATAGTATTAATGTGGTTTTTGATTGTTTCAACATAGTGTTTTAATTCTGCTTCAGTAGCAGTTATACTCACTTCAACCACTTCAGCCTGATCGGATTGTTCAAGTAGAACTTCTAAATCATGTAAATCAATAAATATAAATCCATCTTCGGCTCGCCCTGTTTTAATAATACCTGTAATTTTAAGATCTTCATCAAAGCGCGAATCTTGTTTAGATTTACCCGAAATCGGCATCGTACTGCCAATTTTCAGTTTGGTAAAATTAGCAATATCGGTACCAATCATGATTTCATTCGGATTTTTAGGTATGCTTCCTTCGATTTGCCAATAAGGGCTAGTTTTGGTCACTTGTTCGAAGTTAGTACCCACAATGGTATAAGGATGCTGATTGCTACGAATAGCATCATAACGGAAAGGAGTGACGCCTAAAAGCTTGTCTTGAGGAAGTAAATTTACTGCTTGTTTCACATCAGCAAGTGGCATAGTCGGTTGATTATTAGCGGGCATAAATAATAAATTTGCGCCATAAGAACGAAACTCTTGCCCCATTTGACGCGGAATATCATAGCATAATGTTATCATTCCAAGTAAAACGGTAGCACCGATAGCAACCCCTAGCAATGCAATCATAATTCGCGATCGGCGACGAATGAGTGAGCTAAAAATGGTTTTGATAATAAAGCGTGTATTTTTATTCATCATAATCGAGTTACCTTTGCTTTTATCGACCATGTAATACATCTGTTGGACGTAAAAACATCATTATCCGTAAAGCGGGTAAACTACCGACAAAGGTAATTAAACCAACCATAATTAATACTAAAGGAATAATAATCACTTTCGGCTCGACAAATGAACCAAATACCGTATGACCAATAATTTGAGCAAATCCCAAGCCAATAAAGTAACCAAAAATTCCACCTAACAAGGCAATAATCAATATTTCAGTTAATATCAGCATAGCGACCGCTGTATTTGTTGCTCCTAATGCTTTAAGTAAACCAATTTCAGTGCTTCGCTCAATAACATTGGCTGTGACCAAATTTGAAATCGCCAACGCCGAGCAAATTAACGATAAAATGGTTAATAGCAACATGAGTAATTGTGTTTTTTGCAGTATAGAACCTTCAGATTCAGCGACTTGCATAATCGCTTTAACCCGAACATCAGGCATCAATTCTTCAAGTTGATAAGCAATTGAACTAATGTAAGCGGTACAATACCAAGTATCCCATTCAGTTCTTGATAAACTATTAGGATCTTGTGCTGCTTTACGTGCTAATTCGTTTTCAGGTGTGGTTAATGCACTCACTTCAACTCGTTCAACGAGTCCTTCTTTATTTGCTAACTTTTGGACCACCGGCAGGGAGACATATAGCTGTGAATCTTCTACACCACCACTGTGAAAAATATTATTAACCGTTAACGTTAATGAATTATTTGTTTGTGGAGACGTAATATTGATGGTGTCACCTAACTTTAAATTCCACTGTTTAGCAACAGTTTCGCCCACCATGACACCTTGTAAATTATCATCTTTCATGGTGTTACCTTCAATTGTCCACCATGATTTCATGGCTAACATGCCGGTATCAACTTCATCTCCAGTTGGAATAGTCAGGTGTTTGTTAAACCAAGTACCCACAATGGTAATAGGTTTGCCATTCAAATTAGCTTGAGCTGTTAGATAGGGGGCAAAATCGACAATGTTATAAGCCCAGAAGATCATCTTAATTTTGACTAAATCATCTTGCTTAATGTACTGCATAGCTTGTTGTTTGCCATTATTATCGTCAAGTTGGTACATTTCACTAACAAGCGCTGTTCCGCGAGGGACAATATTTAAATTAGCACCATAAGCCTTTAACTCTTGATTCACTTTGTCACCAACATCAAACATAACATTTAACATTGCTGTTGCAAGTGAAACACCGAGTGCTACAGTTAAAGCGATCAAAAATAATTTCTTTTTTTGACGCACTAATACACTAATTAACATTCTGCGAAACATAAACTTTTCCTTTGTTAACCTTTATTTAAAGCGTGCTTTTTCTGCTTCTAGGTTTGCGGGACGAATAACCATATTCCCATCAATAATTTCATATTTAAGTGGAACTGGGTTACAACCACCAGAAAAGCCAATCGTTGCAATATTCATCACCACATCACATAAAATACAAACAACTTGATTACCGCGTTGATAGTAACCACTTGCACCGCAAATATCACAGGCATCAAAACCAACGCCATAGGCGTTTTCGCTTTTTTTAATCACAATAAAACGAACTAATGTACCATCGGTAGCCTTGTAACCATATCGATGTAAATTACCATCATTGACATTATCTAATGGAATAACAATTAAACCATCAGCATTAGGGGAAACCGGTTCAGCTGGCGTAAGTTCAACACCTTTTTCAAAAATGTAACGTGCTCTTGTTACCGTATAAGCAGTTATTGCAGCACCTGCGATGAGTAATAATGACGTGCGTCTATCACTACGTAACTGTGCCTTGAGTTTACGTATTTGCGCTGGATTACTGCCAACTAATGATGTTGTTTTCGATTGGATATATAACGCTATGGCCAATAACAACACTATTGCCATAAAAATAAAGATAAAGAAATTAACGTGACCTAATACAAAAATCACTAATTCCATCATCCATTTTTGTGGTTTAATAAATCGTCTTACAATTAAAATTTGAATAAGATTGATACTGTTTTGAATCGTAAATATAAGCAAAGCGATTAAAATAGTTGCTTGGACAAATTTATTAGATAAACGCCTACATAGACGGAAAGTAAATACAGCAATTAATCCAGCAACGAGTAAAGCAAAGCAATAACCAACCCATTTGAATAGATAATCATTATTAAAGATTGACTCCATCCCAACTGAAAATTCAAAGGGATAAAGCATTAAATTTGGTAAAAATTGTGCAGCAATTAATCCAATAGCAAGCACAGATAGTAAGGTAAATAGAATTTTGCCAAGCTGGCAATTGATTGGTGTTTTTAATATTGCGCAGATAAACAATGGGATGGCAATTATCATCCACAAGGTGATGATGCCAAGATCATAAAATTCACGAACAGCAAAACCTGTATTTCGCTTCAAAATAGCATAAACTAATGCTGCAAATAATCCTATTATAAAACCGAAGGTAAAGATTTTTTTATTATAATTAGGTATTGCTCTAACTATCATTGCACTTAGTAGTGCTAATACAACAATGGGAACAAAAGTATTATCGGTAATTTTTATAAGGTATTGAAGCATATTAATTGCCTAATGGTTACAACCTATTATGGCGAGTGAAAACCTCGCCATAATAAATACTACAAAATATTAAGTATAACTGATACTATTTTTTAAATATCATTACCATGCTCGAGGAATATAATCAAAATCCCAAGAAACTTCAATTGGTTTAGTCCAAAAACGTCCTTCGACTCCGGTTTCTTTATCTACATGCAATAAATAACCTTGTTTTTCTGGATTTTCGATAGTAAATGTCACTTTATATTTACCTGCACCATCAAGTTTAATATTGTTACCATAATGTGGGCCATCCGATGCGTTCATTGGCATAAAGTTACCTTCTATGGCTTTATCGCTACCTTGTTTTTGGATCTTATATTTAACCGTTAAGTAAGGAACAAAATCGCCAACACCATAACCAAGTTTATTGCCTTCTGCTGCTGAAATATCTGCTTCAATGTGCATATCAGATTTTGATGCAGGTAAACCACCCATGCCTGCTGGCTCCATATCTACAGGTTGAAAATAAACCGCGCCAATATGTAATGGTCCAACTGTCACTTCATCACCGATTGGAAACTCTTCAAAACCTTTTTGTTCGCCTGGAGCAGGTGCTGCTGCATAAGCAACAGATGATAACGCAAGTATTGATGAAATACCCGCAACTAATACTAATTTTTTCATTGAAAACTCCTTTACTTTTATTTAATTACTCATCATTAAAGCAATCACTACTTTTTTTGCTATTTAAATTGACTTCGAAATATCATTAATCAACATCTAACCAACTTTTAAACAACAAACTAAATTGATCAAACGTTTTGTTTATTATGTTTAGCTTTCAAATAAACCACCGATATGATAACAACTAATATCATAAATATTTGTGGTATTAACGTTTCAACGGTTGGATAAATCCCTAAAATATCGATTGAATGCACAAAATCAACCGGCGTTACAGGAATTATATCGGCTTCTTGTAACTCTTTAACACCTCCGCCAGCAAAAGCTATAGCCATAATATACATTAGTGTACTTGTGCCAATAAAAAATGGTCTAATTGGTAATTTCATAGTACCAAAACGAATCAATATAAAGATAATAGCAAGCACAAAACAACCTATGGCTAGACCATACCACACCATATCCATATGCTCTTTAGCTTCAGCCAACATTGCTTGGTAAAATAAAATAGTTTCAGCACCCTCACGGAAAACAGCTAAAAAGGCAGCAAATCCCAATGCAAAACTACTACCCGATGAAACCGCCGTCTGCACTTTACCTTCAACATAGTTTTTCCATGCTTTTGCTTCTGCTTTTGAAAACATCCAATTACTAACAAAAAATAGCACGACGGTGGCAAGTAACATTGCAACACCTTCTATCATTTCTTGATTAGCGCCACTAATATCAAAAATAGAGTGAAGCGCAATTGCCGCTAAAATACTGGCAAATACCGCAAATAACGAGCTCATGTAAACAACTTTAACCATAGGTAAGTTGCCCGAACGCACTAAATAGGCCGATATAGCGGCAATAACTAAAATAGCCTCTAATCCTTCACGGAAAATAATAATAAATGAAGCTAATAAAATACTCCAACCGCTCTCTTTTTTGCCATCGAGCTCATTGGCATCTTCATGTAGCATTTTTAATAAAACGTCGATTTCTGCTCGTACTGTTTTATTTGGTGCGCCATCAGTCATTAAACGTTTGATTTTAGCAAATTGGTATTCGGTATCGGTACCGCGTTTACCAGAAATATATGACATTACAGCCCTTTCGACACCATGCTTTTCATAGAAACCGAAGTAGGCGTTATTTACGCGCTCTTTTGCTCTATCACTGTCTTTCATAAAATAGATATCGTAGGAATCATTGAGTATGCTATCCATTTCATCAATGATAGCATTCCAGCTTTGATATTTTTTTTCAGCAGCGTAAGAAGAGGGAGCAAAAACAATCACACTTGTAATTATCAACAATACTAATGCAAGAAACCGTTTCACTTTTTATTCCTTTTATTTTCCTAATAACATAATACCAATTGGTTTACTATTTTCAGGCAATTGCAACGCTTGGGATATGACATCTGGTTTAATAGAATGGATATATCTGGCGCTTAATTTTAACGCTGCAGCACTAAGGTAAATGTTTTGACTCATTGCACCCACAGCTATTTGAGCAAAATCATTAGCCTGATCGACTGGCGTATCTTTAAGAGAGTTTTGATCAAACACAAAAATTAAAGAATAAGCTGCGCGCTTGGTAAAGTTTTGCATCGCAATATCGGCACGAATATCTTTATTATTAATTTCACGCAAATATTGACCATCCCATTCGTATAAAAAGGTACCCTTTTCACCCGCAACATATAAACGAACATAGGGAGCTTTACCATTCGCCATTGGTACCGTCCACCCCGTTTTACCACGATTTAAGCCACTTGCAGCCCAAAGCACTGTAGATAATTCATCATCAGATAAATTACCAACGGGGAAACCACCACCGGGAGTAGAAGCACGTTTTTTTAGACTTTCAAATAGCCCCATTCCATCTTTGGTTTGAGGGTTGGGTAAAGAAATATCACCATAACATAACGATATTGAAAATATTGATGACAATAAAACAATAACTAATTTGCGCATCATGCAAGGCACAGTCCACCTCTAGCTAACTTGTAATAATAGCGATATCTTATTGCTAATAATGGTAATGATCAACAACAAATAATAATAATTATCATTTGACAATCAAAAAATATTTCTAATTTATTTTTAATAAGATAACTTAATATTTTAGTGGGAATTTTGATTTGATTTGATTTTAATGGTTATTTATACCTATCAACACTGAAATTGGTTATATTTTAACCTCAATTTGCGATTTGCTCCGACGCCAATATGGCTTTTACACTAATTTTCGCTGTGCAAAAATTAGTGTAACGTCGCAAATCAACAAATAGATAATGTAACTAAATTAGCTAAATTAAAAGAAATAACATTACTATTAAATTACCAATCCATCCAATCTGGGGTAAAACAAAAAGTAGAATAAATAATTGTGTGACCTAACTGCGCCGATATATTTCCATCTCTTGGACGAACAACAAAATAGTCCCAATCATCAATAGTTTTTTGTTGAAGCCTTCTACCTGTCCAATAATAATTATCTAAATTAACATTTAAACCATAATTGGTTAAATTTCCCCATTCACTAAAAACACCACCATTAATATGGCGCCAATAACGCCCACCATCTGTTGTTGTTTGAATATTCGGATTATTTAACCCTGATATATATCTTGTTACACCTTCAAACATAAAAGAACCAGATGCAGTCGTAAAGTCAACCGGATCAGGTAAACGGTATTCTTGAGCCGTTATTGTTTCTTGGCGACCTGGTTGACCATCAAGCGCAAAACACCAGTTGGCTTGTCCAGCACTAGTTTCTAGTTTATCCTTATCGCGAACAACAAACCATTTTTGTAATTGAAATCCATATTCAACCACCTTCACACCATTCAAATTACCTTGTATTTTAAAATTAGCAGGTAACACCGAGGGTTTACGTGCAGTTGCACCATATTCACTAGAGGTCGGTGCTGGCCCATTTAATGTCACCCTTACACTGTCTTTTGTAATATTACTTACAGTTGCAGTAATATCACCCACTTTTACTGTTGGCCAATTTAAATTTTCCATCCCATTGGTTATCAATAAATCGAAATACACGCCATTTCCAGCTAAAGTAGGGAAATTTTGATTATAATTTCTAGATAAACCCGATTGTGTTATAAATCCTTTTGATGTATCCCACATATTGATTGGACCAGCAAAAATACCCGTGCTATTTTCCATACTACCCGGCCTAGCATAGCAAGCATATGGCTGAGTATCATGAGGATAGATATAATATACAGCAGAGTTTTTTACATACGTTTTTTGATTTGGAATTCCAAAAGCCGTTTTTAATTGGACACCATCATTCGAATCAATATTTATAGTCAGTTTATAAGGAGCAAAACATTTCGAAGGTAATTCATTTAAATCAGAGGCTTGCAGTTGTAAACCATTTTTATCTTGCCAATTGGCATTTATCGCGCCTGATATTGTAAAATCGCCATCACCATCAATATCTTGTGCTAAATTGGTGCCTAAAGTATAGTTTGTGGTATCGGGTGTGACAATGGTTTGGACACTTTTAAAAGTATCGCCTGGTTTATTAAAATGAATGGCTTGGACTTTATCCCAATTACCATTTTCGTTTAATTTCATCATATTTCCAGCTGGATCACTTAAATAAACATCATTGCCAATCTTGATTGTTAATAAATTATCATTAATACCGTTAAATAAAATAAATGGAGAAGATCCTCTGATAGCAGAAGAAGTTTTAGCGGTTAATGCATCGACAATTGGCACATTAAACATGCATAAACAGAAACAAATAACAAGCGAAGCTATTTTAAAGGTAGACCAATTAATTGCGAATAATAGAGTGTTGAAAGAAGAATGAAAATTTATTGTTTTAACAATTTGATTACGACAAGTTACCAAAAATAGTAAATCATCAAAATTAACGATGCCCGATGCCCGATGCCCGATGCCCGATGCCCGATGCCCGATGCCCGATGCCCGATGCCCGATTTAGGATATATTTTATCATACTTTCCCCAATCAATGTATGTATTTATTTATTATTTTTTATGAAAAATCAAATAAGTAAATTGAAAGCAATATTATCGCTTCTATATAAAATAATTAAACAATTATTTTGAGCTATCATAAATCAAACTAAATTTATTGTAATAAACTTTTGTGTAAAAATTTGTAAGCTATTTTGTAATCTAATTTATTATTCATATAATTCGATAATTAGCTTTATTTAATATTGTTTAATTAAAAAATATTAAATTTTAAGGCTTATATTGTTAATTAACTTTTTCGATGAATAAAATGTTTAACATCGTTAGAAACAGCAAGCAATATATTGGTTAACTCGTTGTACTATAGAGCCATAATCAACTCTTTACTTGTCTGTACTTATAAATCTCATTTATTACTTTTTTAATTGATTCATAAAAGTTCTTTTTTAAATAATCACTATATTATCTAAATAAACTCAAATCTGCCTTTGACACAAGCTTTAAGTAACGCTCATGGGTTGAGTAAAATGGATTAGAGCAATACAGATTATTAAATTAGGATTTTTGTTATATCTTGATGTTCTATAGCTATCTTCGTAGAATGGGCAAAATTTTTATTTTGGGTTTGTTATGCAATTACATTTAGTGGTTAATACCTTTGGCGCTGATTTGCAGCGACGTTATGGTGAAAAAATTTACAAACTCACGTTACATGGTGGATTTACCTGCCCTAACCGTGACGGTACTATTGGTCAAGGCGGATGTACATTTTGTAATGTCGCCTCAATTATTGATGAGTCAATTCAAGTTAAGTCGATTGCAGATCAGCTAACTTCACAAGCTCAGCAAATGAAAAAATCGAAACGTTACCTTGCCTACTTTCAAGCTTATACCAGTACTTATGCTGAAGTTGAAATCTTAAAAAATATGTATGAAGAGGCGCTAAATAGCGCTGATATTGTTGGGCTTTGCGTGGGAACCCGGCCTGATTGTGTACCCAATGAAGCACTTGATTTATTAGCTGATTATCAAGCTAAAGGCTATGAAGTTTGGCTAGAGCTAGGTTTACAAACCGCACATGATAAAACGTTGCATGCAATTAATCGTGGACATACCTTTAATGATTATCAGCAAACAGTACAAAAAGCACGTAAGCTTGGTATTAAAGTGTGTACCCATTTAATTATTGGTTTACCAAAAGAGAGTAAACAAGATAATTTAGTGACTTTAGATCAAGTGCTCAATACTGGTGTGGATGGTTTAAAACTGCATCCATTACATATTGTCGAAGGCAGTATTATGGCTAAAGCATGGCGTGCAGGCCGGCTTGATGTATTATCTTTAGAGCAGTATGTCGATATTGCAGGTGATGTTATCAGGCAAACACCAGCGGATATTTTATATCACCGCATCTCGGCTAACGCCAGAAAACCGACCTTACTTGCCCCTGATTGGTGTGAAAACCATTGGCAATCGATGAATGCTGTCGATCAAAATTTACGTCAATTTGGCGTGCAAGGAAGTGCCATTGGTGACAGTTATTGCTTCAAAGCATAAAAGAGTTCAATGGATAATATCCAGATAGTTAAACATGCATTCAGTGATTTACTAACCTAAAATATTGCTATTAATTAATTGTAAAATATTTTGCCAGCAATTATCAGTAAACCCTAGAGGGAAAACAATCAGCTTTAGTGAATTTATTGCCCATAGGCAATTACTGCATAGTGTGGTCAAATAATTGTCGTTATAGACGCAATAAGTCAATCAGGGGATCATGTTTACACTCATCATTTTTTAAAGTGACAAAATAGACAAACGTATTAGCGAGTTTGAGATTTTTGTTTTATGTGAGATCACCAATCACAAAATTATCACTTTTAATGAATAAACTTGGCAATTATGTGGTAATAGTGATGATAAAGATCTAGGTGCCTGACATTAATTTTAGGTTGGTTGAAAATATTGAGCTCGATTACCATAAAAATAAGTAGGCGGTGATTTATCTTTTTTCTGTGAATCAATAAGATCAGCTTTAGGCATTTGAGTGTAACAATTGGTATAAAACATTCGGCACACAGGCCGAATGAGTATAATGATCCAATATCAGCAGTTTAACTATCTCAAATTTCATTGAAACAATTTGTTAATCTTTATTGATTATCTGCTGTTTTCCCTTGCTTTATTAACTTTTTAAAAATGCTGAGCGGTAATTTAGTTATAGCAAAACCACATAGCATAATGATTGTACAAATAATAAAACTGGTTGAAATGATTTTATGCTCATAAATAGAGGAAATCAAAATTGCAACGACTGGAAAAATAATAAAAATGAATGATAAAACAACAGGGCTCATTCTTTTCAACAAAAAGAAATAAGCAATAAAACCAAACACTGAAGCAAAAATACCTAAATAAATTAATGCGAGCCAGCTATTTAAGGAAATAAGTTGGAAATTATTTTCTTCAAACAAGAAACTTAACAAGCACAGTACAATTCCAGCGACACCGATAGGTAAGGTATTAAAAGTAAATACATTGATGCCTGCGCCTGCTTTTTTGGAGTATACATACAAAAAACCATGCATCAATGCTGCTAAAAGTATTGATATCACACCCAAAAAATCGGTATACGAAAGAATAAATCCTTCAGAAACTAAAATATATATTAAGCACAAGAAGCCTACTGTAATACCGATTAATTGATTCAAATAAATCTTATCTTTTAAAATTATTTTAGCAAAAATAATAGAAAAAATAGGCATAGTACTAAATAGAAGTGATGTTAAACCTGACGATACATACTGTTCACCAAAACTAATTAAGAAATAAGGAATAGTAAAGTAAAATAGGGTTAATAACAGAAAAAAATGTAATGATTTTCGAGGAAACAATATTGGCGATTTAGCCACTATTGTAATTAATACTAAAAAAGGGAATGCAATGACAAAACGTAAACCAGCCGCTAACAGTGGGTTAACGGTTTCAACAGCGATTTTAATGCCAATCCATGTTGTTCCCCATGTAAAACAGACAACGATAAATAACAATAAAATAATATATTTATTGTTAAAAAAAACTTCCTTATTCATTTTAAATTTTACTGACTAGATAATACATAATAGGTTTGGCAATATAATATAAAATGCATAAGATTGTAAACATCAAAGTATCTGAACAATTAACACACATTTTTTACAGCCAAACGTTTTACTTTCGTTCAATTTGTATCGATGAGCAATTGATGATTGAGTTATTTTATTTTTAAACATTTGACAGTTAGAATTTTTTATTAAATTAATCGATATAGAGATCAACTGAGAATAAACACTATAAACCGTCTAAAAGTAAGTCTTGCTTTAACCAAATTCAAGCTAAATATACGTTCATTTTATTTAGATATTAATCATCATGAGCTTATTTTTACCCGTTGAAAATAACTGATTTTTCAATACCAAGAAAGATTATGGTTAAGTTTGATCATAAACTGCAAAATAGAGTAACACTGATCCTATAACAACTATCATTATTGATTTTAACGTTATCTCGTACCACTATTTTTGCTTAATGGGTGAAGTGATATTAATAATGAAATTGAAATTTTTCTGTCGATGACAGAATATTCAATAAACGTGATGAATCTTTGTGATAAAGGATTCATCATTCAAATGATTTACACTTATCGATTATTTTGCTATGAATAAGATTACTTTATACTTATAAACTCACCTGTACTAAGCATTTTAATAAGGCTGACTACTAAAAATCAAACTTTGCGCAACAATCAATACTGAGTATATAATACCCCTTTATTACTCGAGGCAATTTGCATGCAATTAGCTTTTTGTATCTATAAATATTTTCCTTATGGCGGTTTGCAACGTGATTTTTTGCAAATTGCCAAAGCTTGTGGAGCGCGTGGTCATAAAATTCGTGTTTATGTCATGGATTGGCAAGGCGATATACCCGATGAATTTGAAGTTATAATGGTCGCCAAAAAGGGCTTTTCAAACCATCGTCGTAATCAATCTTATTATAATTGGGTTAAAGCTCATCTTGAGTCCAACCCTGTTGATTGTGTTGTCGGTTTTAACAAAATGCCTGGCTTAGATGTCTATTTTGCTGGCGACACATGTTTTGCCGAAAAAGTAGCACATAAAGGTTTGCTTTATAAATTATCTAAACGATGTAAACACTATTTAGCTTTCGAAGATGCGGTATTTAATGCCGATCATCATACAAAAATAATGGTGCTGACTAAACAGCAAATTATTGATTTTGAAAGATATTATCAAACCCAATCTTCACGATTTTATCTGTTACCACCGGGCATTGCATTGGATAGAAAATATCAAACAACATCGCCACTTAAAGGTCAACAATTTAGGCAAGCCAATCAAATTGCGCTTGATTCTTTTGTCATAGTGCAAATTGGATCTGACTTTAAACGTAAAGGGGTTGATCGTTCGTTAAATGCTATTGCCTCGTTACCCATTGAGTTAAGGCAAAAAGTAATTTATTTAGTCGTTGGGCAAGATAATGCGCAACCTTATCAAAAAATGGCTAAAGCTTTAAATATTGGCAATCAAGTTAGGTTTTATTCTGGTCGTAATGATATCCCGGATTTTCTTTTTGCAGCCGATTTATTATTACACCCAGCAAGGCAGGAAGCCGCTGGTATGGTATTAATTGAAGGTTTAGCCGCAGGTGTACCAGTGATTGTCTCTGGTATTTCTGGTTATGCTTATCATGTCTACGATGCCGATGCCGGTTTTGTACTTATTGAACCTTTTGTGCAAGCAGATTTAAATTGCGCGCTTGACAATGCGATAACCAATCAAGCGCAACGATTGATCTGGCATAATAATGCTATATATTACGGTCAAACTACTGATTTATACCACTTAGCTGAGCGTGCTGCCGATATTATTTTAGATTGTGATAATCATGAACGAAATTAAACTTAAATCACCCTTTGCACAATTATGGAAAGATAAAGATCCCTTTCAAGAAGTTGAATTAATATCGGGAAAAGTTTATCGGGAAGTAAAACAACGTAAAACATTAAATTTCCAATTTAATGACGAATCTTATTTTATTAAGATTCATCGAGGTACAACAGTCAAAGAGATTGTTAAAAATCTTTTATCACTACGTTTGCCTGTTTTGGATGCTAAACAAGAATGGGATGCGATTGCTCGTTTAGAACAAGCCAACGTTAATACTATGGATGGACGAGCATTTGGTCGAAAGGGCTTAAATCCATTGACTCGCCATTCATTTATTGTTACTAAGGATTTAAACCCAACCATTAGTTTAGAAGACTTTACAAAAACATGGCTAACTTCGCCCCCTAATTATCATTTAAAGCGTTCATTAATTATCTATTTAGCTAACATGACAGCAAAAATGCATGCAGCTGGGGTTAATCATCGTGATTGTTATTTATGTCATTTTTTACTTGATATACCATTATTTGAAAAGCAAAAACAGATTAAGTTATCAGTGATTGATTTACACCGAGCTCAAACACGTAATAAGGTACCTAGACGCTGGCGTGATAAAGATTTAATCGGGCTTTATTTTTCATCAACGAATATTGGCTTAACTAAGCGCGATATTTGGTTATTTTTGAAAGTCTATTTCAATAAACCCCTAAAAACCATTTTGCTTGATGAGCACAAATTAATTAGCAATACTGAACAAAAAGCTGAAAAAATACGTAAACGCACCGAGAAGTATAATCTTTAACAATAAGGAAATACGATGTTTATTGAACAAATTGATATAGTAGGATTTAGGGGTGTAAGTCAATTATCGTTAAAATTTAATACAGAAGCAAGTGTGCTGATTGGTGAAAACCGATGGGGGCGATCGAGTTTAATTAGCGCTTTAATGTTATTGTCGCTAGACAATAAATTTTATGAATTTGTTGATTCTGACTTTTATCATGATAAAGATAAACCTAATGACAATAATATCAGTATTAAAGTAACGTATTGTCAATCCTATGCCAACGAGTTCAATAATCAAGCTTATCAAGCATTATTGCCTGTTACTTATCAATCTAAAGAAGATCAATTACGACGGATAACTTATCAAATCACTGCCAAACAACAAAATAGTACAATTGTGACTCAACATCTGCTAGTCGACCAAAACAATAATCCTTTTACTATTGAAAATCATAAATTGCTGATTGCTATTGTTCTTAATCTTAATCCTGTAATGGCATTGAAAAACACCTTAAGTACAGATGATTTACCTATCACTAACCAACCTTTATCAGAATACTTCATTAATGAACTGTCTAATCAATTAAAGCAGCATTCAGCATCGATTAGTGAAGAGGAGTTACAACGTGGATTAAAAGCTGCACGCGCTTTGTTAGAATACTATTTTATCGATCCAGCTCAACGTTATCGTTATAAACATTTACCACAAAAAACAAGCCCACATCGTGAAGATTGGAATTCACTTGAACGTATTAATAATGCTTTAGATAATATTAATGATGATTATTTACGAACCGCTTTATTAGGTATTTTTGATTCAATTGTTTATGCTAAAGGTGACAATCCCCTTTCACCTAGCTCAATGCCAATTCTCATTTTAGAAGAACCTGAAAGCCAATTACATCCCATTATTCTATCGGTTGGTTTTCGCCTGCTTAAACACCTGCCAACACAAAAAATTATTACCTCAAACTCCAGTGACTTAGTATCATTATTTCCCTTAGAAAGTATTTATCGGTTAATCCGTCTGCCCGGTCAAATTGTGACAAAATATGTTGCCCCTCATTCACTAAGTGCTGATGATAGTCGCCGTATTTTATTTCATGTGCTTTATCGTCGACCATTAGCGCTTTTTGCTCGTTGCTGGTTATTAGTTGAAGGTGAAACAGAAGTATGGTTGTTGCGTGAATTAGCCGAACAAAGTGGTTATCATCTAGGTTCTGAAGGTGTGCAATTACTAGAATTTGCGCAATGTGGTTTAAAACCCTTAATAAAATATGCTAATAAGATGGGGATCCATTGGTATGTGATTACTGATGGCGATATGGCTGGAAAAAAATATGCCGATACGGTTAAATCGCTCACCCCACAAAATGAAGATTCGAATGACTATCTTACGATATTACCGGCAAAAGATATCGAGAATTTTTTGTTTAAACATGGCTTTAGTCATGTGTACAAACAGGCAGCTTATAATACAATTGAACATATCGATATGCCTGTATCTAAAATTATTCAAAAAGCCATTCATAAAAGCTCAAAACCGGATTTAGCTATTGCTGTTTGTGATGATGCAAAATCTAGAGGCATAGATGCGATACCAAGCTTATTAACCCATACTTTCGCCAAAATAATTCAGTCATCAAAAGATTTTATTCAACGTTGAAAACAATAAGCTCATAAATTAAATAAAACGCCACCAAACTTGATTGGCGGCGCGCAGTTAAGTTATTAAAAGACAATATATTATAGCGTTAATAAATTATTTTACTAATGCTTTCAAGGAGACACACAAACAACACGATGTGTTAATGCTGATGGCATATTATAGCCGATATAACCTTGTGAATACATTCCATTATTAATATCATAAATCAAACTATACATATTGGGTACAGCAAGTGATGTCCAGTATATACCTGAACCATCCCAATTTTTTGCAGCAGGATAATCAGTAGAAGTGTTACTCAGATACCCCCATTCATTCATTAAACCACCAACCCACTTATCACCATTTTTATAACTGATTTGACGACGATAAGAATTACCCTGACCTGGAATTCCATTCTCCCAGCCATATCCATTTCCATTAGTAAAATCTTCAACTCCAGGTATTCGATAGGTAGCGCCCAGATTATTACAAAATGCTTTGGCATTTTCGTAACCATCTGCTTGTTCAATCTTAGTTATGTACCAACGCTCGATTTTAAACTTATAAAGCAACTGACTATGATTACTATCAGAATAAAGTTTAAACTCTGAGGGAGTGAAAGATCTATTAGTGGAATCTAGGGTTGGTCCATTTAATAGAATTTTTAATGCCAACTGTGGCTGCCCATTCCAATTCTGTGTCTTTTCTACAGTTAATGACAAATTAACGGTTTTATTACCATTTTCAGGGAAAACGGTAGCACCATTGGCCGTAATGACTTGATTTGGCGTAATACCTGCTAATAATAAATAAAAATGAAGACCATTTGAACCGGTTGTAGGAAAGTTATTGGCAACATTATCAATATTATCGACTCTAAATCCTTTCTTACTCACCCAATTTGGCCCATATGATTGATCCATAGAAAAGTTGGGCTGAGCATAACACACATAAGGCATATCTATCTTTGGGGTAATATAGTAAACACTTGTTGCAGCATTAAAACGCGTAGTATTCGGTATGCCATACTGGGTTGATAATATACCATCAGTGGTTTGAATATTGAGTTGATAAGGTGCATCACAGGGATCTAATGCTGTAATTGTATTATTACTAATCATACTCGTAACATTTACCCCTTGCTTATTTATCCATGAAAGCGTTAACGTTCCCGTTGCTGTTACGTTGCCATCACCATCATCATCCCCCCAATAGTTATATAATTTGATTAAACTGTTTAAAGCAACACTCGGATAATTACTATTCCCCTCTTTTTTAAGTGGAACAAATGTTTTTATACTAACAAAATCTAACTCTCCGTTATTTAAAATAATTGGATTTGTCATAGTTGAATCGTTAACGATCGCATTTGGATATAAATGCGCCATATCACCGGATGGCACATACTGACGACCATCTGGTAACGTTACACTTAACAAACCTTCTGTACTTGTTACTTTTGTTTTACCTTTATCAAAAGTTAAATAAGGTTTACTACCATTGATCTTGTTAATGGTCACAGCGGTTAATGCATTGGCGTTAACCGTAAATAACATAGATATTAAGCTAACAGCAATATAAGAACTAAAATTGCGTTTTACTGATAGTATTTTTTTAAAATGAACAATCCATCTAAAAAAGATAAATAACACTAATTGGTGAGAAAAAGTTAAGATAATACTGATGAAAAATAAACAAACTAGTTTGATACTATTCATTGACAACCTATTATTAAAAAGTTTTTATTTAGAAAAATATGCTGTTTTCCTCTATATTAATTTTAGATATCCTTATCATAACCTGTTCAATATCGACCACAATTTAAATATCTTTAATTTTTTTCAAATTATTTTAAGAATCAAAATTTACATTACGTTTTAGCTATGATTATTTGAGCGTTAATATTGAAAATCATTATGTGTTAATCATCCAATATGATGAAAAAATGAATAAAATTTCAATAGATAGATGAGGGCAAAAAAAGTTAGAAACTATCTTTTAAATTAATGAAAAGACACGTTTGGTGAAAAATGCTTGGAAAGTATTTGCTTAACGAATATGGGATATAGTTGATATAAATGCTAAAGGATTTCCACTGCAGTAAACAGCAGAAATCCTGCAAACATGATTATTTTGTGATTTTTTTGTATTTGGCACGTCTCGGTTCTAAGGCTTCTGCACCTAAGGTCCGTTTTTTCCACTCTTCATATTCGGTAAAGTTACCTTCAAAGAACTCAACATGTCCTTCGTCTTGGTAATCGAGAATATGGGTTGCAATGCGATCTAAGAACCAACGGTCATGTGAAATCACTAATGCACAGCCCGGAAACTCCAATAACGCATTTTCGAGTGCTCGCAGTGTTTCGACATCTAAGTCATTGGTTGGCTCGTCGAGTAACAATACATTGCCACCAACTTGTAATAACTTGGCTAAATGCACTCGTCCACGCTCACCACCAGAGAGTTCACCGACGCGTTTTTGCTGATCAACGCCTTTAAAATTAAAGCGTCCAACATAAGCTCGACTTGGGATTTCAAAATTACCAATACGCATAATATCTTGCCCATTGGATATTTCGTCCCATACTGTTTTTTTATCATCCATGCTGTCACGGAACTGATCGACTGACGCCAATTGCACCGTATCACCTAAAGTAATGGTACCTGAGTCGGGTTGTTCTTTGCCCGATAGCATTCTAAATAGTGTTGATTTACCCGCACCATTTGGACCAATAATCCCAACAATTGCGCCTTTAGGAATACTGAATGAAAGATTATCAATCAACACCCGATCACCATATGACTTGGTTAAGTTATTCACTTCGATCACTTTATCGCCTAAACGTGGCCCAGGTGGAATAAACAGTTCGTTAGTTTCATTACGTTTTTGGTAATCATTACTGTTTAATTCTTCAAAACGCGCTAGACGGGCTTTACTTTTTGCTTGGCGGCCTTTCGGGTTTTGGCGCACCCATTCCAGCTCTTTCTCAATCGATTTGCGGCGCGCTGATTCGGTTGCGGCTTCTTGAGCTAATCGCTGATCTTTTTGTTCAAGCCATGAAGAGTAGTTACCTTCCCATGGAATGCCTTCGCCACGATCAAGCTCTAAAATCCAGCCGGCGACATTGTCTAAGAAATAACGGTCATGGGTTACAGCCACCACTGTACCTTCATAGTCATGTAAAAAACGCTCTAACCAAGCCACCGATTCAGCATCTAAATGGTTAGTCGGTTCGTCGATTAATAACATATCGGGTTTTTCTAACAATAACTGGCAAATAGCAACACGGCGACGTTCACCACCGGATAAATTCTCAATTTTGGCATCCCAATCAGGCAGGCGTAGCGCATCGGCAGCGCGTTCTAATTGGTTGTCCAGATTATGTGCATCTTGCGATTGTATAATTGCTTCAAGTTCAGCTTGTTCTTTAGCAAGTTTATCAAAATCGGCATCAGGATCAGCGTAAGCTGCATAAACTTCATCTAACCTTGCTAATGCCTTTTTGGCATCGCCAACGGCTTGTTCAATTGCATCACGCACAGTTTGTTTTGGATCTAATTTCGGTTCTTGTGGTAAATAACCGATTTTAATACCGGGCTGTGGACGCGCTTCACCCTCAATTTCGGTATCAACGCCCGCCATAATACGTAATAACGTTGATTTACCTGCCCCATTCAAACCCAGCACACCAATTTTTGCGCCAGGGAAAAAACTTAAAGAAATATCTTTTAAAATATAACGTTTAGGAGGAACAATCTTCCCCACTCGATTCATTGTATAAACATATTGCGCCATAAAACATCATCCGCTTATTGGGTTAAACCTAGTAAAAGAGACCTTTTACTATAAAAGTATGGCGTATATTGTAACGATTCTGACAATAGGGTCTAGGGTTATTTATAACAATTAACTGATTAACTAGTGATGGAGCGAGTTATTCACCGCAATTGATAGGCTACTTATTATTGACAATATTTATCTGACTTAAATAATAACAAGTTCATCAAGAGGTTAACAAAAAAACAACTTTTTTACATAACAATTTTACCCGTTTGACGACTCAACAAAAGTAAAATCTGAGACAATGGGGCTGGATTTTCGAAATAACAGTTTTACGACCTAAGTGGTATTTTGACTATAATTATAATGTAGTTAAATACCACGTTATGGGCAATTTGTCAGATTATCAATATCTAACCTGACAAACGACTAACAACATATAATTTATTAGGTAATTCTTTTATCTTGTAGGGAGTGTGCTAATTCCATTTTCGCCCCGGCATAAAATTTGTGCTGATTGAGCTTCACCAAGATCAAAGTCATCACCCCACCAAATGGTTCCATACGGCACCCAATTAAATACAGCAAATGGCTTGTTTGTACGATCCATTTCAGCTGTCCAAAGAAAGCTTCCAAATTGAAGAAATATGCCCCATTCACTCATAAAAGTACCTAAATCTCGAGCAGCGGGATATTTGTTGAAATCAACTATTGCGTTAGATGCCCCTTCTGGTTTGTTAACTAGTAAAGAGTTGGTCAATTCATCTCTTCGATACAGATATTTTTGTCGCCAAGCTTTACCTGCTTCTGACATATCATTAACCTGATCAGATGTTGTTTTGGGTATTGCTTGACCATCTATTATTCTTCTACATTCATCGTAGGCTAAATACCCATCAAACATATCTATAAATCCTTTTACGTGCGTAGGTAGTATTGCCCATTTTTGTGGTATAGGGAGCGTAATTTTACCAATGTTTTGCCAAGTTTTACCTTCATCAGCACTATATTCCATATTAATCGTTAAGGGTGTTGTGGGCTTAGTGACACTGTCATAATGTACTTGGCAATTTGCACCTAAGTCTTTACTTGCGACCGGAGATTGCAATGTAACCCAGTTAGTACTATTGCTGCTATCTAGTTGGCAACGATACTGACTTTGATCGGCTCCCGAGCCGATTAACATGAAGGTAATACCTTTAAAACCGGTTATTGGTTTAAATTGTTCAGCTTTAAATCCACCACCTTCTTGAAAAACCTTGGACGATGGGCTTGTACCAGGATCCCATACCTCTGGGTTATAACCATTAGGATACTTAGTCATGTAAGAACTATTCTTATAAACATTCATATTTGGTTGAACAAAGCATAACTTAGGTCCCCCCTCAAGCATAAATTGGTAAGTAATAACGGGTTGGCTACCATAAATGTTTTTATTAGGTTGACCGTATTTAGTCGATACCGCAACGTTTTGAGCACCAATTTTTAAAAAGTAAGGTCCTCCACACACATTGAATTCACGACTTAAATCATTTATCACGTTATTATTATCATACCAGGTTGCTGTTAGTGTGCCCTCTATGGTTGTGTTTTCAGTAAGGGAAGCATCACCATCATCATCACCAACGTTGAATTGAGATAATGCATTTGCCTGACCATTAGCTGGAACCATCGTAATGATATCAGAAAATTTAGTTCCTTCTGGTACTTGCAAGGGTTTACCACCAAAAGAGATCGATTTACTTACATCAACGGGTTTTAATGCGTTATTATTTTCTGTTGTAGGCATTCTAAAACCAAGTAATTCATTCAATCCTTTGATTTTAGTCCCTACATTTCCGTCTTGATCTGATTTTAATTGTAAATAAGGTGCACTACCTACAATGGTTTTAGCTGTCACATTTGATAATGCTTCGGTATAAGGCGAAAAAAAAATAAATAAAAAATGAATAACAATAATAGATAACGTTAAGTTAAGTTTTAGGTGTATAACCTTATTGGAAGGATTAATCCGTTTGAAAGTTAGAAGCCATATTAATTGATTAAAAATATTAAATTTAAAATCAATAAAAAATAAGGAAATTAATTTTCGCTTCATTATAAATAACCTATAAAT
>NZ_LYST01000007.1 GCF_001693755.1 Gilliamella sp. wkB171
TTAAGGCCGCTCCCGGTAAACGTTCATTTATCTTATTTGCCGGAAAGGCACACTTAACTATCCATTGATTTCGAGCACCTGTAGCTTGATAAAATTTCAATTTTAGTTGTTGCCCAAGTATCTCATTTAAAATGTAGGCAGACTGATTATACGCACGTAAAAATAATCCTTCACGAAATAATAAAATACCTTGATATTGATTCAATAAATCTAACTTCTCATCAATTTTCATTTTTATACCAACCAAACAGATGAAAAGCCATTATTGTCGACAAACTAAATAGTCTGGAAAACCTATTCCTTCAGCATCAACCCCTAAAAGACCTGAACTTGAACTAACATCAAGATGAGTACCATAGCTACTTTGATAGTACATATCTTTTGTCCAATATCTATCTTTTTCATCTCGCCATCCTGAATCAGGATAAGTTTGTTGAGTTGAATATCCCCATTCGGGTAGAAGTCCTTGACCAATGGCTCTTGTATAACCATTTATAATCTCAAAATAACCATTTAAACGATCATCAACAGGTGTATTGGTTAACTCCGAATAAGAGAACAAATTATTTACACCACATTTTTGAATAGCAACACTCCAGATATCAAAAAAATCCTTAACCGGATTCGCCCAAACACTGGTTGGATTAAAGGTATAATCAAATTTAATTGTTGGATCTCGTTTCAATGTAGCTCGTACTGTAACATTACCTGTTGGTTTACCTTTTAGTGAGACATAACCCTGTGGATCGATAGTAACTTGTCCCCCAGGATTATTGGGAATACTAAAACTATAACTAGTAGGAGAGCCTGTCACTATTAACTGAAATTTTGCACCAGGAAAACCGGTAGTCGGAAATGTTTTACCGCCAGATGCAGTTGGACTCGCTTTGAACCCCATGTTAGGCACATAATCTGCTGTATAGCCACCACCAACAGCTGTCCTTGACGTATAACGTGAATCGTTCCAACCAATGAATGTATTACTACTGTCAAAACTTAACCACTGAAATTGTGGCATTTTTTCAATAGCATAGGGTTTAGCATAACAAAATTGAGGTTTAGAGGAAATTTGATAACGTTTCACTATTGGCACATAATCACTTTCCCGAGGGATACCATATTTAGAATAGGTCTTCACCTGTGTTGTTATTTCAAGCGTTAGTGGCATCAGATAACTACTTCCGCATCCCATCGTTTTACTAGTATCTGTAATTAATTTTCCATTACCGTCATACCACTGTTTACTGGTAAATGAGAGTAAAAACGGCTTTGATGTATCTATCCCATCCCCATCTTTATCCGCATAATTTAATTTATTATCCAACGAATTATAGTAAAAATGCTTAACGATAAAATTAGCAGGGCTTAACTCACCACTAAATTCCTTAACCTCATTGCCCTTAATGTTATTACTTGCTTCACTGTAAAAAACACCATTAACCGTAAATCCTTGTTTATTCGCTGCCAAATCGATATTTATTACTTCCGGTGCACTGCCCTCTATCGATTTCGCTGTCGATGTACTTAATGCTTGGGCTAAGTGAATCGTTAATAAAATAAAAACAATGAATATTAAAGTTCGACTTAATCTAGATTGAATTAATTCGAAAAAATCCATTACATATGAATTAGTTAACGAAATTTTGCTCGAAAAGTGTTTAAAGGGATATAAAAATTTTAAAGATGAAATAAAAGAGTTAAAAAACGATAAGTACGAGGATAATTCGCTGGCGCGATGACTTTTTATACCTAGACTATTTAATAATGCCCGATGCCCGATGCCCGATGCCCGATGCCCGATGCCCGATGCCCGATGCCCGATGCCCGATGCCCGATGCCCGATGCCCGATTAAGACCATATTTTAACATATTTTTACTACTCCTTGTAGCCAATTTGATTAACTTTTTCAAAAAATACAATATATTAGCTTTTATGTATATCATCTCATGCAACGCATTTGTGCGCGATAATATCAAAAATGCAATCTAATATTAAAATAGAATAATAAAATTGTAATGCATATTTATGTAAATGTTTGTTAAGCGATCAAAATCATAAAAAAAACGACGCTATATTTTGCACTAAAACACATAAATTCTTTTGAAATTTTTTACATGCTGATATATTAAAGAACACTAAAATCCAATTTATCCATATACTCTATAGTGTTAAATAAAGCAATATTGCACTTTTTGAGATTGACAATAAATCGCATAATGCTGTTGTTGGTCTCGATTTTTGGACAATTAATTATTCATATAAAATAGAG
>NZ_LYST01000008.1 GCF_001693755.1 Gilliamella sp. wkB171
CATATTTAATTCTTTTGCTAGCTAGTCAATTTCAAATTTGCTTTTTACTTAATTGATGTTAGATGAGTTGAATATTATCAATCATTTAAATAAGGCAAATAATCTAATTCATTTAATTTGGACTAGCTATCTATTTTGCTAACTTTTTCTTCATTTTTATGATATTAGCTTAGTTATAATAGAATTGATTAATAATCACCTAGCGTGTTATTTTATTTAACTTTGTAGTCTTATTCCAGCTTGATAGAGATGAACGTTTAGCTATACTGTATATATTAACATATTGAATATATTTATAAATTAAAGAAAATTGATTTAAGCAAATTTCTATCATTAGATATCTTATTAAGATCAATTGCACAATAAAAATAGGGTAAGTTAATTAAATACTTTTTTTATAAAAAATTTTGTGTAAGATAATCATCGAATATATTAATGAATAGAATATATTGATAATAATCAGCAGTTAATAGAACACTTACTAAAAATAGTGAATGAGCATTTTTTATCGGGTAAGATTAAATAATATAATAAGGGATAGCGCAATGAAAAAATTAGCGAAATCAGCAGTGATATTGATTGGATTATTGATGTTTTCATCGGCTTATTGCGATGAATTACCGCCAGTATCTAAAGTAAGTTCGGCCATTGTTAATAGCGCAAAAAAATCGATTTTAGGTGAAAAAGGTAAGTTTCCATATAAGACGGCAGATGGTACAGAACTAACCAATATTACCGCAAATAGTAATAACATTGTATTTGAGTATAAAATTCCCGCAGATAGCCAAACCTTGCCAGTACAGGATCTTTCTGATTATTTTAGAGTTCAGCTTAAAGATGAATTTTGTAATAAGCAAGATGTTGTCAATGTCTTGAGTTTTTATGATATTCGTTTCTTATTTCGTTTTCAGTATTCTGATGATCGCAACGTGCCAGCGACACTATCGATTAAAGAAATTTGTCAGTAATACTCTAGTCAATAATGCTTTAAGCTAATCTCTATTGGATAAGCTTTTATAAGATAATGCCATATTTTGTAAAAGTCTTATCCGAAGATAAAGTATTTATTGATAACACATCCTATTCTTCATAAAAGCCCAACTGGCTGCTAGTGTATTGATTTACGCCAAATCTACCTATTTAATAGGTTTAAACAAGGATTGACTAACTGCTCATCAAGGACTAATTTTTCAAGTTATAAATCATTTATTGTAATATCATTCACAATATTCATTTATTACTACTCGGTGAAGCAAAAGATCGCAGTTAGGCAATTACTATTACCGCATTATTGCGAATTATTTATTGTGCCAATTATTAGTTATTGTCGATTAATTAGTGAATTTAAAGACACTAAAGACACATTTTAATTAACACTCATCATCACTATTTATGTCTACTATTGGTTTGTAGACTAGTTTTTAGCAATAAATACTGCTCGCATAGGGGCAGGATATCCTTCTAAGGTTTTGGTTATGTCATTGGGATCTAAAAAATCAGCCAGTGAATCAGATGGCATCCATTCTGTTTTACGTTGTTCATCCAAACTAGTGGTCGAAATATCAACAAGCTTAACCTCTGTAAAACCACATTTATTGAGCCAGTTAATCATGGTTGGTACTGATGGAATGAAATAAACATTACGCATCTGAGCATAACGTTCACCGGGCATTAATGCTTGATGTAGCTCACCATCAATGACCAGTGTCTCTAATACTAATTGTCCTCCATCAGTCAGTTGATCTTTTAACTGACAGAGATGATCAAGTGGGGAGCGACGATGATATAAAACGCCCATTGAAAATACGGTATCAAAAGCCTTTAGTTTGGGTAACTCTTCAATACCAAGTGGTAATAGGTGGGCTCGCTGGTCGTTACCTAATAATTTACGGATTGCTTCAAATTGGCATAAATAAAGCGCCATTGGATCAATGCCCACAGCCAATTTTGCTCCAGCACCAATCATACGCCATAAATGATAACCACTATTGCAACCGACATCTAAAACTGTTTTACCTTCTAAGTTATCGATATGATTGATTAATCGTTGCCATTTCCAATCTGAACGCCACTCGGTATCAATATAAATATCATATAAATTAAAAGGTCCTTTACGCCAAGGTATCATGGTTTTTAATAACTGCGTAATCCGTAATTGTTCGCCATTAGTTAATGGTTCTTTGGTTTTTGCTGTGACACTATGCAATAAATCAATTTGATAAGGCGTGATAGACGGTAGATGCTTAATACTGTTGAGCCATTGATTAAAGCGATTATCAATGTTTTGTTTTTGCCAATTTGCTAATTGTGCCGGTAAAACTTCAAGCCAACGACTCAGTTTACTTTTTGCGATTATCTGGTAAAAATCACCAAAGTCGATCATGTGTTATTCCTTGTTATCTGTGTTTGCATTTATACTTTATTTGATTGCGATAATAGATCCAAAATTAAAGCACTGGAACCAAGTATCAATATGATTAAATCCTGCCTGAGATAGGCGTTTTTTATGCGTTTTGATCGAATCGGTCAGCATCACATTTTCTAACATGTTTCGTTTTTGACTAATTTCAAGTTCGCTATAGCCATTTGCACGTTTAAAATCATGATGCATATTGAAGAGTAATTCATCAATAGTTGGATCACTAAAACTAAATTTTTCAGAAAGAACTAAAATACCATTAGGTTTTAATGCTTGATAGATATTATTTAAAACACGTTGACGGTTTTCTGGGGTTAAAAATTGTAAGGTAAAATTAAGTACCACCATTGATGCATTTTGCATAGTAATATTGCAAATATCATCACAGATGACTTCAACAGGAACTTTAGCTTTGTATGCTTCGATGTGTCGTTTACAACGTTCAACCATGGGTTCGGAATTATCCACTGCAATAATACGACAATTAGCATGATTGATATTACGTCGAATAGACAGAGTAGCTGCACCTAAAGAGCACCCCAAATCATAAACTGTTGAATTTGGTTGAACGAATCTTTCTGCTAACATGCCAATCATGGAAATAATATTAGAATAACCAGGAACCGAACGTTGCACCATATCGGGAAAAACTTCGGCGACTTTTTCATCAAATGTCCAATCGCCTAATTTTTCAATGGGTGTCGAAAATAATTGGTCTTTTTTGATATCCATAAAAGTTATTGGTACTATAGATTTTAATTCTGCTATCATACCATTTTTTAGGTTCAATTGTTCGGGTAATTATGAGTTTTATTGCGCTTATTGCCATAGTTGTTAGCATTCTGATCGCTATCTATTTAGGTAAACGTTGGCAATTTTGGTTTAAATGTCATCCACGTGGTGTATATAAAATTGCTTATTGGTTTTTTGTTGGTATCGCGAGTTTATCTTTAGTACTTTCTAAGATATTTGAGAGTTTGTCTACTTATTGGCTGCCTCTATTGGCGAATGTTACTTTTGGTTTAATTATCTGCGCTATTTTTGTCACTTTATTGTTTGATATTGTGCATAAACTTATTAAAAATAAATTTAGCTCCAATTTAGCGACCAAAATTATCTATATCATTTGTGTTCTCTCACTATTTTGTTATGGCCATGAGATGGCTATCGAATCTAAAATTGTTAATTATCAAGTCAAAATTAATAAACCGGCTAATGTTGATCATTTACGTATTGTTCAGCTTTCAGATATTCATATCAATGAATTAACTACGCATAGAATGATTCAACAAATGGTTGATAAAGTGAATAGTTTGAATGCCGATTTTATTGTTATTACTGGTGATACATTAGATAAACGCTTAAAACCATTTATTGAGCAAGATTTTTACAAACAATTTCAGCAACTCAAATCAAAATATGGCACATATATCATTTTCGGTAATCACGAATATTTAGGTACAAAGGAACCGAATAATCGTGAACAAGATATCATTAATGCCTTTCAACAAGCGAATATGAAAGTGTTAAAAGATGATATAGTTTATCTGGATGACGTCGGTATTAGCCTGATTGGGCGCGATGATTTTTCATCTGCGTTATATGATGTAAAACGGGCTTCTTTATCTGACTTGATGATGTTTACTGACACGCAAAGCCCAGTTATTTTATTAGATCATCAACCGAAAGATTTAGTTGAACCTGCTTCGTTAGGGGTGGATTTAATGATTTCAGGTCATACTCATGATGGACAAGTGTTTCCTATTAATTTGCTCGTTGCGGCAATGTATAAAAATGCCCATGGCATCTATCAAGATAATGAGAAACCTTTTGTTAGTATTGTGAGTAGTGGTTATGGTCTTTGGGGACCGCCAATTCGTTTAATGACGCATTCTGAAATTGCAGTTATCGATATCGATTTTGCTAAACAACCAGCATCAAGCTCTAACTAAACTAATTAGGAAACTGACCTTGTCATATCAATTTATTACCAATAATGCGCAGTTAAATCAATACTGCGTAAAAATTGCCAATAGCAATGCAATTGCTTTGGATACAGAATTTGTACGCACTCGGACTTTTTATCCACATTTAGGGTTGTTGCAAGTGTTTAATGGTGAATATGCTGCCCTGATTGATCCGCTAGCAATTACTGATTGGCAGGCTTTTTTAGCTATCTTAAATAATCCTACTATTGAAAAATATTTTCATTCTTGCAGTGAAGATATTGAAGTCTTTTTACACTTTTTTGGTTGCTTGCCAACGCCAATTATTGATAGCCAAATATTCGCTTCTTTTTTGGATAATCCAATAAGTAGTGGTTATGCAAGCTTAGTTAACAAATATTTAAATGTTGAATTAGATAAAAGTGAAACGCGTACAGATTGGTTAAAACGCCCGTTAACTGAAAAACAATGTGACTATGCTATTAATGATGTTTTATATCTTTTCCCTTTGATGAATTTGCTCAAAACGCAATTAACGAAACAAGGTTATTTAACGGCAGCTTATCAAGAATGCCAAACCGTAATTAAGCGTAAGTGCGAAATTATCAATCCAGATGATGCTTATCTTAATATTAAAAACAGTTGGCAATTAAAGGGTAAAAGTTTAGGTCAATTATATAAACTGGCTCGTTATCGTTATAATACCGCTAAACAAAACGATATCGCTTTAAATTTTGTCGTGAATGAAGAAACACTATTTAAAATAGCGCGTTATTCGCCAAGCTCCTTGGCTGAACTTGATAAATTAGGTATGAATGGCAAGGAAATACGGTTATATGGACAGGCTATTTTAGCTATTTTATTAGAGCCTATTCCAGACATTCCTCCTATTCGTCGAGTTAACTCTTATCCTAATTACAAAAATATAGCAGATAAATTAAAACAAGCAGCGCAAGATATTGCTGAGCATACTGGGTTAAATCAAGATTTGTTATTATCAAGGCGATTAATCAATCAGTATGTTAAATGGCAAATAGATAACACCGCTGCTTTGCCTGACATTTTATCTGGTTGGCGAAAACCTTTATTTGAAAAATATATCGCTAATGAGCAGTAAAAGTTCAATAGTATTGTGATGACGATTATTTTTTTAATCCAACTATAGGTAATGTTAAATTACGATAAATCGCTAATAGGCGAATGGTAAGTGTCACTGAAATACCGAGCAGGGTGGATATCTCTAACGGTAAATTAAGTCCGTTATAAGCAATGACATGGGTTGTTCCACCAATTATGCAGGCAGTTGCGTAGATGTCGGTTCTAAAAACCATAGGAATATCTCTGGCAAGTACATCTCGTATAATTCCACCACCAACACCTGTCATAACGCCCATACACACTGCAATTAGGCTATTGACTTGAGAGTCAATAGCTTTGTTTACCCCAATACCGACAAATACAGCAAGACCAATTGCATCTAATACCGAAAATAACCATTTAGGAATAGTTAGGGTTGATGAATAACGCAACAACAACATGGTTATTAGTGAGGCGATAATAGCAACGTATAAATCTGTTGAGTCAGTTATCCAAAAAATCGGTCCATGATTTAACACCATATCTCGAATAGTTCCGCCTCCAATGGCTGTAATAACAGCTAAAACAAGTGCACCAATTGGATCCATCTCTTTTTTTGCTGCTAACAAAACACCAGAAATAGCAAATACAATAGTGCCTAAAAGGTCAAACCAAAAAAGGTAACTCACGCAAGTTCACTCAACATTGACTCTACAATTAACGATGATTGTGCAGAGGCAACGGTTAAAAATGATTGAAAATCAATTGCTGATTCATTATCACCATTATCGGAAATTGCTCGCACCACAACAAACGGCACCTTAAAAAGCCAACATACATGACCAATTGCTGCAGCTTCCATTTCAACAGCAATTGCGTCAGGAAAGGTTTGTTTGATTCTATCTAAATGGTTTTTACCATTAATAAATGCATCGCCACTACCAATCGATCCTACAATTGCATTGACGCCATGTTGTTTTATGCAGTTTTTAGCGAGTAATTGATATTTTTCAGCAGATTCAAAGGTGACAGGGCAGCCAGACATTTGTCCTGGTAGGTATCCAAAAGCCGTTAAATCAACATCGTGATAAAAGACATCCTGTGACACAACAATATCACCAATTTTAAGTTTAGACGATAATCCTCCTGCTGAACCCGTATTAATGACGGCATCAACGTTGTAATTATTCAATAACAACGTTGTGCCCGATGCTGC
Source organism: Gilliamella sp. wkB171 (assembly GCF_001693755.1). Classification (GTDB taxonomy): domain Bacteria; phylum Pseudomonadota; class Gammaproteobacteria; order Enterobacterales; family Orbaceae; genus Gilliamella; species Gilliamella apicola_F. The sequence goes on from NZ_LYST01000008.1 coordinate 6,659, forward strand.
TGCAACTTTACCGATACCAGATTGAAGCAATACAATGTCACAACCGGCAATTTGACCTAAATGAAAATCATAACCTAAATGGTTTTCTACACGATAGTGACTGATTTTAGTTTTTAATATAGCAACTTCTTCTTCCATTGCGGCAATAATAGCGATTTTCATTTAGTCCTCTTAGCTTTGATTAACTAACTTAAATTTAGATGTGCTATCATAATTGCAGAGGATTAACTTGACAATATATCATTACAAGGGAGTGACAAAATTTGCGAACAATATTTATTACCGGTTGTTCTAGTGGTATTGGTTTAATTTCAGCGATTGCCTTGAAAAAACGTGGATATCGCGTTATTGCTTCGTGTCGTAAAGTGTCTGACCAAAAAAAACTTATTGAGCAAGGGTTTGAAACAGTGTTACTTGATTTAGATGATCCTGAATCAGTTAAACAGGCAGCAAATGAGGTATTAACATTAACTGACGGTAAATTATATGCATTATTCAATAATGCAGGTTTTGGTGTTTATGGTCGGTTAAATACCATTAATCGTGAACAATTAGAAGCTCAATTTTCAACTAATTTTTTTGGTGTTCATCAATTAACCCAATTACTGCTTCCTGCAATGCTTGAACAAAATGAAGGCCGAATTATTCAGACAAGCTCTATTGTGGGCATCGTAGCAACCCCTGGTCGAGGCGCTTATTCTGCAAGTAAATATGCGTTAGAAGCATGGTCAGATGTATTAAGACTAGAATTATATAAAACCAATATTAAAGTTTGTTTAATCGAACCAGGGCCCTTAAAAACCTATTTTTCCAGTAATGTTAATCAAACTGAAAAAAATAATACTATAGAAAATCCACCTATTGCCAAACGATTTACGCTTCTTCCTGAAGCTGTGTTACCTTATTTATATCATGCATTAGAGAGTGATAAACCAAAAATTCGTTACAGGGTAACAAAAGTCACTAAACTTGCTGCTATCGCTAAACGTTTGCTTCCCGATAGATTAATGGATAAAATTTTATCTAATAAATAATAAGCCAAAAAATTTAGGAAACATTTATGCAAAACCAATTTATTTTTGATGTGAATGAACAGAATATTCAAGCAATTATCGAAAAGTCATCGCTATCACCGGTATTATTTTACTTTTGGTCTGCACGAAGCCCAGAATACGAAACAATGACACAAACATTAACAAAATTAGCTAATGAACTTAATGGGCAATTTATATTAGCTAGTGTAAATTGTGATGAACAGCAAATGCTAGCGGCTCAATTTGGTTTAAGAGCAATACCAACAGTCTATCTATTTCAAAACGGTCAACCTGTAGATGGTTTTCAAGGACCACAATCAGAACAAGTGATTAGGGATTTTTTAGCTAAGGTATTACCAAATGAAGATGAATTAAAGTTAATTGAAGCACAATCATTATTTAATGAAGCTAAATACGAACAAGCTTTACCTTTGTTAAGGCAAGCTTGGAAAGCCTTGACCGATCATCTAGGTAAGCCAAGATCTGATATTGCATTAATGCTCGCTAAATCGCAAATAGAACTCAAACAATTAAGTGAAGCAAAAGAGGTACTAAGTACCATTCCATTGCAAGATCAAGATTCCACTTTTCATGGTTTACAAGCAGAAATAGAACTACTCGAACAAGCAGCTAATTCACCTGAATTACAATTGTTGCAAGCGCAATTAGCTCAGCATCCCGATAATATAGAATTAATGATCCAATTGTCTTCTCAATTAATGCAGGTAGGGCGTCATGAAGAAGCGTTAGAACTATTATATCAACCGCTGACCAAAGATCTTAATGCTGGAGATGGGCAAGTGAAAAAAACATTGCTGGATCTATTAGCGGCTCTTGGTACCAGTAATCCTCTGGCAAGTGCTTATCGACGTAAACTTTATACATTATTATATTAATAGATAAAGTGTATCGAAAAAGATCAATGTTTATCGCCATCTATTGTTTTATTGATTTTAATTGTTAGCAGTATAACTAATTAATAAAGTGAATTGTTTGGTATTGGTTAGTTAAACAATAGACTGAGAATAAAAATGGCGGTTTACTAAAAATGATAAGTAATGAAAGATTCAACAATTGTATCATTGTTGAATCTTTTTTATTTAGTGTTCAATAATGCGAGGAAAGTTTTCATCTTTGCGTAAGGTTAACACTTCAACGCCGTTATCGGTAACTAAAATAGTATGTTCATATTGCGCAGAAAGACCATGATCTTTAGTTTTAACTGTCCAACCATCTTTCATTGTGCGAGTACGCCAATCGCCGGTATTTACCATTGGCTCGATAGTGAAGGTCATTCCCGGTTTTAAAATCACTCCACCATCGTCAGCATCATAATGTAATACCTGTGGTTCATCATGATAGACATTACCAATACCATGACCACAATATTCTCTAACTGATGAAAAGCCGAATTTCTCGACATATTTTTGAATCGTTTTACCGATTTCTTTTAAACGAATACCTGGTTTAATAATTTTTATTGCTTCATATAAGCTGTCTTGAGTGACTTGACATAATTTTTCACCGGCAATTGTTGGTTTACCCGCAATATACATTCGTGAAGTATCGCCATGATAACCATCTTTAATGACAGTTACATCAATGTTAAGAATATCACCATCCTTAATTTTTTTTTCGAAACTTGGAATGCCATGACAAACTACATCATTGATTGAAATACAACTAGTATGTTTATAGCCACAATAACCAATATTGGCAGGAATTGCTTTTTGCACATTAACAATGTGCTCATAACAAATTTGGTCAAGTTCACCTGTACTTATACCGGGTTTAACATAAGGTTCAACTATTTCTAATACTTCAGCGGCAAGTTTACCTGCTATACGCATTTTTTCGATTTCATCGGGAGTTTTTAACTTGATAGACATTAATTAGTTCCTATAATATTAACGGCATTATCCTATCATATACCGGTATTTCGTCAAATCATAGCTATTAGTATATTTACAATGAATCGAAAAATATTGAAATGTTTGGTAAAAAAATTAAGGTAAAGCTAATGTTTTAGTATAAAATTGAATATAGATTCTCACTCATAAAAATTATAAATAAAATATACATTAAAAAAATAGGTTTTATCATCATGCAATGTCGCTATTATCAGCAAAAAAAGTGTTTATCTTGTCCATGGATTGAACGGCCTTATCAAACACAACTTGATGAAAAACAACAACAATTGATTAAACAATTAACACCTTTTCAACCTTTAGAATTAAAAGCGCCTTTTGCCAGTGAACAAAAAGGGTTTCGTAATAAAGCAAAAATGGCAGTACTTGGAACAGTTGAAAAGCCAATCTTAGGTATACAACACAACGAACAAGCTGTTGATTTATGCGATTGCCCACTTTACAGTGATAGCATGCAAAGCATTCTTAAAATCGTACGTAGCTATATTCGTAAACAAGGGATAGTTCCTTATAATATTAATAAACGAAAAGGTGAATTGAAATTCATTATTATTACTGAAAGTGCTAGCAACAATCAAAACAGTTATATGTTGCGATTTGTCCTAAAATCATCAAAATTTGTTGAACAAATTAAAAATACAATAAGTCAGTTGCAAAGTTACATACAAAATTTACAAGTAGTATCAATTAATATTCAACCTAATCATGCCGCAATTTTAGAAGGTGAACAAGAATTGGTTATTACTGATAATCCATATTTACCAATAAAATTAAATAATATTGAACTCTATATAAAATCGAAAAGTTTTTTTCAAACTAATACCTATGTTGCTGAAAATCTGTATAAAACCGCAAGTGACTGGGTCACTAATTTACCGATTAGCTCTATTTGGGACCTTTTTTGTGGGGTAGGTGGTTTTGGGTTAAGTTGTGTGACAAATATTGATAATACTATTTGCAATGATATCAAGTTAACAGGAATTGAAATCAGCAGTGATGCAATTGAATGTGCCAATAAATCTGCAAAAAAACTTGGTTTTAAACATTTAACTTTTAAATCACTCGATGCAACTCAATATGCCATTACTCAGCACGATATTCCTGACTTAGTGTTGCTCAATCCTCCCCGACGTGGGGCAGGTAAAACGCTTATGCAATATTTAGAACAGGTTGAGCCAAATTACATTTTATATTCGAGTTGTCATTTGACGTCATTAGTAAATGATTTAAATGAATTATCTAACTATAAGATCTTAAAAACTCAATTATTTGATATGTTTCCACATACCTCTCATATGGAAATATTGGTCTTATTACAAAAAAAAGATTAATTACCAATAATTACTGATTAAGCGTCTTATTCATAAAGTTAACCAATAATTGTCAGCGTTGGTTAATTTTGCTTCATCACTTCTATTAATGAATAATAAATGATTGTTTTTATTATTCATTAATAATTCTATTTTATTTTGTATCAATTAATTTATACATAATTTACTAATTTAGTTGAATATAATTAATACACTATTAATCATGATAATCATTATCATATGTAAATGGTAATTATTATCATTGATCGGTTTAATCAAATTTGTTACATTAAAAATAAAACATGATAATTATCAAATATTGGAGCAATAGTTAATACAGTTCATATAAATAGGATTTTTAAAACAGGATGAAAGTAAATAAAGTATTGTTAACTATTTTGGCTGCTTCAATGCCATTTCAGGTTTATGCTGAAAATGATGATTTAGATACCATTACTGTAACAGCTAGTCGACAAAAAAAAGCAAAATTGGCCATTCCCGAAACAGTTGATGTTATTAATAAAAAAAATATTGATGATCATCAAATGTCAACAATGGAAGATCTTGTTCGCTATCTTCCCGGAATTTCTGTCAGTAGACAAACCTCAGGGACTGATCCTTTTGGTAATTTAGGCGGAATTAGAATTCGAGGCATGACAGGTAACCGCATACAAATGCAAGTTGATGGTGCAAGAGTGATAGAAGGATTACAAGATGGCAACCGTAATTTTATCGATTTATCAACAATAAAAGCGGTTGAAATTGTTCGAGGTCCGGGCTCTGTACTGTGGGGGGCTGATGCGTTAGGCGGAGTGGTTGCTTTTAAAACGTTAGATCCAAGTGATTTATTGCAGAATAAATCTTATGCGGTAAAGATTAATGGTGCTTATGATAGTTTAAATAAACAAAATACTAAAACGGGTATGCTTGCTTTCGAATTAATGCCAAATTTGGAAGCTTTACTAAGTTTTAGTCGGCGTGATTATCAAGAAGCTAAGTTAAAAAAAGCTAAAGCCAATGGGGGAATTTGGGGTTGCCCAAGAGGGGATGAGGCCATCGGATGTAATAAACTTAATCCATTAGATGCTAAAGCAGAAAATATGTTATCTAAGTTGGTTTACCATAATGATAATCGCGAAACAAAATTAACTTTTGAAAATTTTCGTTCAAACTCTTATGTAAAACAGTTGTATGATTATGGTTTGCAGTCATCAGGAACATTCAATGGTGACTATAAACGTACCCAAATACAAACACGAAAACGTTATGCCATTGATGATACGTGGTCACCATCGGTGAATTTTGTTGATCAAATAAAAACAGTAATTTCTTATTCACCCCAAGAGCGATATTTAAAATCTCACCGTGAACAAAGAGATAAGAAAAATAAACCTATCTATACTTATACTACTAATGATTATAAAGAGAAGTTTTTACAGTTTGATTTACAATTAAATTCTAGCTTTGATTTTTTAGATACAGCGCATGATTTAGTTTATGGTTTTCAAGGTGATATAACCCGTAGCCATTATCGTAATGAGAGCACTAAAAATGGTGTAAAAACAATTGGTGGCGGATTTAACTTTGCAAATGCAAAAACCCGTCGAGCTGATGTTTATCTTCAAGATGAATTTCATTTATTTACTGAACGTTTTAAAATCAAACCGGGGTTACGTTATGCCAATTATGAAATCAAACCCAATATTGATGATTATTATGTGGTGATTAAAGACAAAGAGCCTCGTAAATTGACTTCACATCGTTTAATCCCACAACTTGGTACACTTTTTTCCATAACTGAACAATATTCAATTTATGCTCGTTATGCTGAAGGTTTTAAAATGCCTACGGCGCAACAGCTATATACCTCATTGCCTTCGGCATCAATGAATTTGATTCCTAATCCGAATTTAAAACCCGAAAAAGTAAAATCGTATGAGACAGGTTTACGCGGTGATTTTTCAGAAGGCTGGTTTAGTTTTGGTGTATTTAAAGCCAATTATAGTAATTATATTAAAAATTTTATTCAGGTTGGACCTAAAGATTATACCTACAAAAATTTATCTAACGTTAATCTGTGGGGGCTTGAGTCATCTGCTGAGTGGCGTTTTTTAGAGAATTGGTCTTTGAATGCTTCAGCCTCTTATCAGTATGGTAAAAAGCAATCTTCACCTGGCGAGAAAAAATCTTACTTTAACGAAGCGATGCCTTTACAAGGTAATCTTGGTATTAAATGGCATCAACCTGAACTCAATTTTGATACCGAGATTGTGAGCACGTTTTCTAAAGCGGTTAGCCATGTATCAAAAGATGACGAGACAGCAGGCGACGTATTTAAACCTCAAGGATATGCCATTTATGATGCATATTTTAATTGGCATCCTAATAAAAATATAACACTTAGAGCCTCAGTCTTAAATATCTTCGATAAACGTTATTTTAAATGGCCGATGTTCAGTACTTATTATAAAGATCCGAAAGATAATGTAAAAGCAACCAATCCATTGGAATTGCAAACCGCACCGGGAAGAACGTTTGGTTTTGATATAGCAGTTAGTTTTTAAAAAATTTAAATCTAATTAATGATCAATTTTTGTTTAAAGAATTGATCATATTGATAAGTAATAGGCAGTATAGAGAGTAAAGATTTTGCAAACCTTAAAAAATATTTTTTTGCTCATTAAGTTATGTTGCAATACAAAACAAGGTAAGTTGGGATTTGGTTATGCATTTATTGTCATTAGCTTGAACATTATTCTAATAAAAATCAGTCTCGAAATGATAAGTTGGAATAAAAATTTTTATAATGCATTAGAAAAGTATGATATGCAGGGTGTATTAAATCAAATAATGGTTTTTATTTTATTAACTTTTTTAGGGGCAATGACTTATCTTATTGCTGATTATTTAAAAAAAGTTTTGACTATAACTTGGCGTAATGTACTGAATAATAAAATTTTAGATTATTGGATTGATAACAGAGCTTATTGGTATCTTAATAATAAACAGGGTGAAATCGATAATCCAGATCAAAGGATAGCTGAAGATTGTCAGCTGTTTGTTGAGAAATTAACCAATGAAGGGTTTTCATTTATTACACAGTTGATAGGACTTTTTTCATATTTTATCTTATTATGGCAAATTACCGATAGCTTTGTATTAGCTTTCAATATTGTCGATATCAATATCAGTATTTCTCATTATCTGATTTGGTTAGCACCGATATATGTATTATTTTGCTCATGCCTTGCTCATTGGTTGGGGAGTCCTTTAAAAACACTCTTAGTTGAACAACAACATAAAGAAGCCAATTATCGTTTTGCTTTAACACGGTTTCGAGAATCGAAAGAACCTATTGCTTTATTAAAAGGTGAAAATGTTGAAAAACAAATTTTAAATCAATATTTTGATAAAATAAAAAACAATTGGTATCAATTAATCAAGCGTCAATTACGATTAGGCTGTTTCACTAGACCTTATAATTTGACGGTACTTCAAATTCCTACTTTTTTTGCATTACCGATTTATTTGATTGGCAAAGTCAGTTTAGGTTCATTAATGCAAATTAGCAAAACTTTTAGTAATGTTGTGGTTAATTTATCTTGGTTTATTTTTAATTATAATAAACTGGCTGAACTGATTGCTTGTAGTCACCGTTTGTGTCAATTTATCAAATATACGCAATCTATCACGGAAATACATCGTCAATCCCATCAACCTGAAGAGATGATAACTACTCTACACGTTAACAACTTGATCATAAAAACCCCTCAGGGTAAAGTTATACTTAAGTGCCCAACTTTTCAGCTAAATCAAGGTGAATCTGTAATTTTGTCTGGCGTATCTGGATTGGGAAAATCGACACTTCTAAAAATATTAGCTGGCATTTATCCTTATTATGAAGGAACAGTACAATTACCCGCATCAAATATACTCTTTTTATCTCAGACACCTTATTTTCCAATAGGTGGATTAGCCCATGCAGTTAGCTATCCTAATCCTTTACTCGAAAAAAATTTAACACATATTAAAGAACTTTTATTAGAAGTTGGTTTTACGTCAGAAAATATCGAAAATCAATTACTTGATTATGATTTTAACAAGCTATCTGGTGGTGAAAAGCAGCGTTTAGTGATCGCTAGAATCTTGATGCAAAAACCTGACTGGGTATTTATGGACGAAACAACCAATGCTCTCGATAAAAAATCAGAACAACAACTATTACAATTATTACAACGTAAGTTACCCACAAGTAGCTTTATTATTATTTCACATACAGATGTCTCAAATTATTTTAATCATTGTTATCAATTAATTTTATAACATATGACAATAAAAATAACTTGAAGATTAAATTTAAATAAAAAGGAGTTTTTCTATGGCTGAGTCCACAAATGATCTTGTACATAATACTTTAAATAGTTTACATGAGTCTGTTTTGACCTTGATATTATCGACAATAAATCAAGATACTGGTATTGAAACCAGTTATTCACCTTACTTTTTTGATGGTAATGATTACTATATTCTAATCTCTAATTTGGCGCCTCATAGTCAAAATATTAAAACAAATCCTAATATATCGTTTTTAATCATTGAAGATGAAACAAACACTAAAAACATTTATGCTCGTAGGCGTATAACATCACAAGCGACAGCTAAAGTGATTGAACGAGGTTCAGAGGTGTTTGAACAAATTATTGATAATTTGGCTAAGCGAGTTAGTAAAATGGTTTATATGTTGGCTGAAATGAATGATTTCAATTTATACAAAATCACACCAACAGTGGGTCGCGTGGTGATTGGTTTTGGCCGAACATTTATTTACAATCATCAAACCAAAGCGATAACGCCAGTTGATGAAAGCTACCTTGCTAATCAAAAAGCACAACAATAAAAGTAAAATCAAGATTCAGTATTAAAAATAGTTAAAATTGAGTAGGCTAATAAAGTCTACTCAATTCATAATCAAATAATAACGTTGCATTATATTTTCTATCTATCAACATCTTTACATTAACAGTTTGATTATTGGAATCGGCGCTCTGCTTAATAAATGTTACTGTTTTTGCCTATTAACTCTATAAAAGCTTATTTAATGATTTTAATAATATTAAAATTGCATTTAGCATAAGGCAAATTGTGTTAATATGATATTAATTAAAATATGATTAAGGAAGCAGTCAACTATGATTCCTGATGTTTCTAAAGCACTTAACTGGTTAGAAAAACATTATACTATTTTACAAGGTATTCAACGTGGTGTTGAACGTGAGACGTTGCGTATTTTACCTGATGGTACACTATCTAAGACCCCATTCCCTAATAAAATTGGATCTGCTTTAACTCATCCATGGATCACAACAGATTTTGCCGAATCGATGCTGGAATTTATTACGCCAGTTAATACCAACATCGATTATATGCTAACGTTTTTACGTGATTTACATCGTTACGCTAGTGTTAGTATTGGTGATGAAATGATGTGGCCTTTAAGCATGCCGTGCTTTGTCGCAAATGAAGATGACATTATTTTAGCGCAATATGGTAAATCAAATGAAGGACGCTTCAAAACAACGTATCGAGAAGGTTTAAAAAATCGCTATGGCGCGATGATGCAAACCATATCTGGCGTGCATTATAATTTTTCATTACCAATGGCTTTTTGGCAAGCTCGTGATGGTGTTAAAAATAGTGAAGAAGGTAAAGCGGTAATTTCTGAAGGTTATTTTAGATTAATTCGTAATTATTATCGTTTTGGTTGGGTCATTCCTTTTTTGTTTGGTGCATCTCCCTCTATGTGTTCTTCTTTCATTCAAGATCCTAAAAAAGCCAAAGCGTTTATTGAACAAACCAATGGTAATTGCTATTTACCTTATGCGACCTCATTAAGATTGAGTGATATAGGGTATACCAATAATGCTCAAAAACAATTAGGTATTACTTTTAATCATCTTGAGACCTATGCCGAAGGATTAAAACGAGCTACCCAAACTAAATCCCCAGAATTTGCAAAATTAGGTATCAAAGTTGACGGTCACTATCGTCAATTGAATGATCATGTATTACAGATAGAGAATGAATTCTATGCGCCAATTCGACCAAAACGTGTACCTAGGGCTGGTGAAACCCCATCAGATGCTTTATTACGTGGTGGAATAGAATATATTGAAGTTAGAGCCTTAGATGTAAATCCATTCTCACCAATCGGTATTACTGAAGAACAAATTCGTTTTATCGATCTATTTTTAATATGGTGTGCCTTAGCACCCGCACCAGAAATGAGTAGCCAAGAGCTTGAATGTGCAAAATTAAACTGGAATCGTGTTGTCATAGAAGGGCGAAAACCTGGACTTGAAATTGGTATGGGGTGTGATAGTTATCATGAACCGCTTTCTAAAGTTGGTCATGATTTATTTAAAGACTTACTGCGCGTTGCTGATGTTTTAGATCATAAAGATGATCAACAGCAATATCGTAAAGTTTGCGAACGATTAGAATTGATGTTTGATCAACCAGAGCTAACACTTTCAGCAAGAACCTTACAGGCTATTAGTGATTTAGGTACGTCTGAATTTGGTTTAGTACTTGCAACTCAATATAAAAAACAACTTATAACTGAACCATTATCATTATTAACCGATGGTGATTTTGTTCAACAACGTGTTTTATCTATTGAAAAACAGCAAAAGAAAGAGCAAAGTGATACATTATCATTTGATGATTATTTGAAACAAAAATGACCGTTTAGTATGTTTAAAAATCGTGATTATACATTAAGATATCAAGGAAATAATGATGTTGAATTGATTTTACCAAATCATCATATCATCGTAAATCAACCTTTGATTGACCAAGACTCTTTTTCAGTTTTAGTTTGGAATATTTTCAAGCAAAAAAGGGCGGATTGTATTCAAATTTTGGAGCAATATGCAAAAAGTACCAAACTGATCTTATTACAAGAGGCCCAAACCACACCACAATTATTAAATTTTATTTCAAAGCATAATAAAATAGCTGATCATGTGCCGGCTTATTGTTTAAATGATATCTATGCAGGCGTTATGACCATAACTGATAGTTTACCTTCTGCCTTATTATCTTTTAAAGAGAGAGAGCCGTTAATTAGAGTACCCAAGTCAGCATTAATTACCTATTACCCGATTGAGCACTCTTTAGAACAATTATTGGTCGCCAATATACATGCGATTAATTTTAGTTTGGGGGTAAAAGTTTATCGTCAACAAATGTTCATCTTATTAAATCGTATTAAAGAACATCATGGACCGGTCATTTTGGCTGGGGATTTTAACGCGTGGAGTCGACAACGTTTAAATCTTTTATATCATCTGATTCGTTCTATAGGATTAAAACCGGTTAATTTTTCTATCGATATTCGAAAAACATTTATGGGGAGACCGTTAGATTTTATTTTTTATCGAGGATTACAACTTGATGCAGCTGAAATTATTAGTACAACTGCATCCGATCATAATCCTCTATTAGTGAATTTTAGATTGGGTTTGCATTAGCAAGGTTAATGGTTAAAATATCGCCTTCTTTTACTCGCGAATTTTTTAACTTATTCCACTCAAGTATATCGGTAATTTTTACACGATAGTTTTGTGCGATTGAGTAAAGATTATCACCAGCTTTAACAAGATAGGTAATTTTTTTACTGCTATTACCATTTTTACCTAAAATAGAATTAACTGTTCTATTATTTGTTGAACTATACTTGATTGTTGAAGATTTCACTTCAAATGGCATTGTGGCATGCGGTACGTCTTGTAATAGTTCAGTTATTTCATTTGCAACCAAATTCTCTGCTTGTAATTTTTTAAATAGATCTTCAGCATGAACATAAGGAACAAGTAAATGGAAAGGACCATTTACCGTTTGTTGTACATACCCAGCATTATATGTCATTAAATCATTGAGTGATAACCCAGTATATTGGGCAATTTTAGCCAATGAAATATTTTTAGACATATCGATTCGCACTAAAGAATTTTCATAATTACAATCGGGTAATTTAATACCATATTGTTGATTATTTTTTACAATATCAATGATGGCTAAAATCTTAGGCACATAGTGCATGGTTTCACTAGGTAAATCTAAAGACCAATAATTGATTGGTAAACCTTTAGCTTGATTTTTTTCAATTGCTTTTCTAACTCGACCTTCACCCGCATTATAAGCAGCAAGAGTTAATAACCAATCGCCATTAAATTTGCTATTAAGGTTTTGTAATAGTGATATAGCTGAATTAGTTGATGCAATCAAATCACGGCGACCATCAAAGTAATTGCTTTGCTTTAATCCATATTCTTTGGCTGTAATCGGTACAAATTGCCATAATCCCGCAGCTTGAGCAGGGGATGTTGCCATTGGATCGTATGAACTTTCAATTAAAGGAATTAATGCCAACTCAACCGGTAAATTATTTTTACGTAACTGGTTGATAATATAGTATACATAAGGTTCAGAACGTAGTGCGATAGTTTCAAATCCTTGCGGATTTCGTAATAGACGTTCTCTTTCGGCTTTAATTCGACTATTTTCTGGCACATTAACATTAATTTGCGCTAACATAAATTGCCAAGGATTTTGAGTCACTGATGAGTAATTTACACCACCACTTTTGATACTCGTTGTCATTATTGATTTAGAGTTGTGCTTTTTATAAGTGCTATTATAGCGAGCTCCGTGATTTTGACATGCACCTAAAAAAGAACATAACACAGTAAAAATTATTAACTTTTTCATTAGTTTACAAGTTTTAACATGAATTTAAGTTGAGTATTATACCTAAAAATTGTCTTTTTGGCTCCTAAAAAAAGTAAACAATTCTAACTCATTGTTAAAATTGAATTTACTTTGTAAGTTTTTTTCATTACATCTCAAAAATAAATTAATTTGTCTTTCATTCAACAATGTTGAAGGTAAAGTTATTGTTTTATTTGAAATATAATTTAAATATTGCGTAATATTTTTGTCTTCCGGTACCATGTGTTTGGCGAATTTTAAATTCGATAAAGTATACTCATGACCTGCACAAATTAATGTGTTATCCGGTAACTTTTTTAATTTATTGAGTGAATCTAACATTTGCTGATAATGCTGCTCGAAAACTCGTCCACATCCGGCCGAAAATAACGTATCACCACAAAAAAGATAAGGCGCACAGTAATAGGCTAAATGCCCTAAAGTATGGCCTGGTACTTGTAATATATCAAATTTAAAATCAGCAATGGTAATTGTGTGCTTATTAGATAGTGATATTAAAGGTAAATTAATCTCACTTGGCCCATAAATGGCTATATCAGCATAATAGTCTTGCAGTAATTTAACACCACCAAGGTGATCAATATGGTGATGGGTGAGTAAAATTGCAAGAGGGGAGAGTTGGTGCTGGTTTAGATAGTTAATAACAGGTTTGCCATCACCCGGATCAACTATAATCACTTGCCTATGGGCATTTTCAAGCAACCAGATATAGTTATCTGCTAATGCCGGAATAATATGCAATTGAAACATTTGACCTAACTCCTTTCAACAAAATTGATTAAATATTATCACTATATTTTTAGTTAAATAACACTTAGTCACCAGCAGATTGTTCAAATAGTGTGTCATGCATAGTTGGATTTTCAGCCATAGTTTTTGCAATCACATCACAACGTTCATTTTCAACATGCCCAGCATGACCTTTTACCCAAATCCATTCAATTTTATGCGTTTGAACAAGTGAATCTAGTCGAGTCCAAAGATCTACATTTTTTACTGGTTTTTTATTAGCTGTTTTCCAACCATTTTTTTTCCAAGTATGGATCCAGTTTAAAATGCCGTTACGCAAATATTGACTGTCTGAATATAATTCTATTAAACAAGGTTGTTTTAGCTCTTCTAAGGCAACAATTGCTGCAAGTAATTCCATACGGTTATTTGTTGTTTTATAAAAACCTTTTGATAGGGTTTTTTCTGTTTGTTTATATTTTAAAATTGCGGCATAACCACCAGGGCCAGGGTTGCCTAAGCAAGAACCATCAGTATAAATTTCTATTTTTTTGAGCATGTTAATAATCTTTTTAAAATGATATTAATTGTTATCTATCTGCTAAAGATAAAGCAAAAATGAGTGTTTGTTACTATAAATGGTTTAACCACCTAAAACTATTGGGTATCAACATTAGAAGCGTTTAGTGCTAAACTATACCATTATTTTGATCATTCCCCAATTACTGATAAACAAAAAGAGAATAACGTGATAACTAATTGTAATCGCCAAATTGTATTAGATACAGAAACCACTGGTATGAATCAAGAAGGCAATAACCATTATGAAGGACATAAGATTATTGAAATTGGTGCCGTTGAAATTGTTAATCGACGATTAACAGGTAATCATTTTCATGTCTATATTAATCCCGAACGTTTAATTGATGAAGAAGCCTTCAAAGTTCATGGTATTAGTGATGAATTTGTAAAAGACAAACCTATATTTAAAAATATTGCTCATGATTTTATCAAGTTTATAGATGGTGCTGAGTTAGTTATTCATAATGCTTCGTTTGATGTTGGCTTTATGGATTACGAATTTCGCCTTTGTGGTTTAAATTTCAAAACAGCAGAACATTGTATTATTACCGATACCTTAGCAATGGCAAGACGTTTGTTTCCGGGAAAACGTAATAATTTAGATGTGCTTTGTGAACGTTATCAAATTGATAATTCTCATAGAACACTGCACGGAGCTTTACTTGATGCCGAGATTTTAGCAGAAGTCTATCTTGCAATGACAGGGGGGCAAACCACCTTATCATTTAGTAGTGATGATCATCTTTCATCTTCTACTGATGCTAATGCTGTTAAGAAAATAGATCGTAATGGTAATCGTTTAAAAGTGATTAAAGCGTCTGATGATGAGCTTGGCCAACATAAAGCTATTTTAGAAAAAATTGACAAAAAAAGTGGTGGGGCGTTATGGAACTCGCAATAATGATGGTTTTATATGCAATTAAACATTAATTTGCAAATTATTATTGACGAAAATGAAATTTATCTTTAACATCACGCCTACTTTAATGTTGTAGCATTAAAGACAGCTAAAAAGCGGAGCGGTAGTTCAGTTGGTTAGAATACCTGCCTGTCACGCAGGGGGTCGCGGGTTCGAGCCCCGTCCGTTCCGCCAATTCAATCTTGTTTTGGTCCTTATTTATTATCTGATTATACTATATCTACTTATTATCCATTCTATTAATCAATATTAAGTCGAAATAGAGCTATATTTCAATGTTAAAAAAATGGTTATTTATCATCGGTGGTGGAATTACTTTTGCGTTAGGGACAGTTGGAATTTTTGTTCCTCTTCTACCAACAGTACCTTTTTATTTATTAACTGCCTATTTATGGCTTAATAGTTCTGAGCGTCTTTATCACTATTTTACTAAAAGTCGTTATTATCAAATTTATATCCAAAAGATGCTTATTGAAAAGCAAGTCACTAAATCAAGCCTACTCAAAATGTTAATAATGGTATTTATCGTTTTGCTCATACCATTTATTATTTTTAATTCATTACATGTCAGAATTATCTTAGCGATAGTCTTTTTAGCTCACCTTGTTTTTGGTTATTATTATTTTAAGAAGAAGTAATAGCTAAGCTGAGTGTTTACAAAAAGCAAATAAATTACAGGGCAAGTTACCCTGTAACAATATATAAATTAATGGTTATTTTTGCAGGCTCTTTTTAATTTCGATTGCTAATAAAGGATTCCACATAGCACCTGTAGCACTCATTACTGCATCAGCTCCAACGTTTAACAACTCATTATAATGTTCACTATTGCTAACCCCACCAACGCCAATGATGCTGAATTTTAAATCCATCTGTTTACGATATTTAGCTAAACGACTCACCATATCTAAACCAGCCCAACGAATCGCATCACCACATATTCCACCTTCTTTTCGATTATCACCTAAAGCAGGATGCCCTTTGGCATCAACCGGTTTAGCTGATAGCGTGTTAATTGTACTTAAACCGTCGATAATAGAACCAATACGCGTTAATAAAGAAATAATTCTTTCATCATCAGGGAAGTAGGCTAATTTTAAAATAAGTGGGCGATCTGGTACTGCTGTTTTAATTTCATTAACGATACGCTCAACTCTATCAACATCAAAGCACAATAATTTACTTGCCCCTTCATTTGGGCAACTTAAGTTTGCTTCAAGTATTGGTGCATTGGTTTCTCTTACTAGTTTTGCAGCTAAAGCATAATCTTTTTCGATTTCACCTTGGCCTTGTGTACCTTGAAAACTACCAATAACGCATTGACCTTGTCCCGCTGAATTTACCGCATCAGCCATGTCAGGTTGCCAAATATCTGGTGCAAAAGAGGGAACACCAAAGGAGTTAGTAATCGATAAAGGTTGTTGATAATTAGTATCAGCTAAAACAGTATCAAGATTGCTTGATAATTTTCCTTTAGGATGTACAGATAAAACATTTGGTAGAGGATGGCATTTATGGAATTTTGTTCTGACCGTTTTATATACACATAAATCGAATCCATAAGCAAAAGCGGCTTTAATATAGTTAGCATTTAATAAAGGTCCAGCAGGCTGACCAAAAGGTAGATTAACATTAACATTTAAAAATTTAGTTTGTTTAGTCGGCACTTGTTCTGCTTTGTCTAATTCAGCAAAAAGTCCAAAAGGTCCTTGAGCATAATTATCTTCATAACTGATGTTCGGATTATAAAAAGGGATTAAGGCGGTCATATCAGCTCCTATTTATGTGTTTTCTTAAAATCAATTTGGTTTATAATGGTTGAGGAAAATAAATTTGAGAGATGCTTAAAATAAAAAATCCTCCATAAAGGAGGATTAATAATTGTAAATAAAAAAGAATGAAGATTTAGTTTTTCGTTCTGTTTGGGTATCTGGACCACTAACATTTATACATTCCTTTTTATATGAGTTGTTCGGCATTGTAGCTGAATTAAAATAAAGCACAAGCCAAAAATAATAAAAAATATCTAAGTAAATGAAATAGTTATAGTGTTTTTTTTGAGACAAATAATTAAATTACATACACTACGCTAACTATTTAACTGTCAAAAAAAAGCAATTTCTAATTATTCTGAATGGTAAGCTTTTATAATCCATTAATAAAATTGAATAATTTTTGTCGCAAAAATGATACTAACCTAACTGATCAGGCCATTGTAATTGGAGAACAGTTATCAGCAATGGTATTATTACCAGTAACAAATCAATTTAAGTAATTATTAGGTAACTAACGATGAGAAACGAAAATACTTTTAAACCATTCATTTTACCCAATGGTGTTGAATTAAAAAATCGCATAATGATGGCACCAATGACTACTTGTTCAGGTTTTCATGAAGGATCAGTAACGCATGATTTAATTGAATATTATCAAGCTAGATCGGGTGATATAGGCACTATTATTGTTGAATGTGGTTTTGTTGATGATAAAGGTTTGGCTTTTCCTGGTGCTATTGGTTTAGATAGTGACGATAAAATTGAAGGATTAGCCAAAATAGCTGAGGCGATCAAATCCAAAGGATCGAAAGCTATTATACAGGTTTATCATGGCGGTCGAATGGTCGAACCTAAATTAATCGGTGGTCAGCTTCCTGTCGGTCCGAGTGCCGTTGCCGCGCCAAGACCTGGTGCTGTAACCCCAATTGAATTAACAGGTGATGAAGTTGAGCATATGATTGATAAGTTTGGTCAAGCTGTGCGGCGTGCTATTCAGGCTGGATTTGATGGTGTAGAAATCCATGGTGCTAATACTTATTTAATACAACAGTTTTATTCACCTAATTCAAATCAACGAAATGATAAATGGGGTGGAAGCCGTGATAATCGAACAAGATTTCCTTTAGCCATTTTAGATATTACTCATAGCATGGTTAAACAATACGCAAATTCTAATTTCATTATTGGTTATCGTTTTTCACCTGAAGAATTAGAAGTTCCTGGCATTCGTTTTGATGACACGATGTATCTACTTGAGAAATTGGCTGAAAAAGGATTGGATTACATTCATTTTTCAATGGGAGCAATTCTTAGACCGTCTATTGTCGATACCCAAGATCCTACACCATTAATTCGAAAATATGTTGCAATGCGTTCTAAAACATTAGCAAAAATTCCTGTTGTAGGTGTGGGAAACGTAGTAAATCAAACCGATGTCGATGCCGCGTTAGAAAACGGTTATGATTTAGTTGCAGTTGGACGAGCTTGTATTGCATATCCTGATTGGGTAAGCAGAATTGAAAAAGGTGAAAAACTTGAGCTAGTTATCAACAGTGATAAGCGAGAAGCGCTTAAGATTCCAGAGCCTTTATGGCATTTCTCTTTGGTTGAAAGTTTAATTCGAGATGTTAATTTAAGTGTAAAAAAATTTAAACCAGGTGATTACCAAGAGAAAGTTAACGATGAATCATATGAATTTGTCATTAATGTAGAATTGGCCAAAGATTTTATCAAAGATATGCAATTAGTTAATGCTAATGAGTTTGATAATGAAGTTTTAACTCATTTTTCCGAAATTAAACATCGCATCATTGAAGCCAATAGTCCTTTTGTCGATGCTATTTCTGGCGCAACATCGCAATGTGAAGCATTTAAAAAAGCGGTAACCAAAGCTATGGCTAAATCCAATAAAGCTGCGATAGTGGCTGAAGGCGGTGATCCAAATGATAAAGCTTATGATATTGTTGTCGTTGGTAGTGGTGGAGCAGGACTTGCAGCAGCTATTCGAGCTCATGATTTAGGCGCAAATGTTGTGATTGTTGAAAAAATGTCTGTTATTGGTGGTAATACCAATAAAGCTTCAGCCGGAATGAATGCGGCAGAAACTAAGTTCCAAAAACTAAAAGGTATTGTCGATAGTAAAGAACTTTTTTATAAAGAGACGATGATTGGCGGTAAAAATAAAAATAACCCAGAATTATTGCACTATTTTGTTGAAAATGCACCTGAAGCTATTGATTGGTTGGGTAATAATGGTATTGAACTTAGTGGTATTACAACAACTGGTGGCATGAGTGTTGATCGTACCCATCGACCTGAGAGTGGGGCCGCTGTAGGAGGATTTTTGATTAGTGGTTTAGTTAAGAACATTAACAAACGAGGCATTGAAGTTTTATTAGACACGAATGTAACTGAGATTATTACCGAAAATAATAAAGTGAAGGGTATTAAAGCTGTTGATGACGATGGAACTATTCAAACCATAAAAGCTAAAGCGGTAATAATTGCAACGGGTGGCTTTAGTGCAAATCGTGAAATGGTCGAAAAATATCGTCCAGATCTTAAAGGATTTGTGACAACTAACCATAAAGGTGCTACCGGTTCAGGAATTATGATTTTAGAAAAACTTGGTGCAGGGACAGTGGATATGAAAGAAATCCAAATTCATCCAACTGTTGAACAAACAACATCTTATCTTATTTCAGAATCTATTCGAGGTGGCGGTGCAATTTTAGTATCACAAAATGGTGAGCGTTTTGTTAATGAATTGGATACACGAGATAAAGTGTCTGCCGAGATCATCAATTTGCCTCAACACTATGCTTATATTTTATTTGATCAAAAAGTGCGTGATGAAAACAAGTCTGTTGAAGAATATGTATCGCATGATTTGGTTATTCAAGCTAGCACCATTAATGAATTAGCTCAAAAATTATCAATTAATGTTGATTCATTAACTAAAACCATTGAACGTTATAATCAATTTGTTTCAAATCAACACGATGAAGATTTTGGACGAACAACAGGTATGCGTCATCCTATTAATACTGCGCCATTTTATGCAATAAAAATTGCACCCGGTGTACATCATACCATGGGGGGCGTAACGATAAATACCCAAACGCAGGTATTAGATGTCGAACATCACGTTATCGATGGTGTATTTGCTGCTGGTGAGGTTGTTGGTGGCGTACACGGAGCGAATCGAATAGGTGGAAATGCTGTTGCTGATATTATCATATTTGGTATGCAAGCTGGAAAAATAGCAACAGATTATATTCATCAGTGATTGTTTTTATACTTAGGGTATATTTAGCATGGTTAATTCAAGCTATGAATATGTGCAAAATTTATTAGGAACAAGAGTTTCATTAATACTCTGTGAACCTAATGAAATCGTTGCTTATAAAATATTTGAATTAATAAAAATGCTTGAAAGTAAGTTAACCGTTAATCGCTCTATATCTGAGGTGATGTCTATTAATTTGGCTGCGGGTCAACAACCTGTTAAAGTGAGTCATAGTATTTTTTCCTTAATTGCACAAGCTAAAGATGTCAGTTTAATGCCTGGTAGCTGTTTTAATGTCGCTATTGGGCCATTAGTTAAGTTATGGAAAATAGGATTTAATGGCAGATTTCCACCCAGCCAACAACAAATTGACGAAAAACGCTTATTAATCGATCCACAAGATATTGAACTCAATGTTGAAGATCAAACAGTTTTTTTGAAAAAAAAAGGCATGGAAATTGATATGGGCGCTATCGCAAAAGGCTATATTGCCGATATTGTAAAAGCCATTTTGCTACAAAATGGAATCAATCAAGCGATTATCAATTTAGGCGGCAATGTTGTGGCTTTAAATCAATCACCAGCAAATGCCGAGGGTTTTTGGCATATAGGATTAAGAAAACCTTTCTCCAACAATAATGAATTAGTCGGTTTTCTGAAAGTAATAAACAAATCTGTTGTAACCTCAGGTATATATGAACGCTATTTTGTACACAAAGATACTCTCTATCATCATATTCTGGATTCTTCAACGGGGTATCCTTTGAATAACGAATTAGAAAGTATCACAATCATTTCTGATACGTCCCTTGAAGGGGATTTATTTTCAACGCTTTTATATGGATTAGGCTATGAGCGTGCTAATGAATATTTACAAAAACACCGCAATTTATCAGCAATTTTTTTATTAAAAAATAAAACGATAAAGTTAGCTAATCCCCATAATTTTGCTTTCGAACTAACGAATCATCAATATGTAATGCGTTAATGCCTTAATTGAAATGATTATTGAATGCTGAATTTAATGTTTATTAAGAATTAGATCATGAAATTTTAAAATTAAAAAAGGAAAAATCCCATGAATACAATAAATAAGCCGCCAGTAAAATGGTTACCTTTGATAATTATTGCTGCGCTATCAGCAGTATTATGGTTATTGGTATCCCCCCCGCAAGGTATTAGTATAGAAGGGTGGCGAACAAGTATTATTTTTGTCGCAACCATTGCCTGTATTGTTGCTGAAATTATGCCTATAGGTGCCATTGGTTTATTGGCCATTACGGTTTTTGCAGTATTAAGACCTTCAGGGGCTATGTCTGCGGCAGAATCGATAAAAATATCGTTAAGTGAATTAAATAGTAGCCTAATTTGGCTTATTGTTATTGCTTTTATGATTGCGCGTGGATTTATTAAAACTGGACTGAGTAGACGCATTGCTTACTATCTTGTTAAAATTTTAGGTAAAAATACAC
Organism: Gilliamella sp. wkB171; assembly: GCF_001693755.1. Lineage (GTDB taxonomy): Bacteria > Pseudomonadota > Gammaproteobacteria > Enterobacterales > Orbaceae > Gilliamella > Gilliamella apicola_F. Next base: position 28,490 of record NZ_LYST01000008.1, read on the forward strand.
TTGGTTTAGCGTATGGTTTATCGGTAACAGATATGGCTTTAGCGCCGGCTATTCCAAGTACGACGGCTAGAGCAGGAGGCGTTATATATCCAATAGCTGAAGCATTGGCAATTAATTTTAATTCTAACCCAAAAGATGAATCAAGAAACCGCATTGGTACTTTTTTGATGTTAACTATTAGCCATGTTAACGACATCACTTCTGCTATGTTTTTAACAGCTTTTACGGGAAATTTGTTGGCAGCTAAATTAGTGACAACGTCACTAGGTATCACTTTAGGATGGGGACAATGGTTTGTAGCCGCGATTGTACCTTGTTTAGTTTCGTTTATTGTTATTCCATTAGTTATCTATTTTTTAACTAACCCTGAACTGAAAAAAACGCCAGAGGCGCCAACCTTAGCTGTTGAAGAACTAAAAAAAATGGGTGCGGTTTCAAAAAAAGAAATTATCATGGGCTGTACTGTTATATTACTATTATGCCTTTGGATTTTTGGCAGTAATTTTGGTATTGATTCAACAACGACTGCATTTATCGGCTTGTCTATTTTGATTTTATCCGGTGTACTTAGTTGGGATGATATAAAAGGAGAGAAAGCAGCATGGGATACTTTAATTTGGTTTGCGGCATTATTGATGATGGCCGGCCAAGTTAATAAACTTGGTGTAACTAAGTGGTTAGGTGACACCATTGGTAATGCAGTAAAAGGTCATTTAGGTGATAGTAGCTGGGTATTTGTGATAATCATTTTATGTGTGGCTTATGTTTATTTACACTACTTTTTTGCAAGTGGAAATGCACATATTGCAGCCTTATTCCCTGTTTTTCTATCGGTTGCTATTGCACTGGGCGTACCACAAATGATAGCTATTTTTGCTCTTGTGATTTGTACTAATTACTTTGGTTCAATCACACAATTTGCAAATGCTAGAAATCCATTACTCTTTGCTGAAGGTTTTGTCCCAGTAAAAACATGGTGGAAAGTTGGCTTTATATGTAGTGTTGTGAATTTAATTATTGTCTTTACCATTGGTATTTTATGGTGGAAGATAATTGGATTAGGTTAATCACGTTATATTGTTACCGCCAGTCATATCTGGCGGTAAGTAACAGGGTTTATTTTTTAAAACGTTTCAATAGATAAATGCCAATCATTAACCGATTTCCAATATTTTTGCTCTTGTTCTAAATCAAGTAATATAAGCTTATTATTTTCAATGAATTGTTGATCAACTTCTAAGATGATATGGGTTAGCTTATCTTTTATAAGCTTTAAACGAAAAGCCTCTACATTAAGATCATTATTGCGTTGATTATTAATTAGAATCGAAAGTCTTAAAATTTGTAACAATGATACAATATGTTTATATTCAAAAAGGCTAAAATAAGGTAAATCATCAATATTAATTGACTTTCTGTGGTAGCGCACCAGCGTCGATAATAGTAATTGCTGTTCTTCATTAAATCCAGGTAGATTGCTATTTTGCAGTATATAACTTGAATGTTTATGGATCGAAGAGAAATTAATTTTTAATCCAACTTCGTGCAACTGTGCCGCCCAATATAAAATTGCTTCAACATTGGTAGGTATAGTCATTAAGGCTTGCTTTTTCCATTGTGAAAACAGATGTTTTGACGTTTTTACAATTTGTTTTGCATGACGCTCATCAATATTATAGTGTTGCGATAGTGATTCTGCTGTCGTTTCTCTAATATCACGATAATTGGGGCCATCAATTAGCTCATATAAAACACCTTCACGTAGTGCAAAAGGACAATAGTGCAATGCTTGTAATTCTAGCGCATCAAAAATACCGCTAAATATTGCTAAACCACTGACAAACACTTTTTTTCGTTCATCTGAAAGGGAAGGAAAATCGATATCTTGAAAAGATTTAAATTCTAGGACATAGCTAACTAAGTCGTCCAAACGTTTTGGTGTGATAATTCCGTCGCTAACACCAATATCAAGTAATATTTTATATATGCTTTTAATTGTACCTGATGTACCAAAAGCGACACTGATATTTTGTTTTTTTATCGTATTTATAATATTTTCAATTTGCTGCGTTGCTGCGAGTTTTGCTCGTTGAAATGAAGTTTTATCAATTATCTTATCTGGAAAAAATTGTTTAGTATAAGTAACACATCCCATAGGACGACTGGCTACTATCGAGGGTTTTAGATCATTGCCTTTACCAATAGCGATCTCTGTCGATCCTCCACCAATATCAATAACAAATTTAGTATCAAATTCAGAGGTAGATTCAGAGCTCATGGCGCCTAAATAAATCAAACGCGCTTCTTCTTGACCAGAGATAATTTCAACAGGATAGGGTAAAACTTTGGCTGCCGCAGTTAAAAACTTTTGTCTATTTTTAGCAATACGTAACGTATGTGTGGCAACAATTCTCACGTTTTCAACGGGAAAACCATTTAACCGTTCTGCAAATAAAGCAAGGCATTCCACACCACGACTAATACTTGATTCACTTAGCTCATTTTTATCATTTAAGCCTGTCGCTAAATGAATATTTTTTTTATTTTTATAAATAATTTGAGTAGCACCATCAATACAGCGCGCAATAACCATATGAAAACTATTTGACCCCAGGTCAAGAACCGCATATTCATTGAATTTATTCACTGTTTGAATTCCTTATTCATGTGTTTCTAATTGTTTTAAATAATCATAAATTGCATGTTGAGCTCTAATTTTTTTCTTATTGCCTCGTTGTACATAATTATTCATATTATCTTTATCAATTACACGGGCTTTAACATTATCATTACATTGAATATTAAAAATATCGTGGATAGTTGATCTTAAAATCGGATCGAAAATTTTAACGCCGACTTCTATACGGTTATCCAGATTTCTTGGCATCCAGTCAGCAGAAGAGATGAATGTATCTTTTTTACCCTCATTTTCAAAGATATAAACCCGAGCATGTTCTAAAAACTGATCCACAATACTTGTTACATAAATATTTTCACTGAGATTTGCAATTTGTGGAACTAAAACGCAAGTTCCACGTACGATCATCCTAATTTTGACTCCCGCACATGAAGCACGGTAAAGTGCATCGATCATCTCTTTATCGGTTATTGCATTAAGTTTTAGATAAATAGCAGCATTTTTTCCTGATTTTGCATGATTGATTTCTCGTTCAATAAATTCATGGAATCGCAAGCGTGTGTTTTGAGGCGAAACAAGCAGATAATTGAAAGAGACGGGTTTAAATGGATTTTCAATAAAATTGAAAACTTTTCTCACTTCATCTGTTATAGCGGGATCGGCGGTAAGTAGTGAAAAATCAGTATAAATTCTAGCCGTTCTTTCATTAAAATTACCAGAGCCAATATGGGCATATCGAACAATTTCGTCATTTTCTTTACGATCAATTAAAAATAATTTCGCATGAATTTTTAATTTTGGTTGTGAATAAATAACTTTAATTCCACTACTAATTAATCTTTTAGCCCATTTAATGTTTGCTTCTTCATCAAAACGTGCTTGTAACTCAACAACTACTGTGACTTTCTTACCATTGTTAGCTGCATTAATTGCTGCATGAATAAAACGAGAATCTTTCGCTACGCGATAAATATTCATTCGAATATGTGTTACTGCTGGATCAAAAGAAGCTTGACGCATAATTTCAAGTACATGGCCAAATGAATAATAAGGGTAGTAAAGTAGAACATCGCGGTCTTTGATAGCAGCAAAAGCATTTCTGAATTTTTTAAATCGATTATATGCAAGGCTTGGCAATCGTTTATTCAACAAATTTTTTACGCCAAGATCTGGAAATTTGACTAAATCCTTAAAATTAGGGTAACGTCCACCAGGCATTGCATCTTGTTCAGTTAATCTTAATTTATTTATCAATAATTCAAATAGTGCTTTAGGCATGTCTTTTTGATAAGTAAATCGCACTGGTTGAGCGGTTAAACGTTGCTTTAATCCTTGTGACATGAGCTCAAGTAAGCTATCTAATTCAGTATTCAATTCATACTCGGCATCACGATTAATATTGATTGAGTAAGCATTAAGTTCCTTGGCATCAAAAAATACTTTAAAAATTTCAGATAAGCAATAACGTAAAATGTTATCTAAAAATATGATTGATTTATTTTTGGTTGAAACTTCGGACGGAAGTAAAACAAAACGTGACACATTGTCTGTCGGTAATTCGAGTAACGCATAACTTATGCTAGTTTCACAAATAATTTCAACCGCTAAATAAGCATGATCGTCTTTTAAAAATTGAATTAATTCAGTATGACTATCTAACAAAATTGGCGTAATGTACTGACGTAAATTCTGTTTATAATAATTTTTTATCCAATTTTCTTGATATGAGGTTAATTGCCTTTCATTAATCAAAAAGATCTGATTTCTTGCCATTTCAAGTAATAATTCATTATAGAGCTGATCGAACTGTTGTTCTAATTGAATCACTTTTTGATTAACTTGTCGTAACAACTGTTTTGCGTTGGATGAGGTTTGGGCTTGTTCTTGTTCAATTAACACATATTTTTTTAAATTAGCAAATTGTACTTTATAAAATTCATCAAGATTACTCGAATATATGCCTAAAAATCGAATTCTTTCAATCAGGGGATTGTTTTTATCCGCTGCTTCTTGTAAGACTCGTTGATTAAAGGATAACCAACTCAGTTCTTTAGGTGTATATACTTTCTCTTCTGGCATTTTTTATCTCTTACAATTTATTAATTTTAATGATAACAGGATAACTTAAGATAAAAAAAAAGCTAGCATCTAGCTAGCTTTTTATAATTAAGTTGATAACCTTTAAGTGGATTAAATACGATGTACAGAAGTCGTATTAGTTGTTCCACTTGGTACCAATGCACCTGATACCATGACAATAGTATCACCTTGCTGTAAACCGCAAACTTTTACTGCCATTTCTTTACCTAAACGGTAGAAATCATCAGTAGAATTAATTGTATCAATTAAGATTGGTTCAACACCTTTCGATAGGGCTAATTGATTCACTGTTTTTTGGCTAGAAGACAGTGCTAAAATACGTGCTCTAGGGAAATAATGACGAACTTCACGTGCTGATTTACCACTACGTGTTGCCACAACGATTAATGGTACATTTAGACGCTCTGCAATTTCAACCGCACCACAACATACAGCTGCTGTAATACGTAATTTTTCTTCTTTAGCAGTTAATTCTAACGAAGCAGGAATCGTGCCATCGGTACGTTTACAAATAGTTGCCATGACGTTGACGGTTTCTAATGGGTATTTACCTTTAGCACTTTCACCAGATAGCATTACCGCATCAGTTCCATCAATAATTGCATTTGCGACATCACCCGCTTCAGCACGAGTAGGGCGAGGATTTTTGATCATTGAATCAAGCATTTGTGTTGCAGTGATTACAGGTTTTGATGCTCTATTACATTTTTTAATCATCATTTTTTGGGCGAAAATAACTTCTTCAACAGCGATTTCAACACCTAAGTCACCACGTGCAACCATGATACCATCGGAAGCTTCTAAAATTTCATCAAAATTATCTAACCCTTCTTGGTTTTCAATTTTAGAGATAATTTTAATATCTTCTCCACCATGAGTTTTTAAGTGAGCTCTAATATCTTCTACATCAGAACGCTTACGAATGAATGAAGCTGCAATAAAGTCAACACCTTGCTCACAACCAAAAATAAGGTCATTTTTGTCTTTTTCGGCTAGAGCAGGTAATTTAATAGAAACGCCTGGTAAATTAATACCTTTGTTTTCACCTAAATCACCATTATTCAAAACAGTACAAATAACTTCGTTTCCTTTAATTTCTTTTACATCCATGGCAATTAAGCCATCATCGACTAAAACGCGATTACCTGGTTTCAAGTCATGTGCAAAGCCTTTATAAGTTACGGCTACACGCTCTGCATTACCAATGACGGTCTCATCAGTGGTGAAGGTAAAAGTTTGACCCGCCACAAGTGAAACATCATTACCACCTTCTAATTTAATGGTACGAATTTCTGGACCTTTGGTATCTAGCATGATAGCGGCTTTTAAACCTGTTTCTTGCATTACTTCTCGTAAATTTTTGATTCGATTACCATGCTCTTCATAATCACCATGAGAGAAGTTTAAACGCATAACATTCATGCCTGCTTTTAATAATTTTGCTAACATCTCTTTTGATTCAGATTTAGGACCAATGGTGCAAACAATTTTTGTCTTTTTCATAATATTATCTACTAGTTGTTAAGGTTGAAGTTAAAATTTTAAATAAACTGTTTTTAAACAAAAAAAAATCAATGTCAGTACATTGATGGGAATGATAGGTAAAGGGAAATGGGTAACTGCAATATGGTTACTCAATTTAAATAAATTATTTGAAGAATTGATTATTTTCATCAAAGTGTGACCCTTAAAAAACTGTGGTCATTATATTCTTAACTATCGTTAAAATAAAGCTTTTTATCGTGATATGTGTCTTATCTTTGTACAACTTAGTTACCTTAAAACATCATGTAAAATTAAATAGGTCAAGTGTTTTAAGGTAAACTAAAGGGGTTGTGTCACATCAATTCTTTGACTTGATAGATAAGTTCGTTATCTTTATTTTTCAAAATAAGTTGATTATTTGTCAATTCAACTTTCGCACCATTAGTAATTAGTTGATCTATCACAATATCCAACTTATCTAGTTGGTCATCATTACAAAGCATTTTTGTCATAGCAACGCCAACACCTTTAATTTCATCATTTTTTAACGTAACCTGACCAGAAAATTGGTTGCACATTTTCCCTGTTATCGTCATCTTTTCACCAAATTCTAAGTCGGCTTGTTTATCTAAAGCAACATCTTGACCATTAGCTTTAATCAACACAAAATGATGATGCATTAAATCTGTATCTTTAATTTTGCCTGACTCCCCACATCCAGATAAAGTAAACAAAGCTGTGAGCAAAGAGAGATAGCCAATCGTTTTTTTCATACCAACTCCTAATAATAAGTAAATTTTGCTATAATGACACAATTATAATTGTTTACTAATATACTTGACACTTTATGTTATCTCAACAACAATTCAAACTTCTAGAATCAACGACTTTAAGTGATAAACAAAAAATAATAAAACTGTCACGCACCAAAGCTGATTCATTAAAAATTGATGCTGCTATTTTGCAAGCTGTTGATCATTACCAAACTAAATTGCAATCTTTGCCCAAGCAAATTAGTTATCCTCAACATTTACCTGTTGTTGAAAAAAAACAGGCAATTTATCAAGCTATAAAAAATCATCAAGTTGTAATTATTGCAGGTGAAACAGGATCAGGTAAAACCACACAAATTCCAAAAATTTGCTTAGAGCTTGGTTTAGGTGTCAAGGGGTTTATTGGACATACTCAACCTAGACGATTAGCTGCTCGTTCAGTTGCTAATCGTATTGCGGAAGAGTTAAACACTGAAATAGGGCAATTAGTCGGCTATAAAGTTAGATTCTCAGATCATGTTAGTGATAATACTTTAATCAAATTAATGACTGATGGTATTTTGCTGGCCGAAATACAACAAGATAAATTACTATTAAACTATGACACCATTATTATTGATGAAGCACATGAACGCAGTTTAAATATCGATTTTATTCTTGGCTATTTAAAACAATTATTACCTAAACGCCCTGACTTAAAAGTCATTATTACTTCTGCAACGATAGATGTTGAGCGATTTTCTCAGCATTTTAATTGTGCACCAATTATTGAAGTATCAGGAAGAACATATCCTGTTGAGGTGAGATATCGTCCTCAAGTAGCAAGTCGTGATTCAGATAATGACAACGAAAGTAGTAGTGATTTTCAACCTATCGTTGATGCAATTGATGAGCTGTCTGCTGAAAGTCATGGCGATATTTTGGTGTTTTTAACAGGTGAACGTGAGATTCGTGATCTTGCCGATACGTTAAATAAACTTAATTTACGTCATACTGATATATTACCGTTGTATGCTAGGTTATCTGCTTCTGAACAAAATCGTATTTTCCAATCGCATACTAAGCGACGCATTATTCTTTCAACCAATGTGGCTGAAACATCATTAACTTTACCTGGAATTAAGTATGTTATCGATCCGGGTTTAGCAAGAATAAGCCGTTATAGTTATAGAACTAAAGTTCAACGCTTACCTATCGAGCCGATTTCGCAAGCATCCGCTAATCAACGAAAAGGGCGTTGTGGTCGTACCTCTGATGGGATATGTATTCGTTTATATGATGAACAAGATTTTTTATCACGCCCAGAATTTACCGAACCAGAAATTTTGCGTACTAATCTGGCCTCTGTTATTTTGCAAATGACGTCCTTAGGATTGGGTGATATCGCTGCCTTTCCATTTGTTCAAGCACCGGACTCTAAATATATTCGTGATGGGATTCGATTATTAGAGGAACTCGGTGCAATCGAGGCTCATCATCATCAATATCGTTTGACCGAAATAGGAAAAATGTTGGCACAACTGCCAATTGATCCAAGATTAGCAAGAATGTTGGTTGAAGCAAGACGATTTGGTTGCATTAAAGAAATAATGATTATTACTGCTGCCTTATCTATTCAAGATCCGAGAGAGCGACCTTTAGATAAACAGCAAGCGTCCGATGAGAAACATAGACGTTTTATCGATAAGCAATCGGATTTTATTTCTTTCATTAATTTATGGCATTATATTGATGAACAGCAAAATCAACTTTCAGGGAATCAATTTCGACGCTTGTGTCAAAAAGAGTATTTAAATTACCTTCGTATTCGAGAATGGCAAGATGTCTATACTCAAATTAGACAAACAATCAAGCAATTAGCTTTTCCAATAAATAGTCAACCTGCTGATTATCGTTCTGTACATCTAGCATTATTAAGCGGCTTACTATCACATATTGGTATGAAAGAACTGGAAAAGCACGAATATATAGGTGCTCGTAATATTAAATTTGCTTTGTTTCCTAATTCAACATTATTTAAAAATCAGCCTAAGTGGTGTATTGCAAGCGAACTTGTCGAAACCAGTCGTTTGTGGGGTAGGATAGTGGCAAAAATCGATGTTGAATGGATCGAGCCTTTAGCTAAACATTTGCTTAAGTATAGCTATAGTGAGCCTAGATGGTCGAAAAAACAAGGGGTTGCTATAGCTAATGAAAAGGCAACATTATTTGGTTTGCCAATTGTAATCAATAGAGTCATCAACTATAGCAAAATCGATCCTGATTTAAGCCGAACTTTATTTATTAGGCATGCACTGGTAGAAGGCGATTGGCAAACAAGTTATCGATTTTTTATACAAAACCAAAAGCTGATCAAAGAAGTCGAAGATTTAGAACATAAGTCACGTCGTCAAGATATTTTAATTGATGATCAAGAATTATTTGATTTTTATAATCATAGAATTGATCAATCTGTTATTTCGGCCAAGCATTTTGATTCATGGTGGAAACAAAAACAAAAGTCAGATCCGGATTTGCTGAATTTTGAAAAAAATATGTTGATCAATCATAGTGCTCAACAAGTTAACCTTAATGAGTTTCCTGATTTTTGGCAACAGGGCAACTTCAAATTACCATTAAGTTATCATTTTGATATTGGTAACAAACGTGACGGTGTCACAGTTAAAATTCCTATCGATGCACTTAATCAAATTAAAAATAGAGGATTTGAATGGCAAGTGCCAGGGTTTAGGAAAGAATTGGTTATAGCATTAATCAAGTCATTACCCAAATCACTACGTAAAAGTCTGGTTCCCGCACCAAATTATGCCGAAGCGTTCTTAAGTAGGGTCAGTTCAACTGATATTCCTTTATTAGAAAGTTTACAAAATGAATTTAAAAAAATGACAGGTGTAACAATACTCAATGAAGACTGGCAGTTAAATCAAGTTCCTGATTATTTAAAAATGACTTTTGCTATTATTGATATCAATAATAAAGAATTAGCAACAGGTAAAGATTTGGTTCACCTTAAAGAACAACTTAAAGCACAAATACAGCATGCTCTATCGAATATAAATACTAAAAAAACTGATTCAATAGAAAAAAAGAATATTATCGATTGGAATTTTGGTTCACTACCCACTATTTATGAGGAACAACAAAAAAATTATACGATTAAAGCTTATCCTGCAATCATTGATAATCAGACATCGGTAAGTATAAATCTGGTTGATAGTTATGAAGAACAACAACGATTAAGTAAATTGGGACTAAGACGTTTATTGCTGTTAAATATTCCCTCACCAATAAAATATTTACATGAAAAATTACCCAATAAGTCTAAGTTAGGTCTTTATTTTAATTCGTTTGGCACTGTATTAAGTTTAATTGATGATTGTATTGCTTGTGCAATTGATGAGTTGATAGACAAAAATAATCAATTTGTTCAAAACCAAGAACAATACCAGCAATTATTGAATTATACCAAAGCTAATGTGAATGAATACGTTTATCATATTGCCAAGCAAGTTGAATCAATTTTAACTTTGCATTTTAGTATTAATAAAAAGCTAAAAGGGCGTGTTGATTTGTCTTTAGCTTTTGCACTATCAGATATAAAACAACAAATTGATGGGCTGGTTTATAAAGGATTTGTATCTAAAACAGGTTATAAAAAATTGTCTGATCTCTATCGCTATTTAACTGCAATCGAAAAACGTATCGAAAAATTAACAGTTAATCTAAATAAAGATAGGCAAGCCATGAACATTATTGAAGAAGTTAAAAATCAATATGAAAGTTGGCTAACTACTTTGCCTGAAAATGAAAGATTGCAAGATAATGTAACAGATATACGTTGGATGATTGAAGAGTTGAGAGTTAATCTCTTCGCTCAGCAGCTAGGTACACCGTACCCAATTTCTGCAAAACGAGTAAAGCAACAGATTGAATTAGTTAAATCGGAATTATAATTTTTTTAAGCTATTGTCCATAATATAACTTTTTATGGTGTTGAATTTAAATATGAGTGTTGTCAAATCTGATTTAAATTAAGGTAGGAGTAGTTGAAAAAGTAGGGCGCCAATGCGCCCAATACTGTGATTATCGATAGAGATCGACAAATACTGTAATATTTGGTCCGTTAGCATCCTGAGCGATGCGAGCAATATGATAATATTTAGCGCCAGCATCAATAGCACGTTTACCCGCTTGATACGAGATTTCTTGATCGGTTGGATAATATCCTCTAAACTTCACGGTATCATATGCAACCATTTTCGCCGCAGTTGCATCATTAAGTTCTTGAATTTTACGTCCATCAGGAAGAGTGACAGTGTAACGACTTGCTCGTTGTGGTGTATTTGCTGTATCTGCGGTTGCCGCTTCTGTTGTTGATGTACCACTCACCGTGCTGACATTGCTAGGTTTAGTGGTTTTATCAATAACTTTATTGTGGAATTTTTCGGCATAGAATTTTTCGTTAAATGCTGATGGTGAATAATAGCCCGGTTTTTCAACTTGCATTGCAGCTTCACCACCTTGTGCTAAGGCCAGTTGCCCAGCTTCGGAATCATATGGAATAGCATTTTCAGGTTGTAATTTTCGTTCTGGTGCATCTTTTTTAAATAAATACGCAGCGACTTGTAAATTACTACCAAGTTCTGATCGTGAGTCAATATAAAATGCATAAGCACCCTGAGCGGAGGCTTCTTTTGCAATCGCCTGATTCACATCATAATCATTAGGGAAGTAACCACGAATTCTAACAATATTAAAAGGTTCTAATCGAATTGCTTTAGACTTAGGATATTCATAAACACCTTCAAATTTACGAAGGTTTTCAGCTGGCTCATCTAATTTAGGTGCGTCTGCTTTATATAATTTAGCATAAACAATACGTAGTGTATCATTTGAGGGGCTAATATTTGTTGTTGTAATAAAAAAAGCAGCTGCTCCTTCTTTATCTGCTGCTTTAGACATTGCCATTACATAATCACTATCAGTGTAAAAAGCGCCACGAACAGTGATTTGTTTAAATGATTGCAAATTTTTAGCTTGTTCTTCAGTTAATTGTTGTGCAGCAAATGAACTTATTGGCATAATGGCAACAGTTGCTGCTATAAGAGTTTTCTTTAAACTTATCATAGTTATTAAACCTTAAAATGAACTTTTTTAAATATTTTATCATGAAATAAATTACTTTCCCAAAACAATTAGAGCATTTAAATTTTTGATAAAAATATACTTTCCTTTTACTGATAATATGTCTTGTTCTTGAAACTTAGACAAAATTCTACTAACAGTTTCAATGGTCAAACCTAAATAATTAGCGATATCAGTCCGGCTCATTGATAACTTTATATTTAAAGATGTATGGCCTCGTTTTTCATAGCGTTTATATAGAGAATAAATAAAAAATGCTAATCTTTCATCCGCTTTTTTCTGGGAATAGCATAATAATAATTTCTGATAATTATAGATATCCGTACTTAACAACTTGAATATCATATCTCTAACGGTTTTATTGACTTCAATGAGTGACATTAATTCTTCATAATTAAGTTCACAAACGGCAACATTATTTAAGGCCTTGATGGTATAGTTATATACTTTTGTTGAAATAGAATCTAAACCAACAATGTCGCCAGGTAAATAAAACCCATTAATATGTTCATTACCATCAGCTGTGGTGATATAAGTTTTTAAAGCACCCGAATGAATAATATAAAATTTAGTAAAAGGGGCATTTTCTTCTATCAAAATCTGATCTTTGGTATAAGAACATTTACGATCTAAAACTGTATGCAATTTGTTATTGACTAACATAGGAATACATAATGAACCTACACTACATAATTCACAAGGGACTGAATAACTTTTGGAACGTAATGGCTTATAGTTACTTTGCATATTTTATTAAAAGGATTAATTCCAATTCGATAATTGATAATAATCGCATATTTTACAATAAAACAATATATAACAGTTAGCCATTATTTTTTTATATGTTAAAAAAGAACAAAATAAATGATAAATTCGTTTAAAAGCGCCTAATTAAATCCAATAAGGTCAAATCTAAATTTTGGTGAGCTTCAGGCTAACTTAAATTTAAAGCCAAAGTAGGTGAGAAGTTGTAGACTCAAAAGCTATAATAAATAGGATTATATACGCAACATTTTATGATCAAAACTCAAGGCCCATAATTTAAAACAACAACAATTTTAACATTCAAATGAGATATAAATAATAAAATAACAATTTAATCAATTTAACATAATATACATTATGCGTACCGATATAAACGTAGATGAATTTTAGTAATTTAACTGACAGATTCATGACGCTAATTTAAAAATTTGCGGCATTTGATACCAATCTGGAATCGGACAATCTGCAACTACAACTTTTCTAATTTCACGTATAGCAACTGGACAAAATTTAGATAAATTAAAACGCAGTGCAATATCGATACCGATTTTTATTAATCGTGAACTATGAATTTTTACTTGCGATTTACTAAAATCAAAAGTTTGTCCACACATCCACTGAACGGCATACATCGCTGTTATATTTGCAGATCGCATTGTTTCTACAACACCCAGTCTAATAAGCTGATCACTAATCGTTTCAAAATCCATAGCACTCACCGATAACTTTTTATCTAAGTTTAAAAATTCATTATGTAATTCATTTAATCGTGTATAGTCTGATAATCCCCAATAATGTAAATTTTCTCGTTTTAAAAATCGGGATTTCAATTTCTGTTCAAATCTCACTACGCCATTTTGTTTACAATACTCTATTATTCTATTTAAGTAACTGAATTAATTTGAATTTTCACCAAATTTGCTTTTTATTTTTGTTAAACTATGTAATTCTAGTTCGTGAGATTTGTTATAAACCGTAGGATAGATTAGATGAGCGTTACCTTGCTTTGACCGACTGACCGTTACTATGTAATCTAGGAACACTATAACGATAATTTTGAGTAGATAAACCTGCTAAATAATCCTGAACATTACCATTACCAACCATACGATTAGATGTAATATGAAGTTCTTTTATTATTGCTCTATCGGAAAAATTTTCAATTTTGGAACCATTTGGACTCCGAAACATTAATTTTGTGCATTTTGGAAACTGTGGCAAATTCAAATCATTCAAAATTTGATTGAAAACATCAACGCAACTATCAACAGTACGTAACCCAAATAGATTTTCTATACGCCCCCACAGTGATGGATTGCCCGACATTCTTAACACTGAGCTACTAATTTTTATCAAAACAGAATCACAGAACGAACCCTGATGTCTATATGGTTGTTGTGACAATGCAGTAGCCCCGCCAGTTTTAATGAAAATTCGCTTATAAGCGATTGACAATAGCAATACGGTGCAATTATTCACATAAAATGTAAATAACACTGTGTATAAAATTTAATTCATGATCTAAATCAATACGTTAATTAGATGAGTAAAAAATAATCAGTATAAGCGTTACTAATCTTTCTATGTCTTCTCAAACAACAATATTAGTTTTATTGTCATCACTTCCCTTTGATTTTAAGAATGGTAATAATGTAAATCTCGTTGAATTATCACTAATTTTATTTTAGTTAAATCACCAATCAATATAAAATACCGTTAATAATCAATAAGTTAAAGTTTGCATAATGTATATTATGTTAAATATTAATAGTTATTACGAACTACTGCTTTGTTGTTACCTTACTAAACTTGACTAAGAAGTTTTGCACAGTTAAATGCTAAAAATGTTAAAAATCATTAACCAATTTACAATTTAGCTATTTTCAGTCAGTAAAATGACCTCACTACCGGGTAATGGCATTTTTAGAATATGATTTTTTATTTTCCCCCAAACTTGCATTTCACACGCTTTACAATTAAATTTTAACAGTAATTCCTCATTATTTTGAATAAGCTTCATTGGTGTAACTTTAGTTTTAACACCTTGTATACCTTTAGCTTGTTTAGGACATAAATTAAATGCAAAACGTAAACAATGTTTAGTTATCATTAATGGTGCATCGTCTTTAATTTGGTGAGCTTCATAAGCACTTTCAATTAATTCAACCCCATGCTGAGTGTAAAATTCTCTCGCTTTAAGATTATAAACATTGGCCAAAAACGATAACTGATTTTCAGGATACATTGGCTTTGGTATTAATTCAGGTTTGCGCTTTTGTCGACAATAATTTTTTAGTCGTTCTGTGGTTAATTTTGCGATAATATCTCGTCTAAATTGGTTAAGTTGGCTGCTGGGAATAAAATAGACTTTTGATAAATTGATTTTACAATCAATTAAATAATAGATAGTTTGACCAAGTTTTGAAAGATTATCACGAATATTGTTAATTGCTTTATCAGGTTGATCGGCAATAGCAAATACGCTATTTAGCTCTAATGTAGCGCAAACGCCCTCTTCGCTTTTAGCCGAAAGTATAATACCATCATCTTGATTACTTAATTCAAATGAAACAGCTATACGCCGATCACTTGATTGTTTAAGTAAATTTTTCTGCCAAATATGATCTAAATTTCGATTAACTAAATAAGGTAATTTCACCGAAAACAGCGCTTTAGGAATTTCATTCGGGAAAATTCGATATTGACCAACTGCAATTTTTTCTACTTTATCAGCTCTAAAACCATGAATTTCACGTTTGATTAAAACATTCAAACCATCACCGTTAGTTAATAATTTATCTGTTTTGATCTCTATCGTTTTTGATGTAACTTTTGTAATTTCACCTATGGATAAGCCAATAAATTTTGGTGAGTCAAAAGCCCCTATATCCGGTTTTCGACCATGAACAAAATAATCGGTACTACCTCGATGGAAAGTTCGATTCGGATCGGGAGTAAAAAAGAACTCAGTTTTACCGCTTGATTCTGGAGATAAATCAGGAGACTCACATAAGATTTGGTCTAATTTTTGACGATAAAACGCTGTAATATTTTTTACATAACTTAGATCTTTATAACGCCCTTCTATTTTGAATGATCGCACACCTGCGCTGATTAATTCTCGTAAATTATTTGATTGATTATTATCTTTCATAGATAAAAGATGTTTTTCGTAAGCAACAATTCGACCTTTATCATCTTTTAAAGTAAAAGGTAATCGGCATGCTTGAGAACAATCACCACGATTAGCACTACGCCCTGTTTGAGCATGAGAAATATAACACTGCCCAGAAAATGCAACACAAAGTGCACCATGAATAAAAAATTCTATTTTTGCATCTATTTGTTCATAAATTTTAGCAATTTCAATTAAATTTAACTCTCGAGCAAGTACAATTTGCGAAAACCCAACTTCAGATAAAAATTTAGCTTTTTCAGGTGTTCTTATATCCATTTGAGTGCTGGCATGTAAATCAATCGGAGGAATATCCATATTCAATATGCCCATATCTTGCACAATCAATGCATCGACACCTGCATCATAAAATTGCCAAATAAGCTGTCTTGCAGCTTCAAGTTCATTATCATGCAATATGGTATTTAGAGTCACAAAAACTTTTGCATAATAGTGATGAGCAAATTCAACTAATTGAGCAATATCACTAACTGAATTACCAGCATTATGTCTAGCACCAAAACTCGGTCCACCTATATATACTGCATCAGCACCATGCATTATAGCTTGTTTGGCAATTTCAATATTTTTAGCTGGGCTAAGTAATTCTAATTTATTGTAGGTCGCTTTTTGATGCAACATTTAACTATCTCACAAACTCAGGTTTAGCAGGTATGGAATTGACAAGTGTTATAGTGATTATCATAACACTTGTCAAGACAATATAAGATTAAATAAAGGATTTAAAATTAACGGTTATATGAACCATTTCTTAAGGCATCGATCCGTTTTTCTAATGGTGGATGCGACATAAATAATTCTGAAAATTTCACCTTTTTTTCACCATTTATACAAAAAGCCATAATGGAAGCTTCTTCTTGAGGCTCATAACTTACTTTTAATTTTTCTAATGCTGCAATCATTTTTGTTGCTCCGACCAATTTGGCTGAGCCTGCATCTGCATGAAATTCCCGATAGCGAGAAAACCACATAGCAATTAAACTAGCAAGAATACCAAAAATTGTTTCAAAAACCATAACAACAATATAATAGACAAGTGGTGAACTATCTCTTTCTCTATCGGACATGGCTTGAGATGCAACAGACGCTAAGATTCTAGCAATAAAAATAACAAAGGTATTTAGTACGCCTTGAAGTAGAGTCATGGTAACCATATCACCATTAGCTATATGACTCATTTCATGCCCCAATACGGCTTCCGCTTCATCTTGAGTCATATTATTCAATAAACCTGAGCTAACCGCAATTAATGAACTATTTTTTGTTGCACCTGTAGCAAAAGCATTCATATCTGTAGCCTGATAAATAGCAACATCTGGCATTTTAAGGTTAAGAGCTCTTGCTTGTCTACCAACAACATCAAGTAACCATTGCTCTTGTTGGTTGCGTGGTTGTGTAATAATCTGACCATTTACAGATCGTAACGCCATGCTTTTAGACATAAATAGCGAAATGAAAGCACCGCCAAAACCAAAAATAGCAGCAAAAATAAGTAAGCCTAATGTGCTATGAGAATCAACACCCAGTATGCTTAAAATAATACCAAATACAAACATCACAGCTAAGTTAGTTAAAATAAATAGTCCAACTCGCATCATAAATATTTCTCTCTTGTTTTATAAAATTAAAATCTTTTATCGGCATTTCCAATTATTGGATAATTAGATTAATTATATGATCTCAAAAAAATATTCTCGTCACAACCATGTATATGTTCAAATTAAAAAATAAAGATTATTTGATGATAGATTAATCAGTTATTTAGGGAGGTAATTGAGGATTTATTCATGATTACTGTAGATTGAAATTTTATGGAGGAGACCCTATCAGCCGCATCCCACACACATACTTTTTACTTTGGCTGCTTCCTTCCGGACCTGACCTGATGAGCAAAAAAACGTTGCAAGAGGACCCATAGAGCCTCCATAGAAGAGGCGTTATTATGCGTTATTTGGGAAAATAATACAACTACTTTATTAAAAAAGAAAATAGCCTTTCCGCTTTACAACTGAAGAAAGGCTATGTGATTAATGGATGAAAGAGATTAATTTAGTGATTGATAACTAAATTTTTCTCAATTCGTTCTCTAAATTTTATCCCCGGTCTAAATGTGACAACTCGACGAGCTGAAATGTCTACACTTTCCCCTGTTTTTGGATTACGACCTGGGCGTGAATTTTTATCTCTTATAGCAAAATTACCAAAACCGGATAATTTAACTGGTTCCCCTTTTTCTAAAGCCACTCGAATCTCTTCAAAAAAAAGTTCAACAAGGACTTTAGCTTCTTGGCGATCTATATTAAATTTCTCGGCAAGACGATCTGCAATATCAGCTTTAGTTAATGTCATAGTTATTATTCTCTTAATAGGGCTTTAAAACGAATTTGTAAGGCTGTGACACATTTGCTTACAATGTTTGTTATATCTTCTTCTTCAAGTGTACGTGATTTGTCTTGTAAAATCAAACTGATAGCAAGGCTTTTTTGATCTTGATTAATGTTATCACCTTGATAAACATCAAACAAATTGACTTTAATAAGTTGCTCACCGCCAGCACGTTTACACTCAGCTATAATATCTGCTGCTGGAATTGTATTTGAGACGACAATAGCTATATCTCGTTTATTTGACGGATACTTCGATAGGTCTTGAGCAACAGGTACCTTCTTATCGCTAATTTTAGCTAAATTTATTTCAAAAACAAGCGATTTACTATTTAAAGATAATTTTTTTTCGATTTCTGGATGCAAAACGCCAAAATAACCAATAATTTCATTATTTAGATACAAGACTGCACTTTGTCCTGGGTGTAATGCATTGATGTCAGCTTTTTTAAACTCAACGGTTTCACTACAACCTAAAAGGGCCAAAATAGATTCTATGTCCCCTTTTAAATCATAAAAATCGATATTTCGTTTAGGCAATGCCCAATGATCTTCATATAAGTTACCGGTGACAACGCCTGATAACATGAGTTCTTGACGAACGCCAAATTCACAACCTTGATCGGGAACAAAACGTAAACCAGTTTCAAAAAGACGAATACGCGATTGTTGACGGTTTTGATTGTACATCACCGCATCTAATAATCCAGACCAAAGCGATAAGCGCATTACAGACATTTCACTTGAAATTGGGTTTGGCAGTGTTATTGCAATTTGCTCAGGGTGAAGAAGACTTTGAATTTTTGGATCAACAAAGCTATATGTAACGGCTTCTTGATAACCACGATCAACCAATAAGTCTTTAATTCGTTTTAACGCTATATGACTTTCTGGTTTCGGCTTCATAATTGATTCAATTTTCATATTCGCATTAGGAATATTGTTATAGCCATAAATACGGGCTACTTCTTCAACTAAATCTTCTTCTATTTGTAAGTCAAATCGCCAACTCGGTGCTTCAACGGTCCAAATCTCATTTTTGAATGAGACGTTACATCCTAATCTTTCAAGAATATCAATTATTTTTTGCGTTTCAATTTTATAACCGATAATGCGATCTATTTTAGAACGGTGTAATTGAATGGTTGCTTGTTTTGGCAAGTGTTCTTGGTTAGTAATATTAACAACCGGACCTACCTCACCACCACAAATTTCAATAATTAATTGAGTTGCTCTTTCCATTGCAACATTTTGTAAAGCAGGATCGACTCCGCGCTCATAACGATGTGAAGCTTCAGTATGCAAACCATATTCACGTGCTTTACCGGTAATAGCTAATGGAGTAAAGAACGCTGATTCTAGAAAAATATCTTTGGTTGACGTTGTGACACTTGATTTTTCACCGCCCATAATACCTGCCATCGCGAGTACTTTTTGCTGATCAGCAATGACAAGCGTACTATCATTTAATTTAACTTCATTACCATTTAATAATATGAGTTTTTCATCTTTATGTGCATAACGAACAACAATCCCTTTTTCGATTTGAGCTAAATCAAACGCATGCATTGGATGACCAAGTTCCAGTAATACATAATTAGTAATATCTACAACGGCATCAACTGAACGAATTCCACCACGACGCAACTTTTCTTTCATCCATACTGGCGTAGCTGCTTCGATATTGATGTTTTTGATCACTCTTCCTAAGTAGCGAGGAGCTGCTTTTGGTACATCTATTTGAATTGAGACGGTATCGGAAATTGACGCCGGTACGTTTGCTACTTTAAGCGCTTTCATTGGTATATTGTTAACTGCTGAAATATCACGAGCAACACCAACAATACCAAAACAATCAGCTCGATTAGGTGTAACACTAATATCAATCATAACATCGTTAAGATTTAAATATTCTCGAATATCTTGTCCTAAAGGAGCATCTTCAGGTAACTCAATAATACCATTATGATCATCAGCAATACCTAGTTCGGAATAAGAACACAACATTCCTTCTGAAGGTTCACCCCGCAGTTTTGCTGATTTAATTTTGAAATCTCCTGGTAAAACAGCCCCAACAGTTGCACAAGCAACCATTAATCCTTGACGGCAATTAGGTGCACCACAGACAATATCTAATAATTCAGATTTACCAATATCGACTTTTGTTACGCGTAGTTTATCGGCATTAGGGTGCTGTTTGCATTCGACTACTTTTCCAACAACAACCCCCGAAAAATCACCAGCGACTTTTTCGATATCATCAACTTCTAATCCAGCCATAGTTAATTGATCGGCTAGTGTATCGCTACTTATTTCTGGATTGATCCATTCACGTAGCCAACTTTCACTAAATTTCATGTTTTGATCTCCAGAATTAATTAAATTGCTTTAAGAAACGTAAGTCATTTTCAAAAAATGAACGCAAATCAGTGACACCGTAACGTAACATGGTTAATCTTTCGATTCCCATACCAAAAGCAAACCCATTATAAACATCAGGATCGATACCGACATTACGCAATACATTTGGGTGGACCATACCACAACCTAGAACTTCGAGCCATTTACCATTTTTCGCTTTGATATCAACTTCGGCTGACGGTTCAGTAAATGGAAAGTAACCAGGTCGAAAACGAATTTCCATATCATCTTCAAAAAAGCAGTGAAGAAAATCATGCAATAGCCCTTTCAAATGAGTAAAGCTAATATCTTTATCAATCAATAAGCCTTCCATTTGATGGAACATTGGTGTGTGAGTTTGATCATAGTCATTGCGATAAGTTCGACCTGGAGCAATGATTCGAATGGGTGGTTTTTGTGTTTCCATTGTTCTAATTTGAACAGTGGAAGTTTGTGTTCTTAGTAAACGATTTGCATCAAACCAAAAGGTATCATGATCTGCACGAGCAGGATGATGAGATGGGATATTAAGCGCATCAAAGTTATGATAATCATCTTCAATTTCAGGCCCTGTTTCAACAACAAAGCCTAGTTCACCAAAAAATTCAACCAAACGATTTATTGTTTTGGTGACGGGATGTAATCCACCTAATTCAAGTGTTTTACCCGGTAATGAGATATCGATGGTTTCGTTGGCTAATTTTGCATCAAGAGCCTGACGCTCTAAAAGTTGACGTTTTTGATTTAATAATTCAACGACTATTTGCTTAGCATCATTGATTTTTTGACCGACTGCGGGACGTTCATCGGCAGGAACATCACGTAAAGAAGCCATTTGCATGGTAAAGTAACCTTTTTTACCAAAATATTCTACACGTATCTGTTCGATCGCATTAATGTCATTAGCACCTTCAATAGCGGATTTGGCATTATTCACCAGTTCAACTAATTGAGACATACAGTTCTCCTGCTTATTGTTCATTATATAAAAAAAGCCTCTTTTGAGGCTTTATAATTATTTTTCGTTTTTTCCTTGCCTCACGAACCAATATTGCTATTGAAGCTAAAAAACAAACGAAAAATAACTAAATTCATCATTAATCCACTTTTTTAAAATAAATCATCTATATTTAAAATAATAAAAGCCGAGATAACTCGGCTCTTATAAAGCTATTATAATGCAGCTTTTGCTTTTTCAACTAATGCAGCGAATGCATTTTTATCAAATACAGCAATATCTGCAAGGATCTTACGATCGATTTCAATTGATGCTTTCTTTAAACCATTGATGAAACGGCTATAAGAAAGACCACATTGACGAGCTGCCGCGTTGATACGTACAATCCATAATTGACGGAATTGACGTTTACGCTGACGACGGTCACGATAAGCATATTGTCCAGCTTTGATTACTGCTTGGAAAGCAACACGATAAACACGTGAACGAGCTCCATAATAACCTTTTGCTTGTTTTAAAATTTTCTTGTGACGTGCACGAGCAATAACACCACGTTTAACACGAGCCATAAATCATATCCTCTAAATAGTTAACCAAAATTAAGCGTATGGAACACACGCTACAACTAAACCTAAATCACCTTTTGACACTGTTGTCAAACCACGTAAATGACGTTTACGTTTAGTTGATTTTTTAGTTAAGATATGACTTTTGTTAGCTTGCTTATGCTTAAAGCCACCAGAAGCTGTTTTTTTAAAGCGCTTTGCTGCGCCTTTTACAGTTTTAATTTTAGGCATTTTATTAATTCCTACTTCGCATTGTTAATAACACAAAATAATGGTGTAACGTTTAACAAAATTAAAAATTAACTTGATGAACCATTATTTCTTCTTCGGCGCAAGCACCATAATCATTTGACGACCTTCTATCTTAGTTGGATAAGATTCGATGATTGCCAAATCAGCTAAGTCTTCTTTAATGCGATCAAGCATTTCAGTTCCTAACTGTTGGTGAGCCATTTCTCGACCACGAAAACGTAGCGTTACTTTAGCTTTATCGCCATCTTCTAGAAAGCGCATCAGGCTGCGGAGTTTTACCTGATAGTCGCCTTCGTCTGTACCAGGTCGGAATTTAATTTCCTTAACCTGAACAACCTTTTGCTTCTTCTTCTGCTCTTTTGTTGCTTTACTCTTTTCATAGAGGAACTTGCCATAATCCATAATTCGACAAACAGGTGGCTCTGCATTAGGGCTTATTTCAACTAAATCTAGAGTTGCTTCTTCAGCTTGCTTTAAAGCTTCATCTAAGCTAACTATACCGAGCTGTTCACCATCGACGCCGGTTAACCTCACCTCGCGAGCAGTAATTTCATCATTGATTTTATGCGCGCGTGTTGACTGAATTCGTTTACTGACTTTAATATCTCATTCCTCCAAATTAATTTATCATTAATTCATTTGTTCTAATGAACGACTATGAATTTCGCTAAGCAACAATTCTATAACATGTTTCACTTCAAAGCTACCAAGATCTTTACCTTGACGAGTTCGAACTGAAATTGTTCCTGATTCCATTTCTTTGTCTCCACAAACAAACATATAAGGAACACGTTTTAGAGTATGCTCGCGGATTTTAAACCCTATTTTCTCATTTCTCAAGTCTGCTTTTGCTCTAATACCAACTTTTTGTAGTTGCTCGGTTAATTGTTTTGCATATTCAGCTTGATTATCGGTAATATTGATGACAGCAACTTGTAGTGGTGCAAGCCATGTCGGGAAGAATCCTGCACAGTTTTCTGTCAAGATACCCATAAAACGCTCCATAGAGCCTAAAATAGCCCTATGAATCATAACCGGTGTATGGCGTTCATTATCTTCACCAACATAAGTTGCATCTAAACGTTCAGGTAACATAAAGTCAAGTTGAACTGTACCACACTGCCATGCTCTACCTAAACAGTCATGTAATGTAAATTCGATTTTAGGACCATAAAATGCCCCTTCACCTGGTAAATATTCAAATTCAATACCATTTTCAGTTAGACACTCGGCTAAATCTTTTTCAGCTAAATCCCAAGTTTCATCTTTACCAATTCGTTTTTCAGGTCGTGTTGATAATTTGACCGTAATATCAGTAAAGCCAAAAGTACTGTAAGTGTCATAAACCATTTTAATACAGCTGTTTACTTCACCTCGAATTTGGTTTTCAGTACAGAAAATATGCGCATCATCTTGAGTAAAACCACGTACACGCATCAACCCATGCAAAGAACCAGAAGGTTCATTACGATGACAACTACCAAACTCTGCCATACGTAAAGGTAAATCACGATAAGATTTCAAACCTTGGTTAAAAATTTGCACATGCCCAGGACAGTTCATTGGTTTAATACAATATTCACGATTTTCAGATGAAGTCACAAACATTAACTCTTTATAGTTACCCCAGTGACCAGTTTTTTCCCATAACACACGATCCATCATAAATGGACCTTTTACTTCTTGATAGTCATACTCTTTAAGTTTAGTACGAACAAACACTTCAAGTTCACGGAAAATAATCCAGCCATCATTATGCCAAAACACCATGCCTGGAGCTTCTTCTTGCATATGATAAAGGTCAAGCTGTTTACCGATTTTACGATGATCGCGTTTGGCCGCTTCTTCTAAAAATTGTAGATAACTATCTAATTGCTTTTTGTCAGCCCAAGCAGTTCCATAAATGCGTTGTAACATTTTATTATCACTATTGCCGCGCCAATAAGCACCAGCAACTTTTTGTAATTTAAAATGATGACAAAAACGCATATTTGGTACATGCGGGCCACGACACATGTCGATATACTCTTCATGATGATAAAGCGCTGGCGTTGAATCTTTCGGTATGTTTTCATCTAAAATAGCGATTTTATAAGGTTCATGACGTTCCCAAAAGACTTCTCTGGCTCTTTCCCAACTAACGACTTCTTTTATAACCTCATAATCTTTTTTAGCCAATTCATGCATACGTTTTTCAAGCGCATCAAGATCTTCTTGAGTTAAAGAGTGATCTAAATCAACATCATAATAAAAACCATTGTCAATTGTCGGCCCAATAGCCATTTTCGTATCCGGCCATAATTGTTTAATGGCGTGACCTAATAAATGTGCACAAGAATGGCGAATAATTTCAAGTCCATCTTCATCTTTTGCGGTAATGATTGCTAATGTTGCATCTTGATCAATGAGGTCACAAGCATCTTTACGTTGTCCATTAACACGACCTGCAATACATGCTTTGGCAAGTCCTGCACCAATACTTTGAGCGACTTCTAAAACAGTAACTGGTTTATCAAACTGACGTTGACTTCCGTCTGGAAGAGTAATAATTGGCATAATAAATCCTTATAACAGTGGTGCGCCACACGAAAGCGCACATGTGTGTAAATATTGCATCTAAAATAATAGATCGCGTATACTATCACTTATGATAAGGATTTCAAATAGAAATAGTGACCTTATGAATATTAATAATAAATATCTTTCAATACACTGAATCGTATAATTAACATGAAATTTTTAACGAAATTTGCATCTTAAAACTGTTAAACGATTTATGATTGATAGTTGTCTAAGTTGAATGGTTTGTTAATGCTATTATGAACATTTGGATTGATGCTGATGCCTGCCCTAACCCAATTAAAGAAATTTTATATCGAATCGCTATTCGTAAATCAATCAAAATTTATTTAGTTGCTAATCAATGGTTAAATATTCCACCTTCACCTTTTATTTCTCGATTACTTGTTGAAAATGGTTTTGATAAAGCAGATAACAAAATTGTTGAACTTGTTGAATTAAATGATTTGGTCATTACCTCTGATATACCATTAGCATCGGAGGTATTAAATAAAGGCGCTTTTGTTCTTACACCTCGAGGTGAAGTTTATACTCTAGAAACAATTAAAGAGCGGCTAGTGATGAGAGATTTTATGGAAACAATGCGAGCAAGTGGAATACAAACTAAAGGACCCGCTCCATTTTCAAGTAAGGACCGCGAAAAATTCGCCAATCAACTTGATATTTTAGTTAATAGACTAACTAGAAAAAATTAATCATTTTGATAAGAGAATTCTATCTATAACTTAAAATATTTATCTTTTATAACGTCATAACGTTATATTTTTAAGAATAATTCTCTACTTTTAAATGGTTTTGCGCCTATGTAGGGTTTCAATGCAATTCTGGTAAAACGTTTGGCCGCTTTAAGCGTATCTTCATTATTAAACTGACGTTTGCCAAAAGCTAACACCTGTTCACCACTAAAACTAGTGCTATTTTGCAGCAAGCTACTAATAAAACCTTTTTCTGATTGATATTGATAATGCATTGTTTCAACAATATCATCACCGGTTGCACTGCAATGAAAAAAATCAACGTGATAACCTAAATTTTCTAATAAGGATAATTCAAAACTGCGTAACACATTTTCAGCAGGCACTTGCTGTGCCAGTTGCTGTAAGCTTTGTAAATAGTCATCAAAAAGTGTAGGCATTTCAGTTTCGGCAACCAGCACTCGATGTAGTAACTCGTTTAAATAAAAAGCGCTATATAAGTGAATTGAAACCAATGGTAACGTCAAAGATATCGCTTCAACCTGACGTAATGTTTTTATTTCACCTTGACCAGAATATTGAACAATTAATGGAGTAAAGGGTTGTAAAATTCCCTTTAACGCTGATTTTTTTCGTCTAGCACCTTTAGCTAAAATAGTTATTTTACCTTTATTTTCAACAAATAAATCAGCTAATAGACTACTTTCACTGTAAGTTCTGGTATGAAGTATAAATGCTCTTTGCCAATTTTCCATTAAAAAGCCTTTTAATTGCGTTGCAATTTTTTATCCACAAGGGTATCTGACCAAAATTTAAGTAATTTTATGAAATTTTCACCTGAAATTTAGCTAAAAATCCGATATAATCAATTGCTAAAAACTACAGGATTATAGGATAAATAAAAGACAAGCTATGGAACTTTTTTCAATAATTTTACTAATTGTATTAATTGTATCACTTTCTGGTGTCGTTGTTAAAATGTTACCAATACAAATCCCACTACCACTTATGCAAATATTGTTGGGATGTATATTGGCGGCATTTGGTGTCTATGTAAAGTTTGATCCAGAACTATTTCTTGTTTTATTTATCCCACCATTACTTTTTGCTGATGGTCGAAAAACATCGGTTAAAGATTTTGTTTATAATTTTAGAGAAATTGTTGGATTAGCCTTAGTATTAGTGGTGATATCCATAATTGCATTGGGTTATTTGCTACATTGGATTTTACCAAATGTACAATTAGCCGCAGGTTTGGCTTTGGCTGCCGTATTATCACCAACCGATGCGGTTGCGTTAAGTGGCATAGTGGGTAAAGGTCGAATTGAAAAAGAAAAAATGGAAATAATTGAAGGTGAAGCTTTAATGAACGATGCATCTGGCTTAGTATCATTAAACTTTGCAATAGCCATTGCCGCCGGAGCTATACAGTTCGATTTATTACAAATTAGCGTGACATTCTTTGTTGTTGCCATTGGTGGGTTAGCTATTGGTGTTTTATTTACCTGGTTATATGCACGCATTTTAAGAAAAATAAACAAACTTACCCATAATGATCCAGCCATCCAAATTGTGCTGTTATTCTTACTTCCTTTTGCCGCTTATATTATTGCCGAAGAATGTCACTGTTCAGGTATTTTAGCTGCTGTTAGTGCAGGTATGACAGTTAATCAATCTGGCATGATGAGAAATGCACCATTAACAGCGCGTTTACAATCAGATAGTACTTGGTCAATGTTAACCTTTGTGTTTAATGGTTTTGTATTTATTTTATTAGGAATTCAATTGCCAAGTATTTTAACGAATACTTTTGCTGAGAATCAAACCGATGCATCCATTGAAGTCTGGCAATTATGTTTAATTGTAGTGTTTGTCTTCATTGCTTTGATGGGAACTAGATTTGCTTGGCTTTGGGCAATGAAACATATGCCAACAATGCCATTTGGTACAAAACGCCCTCTTGCATTTCGCTCTTATTCAACCAGAGATTTATTAATTTCAACTTTTGCGGGTGTACGCGGCGCAATAACCCTTGCCGGTGTTCTATCTATTCCAATGACAATTGGCGGCCGATATCAACTTGTCTTTATAGCAACAGGTATTATCCTCATTTCATTAATTGCCGCTGTGATTATATTACCGATATTATTAAGAGGTAGCGTCATTTTAGATAATTCCGAACAAGATAATGAAATTCTTACTGTAAAAGGTCATATGGCCGAAGAAGCCATTGTCAGTTTAGAAAAAATGCAAAATAACTTATTACAAGAAACAACCGAAAACAGCATGGATCAAGAAATTGTCAATGAAGTCGGTTCACGTGTTATCGGCTCTTTAAGACGTAGAACGGGGCTGAAGGACTTAGAACAAAAAGCACTTGAGGCCGAAAATCTTGAAAGGCGCATGCGTTTAGTTGCTATTGGTGCAGAACGTACAGCGTTATTACAAATGAAGATTCGTAATGAAGTGAGCGAAGAAGTTTTTGAGCATTTAAATACAGATTTAGATATTTATGAGAAAATGATCTCTGGAGATGTATAAATGATAAGCAATCATCACTTATTAGGAAAAATACACTCAACATTTGTCGACAAAGCGCCTCAAATGTTGGGGTTGACGCTACGTTGTATTCCATTCAATTTAAAAAAACAAGTTATCGAACAATTGTTACAATTACAATTTAAGCATTCACTTGAGGATGGAGATCTTGATTTTTTAGAAAATCGTTGGCTCAAAATCGAAGTGACCGATTTACAACTGATCTGGTTTGTGAGTCTGATTGAGAATAAATTAGTTGTTAGTCGTGAAGAAATTGCTGATGTTAGTTTTATAGGTAATGCTAACGATTTAATTATGATAGCGACTCGACGACAAGATCCCGATACATTATTCTTTCAACGTCGATTAATTGTTGAAGGTGATACTGAACTTGGTTTATATGTCAAAAATCTTATGGACTCAATTGAAATAGAAGCCATGCCTAAATTTTTACGGCTAACACTCGAAAAACTTGCAGACATTATTCAAACCGCGCCTGAAAATTAATTGAATTTGCTCAATTTTAAACAAAATTGGGCAAATAACTCTCTAAATAACGCACTCTATTTTTGAACTTATAAAAATTGACACTTTTTTATTTACCTATCATTGGATTAACGACGGGTTATGACATTATCGCAAAAAATATAGTTCTCAATTAAATAATCCCCAAGAAAATACTTAGATTCTGTTATAATCAATTAACTGGTAACACTACTTAATAGCAATTAAGCTGTCATTTTGAATATCAATAATCAACAATAAAATCATTCAACTTGGTTGACGGCTTTAAGACAGCAAAAACGATAAAAATGAAAAACAACACCGCACTTCCTACTTTTTACTTTCATGATTATGAAACTTTTGGTATCAATCCTGCTTTGGATAGGCCAGCGCAATTTGCTGGAATTAGAACAGATAGTGATTTTAATATCATTGAGGAACCTTTAGTCATCTATTGTCAAATTGCTCAAGACTATTTGCCTAATCCAGAAGCGGTATTAATCACAGGAATTACACCACAGAAAGCAAATTCGAAAGGTCTGTGTGAAGCAGAGTTTACCAAATTAATTCATCAATCATTTAGCGAAGCAAATACCTGCATATTAGGTTATAACAATCTTCGTTTTGATGATGAAGTGACTCGCAATATTTTATATCGAAATTTTTATGATCCTTATGCTTATAGTTGGCAAAATGGTAATTCTAGGTGGGATCTTCTTGATGTTGTGCGTGCTTGTTACGCCTTAAGACCTGATGGTATCAATTGGCCTATTAATGATGCGGGTTTCCCAAGTTTTCGTTTAGAGCACTTAACAAAAGCCAACAATATTGAACATGAACACGCTCATGATGCGATGTCAGACGTTTATGCAACTATCGCTATTGGTAAATTAATTAAACAAAAACAGCCCAAGTTATTTGATTATTTTTTTAAGCTTCGCAACAAAAATAATGTTGCTGAACTTATAGATGTTATTAATATGACACCAATAATACATGTATCGGGCATGTTAGGTAGTTACCGAGGCAATATAACCATTGTGAGTCCAATAGCTTGGCATCCAACGCAAAATAATGCGGTTATTGTCTGTGATCTTACAGGTGATATTGATTCAATCATTAATTTATCAATTGATCAAATAAGGCAAAAACTCTATACCAAAAACGAAGATTTAGCACTAAATGAATCGCGGATCCCATTAAAACTGATTCATATAAACAAATGCCCTATTGTTGCGCCATTAAAAACTTTATTACCTGAAAATGCACAAAGGTTAAATATTAATGTAGCGCAATGTTTAATCAAACAGCAACAGTTATTAAAACATCAACACGCTTTACAAACCAAGATGAGAGAGCTATTTAACTTAACTGATGATTACTCAGCTAATAGCGATGTCGATGCTCAAATTTATGCAGGATTTTTAAATAACCAAGATAAATTACGGTGTGAAACTATTCGTACGACACCTATTCAATCACTTGAAAGTTTATCAATGAATTTTGATGATGAACGGTTAAAGACATTATTCTTTCGTTACAAAGCAAGAAATTACCCTCAAATACTAACTGAGCAAGAGCGTATTATCTGGCAAGATTATTGTCAACATAAACTGAATATAACCAAAGTTCAAGATTATCTGTTAACATTGGAACAACTTGCTCAAACCTATATACAACAACCTGAAAAACTGAATTTAATTAAACAACTTTATCATTATTGCCATTATTTAGTTGGATAATTGAATTTGAGCGGCGTATCATATAAAGAAATATTCATATCATTTCTAAACTTTGAAGTGATCATCATTATCAAAGAAAAATTAATTAGTATTAACGTTATGAAACATTTTTTAGCAAAGCATGCCACAATCAAACACCGTATATACTCTTTATACTACACGTTATTTAGTTATGGTCGCGGATTACTCGTATTAACCGCTTGTTTATGGGTAGGTAATATCATCTCACTGATATTACCAATTATGATTCCGGGCAGTATTATTGGACTACTGATTCTGTTTTTCTTATTAGCTTTTCAGTTAATTCCAACTTGTTGGATTAAAAACAGTTGTAATTTATTCATGCGTTACATGACCTTGCTATTTATCCCTGCTGCCATGGGAATTATGGATAATTACTCGTTATTATTAGACAACTGGCTTCCAATCATTTTTGGTAGTGTTGGTGGCTCAATTATTGTTTTATTATTAACTGCCTATTTGACAGAACATTTACATAATAAATCAATAATAAAAGCCGCCAGTACAATATCAGAAAATAATGAGGATAAGAAATCATGATATGGATGTTACCGTTAACGCTTTGTGTATTTCTAATTATTCGCAGAATTTCATTAAAAATTAAATCGCCATTATTTAATCCTTTGGTGATTTCTGTCATTGTTTTAATTCCTATTTTACTCATTACAAAAACTAGCTATATTCAATATGTAAATAACGTACAAATAATTAATGATTTACTGCCTTATTCTGTGGTTGCATTGGCTTATCCTCTATACGAATTGATACCACAAATCAAAGCACGCTGGAAATCAATAATGCTAATCACTTTCACAGCATCAATCGCCTCAATGGTAACGGGGGTATGCATCGTATTTTGGTTGGGGGGAAGTCATGAAATTGCGGCATCAGTTTTACCAAAATCAGTCACTACAGCTATTGCTGTAACTATTGCATCCAATCAAGGAGGCGTCCCTTCTATAGCCGCACTTTGTGTTATTTTAGTTGGCACCTTAGGCGGAATCTTTGGTCATCAGTTATTAAATATGGTTAAAATTAAATCTGCTTCAGCAAGAGGTCTTGCAATTGGTGCGGTTTCACATGCTGTTGGTACTGCCCGTTGTATTGAAGTTGATTATAACGAAGGTGCATACAGTTCTTTATCTTTAGTACTATGTGGTATTATGACATCATTGACAGCACCTTTTTTATTCCCAATAATGGTTTTTATTTTTGATTGGTTATAGCATGAACTTAAAAAAGCTATTGGCTTATTTTATCGGATTTTGCTTTATTATAATAATTTCGATTCTTGGTCTTGATTACTGGATCAGTTATAAAACTGCGCCTTATATCTATCAAGACGAAAATCAACTACCGCATCGAGCTATTGGTGTCGTTCTTGGCACTTCGAAATATGTACGAGGCGGCGGAATAAATGGATTTTATCGAAATCGCATCGATGGCGCTATAAATCTTTATTGGCAACGTAAAGTGGATTACCTTCTGCTAAGTGGTGACAATGCATTACTCAGTTATAATGAACCAATTACGATGCAAAAAGATTTGATTAAAGCAGGTATTCCTAAAGAATCTATAGTTCTTGATTATGCAGGCTTTAGGACATTTGATTCGGTTGTTCGAGCAAATAAAGTCTTTGATGCTAATGATTTTACCATTATTACTCAAGAGTTTCATTGTGAGCGAGCAATCTTTATTGCGTTAGCACAAGGCATTCAAGCACAATGTTTTGCGGTCCCCTCTCCTGATAATATGAAATTAGTAAGAATTCGTGAAATGTTTGCCCGTGTCAGCGCTTTTGTCGATCTTTATATTCTTAATCAAAAACCAAAATATTTAGGACCAGTCATTCCTATTATCGCCCCTGATCGTTAACGATGATGATCAGCATCTTAAAAAATGAAAATTGTCGAACAAAACCAATAATCGAATTTTTGTCTCATTTTTGTGATTGCATTTTTATGCAAAAAAAAGTAATATTTAGTCAATTTGAATTTAAGAAAACGAATAATGAATATTGAATTAGACCATATAAACTGTTTTTATGGTACCCATCAAGCTTTAAATGATGTTTCTTTATGTTACCCGCTTGGCGAAACCATTGTTTTGTTAGGACAAAGTGGTGCAGGAAAAAGCTCTTTATTAAAAGTATTTAATTTACTTGAAATTCCAACATCAGGTAAAATGACAATTGCAGATTCTCATTTTGATTTCTCAACTAAAATTAGTGAATCAACAATACGACAATTACGTAAAAATGTTGGTATGGTTTTTCAAAACTACAATTTATGGCCACATTTAACGGTACTAGAGAATTTAATTGAGGCGCCTTGCCAAGTTTTAAAGCTTTCTAAACAAGAAGCCAGTGATAAAGCCATGTCGATTTTAGCTCGGTTACAAATCGATGAAATGGCACATCGCTACCCACTTCATCTATCAGGCGGCCAACAACAACGTGTTGCTATCGCCAGAGCATTGATGATGGAACCACAAATTTTATTATTTGATGAACCAACTGCGGCTTTAGATCCGGCAATTACATCGCAAATAGCCGAAATTATTAATGAATTATCTCAAACAGGGATCACACAAATTATTGTCACTCATGAAGTTGATTTTGCTCGAAAAGTGGCTTCACAAGTGATTTATATGGAACACGGTAAAATTATTGAGCAAGGACAACTAGAATGTTTTGCTCATCCAAAAACCGAAGAGTTTAAATCTTATTTATCACATTAATTAATATAAAATTGGGTGGATATATGAAAAAAACGTTACTAGCCATTTTGCTTGCAGGATCAGCTTTTGTTGCTCAAGCTGCAGAAACTTTAACCATTGGTACAGAAGCGACTTATGCGCCTTTTGAGTTTACCAACGAAAAAAATGAAATTGTTGGATTTGATATTGATGTGATTAATAAAATTTGTGATGAAATTAAAGCATCATGTAATATTGTTAATCAATCATTTGATGGATTAATTCCTAGTTTAAAAACTCGCCGTATTGATGCTGCAATTGCCGGCATTGATGTAACACCAGAGCGCCAAAAACAAGTTGATTTTACTAAAATATATTATGATGATAGTTCTATTCAATTTATTACGCTAAAAGATTCATTAACCAGTTTAGATCAACTAAAAGGTAAACGAATTGGTATACAAAAAGGGACAACTTATTCAAAATATTTGAATGAAAAATATCCTGATGTTAAAGCCGTAAGTTATGACAGTTATCAATTTGCTTTTTTAGATTTAAAAGCTAAACGCATTGATGCTATTGTTGCAAGTTCATTTGTTGCTGGTGACTGGCTAGGTAAAGATAGTGAAATTGTCGCATTAGGTGATAAAATTACTGATCATGAATTTTTTGGTGAAGGTTTAGGTATTGCATTACGTAAAGGTAACGATAAATTACGTGATCAATTTAACCAAGCTATTGATAAACTGAAAGCAAATGGTCAGTTAGACGAAATTTACAAAAAATGGTTTAATAAATAATCATTACACTTTAATTTAGACTTTATAATGACCTCGCCGCATATTTTGCGGCGAGTTTATTTTTTTAATTTAACAACGGTTTTTTTATGTCAGACTTTCTTGCAAACGGGATGAACTGGATCTTATCATCAATGGATGGTTATATTTTGCCGCTAACTAAAGCGACATCTATTACCTTGTCATTAGCGTTTATATCGCTAATTGTAGGCATGTTTTTTGCGTTTATTTTTACAATTTTAGAATCCGTTCCTTTTAAACCCGTTGCATGGTTAATGTCACTGTTTAACTTAACCATACGTGCTCTACCAGAACTTTTGATAGTGGTAGCAATTTATACAGGATTACCTTTGCTGTTAATGGCATTAGATGATGGTTTTTCAATATCATTAGGTTTTACATCATTTACACTACAAATGAATATCGAAAATACAAAACCCGATCCTTTTTTATGTGGCTTGATTGCCTTATCGTTACTTTATGCTGTTTATGCATCGCAAACATTACGAGGGGCATTAAAGGCGATTTCAAGTGGACAAAAACAAGCAGCACAGGTGCTTGGATTAAGTAAATCACGTACTTTTTTCCGTATTATTTTGCCTCAAATGTGGCGTCATGCGCTACCAGGATTAAGTAATCAATGGTTGATTTTACTAAAAGATACAGCACTAGTGTCAGCTATTGCTATTGATGATTTAATGATGCAAACAAAAACGATTATAGCTCGAACAAATCAACCCTTTCTATGGTATTTTATTGCCATGATTATTTACTTGGTTATTTCGATTTTAAGCCAAAAAGTTATCGGGCGAATCGAAAAGCGCTCGACCTATTTTGAACAACCTAACTCTGCTAATAACCAGTAAGGTCAATTTATGTTTGATAATTTTATTTACTATCTTAAAATCATTTTACAGGGTTTACCAAATACACTAAGTTTGGGTATTTTAGGGATCTTATCTGCTGGTTTATTAGCAATAATTTTTACTTGCTTATTATCACTAAATTCGAAAGTATTAACTAAGGCAATTCGAACCTATATTATTATATTTACGGGTTCGCCACTGCTAGTCCAATTATTTTTAATTTATTATGGACCATCACAATTTGGTCAAACGTTAAGTCACGTACCAGCATTTTATGATCTTATCTCCTCTCCTTGGTTTTGTGCTTACTTAGCTCTGACACTCAATAGTGCAGCTTATACCACCCAGATTTTTTATGGGGCTCTAAAAGCTGTGCCGCAAGGACAGTGGCAGGCTTGTAAAGCGCTAGGTATGAACAAATGGCAAACGTTGAAAGTTGTAATGCCTTATGCATTAAAACGATCATTATCAACCTATTCCAATGAAGTGGTTTTTGTCGTTAAAGGTACTGCTCTAGCCTCTATGATTCCAGTAATGGACATTATGGGATACAGTAATGAATTAAATGGAGATTACTACGACTTTTCAATTTTTATCGTTGCAGGCTTAATTTATCTCTTGATAAATGGTTTATTAAGCACCATTATGAGAGTAATAGAGAAAAAAGCCCTCACATTCGAAAACTAATAAATATGAGCCAATTTGATTCGACATCTTTTTTAAAAACTGTTCCCCATAAACCGGGTATTTATCAGATGTTCAATGATAAAGATACGATTATTTATGTGGGAAAAGCTAAAGATCTCAATAATCGATTAAAAAGCTATTTTAATAATAGCAAAAAAACGTTAAAGACCGATAGACTGGTAAGTCACATTCATCGAGTTGAATTTACTATTACTAATACTGAAACAGAAGCTTTATTACTCGAACAGACTTACATTAAAAAGCATCAACCTCGTTATAATGTACTATTAAAAGATGATAAAAGTTATCCCTTCATCAAATTAAGTAAAGAACGTCATCCTCAATTATCGCTTTATCGAGGAACCATCAATCGTAAAAAAGATGAATTTTTTGGTCCTTACCCAAGTGGCTATGCGGTAAAACAAATTCTTGCACTATTGCAAAAAACGTTTCCGATAAGACAATGTCTAAACTCGACTTATCGTAACCGTACCCGCCCTTGCTTACAATACCAAATAAAAAGATGCTTAGGACCTTGTGTACCGGGGTTAGTCAGTGATGAAGATTATAACGAGCAAGTTAATTATGTAAGATTATTCTTATCGGGACAATCTGAACAAATTTTACAAAAAATAACTGAAGATATGCAAACAGCAAGCCGCGAGTTAAATTTTGAAAAAGCAGCGGTATTACGTGACCAGTTACAAGCCATCAAGCACATTAATGAAAAACAGGCAATTTACAATAATAATGATAATCTTGATGTAATTGGATTCCATTATGAACTCGGTTTAGCATGTATCTATGTATTATTTATTCGTAATGGACAAACCTTTGGACATCGCTCCTACTTCCCTAAAGTTCCATCAAATACCGAATTAGAAGAAGTTATTGAAACATTTTTAGGTCAATTTTATTTACAAGGAAACCAAAATCGTAATATACCTAAAAAGATTTTACTCAATTTTTCATTATCAGATAAACAGCCAATGGAAGAGACACTGTCACTTATTGCTGAACATCAAGTTAAACTGATCGATGAGCCCAAAGGAGACAATTTAAAACTTTTGAATATTGCAACAATCAATGCACAAACAGAAGTTAAAAATAAACTGCTAGAAAATTCCACAATTAAACAACGTTATGATGCCTTACAAACGTTTTTAGGGATTAAAAAAATTAATCGCATGGAATGTTTTGATATCAGTCACTTTATGGGAAAAAACACTATTGCATCTTGTGTAGTTTTTGATGACAAAGGTCCCGTTAAATCAGAATTTCGCCGTTATAATATCACTGGTATCACACCGGGTGATGATTATGCAGCAATGCAACAAGTGTTAACGCGTCGTTACAGCAAAAAAGATCTGCCTGAAGAAAAGATACCCGATATTATTTTTATCGATGGTGGTAAAGGTCAACTTAACCAAGCCTTACAAGTTTTTGAACAACTAGAGGTAAATTGGGATAAACATCATCCTATTTTGATTGGTGTAGCCAAAGGGGCTGAACGTAAAGAAGGATTAGAAACACTCTTTTTTGAAGCGCATGGAATAGGACACTATTTAGATGACCATTCCCCTGCACTATTATTAATTCAACAAATACGTAATGCATCACATGATCATGCCATTGTTGGTCAACGCAAAAAAGGGGTAAAACAGCTCACTGACAGCGCTTTAGAACACATTGAAGGCGTAGGAGGAAAGCGCCGACAAGCATTACTTAAACATTTTGGTGGTTTACGGGAATTAAAAAATGCCAGTATAGACGAAATTGCACAAGTGCAAGGTATATCTAAATCTTTAGCTGAAAAAATTTATCTCAATTTGCAACAATAACACATTGAAAAATTAAAATTTTTCAGGCAACATAATCATAATAAAAACACTGTTTTTTTAATTGTTACTAATTATTTGATTAATCAAACAAAAAAGAGCTTATGTCACATGAAAATTAATTTCCCTACAGTTTTAACCTTATTCCGAGTTATATTAATTCCTTTTTTTGTGATGGCTTTTTATCTATTTCCGCATGAGTGGTCAGGTTTTTTTTCTGCCTTAATTTTTTTAATCGCAGCAGTCACTGATGTGTTAGATGGTTACCTTGCGCGTCGTTTAGGTCAAACAACAAAATTTGGTGCTTTTTTAGATCCTGTTGCCGATAAAATTATGGTCACTATTGCTTTAGTTTTGATTACTCAATACTACCAATCATGGTGGATCTCTATTCCTGCAATTATTATTGTTTCAAGGGAAATCATCATATCAGCATTACGTGAATGGATGGCTGAAATAGGCAAACGCGGTAATGTTGCGGTATCTTCAACCGGCAAAATAAAAACTATCGCACAAATGACAGCCTTGACTTGGTTACTCTGGCGGCCTTGTGATATTGTTATTTATGCAGGCCTTGCAGCTCTTTTTCTAGCAACAATTTTAACTTTACTATCCATGTTACAATATTTATGGATAGCACATAGCGATCTGTTGGATGAAGAGTAATTTATCTAAAAATCACTCAAAACCAGCTTTAGTGTAATTTTGTAATCATTCATTATATTCACAAAATTACACGCCCTTTTCCCACAAATACACAATATTAAAACAATAATAAGTTAAACATTGAACAATTAAACAATTAATCAAAAATATCTGTTGACTGAAATCATAAGATAGGTAAAATGCACAGCATTCAAAGCGAATTACATTTTAGTAAACAGTTTTGAGCCCGGGTGGTGAAATCGGTAGACACAAGGGATTTAAAATCCCTCGGCCTTTTTGGCCGTGCGAGTTCAAGTCTCGCCCCGGGCACCATTTAAAACACTTCTCATGCGGGAATAGCTCAGTTGGTAGAGCGCAACCTTGCCAAGGTTGAGGTCGCGAGTTCGAACCTCGTTTCCCGCTCCAATATTACACTCAGTGCAAACCATTGAAGTCCGAAAAGTTAAAATTCTAATTAATGCCTAACTGGTTCTCAATGGAATGAAATTTGAAAAACTTACTTGTTTAAATACAATTAAATTATTAATGTTTATTGCAACTCAAATTATCACCTCAAACTTAAACAGATTTTTCCTAAGCAAAATTGAATCGACTTGATATTAGCGAGCTCCCCCCCTATCTTTTATGAAGTTTATTCCTCATAAACAATGGCTACATAATGAAGTGCCAATTGTTTTAATTTCTTAAGACATTATTTTACTCAAACTTTGAAGTATCGGTAGCACAAACACGGAGCCGATGACCATCGGGATCATTTCCTACAAATGTGTATCCAAAATCGAGTATTTGAGGTTCAAGTTCAATTTTGACGTGTGGTTCTTTCCAGGTCGCATAAATCTCATCTACTTCATTTTTTGTTACATCACTAAATGACAACTCAAATCCCCCATAATGATTGGGCGCCTTTGGCGTTATTTTATCAGCCTCTTGAAGGCCCAAAATAAAATTATCATTCAATAAAAATACAGCAAAGCCAGGATAAGTTTTAATAGGTGGGCGCCCTAGTATTTTTGTGTAAAACGCTGTGCTAGCATCGACATCTTTGACATAAACAATAACGCTATTAGGTTTAAACATTTTTTCTTTCCTTTTAGTGATAAAAATTAGTTCAATTAATTTTAGTTATCTCTATTTTGATGTGGCATTGCTGACAACTATATGTCATATTTAAAATTCAATCTAAATTATTTTGCAAACATAAAGCATAAAAATTAATCGTATAATTACTATCATCATGGTATTGCTTCAAAGAGAAAAAATCAGTGGTAAAGAATTAGCAGAAAAATTAGATGTATCATTGCGTACTATTTACCGAGATATACAAGTTATCGAGGGAGCGGGAATCCCCATTATTACCTATCAAGGAAGTGCAGGTGGAATAAGTATTTTAAAAAATTATAAAATCAGTAAAGGTCTATTCACTAAAGAAGATGTTATTGTTTTATTAAAAGGCCTCAACTTATTATCCTCACCGGTTTTAAAAGAAAGTGAAAATTTAAGGACACTCGAGAAAATAAAGAGTTTTTTATCAGAACAAGAACTTAATGAAGTGACAAATAACTTAAATCAACTTATTGTTGATTTATCGCCTTGGTTTTCTAAACAAAATATTGATAACAAACTATCTCTTATAAGACTGGCACTCAAAGAGCAACTGCTTTTATCGTTTGATTATTTAAGTGTTAGGAATAAACAAGCCTCACGTTTAATTGAGCCATATAAACTTATTTTTAAGGAAAAAGAGTGGTATTTACAAGCTTTTTGTCTAACTAAAAATGATTTTCGTGTATTTAAATTGTCTAAAATGTCAAACATTAGTAAAACAAACACTAAATTTATTAAACAGACACCGCCTGAAGTGTTCTCTTTATTCCAAACGGATATGAAAAAAAAGATTTTTAAAATAAAACTACTAATAGATGAATCGCTTTTGGAGCGTATTTTAGATTTTTGTGACGAAAAAGATATTAAGAAATTAAATGGACATCAGTATCTTGTAGATTTTAACTTTATTGATGATGACTACAGTTATGGCATTTTACTAAGCTTAGGTCATAAATGTATTTGTTTAGAGCCTGAGCATATACGGCACAAACTCATTGAACGAGCAGAAAAATTAGTTAAATCCTACAAAGAAACTCTCAATCCATTTATGTCAAATTAGCCTCAATAACTAAAAATTTAAACATCTAATTTCCGGCTGGTTAACCATTTTACTTTTTCCGGATCTCGATGATCAAAAAATTGACTTGTATTTGTATCAAGCGCTGCTATTTGTTGCATATCTTTATCTGAAAGCTCAAAATCCCAGATATCTTGATTTTCAATTATACGCTCTTTACGCACAGATTTAGCCAAGCTTGCAATGCCTCGTTGTGCTAACCAACGTAATACCACTTGCCCTATTGTTTTACCATATTTAACGGCTATTTGACCTAATACCGGATGGGTAAATAAACCATTTTTCCCTTCAGCAAAAGGCGCCCAGGCTTGAGGCGTTATGTTCTCTTTTTGCATATAAGGCACGGCTTCAAGCTGTTGTTGGAATGGGTTAACTTCAATCTGATTTACGGCAGGAATAATAGAATGAAATGCAGTTAAATCAGCTAATCTATCAGGTTGAAAATTACTTACGCCAATAGCACGAGCTTTACCTGCTGAATAAAGTTCCTGCATTGCTTGCCATGCACCATGAACATTACCATAAGGTTGATGAATTAAATATAAGTCAATATAATCTAATTGCAAACGATTTAATGAACGTTCAAATTGCGCCTTAGCGCCATTGTAATT
Source organism: Gilliamella sp. wkB171 (assembly GCF_001693755.1). Taxonomy (GTDB): domain Bacteria; phylum Pseudomonadota; class Gammaproteobacteria; order Enterobacterales; family Orbaceae; genus Gilliamella; species Gilliamella apicola_F. The sequence continues at coordinate 69,576 of NZ_LYST01000008.1, forward strand.
GGCATCTTGCAACCATAATTTAGTGGTAATAAATAATTCTGCTCGATCAATCCCGTGTGCACGAATAGCATTACCAACTTCTGTTTCATTTTGGTAACTTGCAGCTGTATCAATTAACCGATAACCTGAATCAATTGCATCACGAACGGCTGTTTCACACTCTTTCTTATCGGTCATTTGAAAAACACCAAACCCTAAGATTGGCATTTCGATACCATTATTTAATGTTATTGTTTTTTTCATAGCTCATACCTCAGTTATTGTAGTTAGCCTATTATTAAACAGCTTACTACAATGATATAGTAGGTAAAACAACATGCACTGATGAAAAATTTTCATTAATCATCTTTTTTAATACGTCAATGATTGTTATTGAGATAATTTTTTAAAACGCTAAAGTGTTTATAAAGAATTCTGTAAAATATGCATACAAGCGCAATAAACATAATAGGCAAGAAAAACTTTAATAGTTTAATTCCCCTTTTTTACCAGTAAAAGAATAAATACCACTATATAAAAACCGTTATTATCTACTAATTTTATTAGTAAAATACTCGATGAATACTTTAAGTTTAGTTGAATTTTTATATGTAGAAGGATAAAGAAAGCAAAACTCCCATGTATGTTCTTTATTATACTCAGACAAAATTTCAACTAATTCTTTTCTTTTTAACTCTTCTTGTACAGAGAAACTAAAAAGTTGAACTATACCGCCATCATTTAAGGCTAAAAATTTAGTCGCTTGAATACTATCAAAGATTTGTATTTGGCTATTTTCAATATTATCTTTGTATATATTTTTATTTAAAGCTGCCCATTGAAATCGTTTATTATTCTGGCTTGAGCTAAAATTGATACATTTATGATTAATTAGTTCATCAGGACAAACAATCATGCCATTTTTGGCAAGATAATTGGGACTAGCATATAATCCAGTAGTAGCAATGAACAATCTTTTTTTGATGAGAAAAGCCTCTAGCTTGGTGTTTTCTTGTACCAGTCTAACTGATAGATCATATTCTTCTGCAACGAAGTCAATATTTCTATTAGTTACATGAAAATCAAGTTTTAAATTAGGATATTCTTCGGAAAAATTAGCCAGATAAGGTGATATTTTATAGTTAAAAAAGGTCTCTGGTACGCTTATTTTTAATCTACCACCAATTGCATTTTTTTCATTTTTAATAGAATGGCCAGCATTAATTAGCATATCGAATATTTCAGAACATTTCTTATAATAGATACGCCCTTCCTGAGTCAGTTTGACTTGGCGTGTACTACGTGAAAACAAGTCAAATCCGATTCTTTCTTCAAGTCTTTTAATAGAACGACTAACAGCAGCAGGAGTAATATTTAAGTATTGAGCAGTAACTGAAAAATTCTCATTTTCTGCTGCCACTAAAAATAACTCAAGGCTAGCGATATGCATAGTTTTAAACTGTTTTTTCATCGGATTGTCTTTATTTATGAATACTAACTGCTATCAAAATATTTTATATTTTGCCCTAATTGCTTACAAAAAACTTATTTATAAGCAATGTAATGAATGACAAGAAATATTAATACATCAATTTTGCAACAAACTACATCTGTTTTTCATGTCCTTTATGGATAAGTATCGTATCCTATTTCTTATTAGGAATATCTTCATGACAAAACTATTTTTTAATTTATTGAAATAAAAATCATCATTTAAAAAACCTACTTACACTTTTTTGCAAATACGTTTAGCAAGCAACGTTTTGTTTTTCCGAAGATCCCCCCCCCTTTTTTATTGATCCGATATTTATATTCCAACCATTATCAACAACAGCTTTAAAAAGAATGACTAACTCATGTCAATAAACCAGTTTTACAACCGAGTTCAGCAATATGATGAAAAAAAATAACAAACAATTTATTTTTCATCGCAATTTTTCTTATTTTTAATATTATGAATTTATTCATTTTTGTTTGTTGTCATTTTTTCTCATAAAAATATTATTAAAAATCAGTGCAATAATAGTGATTATCGCACCTATTATTTCGATACATGAAATAGAATGACCTTGATAGATACCAATAATAAAAGCAATGACTGGGACTAAATTAACAAAAAGAATACCATTAATCGCACCAAGACCATTGATACCTGCATTCCAAGTAATGATCACTAAAGTTGTAATGACAAGCACGAAAATATCAAATCCACTAGTGATTAATGCGCTTAGGCTTGGGGGGCTTGCTAAGTCGAAGAACGATGCGATTAAAGTAATCGCGATAATACTTAATACGCTAAGAGAAGAACTTAATGCCGTTACTCTTAACGCGCTCCATTTGTGTTTTGTAATCACCATATTTGCAAAATAGGTATAAATAACCCAACAAATTGTAGCGGTAAACAATAGTAAATCACCGAGAAAGCTTGATGAAGCTATCAAATGATTAAAATCTCCATTCGTTATAACCAAAACTATTCCTACAAAAGCTAATAGCGTGCATAGAATTGTTTTAATATTAGGTATATTGTGATTGAGGATAGATGATAAAATCATTGATAGCATCGGCATTAACGCTAATATGATTGTTGCATGCTCAGCAGATGAAAAACCAATGCCGATAAACGTTAGGAAGTTTAATCCAGCAAAACCAATTGTGCCAAAAAACCACAATTGAAAAGCTTTTCCTTCCGTTTTATAACTTTTTTTACCTTCGATAACAAGGAGAACAATGCTTACAAGAAAAGCACCAAGAACGTAGCGAATAAAAGTAAGATAATAACCATCTATGCCAGATGATACCGCATGTTTTGAAGCGGGATACATAATCCCCCAACCAAATACAGTCACCAATAAATATAATGTGTATTTATAATTTTCTCTTCGAATATCCTTCATAAAAAAATAACCTACTTTACGTATTATTTATTTTATTGACTTTTATAATATTTTTTTAAGAAAAGATCATTATCGTCGAGGTAATATCATTTGTTACATGCTGTAATAAAAAATTCTACGTTATTGAGTTAGCATTATTATAAGATTGAGAATCTCTGATTAGATTTTGTTTAAGATATTATTCTTTTTTGAATTGTAATGTGAATCTTTTTATCCTTAATAAATAATCTTTTCTATATCTCAATTCAAACTATGTGGGTCCAATGTCAATAATTGTTTATTGGCTTGTAACTCTTCAATTATAAAATCAATAAAGACCCGAATTTTAGGTGATAAATATCGATTTGTAGGCCATATTAATGATAACTTACCTTGTGGCTTCATAAATTCTGTTAAAATTGGCTTGAGTTTTCCTAACTGAATAGCCTCTTTAGCTATGTAAACAGGTAAATGCGCTATTCCTAAACTATCGATTGTTGCACTTAAACAGGCAAATGAATTATTAAACACAATATTATTGGGTAAATCCAAAGCATCATAGGGTGACTTAAAAGACCAATTAGCTAAACGTCCATTAGAAGGATGTTTAAAATGAATGCATGTATGTCGAACCAAATCTGAAGGTAATAGAGGTGTACCATGGCATTTAAAATAATGTGTACTTCCACACACAACATAATTTTGATCGCCAATGCTATGACATATTAATCGAGAATCGTTAAGTTCTCCTATTCTGATGGCAACATCAACCCCTTCTTTAATAATATCTACAACATTGTCGTCAAAATCGATAATGAGATCTATATCAGGAAAATTATTTATAAATTTTGGTAAGAGTGGTAATAGAATTACATGCCCAAAAATGTGAGGAATATTTAAATGTAGAGTACCTTTTGGATCGCCTAATTTAGCCATTATCATGGAATTAGTGTCATTAATTAAACTTAAGATATGTTTACCGCGACTATAAAAAAAAAGTCCCTCTTGAGTTAACCCTATACTTCTAGTTGTTCGATGAAAAAGCCTAGTACCAAGATCTGTTTCAAGTTTATTTATACATTTCGCAACTGCAGATGCAGATAAACCTAAAATTCGACCGACTTCAGCATAACTGCCCACTTCAGCTACATGAATAAATATTTTCATTCCTTTAAGACTGTACATATTAAACTCATTATTAAGGAATTTTTTTCATTATTATAAAGACCAGCTGCCACATTTACAACTTTGACTAATTAAAATAAAGTAAAAAGAATTTTATTATTACATGTTGTTTTTTATTGAGTATTGAATATCGATTTTTGTTAAAAATAAGGATGAAGTTGACGCTGGTCCTATTATAGATCGTGAGCCAGTTAAAATAATAATAATATGAATTTGGATAATTTACGCGAATCAATAATTTCTACAGAGAAAAAAATGATATATAAAGCAATAATCGCATTTTTAGAGAACAGACTAAAACTGTTTGAAGATAAAGTTATCTATGAGGGTTACAAAAATGATTAAAATTAAGAACCCTGTGATCAGTGCTAGTCTTATTGCTAGTATTCTATTTCTTTCTATTATCAGTCTTGGATTATCTTTATCAATACTGCCATTATATATAAATAAAATTTTTGGTTATTCTGCTTTTTATGTGGGTTTAGTTGTAGTTGCTGAATCACTTTCAACACTTTTTTCAAGAGTTTATGCTGGAAGATATTCAGATAAATACGGACCCCGTAAAGGAATGACGTTAGGATTAATCTTAACTATTTGTTCCGGAGTGCTATTTCTATTTGTCATTTTGTTTATTAGTAACAATCTTTACGGCTATCTAATTATTCTTTTATCAAGAATATTTATGGGCGTAGGTGAAAGCCTAATATTTACTTGTAGTGGAACATGGCCAATTGGTTTAGTTGGTCGCAAACACGCTGGAAAAATTATGTCATGGGTTGGAATTGCTATGTTTATAGGACTGGCAATAGGTAATTACTTTGGCACTTTATCTTATTATTACTCTGGGGTAGCCTTATCAACCTTGATAATGATAATGATACCTGCATTAGGGTTTATAATTATTTTAATTGTTAAGCCTGTACAAATTACTGAAAATTCTAGTCATGTAACACTTTTATTTGCAATAAAGCGTATTTGGAAAGCGGGAACTGGTTTTGCATTAGCAAATATAGGTTATGCAAGTATTACAACATTTCTAGTATTATATTTTATTGATAATGGATGGGAAAAACAAAGCCCTCTTGCATTATCTTTATTTGGTATAGGCTATGTCTTTTCTAGACTAACTTTAGGATGGAAAGCAGATTGTTCTGGACTAAAAATGGTGATTTTTTCATTAATTCTTGAATCGTTCGGATTAATACTGATAGCTATTCCATCATCTCCATATCAAGCAATGATAGGATCGTTTCTTACTGGATTTGGTCTATCAATGGTTTATCCACTTCTTGCCTTACCTGCAATTAAAAGTATGTCAAATCAAGATATTGGTCTTGCTCTAAGTACCTATGAATCGTGTTTTGATATTGGAATTCTTTTATCTGGCTTTACAGGAGGAATTATTGTGTCGAGTTTTGGTTATAATGCAACTTTTATATTTGCATTTTTATGTAGTTTATTCGCTATATTTCCTTCAATACTTTCATATAAACAAATTGAAAGAAATTAAAATTAAGCTAAATAGCTAAACATAGTTAGTACGCCAATAGCTATAAGTGCCGCTTTAATTTATTAGGTTCATTAATATTTTTAATCTGTCTGAAGCTACGAGCATAAGATAAACTCAGTTCACAAGTAAAAAGCTCTCAACTTGGGGGATGCTTATAGATTACAAATAATCGGCGAGAATTGTGACTTATTATACCCTATTACCTTAGTTCACAATCATATATTTGCAAGGAAGAGTATCTATGATATCAGTTGTTATTATTGATAATTTTATTGCTTAAAAAGCATTGCATAACTTTAATTATCTGAATTTATTTTTGTTAAAAAAATCAAACTATCCTCATCTAGCGCTTGGCTAAATGAGGATGAGATTATTTAAATGATTAATGAACGCCAGGAATAGTGAATTCCATAATAAGTAATAACGTTGGTAAAATAAAGATAGATAAGATTGTTGAAGCAAAGAAAATACTCGACGCGTGCTCTTGTTCGACTTCCCAATCGTAAGCCAAAATAACTGCGGTTGATGCAGTTGGCATCGCTAATAAAAAGACTAACTCTTCGGCCTCGATACCTTTAAGTCCAAAAAGATGCACGGCAATTAATGCAACAACGGGGGTTACAAAACTCTTTAAAAGAACATTAACCACTAATAGTTTAGATAAATTTAATTGAACACCATATATCCCTACACCAACAGCAATAAGTGAAATAAAGTTACATGCATTGGACATAATATCAAAAGTATTAAACACAAAATGCGGCATCCAAGTTAAACCATTAGTGACACTAACAATTAACCCTAAAATAACAGCCAAAAACATTGGTTTCATAAGCGAGTTTTTCACTGCGCTAAAAATCATATTGCCAGTTACTTTACCACCAGATACTTTAGTATGACATAATTCTAATAAGAAAATTGTCATTGGAATCAATGATAAAGCCACAACAAAATTCGCAATAGCGACAGAAATTGTTGACGATGCACCTAACATTAATGTCAAAAATGGTACGCCCATTCCGCCCATATTAGGGAAGCAGCATAACATTGAATTCATGGTGGTTGATTTTAAATCTTTACCCAATAAGTATTTATTAGTAATAAAACAGATTATCCACAAGAATGACATTGTGCAGAAAAAAGCAATCATCCAAATGCCGTTAAATATCTCCGACGGCTTTGCATGGGCTGTGTGGACAAAAAGTAACGCAGGGAAGACAAAGTTTGATACCAAGCCAGATAATAATTTTTTTGAATCTTTGGTGAAGATTTTTTGTTGGACACAAAACCAACCCAGAAAGATCAATAAAAAAACAGGAAGACAAGAACTTACAACTTGCCAAACGGCAGACCAAATCAAATTCATTTTTTAAAACTCCTAAAAATAATATTACTTAAAATACATATTCGGTATTTGGTTGGATTTTTGGATGAACGCTTATTTTTATAAACCAAATTAAATTAATTAGACAATAAAGCTGAACATACCTGATGTAAGCTCGGTATATTTATACAAGACATGGTTAACATTAAAATCCCCAGCATCTTTATTGGTCACACAATAACTTGGGCGCTATTATAGCTTATTCCGATCTACCTTGTGTTAAGCAAGCCCTAGTAAGATTCTTAAAAAAAGAAAAAACCATTAAAACTTAGTCCGATTTATGTCAAAGGAATTTTTTTAAATCAATATAAAATATAACGTTATTAAAATCAAAAAGATGAGTGTTAAATTATAGTAAAAATAAAATCTATATAAAAAGGCCTTAAAGTATAGCTTAAGTATAGATAATTGGTGTAAATGTTCAGTCGATAATAAATCAATTTATTTAATTGACTTATATCTATTTATTTATCATTAAGCGGGTTAGTTATTTTACAAAAAACCCGCAAGATAATCATCAAAAGGTAACAGTATTCATGACAATTATCTTTAAAATTAATTAACAATTAATCAATATAACGTAAATTATTTATTGGTCCGCAAAGATAAGGCACAAATTTGATAGGGAAATTATCGATTATTGGTTGTTTAAGTCAATTTAAATTAAGATCATTTAACCACCATTTTTTAATTTATTATATCGGCTAACCTAGCAGTAAACATGTTAATTTTTGGCTATTATTTAGTCCATTTCGATCTATTTACATTAGTTTTTATTGAATCCTCAAAAATAAACTGTATATTTATACAGTGAAATTCGTTTTTTATCACGAATTAAATAGATGTAATTCCGTTAGTATCGATAAATTATGTTAGGAGAGTATGCTTGCGTAAAGTTTCTATTATTGTGCTTGGCATGGTGGATGGTTCAGTAAAAAAACATTTACCTTTGGTTGATACGCCCGTCAGGGCGGGTTTTCCTTCTCCGGCGGATGATTATTTGGAAACTAAACTTGATCTTACCGATCACTTAGTTAAACATCCAAGCGCAACCTATTATATCAAAGCACAAGGCGATTCAATGATTAATTACGGCATTTATAGTGGTGATCTGCTAGTTGTAGATCGCTCTTTAATGCCGCAGATAGAAGATATTGTGGTCGCTGCTGTTGATGGTGAATTAACCTGTAAATGTTTAGGGCTTATTAATGGGCAACACCATTTATTGTCGGGCAATGAATTTTATCCGCCCATTTCGCTAGCGGGTAAAGAGGTACATATTTGGGGCGTAGTAATACATACGATTCACTCCTTGCGAAAGCGTGGCAACACATGATTGGTTTGATTGATTGTAATAACTTTTATGCTTCGTGTGAGCGAGTTTTTAACCCAAAACTAGAAAAAAGACCAATTGGTATTTTGTCCAATAATGATGGTTGTGTTATCGCTCGCTCAAATGAACTTAAGCCATTAGTACCAATGGGTATGCCCGCATATCGAATTGAACCCAAAATCCGTAAACACATTACTTTATTAAGCTCGAACTATGAACTTTATGGCGACATGAGCCAACGGGTTTTTAATACAGTCGGTCACTATACTGCCGATATTCAACCCTACTCCATTGATGAAGCCTTTATTCAATTAAATGGGTTTAGCGATGTGATAGCACATTGCCAAAATTTAAGAACAATTGTAAAACGAGATACAGGTATTCCTGTCAGCATTGGTATTGCAACAACCCACACTTTAGCAAAGTTAGCAAATCATATAGCGAAAAAACAGGCTAGATATCAGGGCGTCTACCACCTTCCTGACAAGCCTGTTTTATTGGATAAAATTTTAAAAATATTTCCAGTAGAAGAGATTTGGGGTGTGGGTAGACGTATTGCCCAAAAATTACAAGCATTAAATATTCATAGCGCATGGGATCTACGTCAAGCAAATTTAAAACAGATTAGACAACAATTTTCAGTCGTACTTGAACGTACAGCACTCGAGCTACAAGGTGTCAACTGCATTGAATTAGATGATCTCAACACGCCTAAACAAAACATCATGACATCGCGAAGTTTTGGACAACTAACTGGGGAATTATTTGATATACAAGAAGCCATTCGCATTCATGCCAGTCGAGGAGCTGAAAAACTAAGACAGCAAAACGCTATTGCTAATGCGGTGCTAGTCTTTTTGAAAACCAACCGCTTTCGTCAAGATTTAATGCAATATAATCCTTCAATTGTAGTCCCTTTATTAACACCAACTGATGATACAAGACTAATTATTCACACTGCACAAAAAGGGTTACAGGCTATTTATAGAAAAGGTTTTTTGTTTATGAAAGCGGGCGTAATGTTACTTGATTTAAAGGTAAAAGATAGCTTCTGTCAAACTGATTTATTTAGTTCTGAGCTTACGCCTAACTTACAACAAAAAAGTGATCAATTAATGAAAACAATCGATAACATTAATCAAAAAATGGGCAAAAATACCATTCAATTAGGGGGTAATAGAAAAACGGCACCTTGGCAAATTAAAAGGGAACTGCTCAGTAAACGTTACACTACGCGCTGGGATGAATTACCACTAGTTAAATAAACATAAAGTTTACATCATAATCAATTTATAACTTGAGTAACATATTAACTAAAATTCTCAATAAAATAATAAATAAATGGTTTACGTTTGCTTAAATTTTGTTGCTAAGAGATATAAAACACAGACTAGATAGTTAATTGCTTAATCAATCAGAACCGACCTTTTTAAAGGCTTTAGCGTCGAAAAATCAAATCACTGCAATTTGATGGTAAATTTATTTGATTGTAAATATTAAGATGCAGATGTTGTTAATAGAACAATTATTCAATTGTGTTATTCATATTTTGAAAGTCAATATTTCAAATCTAATTAAAATCGCATCTAATATTAATAATCCATACAGCTATGTAGCGATTTTTAAGTTTGTACACAAAATAGTCATTCCAATAAAAAGACTATATAGGTGTAAGTCTCTTGCTTTATACCTATATAGTAGCTAACTTGCAACTAATGAGGCATCTAAAAATACACCTAACTAACCATTACATAACTTAGCTCCTATAAAATAGGAACTAAGTATATAGTTTCACAATATTTTTATCGACAAATCGGTGTACATCCCTGTGCTAACTGTAATAAGTTATAACCTATGGCTCCTGTTTCAATATCAGTACTAAACATCATTTTGTCCATGTATACTTGATTAGTCCAAGTACAACCTGTTGAGGTATCAAAGTTACTATTAGGATAAGCTTTATATAACTCGCCCCACTCTCCAGCAAACGTACCATCAATATCTCTTGATAAACGTTCTTCGTTATTTTTAATCCATGCAGGTAAGGAACCTGTTCCATGTCCTGTGACAGCGTATTTAGCACTAGGTACATTGGTTAAATCTGTAACTGGATAGAAATAACTCGCTGCAACAGAGGCACTAATAACACCTAATCCATTTGGTTTTCCTGAACAAGCATTGGCAGCAGGAAATATATTATCGCCCGAGCTCATGGTATCTGACATTTTATACTGTGTACTCGGAAGTGGGCGAGCCCATTTACTCACTGTAAACGTATAGCTAAATGTTCTTTGTTCGAGCGGTGCACCAACTTTTGTTCTAGCGGTTAATGTTATGGTAAATGGAATAGTAGGACGATTGTCAGATCTAAGTGTAACAACCCCCTCACTCGTAATTGGCGCTAAAGATGGATTACTTGAAGAAAAACTATAATCAGTCTGTGCATTACTCATTTTGAGTGTGAAATTTGCGTAGTTGAATCCTGTTGTTGGAAATTTTTTTGATGCTGTAGGAGAGTAACCGCGATAAGGTTGAAAAACCGCTGGATTATAACCATTGGCAAATTTACAATTGGTTGAATTACATGTGTTATATTGATCTCGTCGTGAAGAGTCAAAAAATCTCAAACTACCTGGTTTAATATGGCAGATTTGTTGTTCATCAACTTTTATTGTATAGATTTTGCTGAAATTACCATAGTCATTAATATAGGGAATGCCATATTTTGTTTGAACGCTAATATTATTAGAACTAATGGTTAAAGTATAAGGGCTTAGACATGAATCCATAATGCTATTTAATTGATCTGCGGTCACTGTTTTAGTCGTACCATCATAATCTTTATAACTCCAAATAGCTGTCAGCTTTCCCAAGACGGGTGGTTTTTCATTAACATCTTTTATTGATGTAAATTCATCACCATCGATATCACCATAATGTAATCCTTCTATGGTAGAAATATTTTTTGCCACCCCGTCAGCAATGACTTTCGTTTCGACCTGATTAAATTTAGTATTGGCCGATACCCAAAGTATTTCATTTGATTTTGAGGGCGTGATATTAATAACGCCTTGTTTAGTTATCGGTGCTTTGAAACTAAACAAATCATCTAAATCTAGATAGGGTTTATTACCTTGAATTATTTGTACCGTTTTTGAAGTTAGCGCATAACTTAACTGACTAAACATTAATGTCATGACTAACAGTAAAAATACCTTAAAACATAATTTAATTTTGTGACAAAAGTGATGGACAATGAGACGATAAAGTAAGTGTATTAATTTTTGATCAAGATTTTTAAGAAAAGAATAAAATAATTTACAACAATAGCCTTTTTCAATTACAGACTGTTTGTTATACAACAAATGTATGCCTGCTGCCTGCTGCCTGCTGCCTGCTGCCTGCTGCCTGCTGCCTGCTGCCTGCTGCCTGCTGCCTGCTGCCTGCTGCCTGCTGCCTGCTTTACCACTATATAATACCATAAAAAACACCCTTACACAAGTTAAATCCATAGATAATACATTAATTTATTTGAAGAAATTAATGTATTAATAAATACGAGCTGGACTAGCTATTTTTTTAAAATAGCATAACAGTAATAAAAAGATGAAACACAATTTGGTAAAGAAAGTTTAATTGCATTTGTGTATTTTAATAATAGTAAATTATTGAATAAGCACAATTTGAAATGCTAAAGTAATCAATTAGTTTATGTTATTAACCCCAGAAACTGGGGTATAAAATATGTAATTACGATCCCATATTGACAATTGATTTTCGAAAACGCTTGAGGGAGATGATAAAAAACACACTACCAATAGCTAATAACCACGCAAAAGAAGTCCACACCACACTTAGACCAGCCCCACGATATAATATAGCTTGTCCTAACTCAACAAAATGAGTAGTTGGCGCAATCATCATAATATTTTGAACAATCTCTGGCATGCTTTCTCGAGGAGTGCTTCCACCTGATAACATTTGTAATGGTAACAAAATTAAAATAAGCAACATCGCAAATTGAGCTGTTGATTTTGCTACTGTTGCCATGAAGATACCAAGTGACGTTGTCACAAATAAATGTAAAGCAGCACCAATAAGAAATAAGCTGATTGAACCTGCTATAGGTACACTTAACCAACTATGTACAACCAATAATAAAGCGACCCAAGTTGAAACCAGCACAACTAATCCCATTGACCAAATTTTAGAAAGCATAATTTCAAATGGTGTGACGGGCATGGAAAGAAGATGATCAATTGTGCCATGTTCCCTTTCTCGCATTAAAGCTGCACCCGTTAGAATAATAGATAACGTTGTGACTATATTAATAATTTCCATAACTGAGCCAAACCATGATCGGGTTAAGTTTGGGTTAAAAGCGGTATGCACTTGAATGTTAACGGGTAGATTTGTCGCCTTACTATAACGATTCACATATTCAGTTATTTCACCTGTAATAATTTGAGTTATATAACCGTTACCAACAAAAGCTTGTCCCATTCGTGTTGCATCAATATTGAGTTGAATTTCTGGATTTTGGTTATTGAGTACATCTCGTTGAAAATTAGGCGGAATATTTAATGCAAAGGTATAATTATCCGTATCCATACCTCGATCCACATCCTGCATGGAATATAATTTAACAGGTTGATTAAACATAGGTGGATAAAACGCCGCAGTAATTTGTCTGGACAAAGGCGAATCATCTTCGTCAACAATTGCAATTGACGCATGATGTAAGGAATCAGAAGTTGCAGTTGCTGCAATATAAATATCAAAGGTAAAACAGTAGGCTATTAATAAGAGCATAATAGGATCGCGTAATAATCCCCATAACTCTTTTATACCTAAACGATAAATATTAATTAATGTTTGCATAATATCTACCCCTCCTGCTTTTTAAGCAGAAAAATACTTGCACCAAGCACTATTGGAATGGTAATTAATAAAGCCAAAATTGAGTTATGCAAATCAACAAAATTTAATGCTTTATTGAATATCCCACGCGCAATAATTAACATATGCGTTGTAGGGTAAACCTCACCAATATAACGACCACTACCTTCTAACGAGGCGACGGGATTTAACAATCCAGAAAACTGTATAGCCGGTAGCATGGTTCCTACACAAGTTAAGAAGATAACGGCAATTTGACTGCGTGTTATGGTTGATGCTAACAAACCAAATCCTGTAGAAATAATACAATAAGCAAAAGCAGCTAAGCATAGAGTAAACAAACTACCTTTAATTGGCACCCCAAATATTGTAATTGCCATAATTAATAGTAATAGAAAGCTAAACATAGAAATAATAATATAAGGAACTTGTTTACCTAATAAGAACTCAGCCCGTGTTACCGGCGTAACATATAAATTAATAATTGAGCCCATCTCTTTTTCACGAACGACAGATAATGCCGCCAACATAGAAGGAATCATTAGCAATAAAATTGGAATGACGGCTGGTACCATCGATGGTAAGCTTTTAATATCTGGATTATAGCGATACCGGGTTTCAATATTGGCCAAGCTAGATGATTGTGAACTAGAGCTTTCTTTGTTTTTTTCACTTAACCAAGCAAGATGCATACCTTGAACATAGCCTTTAATGGTATCAGCTCGCATTGGCATAGCACCATCAATCCATATAGCAATATCAACCGGATCACCACGTTGAACATCTCGACCAAAATTTGGCGGGATTTCAATAGCAAGTGCTATCTTATTACTACGCAATCTTGCATCCATATCATTATAGTCAGTTAAAGGAGGCTGTTCTATAAAATAGCGTTTAGATCCTGACAAATTAAGCGTGTAATTTTGACTTAGCTCACTCTGATCACGATCTAATACAGCAAAACGTAAATCCTCAACATCCATCGTTATCCCATATCCCATTACCAGCATTAGGATTGCTGAACCTAATAAGGCTAATAATGCGCGAAGTGGATCGCGTGATAATTCCAAAGTTTCACGCCATAAGCAACCAATCATGCGAGTAAAGCTGAAGCCTCGAAGGTGATGCTCTTTTTTAGCACGATCTTGATCATTGGTAATCGTTTTAGCATTCGTTACAGAATTTTCATCGGCATGACTATCATCAGCACCTGCTTCAACTAAATAATCAATAAAGGCTTCTTCTAAAGTTTTAGCTTTTTTGGACGCAATAATATTATCTGGCGTGTCACTTGCTAATACTTTACCTGCATGCATTAACGATATTCTATCGCACCTTGCCGCTTCGTTCATAAAATGGGTAGTAATAAAGACAGTAACTTTATCTTGCCTTGATAATTCAATAATCAAACGCCAAAAGTCATCACGCGCTATAGGATCGACACCTGAAGTAGGTTCATCAAGAATAAGAATTTCAGGATTATGCACAACAGCAACAGAGAGCGATAATCGCTGTTTAACGCCTAAAGGTAAACTATCAGGTAAGCTTTGTCTATGTTGTTCAAGTCCAAAACGTTTAACTAATTGTTCAACGCGTTCTGGTATTTTGCTTTCTGCGATACCAAATAGGCGAGCGTGCAACACAAGATTCTGTTCAACCGTCAATTCACTATACAATGAAAAAGCTTGTGACATATAACCTAAGTGCCGCCTGACATTAATATCACTGGCATCAACAGGCTTACCAAACAACCAAGCCTGCCCTGACGAAATCGGTAATAAACCAGTAAGCATTTTCATGGTTGTTGATTTACCACAACCATTGGATCCTAAAAAGCCAAAAATTTCACCTTGTTTAATCGAAAAATTAACATGATCAACAGCTATAAAATCACCAAATTGTTTAGTTAAATCTTTCGCTTCTATCGCTATTTGTAAATCTTTTGAAAGATCTAATGGTGGAATTTCGACGGGTTGATAACCTTGTTTTGCATCATCAGGCATTAACTGGATGAAAGCGTCATCTAAATTATCTTTCCCTGTTTGGTTCAATAGCGATTGAGGCGTTCCAGTTTCAAGGATTTTACCGCCATACATAGCAACTAACCAATCAAAATTTTGTGCTTCATCCATGTAGGCAGTCGCAACAATGACACTCATTTGTGGTCTTTGCGAACGAATTTTGTTAATCAGTTGCCAAAATTGAGCACGAGAAAGCGGATCAACCCCTGTGGTAGGCTCATCAAGAATTAATAAATCAGGATCATGAATTAAAGCAGAACATAAACTGACTTTTTGTTTCATCCCTCCGGATAGACGACCAGCAGGTCTGGATAAAAATGGATAAAGCCCTGTGCTATGCGTTAATTCATCAATGCGACGTCGCCGCTCAGCTGCATCATTACCAAAAAGCCGAGCAAAAAATTGTAAATTTTCTTCTACTGATAACGTTGGATATAAATTTTTCCCTAAGCCTTGAGGCATGTAAGCAATACGGGTACAAACTTTATTACGATGTGATTTATCGTGCATATCACCATCTAAAACATACACCAACCCTTCTTGAATAACATGTGCGCCAGCAATGAGTGACAATAAACTTGATTTACCTACCCCATCAGGTCCAATCAATCCTACCATGCACCTTGGTGGAATTTGTAAACTAACATTATTCAAAGCACAGGTTTTTTTATAATGCAACGTCACATTTGACACGGTTACCACTGCGTCGTCTATCGATTTAACATTATGAGCGATAGATAAATCTTTATTGTCGGATTCTGACATGAGCTATCTCCAATTATTTAGTTGGACATTTAGCAACATCAGATAACTTAGCTGGCCACGGAGTTTTAGGATCAATCCGTACCCAAGCAACGCCAGGCACACCTGTTTTAACTTGAGTTAGATAACATTGTAATAATTCTGGGCTTAGTTGAGCTTTAACCCTGAACATTAATTTTTGACGTTCATCTTTGGTTTCAACAGTTTTAGGGGTAAATTGCGCCACACTAGAGACAAATGAAACTTTAGCCGAAATAGCAACATCTGGAAGCGCATCTAAGACTAATCTAACTTCATCACCAATGGCAACTTTTCCAGCTATGGTTTCGGGTAAAAAGAAGGTTAAGTAAACATCGGATAAATTAACCAAATTCAAAACCTTTCCACCAGCAGACAATACTTCACTAACTTGTGCTATACGATATTGAATTCTACCATCAACAGGGGCGGTTAATGTACTATCATCTATATCTGCTTGAATTTTTGTAATATTAGCACTAGCAACATTAATTGCTGAATGAGAACTATCCACACCAGCTTGAGCAACTTCAATGGCTGCATCAGCAGCTGTCACTTGCGATTTTGCAGAATCTAACGCCGCTTTTGCGCTATTCACTTTTGCAGTATCGTCATCAAATTGTTGGATAGATAATGCCCCTTTTTGGTAAAGGGCTGTGGTTCGTTGTAAATGTTTTTGAGCAATGTCGAGATCACTTTCCCGTTGATTTACGTCAGCTTGAGCAGCGACTTTATCACTCATTTTTAGAGAGACTTGGGCTTTGGAGCTCGCTTCATTACTTATTGCCTGTCGATATTGAGCTTGTGCCTCGTTCAATTGAGCTTGCAAGGTATTGGTTTGCATGATAACTAATGGTTGACCTGCTTTAACAAAATCACCTTCATTAACGTTAATTTTCTCGATTCTGCCAGCAAGCTTTGTTGAAATATTAATTTCTGTCGCCTCTATACGACCATTGCCACTTACAAAATCCGGACCAAATCCATCAGTTTTTAATTGTTGCCACAAGATACCACCACCAATAACAACAACGACAACAATAAGACCCCATTTCTTACTTATTTGTTTCATGACCTACATCCCATTTTAAACTGATTATTTATATTATAAATTTCATAACTTTATTGTGTATTTATATGCATAAGCATCGACATTGATTAAATAATATCAGATGTTTTTTATAAATAAAATCAACTATAAAAACAAAGGCAGTAAAAGCTAAAAAAATTTAATTTAAAACATTAAGGAGTTTAAAAAAACATGATTAATCATAAGGTAAAGTGTATTTCAATTCAGAAAGCTCATTAATCAATTATTGGTAGATTTACTATCTTGGATAAAAAAGTTTTAATTGTCTACGCTATAGATTTATCTGATTTAATTCAAATAAGGTATCAATGCGGTATCTACAAATTAACTATTTTTGTATTAAAAGCACGTTATCGTGCCATAACATCTAATATTATCTGACTAAAACATTATAAAATTGAAATTCATCTTATAAAATAATTAATGAAACCATTTAGTTATATATAGGAAAATGATAATGTAAGTGGTATGCTTGCTAGAACGATTATTCGATATTAAGATTTTTTTCACAAGGTGATTTTTATGGCTCTTCCCTATTTTTTAACACTTTATAACGAACTTATTTCGACTCCAACCATTAGTAATGTAACCAATGCTAAATTAGATTACTCCAATAAACCACTCATAGATAAATTAGCTAATTGGTTTGAAGAGCTTGGATTTACTATCGAAATTCAAGCTGTCCCAAATACGCGTCATAAGTTTAATATGCTCGCAACGTATTCAAATAGTAACAATAAAACTCAAGGTGGCTTATTATTAAGTGGGCATAGTGATACTGTACCATTTGACGATGGTCAATGGACAAAAGATCCGTTCAAATTAACTGAAGAAAATAATAAGTTATATGGACTTGGTACCGCTGATATGAAAGGTTTTTTTGCTTTTATTCTCGATGCTTTGCGAGATATCGATCTAAAAAAACTCACTAAACCAATCTATGTTCTTGCTACTGCCGATGAAGAAACGTCAATGGCTGGCGCCTCATTTTTTGCCAAACAAACACAATTACAACCGGATTGCACAATTATTGGCGAACCCACATCATTGATTCCTATCCGAGCACACAAAGGCTTTTTATCCAATTCAATTAAAGTTATTGGTAAGTCTGGACACTCAAGCGATCCGGACAAAGGCATTAATGCAATTGAAGTGATGCATCTAGCTATTGAACGTCTATTAATCCTT
This sequence comes from Gilliamella sp. wkB171, assembly GCF_001693755.1. Lineage (GTDB taxonomy): Bacteria > Pseudomonadota > Gammaproteobacteria > Enterobacterales > Orbaceae > Gilliamella > Gilliamella apicola_F. The sequence continues at coordinate 87,821 of NZ_LYST01000008.1, forward strand.
AAACAAAAATTCAAAGAACAATATCATAATGATGGCTTTAGTGTGCCCTATCCTACCTTGAATTTAGGTGTGATTCATGGCGGTGATGCGGCTAATCGCATTTGTGGTTGTTGTGAATTAATTATTGATATTCGGGTATTACCAGATAATGATGTTGACACATTATATAATGCGCTATGTGAAGCATTACAACCCGTAATGGATAAATATCCCAATAGGCTTTCAATTGAATACGAAGTTGCGCCAATTCCGGGGTATGAATGTAAAAAAGATCATCCTGCATTACAACATATTGAACAGCTAGTTGGTCACACCGCTCAAACGGTTAATTACAGCACTGAAGCGCCTTATTTAAATCAAATTGCGCCAACCATTGTTTTAGGACCTGGCTCTATTGAACAAGCTCACCAACCTGACGAATTTATTTCAATGGACTTTATAAAACCAACAAAAGTAACGATTGAAAATTTGATTAAAGATTTTTGCCTTTAATTAGATAAATACGCCGACACCGTCGGCGAATAAAGTTACCTTGAATTATGCTAATTTGTCATTTTTATGGTTATTTCCCCATTGACAAAGCATATCTAAAATCGGCACCAAAGACTTACCTCGATCTAATAGCCCATATTCCACTTTAGGGGGAATTTGTGGATACTCTTTTCTAAAAATCAATTTATCTTTTTCCATCTCTTTCAAAGTGTTACTTAGTGTTTTAAACGAAATGTTATTGATACTCCGTTTAAGTTCATTAAATCGCATTGATGGTTGATTTTCGTTTAACCAATAAAGAATAACAATCTTGTACTTACCTCGAATCATTGAGAGTGTGTAATTAAATCCACTATTCTCAAAATGATCTTCGGCACAATGATGATTTTCCATGTTTACACTCTCCCTAACGATAGTACATAACTGTAATTACCGTACTTTAAAAATAATGGTATCAAGACTATTATGGCTCAATTATAAATAGATAAGAGATATTTACAATGAAACAGACTTTAGTGATTATTGCGCATCCAGATTTAGCCTCTTCAAATGTTAACCGATGCTGGTTTAATAAATTAAATCAATATCATGATCAAATAACCCTACATGATCTTTACTCACACTATCCCTCACGTAAAATAGATCCGAGTTTTGAACAAAACTTAATTGAAAATCATCAAAACTTAGTTATTCAATTTCCAATATATTGGTTTAATTGTCCACCATTATTAAAACAGTGGCTCGATGAGGTTATGACTTATGGTTGGGCCTTTGGCTCTTCGGGAAATAAATTAAAAAATAAAAAAGTAGGATTAGCGGTTTCGGCGGGTATAAAAGAAGCTGACTACTGCGAATCGGGACAGTATAAATATACACTCGAGCAGATTCTAAAACCATTTGAGTTAACAATGAATTATGTTCAAGCTGATTATCAGCCCCTTTTTGCGATTTATGGCGCAAATAATGAGCCAGACTACCCAGATAAAATTACACAAAACGATATCGAAAAAAGTGCCGATAATTATGTAATTTGGATGAAAAAATTAGGGATGCTAATTTAAATTATTTAATTAAAGTACATTAATGCCTATCATTAAATAAAGCTATTAACGGTTAGAAGTATAACTTAAATTACCAGCAGTGGAGCGAATTTCTCATTGAAAATGGTACATATGGTTTTATTTTTAACAGAAAAATGAAACGCCATAGACACCTAAATATTATTTAAAAATATCTATGGTTTTTAGATCTAATTACCCTTTATTACCAATTTGATTCAGTAGCAAACAACACAACAATACCGTTAAACCTGATTAAACTTGGAAAGTGGCAAAATCAGTCGCGATCTCACTATTCGCAAATACTGTTTTCGCTTCATCCACTAATTTTTGATTATCTTTTGCGTTATAACGTGGACTAATATGCGTTATGATTAGGCGTTTAGCATTAGCTTGTTTTGCAATTGTGGCGGCATGAACAGTAGTTGAATGCCCTCGCTCAAGGGCTTTCTCACTTAAGGCATCTTCCTGTGTTGCTTCATGCACAAGTAGATCAACATCGTTAGCCAATTCAACTGACGCATCACAAGGTATTGTATCGCCTAAAATAGCTAGTTTTTTACCTTTTTTAATATGCCCTTGATAATCACGCCCATTAATTACACGTCCATCTTCAAGTGTGACGGTTTTTCCTTCTTTCAAGGCTGAGTAAAGCGAACCAATATGAATCCCATCTTGCTGTAATTTATCTATATCTAACGTTGCAGGTAGATCTTTTTGGATTATTCGATAACCAAAACACGGTACACGATGTTGTAATAATTTAGCTTCAACACAAAACTGATTATCGTCAAAAACAGTGCCATCCGCTTCTAATTCGATAATATTAAGTGGATAAGTTAACCAAGATTGACTGACTTCAATCACTGTCTCAATAAATCGTTTAATCCCTTTTGGGGCAATTAAAGTTAAAGGTGATTGATTTTGCATCAAAGAACGACTGGTTAACACACCCGGTAAGCCAAACAGATGATCACCATGCAGGTGGGTTAAAAAAATCACCTCCAATTTAGCCAAGCTAAATTTAGCTTTTTGCATCTGCATTTGTGTGGCTTCACCACAATCAAAAAGCCAAAGTCGCCCTCGTTCTTGCCTAACATCTAGCATAATACTACTAACATTACGTTCAGCCGTTGGTGAGCCGGCACTGGTGCCTAAAAAGGTTATATTCATAAAATCTATCTATTATTTTTGTTTTTGCACTCAATATAAGAATAGCTCAACTGTTGGCTATTGAACTATTTATTATAGTAACCTTGGTTTATTTATTTTTTAAATTCAAATCAGAAAGTTCATGACCAAGTTGATCAGCTTGGCGATAATTAAGTTTGCTTACACAAGTTAAACGCCGCATTTCAAGTGCATTAGTTATTGCACCACCGCCTAAAGATTTGAAATATTGGCAATGTACGTCACGATAATGAGCAAACGCTTCGTTAGATAGAGTCAATTTGCGTTTAGCTAAAAGGATAAACTGCTCATCGTCATCCCATTTTGAAAGTAAATTAAAAGCGTTTTGTTCAGCTTGCTGTAAGGCAAGTTGGCTTTGTTTAGCCTGTTTTTGTAAACACACTAATCTATCTGATTGTGAAAAAGCCTCACACTCGTCAAGCTGGGCTATCATTTTATCGGCCAAGTCAGTAGTTGTAGAGGCAAAGATACCAAAGGATGATAAATTCAATGTTAACAATACAATTAACGTAACTATTCTCATTTTTTGATTATTTATCATCACATACCTAACATATTGTTAATATCTGATAATGAAGGTATAACATCAATTGATTTATGCAATCTTATTGATGAATAACGATGTAGATGATGAGATACTAAATATTTTTTCGCTCAATAGTCTGTTCACCCCAAAATAGCTTGTCTGCTTTAGTTTTAGAAAAAGCAAGTTTTAAAACCTCATCACTCCCTTCTGACCAAATTTGTTCAGCTAACTTTTCATCGTGATTGGCTAATTCAAAAATAGCTTCTGCAATTTCAATTGAAGTTTCTCGAACACTAGCCCACGCACGAATTTCATGTATATCTTTTTTAATTAAATTCATCTTATTGCTCCTTCTTTGATAAGATTATGTGTAAAATAAACCTAAATCAGACAAAATTCAATAGGTGATGAATATATGCTTACAGTTATATCCCCTGCAAAAACACTTGATTATCAAAGTCCACTTATTACCAAACAAAATACTTTACCGCAATTTTTACATCAATCAGAAAAGCTCATTGAGGATTGTAAAAAATTGAACGTTGAAGATTTGTCTAAATTGATGGCTATAAGTTCTAACTTAGCTGAAGTTAATTATGAACGTTTTCAAAATTGGCATAGTGATTTTAATCTTGAAAATGCAAGGCAAGCTATTTTGGCATTCAAAGGCGATGTTTACGAAGGGCTTCATGTTCAGGATTTTAATGATAAAGACTTACAATTTGCTCAGTCTCATCTAAGAATTTTGTCGGGACTGTACGGCATCTTAAGGCCGCTTGATTTAATTCAACCTTACCGCCTCGAAATGGGAGTTCGCTTAAAAAATGGTGAAAATACCAATCTTTATCAATTTTGGGGTGAACAATTAACTGATAGCCTAAATAAAGAATTAGCTAAAACACCAAAACCAACGTTACTCAACTTAGCATCAAATGAATATTTTAAAGCTATCAAACCAAAACAATTAAAGGCGACAATTATTCAACCCGTTTTTCTAGATAAAAGCAAAGATGAATATAAAGTGATCAGCTTTTATGCTAAAAAAGCACGTGGATTAATGAGTCGCTTTATTATAAAAAATAGCATTGATAACAGCGAGGATATTAAAAATTTTAATTTGGAAGGCTATCAGTTTGATGCCAAACGTTCAACTGAATTAGAATGGTACTTCACGCGAAAGCATTAACTTAATGTAGAATTATCAAATGGAATTCCTTTTTACCTTATGGTTACAATTTTTAGCAACATTGCCTTTATTTGTTTTAATTTTATTGGGTTACTTGGCCATTAAAATAGGTAAATGGCAAAAAACAGTGACTGATAGCTTAACCAAATTTACATTTTATATAGCGTTTCCAATTATGCTATTTCAGATTATGAGTCATTTTTCTGAGCACTCGCATATTGATATTAAGCTATTATTAGTCTTTTTTGGTGGTACATTTATAGTGTTTGCTATTGGTTGCGTTATTGCATCTAAATTATTTAAATTAAATGGCAGTGAAAGTACGATGTTTGCAATGGGCGGCATTTACACAAATACAGTTTTTGTCGGCATTCCCATTATTAAAATGTTGTTAGGCGATAGTGCTATCCCAATTGTTGCCATCATTGTTATATTTAATGCATTAATTTTATGGACATTGGCTAGTGTATCTATTGAATTTGTCCAAATAGGTAAACTATCGTGTAAGAGCATATTGCAAGCGTTTAAAAAAGTATCAAAAAACCCTATCATTATTGGCATTTTTTTTGGTCTTATTGTAAATTACTCTGGAATTCCTTTGCCAAAATTTATTAACCAATCAAGCCAAATGGTTAGCGATATGACTGCACCACTTTCGCTAATTGTATTAGGAATGGGGCTTGCCGAATATAAGCTCCGCGATAATCTTTTGGTTACAACAGCAATTTGTGCATTAAAATTAGTGGTGTTACCCACTATTACCTATATTTTAGGTAAACTCATTGGGCTGCCAACTTTAGAATTACAAGTCGTTGTGCTATTAAGTTCTGTGTCGCTTGCCATCAATTGTTATATGATGGCAAGGCAATTTGCTGTATTACAAGGTCCAATAGCTTCAAGTTTATTGATATCAACGGCATTATCATCCGTGACAACACCGCTAATTCTATCAATAATGTTACAGCTTACTTAGAAAAATTAATTTGCCTCTAGTTTTTTGAATTTATGATGCAAGATCAAGGCAAAAACAATAACAGCACTACCAAGCAAAAATCGGCCCCAATCAATCGATTGATGCCAAATAACAACATTTACTAAAATACCTGTTGGTATAACAACATTATTCATAATGGCTAGGGTGCCAGAATCGACTTTTGTCGCACCATAATTCCATAAAAAATAACATAATCCCGATGCCACAACCCCAAGCCAAATAATTATCTCCCATTGTAATTGGGTAGTGGGTAGTTTTTCGGGATTGCCAAATAAAAACCAGCCAATACTCGCAACTATAATCGCGCCTAAATAGACCCATGCAAAAGCGTGATGTTGAGGCAGTGGATAGAGTTCCATGATTCGTTTATAACCAACCTGCCCTAATGCAAACACGATATTCGCGCCTTGAATCAATAAAAATCCAATAATAAATTGACTACTAATGTGATCATAACGAATTATTGCTGCACCAATAACAGCAATAACAGCCGTTAATAAATACGACAGTCTTAACCGATGGCGCTGCAATAAATCATAAATAATTGTGACATAAATAGGGGTAGTAATAGTAAAGAGTAATACTTCTGGGACTGAAATATATTGGAAAGAATTATAATAAAAAAAATACATAACTCCTAATTGACATGCGCCAACCCCCATTAACGATACCATCTGTTTCGGCAAAATATTTTTGATACGAAAAAAAGGGATAAAAGTAACAAATGCTAAAAGTACACGCATTACCACAGCAAACCAAGTGTCCACTTGTCCACTTAAATAAATACCAATAAAACTGAAAGAAAATGACCAGACAATCGTCACAATAATAAGATATAGCATAATTAATCTAAAGTTATAATGATGAGGCAGGCATGGTATCAATCCGCGCTTTGAATGTAAACAAAATTTAAACCCTAACGTTTACCATTATTAATCACATGAACAACCAATAATAGGTAGATATAAAACACTAAACAATAATCCTCAATAACGATTAATTATGGCATAATGTGCACCAAATTATATTTTGGCTATTTTACAACATGACTTTGAGCAAAATAGCCTTAACAATTCGAGAGTATAAATCAGTGTTAAGTACAAATAACATCACAATGCAATTTGGCAGTAAACCTTTATTTGAAAATATTTCTGTTAAATTTGGTAATGGTAATCGCTATGGTCTTATTGGTGCCAATGGCAGTGGTAAATCGACTTTTATGAAGATTATTGGTGGTGATTTAGTCCCAACATCAGGCAATGTTGCTTTAGATCCACATGAAAGACTAGGTAAATTGCGTCAAGATCAGTTCGCGTTTGAAACATTCACGGTTCTTGATACTGTCATTATGGGACATACTGAACTGTGGCAAATTAAACAAGAGCGTGATCGCATCTACGCTTTACCCGAAATGAGTGAAGAAGATGGTTTTAAAGTTGCCGATTTAGAAACGCAGTATGCCGAAATGGATGGTTACAGTGCTGAAGCTCGCGCAGGTGAATTATTATTGGGTGTTGGTATTCCTATTGAACAACATTATGGATTAATGAGTGAGATAGCGCCAGGTTGGAAGTTAAGAGTCCTTTTAGCGCAAGCACTGTTTTCTAATCCGGATATTTTGTTACTAGATGAACCGACCAATAACCTTGATATTGACACTATCCGTTGGTTAGAAGATACCCTTAATGAACGTGAAAGTACCATGATTATTATTTCGCATGATCGTCATTTTCTCAATATGGTTTGTACCCATATGGCCGATATGGATTATGGTGAATTGCGCATCTATCCGGGTAATTACGATGATTATATGACGGCATCAACACAAGCCCGAGAGCGTTTATTAGCCGATAATGCCAAAAAGAAAGCACAAATTAATGAATTACAATCGTTTGTTAGTCGCTTTAGTGCTAACGCATCAAAATCAAAACAAGCGACATCACGCGCAAAGCAAATTGAAAAAATTAAATTAGAAGAAGTTAAAGCTTCTAGTCGGCAAAATCCATTTATCCGTTTTGAGCAAGATAAAAAATTATTCCGTAATGCGCTTGTTGTTGAAAATCTCACCAAAGGATTTGATAACGGACCACTATTTAAAAATCTTAATTTAATGGTTGAGGTCGGTGAGAAAGTGGCTATTTTGGGGACTAATGGTATTGGTAAATCAACCTTACTTAAAACGTTAATGGGCGAACTGACACCCGAATCAGGTGATATTAAGTGGTCAGAAAATGCCAATATTGGTTATTATGCTCAAGATCATGAATACGAATTTGATGAAGATCTAACTGTATTTGACTGGATGAGTCAATGGAAACAACCAACCGATGATGAACAAGCTGTTCGAAGTATTTTAGGGCGTTTACTATTTTCACAAGATGATATAAAGAAGCAAGTTAAAGTATTATCTGGTGGTGAAAAAGGCCGAATGCTGTTTGGTAAATTAATGATGCAACGCCCAAATATCATTGTCATGGATGAACCAACCAATCATCTTGATATGGAATCGATTGAATCGTTAAATATGGCATTAGAGCTTTATCAAGGAACGCTATTTTTTGTGTCGCATGACCGTGAATTTGTTAGTTCTTTAGCAACTCGTATTGTTGAAATCACACCAGAAAAAGTGATTGATTATACCGGTAATTATGAAGATTACTTGCGTAGCCAAGGAATTGAGTAACGTTAAAATAACCATCCATAAAAATAGCCACAATAGTGGCTATTTTATAATTTATCGAATGAAGTAATTAAAAATCTAGTTCATCCCACCAAATATCAATCAATTCACTAGTTTTGATATTTTTTAAACCATGGTTTTCAAGCCATTTAGTGACAACGTCACGATTTTCTTCGGTACAATTACCCAATTTTTGCGTACAAATGATACCTTGCCAACTTAAATATCCACTCCCTTCGTAGGCTAAACCATTTGCTTGTATCGCTTCAATGATAAATTGATCGACAACATTATCGATGGTTTCTTCACTCGTCCCTTCATCAAAAGACCAACTAACGGTAAAACCTAACTCTTTAAACTCTTCAATATGTAATTTTTTTCTTAAACGACGACTGCGATTAACTTTAGCCATAATAATATCCTTCTACTTTAGAAAATTTAGTGAGTTTTAGAATATGTATGATGGCTAGATTGCGTCATACTATTCTGATTATTTTTTGAAGTTCGCGTGTGATTAACGCGTCTTCTTTTTGCCGGCGCCTGTTTTGCTGTCACTTTTTTTACGGGTTCGGCTTTAATTCGAGGATCGACTTCGAATCCTTGAGTAAAAATTTCTGGAATTGTTTTTTTAATCAATTTCTCAATTGATTTTAATTGAGCAAGCTCATCAATACAAACTAATGATATCGCCTGCCCCTGATTTTGGGCACGTCCCGTTCTACCAATACGATGCACATAATCTTCTGCCACTTGTGGTAATTCATAATTGACTACATAAGGCAATAATTCAATATCTAAACCTCTGGCCGCGATATCGGTAGCAACGAGTGCTCGTATTTGTCCCGACTTAAAGTCCGCTAAGGCTTTGGTTCTTGCTCCTTGACTTTTGTTACCATGAATTGCTGAAGCTTTAATGCCATCTTTAGTTAGCTGTTCGGCAAGATGATTAGCGCCATATTTTGTTCGCGTAAAAATTAATACCTGTTGCCATTGGTTTTTACCAATCAAATAAGAAAGGAGTTCACGTTTACGGCGTTTATCAACTCGATGAATATATTGAGTAATTTGCTCAGATGCACTATTTGTTTTGGCTACAGCGATCGATTCGGGTGAATTTAAAATTGTATTAGCTAATGATTTAATTTCATCCGAAAATGTCGCTGAAAAAAGTAAGTTTTGGCGCTTTTTAGGTAACTTTGCGATCACTCGACGGATATCATGAATAAAGCCCATATCAAGCATACGGTCAGCTTCGTCAAGGACTAATATTTTAACGGTTGCAAGGTCAACTGCATTTTGCTGAACTAAATCTAATAACCGACCAGGTGTTGCAATTAAGATATCCACCCCACCTCGAAGTTTCATCATTTGTGGATTGATACTTACCCCACCAAACACCACTAATGACCGAACAGCTAAATAGCGACTATAGTCACGAATATTTTCCCCAATTTGCGCAGCAAGTTCACGAGTTGGTGCTAAAATCAATGCATATAAAGGACGTTTGCCCCTTTTAGGTTCAGAGCGATTATTTGTTTTTGCTTGCTGTTCGACTAATTTTTGCAAAATCGGTAAGCCAAAACCTGCCGTCTTACCCGTACCAGTTTGAGCACTGGCCATTAAATCTTTACCTGACAATATTACCGGAATAGCTTGTTGTTGGATGGGCGTCGGATCGGTATAGTTCTGTTCTTCGATAGCTTTTAAAATCTTGGCATCTAAGCCAAGAGAGTCAAATGACATGAAAGGATTCCTAAATAAACGTTAAAAAATGAATTATTCACCTGCATTATAAAGCAATTCAATATTAAATGTTTGATTATTTAACAAGGCATTAAGCAAAACCTAACACCCTTTAGTTATCACAGCTTATATAGTGAACAATTCTGTTTTTTCTCAATTGAAATTAGATAGATAAATAAAAACGAGTTAGAACTAACCCTTTTTTATTCAATAAAATATTCTTATAGCGGTCATTTTGGTATGGTGTTTTCATTTCGATATTCAAGGCGTGGCTTTTGCTACGTTACGTGCGCAAGTGATTTGTATGTTATTAGGGGTCTGGTTTATTGGTCGCTATTTACCCCAATCACAACAAAAGACTGATTTGAAATCAATTTTATCATGGCAATCATTAAAAGGGGTAATTTTGGTTAATACCAATTTAATGATTCGAACTATTTGCCTGTTGGTGGTTACCAATCATTTTATTTCAATTGGTTCAAGTTTTAGTACTAACGTGTTAGCAGCCAATGCGGTATTGTTTCAAATTCATTATTTAATGGCATACTTATTTGATGGATTTGCCAATACATCAAGTGTGTTTAGCGGTAAGGCTAAAGGTACAAAAATCTGGCGTTATACCAACAAACGTTGCGTTGGTCATTGCTAGCCTGTGTGATTTATCCAGCATTCTTAATTGCCATTTGGTTTGCTTTTGATACCACTATTATCAAGTTACTCACCAATCAAAACGATATCATTAATCTTTGTCTACAATATCATTATTGGTTAGTTATCTTTCCGATTGTTGTTGCGGGCGGGTTGATCTATTACGCTGTGTTTTCAGGTATTAGTTATACGTCTTCTATTCGTGATTCCATGATTCTTGCCCTTTTACTTTGGTTGATTGCTCAATCTATTTTTGTGCCAATTTGGGGAAATAATGGTTTGTGGTTTTCCTATATTTTGTTCAGTTTAGGGCGCACTTTATTTTTGGTGATTTGGATTAATCGATCGAAACAATATCTTTTACAGTAATTTAATCAAACAAGCAGCAAATGGATTCTATTGGCTGCCTACAGGAAAATACCGTTACTTACTTCACCTTCAGCAATCGAATTCCCATTTCAATCCATCTCTTATATAATTACCCGCATTTTTGAGACAAAACAGGCATTAAATTAAATGAATACAGGAAACAAAACCGTTATTGTAACAGGTGCTTCAAGTGGAATTGGTTTTGCAATTGCTAAAGCCTATCTTGAGCGAGGTTTCAATGTCGTTGCGAATGGTCGAGATAAAGCTCGTTTAGAGCAGGCGGCTATAAACTTAGGTGAGCCCGACAATCTATTACTTGTTGCTGGGGATATTGCTAAACCGCAAACAGCAGAGATACTTTTTTCACACGCTATTGCAAGGTTTGGTAAAGTCGATATTTTAGTCAATAATGCAGGCATATTTATTTCTAAACCCGCTATTGATTATACGCAAGATGATTTAAACACCATTATCGATACAAACCTTAAAGGTTTTTTCTACCCTGCACAAACTGCCGCTAAACATATGATGGCAAATCAATCTGGGCATATCATTAATATCACTGCTGCCATTGCTATGCAACCCAATTTGACTGTTCCGGCTTTATTACCAATTATGATCAAAGGTGGCATTAATAGTGCTATAAAAGGCTTAGCGCTAGAATTAGCATCAAGTCAGGTTATGGTTAACGGCATTGCGCCAGGCATTATCGAAACCCCAATGCACCCAACTGACCCTCAAGTTCAAACGGTTTTAAAATCCATGGCGCCAGTCAATCGGATTGGACATGTACAAGACATTATTAACGCAGTGATGTACTTGACCGATTCCAATTTTGTGACTGGCACAGTTATGGTTGTTGATGGCGGCTCAACTGCTGGTAAGTGGTGATATTATTAGCATTATAAATATAAAAAAATTATTTTTTTGATCGTAATTTATTTAAAAATTTGAAGTTTACATACAATAATAATTTAACTGAATTATTAAATACTAATTATAATAAATAATTGGAAAAGGAATGATGATATATGGCATATGATTTGACAAAAAGGCTCGTCATTGGTCTGGCATCTAGTGCACTTTTTGATTTAGAAGAATCAGATAAAATTTTTAGAGAACAAGGTGAAACAAAATATCGAGAATTTCAGAGGGAACATGAAAGTGTTCCATTAAATACAGGAGTAGCCTTTCCTTTTATTAAAAGGCTATTATCTTTAAATGCTTTATCTCCACATGATCCTTTAGTAGAGGTTATTTTATTGTCAAGAAATGATCCTGATACAGGTTTAAGAGTTATGAAATCCATTGAATATTATGGATTAAGTATGACAAGAGCAGTATTTTTACAAGGTTCTTCACCATTAAAATATATTCCAGCTTTTGATATTGAATTATTTCTCTCGGCTAATAACGATGATGTAACGCAAGCTATAAAAGAAAAATATCCCGCAGGTAAAGTGTTAAAAGGAAATATACAAGATGATCCAATTGATACGGAACTTCGTATTGCATTTGATTTTGATGGAGTAATAATTGATGATGAATCTGAATGTATCTATCAATCAACACATAATATAGATGATTTTCATATGAACGAGACAATAAAAAAGAATATAATACATAATCCAGGACCGTTAAGTAAGTTTATAAAACGTTTAGCTGATATTCAAAAAATAGAGCATCAATGCAAGGAAAACGACAAAAATTATAAATCAATATTAAAGACAGCTATAGTAACCGCTAGAAATGCACCTTCTCATGAAAGAGCAATAAATACACTAAGAGAGCTTGGAATTGAAATAAATGAAGCTTTTTTCTTGGGTGGTATAGAAAAAAGTAAGGTTTTAGAAATTATGAAACCGCATATCTTTTTTGATGATCAAGAATTGCATTTGGAAAAATGCTCTAAAATTTTACCATCAGTACATATTCCTTTTGGAATTACTAATCAAAATGTTGAAAAGAATGAATTTTGATTTATAAATATTCATTCTTTTTTGAATCCAAAAAGTAAGAAAAATTATGACACAATATTTTTCTTACTAATTTTACCTCCGATCACCTCAAAATGTTAACATCATTTAATTTGAATTTTACTAGAAAATATCAAAAATTATATGAAACACTCGCTTTAAAGTTACGTGCAAGTCCATAGGTGTTTTCACCTAAATAAAGCCGATAATCCTTGTTAAATAGGTTATCAACAGAAAATCTTACTTCTGCTTTTGGTAAAAAGGTTGGTTGCCAAGTGGCAAATAAGTTTTGTAGTGAATAACCCGACGAAGGTGATAAAGAATAAGCACCAAGATCAGCAAAACCATCATGATTTCTATCTTCATGCCCTGTGCGATCTTGCTTTCTAACAAATTGCGCATTCCAACCTGCTCGAAGATTCCATTCTGGGATTTTAAAACCCGTTGTTAATGTTGCCGTGCGTGGTGCAATTGTTGCGACATAGGTTTTATAATGCATCCATGGTGCTTGAGGAGCCGTATCTCTTTCTCCTTTTTGAATTGAGTAGGTGGCACTTGCAAACCAATATTTACTGTCATAGAAAGTTTCTAATTCAAACCCGTTTACCACTAATTTACCCGGTAAATTACGATAATTAGGTTGTCCTAGCGGGCACGCCCTACCCGGACCACAAATTGAGTTATTAAATCCTCGAGTAACAAAAATTTCATCCTTAACACGCTGTCTAAACAGGGTACTACGAACTTGTAATTTATCGTTTTCTAATAATAAGTTGTTAAAGTCGAGTATATTCCCTACTCTAATTGATAAGTTACGCTCCTTATTAAGATTTCGGCTGGTAGCTGTAATCTTACCTGATCCACCATTTTTAGGTGTAAATTGAACCTCATAAGTTTCATCAATTGTTGGTGCTTGCCAAGCATAACTAATATCGCCAAAGAGCCCAACATTTTCAGTTGTTTGCCAATAAGCCCCAAATCTTGGTGTCCAACCAGAATAACTAACCGGAGAATAATCATGTCCAAAGCGAGGATCGGGATCATTATAAGCTGATGCATAATTTTTTTGTCCATGATTACGTACATAATCGTAGCGGAGACTTGGTGTTAAGACAAAGTTATCGATAGAAAGTTCATCTTGGATATAAAAACTATAATTTTGTTGTTTACCGGAAGGCATATATGCTGGTTGGAAATAACCATTATGATAATTAGGCTTATTGGCGTAATTCTTATAATACATCAACGTATCACGATCATGTAAATGCGCTTGAGCGCCAATTTTTAATGCATTATCAATAGCACCAGTAGTAAAAATACTAATATTTTCAAGTTCTACTGTTTTATCGGTATAACTTGTCCAACTTCTATTTCCCATTGTTCCTAGTGCAGCTACTGGATTGTATTTTTCTGGTCGATTATCATTTTGCTTTGTTTTGGAATAGGTTGTGTGTAAAGTAAAATTAACCAAAGGATTATACGTTGGTTGGTAATTCCATTTAAATTGCGCCGACTCATCGGTTTGATCACGTTTAACTAATTTTCTTAGCCAAGCTGCTCGATAACCATATTTTTCAATTTGTGCAGCTGTCGGAGGCGTCATTTTTTCAACATACTTTGCCGCCCATGGTTGCCATGAATCAACTTTAGAACGAATACCTGACACAGTGAATGTGTTTTCTTCATTGGGCCTAAAGTTAAGTTTTGCCATATAAGAGTCCATGTCATCTTTCGAAAACTCAAATCTTGACCCATCTGGACGTTTAAAATTACCGCTATTACGGTTAGTATAGTAAACGAGTCCATCAAACATATCATTTTCGGTTCTGCCATACACAGCAGAGGTAACCATATTTTGATGGTTATTAGAATGAAAACTATATTTAACTAATGCACCAGCTAATTTATTGGGATCAAGCAAATCAATTGCATCTTTGGTTTCCATTCTAATAACCCCACCAAATCCCCCATTACCAAATTTCACATCATGGGGACCTTTATTAACTTCTATCTGTTTAAGTAGTTCAGGCTCAATAAAAACTGAACCTTGTTGATATTTTTGGAACCCTTTTTGTGAGCCATCAACAATAATTTTAACATCCTCAACTTTACCAAATCCCCAGATATTTAACGTTTGCCCACCAGGCCTTACTGAACCGGCCGAGCTTACGCCTGGCAATGTATTTAATAATTCCGCAACATTGTCAGCTTGTTTCTGTTCTATTAAACCCGAAGAAAGCGTTGAACGACCAGCAATAACACTATTTATTTTTTTCAGTTCATTTTGTTTATTTGCACTGGCAATCACAGTAATAACATCATTTATATCTTCGCTACTACTTTGATTGTCAGCTTTAGTTTTTTTATATTGCTTTTCTTGTTCTTCATTTTTACTTGTTTCATTATTCTCATTGATTGACTGATCAGCTTGAACAGTAAAACTGGTTAGAAATAGTAGCAAACCTACCTTTTTGTAAATCATATTAAATTCCTTTCATAAAAAATACTGAATAATTAATTAAATAGATAAAATAACATTAACCACACAATTAGTAATGATAATCATTATCAGTTAGGTGGACCGCAAAGTATATGTGTTTTATGAAAGAATACAAAGAAAAACATGAATTTATTTTGTAATAGTTTTATTCAATACAAAGGTTACAAAAAATTTGATTTACCATTAAAAAAGCAGAAAGACTAGGCACTAAAGCTCGCTTTTTAGTCAAAAGAGACTGATTTAGCGCCTTTGTTTTATTGATAATAATAAAATTAATAATTTTTTTAGAATGCTTAAAAAATAACAAAAACTCAATGATTAATTAGATAAAATCATTTTTATTTGTCACAAAACGCTTCACCATAAAACACTAAGCGACTATTGCCTCGAGGAATAACATCATGAAATCGCTGACGAATCTCTTTTTGTTGTTGATATTGTTCTTCTTTATGTTCAGCCAATTTATGAGCCAATAGCAGTTTTGCCAAACGTTTATTGGCATGTTGGCTACGTTCTGATTGAACTTTGACAGTAATACCGGTCGCAATATGTGTTGCCCGTACAGCTGACTGCGTTTTATTAACATGCTGCCCGCCTGCTCCGGAAGATTTCATTGTCGAAAACGCAATAGCGCTATCTTGTATTGGGACAGGATTAGGTAAACAAGTAATACCAATAAACCAATTTTTACGTTTATGATGTGGTCGGTAAGGGCTTTGACACACCCACTGTACGGTGCCAAGCCAACGTGAGATTAATTGTTCACTTAGACAACCTTCAACAGAAATCAATACTGAACGAAATGTATTGGGCTTGTCGCCCAATATACTTTCTAACATTTCAATAGATAACGATAATTTACTCGCTTCGATAAAAAATTGTTTTATAGCTTTTGCGACCATCAATGAGCATTCATCAGGCCCTCTGGCAGACGAAAAAAGCAGTAATGCCATTAGTGACCTCCTTGTGTTTTATAATTCAATATTGGTGTAAGTTGAGCAATAACCGTTACAATATTGGCTTGTTGCATCGATTCAATCACACTATCTATTGATTTGTACGCTTGTGGTGCCTCTTCAAAAATTAAACGACTATCCTCACAAATGACACGGCTACCTAATTTTGTTCGTTTTAATTCAGCAATTGTGTAACGAGTATCGAGCTTGCTTTTACAGTCTGCTCGGCGCCATTTTCGCCCTGCACCATGAGCTAGTGACAAGAGTAGCGCTTCATTCTGTATCGGTTTAACTAAATAGCTATAATCCCCACGAGAGCCTGGTACAATAACAAGCTCATCCAACGCTGAAGATGCACCTTTACGATGCAACCAATAATCGTTATGGTCTAATGTCACTTTTTGCAAAAAATTATGACAAACATTGAGTAGTTCACGCCCGTGACTGTTGAGGTTATTGAGTAACCGTTCAGCTATCACTTGACGATTTAACATAGCAAATGCGACAGCGTTATCATGTTTTACTAAATATTCATGTGCTTCTGGACTTTCATCAGCTAAACCTTGATAACCAAATCGTGATATCTGGTTTTGCAAAATTGCATGCCCTAATCCCCGTGAACCACTATGCACTAGCAAAAATAATTTTTTAGCATCAAGTTGGTAGTGCTCAAAAAGTTGCTTGTTAAAAATTTTACTAACCTTTTGTAATTCGGCAAAATGATTCCCACCGCCAATCGTACCAAGATTATATTTATGTCGGGTATCGGGTTGATCAATATTGCCTATTTGGCGTGTTAATTTATCTATGCTTAACTTAGCAATACTAATATCGGTTTGCCAAAACCCCATACCACAACCAATGTCACTGCCAATTAATGCAGGATAAATTATTTCACGACTTAAATAAGCCGCACCAATCGGGTAACCTTTTCTGGGATGAAGGTCTGGCATTCCCACCACTTTAACCATATTGGGTAATTCAGCAGTTCCCTCTAGTTGTTCAATAGCTAAACCATCAATCCATGTTTTATTTGAAGCAATTAATGACACTTTTTCAGATAGTATCTGTATAGAATTGTCCATATATCAATCCATTAAAAATATTTTTATTGTTTAGTGCCTATAATTTAAATGCGATATAACAGATGAATAACAACCACACGAGTAAAAAAAACCACCATGACCAAAAATTAAGTTTTGTCGCCAATAAAAGCGATAAATTAACTATCAAATCATTTTCAGGTTGTGAAACTCTTTAATTTACATCAATAAACTAAGATTAGTTTTAAATTATAGGTATGAATTTAATTGGCAGGCTAAGATCAGCAGAATGAATTGAAGCAAGAATGGAAAAGTTAATTACCCAATTATTGTGCGATAAGCCTGCAAAGGTCATCTAAATAAATCATAATCAGTTCTCCTTTGCAGTTAATAATGGCGCGTATCATAATGAGCTTTTTTACTATTGTAAATAGCCTAATCGTAATATTTTTTAACCATAGGCTCTAAATCAGAGTTAAAACATCATCAATTAACATGTTTGTTTTAAAACACTTTTTAATGCCTTGTAAGTCGTATACAAGGCATATTATTGCTATTGAGGCGTTAAAGACATCACAACGGTTTCGAATGGTTCAAGGGTGATCATCGCAGTTTTATCAATAACAGCTGGTTTTGGTGCATGTGATTGACTATTGTAATCAATGTGAATGGTAAAATTCGAGTTTGCCTTTGCTGGTAACTCTAAATCATTCTGTAAATCAAGATAATACACTTGTTGTTTATCTGACGGATTACGTAAAGTAATAATGGATTTATCTTGCGTCCATCCAGCCCAACCATATACCCCTAATTTTGTGGGATCTTTACCGATCCAGTGAGTATCAAATAATACTTTTTGATTGTCTCTTGCCCAATTTGCTGCAGACGCTAGCGTATCCCAATTATTTGTGTTCATCAGTTCTGGAGTAATATACATTTCTTGTAATTGGGTCCCTGTTGCAAAATAACTCCAAACTTGATCGGCAAAGTCATTTTCGGTTTCTTGTTGCAAATTTTTTGCTTGTTTAGCATAAACAATGCCATGCAGCATTAAAGAATTTAATGGGAACAATGGACCTTTAAGTACAACTGATCGATAAGTTTCTGCATCACGATACGTTAACCACTGTTGAACTTTACTACCCGGCCCATAATAATTGACATCATCGCCTCCTCGCCAGATGGAGTCGGCATAAAATAACCATGATGGCGTAGCCTGTGTTCCGGTTGTTAAATTAATATATAAATGATCACTCGCTTTACGCATATCTTCAATTAGATGGATTGCCGCATCAAAATCACTAGTAAATTGGCTACCAGCAATCACTTTATCCGCATTGCCTGTTCCATCAAGTTTAAACATCGTAATATTTTGATTTTTTATTAATTCTAAAATCCGTTTATGGAAATTAGCATAATATTTAGGACCAGATAAAGCCAGTTTACCATCCATTGTCTCATAACCCAGTTTTAACGCATTGGCAACACGAGTATCACGTGGTTTATTGTATCCTCCCCAAGGTGACAACCAAATACCAAGTGCCGCACCATATTTTTCAGATGCAGTTTTTAATTTATTAAATTCATTAGGAAAATTATTACTAAATCCCCAGTTCCCTTGTAGATTATCCCATCCATCATCAAACAGATAACCATCAAGTTTGACTTTACGTTTTTCAACCAATTGCTCACCATATTGATCAATGCGTTGTAAAGCTTCTTTTTCGGTATAAGGATTAAAAAAACCGATATCTAGCCAAGAGTTATAATGTAAATATGGGCTATATGGTCGTTCTCGAACGTGATTAATAAATTCATTTACATTACGTCTTAATTGCCCATTTTCATAAGTACCAATATAGGTTTTATAACTTAAGGTATGATTAACTTGTAACGGGATCGCTTGCGGAATTTTTTGCAAAACACCGCCTTCATAGGCAACCGTATTGGTTAATGGATTTTCGGGAATGATAAAAAAGGTATCACTGATAATAGGTGAACTCACAACAGAACCATAAACAAATGGTGCTTGTGAATGGAATGGCATTAAAGAAACGGCTGACATTGAAAGTGCTTGTTTTTTAGGGGTGATTTGCAACTCATAACTGGCAAAATGTTTATCGTCATTGAGAATCAATAGTGTTTGAATCGCAATATCATGACCACTGAAATTTATATAAATTTGATTGTCTTTTTGTTGCAAATTATCTAATTGGAAATCTTTATCGGTCAATTTTTGTCCGGAATTCAAAGTGATCTCAAATAGTGTATTAACATTGATTGAATCATGGGTTATAGGGTTAGTAATATTAAAAGATGTGACATTTTTATTATTATCACTATCAGATAGCGTGATTTGTGTATTTTTCCCCGTTAATTGATACTCTTTAGCCCATACCGAACCAATAGGCAGGCAAAATGCAGTGAGTAATCCGACTGTGATCCAATTTTTGACATATTTTTTCATTACTACCTCCTGATGAATATAAAATTCGGAAAAAAATTAACCGAAGTATTAATATCAGTATAGGCAGTAAAATAACCATAAATTGTGATCTTTATTGCAGTTTATTGGTTATTAAAATTTGGTATAAATGACTTTTGTTTGGTTCAAAACGAAATAACAGATTGGCGTTAATAAATAGTGATTTTATCTAATTTAATTCGATTTAACTTATGGTTAAAAACAAAATTGATAATTTTAACGAAAGTATTTTGTACCAATTAACTTTGCACTTCTTTTATTATATGATGTGATAAAGCTCACATTTCTAATAATTAAGTTTTGTTAAGCAGATCAATAAACTGATTTTATCAAACGTAACTTGTTCAAGTAGGATGATCATTATTTTCTAATTAAGATCGGTTTTTCGAAAAATAATAAATATTTTATTTGCTAATAAAATCCCATTTATTTAATTAAAGATCAACAGTATGCTAAAGGGTAATTTTGAATTGATAAAAGTATTTGGTTAATATGCAAAACCTCAAACAAAAATTAGAGCAACAACAAATAGCTATTTATTTTTTAGCGGTTTTTATCGCAATGATTGTTGTTTTTTGTATAAATGGAACCTCAGTTTTTGCGACAGCCATTACTCCTGCTTTAGGGGTCATGCTATTTGTGACTTTTCTACAAGTTCCAATTGCCGATATAACAAAATTTTTGCTTTATAAGCGATTTATTGTTGCTTTAGTCATTGCCAATTTTGTTGTTATACCACTATTTGTAGGGATATTGTCTATTTTTATACCCAATGAGCCTTTGATTAAGCTTGGTATCTTATTTGTATTGTTAGCCCCCTGCATTGATTACGTTGTCACTTTTGCACATATTGGTCATGCTGATGCCCGATCACTGTTAATGGCGACACCATTACTGTTATTGCTTCAGCTGTTTTTGTTACCTTTTTATCTAAATATATTTATTGGTGAACAGGTTAAAGGACTCATTGAACCTACACCATTTATTCATGCTTTTGTATGGCTAATTTTACTTCCACTTACCATTGCTGTAATAATCCAGATATGTGCTAGTCGAAGTCAAATTATGACAAAAACAGTCAATCTATTGAATATACTACCGGTCCCCACCACCGCTTTAGCCTTATTTATTGTAATTATAGCGGTTTTACCTCAGCTTAAAGGGAATTTGTCACAAATCACATCAGTTATTCCATTTTATCTACTATTTGCTATTTTTGCGCCTTTAATTGGGTGGTTTGTTGGTCGTTTATTTCGTGTCTCCATCGCAGAAAGTCGAGCTATCGCCTTTAGTGCTGGTACACGCAATGCGTTAGTAATATTGCCAATAGCAATGGCTATTGCAGACATCATGCCAATTTTACCGGCAGTAATTGTCACCCAAACACTAGTCGAATTATTCAGTGAGCTAGTCTATATTTATTTGATTGCTAAATTAGGTAGATCATCGAAGTAAAAGTGGGCATATTGCCCACAGGTTATTGTTCAATTAATTTTAATTTAGCAATAACGGGAATATGGTCACTGACTAATGGCCATTTAATACCATTCCATTCGTTACCATCATTAGGAATCGTTAATTGTTCAACTTTCCATATTTGATTGCGACTGGTAAAGATATGATCTAAATCTAATCCCGGATTTCCTGCTGGCCAAGTGCGAGTATCTACATAATCTTTTTTAACCAACGTCCAGTATTTTTCAAGCTCTTTTATCACTTTATCATTTTTGACTGAATTAAAATCGCCGAGTAACAACATAATACCAGAAGCCAAATTAGGAAATTCAGTATCTAAATCTAAATCATCAAACACAATGCTATTAATAAACCTTGCTTGTGCCATTCTTACTTCATCTTCTTCATGCCAATCAAAATGGGTATTAAATACATAAATAGGCGAATCAAAGCCAGGAACATTAATTTTACTTAACATCAATGCTCTTTGTTCAAAAGAGCCAGACGGTAACAAAAAGGTTTTGCTTGTTTCAATAGGATATTTCGAAAGTATCGCATTACCATAATTGCCACCTTTCATATCGGTAGCTTTACCAAATAGATAGTGCATTCCTGTTTTTTCAGCGATGATTTTAGCTTGATCTACACCTCCACTACGGGTAGTATTTTGATCAACCTCTTCAAGTGTGACAATATCAGCATCCATCGCTTTAATTGCTTTAGCAACCAAATCTAAATCGACCTTGTGATGTCTAAGTCCTCCTGCAATATTAAAATTAGCAACAGTAATCTGCGGTTGAGCATTATCGGCATACACTTTATTCGGTGAACTTTGATATTGAGAAACCACTAAATCATCTGTAGCAAGTGCACTTGAAGACAGCGAAAACAATCCCAGCAAACTGAGTACAAAAAAAATTTTTTTCATATCTTTATCCTACTGCTTTTTTAGTTAAATTCATTCATATTGATTATTTGACGTTATAGCTGATATTAATTAAATTTAAATTGATACATTGCGATCACAATCACAATTTAGTGTTAATCAATAAAAAAACGTTCATATAAAAATAACACGATAAGCCATGCAGCTTATGCATGGCTTTACCGATCTTGGTTAAAACTATTTATTTTTAATTATCATTTGCACTGGGTAATGATCAGAATATTTATCTGTAAAATCATCTTTTAGCACTTTAACGTCAATAACATCCTTTTTGAGGGGAGGAGAAATATAGATATAATCATAACGTAGTGGCGTTGAAGCTTGATCATAAAATACTTTCGTTGGCGCTGTTGCGATAAATTGTTTATTTTTAATTTTCAAGGCATCAATAAAGCCTGCATCCAATAAGTTTTGTTGCACGGTATAACTTAATTGTCCATTAACAAGATTTTCTAATATTGGTCTTTGTTTCTGCTTTTCTTTAATATCATTTAACAGATTACTTTTATCGTAGGTTTGTTTATCAGCAGGTGAAAAAGAGTTCAAATCACCAGCTATAATCCATTTGCCATTGGGATCACGACTATACTTAATTGAATCAATAATTAAGTTTATTTCATCGATTCTTTTTGCCGTCCAAAATGGATTCATGTGAGTAATAACAAAATGATAATTGCCAATATCGGCATATAAAGCTCCATGCCACATATTATCAACGACTTTATTGACATTAACTATAGGATATTTTGAGGTGATTGCAACGGGGAAAAAAGCGGCATCATCTGGTTTTTCTTTCAAAAGTACAGCATATTTATGTCCATAACTTGCTGCAAATTTTTCAAGCTTTTCACGCGTAAAAAAATTCATCTCTTGCCAAGCAATAATGTCAGCATCTTGTTCTTTTGCCCAATCAATAAATTTTTGTTTACCTTCGCTTTCGTCTAATTTCATTCCATTATAGACATTGTAGCTAATAATTTTTAAATTCTTCACATCCTCAAGCGAGGCAAAAGCAGTCGATGTACTTAAAATAATACTGCCAATAATTGCAGCTAATTTTAATTTAGGTTTATTCATAACCGATTCCTTGTTTTTTTATACATGGATAGATATTATCCTGAATCTTGAGCCCGCCAAGTTTTTTATGTAATTTATGTGATATAGCTCAATAATTTCAACGAGTATAATGTTACTTGACTTTGTCATATGGCAAATCAATTATTATATTTAACTAACGAAGTGATAAGAGTTTGATTGAGGAGATGTAAGACATAAAATTGATAGAATCGATTCTATGTCTTATTAATCAGAATTAAGTAACGTATTATCTAATTTTTACACTAGACTAAAGACATTATTATTGTGTGATAAATAGATTAACTTGTTCTTGTGGTTTGACTGTTTCATCTATCTTATCAATTTCTGTTGCGTAAGTTCTATTTTTATCTTCACCATTAGTTGAACATTCACTTAGGATTGCATGTTTAGTTTGGAATGTTTCACTTGAAGTTAATTGATTATAAACGTTGGCTAACTCTTTCCCTGTTGAATTGAAAAACTTATTCCAATCTTTTACTTGTGTGTCAACAAACTCGCGCCCTTTTTTACATGTAATCGAATCTAACGAAATGGTTGGCATCACAACTTTTGGTAAATCTGCAAAATTCTTAGGCTGATAAGGAAAACTGACCTTCTCATTTTCTGGGATATCTAACGTTTTCAAAAACTCATCTTCGCGGTAGAGTTTACGTCGTTGAGATTGATATTGGTTTTCACCTTTTACAGTAACCGAGTCAGGTAATGCTTCATCAATAGAATAATCCCAAGGCGTTTTATTTCTTTCAATAAATACGTCATTAACCACATTTATTGGTAATTCAATCTCAGTCTGTTCACCATTAATAATGATAGGAACATTCTTAAGTTTTGAAGCAATCATTTTTTCGTAGACTTGTTGGTTGTTCGTATAGTAAGTCGTTAACAAAATATAATTACTCTGTGTTGGATTAATAAATCCTGAATTAGATACTATTGCAGGTTTAGCCATGAAGTTAAGTGTCTGATTATTATAAGACAAACTGTGTTTTCCATAGTCAAATGTATAATTTATACCAGATTTAGCCGGTATGATTAACTCTTTACCATCTATAGACACTTTTATTTCATTAGCAGTTGGATTGTCTATCCAACGGTCTACTGAGCCTGATTCAAGAGGATTAGAGTCAAAACAACCAACCAATCCCAAACTACAAGTAAGTAATAACGTATATTGTATTTTTTTCATCACATTCTTTTCTATTAATATTTAAATCGAGCATATACTTTATCATATCCTATGCAAAAAACGATATCTATTTTTATCAATAAAACAATAATTAACCCATGTTATACATACAGTTACCTAACATCGCTAGCTGAAGTTTGGCTGACAATATGAACAAAATTATCTAAAGCTATCCTAATAAACTATATTGATAATTGACTGCTGCTGTTGCTTATTTTAAATCCGCTTAAAATTTAGAAAGCGTTTGTAAAAAAATATTCAACAGCACCTGCTATCCGCTCTCCTGTCACATCACTTTACCAATGAGCCCCATAAATCCCCCCCACTTTATCCAAACTCATAACCATGTTTGATTATAATTGTCGCCTGATCCGAAGGTAATTGCACCAAAACAGACGCAAGCGTCCAACTTTATAAAATTCTTTTGCTGTTTTTGTAACATTGCCGGCAAAATCAACCAGCAAATTACCAACTATTTTAGAGGGTGTGTGAGGTTTTAGGTTAAATATTTATACCTAGCATTGAAAATATCTTTGCGACATTATCTGTATGTAAATCAGCATTTGACGTGTCTTGTTGCCTGCACAGTGTATGTTTTAATTTATAGCCTAACTGAAATGGTTGTTATGGTGATAAAGTAAAAAAATTATACTTTATGTCATAACATTAGAATTTATAAAAACCATGTGTTAAGAAAATAGAAGAAAGCCCAAAAATTAAAGCATAAAACTATTAAAAATAATTTTATGCTTATGTATTAAATAGCTTAGATAAAGCTTATCTTAAACTAAGCAATTAGATAATATTATTGTTTAATAAGAAAAAAGTTGAAATCTCTAGAATCTCTGAGGATATTATAATTATAATTTGTAATAGCTATATTATAGGTACGATTAGGATCAATCTGGTTGTTACAAATATTTTCTAATTGTTTTTGCTTATCAAAATCACTATCGTCCATTAACTTATTATATTTACTTACAAAATCCCCCCCTTTAAGGGTAAAAAGATGCTGCCATTGATCGTAGAGACTTTTAATATATTCTCGACCTGGCTCACATTTTATTGCATCAAGATCAACTGTTGGGAAAAAATGAGTAGAACTAATTTCACTAAATTTTTTAGGTTGATAGGGAAAACTGATTTCTTCTTCAATATCATCTTGTTTTAAAAGTTTGATATATTCACTTTCACGATAAAGTTTTGTAAGTGTCTCTGAGTAAGCATAATTTTTTGACATTTCTCGCGTTATTTCTTCAGGTAAATCCTGATCAAGTCCATAATCCCAATCATAATCCTGTTGATCAATAAATACATCATTAATTAGTTTTGCGGTAAGCGGTATTTCGGTAACTTCCCCATTAATAATGATGGGAATATTATTAATTTGTTTTTCAATAACTTTATCAGATTCGCTCTCTTTCATAGCCGAGGTAACGTAAACATTAGTATGTAAAATATAGTTACTTTGGGTAGGATTAATAATTGTAGTTCCGCCGAATTTAGCGGGCTTTATAATAAAATTGATTGAATCATTATTATAAGTCATCGTATGTTTACCATACTCGAAACTATAATTAACTTCTGACTTAGCAGGAATAGTTAATTCTTTACCATCAATTATTAATTTAATGTCGCTGGCTGTTGGATTATCGATCAAACGATCTAAGGTAGTTTTTTCAAAACATCCCGCTAAAGCAATGCTACAAAAAAATACTAAAATATATTTAATTTTTTCCATTATTTGCAAATTTCATGTCTATTGAATGAACAGTAACTTTATCAAAATAAAGTCAATAATTCCAATTAAATTAATAGATTTAAAATCTTTTAATTAATATTCATGAGAAAACATTTTATATTGATTATTTATCTACATAAGATAACCAATCATAGTTTACAATAACGAAAAAAATATCCTAATCAATTAATTAGGATATTGGGTCACCTAATAACAATTGTTTACTATTGTTGTGGCCAAATAAATCGACCTTTAGCATCAGGATCTTCATTAATAAACGTTTTAAGTTCATCAGATTGATAAAGTTGTTTCACATCTTTAGCCCACTGAGTATTTAAATTTTCTTTTTTAACAACCACCATTAACTCTAAATTAGGTGACAGTTTTTCTTGTAATAACACATTATCAGCAGGCACTTTACTTAACCAAGCAACACCGCCGGGCATAATCGCATAATCAACTTCGCTAAGCGTTCGAGGAATAATTTCGGATAATAATGTTTTAAATTTTAAGTTATATTTATTTTCAGCAATATCATTAACACTGACAGTGCCCGATTGCGCTTGAGGTTTTAATTTTATCCAACCCAAAGATTGCAGTAATAACAATGCTCTAGCGGTATTCGAAGGATCATTTGGTATAGCGATAGTTTGTCCTTGAGCAATATCGTCTAAAGATCGATGAGTTTGTGAAAATAGCGCTGCTGAAATAGAAGGTATGTGCACTAAAGAGACTAAGTCGTTATTCGTTTCTTTATTATAAACATCTAAATAAGCTTGATGCTGAGCAGCATTCATATCGATACTACCTTCAACTAAAGCTGTATTGGAATCTCGTAATGAACTAAAATTGACTAACTTGACCGTATAACCTTTTTTTTCTAATTCAGGCTTGACCACCCTTTCCATTAAAATATTATGCATACTTGGCGGTAAACCGACGACAATCTCTTTTTTTTCTAAATTATTAGCATTCGTTTCAGACTTTTGTTCACAACCAAATAAAATAAACCCCGTCACTATTATTGCTAATATATTAAAAAGTTTTTTCATTATCACTCCTCTTTTTTTAACTAGTTAAATTAACTAATTGCAATCAATATTTATTATTTTACTTATCACATTATAGGCAGCTATTTTAAATAGCGATAATACAAAAAAATTATAACTATATTCAAACTAGTTATATTAAGTTTGGTTAATGATGATAAACTAAAATCAACTAATCCTCGTTGCTTTCTGAGCATTGCTTAACTATTGTTGATAATAATAAGTTTCATCGTTTGAATCGACTTGTAATTTATTTTCTTTACCCCATTGTTCAAAATCAGGATGATGGCTTGCCTGCCACTGAATATAATTATTAACAAGTATAAGTGATTGTTCTAACTCTTTTTGCCAAAACGGTTGGGCCTTTTTGTCAATTAATAAATTGATATGTTGCTGTACTTCCTTTCCCCACCCAATTGCCAATAAAGGATCGCCAATATAATAGTCAGGTAAATGATGCGTTGAAAAGTCAATTTTTTCTAGCAAGTTAGTGATAATCCATTTTCTTGCTTTGTCATCACGTGGATCGATTTGAAGCGCTTGATAGATATAAGAACTGTCACAAAAGAATTTTCCATACCAACGAAAAGGCTGGCTATTCACTTTTTCTTGCTTACACCACTTATCAAGCGTCGGTTTTATCAATTTGCTCATCAGCGGATAGGAGAGATAAATAAGTTGAAGCTCAAGATCGTCCTCACAAAGATTGAATACAAAGGCTACAAACTCCTTTTGCTCATCAAAACACCATTTCAGGCTATCGGCTAAAAAAATATCAAGTGCAGAAAAAGCTTGCTTTCGCAATCCCTGTTCACGTAACTTACAATATTCGGCATAACTCTGCCATTTGCGATGAGATTCAATAGTGAGTAGAGTCTGTCTTAAATTGTGATTTTGATCGTTTAACATTGTTAGCAAAACAAGTTTTGAAAATATATCGGTCTATAATAAGTGATATTTTTAAACTATAACAACTTGTTTTGCTTAGTTTGCTTTTAAAGTGCACCAACAATACGATGAGGAATATAAAGCGCTTGTAAATAATTAATGTCGTCTTGGCTTAATGATACTTGTAATGCGCCAACCGCATCGTCTAAATATTTTGTTTGAGTCGCACCAATAATTGGAGCGGTAATGCCCTTAGCAAATTGCCATGCCAACGCTATTTGAGTCATTGAGGCATGATATTTTTCAGCGATTTCAGATACTCGCTCGACAATGCCCATATCTGTTTTTTCTGTACTATCATATTTATCAACTGCAGTTTTGTCGGTTTGGCTACGTAAGGTATCAGTATGCCACTGTAAGCGAGCAAGTCGTCCTGCTGCTAAAGGACTATATGGCGTTAATGAAACATTAAATTGTTTACAAATTGGAATTAATTCCCGCTCATCTTCACGATAAAGTAAATTATAATGGTTTTGCATTGAAACAAATTTAGTCCAGCCATTTTGCTCAGCGGCAAGTTGCATATTGAAAAACTGATAACCATACATGGCTGAAGCCCCTAATGCTCTAACTTTACCTGCTTTTACTAAATTATGTAATGCCTCCATTGTTTCTTCGATAGGGGTGTTATAGTCAAAGCGATGTATGATATATAAATCAACATAATCGGTGCCAAGCCGTTTTAATGATCCATTAATTTCTGTTTCTATCGCATTTTTAGATAAGTTACCTGGATTAAAATAGACTTTTGTTGCGAGGATGACTTTATCTCGAGCTATGTTATTTTTAATTGCTCGCCCAACATACTCCTCACTGGTACCCGCTGAATAAATATTTGCAGTATCAATAAAGTTAATCCCCAAATCTAAGGCATGCTTAATAATTGACTCACTCTCTGTTGGATTAAGTGTCCATGCATGCATTTTACTGGCAGGATCGCCAAAACTCATACAGCCTAAACAAAAACGTGATACGCTAATATCCGAATTGCCAAGTTTTATATAATCCATAAAAGCCCCTCTTGTTCCACATTAGTTTTAAATACATTGATGTTTAATAACATTAATATTCACGCCGCAATGAATAACTTTCGAATATAAATTAACGCAAATAAGTTAATGTCGATAATTTATTTTAGGCACAGGTTTTATTGAGATAAATATGGTATTCATTTATAGTATGATGAAATAAATTCATTAATCACAGTTGTGCTTATGTATAATTTTAACGAACTGCACTATTTTGTTGTCGTCGCACAAGCTTCTAGTTTTGTAAAAGCAGGAAAGGCATTAGGTATTTCGTCTTCAGCTTTAAGCCATAGTATGAGCAACTTAGAGACCAAGCTAAATCTACGTTTGTTTAATCGAACCACACGAAGTATGTCATTAACCGAAGCTGGCGAGCAGTTATATAAGCAAATAGCCCCACTATTTCAATCGTTAAATCAGCAAGTTAGTGCATTATCAGATTTTCTAAGCACGCCGTCTGGAACCATTAGAATTAATGCACCACATTTAGCTGTTGAGAGTATTATTTATCCTAAACTGCGTCAATTTTTACCCCGTTATCCTCAAATCAAGATCGAAATTGAAGCAGACAATAATTGGGTAGATATAGTTAAACAAGGTTTTGATATGGGATGCCGTTTGGGTAATGATATTGCTAATGATATGATTGCAGTGAAAATCTCTGCGCCATTAACGATGGCTGTCGTTGCCAGTCCTGATTATCTGAAAAGCAGGCCTCTACCTAAGCAAATTAAAGATCTTGATGAGCACCAATTAATCGGTAAGAAAATTTCTGCTCAACATGCGACAGAATTAGCTTGGGAATTCAATGACAATGGCAATATTATTAAATACCAACCTTCTTCTCAATTATCAAGCAATAGTAATTTACGTAAACAAGTGGTTTTAGATGGATTAGGCATCACATGGATAGGAAGACCAACGGTAGAAGACGATCTAGCCAAAGGCAATTTAATAGAATTATTGGAGGATTTTGCTATCACTTATGAACCATTTTATATTTATTATCCTAGTCGCAAAGGACATTCTCAAGTATTTAAATTAGTGTTAGATGCATTAAAATTTTAATGCAATTTTTAGGTGCTCAATAAATTAATACATGGCTTAAAACTGTGTATAACCGCTATCACACAAAATAAAAATTTCTGTGTTATTAAATATAATCGCGCTTAACTTCAATTTTATTGCAATCGATTAACGATCAACTAAATCAATTTATCTACACCATTATGGAATTTAAATGAAAAATTTAAACAGATAAATTCAGTTAAAAAGCTTGTCTAAGCTACCTATACACAACTAACATGATTTAAAAAAAAACTCAAAACTTGAGAACATAAAGTTGCTATTTTACTTGCTGGTAAGTTGACGATAACATCGCATAAAATATGCTTTTTTAACATAAGTTAACCTATCTCTATTCCAATAACGCTTTTTGAAAAAAACACATTTTTCACAATTATTTGATGTCGTCATTCTCATATAAAAAAAGCTTTTGTCGTTCATAACGGCAAAAGCCCATAATTTGATTTGGCTGTCTTTAATAAAAGACATGATGTTTTGATAGCTTATTGATTTAAATATAGTATTATCGCTAACGGTTATTTCACCTCGCTATGGGTAAGCACAAATAACAGTAAAGATAGGATCTTGGCTTCTTTTTGGGTAAACGCCTCCACCTGCCATATTGACTATCCACGGCCACACTCCAGATGCATCACTAAATTCACTGGTAATTAACATCGCGCCGCTAAATACTGCATCATTGTAAAAATCAAGAACCCCCCATTCGGACATAAACCCAGCACCAATTTGACGTTCGAAATAGTTTCCGTGTGATTCAGGTTTGGCACCTACAAATCCTTGATTCTCTGCAGGACTATTTGGGTCTGGAATGGCATTGGTCAAATCTTTAACGAGTGGTACGCGATAACCAGTGCTATTACACCAAGCTTGATTATTTGCCATATTCGATAGTTTTTTACCACGTGCAATAAACCACTGTTTTAATATAAAACCATATTTTATCACCGGTTTGTTATTACGATCATATCCAACGAGTTCGAATGTCTGTGGCAATTGTGGTCGGTATATTGCTCCTGGTGAATTAGAGCTTTGTTGTGTAGTCGTTGCAGCCGGGCCCGTTAAGGTTACTCGCGTCACAACTTTGGGCGTAGGATTTAGCCAAAGTTCATTATGCTCAGATCGGGTCACAGTGGCCGTGATTCCTTCATGTGTCACTGGAGGCCAAGTTAACTCACTTTCATCAATACCAGAAATTTCTAAATCGAAAAACAAATTATTTCCCCCTGTAGTTGGGAAATTGCGTTCATAAGTTGCCGGATCTCGAGATTGAGCATAAAATCCTTTTGACCACCGCCATACCTCGGTATTAGCCGGTGACGCAAATAAACTAGGTACTAACATACAAACTGCCGGAGCAGAATTAGGCTTAATATAATATTTGACAGGACGCATGTATAACGTGGCTATGCTAGGAATTCCATATTTGGTAGATAAGCTCCAAACACCACTTGTATCAAAATCAATAAGGTAAGGTGCTTTACAAATATCTAACGCCGTATCAGCATTGACAATACTACCATTTTTATCAGTAACATTAACACTTATGTTTCCTGTAGCAGAAATACCGTCGGCACCTTGCCCATCACCATCATCATCGCCCCAATAACTATAAGGAGGTCCAATTATAGTTTTTAAGTTTATAGGCCTATTGATGATGGGAATCATCATAGTAATGTCTTTAATGGTTTCACCTTCCTTGGGTAAGGCTATAGGATTTTCAGAAGATGAAGTATTGGTTGTTGAACTCATGGTAGTACCGTCAGAAAAGGTAATAACAGACAAAATATTAGCATCTGTAACTTTGGTTTTACCTTTATCAAAGGTTAAATACGGTTCACTACCTTCAATGATTTTAATAGTAACGGCCGAAAGTGCCTTTACATTAAATGAGCAAAACAATAATATCAATACAATTACAAAAAAAAGCTTAAAAAACAAACGTGATATTAAAGAAAATAAACAAGATAAAAGTAATACTGAAAAGAATTTGGAACTTAAAACATAGATCTGATAATGCCTGTAGCCATAATAATACTGCATAACATTTCATCCGTCAGTTGTTATTGTTTTATTTAAGTTTTTTTACCTTCCATTATTTATAAAAATATCTAAATCCATTTGTTGAAAAGTATAATTCTTTAATAAAAAATAATCACCTATTAACACAATAGATTTGTAAAGAAATGTAAATTTCAGATAATTATTTAGTGGTAATCAAAATTAAGTGATTAGTGTAATCAGCTTTTTAGATTAGAGCGTTCAATAATATTTATATAAATATAATATTTTTCGGTCAAAGTTAAGGATGCTTTTTTATTATTACATACTGAAAAAATTAGAAATTTAACTATATCAAGCATTTTAGGCTCTTCAATATTATTCTTTATTGCTAAATAAGCAGCCAGCATCCACATAATTGTTATGCTGCCTATTTTCACAATTAAGTTTAAAACGAGCAGCTTGCAACAAGACGGTATTCACTTAAAATGACCATCAAAGTAACAGATCATTTAACTTACAAACGGTGCTGACTGTATTGGCTGTACAACTACCGTCGGATCTGTTTTTACAATTAAAGGGTGCTCTAGTTTACTAATGATCATGTGCTTTACCATTCATTGGTGAAATTAAAATAATCGTCTAGTTCTAAGTGTATTAATAGCAATAGAGGAATATCTGTTCGGTTGCCATGAGGATAAAATAATTAATGTTACACGGTTAAAGCCTTATTTATGATTTATGTTACTCCCCTCTATTTTATTTGTCTGTTGATAATGAGCAATAATTTTAGATCATGATTGAATGATTAATTCATCATTTGTTACCGTTTTGCTTGTTTGCTCAATATTGGATTGCTTTGATTTTTTATTTAACATTGTAGTTGGTGGTATTGGTATAGCTAATCGTTTACTTCTTTATACTTCAAATGCCATAGTAGCGAGATTAGTAGCCGCGGCGGATTTAAAATCCACCGCTGTTATCTAAATCATCATTCGTTATTGACTCGTAAGTACAAATGATAGAGGACTACATTTGGATAGTATTAATTAATGAAATTTTCCTAAAAATCACCATGGATAATAATTTGATCAAATTTTTCATAAATTAAACTATCGGTTCGAACTTATACGACAATAATTACTTAATCACATAAAACGATTGACGATATGCTTTTAAAAGCATTTCTTTTATCAAGATTAGAATCCACTTTCTCTTAATGCTAATTTTTTTAATTTTATTTATACAGCGTTCGATTGCTCTTTTTTGGAATCGGCAACTTGGTCTGCTCGGGTTACCCCTGCCGCTACAACTTCCCATTAGCAGTTTATCCTTTATTACCTATTATCTACTACCCACCACTTAAGGACTAAGCACTAAGGATAGACGCAAACCAACCATTGTTGATCATTTTTGGTAAAACGGTTAACGGCGCCGTCGCCAGCATAAGCAGCGAACAACAAGTCCGAACCATCGCTAGCGGTAGCCCAGTAGGGGCCTATGTAGAAACCGGCAGAGAGATAGTAATCCCAGTAGTACATATCTCCCCATTCAGTAAAGAGACCAGCACCGATATTACGCTCATAATAATTACCACTGGATGGCGGTATGCCGGGTGTCGGTAACGGCTGCTTCCCACCACTACACACAGAAGTCGCCCAACACCAATCAGAATGTCCAATTGAGTTAGTTAACTCTTTTACCAGTGGCAGACGATAACCACCACCTAAACTGCCACACCAGGATAAGGCGTTATCAAGTGCGAGAGGATCGCCTTGGCGGTTGACGAACCACTGCTTTAACTCAAAACCATAGCTTAATACCGTTTTATTACGACTATCTTTACCCTCTATCACAAAAGTCTGCGGTAAGCTAGGTGTAGCCAAACTACCCGGTAATGCTGAATCCTGTTGGGCTTTTGTTGCTGCTGGACCAGTAAGCGTGACGCGTATGAAATTTGGATTAGCGGGTGATGGTGTCATGGTAGCGGTAATACCACCTTTAGTGACAGTTGGCCAGGTTAATGTAGAGCTATCAATATTTTCTATGTCTAAATCAAAAAACAGATTATTAGCACCGGTAGTCGGGAAGTTAAGCTTGTACTGTGATGGCCCAGCTGCTTGCTTTACAAAACCCCGTTTTGGATCAAAAGGGCCGTCTTTGCGGTGTCGGGAAATGAGCATATTCGGCCTGGCGTAACAGATTTTAGGCACGGATTTAGGTCTGGTGATATAATAGGCAGCCGTGCTACCACTAAAATTACCACTATTTGGTACCCCATACTGGGTGGTTAAACTCCCATCAGTACTGGTTAATTCTACTTTATAAGGTGCCATACAGCTATCTATGTTGGCACTATGCGTCACGGCTCGATTCAATTTATCGGTAATGCTCACACTTAAATTACCAGTCGCGGTAATTCCATTAGTACCCTGACCATCACCATCATCATCCCCCCAATAATTGTAAGGCTCACCAATTAAATCGTTTAAGGCGATAGCGTTAACAGTGGCAGGAACCAGCATTCCAATATCGCTAAAGTGTTCATTGGCTTCTGGGAGAACGATTGGATTATCTGCGGTTGAAGTATTATTGTCCGGTGTGTAGGTGGTTTGAGTCGTGCCGTCAGAGACGGTAATACCTAACAGCCCCTCAGTCGTGGTGACCTTAGTGACCCCATTATCAAAGGTTAAATAGGGCGCACTACCATGAATGACTTGCGCCGTCGTTGCCGACAATGCTTGAGTCGTAGTGGCATACAGCAATAATAACCATGGTATCGATGCTAAAGCCAGTTTAGATAACGGGCCTGATGCTTGAGTTGGCGTAAAAAACAAGGTTAGACGTAAGATTAACCTTAAATTTATTGCTTTAATTAAGCGATAGCATAACGCTAAACTAAATGTGTATCTTTTGCTTACACTGATTGCTGAAAAACGAGGGTGAGTTACCTTGCTTCGATGAAATAAGTTAAGTGTAGAAGTCAGAATTGAATTAAATTTTAGCCTAAAGAGAAATTGGAGAGTTTTTAAAACATTGTTTTGCCAGCGCTGGTGTCTGGTGTCTGGTGTCTATAATTATACTGCATGGCGTTCCATCCGTCAACTAATCTGTTATTTTATTTGATTTTTTTATGTTAAATGGCTATAAATCAAGCTTAAATAAGCTTAATCTTCGGAATTATAAGGCTATGATAAAAAAAAGTCACTCATTCAGCCGAATTATTTGTAAAGAAATGTAAATAACACCATAAATAATAAACGCTAATAGCCTTTAAATAGTCAAATATAGTTAAAATATAGCGGATTATTTTTTTATTCGAAAATATATCACCCGCTTGTTTATTAAAGTTCTGAATAGATTTTATGGAATTTAGATGGGTTAAGATTGTTGATTTTAAGTCGTTCATCTAAAACGATGTAAAAAGTAAAATAACTGAAGAAACACAATGCAACACTTTTTTCACTCAATAACGTTAACGTTAACGTTAACGTTTGTAAGGAAGATCTAAAATATAATCAGTTATTTACTGTTTTAAATGAATATATTTCCATTATAAATCTTTAAAATTAAGATTATTTTTCCTAAAAAATTTATTTTAGTCTTTAAAATCGTGGTTTTGATCATTTAATAATTTTTAAGCGGAATTTAGGACCTTCTATCCCCGCTACTCAGCTTTTTTGCGATAAAAACACAACCCATTCGCCTCAATCGAGGCGAATGGGTTAAGTTTCGACATCATAAAGTTTTGGAAAATCTACGCTACTTTACTCTCCCCCCCAAAAGAAGAACTAAGGTTTGAGTTCTGAAGCACAAATCCCGTAGTACAAACCTGCAGGCGTTACCCAATGAATAAGTCCGTAGTCGCCGTGCGCATAATACCAGTAGTCACCATGGGAGTATTTGTCGTTAGTCCAATAATACCAATAAAAGTTAGCATTAGTGTAATATAGCATATAACCCCACTCAGAAAAAAGACCAGCCCCGATGTGACGTTGGAAATAATTACCCGATGATACAGGTGTAGCACTAATTATATCGTCATATGGATAAACAGCATTAGTTAAATCCCTTACATTAGGAAGTTCATAACCTATATTTTTACACCAAGATAGTTGGTCGTTGTAATTTCCCATAACGGTTCCACGATTGACAAACCACTGCTTTAATTCAAATCCATATTTAGCGACAGCGTTACCACTACTGTCACGACCAACTAACTCGAATGTCTGGGGTAAAGATGGTTTAGCTATTTTATCCGGCACTCGAGAATTCCATTGTGATGAGGTTGCAGCAGGACCGGTTAAGGTAACGCGAACACTAGTTTTTGTCGAATTAGTCATCGTTGCTGTAATTCCACTATGAGAAACCGGCTCCCAAGTTAATGCCTGATCAGTATTGCTAATATCTAAATCAAAGAACAAACCATTAGCTCCAGTAGTCGGGAAATTTGAACTATAAGATGATGGTGTAGCTGTTTGAGTTAGGAAACCTTTATTATAATGCCAGATATTTTCGGGACCTGCATAGATACCTATGTTATATACCAAATTACTCGGTTTAGCAAAACAAACCCCTGGTGATTCTTTAGGATTAAAATAATAGCTAACATTACCTGCATCGAACTTAATGCTATTAGGAAAGCCATAACGAGTGGTCAATGTGCTTTCGGTACTAGTTAATGTAGCTTTATAAGGCGCGTTACAATACATTGGTACAGTATTTCGTGATACAGTTCTATTATCTTTATCAACAATAGACAAACTTAGATTGCCTGTAGCTGTAACATCAGAATCACCATCATCATCTCCCCAATAATTATAATTTGAATCAATAAGAGTATTTAAATCGACGGAGTTAGTATCAGTAGGAACCAACATCCCTATATCAGCAAAACTCTGATCTGCATCAGGTAAGACGATTGGTGTTACAGTTGAAGGGTTGGTTGAAGGTGTGTATTGTGTACCGTCGGATAAAGTAATACCTAACAGCCCCTCAGTCGTGGTGACTTTAGTTACCCCATTATCAAAAGTTAAATAGGGTTCACTACCATGAATGACATGTACCGTAGTCACCGATAACGCTTGAGTGGTAGTAACATACAGCAATAGTAACCATGGCATCGATGCTAAAGCCAGTTTAGATAATTGACCTGATGCTTGAGTTTGAGTAAAAAACAAGGTTGGACGTAAGATTAACCTTAAATTTATCGCTTTAAGTAAGCGATAGCATAACGCTAAACTAAATGTGCATCTTTTGCTTACTCTGATTGCTGAAAAACGATGGTGAGTTACCTTGCTTTGATGAAATAAGTTAAGAGTAGAAGTCAGAATTGAATTAAGCTTCAACCTAAAGAGAGATTGGTGAGTTTTTAAAACATTGTTTTCCCATCGCCGGGGGCTATAATTATATTTCATGGTGCTCCATTAGTAAACTAATCCGTTATTTTATTTTATTTTTTTATGTTAAATGGTCATAATTTAAGCTTAATGAACTTAAATGAAACTTAAATAAAGCTTAAATAAGCTTAATTTTTGGAATTATAAGGTTATGATAAAAAAAAGCCACTCATTCAACCGAATTATTTGTAAAGAAATGTAAAGAACAATATAAATGATAAATTCTCATAGCCTTTAAATAGCCAGATATCTTTGAAATATAACGGATTATTTTCTATTCAAAATATATCATCCGCTTGTTTTGTAACGTTTTCTTTTCGGTGAAAACGCCCGAGTAAAGAGAGGTTTATGTGATCTTCCCCAAATTACTCTCACCATCCATTTTTGCTAACTAACTCTGTCGGTTCGGGTTACCCTTTCCGCAGCAATTTTACATTGGCAGCTTAGCCTTTATTACCTCTTTTGTACTATCCATAATTTAAGAATTAATTTGATGTTCTAGACGTTAACGCTTGGCTAAAATAGGAAGTTACAAGCAAAAAACAAGCAATAGCACTAAAAAGATCTGTCAGGATAATTTGGTTTGATAAAAAGATTGACGCAAGAATAGGAAAAACGATCGCACGAAAGCTCGTGATATTTTACTTATCTTCGTGTAAAAATAGAATTCTGTGGAAAATGTATTTTGTGATCTTAACTTTAACAAATTTAAATTATCGTTTTGATCTGTAGAAAATTATAATACCCATGTGACAACCATATCAATTAATCATTTGATTAATTGATTAATTTTATTGATTTAGGTTGATTTTTAGTCGTTCATCTAAAACGATGTAAAAAGTAAAATAACTGAAGAAACACAATGCAACACTTTTTTCACTCAATAACGTTAACGTTTGTAAGAAATATCTAAAATATAATCAGTTAGTTACTTTTTTAAATGAATATATTTCCATTATAAATCTTTAAAATTAAGATTATTTTTCCTAAAAAATTTATTTTAGTCTTTAAAATCGTGGTTTTGATCATTTAATAATTTTTAAGCGGAATTTAGGACCTTCTATCCCCGCTACTCAACTTTCTTGCGATAAACACACAACCCATTCGCCTCAATCGAGGCGAATGGGTTAAGTTTCGACACCATAAATTTTTGGAAAATCTACGCTATTTTACTCTCTCCCCCAAAATAAGAACTAAGGTTTGAGTTCTGAAGCACAAATCCCGTAGTAGAAACCTGCAGGCGTTACCCAATGAATAAGTCCGTAGTCGGCGTGCGCATAATACCAGTAGTCACCATGGGAGTATTTGTCATTAGTCCAATAATACCAATAAAAGTTAGCATTAGTGTAATATAGCATATAGCCCCACTCAGAAAAAAAACCAGCCCCAATTTGACGTTGGAAATAATTACCCGATGATACAGGCGTAGCAGTAATTATATCGTCATCTGTTGGATAAACAGCATTGGTTAAATCCCTTATATTAGGAAGTTGATAACCTATATTTTTACACCAAGATAGTTGGTCGTTGTAATTTCCCATAACGGTTCCACGATTGACAAACCACTGCTTTAATTCAAATCCATATTTAGCGACAGCGTTACCACTACTGTCACGACCAACTAACTCGAATGTCTGGGGTAAAGATGGTTTAGCTATTTTATCCGGCACTCGAGAATTCCATTGTGATGAGGTTGCAGCAGGACCAGTTAAGGTAACGCGAACACTAGTATTCGTTGAATTAGTCATCGTCGCTGTAATTCCACTATGAGAAACCGGCTCCCAAGTTAATGCCTGATCAGTATTGCTAATTTCTAAATCAAAGAACAAACCATTAGCTCCAGTAGTCGGGAAATTTGAACCATAAGATGATGGTGTAGCTGTTTGAGTTAGGAAACC
Organism: Gilliamella sp. wkB171; assembly: GCF_001693755.1. Classification (GTDB taxonomy): domain Bacteria; phylum Pseudomonadota; class Gammaproteobacteria; order Enterobacterales; family Orbaceae; genus Gilliamella; species Gilliamella apicola_F. Next base: position 127,500 of record NZ_LYST01000008.1, read on the forward strand.
TTTATTATAATGCCAGATATTTTCGGGACCTGCATAGATACCTATGTTATATACCAAATTACTCGGTTTAGCAAAACAAACCCCTGGTGATTCTTTAGGATTAAAATAATAGCTAACATTACCTGCATCGAACTTAATGCTATTAGGAAAGCCATAACGAGTGGTCAATGTGCTTTCGGTACTAGTTAATGTAGCTTTATAAGGCGCGTTACAATACATTGGTACAGTATTTCGTGATACAGTTCTATTATCTTTATCAACAATAGACAAACTTAGACTGCCTGTAGCTGTAACATCAGAATCACCATCATCATCTCCCCAATAATTATAATTTGAATCAATAAGAGTATTTAAATCGACGGAGTTAGTATCAGTAGGAACCAACATCCCTATATCAGCAAAACTCTGATCTGCATCAGGTAAGACGATTGGTGTTACAGTTGAAGGGTTGGTTGAAGGTGTGTATTGTGTACCGTCGGATAAAGTAATACTTAACAGTCCCTCAGTCGTGGTGACTTTAGTCTTACCATTATCAAAAGTTAAATAGGGCGCACTACCATGAATGACTTGCGCCGTTGTTGCCGATAACGCTTGAGTCGTAGTGGCATACAGTAATAGTAACCATGGCATCGATGCTAAAGCCAGTTTAGATAACTGACCTGATGCTTGAGTTTGCGTAAAAAACAGGGTTGGACGTAAGATTAACCTTAAATTTATCGCTTTAAGTAAGCGATAGCATAACGCTAAACTAAATGTGCATCTTTTACTTACTCTGATTGCTGAAAAACGAGGGTGAGTTACCTTGCTTCGATGAAATAAGTTAAGTGTAGAAGTAAGAGTTGAATTAAGCTTTAACCTAAAGAGAGATTGGGGAGTTTTTAAAACATTGTTTTGCCAGCGCTGGTGTCTGGTGTCTGGTGTCTATAATTATACTGCATGGCGTTCCATCCGTCAACTAATCTGTTATTTTATTTGATTTTTTTATGCTAAATGGCTATAAATCAAGCTCAAATAAGCTTAATTTTTTGGAATTATAAGGCTATGATAAAAAAAAGTCACTCATTCAGCCGAATTATTTGTAAAGAAATGTAAATAATACCATAAATAATAAACGCTAATAGCCTTTAAATAGTCAGATATCTTTGAAATATAACGGATTATTTTCTATTCGAAAATATATCACCCGCTTGTTTATTAAAGTTCTGAATAGATTTTATGGAATTTAAATGGGATAAAATTTCGGACGTTGCTTGGTTTGTAACGTTTTATTTTCGGTGAAAACGCCCGAGTAAAGAGCGGTTTATGTGCCCTTCCCCCAAATTACTCGTATCGTCCATTTTTGCTCACCAACTCTGTCGGCTCGGGTTACCCCTGCCGCTGCGACTTTACATTGGCAGCTTAGCCTTAATTACCTCTTATTGCCTTCCAGTAATTTGAAGATTAAGGATAAGCGCAAACCCCAAAATAAAAGTTGCGAGGACCGTCGCCTCGAGCGAGAACACTACCATCGGTAGTCTTAACAATAAAGCTTTGAGAATTGTCATTGTCAATTGCCCAAATAGAGCCGTAAGAATAATTATTCAGGTTATTTCCCCATTCAGGGATCAAACCTGCACCAATATTACGATTTGAATAGTTACCTGTTACTGATGATGGTACCCCACCAGTCCAGGATCCTCCGGTGGCGTTTGTTAAATCTTTTATCTTTGGCATACGATAGCCTATCATTGCTGAACACCAGGAATTTTGATTCACAAAGGAAACACCTTTACTGAATCGCAGGATAAACCACTGCTTTAATACAAAACCATATTTTAATACCGCTATATTATTACTATCATAACCGACTATTTCAAAGGTTTGTGGTAAACTAGGAGTAGCAATAGAACCTGGCGACGCTGAATTCTGTTGGGCGATTGTTGCCGTCGGACCATTGAGAGTGACTTGAATATAATATGGAAAATTTGGATCTGTTATCATATTAGCGGTAATCCCACCATGAGAAACGGGTGGCCACGTTAATGATGCGACATCAATACCACCTAAGTCAATATAAAAAGATAGTTCATCAGCACCGGTTGTAGGAAAATTACGACTGTAGCTTGCTGGCTCAGTTGATTGTACAAAAAAACCTTTATACAAATCCCAGATATTGGTCGGACCGTATAAATTTTCAGGATAGCTCATCAAATCTGTAGTTGGTCTAATGGAACAAATGGTCGGAGTACCTTTAGAATTAATATAATAAGTGGCACTACTACCCGCGAAACTACGATTATTTGGTACCCCATACTGCGTAGTTAAACTAACATCAGTACTAGTTAATTCTAATGAGTAAGGCGCATCACAGATATTTAATATTTCATTACGATTACTTTGAAACAGATATTTATTAGTAATATTGACACTTAAGCTACCCGTAATTGTAACGCCATTAGCACCCTGGCCATCACCATCATCATCCCCCCAATAATGATAAGGTTCGCCAATAAAAGCACTTAAGTCAATGGAATCGGCATCGGTAGGTACCAACATATCAATATCGGCAAAGCTCTGATTAAGTTCTGGGAGTATTATTGGTTTAGCTTTGCTTGATGTGTTATTAGCTGGAGTGATGCGCGTACCATCGGATAAGGTGATACCAAGCAACCCATCACTAGTGGTAATTTTAGTTATACCATTATCAAGAGTCAAATAAGGTTCATTACCATTAATTACCTGCACTGTAACGGCCGATAGCGCTTGAGTAGTAGTGGTATAGGGCAATATTAACAACAGTATTAACGCTAAATAGCGCTTTATATTGAAAACAATATATGGCGGAAGATTAACCAATAATAGCTGTCGTCGACAATGATGTTGGGAGCGGGGTTGGCGAACGTGCGATACTAAACCACATAGCAACCTCTGCCTAAAATTAGATACGCAATCACACTTTAATTTGAGCAGAAAACGAGGGACTAAATCGAATACTAAACTAAGTTTTAAATTAAGCTTTAGGTGTAATAAATCAACTAAGGTGTGTTGATATAGATTTTTGACGTAAGGCTGCCAATGCCTTGTGTCTTTATAAAGCATAACGCACAATCCTTTAAACAACTTTATGTTTTATTTACACTTTTCCATTTTAGTGCGCAAAAAACTAAACGATTAATTTACCGCTGAAAGTATAGCACCTTAGTAAAATTTAACTACCGATTAACGGCGATTATTTGTAAAGAATGGTAAATGAATAGTGAATGTTATTACTATATGAAAGTTATTAATTTCTGCTTATAAGTTATTTAGCTAAAATTGCGAGAAAGTATAAAAATAGACTTAAGTCAGTAACGTTCTTGTCATGCTTATTAACCTTAATATATAAAGGCATTAAAGCCATATTACCGATGCATGCCATTATTGAAGCCAATGTACCTGTCTGTGTATTCAATATTGTACTTGATTTGATTTAATATTGGTGAAAGTTGATTGATAAAAAAGCGAATTGATAGACCTATTCGAAATAGTTTTTAAATATAAATCAATTTTTAACTGGAGTGATATTAGCTAGCTTGGTGCCAGTGGTCGGACTCGAACCGACACGCTTTTAAGGGCGGCGGATTTTGAATCCGCTGCGTCTACCAATTTCGCCACACTGGCACTTAATGTGTAAAGAAGTAAACGTTGGCATTATACTAAGCTTTACAATATCTGCAACAGTTATTCTTACAAACTGTTTTAGTTGCCTAAAATTCCAACTATTACCGACGTTTCCATGCTGGAAGTTTTTTTAAGATTATATAAGCGGTTTGCTTAGCAACAGAATAATCTATATTGTGATTTTTTGCATAACGTAATGTGACTTCTTGCCATTTTTCGTCAAACGATTTCATACTACCATCTTGATGTGCACAGTGTTTACAATAATTTTTAGACATATCGTGCAATGGATAATCACCAATAGTTGTCATTGGCATGCCACAAGCAATACACATTTTCATAGCAACATCTCGTTTGAATGATTAAAAAATTAAAAATTTTATTTTCAATACAATGTTGGAAATGCTACTCCGTGTTTAAGTCGATTACAAGACACCGTGGAGCAATAGACAATAAAAATAAAATTAAGTGATTTAATATAATAGTTAGGTCTTATTGTTAATAAAGATATAATTAGTTTAGGCAAAAAAACATATTTTCTATCTTAATCAAGATGTTAGATATTAAAAATTATTTTTAACAAAATATAATTCAGCCATTACTAACTCTGTTAGCAATAGTTACTTTTTATTTGATCATCTCAATGAAATCATGAGAAAATTCAATTCAAAATTTAGTCAGCAGCGATAACCGAATTTGAAGAGTGATGATATTTATCAATCGAGATCAGAAACTGATTAATGCTCTTTCAAACCTAAACCTTTACTTAATACTTTAAAGCAATCATCACAATCATGTGTCGCTGCTTGTAGCAAGGTTTGCGTTGGTGCATGAATAAGTTTATTCGTTAATTTATGCGAAAATTCAGCAAAAACTTCATCTATATTGGCACCTTGCTTAATGGCATTGAGTGCTTTATATTCTAATTCTTTCTTAATATGTTCGGCATTATTACGATATTGCTTAACAAAATTAACAGCCTGCCTAGCTTTAAGCCAATCGATAAATTGTTCAGCTTGTTCTTGAATAATATATTGTGCCTGCTTGGCCGCAATTGAGCGCTGCTGTAAATTACTTTCAACCGTTTTTTGGAGATCATCAATGGTATAAAGATGAACATGGTTAAGTTGATTAATCTCTTCTTCTACATCACGAGGAACAGCTAAGTCTATAAATAACATTTTGCGGTTATTTCTTGCTAACAATGTCCGCTCAACCATGCCTTTACCAATAATAGGTAAAGGGCTTGCCGTTGAACTGATTACAATATCAACATCTTTAAGTCGATTGGCAATATCTGGTAATGAAATAATTTCTGCATCAATTAGCGAGGCAAGTTTTAATGCTTTTTCACGGGTACGATTTGCAACAATAACATGATTAAAACCATGCGGTTTTAAGTACCGAGAAATAAGCTCGATGGTCTCTCCTGCCCCAACTAACATCACATTTAATTGTGGAGTATCAGTAAAAAGATTTCTAGCAATTAAACAAGCAGCATAAGCAACAGAAGCAGTATTAGCACCAATATTAGTTTCACTACGAACAGTTTTGGCAACATGAAAAATTTTTTGAAATAATTTTTCTAATGTTAACGACAAACAATGATTTTTTTGCGCCTGCATATACGCAGTTTTAACTTGTCCTAAAATTTGTGGTTCACCAATAATCATGGAATCGATGCCACTTGCAACCGACATCAAATGTTCAACCGCTTGTCGACCTTCATACCAATAAATGGCGTTTTGATACTGAGCTATATCAACATGATGAAATTGACCTAACCAAATCTCAACAGACTGTTTTAATTTTAGAAAATCAGTATCATGCTCGTAACTTAAATAGATTTCTGTGCGGTTACACGTAGACACAATAACACACCCTTCAACTAAAGGATGTTGATAAAGGCTATATAATGCTTTATCCACAATTTCATTGGTAAAAGCGATTTTTTCCCTTAACGAAAGTGGTGCAGTTTTATGGTTAACACCTAATATTGTAATTGACATTGCTTTTTTTCTATTATGAGTGATATAACGTTATTATTAAGCGTTTTGTTGTTTTTATTATACATAAAAAAACAATAAAGGTTAATTACAGTTACTTTTTCTTATTCTAACGATTTTCAGTTATAATAAATTTATATTAGGCAATTTTAATGGGCTAATTCATGACTAAAATCAATTATCTATTTATTATCGTTTTATCTTTGTTTATGACCGCTTGCCAAGTCAGCAAACAACAAAACTCGACATCTATTGTAAACCAATGGCAAAATCATCAGCACGATCTTGAACAGATAAATACGTTTCAAGTTAATGGAAGTATTGCTCATTTCAGCAACAAAACCCGTAGTTATGGTCGCTTTTTAATTAACCAACAATCAGATGATCGTTTCGACATAAAATTGACTACACCTGTTGGAACTAGCATATTGAGCCTAAAAGTAGAACCTAATTATGCACAACTTATTGATAAAGATGGTAATAACTACAATGGCAATAATATCGAAGATTTGATGAGTAAGGTGTCTAACGTTAATATTCCATTAAACTCTCTTCATAATTGGTTAAAAGGTTATTCTAATAATAGTTCTGCCGATAAATTAGATAAATCAGGCAGATTAACCGCGACTGAATTTATACAGAATAATAATAAATGGCAGTTAAAGATTCCAAGTTACTCAACGTATACTTTTAAAAATAAGAAAATTGATCTACCTTCGTCAATTGAGCTAAATCATAATGATGAGCTAATTCGTTTAAAAATTAGTAATTGGATCTTACGATAATAGGTAATAATAATGAAACAGTGGTTATCGCCTGCAAAACTGAATTTATTTTTATATATAACTGGTCGTCGTCCAGATAATTACCATAATTTACAAACGCTGTTTCAATTTATTGATTTATGCGACACTCTCACTTTTACCTTGCGTAAAGATAATAAAATTAATTTATTAACGCCTTTTGATAACGTTCCTTATGATAAAAATTTAATCGTTATTGCTGCACAGTGTTTAAAAAACTATACTCAACGCCTCGATCTAGGCATTGATATTACCATCAACAAGAAAATACCTATGGGTGGAGGGCTAGGTGGCGCCTCATCAAATGCAGCCACAGTATTAGTTGCGCTCAATGAGTTATGGCAACTCGCTTTACCAATGGAAACATTAATCAATCTAGGACGAAAGCTTGGTGCAGATGTGCCTATTTTTATCTATGGGCATGCAGCATTTGCTGAGGGAATTGGAGACCAGCTACAATCTGTTGATTATCAAGAAAATTGGTATTTAATTACTTACCCAAATATTGAGATTTCGACAGTCGAAATCTTTAATGATCCTGAACTAAAACGTGATACCCCTGTTCGCACTATTGAGCAATTGCTTTCTCAACCATTCGAGGCGTTCAGCAACGATTGCGAAAATATTGTCGGTAAACGTTATCCTAAAGTACATCAAATTATTAGCTACCTATCGCAATTTGCGCCGACCAAACTGACAGGTACTGGAGCTTGTGTATTTAGCTTATGTCACTCACAGCAGCAAGCGCAAGAAATACAATCAAAACTTAATAACTTTTCGGTAGAAAGTTTTATTACACGATCGCTAAATACCTCACCGTTATATCAATAATTATCTACAATTTTCAGAACATTATCGGTTAAAATACCTTAACCTTCACTATAAGGTTAAGGTTTATTCAAACAAAAACTCAGTTTAAAAACGCCACTGTTAATTTTTATTGCTTGACCGATTCAACGGGAATAATAAATAGATGTTTATCATAATATTCAACGCAATATAATCCTTCATAGCTGGTATAGCCTTGCTCGTTCAATTTGGCTTTCAACCAATCTTCATTTTTATCAATCGATTGTAATGCTTCATCATTGGGTTTTTCGTTTTCAAGAACAATAACAGATATATCTTTATCACCCTTTTTCACAATAGTTAACTGACCATTAGGCTCAAGAATTGCTTTTTCAACAGCATTAATAGTAAAAATATTTTTCATCCTTAATAATACTGCAAAGCTAGCAAAATCAATATTTACACCAGCAAAAGCATCTAACTTAATTTTACCTTTATCCATTAATATGATTGGATTACCGACAATAAAAGCTTTTGCATTTTGACTTCTTTTCTTTAGATAATTAGAGGTATACATAATAGTTGTCCACATCAACAATACCACTAAAAAATCAAATACTGTTAATTTAGGATTATAAATAATACCACCAGCAATACCACCTAAAATCATATTACCGATAAAATCAATGCTCGACATTTGAGATAACGAAGTTTTGCCGGTTATTTTTAAAAATAAAATTATACAAATAAAAACAACCAGTAATTTAAATGCAATAACTAAAAAATCATGATAATTCATACTTGTATCACCCCTATAATGATATTGCCAAAATTACACAAACAACGAAAAAGTTATTCAGCTTAAAACAGAGATTTAAAGCTGAATTTCACTTTATTTTTATAACCTTCGCTATCAACTGAAAGAAGTAAATTTAATGATTAATTAAGATGCGTAATGACACCCCATTTTATTGCAAGTTGTTCTTTATTTGAATTTGGTAACCAATTATTAATTTCATCCATTAATTTTTTATTATCCAACTGTACCATGTAAGCTTTATAACTTTCGGTACCTTTAAATGGCTTAACTGTCGCTAAACATAAGACATTAGGCTCTTTGTTTTCATAATAATGACCTTCAATCAGATCTGTCACCATCATATCAGCGGTTTTATCTCGTAACGCTTGAAGGTTATCAATATTATTTTTTACACGAATGATTTGTGCAGTATGAATATTTTGATTAACAAAGCTTTCATTGGTCCCTCCAGGGTTAACGACAACTTTAACATTGGGTTGGTTAATGGCGTCTAAATTTGATAATTGAGGTGCCATATCACATGCGGCTAACGCAATCTTACCATTAGGAACAACTTGGTCAGATAGTAAAAATTTAGCTGCACGATCTTTGGTATAGGTCACGCCACCCATTGCAACATCATACTTATCAGCAGCTAAATCTTGGGAAAGTGTGGGCCAGCTTGTAATATAAAATTCAGGTGTAACATTTAATTTTTTAGCTAATTCTTTTGCCATATCAATATCAAAACCAACCAACGAATCTTGATTATCATAGAAAGCAAGTGGTGCATAATCAGCAGGCACACCAATTCGAATTGTTTTTGAGCTGATGATTTCATCATAAGTACGAGCTTGAGCAAGTCCCGAGCAAAGCAATAATGCCATAATGGCAGTTAACTTTTTCATCTAATTATTCCTTTTAATAACCTGTTAGATCCAAATAAAACATAAATAAGACAAATTAAATCAATTAATTTCATCTAGAAAGATTTACTTTCAATAGTTAATTTACTTCGACTTTACTATTAGATTGGATATTAAGCCATTTAGCAATCAATTTTATCACCCTGTATTAGTTTGTTTTTAGACTTTTGGATGAATAACTGTGAGTTTTTGATAGTCAGCTAGATTATTTTATGATTATTAAATCACATAAAGCAAAAGCTATCATCACCATAGATTTTATTGAAAAACGATGCTTACTACCTATCACTGTTGTTTTTATAGCAATTTATCAAACAAAGGAAGCAAGAATTGATCTTAATGAAATTTAATAGCATAACTAGGATAAACTTAATGATTACCCTATTTTCTTCCCCAAAAACATTATAGTTTGAGTTCTTGAAGTTTATTTATGCCGCTCTAAGCCCTGTAAGAACTAAAGATAGGCAAAAATTGAATATAGAAAATTAGGAAAAATCCATAGGATAAATTCCCAAACATATTGGATCTATTGAATTGCATACAGAACCAATGCTTTTAATACCTATAACCAATACCATGAATTGTTTTAATCAAACAAGGGCTTAAAGGATTAATTTCAATTTGTTTGCGCAATTTAGAAATGTGTTGATCTATAGTTCGACTATTTGGCGAGTAATCATATCCCCAAACATAATCAAATAACGTGTCTCGAGTCACAACTTGATTTTTATGCTGATATAAGCATTCTAATATTCTGATTTCACGTAATGAAAGTTCGATAATCTGATCATTACGCTTAGCACATAATTCAACGGGATAGATTTTTAAATCCCCAAAAGGAAAAAAATCATTAACGAGTTGACTAGATTGCTTGGATTTTAAGCAACGTTTAACTATAGTTTTAATTCTAGCCCGTAATTCATGAACGCCAAATGGTTTGCCCATATAATCATCTGCACCTAGTTCTAAACCAATTACTCTATCTATCTCTTCATTTTTAACTGACAAAAATAAAATTGGAATATCTTCGTCAGATTTACGAACTTCACGGCAAACTGAATAACCATCAAGCTCTGGCATCATGATATCCAAAATAATAAAATCAGGGAGGCTCTGCTTGAATAATTTCAAAGCAATTTTACCATTGGCGGCTTCTATAACTTTATAGCCTTCTTGTTTTAAAATATCCGCAATCACCGTACGAATATTTTTATCATCTTCAGCAATTAGAATCTTCATGTTTACTCCGTCAAAATCAATGAGAAAGCAACACCTGGTTTTTGATTAGTTACTTCAATAGTTGCATTCAAATTATTTGCTAATTGCTTAGCAATTGTAAGTCCAATACCTGTGCCAGAATATTCTTCTGCAGATGATAAATTTATGCTATAAAATGGTCTAAACATCTGTTCTAATAAATGATTAGGAATACCTTTCCCATAATCACGAACAGTAACCACAATTTTACTTTTTTGTTTATTTAATACTAAATCAACTTTTTTACCATCCGATGCATATTTTTCAGCATTATTTAGAAAATTGCAGATTATATGCACAACACTATCTTCATCAGTATCGATAAAACACTCTTTTTTAGAGTTTATAATTAGATTGAATTGTAACGATTTACTGTCAAAAACTGGTTTAAATGTAGAATAAACTTGTCGAACAAGCTTTGTTATATTTACAGACTTTATATTCAGTTTTATCATCTTATTAAAAGTCAAAACATTTTGGACTAACCGTGTTAACCTTTTACTTTCGCAAATAATAACATCGATATAATCAATGAGTTGACAAGGTTCATTACTTAATTTTTCTTTTAATATTTCGCTATATAGTATGATATTAGTTAAAGGGATCTTAAACTCGTGGGAAAGTTGATCTGCTAAATTTAGTTTTGGCTCAGCCTTACATAAGGTTTGAAAGTATTTTCGATAAAAATATATAATTGTCAGAATAAGTAATATAGTAAACAAAATAATTAAAAAAATAAAAAACGCATAAGAGTAAGTTAAAGATTTTGTTTCAAAATAATAGAGTACTTTCCAAAATGGGGAAAGATAATCAAGATTAATTTTGATATTATTGCTATATAGTTTCTCTTTTGAATGGATCTGCTTATCATGATTAAGTAAGGTAAAATTATTACCTATTGATACTTTATCAGCAAAGAATGGATTTTCAATGCCTTTATCTATTGAATAAAACTCTGAACCAATTATGGTATTATCCTCAATTAACCAATAGAGTATATGATTATAATCTTGGTACAAGCTAAATTTAGCTGGAAATAATTCTGATATGATATTGTGATTACTTAAAGTAGTTTTCTCATATTTGATTGGTTCTGTTAATTTAGTCCAATATTTATGATTTGGACTAATTAAACAGCTAATTTTATTTCTCTCAATTTCCAAGTAGTTTTGTATACTATTTTGAGTTTCCAGCAAACGTTCAATATCATTTTCTTTATTTTTTAAATCCAAATTAAAACGATCAAAATGCATTGAACATTGGCTAAAACAAGATTCAATCATAGTATTTACATTTTCGAAGCAAGTCTGCACTAGTTTTTGTCGGTTATTTGGAGTTATAAAACCTTTATTTTCAGTACTCCACCAACTTAAATAGCTAATAGCAATAATAAATATAAAAATTGATAAAATTGCTGTTAATGTTTTCATAAATTAATTTTTATAATAGCAAACTGTTTAAATTAACATTGTTTTCATTGATGTTTTTACGATAAACGTCACACCACTTTCAATATAAATTACCAAATAAAAAATAACTTCCACAGGTGCTTAACACCCAAAACTACTATGAATTTTTTAATC
>NZ_LYST01000009.1 GCF_001693755.1 Gilliamella sp. wkB171
CAGAATGAAAAATTGAGACAAGAATTAATATCATTTAGAGATAAAAGTTCTAAATCTGATGCTTGGAATAAAATTTTTAATAAAAAATGATTGAATTCTAGCATATTATTGGTGCTCTCCGAAATGGGAAAGCACCAATAATTTTATAATTTTAAATTATCAATAAATTTTAAAGCACTATCTATTACATGATGCATATCATAATATTTATATTCCGCTAGTCGTCCACCGAAATGAATACGTGTTTCTCTATCTGCAAGTTCTTTATATTTTTTATATAATTTAGCATTCTTATCATCATTAATAGGATAATATGCTTCATCACCAATTTTCCAATCTTTTGGATATTCTCTCGTTATTACAGTATGTTCTGTTTCAACATAATCGAAATGTTTATGCTCAATGATTCGCGTATATGGAATTTCATATTCAGTATAATTCACTACAGCATTACCCTGATAATTAGGTTCATTAATTATTTCATTTTCAAAAAGTAGCGATCTGTATTCTAAAGCACCATATTGATAGTCATAAAATTCATCTATTGGACCTGTAAAAATGACTTTCTCAGCTGAATCAAGTAATTTTTGTTTATTTTCGAATAAATCGGTATTCAATTTTACATCAATACCTTCTAGCATTTTTACAATTATCTGTGTATACCCGCCGATTGGAATACCCTGATATTTATCATTGAAATAGTTATTATCAAAAGTGAATCTCACTGGTAGTCGATTAATTATAAATGGAGGAAGCTCAGTTGCTTTTCTCCCCCATTGCTTTTCTGTATAACCTTTAATTAATATCTCATAGATGTCTTTACCTATTAAAGATATCGCTTGCTCCTCCAAATTCCTTGGTTTTTCAATATGAAATACTTTTTTTTGCTCTTCAATCTTTCTATAAGCTTCATCTGGTGTTTTTACCCCCCATAATTGATAAAAAGTATTCATATTAAAGGGCAAATTAAATAATTTACCTTTATAATTTGCTATAGGTGAATTTGTAAAACGATTAAATTCGGCAAAACGATTGATGTAATCCCATACTAATTTATTATTAGTATGGAATATATGAGCACCATATTTATGAACTTGAATACCATTATTTTCCTGAGTATAAATATTCCCTGCTAAGTGATTTCGTTTTTCTACTACAAGTATTTTAAATCCTTTTTTATTTAACTCATGAGCACAAATAGATCCAAATAAACCACTTCCCACAATTAAATAATCATATTTCATCTGTTTTCTCTGAACGTTTTAATTAACCAAATTATGAAAGCTAAAATTAGGTCTAATATATAATTTAGCAAAAATTATAAAGTGAATTTGTTGAATCTTCAAATCAAATTATCAATTATTAA
>NZ_LYST01000010.1 GCF_001693755.1 Gilliamella sp. wkB171
AATGGACACAATAGCTAAAGATTTATGGGATAGAAATTTATTAGCCAAAAATTTACTACCCTTTGCTAGAGATGCTGGTGGTAATTATTTTTGTATTAAGATCAACAATGGAAAAATTTACTATTGCACATTTGATACATGGTCTGACAATCTATCTGTATCTGATAATTAAAGTAAAAGTACACTTTTCCTGTGTAATAGCTTTAATGAATTTATGTCTAAATTAGTTTGTGAAGATGACTTATGAATTTTTTAATATAATTGTATTACCTTTTGTTTCATCTAATAGTTAACTTATATCGATAACAAAGCTTATATACAATACGAAGTTTTACATAGTCAACTACAATAATTCAGCTATACTCGCAATAGCCAACCGCAAAGCAAACAGACTGCCAGCGGTACCTATTACTATCGCTATTATGCCGAACACCACCTAACAAAAATACAACAGAACCTAAGCTCTCAAGGACAATATTTAGACAAATAAATTTGCTTACATTACAATACTTTAGATACTACGATCCTGGTATAGGCAGATTTACACAACCGGACTCGATTGGGCTCTTGGCTGGGTTTAATTTGTATCAGTATGCACCTAATGGGGTGACATGGATTGATCCATTAGGCTTTTGTTGTGGTCTAATGGTAAAGAAAATTAAGGATTTATTGGCATCACCATCAGGACTCTAGATATATGCAGCTGACTCCACCGATTTACGTAATACAATACGATATTCAGGTGGAATTTTAATAAGTAAAAGGTAATTTATAGTTATGATCATTTGTTCTAGAAAACCGGCAGCATTACAAGATATATCTGATTTTGAGAAAAAAATACAAAGTATTTTACCAAACGATTATAAAGATTTTTTGATAAAGTTTAATGGAGGAAGGCCTTCCCCGGCTTCTTTTAAATTTTTTTCAGATAGAACTGACGCATCTTCTGTTGACCAATTTCTTAGCTTAGGGAAAGAAAAAAATAGCAACCTTGAAAAGTATTATTTTAATTATAAAAATAGGATTCCATCAGGTTTTATTCCCATTGCCCATGATGCAGGGGGTAACCTTGTTATTATGAAACTAAAAAATGAAGACAACCAGATTTATTTTTGGGATCATGAGCTTGAAGCTGATGAGGAAGAAAATCCTAATATGGAAAATGTCTATTTAGTTTGTAAATCATTTTCTGATTTTATAAACAACCTTTATGAAGAAGAAATTTAGATAATCCTAAAGGAAATGGCGAACGTGATCTCTGGCGAGTCAGCAAAGAAGACCGACTTGTAAGATTAAATGTATTAACAGGTAAAAAATTATATTAAATTTTATTATGGAGTACTTATACTGTGCTGATTAAAGGTAACCTTTATCCAATAAACGATATTATTTCTTATATAAAAAACTCAACAGAAAGAAATGATAATTTTTGTATTTATAGCGAATTTGATGAAGATTTAAAGAGTAACAAAAGTTATTATATTGGTGACTATCCAAATGTGGATGATGATGGAAAAGAAATCTATCCATCTTTTGTTTTAAAAAAGAAACTATACTTTCTTTATTCAGGAGAGCAATTTGCTGATGTAATCGATTCAGTGATGGAACAGAAACCTTCAGCTACAACAAAAGACTTTATAAAAGCCTTAAATTATTATTCTGAATATGATGATTTTTTAGATTTCTAAATATACCCGTTCATATTATCAATACTCATTGGATATGAAAACTTAAATGAATGAAATTCATAACAAGGATCAAAAGGAAAATTGGACACAAAAGCAATTTAAAGAAGCTTTAAATAAACGTATAAAAACAAAAAGAATTGAACCACGTAGTGGAAAACTATTTTAAATAAAAATTCAAGTAAGCATTTTAAAGGATGTTGTTATGATTTATGAACTTATGATATCTTCTTGTTATCCTGATCGTTATTGGTTCCAATATGTCTCAACAGGAGATGATTATTACGAACTTTTACAATGCAAAAAGATTCAATCGAATAACCCAATAGTTTTTAAATTAGAAAAAAAAGTAAGTGAAAAACGTTTATTCTCTTATGATATTTATTTCAGTAGTGGTCCTGTTTTTATCTCGCCTAGACTTGCCAATTTACTTTCAAGCAATCAAGATTTTTTACATGATGTCCAGCTAATAGATGCAACTATAACTGTTAATGGTTGCAGCTATTCTGGTTATAAAGTATTAAATATTCTTCGTTTAATATCCTGTATTGATATGAATAAATCTGAATATATACCAATATTAGAGAGTTATCCTGATGGACCAATGAAATTTTTTGAAATGGTCTTTAAAGAAGATATAAATGAGCAATTTTGTATGGCAAGGAGTGAAGAATCTATAGGGTTAATTGTGATGTCAGAGTCGTTACGCCAGTTTTTTATAAAAAATAAAGTAAAAGGAATAGATTGATCCACATCATGTAATCAAACTGTCTATGGATAATAGTGAAGTTTAAGTAAACCTTTTAAAGGATGTTGTTATGATTTATGAATTTATGATAGGTAATTATGCTAATCGTTATTGGTTCCAATATGACTCAACTGTCGTTGATCTTTACGAACTTTTACAACTTAAAGAGATTCAAATAAATAAACCCTTAGTTTTTAAATTAAAAGACAAAGTCAGTGAAAAGCGTTTATTCTCTTATGATTTTTATTTTAGTGATGGTCCTGTTTTTATCTCGCCTAGACTTGCCAATTTACTTTCAAACAATCAAGATTTTTTACATGATGTCCAGCTAATAGAGGCAACTATAATTGTTAATGGTTGCAGCTATTCTGGTTATAAAGTATTAAATATTCTTCGTTTAATATCCTGTATTGATATGAATAAATCTGAATATATACCATTATTAGAGAGTTATCCTGATGGACCAATGAAATTTTTTGAAATCGTCTTTAAAGAAGATATAAATGAGCAATTTTGTATGGCAAGGTGTGAAGAATCTGAAGGGCGAATTGTGATGTCAGAGTCGTTACGCCAGTTTTTTATAAACAATAAAGTAAAAGGAATAGATTGATCCACACAATGTAATCAACTTTTCTATGGATAATAGTGAAGCTTAAGTAAACCTTTTAAAGGATGTTGATATGATTTATAAATTTATGCTAAGTAATTATCCCAATAGTTATTGGTTCCAATATGTCTCAACAGGAGATGATTATTACGAACTTTTACAATGCAAAAAGATTCAATCGAATAACCCAATAGTTTTTAAATTAGAAAAAAAAGTCAGTGAAAAACGTTTACTCTCTTATGATATTTATTTCAGTAGTGGTCCTGTTTTTATCTCGCCTAGACTTGCCAATTTACTTTCAAACAATGAAGATTTTTTACATGATGTCCAGCTAATAGAGGCAACTATAACTGTTAATGGTCGCAGCTATTCTGGTTATAAAGTATTAAATATTCTTCGTTTAATATCCTGTATTGATATGAATAAATCTGAATATATACCAATATTAGAGAGTTATCCTGATGGACCAAAAGAATTTTATAAAATGGTCTTTAAAGAAGATATAAATGAGCAATTTTGTATGGCAAGGAGTGAAGAATCTATAGGGTTAATTGTGATTTCAGAGTCGTTACGCCAGTTTTTTATAAACAATAAAGTAAAAGGAATAGATTTATCCACATCATGTAATCAATCTATCTATGGATAATAGTGAAGCTTAAGTAAACCTTTTAAAGGATGTTGATATGATTTATGAATTTATGCTAGGTAATTATCCCAATAGTTATTGGTTCCAATATGATTCAACTGTAGTTGATCTTTATGAATTTTTACAATGCAAAAAGATTCAATCAAATAAACCCTTAGTTTTTAAATTAGAAAAAAAAGTGAGTGAAAAGCGTTTACTCTCTTATGATATTTATTTCAGTGATGGTCCTGAATTTATCTCGCCTAGACTTGCCAATTTACTTTCAAACAATCAAGATTTTTTACATGATGTCCAGCTAATAGAGGCAACTATAACTGTTAATGGTCGCAGCTATTCTGGTTATAAAGTATTAAATATTCTTCGTTTAATATCCTGTATTGATATGAATAAATCTGAATATGAACCAATATTAGATTATTTGCCAGATGGACCCAAAAAATTTTATAAAATCGTCTTTAAAGAAGATATAAATGAGCAATTTTGTATGGCAAGGTGTGAAGAATCTGAAGGGAAGATTGTGATGTCAGAGTCATTACGACAGTTTTTTATAAAAAATAAAGTAAAAGGAATAGATTTATACACATCATGTAATCAAACTGTCTATGGATAATAGTGAAGTTTAAGTAAACCTTTTAAAGGATGTTGTTATGATTTATGAATTTATGATAGGTAATTATGCTAATCGTTATTGGTTCCAATATGACTCAACTGTCGTTGATCTTTACGAATTTTTGCAATGCAAGAAGATTCAAACAAATAAACCCTTAGTTTTTAAATTAAAAGACAAAGTCAGTGAAAAGCGTTTATTATCTTATGATTTCTATTTTAGTGATGGTCCTGAATTTATCTCGCCTAGACTTGCAAATTTACTTTCAAACAATCAAGATTTTTTACATGATGTCCAGCTAATAGATGCGACAATAATAGTTAATGGTTGTAGCTATTCTGGTTATAAGGCATTAAATTTTCTTCGTTTAATATCCTGTATTGATATGAATAAATCTGAATATGTGCCAATATTAGATTATTTGCCAGATGGACCCAAAAAATTTTATAAAATGGTCTTAAAAGAAAATATAAATGAGCAATTTTGTATGGCAAGATGTGAAGAATCTATAGGGCGAATTATGATGTCAGAGTCGTTACGACAGTTTTTTATAAAAAATAAAGTAAAAGGAATAAATTTATCCAAACAGTATATTGATAATGACTTCATATTTTCGTACTGATATAGATATATTCACGTAGCCTGACCCGATAGTTAACTGTTAGTGAAATAAAATAATGAACGAAATTGATTATACTTTACTTGATTTACCAATGTTACTTACTAGAAATAAAAACAAATGGTGGCAAGATCCTATTATACAAAGCTCAATAGCTTTATTAGGCTTTTTAAAAAAACATGAATTATTAATCGATGTTGAACCGTTTGATGAGCAGGGAAATTTGAAAACCGATACGGTTGTTAAAATGTCAAACGTAACTCCAGAAGGTTTGGAATTATTTAAAGCTGCTGTAAATGGATGGTATGATTATTTAGCTAGAAGTACCGTTCCTACCAAATATCAAAATGTTAGTCGGCTAGAAAAAGCTTTAGCTAAAATTCGAGAAAGTAAAAATAATTAAGTAAGATAAACATCTCACAATAGATAATAATTAAAATATGAGGTATTTATGGCTTTGGATTTTATAGCATCAAGTAATCAAAAAGAAATAGATGAAAATTCACCGATATTTTCACTTGAAAAATCTGATTACGATGAATTATTCAATAAAGCAAAACCATTAAATCAGTATTCAATAATAAAAAAACTTGATGATTATTATGCTGATACAATCATTCTATATGGGGAAATTCAGCCGTTAATAAAAGAACTTGAAAACCTTATCAAAATAAAAAAATTCCAACCGCAATCAATTATTGATTTTATTAATTTTTTAAAAGAATCTTTTAATGATGGATTAAATATATATATCAATAGTGACTAAAGGTATTGAGTGGTAGACTTTATTTTATCTGTGCTGTGATCTTAATATTGACCGATTTAACGAGTAACACTATACGGCATCGGTTGAACGGCAAAAATTACATGTATCACACCATGTCGATGTTTTGTATGATACCTGATGGATTAAAGCGTTAAAAAATGGATGTCAAATATGAGTATGGTTGATTTAGATATCGTAGATGTTATAAAAAAAGGTGGTTTTTTAGCGTGTTTTTCAACTCCAGAAAAGAGACATTTTGTTAATGATTGTCAATTAAGTGTGATGAAATCAGCTTTTTTATATACGGCAACTTTAAATCTTTTTAATATAGAAATATGCATTCCCAAAAAGCAGCGGAATGGGTATGAAACAATCGATAATAAATTGTCCAAAAACATCAATTATATAAACTATATCAATTTAAGTGATTATCACGGGATAATGAAAACAACATTTAATGATCTATTACAATCTAATACGATCTTACTGTTACCAGAATATACAATAAAACAAGAAACGGATATTGAACAAATTGAAATAGAATTTAATAGCGGCACTACTATCATTTATCAAAATAGCAATTTGCCTCCTGCAATTATATCGAATAAATTAAAAAATCTTATTTTAGAATAAACGACAAGCTTACTGGGTAGCCCACAATACCATACCACATCAACCTACTGGATAGCGAGTTTATACCGATCGAGTATTGAGGATGTAGTGAGTTATGCCAAACAGCAATTAGATAGCGTGACACAAGAGTGAATAAAACTTAAGGCATTATTTACCTTACTTAGCATATAAAACGCCACCAGCCGTTTAACCGAAATCTGCATTGAAAAAATTAAATTGTGTTGAATATATATTGTTGTTTAAATGGAAAATAGCGCTTAGAATCAAAACAGTGATAAATCGAAAGGACGATGTAAATGAAGATTGATTTTTTATTCTTGTGGGCTGAAGTCGGTGTTTATTATGAAATTACAAATACGGTTTTAAATCCGTTGGTAGAAAATCTCAATAAATTAAACAAAACGCTTCCACATTATGACAAATTGTTTAAAACAACAGATTATGATTTATTCTTTACTATCTCTGCCACGCAAGAAAACAAAAATTTAGTTTATGGCCCGTTAGCCTCGTCAAAACGAAAAGTGGTTCATTTTTCAATCTTTATACCTTACAAAACGTTTAGTTGCCATACACAACAAATGTTCTATATTCTTGATACCATCGCAGAGGGAATTATTTTTGTATTTAATAAATATAAAGTGGATCCTTCAGGGATAAACGAAGCGTTTGAAACATTAAAAACATTGATTGCCAAAGACCCAGAAAGATATCAAAAATGGCTAAAAGATCTCGAGGACTGATAACTTAAAAACTAATAGTGCTTAAGGCGTTATTGCCTTAGATAGATTGCAAATGTAGCCAACCATTTGATAAAAGTTTTTATCGAAAAACACAAAACTAATGTACAAAATAATACGAATATTGAAAGTGCTGTTTTAGAGAATATAAAAAATAGTAGATATAAGGAATATCCATGAATCGTGAACCACTTTATCACCTGTATTATTCAGGAATGGGCACTGTCGATCTCGATCCTGAATGGGAGCATAAAAACAGAGAGCAATTTTGTCATTATTGCCATAAACTAAAATTACCTCACGGTGGCATGGATTTGATTACGGATGGGAAAATCAGGAAAAACCTAGATATGGCCATGGTAGATCATCTTCTGATACCTAGTAGTATGTCACTGCGCTTATTGAATTTGCTGGGTGAAGAGGCTGAAAAACATTTAAATATAGGTTCTATTTATAATAAAGTGGAAAGTGAAAAACATAAACAGCCATTTGTAACTTTTATCAGTAAATATGATTACATTGTACTGAGAGGTGAAAAACCATATATTTTTGATAGACAGCCTGTTCCTGAGAATGATCGTCTTTTTGTCTGCCCTGAATGTCATTTTCACTCAAGAAGAGAACATGCGCCGTGGTTTTTACTTGAAAGCGAATATCCGAAGTATCCAATATGCTGTACGGAAATGGGTTTACTTTTATATGAAAGTATTTATGAAAGGCTGAAAAATATCAAATTAGTTGGGGTATGTGTAGAGAAAGTCAAGGTTAAATAGCAAAATACTGATTCTATTGAAAACGCTTTTCAACAACAAAACCAGTAGAGACACTGAAAATTGATGAGCATTATACAAAAACAGGAAAATTCCAGTTGGCAATCAAAACAGTGATAAATCGAAAGGACGATGTAAATGAAGATTGATTTTTTATTCTTGTGGGCTGAAGTTGGCGTTTATTATGAAATTACTAATACAGTTTTAAATCCGTGGAGAACAAATCTCAATAAATTAAACAAAACGCTTCCACATTATGACAAATTGTTTAAAACAACAGATTATGAATTAGTATTTACCATATCTGCTACACAAGAACACAAAAATTTAGTCTACGGTCCTTTAACCTTATCAAAACGCAAAGAAGTGCATTTCTCAATTTTTATACCTTATAAAACGTTTAGTTGCTATACGCAACAAATGTTCTATATTCTTGATACCATTGCAGAGGGAATTATTTTTGTATTCAATAAATATAAAGTGGATCCTACAGGGATAAACGAAGTGTTTGAAAAATTAAAAACACTGATAGCCAAAGACCCAGAAAAATATCAAAAATGGTTAAAAGATGTAGATGAAAAAGATATAGATGAATGGTGACACAAGAGTGAATAAAACTTAAGCCATTATTTACCTTACTTAGCAGATAAATGCCACCAGCTGTTTAATCGAAATCTGCATTGAAAAAATTAAATTGTGTTGAATATATATTGTTGTTTAAATGGAAAATAGCGCTTAGAATCAAAACAGTGATAAATCGAAAGGACGATGTAAATGAAGATTTATTTTCCACAATTATACGCTGAAGTAGAAGCTAACTATGATATTACTAATACGGTTTTAAAGCCATTGAGAACAAATCTCAATAAATTAAACAAAACGCTTCCACATTATGACAAATTGTTTAAAACAACAGATTATGATTTATTCTTTACTATCTCTGCCACGCAAGAAAACAAAAATTTAGTTTATGGCCCGTTAGCCTCGTCAAAACGAAAAGAGGTGCTTTTCACAATTTTTATACCTTATAAAACGTTTAGTTGCTATACGCAACAAATGTTCTATATTCTTGATACCATCGCAGAGGGAATTATTTTTGTATTTAATAAATATAAAGTGGATCCTTCAGGGATAAATGAAGTGTTTGAAAAATTAAAAACACTGATAGCCAAAGATCCAGAAAGATATCAAAAATGGCTAAAAGATCTCGAGGACTGATAACTTAAAAACTAATAGTGCCTAAGACGTTATTGCCTTAGATAGATTGCAAATGTAGTCAACCATTTGATAAAAGTTCTTATCGAAAAACACAAAACTAATGAACAAAATAATACGAATATTGAAAGTGCTGTTTTAGAGAATATAAAAAATGATAGATATAAGGAATATCCATGATGCGTGAACCACTTTATCACCTGTATTATTCAGGAATGGGCACTGTCGATCTCGATCCTGAATGGGAGCATAAAACCAGAGAGCAATTTTGTCATTATTGCCATAAACTAAAATTACCTCACAGTGGTATGGATTTGATTACCGATGGGAAAATCAGGAAAAACCTAGATATGCCCATGGTAGGTGATCTGCTGATACCTAGTAGTATGTCGTTGCGCTTATTGAATTTGCTGGGTGAGGAGGCTGAGAAACATTTAAATATAGGTTCTATTTATAATAAAGTGGAAAGTGAAAAACATAAACAGCCATTTGTAACTTTTATCAGTAAATATGATTACATTGTTCTAAGAGGTGAAACGCCAAATATTTTTGATGGACAGCCTGTTCCAGAGAATGATCGTCTTTTTGTCTGCCCTGAATGTCATTTCCACTCAAGAAGAGAAAGAGCGCCGAGGTTTTTACTTGAGCACGAATATCCAAAATACCCAATATGCTGTACGACATTTGGTTTACTTTTATATGAAAGTATTTATGAAAGGCTGAAAACTATCAAATTAGTTGGAGTATGTGTAGAGAAAGTCAAGGTTAAATAGCAAGATACGTATTCTATTGAAAACAGAATAGCATGCCGGAAAGATCTGATCATGGAACTAATATTGTTGGTGCTGTTATACAAAAACAGGAAAAATTCCAGTTTGCAATCAAAACAGTGATAAATCGAAAGGACGATGTAAATGAAGATTGATTTTTTATTCTTGTGGGCTGAAGTTGGCATTTATTATGAAATTACTAATACAGTTTTAAATCCGTGGAGAACAAATCTCAATAAATTAAACAAAACTCTACCACATTATGACAAATTGTTTAAAACAACAGATTATGAATTAGTATTTACCATATCTGCTACACAAGAACACAAAAATTTAGTCTACGGTCCTACAACATCGTCAAAAAATAAAGTGGTTTATTTCACAATTTTTATACCTTATAAAACGTTTAGTTGCTATACGCAACAAATGTTCTATATTCTTGATACCATAGCAGAGGGAATTATTTTTGTATTTAATAAATATAAAGTGGATCCTTCAGGGATAAACGAAGTGTTTGAAACATTAAAAACATTGATTGCCAAAGATCCAGAAAAATATCAAAAATGGTTAAAAGATATTGATGCAAAAGATATAGATGAATGGTGACACAAGAGTGAATAAAACTTAAGCCATTATTTACCTTACTTAGCATATAAAACGCCACCAGTCGTTTAACCGAATCTCCCATTAAAAAATTAAATTGTGTTGAGTATATATTGTTGTTTAAATGGAAAATAGCGCTTAGAATCAAAACAGTGATAAATCGAAAGGACGATGTGATGAAAATTAATTTTCCATTTTTGTGGGCTGAAGTTGGCGTTTATTATGAAATTAGAAATACGGTTTTTAATCCGTTGATAGAAAATCTCAATAAATTAAACAAAACGCTTCCACATTATGACAAATTATTTAAAACAACAGATTATGATTTATTCTTTACTATCTCTGCCACACTAGAAAACAAAGATTTAGTTTACGGCCCGTTAGCCTCATCAAAACGAAAAGTGGTTAATTTCTCAATTTTTATACCTTATAAAACGTTTAATTGCTACACACAACAAATGTTTTATATGCTTGATACCATAGAAGAGGGAATTATTTTTGTATTTAATAAATATAAAGTGGATCCTTCAGGGGTAAAAGAAGTGTTTGAAAAATTAAAAACACTGATAGCCAAAGACCCAGAAAAATATCAAAAATGGTTAAAAGATATTGATGCCAAAGATATAGATGAATGGTGACACTAGAATGAATAGAACTTAAGGCATTATTTACCTTACTTAGCATATAAAACAGCATCAGCTGTTTAACCGAAATCTCCCATTAAAAAATTAAACTTACCGAACGCCTATGATGCCTTAGACCGACGTATCGTAAAACATCATCGGGCATCAAATAAAAGAATAACACTCTATTTTATTTAAAGTTGATAGCACTAAGGCTAAAATAGTTAAACGACAAAATGTTTTTTTAAGACGATACATAGAAAACATTTTACTGAGATAAAAAAATAAACTTCAAAGCGATATTAACAAGAATTTACTATTGTGAGTGAGTTTGAGGGGAAAATATGGAATGGACTGGTAATATGTATGGATTTTATACCGATAAATCCGTCGATGATGTATGGTTTTCATTAATTAAAAAATTATCATCTATTAATTATAAATATGAACAAAGTAGTTTTAGAGATGAAGAGTTTCTATTTTGTTATAAAAACGATGAAATGCGAGATTATCATGAGAATCATGGTTACAATTTAGATTTACAAGGGGAAGGTTGTTTTTTAATTGAAGCAAAAAGCACACAGTTAAATGGAATAGCAACTTTATTTGAATTTGATAATGCTTCTGATTTTGAACCCTATGATATAAATTTGCAGTTTAACCAGGTCTTTTATTATGTACTTGTGTTACCCGATCTCATTGAGAATTCGAAATTTTGTCATGATATACACAGTATGTTTATTAAGATTCTTCATGAGAAAAATGACAACATTAGGTAAATATCTACTTTCAAAGTTGTTATTGTTGAAATTGCATTAATCTAAAACAAGATATTTTATGAAATATCAGGGGACGCTATTCGATAGAGATGCATTAAACATACTTCATCTGAATGGTTTAAAACAATAGTCACCAAAGCTTTTTTTACAAGCTTTAAAAAAAGGCTATAAATATTTTGATGATATGCTAACTTTAATACTAACAATTTTGTTTTTGAATTATACCCTATTCGTTGAATGGAGAATTTTAGATGGAAAAAAGAGTTATTGAAATGTTGAATATTCTTGAGCAAGAGATGAATATTAAATTTCCGAATTTGTATGTGAAATATTTATCCGAAGAGGTTCAAGATAAAGAGCCATATGAATTAATTAATGAAAGGGAAGAGTACATATACATCTATAATATAAATAATATTAAAGAGAGAAATAGTACCTATAATATACAAGACGTTGAGCCTAATTATTTTTTAATCGGTCAAG
Source organism: Gilliamella sp. wkB171 (assembly GCF_001693755.1). Taxonomy (GTDB): domain Bacteria; phylum Pseudomonadota; class Gammaproteobacteria; order Enterobacterales; family Orbaceae; genus Gilliamella; species Gilliamella apicola_F. Next base: position 12,292 of record NZ_LYST01000010.1, read on the forward strand.
ATGGTGATATAGGCTATTTTGTATCTGTAAAAAAAGATAATGAATCTAATTTTATATATAGTTTGGATTTGGGGGCGTTAGGCTGCCTTGAAATGGATAAAGAAGCAACTGATATTTATCACTTAGGAAAATATGTTAAATGATGTATCTGAAAACACTATTCAAAATCAATTGCTTCGTTTTCTTATACCATTAAGCGGATGATAGCTAAATATAAAATAGTGGATTGATTGAAGCAATAACTCGGTATATTGCTTTGAATATAGGCTCATAAATAATAAAAAAGAAAAATGTCAAAAGTGGTCCTAATTTTTACGAAATATAATCGTAAAGCTAAACTAACATAATATTATTCACTGTAGCGTATCAAAAGTGGGAGGAAGAAAATAATGAATAAAACAGATCCTATTTTATATGATTTGCCCATGTTGATAGCTAAAAATAAAACAAATCTTTGGCAAGAGCATAGCACTAAAACTTCAACAGCTTTAATGCGTTTTTTAAAAAAACATGATTTATTGATTGGTGTTGAGCCGTTTGATGAACAAGGAAAATTAAAAACTGATACGATAATTAAAAAGTCAAACTTGACGCCTGATGGCTTAGAATTATTTAAAACAGTTGTAAATAGTTGGTTAAAATATATAGACAGGAGTAGTGCTGCTAATAAATATCAAAACTTCAATCGACTTGAAAATGGTTTAACCGAAATTAGAGATTTTATAAAAGCAAGGGATGAAAAAGATTATACTTTACATAATTTACCAATGTTGCTTACTAGAAATAAAAACAAATGGTGGCTAGATAGTGTTATGCAAAGCTCAACAGCTTTATTTGGTTTTTTAAAAAAACATGAATTGTTAATCGATGTTGAACCGTTTGATGAAAAAGGAAATTTAAAAACCGATACGGTTCTTAAAAAATCAAACCTTACACCAGAAGGTCAGGAGTTATTTGATATTGCTGTTGATGGATGGTTTGATTATTTAGCTAGAAGTACTGTTCCTACCAAATATCAAAATGTTAGTCGGCTAGAAAAAGGTTTGGCAAAGATTAGAGAAAATAAAAACAAAGAAGTCGATTTTACCGTATACGATGTTGCTGCATCACTGGCTACTAATAAAATCAATCAGTTACCTGAGCCTATCATACAGTCTTCAATTGCTTTATTGGCTTTTTTAAAACAACATCAATTATTGATCGGTGTTGAACCATTTGATAAAAAAGGAAATTTGAAGACTGATACGGTGATTAAAAAGTCAAACCTGACGCCAGATGGCTTAGAATTATTTAAAACAGCAGTAGATGATTGGTTAGCGTCAGTAGACAAGACAACTGCTGCTAATAAATATCAAAACGTTAGTCGTCTTGAACAAGCTTTAGCACAAATTAGAGAAAGTGATTAAGTTAATTCGTATTGAATTGAAGCGTTGTTTCTGATTTTTGTTGATTCATTTTTAGACGTTTATCGAGAAATGAATTAGCATTGGGTTATTGTTGTTAAATAACCTGCCATAAAATAGATCGTCTTAGGATCAATCATTCAAAGTTTAAAGAAATGGAAAGAAAATATATATTTGTTAGTTAGGGAATAATATGGAAAAAAATGTACAGCAGGCTGTATCAGTGTTAAAAAATTTCATTACGGATATGAATAAGTGGGAAGGATATTGTGAACCACTTTGCGAGCTAATCGAAAATGATGAGGATGACGAGCCTTTAAAAGATAAGATGAGAAGTGAGTTAAATACTATATTCAATCAGTATTGTACTATTAAAGAAAGAAAGTACGGTCGCCAAGTTTCATTAGACTGTGGATATCCACCAGAGTATTCACCGGATGAAGAAATACTAAAAACTGAACAACTGTCAGAAAACAAACTACTCATTTATACGCAACAACATACAGAATTTAAAAGTCAGTTTCGTTATTCCTTAATATATACTCATAAACAATGGCGAATTGATAAAAAAGAAATATTTAATAAGTCTGATAATAAATGGGAAAAATTTTCATTATAAAAAGGGATAACGGCTTGTAACGTCGCTTTAACTTGATAATTGTCGTTATTCGATTGCTAAGCTGTATGTCTGAAATTATAGATATCAATACCAGCCAATATAAGCTCAATAAACGAAATGGATTTGTTTCATTTAATGAATTGTTATCTCTATTTACAATTTGATACTTTAAATAAAAGATAAAAGCTTATAGCGTATTATAAAATGAACTCGGTCGTCTTTATTACATAACAGAATAAAGACAATGAAATGGCATTTACACTTAAAATTATATTGAATAATTTTGCCTACTTTTCGATTGATGCTTATAACATTATGCCAATGTAGCAATAAGACTTAAATTTTTAACTTACTTAAATATAAGCTATTAAATTTAATTAAATCAATGTAATGCAAAGTATCGTTGAATAACATACTGTTAAATTAAATGTTATATTGTTAACACCATATAATGTTATAATTTAATAAGTTCCAATTAATTTAAAGAAGTTATGACAAAGTAAAAAAATGATAACTAAAGCGATACCAATCAAATACGGCATTATTTATGCTCGAAACGCATTAATTTTAAAAAAGGTTAACTTGGATTGCTATCCGTTTACATTGATTGTTGAAACGTCATTATCGCTAGCTAATTGTCAGCCCGAAGTATTGAACGTGCCTGATGAATGGGTAAAATTTATTTTTACTGATATTGATAACTTATCTATTTCTCAATTAGATAATTATCCTAATCAAAGATATTTAACCTCAAGTTTTGATCTTGTTGAACAAGTTCATCACAAAGGTAAAAAACGCATAATACTCAGCACGTACGATCATATTTTTGATGTTGTTGGTCGTTATCGTATTGAATACTAAGCATAATCAAACGTAGCGTATTGATTAAAAATAATGAGTGTAACATGGTTAACAAATAAACCGGCAATGTTTGGTAAAAGTTGTATTAATGAGCACTATAATATAGCTCGTTACTTGGTGTTAAAAATATTGCAATTAGCTCGTATTCTTACATTTATAAAAGTAAGATCACCTTCAATAATGTTTTATTCTTTTAGAAAAGTATTATCCATACATGCATTTAGCACTTAAATATGTAAGTCACAACTATTCACGGTTTGTGTGTTGGGTCTTCAGTGATGAAAATTCAATCCATTCTTGATGAACCACAATATCCAGTTGCAAAACTTAATTAAAAAATCCAAAATTTACTGCCATCTATATGGCAATATCAACATTTATTCAGCTAATGATGTTGTCGAAGTAATTAATATTGATTTTCACGGTAATCAAAAGCATCCCGTAATATTGGGAAAACCCGACAATTGGCGGCTTGCAAAATGGTTATCATGGGCTGAAAGTAACGCTTGGCAAGTTGAACAGGGGGATCAACTGGTTAATTTATCTACCAATAATTTGACCATTCAATTATTTCTAAGTGGCAAGTTAGCGTTAGTTTCACTCTACTCATCTTAAATTAGTTTGTAAATTGTAAATAGAGTAAAATCATCCCAACTTTAGAATATTTACTATAAACTTTTAACTAATCTTACTATATGTTTAAAACTTAGAAAAGTCATGAATTTATTGGTAAATTAGTGTGATAAAATACATTGAGTACCTCATCGATTTAATCATCAATTGCGAAGTAATTTGAAATATGGATATTTATAATAAAAAACTACCAACAATCAGGCAATTGCAATATTTTATTGCGATTTGTGAAATGCATAGTTTTCGTGCTGCAGCAGATAAACTGGGTGTAAGTCAACCACCACTATCTGTGCAAATAAAAGAACTAGAAGATAAACTGCAAGTGAGCTTATTTTTAAGAAATTCCCACAACATGGTATTAACTAAGGAAGGTGAAAAATTTAAAAGCCAAGCACTGGAGGTATTAAACAGTTTATGTCAATCAGTGGATAAGATTAAATCTTGTCAAGGCAATAAAGTTATGTTAGGTATGACGAAAACTTTGTGTTTTGATTTTATTCCTTTTTTCAAAAAGTTTTTAGCAAATTTTAATGATAGCATACAACTTTATCAACATGACTACACGTCTAAAGAGCTATTATTAGAACTCCAAAAAGGCAATTTGGATTTTGCTGTTGTATCTGATTTTGCTTCAAGAAACCAACAAGAAAATTCGATGTTAATTTATCAGGAGCCACTTATTTTGGTTCTTCCAGAAAGTCATCCTTGTAGCCAACAAGATTATGTTGATCTAAATGATGTCACTGATTTACCTTTATTTTGGTTTAAAGCTCATTTAAATAAGACTTTTTATGCACAGTGCGAGTCTGTATTTAAAACCTTAAATCATCCATTGATTCGCCGAGCTGAACGACCAGACACGCTTTCTATGTTATTGGATATTGCACTAGGTAAAGGTATGATGCTATTACCTCAGTCGATGACACAGGCCAAAATTGATGGGGTAGTGTATAAAAAACTGATTAGTACCCAAACCAGTAAATTATATATCGACATTTATCTTGTTTGGCGCAATAATTTACATACAAATTTGATTTATGAACAAATCATCAATTATTTCAAATTGTTATAAGTCGTTACTTAAAAGCGTATTTGACTAATTGTGATGTGAAAATAGTGATGATAGCTTTACAAAGTAGTTTAATCAAAGGAGCGCATGATTAAACATTGTATTGAAAGGTAATGTCGTTTTTACTCTAGACCAGCTCGATAACCCTTAAGCGTTTAAAAATGGCATTGCGGTAGATTGTATACAGTTGATGTTATCGTATTGAAAAATTAGAAGGATTTTTACATATTAATGATATTGTAGCTAAAAGTTCGGACCTAATTTTGTTTTAAAAGGTCCGAAATGACATTTATAGAAATGATACCATTAAAAATTTTACCTTTGCCTATAATTGATTAAGCGTGTTTTTTATGGATTGATGTCAGTTAATTGATAAACCGATTCATCACCCCAAGTACCGATATACAGTTGGTTTTTGTACAAACTTAATGCAACAGCACCAGACAATGATGTAACTAATGTAGTGGTATTTTTGCTATTAACATCAACTTTACGAACAGCCCCAGCACCATTATCAATGACGGCAACTTCGCTAGGTGAAAGGCTTACTATACCTACACCTGGTTGGTTAAATGCACTACCCAATTCTATTTGTTTTCCATTAGTTTCGATTAAAGTTAAGCGCCCACTATATTGTGACACAACTAAGCGATTGTCAGCTAATTGTGTTACACCGACAGGTAATGATAATCCTTTTGCAACAACCTTTTTTTGCTTTGTCGTCAAATCTAAAGCGACAACTTCGCCAGAGGCGCGATTAGTTATCAACAATTCACCTGTATTAGAAAATGCAATTCCAGTTGGCGTATGATAGTCAGTCGATATCTTTTCTACTTTGCCATCTTGGGTGATTTGTAGAATATAATTGCCACTATAAGATGAAACATAGATATTATCTTGTTTATCAATAACTATCCCAGCAGGAGAGGATATGTTGTTATAAATAGTGTTACGTTTACCTTCCGTTGTGATTTTTTCTATTGAACTTCCCGACCAGTTTGTCACATACATCGAACCTTGGCTATCAAAGGCAATAGCGGTTGGAGCACTAAAAGATTTTGCGATAAGATTCAATTTTGCCATAGCTAATTCCCCATATAAAATAAAACAGATAAATAGAGTAATTTGAAAAAATACTTTTTTGATCATTGTTTTTCCTCGTGAAGTGATATTATTGCGATATATGTTCGCCTATAGTTTGAGTATTGCTTTGTTTAATTTTGATTAATTTAATACCAAGTAAAGCTAAAGCAACATTAAGTATGGTTAACATTAAGATAGCAATAATTAAATTAAACCAATTTAATTGTTGATAAATGCTTCCCAATAAATAAGTTCCTAAACTGCCACCAATAAGGCATGCAAGTAAGTATAAAGACGATACAGCGCCTCGTAAGTTGAGTGGTACAATTTGATTGAGCATAGCCATGACAATCGGTTGAATTCCAAACACAAACATAAATAGACAAAAAATACCTAAGCTAATCATCAATAAGTTGGTACCAAAACCAATGATAATAATTGAAGCACTTACGCATAAAAGTAATAAAATGAGTAAATTGTTTTTATTGATAATTTGTGCCAATTTTCCCGTAATGATCGAACCAATAATTGCGCTGATTCCTGCAAAATTTAACCAACCAAGTTCTGTTGAGGTTAAATAAAATGGTGAACCTTTCAAATAAAAAGTGAGCAATGAAGATAACCCTAAATAAACAAAAAACAGCAAAAATCCAACTAATAAGAAAATAATGACAGTTCGATTAAACAGCAGTTTTGATGCGTTTTGATAGGTTTCAATGATACTAATTTTAGGCGTATTGTTTAAAGTTGGTTTGATGGCTGATGGAATAAAAATAGTGACAATTAAAATGAGGCAAGCATAAACCCCAAAAGCAACTTTCCACGAGTAAATATCAGTTAACATGGCCGCTAAACTGCGGCTGAATATCATTCCTACAATTGAAGCTGAAATTAACATTCCCATTGCTTGAGATAATTTTGCGTTGTCTGTATTTTTAGCGGTGTAAGCAAACAAAGCAGCAGGTACTGAGGCGGCAAAAAAGCCAATTAATGACATGACAATAAGATATAGGTTAAATGACGTTACTATATTGGCAATGCACAAGCAAAGTACTGTGCCAAGACTGCCAAATGTCACTAACAGACGTGTTGATAGTTTATCTGATAATGGCCCATAAATGAAAAAGGCTAATGCATAAAAAAAACAAGATAAGCTAAAAACTAATCTCGCATCTAAAATCTCAATGTTAAAGTTTATTGATATCTCCTGAAAAATAAGTTGAGTGATATAAACTGAACCAACCAAAAGCATAATGAGAAGTGCGGATATAATGATGCTCATTTTATTTGATAATCGTTGAGTGGATGTCATCCTTGAATTCATACGGCTAAGTTCCTTATTAAACAATATCAGTGATTGTTATGTACTGTCGGTATATGGCAAGAGTCAAACATCTAAGCCTTAGATTAACTATCACTGTTTTCGGCAATAGCATAGGGTAACAAGTGTATAACATGGAAATACTTATTTTGTGATAGTGAAAAACTATCAGAGTTGAAAAGTCAGTTTAAAATGTGTTGCTTAAGTTATTTTTATAAATATTAATATATATAACAATTAGTTAGGTATAAAACTTAGTTTAATCGTATAAAATCAAACAGACTAATTGAATGATGTCTTTAAATAAAAGGAATAAGCGAAGTTGACCATTTTATGTAAGTATCGATGATTAAAAGTGATTCGTAGTTAATTGAATAAAAAAGTGTAAATTTTCATCTGGATAAGTGCCTTGTAAAATAACAAAAAATGATGATTGTGCTATTTAAATGGTAATTGAACATGTATTTATGAACAGTAAAGTAATTAAATTACTTGCTTTATGCTCAATCTCTATTTTTTATTCCCCATTTATTCTAAACAAAGTGCTTTAAAAAAGTTTAGTTAGCTCTTGAATACTATCAATCTAAAATAAAAGGGGTATTCATATCATTTTTAAAATTAATTATTGTTCGCTTTTTAAGCATGAAGCATAGATAGTTTAATTTCAAGATGAATGACATATTTAACTTTATGGCATTGACAAAATTGTTATACATTGATTTTTGAATAGCCGATTGATTAACAAATAAGGTTATTGGATAATGTGGCGACGAAATAACCGTGTCTGCCCTATAAGGAATAACAAAATGAAATCGAATCTAATCCGTCCGTTATTTTTTATTACTATTGTTTTGTTATTAACCGGTTGTTTTTTCTGTACTTATAAAGTTAACACGGCTGATGTTAGATTAGATCAAAATCAAAAAGTTTGCATCAGCATACCAAAAGAAAAAGCGCGTTCAACTGATGTGTTTAATATTTCATCTAGCAGTATTTTTATAACGCATATTGGTTATATATGGGAACAGGAAGATCATAGTTCAATTTATCAAGCTAAAGCTGGTGAATGTTTACGCTTTGATTATCCTTTTCAAGTCGATGTGGATTATTCAATTGATTTTGTTTCAACCAACCTCAAAAATAAAGAGGACAAACCATGGATTGCTAGTTTTCGGTTAAAAAAGAAAGCTGATGGCAATCTGAAAATATTATGGCCAAATGATCCTGATGAAATTAAGACAGAATAAATTCAGTCAATATTTAATTTTTAAAGGGGTTTATATAAAACTTGTACATTTAATAAATACTGAATGTTGATATACCTATTTGTTAAATGAATGATTAGCTATCAGACAAAAGCAGATAAATTGTGCATATCATTGTTTGCTCTTCATTTATTCAGTAATGATCCTAACTAACAAGCTAATACCTAGTGATCAGTATCCCCATTAATATAATTTGACCTAAATGATTGCTGAGTTTGAGTCGCGCTTTGGTGGGTATAAAATACAAACCTAATAATGGTTACCTTGCATTTTACCGCCATTTTTATTCACTACATCAATAAAGATATCTCGAAAATCACACATTATTTCTGCATTCCAGACCATTGCTATGTCCCAATGTACTGTTTTCTGTTTAGGAATGATGAGCTTTACGTTCCTTGGCAAAAATTGCTTCATACTCTGCGGCATAAAGGCAATCGCATTGCCTCCAGCAACTAACGCTAATAGCGTTGTCAAATCACCATTTATTAATATTTTATTAGGTTGAAGTTGGTTTTGTATCAAAAATTGTTCGGTTTGTTCTGCCAGACATGGAAAGCAATCTTTATCGAGTTGATATAAAGGATAATGCTTTAATATTGCCGATAAGTTATGCCAATCGATAGGGCTACAAGAGGGGATGACCAGGGCAAGTTTTTCATGGGCAATGAGCTGTGAACTTAGTTGATTGGTAAAAGGCATCCGTAGAAATCCGATTTGTAGAGATCCTTCTAATAGCATATTAATTTGAACATTTGAAGGAAGCTGATTGAGCGTAACTTGGCAATCTGGCCTTTGTTTGACAAATTGATCAACCCATAATGGTATTTTTTGATAGGTAGATAAACTAAACCCAATTGATAAGGTTTGTTGATACTTTTTATTTATCTGTTTAGCATAAGTAAGAAAATTGTCATGTGATTGTAAAATGGACTTTGCTTGAGCATAGAGTTGACCACCAAAAGTGGTCGTGGTTGCACCATGACGACCTCGCAAAAAAAGTTGACCGCCAGTTAAAGATTCTAACGCTTGTATTTGTTTGGATAAAGCCGGCTGGGTAATAAATAACGCTTTTGCTGTCAAACCGTAATTACCGGTTTCAACAAGTTTTACAAAAGCACGCAATAATCTTAAATCTATTCCTTGCATTTATTGAATCCTAAAAAATTGGAATTATACAGAGTCTAAAATCAAATCTATGATAGGAATTATTTTGTCAGGATAACAGATATTGGTTGTTTTGACTTGTGTAACATGAAAGATAAGGAAAAAATTATGAGTGAATCACTTACTAAAATTACTGCAGTGTTGTTTGATATGGATGGGGTATTGATTGATTCGAGTGAGGTAATTGAACGAGCGTGGCGTGAAGCTGCACACATGTATGGTCGAACCATTAGCGAAACAGAGATGGTTCGACATATTCATGGTCAACCTGGTCGACATACGATTGCGGCTCTATTTGGGGACTTGCCTATTACTGATCAACAAAAAGTACAGGCACATATTATTTATGTTGAAAACACTGCTATTTACAAACCAATTGCTGGCGTTGCTAAGTTCATTACTGCTTTACATAAAGCCGGTGTGAAAGTCGCCATTGTTACGAGTGGTTGGCTAGAAAAAGTCAATTCGGTCATTAGTTTATTGGAAGTTAATGAGTGTATTTCGGTCATTATTGATCGTGACAGCGTCACTCGAGGTAAACCTTATCCAGACCCTTATCTAAAGGCTATCAAGCATCTTAATATTGCAGCAAAACAGGCAATGGTCTTTGAAGATTCAACCAGTGGCGTTAAATCTGCTGTGGCAGCAGGAACATATTGTGTTGGAATTGGTAATGATTCGCTATTAACTGTGGGGGCAAAATTTACGATTGCCGATTTTTCGCTTATAGAGGTGATTATTCAGCCTAATGGACGCGCAATTATTGATTTTGGTAATGCGCATCGAATATTGGTTGAATAGAATAATAACCTTGAATAAGTTTGCTAAACTTGAGTAGACGATGGATCAAATTGTCAAGTCGCCAGTTAATATCTTTATTAGAATAGACCAATTTTCATTAATTTATTATCCTAAGCAGGTTCGCATTTTTACTTTATATGCTTCTATTTTTGATTTTTTTATTTGTTTTTTTGTTTTATTTTTAGTTAAAAGAATTTTGTTCGTCTTTTTAATTGATCCTAATTGTTAAATCACCTACTATTGATACTCAATTTATAGGTAATGGAATGATATGAATAAAAATATAATTATTGGACTGGCGTGTTTAGTCATGTTGGGATGCAGTGAAAATAAAGTGACCGAGCAGATGCTTGTTGGTAGTTGGTCTTGTGTTTCGAATTTGACGTCAGCTAAATGGCGTAATGGGGTTTTTGAGGATTATGGCGAAGTTAAAATCGAAAAGGGTAATATTAATTATCTGTTAGAAGGTGGCCAACTTTTATGGAAAACAGAAACAGATTCACACCCCTTTGATTTAAAAACTTTTTATGATAAACCTAAGCAGCTAAAAATAGCTCATGGCGGAATAAGAACTGTTCATAAAAGTATTGAGTATTATTCACAGAATAAATTTAAAATGGTTAATGTCTTTGAAACTATTTATCCAGAAGATAGTCTAAACAATCATAGAGAAAGAATTGAGTTTGAATGCTTACGTCGTTTTAATATATAAGTTGTATTAGGATTGAAATGATCTTTTATTTTTAATAATCCAGTTTGGTGATTTTTTATCAGCTAAAATTGCTTAATAATTTCGTTAATTAAAGGTTGTTAAAAAATCAATTGATAAAGGTAGACTTCAGGTAAACGTATCTTTGAGCAAACTAATTCCAATTTTACTATTAAAATTGTTGCAATTTAATTAATCCAAGAATTTTATCGTGAATGAATAACGCTTGTAAAT
>NZ_LYST01000011.1 GCF_001693755.1 Gilliamella sp. wkB171
AATTATTAAAGACGTTTTTTATAATGCTCCATTTTACTGGCATCTCATAACCATCATAATATGCTTATTTGAAAAAATATACGATATATTTATCCATTAATTAATCATCTGAAAAGATAAACCAATTCTAAAAATGCAAATTAAACTAACTTTATTTTTTGTAAGAAAAATGTTTAATAAAAAATAAATGGAAACCGTTAGTATTATAACTAATTAAAAGATATATAACTTTGATAAAATTAAATGATCTTTTCACACATTTATTTTAACCAAACACCGACTTTTTTGAATTTATCGGGATAGCAAAAATAAAAAATTAACGGTATAGTGTAAATGCAGATTAGTCTAGGTTAAAAGCCAAACAATGGTTTTTTTAAAGGTCTGTTCTGAAAGTGATTTTTAAAACAACATTAGTAAAACCGATCCAAATGTATCGTTAATGTTAGCTAAAATGACATTTTGTTAAATAACCAGAAAAATTGATAACATTCTGATTAATCAATAATATTATCAACTAACAGTTGGTCGGAAAGGTAATTATTATTAACTGTATAGAAATGCAGTAAAAGGGTAATAAATAATGGATGAGTTAGAAAAAATAAAAACAATTGAACGGGCTGAATTACTTTCAAGAGTTATTACTGAAAATCTGAATTTAAGGGAACGGGATAAAGACATAGCGCTGTTTTGGTTTCGTGATTTGCTTGAGCCATTAAAACAACAAATATTAAACGAGCAAGCAAACAATCAAAAAGGTAACACAAATTGGTTACCTTTTGATGAAACGTAAAACAATTATTTTTTATTTGGATGAGGATCTTTCACAGAATCACCTTGACCTGACAACACATACCAACCATTTTTGCTATGCGGCTTTTTATTATAATCAGGGCAAGGTGGTAAAGATTTCTTACTTTGGTTTGAATAAATATAACCACAGTCGGCACACTTATAAGTGCCAGCTGAAACATCACTACCGTATGCAGCAAATTTTTGTACCATAATAAGCTTCTCCAGTAAGGTTATGTTTGCGATAAGCACATTACTTATCACTACTATATAAACGCGGTTTCAATAAAAAATCAAGCTTGGTATTAACTTTATTTTGTTCCATTCGATTGGATATCAAAAGCAAAATAGTCATATAAAAATGTAATCTATTAAAAATAATAAAATT
>NZ_LYST01000012.1 GCF_001693755.1 Gilliamella sp. wkB171
CTAATAGTTTGCTGCATATCTTTAGTATCACTAATTACGCCTGCAATATAATTGTCAATATTGAATTCAGCTAGTTTAGCTAATGATTGTAAACAAATAATATCACTATCAAGATAAATTAATTTATCTGTTGTTGACGTAAGTAATTTCGGCATAATAAAGCGAATACAAGTTGATACCGTTGGAATATGCAAAACTAATGTTTTGGGATTGATAATAAAATTATTATTTAAGTAATAAAGTGTAATTGATACATTATCAAATATTAACTCTTTAAATTTTAATATATTTGCATCAGAAACATTATCAATAAAAAGGTGAAAATTAAGATTATAATTTGGAGTATTTTTAATTACAGATAATATTGCAACTCCCGCTGGTAGTGCATAATTATTGTCAAAACCTAAGGCAATGTTAAGAGTAGGAAACAGTGGATTATGATTCGTACTTATAGGTTCAATTTGATCAATAAAGTTATTTACGTTATACATTTAAATTCGTTCTAATTTTAGTTATTCTTACAATATATTTCGTTAATTATATATTCGATTTTTAACAAAATATAGGTGAAAATTTTATATAGATGAAATTTTGGATGTTTTTAAAGCACTTAAAAGGTTAAATAAATTTACACATTTAAAGTATTTAATTAGAATAAAAAAAATTTTTTAAAGTGAAAGCATAAATGTTTAATTCCAATAAATATATAAGTAAAGTTGAAGAGTTTTCTCAAAAAAGTATCAATGATAATAATTTAATGCACATTGCATTGGCTTTTGATGATAATTATGCAATGCCAGCAGGAATTACAATAACTTCAATCATTCAAAATAATAATAACTTAAATTTTTGTTTCCATCTTTTTGTGGATACTATTTCTTCAATGCAACTACAAAAATTTAATGAGTTAGTAAGTGACAAATGTACTATTAAGATATATTACTTAAATAATAACTTTCAGGTTAATTCAGAAACATTAGTTTTGGGATATTTATCTTTTATGTCATGTGTTCGATTTATTATTCCTGATATATTAGAAAAGGAAACGGATAAATTCTTATATATTGATAGCGATATTTTATGTCTAAAGCCTATAAATACTTTATATAATACAGAAATTACGAGTTATATTGCTGGAGTAATTCCCGATGATGACGTAATGAGAAATGTTATCAAAGATTTATACCCTATTAATTCAGAAAAATATTTTAATGCTGGAGTTTTACTCATTAACACAAAAGAATGGGTTAAGAACGATATTTCTGCTAAATGCATGCAAACAATAAATGACGGAAACATCTATCGTTTTGCTGATCAGGATGTTTTGAATATATTATTAGAAGGTAAAACGTTGTTATTACCTATTAAATTCAATACCAAAGTTCAAATAACAATTTCTTGCCGTGAAGAAAAATCTATTCCACCTTATACAGTATTATTACATTATGTTACAGGGTATAAACCTTGGTACCAAACATTTGATTCTGATTTATTCAAAAAGTATTTTAGTTTATCTCCTTGGCGTGATACAAAACGCCCTTTGGCATTAAAAAGATCATGGCTACGCCATTTTGCTAAATATAATTTTAAAAAGGGTAACATAGTGACGGCTTTGAAATTTTACTATCTTTATTTGACTAAAAAAATTTTTTAATCTAATTGACTTAGAGAAAGTTGAAAACCAATTACTAATTTTACTATCTAATAACGACATTATAAAACAATACTAGGGTTGGTATTGTTTTATAATGTCGTTATACTCATAAGCTTTTCCATCTACTGATAATATTAGATCTTTGTTAATAAAGGATGGATCAATATTTACAGAATAACCAAGTAAATTACTTAATAAATAAACAAGATTAGATGTATTTATCATTTTGTTTTCATTTCGGTAACTTTCAGTTTCCTGACAAGGATAATTATCATAAGATGAATATATCATTAGTGGGATTTCAAATTGGTTACTGAATTCTTTGGATTTTCTCAATAACCCATGACCCAAGTTGACTATTTCACCATGATCGGGTGTATAAATTAAAATAAAATCATCTAATTTTTCTTTTAAAATTGTATAAATTTCTTTTATGACTCGATCTGTATGGTGAATTGTTCGATCATAATCA
>NZ_LYST01000013.1 GCF_001693755.1 Gilliamella sp. wkB171
CTTTTATTAAATCTTACCCTATTAAATTAATTTCATTTTAAAAAAATAAAACTTAACTAAATTAATTGGTTACAACTTTTATCAGTAAAAGCAAGATGATAACAAATACTACATCTTATTTATAATAATTCAATAAATAAATTCACTTTGCGATAGTATTAATAATAAAATCTACAACAACCCTTCATGTTTATGCATAAGTTGTCATGCATAATCTAACAGCGACTTAACTAACAGTATATTACTGTATATAAAATTTAATATTAATATTTAGTCTAAATATCAACAGCTTTCTTTACTCATTAACATTTTTGACTTTGTTAACTATTTATCATCAGTTAGTGCGTTTAAAAATTCATCCAACGATGCTGATAAATAATCGCTATTTTCCGTGAAGTTTTGTTCATGAGTTAAACTATCATCCCAGTCCCATAAACGATATCGATAAATAGCACCATTATCAAGCTAAATCTATAAAAGTTATATTAATTGACAAAATTATCGGTATTGAAAATAATAAAGTGTGGATATAAAAAGGATGACAGGTATGAAAGCTAAAAAGATAAAAACCACACTCATTTTGTTATTAGGGTTTGGCGTATCTAGTGCAGCTAACGCTATTTATGAGATAACATGCCCTGATACTATCGAGGTAAAATCTATCCCTACCGAATTAGAAACGCTACCCGATGGCTGGCAAATAACAGAGCAAAAAAACATGCTATTGCATGTCGATTCAGGTGAAGTTTATTCTGATAGACCAATTAATTTAGGACAACTCATACCTTTTACCGTTACAATTGAAGGTAAAAAGTACAAAAACGCTTGGTTAATAGACAATAATTCTTGGTTCAATTGCTCCTATCAACGTAATCGAGTCCGCCTCATTAAACAGGTCGATCCTAGTATGAAAACCTGTTGGGTCATTTTTGAAAAAGATGCAAAAGGTCATACTAAAGTAAAACTGAATTGCGATAAAGTGTTACACGATGGCCCTAAATCATATTCGTAACCTAAAATGAAGTGATGTTAAGTTTTGATAATCAACAAACTAATAACATTAATTGAAATATTGCATGTTTTTTGTCTCAAATAAAACCAAACATTAATGACTAAAAACATATGCAATGATAAAAGTAAGGCATAAATGATGAAAGCAAAGATTTTGACTATTACAAGCTCGTTATTAATTGTAGCAGTTAGCTGTAATTTGGCGTTCGCCAATGAAGAGATAGTTTGTCCAAACTCGGTAACCATAAAATATGCGAAACCTGACCTCAATATTGTGCCTGAAGGTTGGGAAGTATCAGAAAAAGGCTATGATAAGACCAAAATAAAAACATTAGCTATACCCGAAGATATTGCTAAAAGCCCTATCTATATTGAGCGAATTGAAATTTATGCAGGACAATCATTGGATACAGCTGAGCCAATAATGCCAAAGACAGCAACCATTAATGGCAAAAAGTATAAAAATGTTTGGTCCTTAGATAGCACAAATAGTCATTATTGGGTTAACTGTGTTTATAGCTATAACGACGAAGTGCAGATCAATAAATCCATTAGCGCTGAATTGAAAACCTGCCGAGCAAATTATTCAACCGTCAAAAATAGAGGCGCACAGGCTAAACTGGTATGTAGTACAGAAGAACTGAAATAAATTATACAGATTATAAATTTGCTTATTTATTTAACTAACTATCAACCAATACAAGCAAAAGAATAGCTTGATTGGTGGTACAAACTTCATCATTCAACAGATTAAAACCGAATAATCGAATTTATTTTTTAACAAGAAGTTTAAGGAAACACCTACGTTTCAATATAAAAGTTAGTTTGAATTTAAGTAGCTAACTATTTTGTTTTACCTTATCAGTAACCATTTGTAATCCTTTCCGATACAACCACTGTTGATTGTTAAAAAAGCCTTAACCAACGATCATATCTCTACTAGACATTTTAACCGGGTGACCCTCACACTTCGGCGGTTCAATGGTCTAAATATTGCTTTCATTATTTACCTTTGTTTACCACCGATTTTATTTTGTCATCTGACAAAGTGAGTTCTTGGCTTGAATATGTCTAGACTATCTTAATCATTAATGGAGTATCTAATCATGCTTGTTTATTCAATGCAAAATGAAACAGTTGACGCATTAGCATATCGCGTTTTTGGTAGCACGGCTGGTATTGTAGAAACTATTTATCAAAATAACCCTAATCTATGTGAACTACCTGCCATGTTACCAATGGGCACCGCTGTCAATGTTCCTGAGTTTGTATCTGAACCTGAAAAAAATCAGATTAATTTATGGGATTAATTAATTCAAAACCATAGTTTTTGTTTGCTTTACAGCAAAAAAACAGGCTCGGTTCTATTAATCCACATCGATGACTTAATCGTCTCAATAATAAATTCAAGTAGGACAACGAAAAGAGTATTTATTAAATAATAATAAACGTCTTGAACTAAGTGTAAAGATCGAATCATACTAAAACTAAACTCGAATAATAACCATTCAAACATGATTTAAAATAACAAAATGCTACGTTAATTTAGAATAATTCCTATTATATGTTTGGTATGGGTATATACGAGTAGTAATAACTCAACATAATCAAAGAGATTACTATGAAAAAAATTGATAACCTGAAACAATTTCTTCTCGAAAAAAAACTGATTAACAATGCCGCTTCACAATTACAAATGGCAGTAACAAACGGTCATATCGAAGCGATTACCGCTAATAATTTAGTGCTTTTTTATCATTATACTTTGCATTTAACTTTTGATAATTACCAATTTCCATTTGAAGGACTAATGGAGGTAATAGTTAGTTGGATGACAAACAATCAAAGCGACAGTATGCTAAATCCAGAATCACGTAAAACGTCAATTAAATTCGATGTTCAAGAAATCACTGAATGCCATTGCAAAATAAATATTAAGCTAAAATTGTCAGAACGCATTCTTACACAAAATATAAATGAAGCATTACAATCTCAATTAATTAAAGACAAAATTCTTGATGAAGATTTATTAAATTAGTAAGATTTTCATTTCTATAATAAGTTAAAATATCTGCCTACTTTATATAAGGTGTAATAATAAACACCTTGTTCTATTCTATTTCTAATTTGATATAAATAATTTATATTGAACACATTCGAATAGAAATAAAATCGATATTTGTTAATCCTTTTGCTAAGTGCATTGAACGTATGCGAAAATTTTGAATTATTTAGGTTAAATGGACGCATTTATGCAACGATAAAATAATAATCCGATTTTTTCGAGTATATCAATTTTGTTAAAACAGTGATGTGCAATGAACTTATATCTACATTATTTTTTATTTTAAAAGAATAAAATAGCCATAATATTGTAAAATATTTTATAATTTGAATTAGTATAAAAAGACTGGAATGGTTGACTTTAATGTGATGATAAATTGATAATTCCTATTACTCGATAAAACACTAAATTAGTTTATTTTAAGAGTGTTAGTAATATCTAACAATATCAATATATCCTACCTAAAATAGCATATTTCTCCTTTTATTATAGTAACGCGCCCAACTTCCCCTACTCTTCCCTATAATCTTAAGAATTAAAATCCGCTAATTATATAATGTTGGTTGTTTTCAGCCCCCTTTTGCTCACAAAATAATAAACTATCATTCTTATTGTTATTTTTTAACAAACCGTAATCAAATGGCTGATGTTAACAACATAAGAATTGTGTGCTACGCAGCTTTTCAAAACATAATTTATTCAATGAAAGTAACATCCATATAAGTTGTAAATACATTTATAACCAACCCCATCTATTGTTTTAGTCACGCTAATAATGATTAGCTGATCGTGAATTTTGTAACTAAATATTCTACAAATAAGGTCGCTTTATTTTCAAAGCATAATTGACGATTATAGCGCCATGAAAACATATCATCCAGCCGACTTAGTCGACATATTACGAAAAATAGAAAATCTGATCCGTCCCGGTGTAGTTTGTGAAACAAAAGGTGACAGGGTTAGAGTCCGTTCCGGCAATCTTATTACAGCTTGGTTGCCCTGGTTTACTCATCGAGCAGGTAAAAGCCGTTCATGGTGGCGCCCATCTGTTGGAGAGCAGGTGTTCATCTTAAGTCCCAATGGTAATTTGGAGCTAGGGTGCGTATTACCAAGCCTTTATTGCAATGATAATCCAGCACCTTCAAATTCTGAAGATGGATATTGTGTGACTTTTCCCGATGGCGCTTCATTCGAATACGAACCTAAAACTAGCAGCTTAACCATAAAGGGAATAAAAACAGCAGTCATTGAAGCTAGCGAGCAAATTACCGCTAAAGCTGGTACTAAAATTCACCTTGATACACCACTTGTCGAATGTAGTGACCATGTCACATTTAAATCTTTCAATGCAACAGGAGGTGGACAAAGTGGCAATACCGGATATTTAACAGGCAATGTGATTCATCAGCAAGGTCAATTATCGTCCAATGGTATTGTTTTAGATTCACACATCCACACAGGCGTTAAAGCTGGTGGCGAAACAACAGGAAAACCCACATGAGTTATATTGGCATGAATTGTAAAACTGGGCGCACGATTACTGATATGGAGCATATCAACCAATCTATTAAAGATATTTTAACAACTCCTGTCGGTTCTCGAATTGAACGTCGTAATTATGGTTCATTACTTTTTTTATTATTGGATCATCCCAATACCGAGGCAACAAGATTAAAAGTGATTTCTGCAACAGTAATGGCATTAAGCCAATGGGAGCCACGTATAAAAATAGATGCAGTTGATATTTTTAATGATAACGAAAAATTAACAGTGCAAATCGTTGGTTCACGAACAGATAAACCAAATGAAGCATTTAGCAGCGAGATTGAGGTAGCAACATGGCAACATTAACAGATCTTTCATTATTACCCCCACCTGACATTATTGAATCGTTAGATTTTGAAAAGATCTTTCAACAACGTAAAGATAAATTTATAGCACTTTATAGTGATGAACAACAGCAAGAAGTCGCCAAAACATTACAATTTGAAAGTGAGCCAATTGTTAAATTATTGCAAGAAAGTGCCTATTATGAATTAATTTTACGTCAACGAATTAATGAAGCATCACAAGCCTTGATGATTGCACATGCTAAAGGTCGTGATCTTGATAACTTAGGCGCGAATTTTAATGTACAACGTTTAGTGATTCAACCTGAAGATAATAGTGTTGTTCCGGCAATTAAACAAATTAAAGAATCAGACAGTGATTTTAGGCTGCGTATTCAAAGTGCGTTTGAAGGATTATCTGTTGCTGGTCCTAGAGCTGCCTATGAATTTTTTGCACGAAGTGCTGATGGACGAGTATTGGATGCAGCTGCTGAAAGTCCTTCACCTGCTTGTGTAACTCTTGCAATTTTGTCGCGAGAAAATAATGGCAAAGCATCGGATGAATTAATAGCAATTGTCAAACAAGCCGTAAATGAAGAAAATCGTCGTCCAATCGCTGACCGTGTCACAGTCAAATCAGTCGATTTGATTCACTATAATATTAAAGCGTCACTTTATCTATACCCAGGACCTGAATCTGAACCGATAAAAAAGACAGCAATCAATAATTTACAAAATTATATAACCGAAAAACACCGAATTGGTAGACGCATTAGTCGCAGTGCAATCATCTCTGCTTTACATGTGGTTGGCGTTGAACGAGTAGAATTACATGAACCTGTGCAAGATATATTAGTTAATCGCGAACAAGCCAGTTTTTGTTCTGATTATCAAATAGAGGTAGCTGGTTATGGCGAATAAAACGCTACTCCCCCCATCTGCGACAAGACTTGAGAAGAATCTTTCTCAAGCTATGCTTTGTGAACCACCAATTCCCTTGCGTTCACTTTGGGATCCAATGACTTGTCCTTTTGAGCTACTACCCTATTTAGCTTGGCAATACAGTGTTGATCGCTGGGATGAAAATTGGTCAGAGAAAACGAAAAGAAAGGTTATTGCTGAGGCTTTTGAAATTCATAAATTGAAAGGTACTAAAGAAGCAATTCGTCGCGCAGTCGAACCATTCGGTTATTTAATTAGTATTACCGAATGGTGGCAAAACGACCAAAAACCTGGCACTTTTGCATTACAAATAGGTGTTTTAGATAAAGGCATTACTGCCGACTCTTACAAAGAATTAAATCGAATTATTGACGATGTAAAACCCGTTTCACGTCAATTGTCTTCACTCTCAATTCAATTAGTATCCAAAGGTGAAATCACCGTTGGTGCTAGCTGTTACGATGGGAATATTCTTTATATTTACCCTTATGTGGCTGAAACAATAACTACAACCTCCGAACGCCAATTAGGCGCAATTATTCACTTAATCGATACAATGAGCATAAAACCATGAGTCAAACTTACTATACAATATTAACTAAACAAGGCGCTGCATTGCTGGCTAATGCAACAGCTTTAGGGGTGCCATTAAAATTAACCCAAATGGGTGTTGGTGATGGCAATGGATCTATTCCTAAACCGATAGCCACTCAAACAAAACTGGTTCATGAGGTAAGACGAGCTGCCATCAACACATTATTTGTTGATAAACAGAATCCAAATCAAATCATCGCTGAACAAGTCATTCCTGAAAACGAAGGTGGTTGGTTTATTCACGAAATCGGTTTATACGATGATAAAGGCAATTTAATCGCTGTCGGTAATTGCCCTGCAACTTATAAACCTAAATTAGTTGAAGGTAGTGGCCGAACCCAAGTAATAAGAATGGTAATTATAGTCGATAACGTCAACTCGGTTGAACTAAAAATCGATCCTTCTGTGGTACTTGCAACTCGTGAATATGTTGATAACTTAATTGCAACGAAAATGGAAGCACATGAAAAATCAACTAATCACCCTGATGCGACAACTAAATCAAAAGGATTTGTACAATTAAGCTCAGCAACGAATAGTACAGCGGAAGACCAAGCAGCAACGCCTTTAGCAGTAAAAAATACTTATGACTTGGCAGCAAACTCAGTTAAAAAATCAGGGGATGTAATCAGTGGACAATTAAAGTTTGAATACAAAGCGTACGGTATCAAATTCAATTATGAAAATCCTGATAATGTTACAGTAATTCGCCCAGTTGGAGACAATTTCTCATTTCTTTTTTATGATGCAGAAAAACAGAATTGGTTTACAAAGCTTAAGTACACTAATAGTGGAAATGCGTGGAGATTTGAAAATATTAATAACGTCACTATCAATGGTAAATCTGCACTTAAACAAGGTGATCATGGTATCGGTCAAAGGAATCTATTATCTAATGTCGATTCGTTTGAATTATCTGGACTAGGATTTATTACCGATTCAACAACCGGCAATAAACCTTTTCCATACGCAGAAATTCTTCAATCAGGTAATAATAATTCTGAAGCAGTACAGTTTGCAATGGATATACTAAGCAATCGAGCAAAAATGCGATCAGGGTTTTCAAATACATGGAATAACTGGAATGAATTTATTACAACAGAAAATTTAGTCCATTACGCATATCGATATCATGGTGATTTATTTGAAAGAAGCTTAAATGATTTAAAAGGTCAACAACATGGTGTTTACTTCCAACATCATAATACAAGAGCGCTTCCTGAAAGAGGTTATCCTATCGAGCAAGCTGGCGCGTTACAAGTATTTGTTAACTATGGTAACTCTCCTGATGGATGCACTCAAATCTATACGACATATCGAGAAAATCGTCAATTTATGCGTAGCTATTATGCATATGAAAATCAATGGTCACTATGGGTCGAACATATAACAACAGAAAATATAAATGATCATATTTTAAATAGATTTTCACAATCATTTAGTAAAAGCGGTTACACAAAACTACCAAACGGTCTATTAATCCAGTGGGGTGAAACTCAATACTTACCTGATAATGGTGAGGAAGGTACGATTCAATCTTTTTATACAACGTTTCCAAACGCATGTTTTGCGATTGTTACAAATGATGGCTATGGAGGGGTACATTCGACCGCAGCTCAACCAGTATCGCAGTCCCATTTCCGATGCTGGGGTAAAGCCAGCACTGGTCAATTATTACAAACAGGTATCTTCTATATTGCAATAGGATTTTAAGTCATGAAACATTTTTATAATACAGAAACACAATCATTTTTTATTGATACGATTAATGATGCAATACCATTAACAGCTATTGAAATCACACAAGAGCAACATGATGAATTATTTAATGCCATAAATATGGGATGCATCATATTTGATGATTTAACTTATTCTGAGCCAAAACCTTCACAATTTTACGAATGGGATAAAAGAAAGAAAAAATGGGTTGAAAATATCAAAGCTCGTAATGATTATACATACGAACAAAATCACTTAACAAAAAAATCTTTGTTAAGTGAAGCTAATGATAAAATTTCTTATTTGCAAGATGCCGTTGATGCAGAAATGGCTACCGAACAAGAAGTCAAACAGCTTGGAGAGTGGAAAAGATATCGAGTTTTAGTGAATCGTATTGATGTTGAACAAACAGAAGAAATCGAATGGCCAACTAAACCTATTAAGTAATATAAATTGATTGGCTAATTAAAAAATAAAACAACTGTCATTTGCTATAACCAAAATACAATAGAAGATGACAGTTCAAACACAATTTTCAATCAATTGTATTAATTAAATCATAATGCAATCTAAACGGTAGCGATCCAAATAAGACATGAGCATTAAAGATTAAGTTGGTATATATTAAATTCTCGACAATCTCATCTCACTGATTTATGACGTTGTCACTAAAAGTGTATGATGGATAACCTCACCTAATTTCAATTTAATTTGAAGTCATAATTTCAAAGTTTGAACCAATCAAATGATGTTACCAAAACTTTGTATATTATTTTCAGCTACACTTAGCTTTCTCCCCAAAAAATAACCATAAATATCAATTCATTTCTATACAATTCAGCTAGTAACTCAGGGGAACTAAGTTATTTAGCTAATCACCCTAAGCAATAAAATTTTCTGCTTACCACAAACTAAATTATTTATATCATTATTAATTTGACAGCTTTATTTAAATTATATTCCATGATGTATTTCAGTCTATCTCGCTAGATTTATATCATTTTTAGCACAAGTCACACCAAAATTAAGATTACATAATTTCACTAAAAAATAAAATAACAAACAAATTAATGTTGTTTTATCAGCCTTTATTACCATTTATTTACGCTTCAGTTGTAACAATATTACTTACAAATTTAAGAACTAACACTCTTTTCTTAAATATGTGACTATAAGCTCGCACATTAACCTTACCATATATTAATCACAACGGAGATCTTATGGCTAACGATTATCATCATGGCGTCCGAGTCATCGAAATCAATGAAGGAACACGTACTATCCGAACAGTTTCAACAGCTGTTATTGGGGTCGTCTGTACTGGAGAGGATGCCGATGCAACTTATTTTCCACTTAACACCCCTATTTTAATTACAAATATCAATACGGCAATTGGTAAAGCAGGTTCTCAAGGTACTCTAAAACCAACACTAGAAGCAATTGCTGATCAATGTACACCAGTAATTGTTGTTGTACGTGTTGAAAAAGGCGCATCTACTGCAGAGACAGAAGCCAATATTATTGGTACTACAACCGAGAATGGCAAATATACCGGTATGAAAGCCCTTCTTTCAGCACAAACACAGTTAAAGGTCAAACCGCGCATTTTGGGCGTACCGGGTTATGACTCGTTACCTGTTGCAACAGCATTAGTGTCATTAGCGCAAAAATTACGTGCATTTTGCTATGTTTCAGCTTTTGGCGCAAAAACAAAAGAACAAGCGGTGCTCTATCGCGATAAATTAGGTGCTCGCGAAGCTATGATCATTTGGCCAGATTTTGTAGGGTTTGATACCACAAAAAAATCAAATGTTACATTGTCTGCAACTGCACGAGCATTAGGTTTACGTGCACAAATTGACCAAAAGGTAGGTTGGCATAAAACTCTATCTAATGTACCAGTTAATGGTGTCACCGGTATTTCACATGACGTATTTTGGGATTTACAAGAAGAAAGTTCAGACTCAAACTACCTTAACGAAAATGAAGTAACAACATTGATTTGTAATCAAGGTTACCGTTTTTGGGGCTCACGTACCTGCTCTTCAGATACCTTATTTGCTTTCGAAAACTATACACGGACAGCACAAGTATTAGCTGATACGATTGCTGAAGCGCAATTTCAATTAGTCGATGCACCTATGCATGCTTCTTTAATTAAAGATTTAGTCGAGTCGATTAATAATAAATTCCGTGAATTGAAATCTAATGGTTATATCGTTGATGGTAAAGCCTGGTTTGATCCAGAATCAAATACAGCCGATATATTAAAAGCTGGCAAACTTTATATCGATTACGATTATACCCCAGTGCCCCCACTTGAAAATCTTATGCTACGCCAACGTATTACCGATAAATATCTAATCGAATTGGCTGACTCAGTTGCTACAAACTAAGGAGAACAACTAAATGGCTCTACCTAAAAAACTCAAATACTTCAATGTCTATGTTAATGGTACATCGTTCGTTGGTGAAGTGGAATCTTTTACACCACCAAAACTAACTCGTAAGTTTGAAAACTATCGTGGTGCAGGCATGCCAGGTAGTGTTCCAATTGACTTAGGCTACGATGATAACGCACTCACTGTGGAATGGACTATAGGCGGCTTAGCACATGAAGTTCTAAAACAACATGGCGGATTGCTCAATGGCGTAACTTTACGTTTTGCAGGTGCTTACCAAAAAGATGACAGTGAAGATTTTATAAAAGTCGAAATCATCGTCAATGGTCGACATAAAGAACAAGATCGTGGAGAACTTAAACAAGGTGAAAGTAACTCAACAAAAATAACCACACAGTGTACTTATTATAAAGAAATTATTGATAACGAAGAAATAACCGAAATTGATTTTATTAACATGATTGACAAAGTTAATGGTGTAGATCGTTTATCCTCTGCACGTAATGCAATTGGTTTATAAATTAACACATAAAAATTACTATAACTAAGCCCGAAAGGGCTAATTGAGAGATTGATCAATGACAAACACAAATAAAGTAAAACTAAAAACCGGGATTTTATCAGGTAAAAAAATGATTACTGAATTTACCATTCGTAAACCATTAACTGGCGATTTACGTGGTGTTAAATTAATTGATTTTATTGATTTAGATATCGATGCATTAGCAAAAGTATTACCAAGAATTACTATGCCTTCAATTGCTGAACATGAAGTTCTTGGTTTAGATTTAATTGACTTATCTGAAATCACAAAAGTTGTTATCAGTTTTTTGTCCCCGAACTTGAACGATGCGAGCCAAGAATCCCTAACCGAGTAGAAGATGCAATGGCAGATATTGCCTTGATATTTCATTGGCAACCTTCTGAAATGTATAAATTTACTTTAACTGAACTAATGGAATGGCAAGAACAAGCTTGCCAAAGAAACGGTACCCAAAATGGATAATAGAGAAAATATCACATTCCAACAACATTATACAAAAATGGAGCTACCGTTTCGCGCCATTTTTGTGGCTGTTAGTGATTTAAAAACACAGACTAAAATCATATCAAATCAATATAATCGTTACCGCAACTTACAATTAAAACTTAATAACGTGTTATCAAATGGATTAAAACTAACCGATAAAAATAACACGTTAAAGCTTGTTAGACAAAATCGTATTAATTGGTTAACAAAATTAAATAATTCTACTAATCAAACTGTAAATAATCATGATTTAACGCGTGTGATCAAGTCCAATATTATTTTTAAACGTAAATTTCCATTATCAAAAAATGATAATCCTAGGAGAAATTTGTTACACAAAAGCCACGCCAATATAAACTACCAAAAACAAAAAACTGATAATTTAAAATTTAAAAACTGTCATAACCATTTAATTAAAACTGTCCAAAAACTGGCTATCGCAAAAATTAACGCCAATAACAAACTCAATGAGCAACGGGGAAAATTAATTAATTACTCTAATAGCAATATTCAAACACTTTGTCTACCCTTGAATAAAAACACAATATCTATCCGTAACCGAACGTCACGATATATTGCTTCATGGGCCAATATTCATTATTCAACACATAAAATCAAAAGCCCATATAGTAAAAATAGAGATATTATAAAAGCGCATATTAATAGCTTAATTACGCCAAATCATACGGCTGCTCAGATCAATTTTAAAAAAAATATAAACGTAAATAACAACTATTTGAATCGGAATATAAGCTATCCAAAAATTTCAGCTAATCTAAAATTTATAGATAGCTTTACCTATATATTAAATCAATCTGAACCATTTAGGCGTAAAATACAAAATTTGGAATTTGTTACCACTATTCTTGCAATAGATGTATTGGTTAATAACATTAATACAACTAAAACGATTTCACAGCGTGTAAAAGAATGTTTTTTTAATTACTTACCTCAAACAACTAAACATAGTTTTTGGATAGATAAATATCCAAATTTAAAAGCAACATTTAAGCTATTTAAGGTAAATCATCTCTTATATACTAAATCAGCTATTAGTCTAATGAGAAACTTAATATCATCTAGCAACAAAAAAAGTGAAAGGTTCGATCCAAAGTTAATTAGTCATGAGAATTTATCGAATAAAATATTCAATCATACCTATAATAATTTTTTTGCTAAGCTCACCACAACTAAACAAACCAGTACAGACAAGAGGTTAAATAATAGTTTAGAAACGCTCAAACCAATAGCTAGTGCTAATCAACATTATCTAATTTCAACTAACAGTTCAGTCATCATCAGGACTCTAAAATCATTTATTAAAGTTTTTTATTTGCCTCATATAACATTTAACCTTATTGAAAAAAGTTTTACACCCTACAAAATCTTTTCTCAAAAACGTTTCAATGCACTAAAAAAACTGTATTTAGAATTAACCGATAATCCCCATTTACAAATGCTTTTTATAAGAATAGTTAAGGATTTTACCCATCGCTTTAAAAATAAGGTATTGAATAATAGAAAAATAATCTTGAATTTATTTGAAGATACATTGATTGATCATAACTTCCTTAAGGTTTTCTACGACGTTAACCTTAAAACGATTAAAAATAATTTTCAAGCCATTGTTCATGGTAATGATGAAATACTTTATTCCTTGGGCAATTTTGCTAACAAAATTAATCTAACGAAAACCAACATTGAAAATTATCTAGTAAATAGTCATTCAACGCTAGTTACAAATTTGACTAACAAGTTAATTCAAGGAAGTGCTTCACAATATTATATCACTGTAAATGCCGCCCCTGGCATGAATGAACAAGAACTTGCAGATAAAATCACTGAAGAACTTGATCGACGAGAACAACAAAAATTATTTCAATTTCGCAGTAGCTTAAAGGATATCGATTAATATGATGATGTGTTATGGCTTTTTTGTTTTTAGCCTAAAAAATTTACCCTATCAGACCATGAAAATAAATAAAAGTTGGAATTACGTAGCTAATAAAAGAGTGAACAGACGCCCTGCTCTTCAATATACTGGTCCAGATAATGATACAGTTACCTTATCAGGATCAATCTATACTGAAATTACCAATGGTAGACCAAGCCTTGAATTATTAGAAAGAATGGCTTATCTAAAAACGCCATTGCCGCTGATTGAAGGTACTGGTGTACCGCTAGGCTTTTTTGTGCTCGTCAGTGTAGAACGCACCCATAGTGAGCTAAATCGTAATGGCTCACCTCTGAAAATTGACTTTACTATGGTATTAAAAAAAGTCGATATTTCTGACTTTTTTGGTGATAGTAAAATCAGCGACATAATAGATATAATCATATAGGTATAAAATGGCAACCCCTAAATTCAAAATTGAATTATTACCAGATAATAATCAACAAAGTAATTCAGATCAACGCGAAGATTTAACTTCATTATTTGATGCAAGGCTTATATCGATGATAATTACAGATAATCGAGGTTTTGAATCAGATACAATTGAAATGCAACTCAATGATGCCGATGGTAAACTCAAATTACCAAAGCGAAAAGCCAAACTCGCTGTTACATTAGGATGGAGTCAAATTCAAGCAACTGAAAAGGATTCAGATGACAATATCATTGGGCCTAACATCAAAAACGTTTTTTTGATAGATGAAGTTGAACACAGTGGCACACCTGACCTAATGACTATTCGTGGTCGAAGCGCACAAAATACCGAGGAGTTAGAAGAAAAAAAAGAACAAAGTTATGAAAATATTACGCTGGGCGATTTAATTGCTATCATAGCTAAACGAAACAATTTAGCTTATCGTTTTGATAAAGATATTGGGGCCTCGCAAATTTTTCATATGGATCAAACTCTAGAGTCTGATATCTCTTTTCTTACGCGAATGGTAGATGAAGCCGGTGGCGTTGTGACCGTAAAAAACGATATAATGCTCGTGTTTAAAAAAGGAAAGGGTCTTACCGTTGGTGGTAAAATCATACCTCCAGCAATCATCAAGCGAGAGTCGGGAGATAAACATCGATTTTTTACCTCTGAGCGAACAGGTTATACAGGTGTTCAGACCTATTGGTATGATTATGCCAACCCAACTAAAAATCCACATAAAATCATTTATAAAAGTCAGATAGATAAAAGCCAAATTGTATTAAATGGTAAAAAAGAAAAAATCAAAATAATTCGATATGTCTATGCTAATGAAAAAAGTGCTCAAAAAGCAGCAGAAAGCGAATTAAACAAAATAAAACAAGGTACAGCTCAATTTACCATCGAGTTAGCTAAAGGTAGACCGGATCTTTTTACTGAAATGCCGGTTATCGTTGAAGGATTCAAAACAGAAATAGACTCGACCAACTGGACTATCATACAATGCGTTCACACTTTAAAAAGGAGTGCAGGATTCAAAACAACGGTACATTTAGAAATCAAACTTGAAGACGAAATTTATTATAATGAAAATTAAAGCCTAAATAGTAAAAAAACGCTAGACTTAATTTAAGTTTAATATAAAATTAAGCTTAACTTAATTATAAAAGGTATCAAAATATGAAATGTCCACACTGCCGTAGTAAAACTTTTATCCGTTCAAGTGAAGAAATTAGTAATTTAACTCGAAAACAATATTATCAATGCTCCAATCTATATTGTGGTCACACTTTTACTGCAATACAGTCTGTATCAGAAACTATTGTACCTAGCGCTATTCCCGATCCAACGGTAAATATTCCTATATCACCTTATAGTCGTTATGCTAAACATGCATAAATAAAGATCGGGTTAGCGGATTAAACTAACCCGATTACTTAAAAGGCTCTATCAACTTATTATCGTTTATAAAATTACACGTAAAGTGTTAGATATAATAAACGTTAAACTAAATTAAAATAAAAAATAGATCGAATAATTTCAATATAACTAAATAAATTATTGATAGAATAAATTGTCAATATATCAACAATTCATTCTATCATTTTGCTAACAGGTAGTACTTTCACACAAATTACCTATAATACTTTAGTATTATTGAGGGTTAACAATTGCTAAAAGATTTTTTTGACATTGTTCACTAATACTTTCGCGAATTAATTCTCTTTTTTTGAATTCACTTCGCTTATTACTTTTAACATCTTCAATCGATTTTTGTGGCTGATTACAAGGCAATTTAAACCATGCTTTATTATATGAGACACCATTTAATTCTTGCCAAAATTTATCATAATCGAAATCAAATTTACCGAACTTCACATGCCCTTTACTTTTGACAGCGTATATATTTTCGATTTTAAAAAATTTAGCAATTTCCATCATAAAAACCATTATTAAATTCTTAGGTCTAAAACCAAAAAAGTCTTTCGTTAATTGCTTTAATATCTCATTACTTGTATGACCTTGTACCCCCGCGATATAAATTTCATTCAATAACGTTATGGTAAAATGAATTGAAAAAACCAACTGTTCACCAAAACGCATAATAATCCTTAAATCCCCTTCTCTTGGATACAAAGGCGCAGTAAGATGGAACGAAATTTTTGCATCATTCTTACCTTCAACTTGAGCCAACATAATACCATCAAGCTTTTTAGAATAAAGTTTATCTATTACACGTGGATTGATTTTTTGATCAATAAAATCAATATGAGAATTTAAAATAGAGAGCTTTTTATTATACGAAATTTTTTCACTAAGATATTTATGGAATATTTTTTCACTAAATGGATAAGGATTTTCCCATTTCTGGTAAGCTAATGGATATACACTTGAGGTACATTTTTTTTTAAAGTCTGAATAGTTAGATCTATTTAATGTAGCTTTAATATAAAATAAAGTTAATCGCGACTTCATTCCTAGAATTCCTTAATGAGATAACAAACAAAAAATGGGGATTTTTAAGTCATTGTTATAAATGTTTAAATGATAAAAAATAATAATGTATTATTTCATCTTGTGATAATAAGTAAAGCCAATAATATAACAGTTTTTTTAATTTATGGCTTTACACTTAATATATAAAATAACTTACTCACCAATCGATAATCTTACATAATAATTGATAGAACACATTTTTTACATTATAAAATCGCGTATTAATAAAAAAAGTTGTTACTAAAAAGCTATTTATTGTTTAATTACCCAAAAAACTGAATCAATTCCAATTTATGTTGAAATAAAAACTCAATTTAAAAGGAAATAGTAGATGTAGATGTGGTGGCCCCTACTGCCTCCACGCAAACTATAAATAATACTATTAATCAATAAATTATATTAAATTCACTTTTTAACGTATAACATAACGTATAACATTAACCTATATTAGTCGATTCTTAATTAAAGAATCATTTCAACATTCGAAATTGAAAAGTTAAAAGAAAACTTCTTTTTTGTAATTTTATGACACTAACAACACTAACAAAATTAATCAATAATAATCAATAAATTAACCTTGTGTTATTATAGTGTTGTATGTTATTAATGACATGATGTATTTTATAGCTTTAATTATGAATTAAGGTGTTTTTATTATGGTTAAATGGATTATAGAAAATAAAGATTGGGTTGTTCCTTTGTCTGTTGCCCTACTAAGTCTGATCGGAGCTACTTTAGGAGGCTGGTGGTCTGGTAGAAAAAGAATAGGAATTGAAGTTTTATCCAAAAATAGGCAAGAATGGATTAATGATTTAAGAAAAAAAATGGCTTCATTTATTTTGTTGTCGCAAAATGTTCCTATTCAATTGGTTAAAGCATCACACAACGAGCAAAATAAAACTAGCAAAAACCCTCAAGATATTAGCAATACTCTTATGGAAGAATTTCACAGTGGAGTTAATAAAATGAAAGAAATCCAATTTTATGTAGTATTACTATTAAATCCGAATGAGACAAAACCAAAAGAATTAATCAAATTAATGGATGACATTATAAAAGATATGACATCTATTTGGCAGAAATTAACCCCTTCTTCAGAAAGTTCATCACATTATGTTGATGATGGAAAGCCCGCAATAGAAATATATAATGACTTAGTTCATAGTAAAATTCCAAATTTATCAAAAGAAACAAGTTGTATATTAAAAGAGGAATGGGAACGAGTAAAAAAAGGAGTTTGATTATAACTCAATCCCTTTAAATTCGTCTAAAGCTTGTTTTTGTTCATCTGATAGGTTGATATCTATCTCGCCGTACTCAAGCAAGTAAGTACCGAATGACATCAGGAAAGCGACCGCAGGATCAATCTTGTTGGCTGCTTTCTTTTTGTTGGGCTTAATATTGGCATTCGCATCGGTTTCCATCACTACATTACCAACCGCCCAAGAGAGAACAGGATCGCCATTGTGATTAATGCGTTTACGACTGATAAATACCTCGGCAGTTTTTGCAGTTGGGCTATAGCGTGCATAAGTTTGAGGAAATGGCTCAACGTCTAAGCCAATATTTTGTAATTGGGTTCTTAATTGCGTGGCGTTCCACACGTCAAAGCCGATCAGCTTAATATTAAATTGCTCGCTATCTTTTAATATATCATCCCGTATCTGGTCATAATCGATACAATCACCTTTAGTAACCCGTATCCATCCTTGATTAACCCATTTACGGTACATTTCCCTATTTTTGTTGGCCACGTTAGTAAGTTGAAATTCAGGAATGTAATGCCGTGTTAATAATCTAACCTCTGTTTCAAACGGAAATGAATAACAGACGCTAGTAATATCACTGGTGGATGATAAATCTAATCCGGCATAACAATCTAAGCTGTTTAAATTATCCTCCGAATAATCAGCCTTACACTCTGCCCAGCTTCCAATATTCACCCAAGGTGTAGCCCCATTACACCAAATATTAAAGCGTTTAGTGAGCATTTCAACCCACTGGGAGGGTATACCTCTGGCTTTCTTAATGGTGTCTTCTAAAGCTATCCTATCGACTGAAATATCTAGGTTAGGATTGGCTTTAATCCATAAATCAGGGTTATCAATCTCGTTCTCGTCGTCTAATTCATAAATAAGCACTAATTGCGATTCGTTCACCTCGTCACCGGCTAAAATCTGGCAACAATAATCATAATGCTGTTTACACGCTGATATTGTGTTACTACCTGCGGTAGTGATAGCAAATAAAATGCCCTCAGGTCTTGCTCCCATACCAAGCTCAAGGGCTGAATATACGCTGTTATCGGGGTGTAAATGGTATTCATCTACAATGGATAAACTAGGGTTAGTCCCCTCAATAGTCGCTGCTTTTGATGCTAAAGGTCGTAATAGGCTATTTTGCTTAGGGTTGATCACTTTATGCTGTTGAATAGTGACCCTTTTCTTTATTGGCTTGCTAAGTATTGCCATTTGCCTAGCATCATCAAATACGATTCGGGCTTGGTCACGACTAACGGCTGCAGTATAGATATCTTGTTGCCCTTTCTCCATCACTAAAAACCAGTTAGCCAGTATTGCCGCTGTTGTTGATTTAGCGTTCTTTCTCGGTACTTGTACATAGGCACTACGATACTTTCTAAGTCCAGTTTTAACGTGCTTAAATCCTAGCAAATTGGCGAATAAAAATTGTTGCCAAGGCTCAAGCTCAATAGGTTTAGCTCTTAGATGGCCTTTAACGTGAGGACAGACTTTTGAGAATGAAACAAACTTACTGACTACCTCATTATCAAAATAATAATTAGGGTTGTCTAAATCAATAAAATAGCGGTTAATTGCTTGTTTTAAGCGTTTACAAGCAGGAATATCCCCATTTTTAACAGATAACGCGTAATTATGCCAAGCGGTCAAGCTCGTCTTCCTCTTCGGCTTCTACAGGATTTTTTCGACGGCTTACTGGATCAAATCCAAGAAGTGAAGCCATTTTAATCATAATTTTTTCAGCTTCTGACTTAGCACTTAATGCAGGATTACGGCTTTCTGTGCCTTGTGAATTAACGATTGAAAAACCACGTTTAGCAATGTCTTCCATAGCTTTGCGATACATTGAATAATTAACGCAATATAATTCTAAGTTAGTCCAATCGGCCGGCTGAATATCATCACGCTGTGCTAGGTAGTCGGCTCTAAGTTTCCATTGCTCTTTGGCTAATTTATCTAAGTATTTTGGTGCTTTCATTTATTTGTTTTTCCTCTACTTTCTAAAAAATCACCGTGCGTAAAAATTTGAGGAGGGGGGTGGTCTTTTAGCTTTTTGAATTTCTTTGAACATTCCCCCCTACCCACTCATCATATCTGAGGACTGCTATCAGTTGTCTTTATTATGAAGATGACCCAAATCCTCGTTTATCGATTACTCTTGTCTTATAGCTATGACAATCACGGCATAATGGTTGATGATTACTTGCTTGCCAAAAGAAAGGATCTCTTTACCCATGCTCAACCGGTTTAATATGGTCTATCACAGTAGCAGGAGTTAGTAATCCTTTATCCTTACACATCTTGCATAATGGGTTATGCTTGAGATACTCTGTTCGATATATTTGCCATCTGTGGTTATAGCCTCGCTGTGCTGCAGTTCCTCTTATTTTATCCTGTAACTTATTTGTCTTATGTTCGTTACAACGTCCCGTTTTAACACGGTTACGGCAGTTAGGATATGAGCAACGTCTTAATGGCTTTACTGGCATTACTCACCTAATAGATAGCTGGGTCACGGTAAACACTCCATAGTGAAGATATGGCTAACGGTACTTCGTTTACTGCATTAGTGGTAACCATTTCTCTGTTCTCATATAGGTGAGCAATATACATAAGGCAACCTGCTTTGATTGCTGGAGTAAACTCCTGTTTATCAAATGATTTACCGATATGCTTTTGACAAGCTTCAAGGGCTGCATCTATATAGACTTGAAGTAAACTATCTTCTAAGGTGTCACTTTCATCAATACGACAATGTAACTTAACTTCTTGTAAGGTAATATTAGTTATCATTTAAACCACCTTCACATAACAATTCTAAATAGGTTCTTTTGGCATCAGGTAATACTGCTTTAATATTTAAATATTGTGAGCCAACTATCAGGTGCTTAATCCGCCAAGTGGTATCAATATCCTTACGGTAGCGAATATAAATTCTTATTGTAATACTGCTCATTTCTTGCTGAGATAACATAAGCTCTTTACCTGTTACTGCTTTGACCTCAGCCCATACAGTTGCTATGTCTTTCCACTCTTTAATAACTTGGCCAAATGGATCTCGATAGCTCTCGAATTTCTGTAAGGTAATACGCTGTCTTAACCGTCCTATAATCATTCGGCATTATCCTTTTTAACTTCTACGGTTTGCTTCCATGCCTGACTAAACTCTTCACCGCCCTCATAAGGTAGTAATCCCTCTTTTAACCTTGCTTCATTAGGATTCATTACCCCTGATTTAATCGCAATGTTATAACTGTTAAAGCGATCTATCGGACTGGTACGCATTAAATCGGATGTATCAAACTCAATTAAATAACGGCTTTTATCTTCGCTAACATCTATCATCAAGGCATCTTTTAATTGTTGTTCAAAGTTAGTTAGCCATGGTCTTAGCGTTAATGTTAAAAATGAGCGTGTCGCTTCTGAAAAGTTACTGTATGAACTATGCGAATATTCTTGTATAAACATTGGGCTAATATTAAATATTCGAGCGATATCCTCAATTGTAAATCGTCGGCTCTGCAACCACTCAGCATCTTGATTACTCATACCTAGTTGCTCGTACTTCATGCCACCCTCTAGAATTGGGGTTTTACCTGCGTTCTTTGCACCTTTGTAGCGTTCTAATGCGTTTAAGGCTTTTTTGCCTTTTGCATCGTCCATCCATTCAGCCATTGAAACATAACCACTTGCCATTAAGCCATTTTTCATGACCGATGATCCATGTCGTTGTTGCGCAAGTCCTAATCCTATAGCTTCACGGCATATTGTCACAGGTGAACGCCCGATAAAACCGTCATCACTTGCATAACGCAAATGTAATACTTCATCTTGTAAGTAATTTTTGACATTGCCGTCCTCATCAACAATCGAATAAGCATAACGTCCATTTCCTAATCGTTTTGGGGTAACTGCATAAGGTGGAAAGCTTTCAAGTCCATTAGGTCGGCCATCTTTACCCCAATGAATAACCGCATAAGCATTACCCCCTAATAAACAATGTCGCATCATAGTCCGCTTAAATTGGTATGGTGTTTGCTTGGTATTTGGCATCTCATTAAGCAAATATTCAACCGGATGAGTTGATACTCGTTCACGTTCGCCCTTTTTATTAAGCTTATAGAGATAACACGGCATAGAAGCAACCGCTTCACTAATTACCGTGACGGCATTCATCACTGCAGGCAATGCTTCGGCAGAACTGGGTGAGACATATTCCCCCGAATTGGTATTAGGCAAGCCAAGATAAGAGATTAACTCGTCTACCGTCATACTTCGCTCTTCTTTCTTCTTACGGCTAAATAATCCCATGCTTATAACTCCATAAGGTCAAGCCATGCTTTGCTTAAATCTGGTTTTAATTTAGCTTTAGCTTCAAGCATTGAGCGTTTAGCGATTTGGATATCACTTTCTTGGTAGGCTGGCATACTTGTAACAGTTACTTCGAATAGTTCAGCAGTATTTACAGTCCTGATACAAGGCTCTTGATTAAAATCCCATGATTCAGTTGTGGCCATAAAACCAAACGACATACCGCGAATATCACCACGATCAACACTAACGAGTAAATCACGTCCTAATTGTGTGTCGGGAGGTGTAAGCTCAAATCTTAGCCCGATATCATCCTCATTAAGAATTAATGTATTAGATGTTGTCCGACCTAATAGTGCTTTGTGGTCATGTTCAAATAAAGCGCGAATATCAGGATTTTTGCTTAATGATTGGCTAAAGGCTTTTGGCGAAAATTGCTCATAAAATTCACCCCATATTAACTGTGATCGGCTATTCCACTTAACCACATAACCCACAAGCTTAGTATCATCTCGTGATATCTCAGTGCTTCTTATTTCATATTGTTTCTTATCCATATCAACCTCAAAGGGGCATATAGCCCCTATTATTATTTATTTGCTGATAGTTCTAAGATCTTGATAGCATTAGAATCAACCAAACCACCACCTAAATACTTATCAGTGTGAACTTTATAGAATCCTGGTTCTGTAATATTATCTGGACGAGTTCTTACACCTGTTTCGTGGTCTACAATGTAGTAACCTCTTTTAAAATCACCTACTGCAACGACTGCGCCTGTATCATTCATATTTTCCAAATAATGAACAGGTTTACCTAAAAGCATGTCAGGATCGCCCGCTTTTAATCCGTCACGCCAAATATAATCACCATTACCATTTTTAAGTTTTTGTAATGTTGCTGCAGTATTTGAGTTCATTACCCATACAGCATTTTTACGGTATTTCTTTTTAAGTTTGAAAAGTAAATCAATCAAACCATCAGCCGTGATTGCGGTAATTGTCATTTTTTCAAGGGTACCAAATGGACGATCTTTATCTGCTTTAACTGCTTGCGGATAAGCAAGGAAACCTTTAGCTCTTTTCGTGCCGTTACCACTGATTAGGTCTAATTCCTCAGTTTCGACAAAAGTATCCTTGATTTCGTCAGTTAGCCAACTTAAAACATCTAAATCACTAAAGTCTAAGATTTCTTGAGTTGTTTTAGGATAAGCATAAATTGGGTATAATTTGATTGATACTTCTTCAAGTTTAGGATTAGCTGTCTCTGTTCGTGCTGTTCCCTCTTCGCCATGATTAACTACTGCACCACCTACTGATACCAGTTTTTTATACTCATTTGAGCCAATTTTTTTGACGGTACAGATAGCACGCATTTCCGATTCATCCGATAACTGGCGCATGATTTCCTTATCTAACTCAGGAATAACCGTATAACCACCATCAGCAGGAACGCCAGTAGAAAGCGAACGAGCCTCACCAGTACGGATATAGTTGCGTAATTCTTCGTTAGTGAGTTTTTTATCAATTGGTTTAGCTTTATCCGCAAGGCTACGCTCTTCGTTGGCTAAGGTTTCATAGTTTGTAATTTCGGTGTTTAACTCTTCTACTTTTGCCTTAATGGTGTCGAATTGTGTTTTTTCTTCTGGGGTCATACTGCGATTTTCTTGCTCGGCTTTATCAAGCATTGATCGCATTTCAGCTACTTTGGTTGCTTTTAATTGACGTAATTCAATAAGTTTTTTCATATCTTTATTTACCTGTATTTTTGTTATTTACAGCGAGATATGAAAGGCTTTGAAAGGTGATAGCGATTAAACTATAAAAGGTGCTGCGCTTTGGTTTTAGACTGCCATATCTGCGCTAATTATTGGTTTTTCTATTAACCCAAAAAGCAGTCTAACAAAACAAAATACTATTGTTAATTCAATTGGTTAGGTAAAATTCCTCTGAAAGCATCAGAACAAAATTATTTTAAATTTTCAGGTAAATAATGCATGATTGTGCTTTGTGCAGAATATACAGAATCAGCCATTGATTGTCCTACATTGCACCCTATTCGAGCTCTCAAATCAGAAACATACGCTTGATTGAGTGCAGGCTCAATAATGTATTCTTCTTCGCGTGTTGCTTCGTTTTTATTAACTTTTTTACGCAAAGCTGATTGTAATTTTCTAATATCATTTTTAATATCTGCATATTCCATTTTTATGTCATCATCTTTTTTGTATTTTGGATAACTTGCATCTATTTTTTTTCCTAATTCAATCAATCTATTATAAATATCTGCTAGTCTTTTCATATTTATTTCCCCCTATGTTGTGAAATGTAATTTTCTTCTAATGCTGCATCTGGAAACCAGTCATTACATTTATCATAATCAAGATGTAAGTTAGTTCTGCGCCCTTTACTTTGTCTAGCTCGTATAATGACTTCTACATCATACTCTTTCATTGCTGAAGGTAGCGCATTAACAAAGTTACGAAGTGATAACGGATTTTTTAAGTTATTATTTTCGATGAAAGTAATATAAGCATGATATAAAAATCGCTTAAACTGTACTGGCGTTGAGTATTTACCTATCATCA
Source organism: Gilliamella sp. wkB171 (assembly GCF_001693755.1). Lineage (GTDB taxonomy): Bacteria > Pseudomonadota > Gammaproteobacteria > Enterobacterales > Orbaceae > Gilliamella > Gilliamella apicola_F. The sequence goes on from NZ_LYST01000013.1 coordinate 24,618, forward strand.
TTCCATCAGGTTTATCGGTTGCAAAGAGATAACTACAAAAATCAATTAATGGATTAGTCAATCGTTTAACTTCGATAGCTTCTGATGATTTTTGTTGCTTAATTAGTAATGATTTAGCCTTGCTATCATCCTCAAAATAGTTAAAGAGATGTCGAATAATAACGGATAATTCTGCACTAATTTTATCTTTAAGATTAGGATCTCTTTCGTTAGCAGGTACAGGCTCGCCAAAGTGAAAAATAACCCTACGCCGTGAGATACCACCATCATCATTACTAAAGGTCATTGGATTATTGTTAATGGCTAATATAACTCCCTGAATCTTGGCAGAATAGGGTTTCTTATATTTTTCATCTATGGCCACATCATCCCCCCCAGTAATAGCCTTGATACCGTTACCCTCACCGATATATTTTGCTTGGTCTGGTAAGATGATTAATGACTGCCCAACAATAAGCGATCTTTCTCTTGGTTTTTCTAAAGCTTCCATATTAGCCGATACAGTATTATTTTTGCCTGCTAGCATGGTGGCAATCTCAGCAAAAACACTTTTACCGCTACCACCTGCGCCTGTAATTTCTATGAACAATTGCCAGTCATAACGATTGGCTAAAATCATATATAATGCTGCCTTTATCGAATCCATTTTGATCTTATCTTTTTTAGCTGAACGAGATAGCCATTGATAAAAATTAGGTGCATGGAGTTCTAAGTTTTCATTAGTTATATTATCAATATAATCAACATTATTAATTGACTGTAACCAATGGCTTTTGGCATGGGATTTAAATGCACGATCATTTAAATCAAAGATACCATTTCTAAATCCTATTAAATTTCTGGCTTGATCTCCTTTCAACGGTATTTGTAATTTCATGGTGTCAATGGTCGATTTAATGCCTTTTTCAGAATAGTGAGCATTTGATTGTCTGAACAATTGAACTAATTCACGCTTTAGATCCATTTCAGAAATTATTTGCCAAACATTATCCTTATATAAATAAACTTCATTTGTTAACATATCTAAGGCGAGATTATTATCATAATGCTCTATCAGTACATCAGCTTTCTGGCTAGCTTGCATTTGTGATAAGTCAGGAACAGCTTTTTGTTTAACTTCGGTAAAATGCTTCTTACTCTCTTTAATTGATTTTTTAATATTCCTGTTAAAATCCTGCTTAGCCTTTTCAAGTCCAAATTGTTGTCTATAATCATCCCAATCTGCTTTAAAATCCGTTTCAGGTATAGAGTAATAGCCATTGACTGCTTGAGCTGCTTCCATTGCTTTAGCTAAGCCCTTATTCGGGCTTTGGTCAATATCATTATCAGCTGCTATGATAATTTTAGCGGTAGAATTTAGTTCACGGATAGCCTTAGCGACATGAATAAGATTACCTGCGTCAATGGCTGATATAACAAGAGACTGATGACGGAATTCCGCTATCGATATCGCCGTGGCTACCCCCTCACAGATAATAATCTCATTATGTGAGCACACTTTTATGCTTGCCTCGGTAGGTCTGCTCAAAATTGAGCTGACTAAAATAAACGCTCCTTTTTTATTTGAGCCTTTCATTAAGTGTTTACTGCCGTCTGATTCAATAAACTGACCGCCTGCATATTCATTATGAAGATTCAGCATAGGCACAAAAATGCGCCCGTTATCCAGTAAAGGTAAGTCAAAGATTAATCCTTTCTTGGTGAGGTACTCAGATTGCCCTAATGTTGTTTTAGAGAGTAAATATTCGACTTTTTTACATACGGAATTTTCTGGTATGTTGTTATTATGCAACTGTTCGGAATCTCTTTTTCTAAATACGGTTTTTTCTCGTATTTGGCTACTCTGATTAGGCAGATTCAAACATTCCGCCACTTTGATTGATGCTTCTTTAGTACTATGATGGTAATAGTTCTTAATCAGTTCTAAGCCGTCACCACTACCACATTGATTACAAATATAAGTACCTCGTCCATTTTGATTACCAAATCTAAATCTATCTTTACCGCCACAAACAGGGCAAGCGCAATGCTTGCCATTACCTACTTCAATGCCTAATGAATGAAAAATATAATCCCATTTACCTACCGCTTGGGTTGTAATTTCACTTATTTTCATCTTGCAACCTCTTACGTTCTGTCTCGCTTCTAAATAAGGCTTTAGAATCACTAACTAAATCAGAAATGGCGCTAAGGGCATAAGAACGTAGTTCATCATTTAGCTGACTTCCAGAATCACACTCAATCACTAAGAGAATTGAAATAGCATTGGCTTGACCGAGTTTAGAGTTAATTGTATCTATCGCATCCAGTGAGATATTAGCCATTATTATCACCTCCTTTGAAATCAATTTTTAATAGTTCTTTATAGGCATCTTCGATTAAGTCACCTATAACCCAAAGTAAGTTACCTGTATCGCAGTGTTCCATAAAAGGCTTATCCAAGACCACCTTAACCATGCTTTGAGTTTGCGCTAATTTAGCTTCGATATTATTTATTATCTGAATATTATTATTACTCATAAAGATAAACTCCAAAGCTTCTAGTGTCTTCAATGAATGGATATAAGCGGATTCTTGAAATAAATATCAGGGATTGCTTACCTAAATTCTTTCTGGCTTCACGTTCGGTTGTTGCCTTGTTTGTACTACTTGAGCCGTTGATAGGTCATAGAATTTGTATAGTTTGGATTGTCTTGCACATAGGTGTGCGTTATCATAGCGGTTAGCCATAATCATTACCTCTGTTAATGGTTGGGTTAGATCCCTCGATAGTGCTGGTAACACTTCGGGGGATTGCTTTTTATGGTACTCACCTTTATAATGGTGCATACCGTTAATATTTAATTTATCATAAAGGTATGCACCAGTGCAAGAAAAAAAAGATAAGAAAAAAACGGATCGTTCTAACAGTACAAGAAAAATTATAAGGTTCGAAGATAATTTACTTGAAGCTATTAACCAACAAGCCAAGAAAGATGGTGAATCTTTTTCTGGTTGGGTCAAAACTGCTTGTAAAATGAGATTAGGGAGATAATTTATGAAAAAAGTATTATTTATTATAATAATCGCCATTGCTGGATACGCTGTATATGTCAATTTGAATGCCCCGTGTGCTCCAAATGATAAATTATGCCAACATAAAGAATAATTAAAATCCTTTCGAACGCTTCCGAAATCTACCCACTTTTTTAGCTCTGCGTTATTATAAGAACGTGCTTTAAATGCGTGACGCTTTGGCACAATTTCAATGCATCTAGTAAGTTTTATTGTCATTGAAAATTCCTTGTTAATTGATTTGAGTGATTGAATAGAGGCAACTGTGACAAGTTGCCTTTTTTATCATTGAGCATGAGTAATACCTTTGTTAGGGCTGATTAAATTAGCCAACGCATTAAATCGTCGGCTCACTTCTCTAATTGCCTCTGTAGGTGAATCAATCTCTTTAAATACGGATGTTTCAATCTGCTGTAAACAAATCAGCATACCTAATTGAACTTCATCAGCCTTTTGACGCTCACCAGTAGATAAGCCAATCATTTTATTTTCAGCTCTAGCAAGGTTTATATAATGATACTTCTCTACTCCTGACATGGTTGATAATGAATCTCGGCTCTCATGATAAAAAGCTAATGATTCACGTTTTACCGTTTCACGTTTGCGACTGACTGCAAAGGCTTTGGTTACTCTTACTTTAAAATCAATAATTTGCTCGTGATTTTTCCCTCGAACTAGACGGCTAATTAAATCAAACTGATTTTCATTTAGTAAATAATAACGTTGATACTTAATACCTCTGGACTCTGCTTTTTTCACTGCTTCCGTTTCAAACGAAGTCAGTGACCCAAATTGACGAAGTGCATTTTTATGTTTAGTCATTAGTTCATATAGATTTTTGTGCTTAATACCCATTTCTTTAGCCACCAAACGACTATCAATACGAACATCTTTAGTTTGAACTAATTCAATATCATCTTGCTTAATAATCATCTTAGTAGCTCCCATTGGCAAATCCTCGTCGTTTAGTCGGTTGATTTATCTTTTCTACTGGTGGCGGATTATCTATCCAGTGAAGTAATTCCACTAATGACCAACCGCAAGAGTTAGCGCCTAACGATTTTCTTAATGGATATTTACCTTCTTTCTCAAGTTGCCAAGCTGTAGAACGGGCGATACTAGTAATTTTGTATCTTTCATTTTCACGAACTAGGCGATCATATTGAATGCCGTATTTATCTCTGGTTGCTTTGTGTTGTTCTGGAGTGATTGAATAAGTCATTGAAAGCCCCCCCTTACTGTACTCGGTTGCTTTCTAAGTAGGTTTTAACTTCGGCCATATCGTAAACTACTCGACGCTTGCCAACTTTAATACCTTTGGGGAAATTTGGATCATAACGTAATGTATTCTTAGCACATCCTAAGATTAACGCTAGCTCATCAAGGGAGTAGTATTTTGGTGTGTTTAACTGCATGTTGTTACCTCATTAAGTTCATTATTGTTTAACTTATGAGGTGATTATGTCCTTTATGGAGTTTTGTTTTCAGTGGTGGGGATAGGTAGGATTTCCCACCCCCTACTAAATGCTAAGCTTTACACCTGTTTCTGGATTAAATAAATCAAAATCATCTACTGGTTTATTCCCGTGTTTATTTGTACCTTTTAGTTCTTCTGCTGTTTTTATGTCAGTATCTTTAAACCAATCTTTCATCACTGTGCTATAGGCTTTACCTGTAATATTAGCTATTTTTGATGCAAGTCTTGATTTAGGAATATAAACATTTTTTTGTAGATAATAATTTTGAGTATATATAGCAACATTAATCCAATATCTAGGATCTTTGAAAAGTTCACATTCTGATGATTCAATAAATTTATTAATATCATCACGCATAACAAATAAGTTATTTAAAGGAACTTTTAATCCATCAATTGAACATGCATCATCAATAATAACAATATCTTTTGTTTTAGGATGGTATAAATGGCAATATCCTGCTGTTATTAATCCGTTTCTTTCTCTCTCATTAACAGAATCAGGAGATATAATATAAATAGCTTCATGAACAAACCTAGTTGATTTCATCGGACTAATAATAAAAGCACCATATCCTTTGCCGGTAACATTGACATAATTATCTTCTTTACCCTGAACTCTAACGTTGTACAACTGAGTTAGCTCATCATTGTAAAAATGTGTCCCATATTGGAAAAATTTTGCTCCTAAACCACCATAGTCACACTGGTAATTAATAACTATTTTTTCACCTTGAAGTATATAATAAAAATCAATTTGTTCAGATAACCAACAATCAATCAGATCATCAGTTGTACAAACTAATTCATTGCATGCACGCTCTAAATTTATATATGGTCTTTTTGGTAATAAAGCCATTGTTTCCCTCAAACACGATCACCCTAACCTAATGAGGAAGTTACGCCAGTCCGTTAGGGTTACGAACGTTCGGGAGCTACCCTAGGCGTAACTAATTTTATTATTTTAATTTAAAAAAACGTTCTAATTTTTCTAGTTTATTTAATGCTTCATCATAATCATTTTGATCTATTTCGGATATATTTTTATTAATAATATTATTGTGTGCTATCAAATAATTATGTAATAG
>NZ_LYST01000014.1 GCF_001693755.1 Gilliamella sp. wkB171
ACAAAAATATCTCTAATTCATTTATAAAATTAGTATCAAACAGTTTTTTTAAAATTATTGTTTATAATAGTGCAAACCAAAATTGGGCGGGCATAGAAAAAGATTTTTATGATGCTTTGTTAACTTTGTCTCTCATTAAACCTACACCTGGCTATTCTTCAGTAAAAAATATTGATAACTTGAATGAGAATTTTGAAGAAATTATTAATTGTTTGGAGGAATATTTACTTTATGCACAAAATACGGAAATAAATATAAATTCCAACTTATTAGGTTACTTGAAAAAAAACATTTTTAGCCATGAAGTAATAAATAATTTTTTTTTGAAAATAAAT
>NZ_LYST01000015.1 GCF_001693755.1 Gilliamella sp. wkB171
ATCGTAAATTCACATAATGAAAATACATTTAATAAATATAAAAATATTATTTTCATTTTAGGTGAATCAGCCTATAGAGGGCGGCATAGCATTTATGGATATAATAAAAATACAACACCAGAAATGCACAATATTTTTACTCAATCAAATAGCTGTATAGTACCAGAAGTTCATTCTCCTGCTTCTATCACTCGAGATTCAATCCCTATGCTATTCTCATTCGCCAAACCAAATGACGAGCAACCATTACTAGAAGAAAAAAATATAATAGAAATGGCGAACAATCAAAGCTATAAAACATCATGGATATCAAAAAATGGCGAATCAGGACCCCATAGTAGTAAATATTCAATTATTGCCAAATTAAGTAATATATTTATAGAAGATTTAAAAGACGATCTAGAGTTAC
>NZ_LYST01000016.1 GCF_001693755.1 Gilliamella sp. wkB171
CAAGCTTTTTCAAATTCAGTGGTAGGTTCTTTTTTTCCTTTACAGACAGCAACAAATGACTTTTCTTCAGCTGTAACAGGCTTTCTAATTTCTGTATCTAAATCTTTAAAAGCATAGCCATGCTTTTCTAAAATTTGAGCCTCTTTAATTGTAAAATCTCCATGGCGAGAAAATCCTCTAGGATAATTTTTATTATCAAAAAAACGTTGTTGACTTATAAAACTTTCAGCCATCTTATATCCTCTAAGTTGTAAAAGTAGTTGGGCGGGAATTATAATTAACTAAGTTAATCTGTAAACAAAATTTTTTTATTTATACTTGTAAAAACGACTGAACGGCTAAAATTAAGGCAAAACAATTATTTTGGCAGGGGCGGAGAGTCTCGAACTCCCAACACCCGGTTTTGGAGACCGGTGCTCTACCAATTGAACTACGCCCCTAAATAAGGTGGCGGAACGGACGGGGCTCGAACCCGCGACCCCCTGCGTGACAGGCAGGTATTCTAACCAACTGAACTACCGCTCCACCGTATTTGGTGTGTCTATATAAAGCTAAAATTTAAAAGTCTGGCGGCACCCTACTCTCACATGGGTAATACCCACACTACCATCGGCACTACGGCGTTTCACTTCTGAGTTCGGCATGGGGTCAGGTGGGACCACCGCGCTATTACCGCCAGACATATCCTGTCTTCTCTTTCTCTCAACTGATGCACATTATCGCATGTCTGCATCAATCGCTCAATCCGGAACAAACTGTTTTATTAATCTTTAACCATCTTTCGATGACTTCTTACTCTCAACTTCGCGTATCCAAAACAACTCCGAGTTGTAAGGTTAAGACTCTCGGTTCATTAGTATCAGTTAGCTCAATGTATCACTACACTTACACACCTGACCTATCTACGTCTTAGTCTCAAACGGACCTTACTGATTCTCATCAGGGAAAACTCATCTCGAGGCTAGTTTCGTGCTTAGATGCTTTCAGCACTTATCTATTCCGCACGTAGCTACCGGGCAATGCAATTGGCATCACAACCCGAACACCAGCGGTGCGTTCACTTCGGTCCTCTCGTACTAGAAGCAAACCCTCTCAATTTTCCTACGCCCATGGCAGATAGGGACCGAACTGTCTCACGACGTTCTAAACCCAGCTCGCGTACCACTTTAAACGGCGAACAGCCGTACCCTTGGGACCTACTTCAGCCCCAGGATGTGATGAGCCGACATCGAGGTGCCAAACACCGCCGTCGATATGAACTCTTGGGCGGTATCAGCCTGTTATCCCCGGAGTACCTTTTATCCGTTGAGCGATGGCCCTTCCATTCAGAACCACCGGATCACTATGACCTACTTTCGTACCTGCTCGAGCCGTCACTCTCGCAGTCAAGCTAGCTTTTGCCATTGCACTAACCTCCTGATGTCCGACCAGGATTAGCTAACCTTCGTGCTCCTCCGTTACTC
>NZ_LYST01000017.1 GCF_001693755.1 Gilliamella sp. wkB171
AGAGCCTGCATCGCAACCCAACGAACGGTTTTATACCATCGGCTACGTGCCACAAGGCATAAAGCCTAACCCCAGACCACAACTGACCATTAAAGGGCGTTGGCTGGAGCAATTCGGCTTTTATGTAGGCTGCCCTGTTATCATTAAGATTGAACAGGGCAAGTTGATTGTTGAACTTGATTTATAGGCTTGAACAACAAAAATAATTGCTTAATTTAAAGGATAAATTGATGACAAAATAATTTGTCATCTTTTAACAAAAATAAACAACCTACATTCCGGATAACCTTTAGAATCAACCTATTTCATACTCTATTGAAGTATTAATTGCTTTTATAACTTCATTAACCTTTTCCAAAAAGCATAGACATTCATCTGGTATTTGGTATTTAAAATAAATTTTTATTAAAAAATTATCTCTTCCTACAGCATCAGGAAAATATTTATATATATTTTTACTTTCAATAACATTGATATAAACATTTAGTTTTTCTTGTAATTTAAATAAATGAGATTCATAAGGGAGATCCCAAGTTAAATGATCAGTTAATCCTAATTCAACTAAATTTTTATTATTTTTAGGAATTCCAATCATATCTAATTTATTTATTTCTTCTATAGACATACTATTAATTACCTTTTAGTTATCAGGTCTAACTACCTCTACTTTTGTTGGAGGTATTTTGGTTCCCCCTTCAAATCCAGGTTTACCATCACCAATAATTGTACCCCCATTTTTTTCCAAGTCTGGGAAACCAACTTTTTGATTAGGTGTTAATGTGGCTTTATCAGAGCTTTTACATTCTATACATGTAATATTACCATTTTTGTCTTTACCAATCATATCTAATCTTATTTTAGTACCATTTTCGGTTTCAAGTGTTACTTCTCTTGCAGATTTTTCTTGAGTTGAGCTAAATTCATCATATTTAGTTTGCTCATACTGTTTACCTTGCTGGTAATTTTGTTGAACTTGGGAACTAGTATTTGTATTTGGCGAGGGAACTTTTGTTTTTGCACCATTTTCAAAAGTATAATAAGCGCCGTTATTAGTATATATTGGGTTACCGGCTGCATCAACTTTACCTGTATTGGTATAAACACCGCCTCTAGGCCCTACGACATTGGTTCCTTGTGGTGTATAACCGTTAGGGAGTGTCGTCCCCTTTCCAGCGTTTAACAACTTACTACCATTAAAAACTCTATTTAAAGCGGGAAGAGTAATATTTCCTGAAATACCATGAACAATTATCATTGTTCCAATTGTTCTTCCAGCCATATTTCTGGCGTCTTCTTCATCATAACCAAAACGTTTATAACTTTCTACATAACCTTCATAGATCATCCGCAATTGATTTGCTTCAGAAGAATTTGATGTACCTTCTAATAAATGCTTTATTTCTAAATAGCCTGCTTGATATTCTAATTGGTTGTAATAATAATTAACATACGTTTTTAGTGCATCATAGGCCTTTTGACGCTCAATACTGCATGCTTCACTATTTACGTCAACACAAGCTTTTAATAATGCTTCTGTCGATTCTTCATTTTTAATTTGAAGCTTCATTAACTTTTGCTTTTCTTCTTCAGTTAATTTACCTTCTCCTTCTCTATATTCAAGACCCACTTTATCTTGATGATCTGAAGAGTTTAAATAATTATTCTCAACCGCATTTTTACCACCAGCAATAGCGGTATTAATATCCTGAGCATCACCACCTAATGCGGCA
>NZ_LYST01000018.1 GCF_001693755.1 Gilliamella sp. wkB171
ACTTTAGACTTTTATGGATAAACTCAGTCATGTAGCTTATGGTTATTTTCTATTCGGCTTGTTCGTGAATCATATTCTTCACGGATATATTTTGCCTAATCAGCATTCATGCCTATATCCAAACAAGTTTGTCAATCGTAATATAACTCGCTGAAATAGAGATTGAAATTGATGTCATCATGGTGCATTATTCCTAGCTAATTGTAATTTATGATTGTGTTTTAATTTAACTTACAAAGTTAAATTGATTATAAAATTATATTAGTTTGAGTTTAATGTTTTTTTAATTATTTTTATCTGAGCTTAATTTATTATGAGTATTAATTTTAATTCTGGTGGAGCTAAAGTATTAGATAGAATCATTGAGGCTTATGGTTTTCGATCCAAAGTTGAATATAGCAATTATTTGGGTACATCTGCTGCAAGCTTATCCATTCGTTATAAACGAGATTTGTTTCCTTCTGATTTAGTCATTAAATGTATGGACGAAACAGGTGCATCATTACAATGGTTAGCATATGGTCAAGGAGAGTTTAATCAGATGGATACGGACAAAGAAGTGGTTATATATGATAAAATTTTAGATAAACTAGAGCGGCTAATAGCCTTTAAAGAAAAAGGTGATATCACACCGCAAGAGTATAACGAATTGAAAAGGGCACTTATCAAAATGGGTGATGTAAATAATGAATAGTGATTAAAAACTATTAAATAATCATCTCTTATTTAAAATAAAACATTCCAATT
>NZ_LYST01000019.1 GCF_001693755.1 Gilliamella sp. wkB171
TTTAATCTTTCGTCTCGCAAGTGCCCACACAGATTGTCTGTTTCTTCTTTTTAAAGAGCTGACAGCTTTAAATTTAACTAAACATTTTGTTGTTTCAGTTTGCTGTCTCAAGGGCTGCGTATACTACGCTACACCTTTTTATTCGTCAAGATCTTTTTTCAATATTTTTGATCTTGCTCTCTAACACCTTCTTCGTTTGTTTTTCACTAACGCCGTGTCAGTGGATGCGCATTATAGGCACTTTAAATTTTCCTGCAAGTGTTTATTGCTATTTTTTTTCTGTTTGTGTTTTATTTGCTCAATTTAATTGTTGTATAGACAATTATCGTAAAATAAATAATCATTAATAAGTTTATTCAAAAATAATTTATTACTTTAATATTAGCTTATTAACTTGAACAGGAATTAATATCCTCGTATTATCTGATAATAATAGAAATCTTAATAAGATATTGGGTTAAACAATGAAGAAGTTTGTATTATTAACTACTGGTCTACTTTTTACGTGCAATAGTTATGCTGATGAAATGGTATTTGATTGTCCTGAAGTGGTTTATATTGATTCAGTTGTATTAGAGCATAATCGTCCTTTACCTTTTAATATCGATGTGAATGCTTTTACTAAACCAAAAGCACATCTAACTAGCATTAATCTTTATAATAATGATAAACCCATTCCCTCTGAAAACAAGGGCAATAGAAATTATCATTGGAAAGATTTAAATTCTTATAATCAGGGATTCAATGATTGGATTTACTTCGTTTGCCAGTATGAAAATAGTATTCAATTAACTAAAAAAGCTATTTATGTTTCTGATTGCAAAGCGCTTACTGTACCGTCAAATAATAACAAATATCTAATAAGCGCTGAATTTCAATGCGAATAATTGAAGATTAGCGACTTCCCCCAATAAAAAATTTAGCTTTATCTTTAAAGATAAGTTTTATTGCATTAGCTATAACAATACTAATAGATAATGTTAATACTAAAAAGCTAATTGCTCCTAATGATGCGAGTTGACCATTATCAGTCTTAATGACATCTCCTATAGGTGAATTAATCACTTGCTGCTCTAGTTCTAGTACGATAATTTCATGAATAAAATAAATTGGAAAGCTGATATTAGCCATGTAAGAGAAAAATTTATAAACTCGACCATCGTTGTTTTTATGATTTAGTGGATCTAATAAATAGAGCGCTAATATGAACAAAATAATTTTTTGCAATGTATCAAAATAAAGATTTTCAATGCCCAACTGGCTAATATATCGATAAGCAAAGGGCACAAAAAAGCATAAACAGAAAAAGGATATAAACAAAAATAGGTTATCTTTCACTGCCTTCATAATAGTTTGATAATTTTGCTTAATCATCATACCAATTAGATAAACCGGACCATAATGCAATAAATTTAAAATAGGCTGAGTAAAATCAGGTTTGGTAAAAATCACGATCCAAAACATAGACATTAAACCAGCAACAATTAAATTTTTATGTGACCACATATACAATAAAGGAGCCATTAAATAAATAATAATAATCATTGGCATAAACCATAACGGTAATAACTGTGTTCCAGTCAACATCATTTTGGTTATTGTGCTTAATATGCTAGGCTCTGTTGATGAAATCCACGGTAAATCAGATAAATATTGATAATGAAAAAACAGAAAACAAAAAATAGAGACTGAAATATATGGGCATACTACTGTTTTAAATTTCGATAAATAGTAAGTTTTAGTATTAAATTTATAAGTCAAATGTTGAAATAAAAATCCGGCAATAAGCACAAAAAATGTTGTGAAATTAAAGGCAAATAAATTTAAAAATGAAAATAAGTAACTGTTTGCAATTAAATTACTATTTTTAAACACACCTAAACAATGGCTAAAAACAATCATGATAATAGCAACACCACGTAAAACGTGGATTGAGTGAATTTTTTGTGATTTTGCAGATCCCATCTTAAATATCGAAATTCTACGTTTAGGAAATTGTTATACATTAGCACATATTCACTTAACTATAACTAAATTTGAAAAAAATAATAATCAAAATAAAACTTGACAGTATTTGATTCAAATTTTTTAATTTAGTTGAATATGGTTCCAGTATTATTTCATCAATTTTTTAGCTGCATAAGAACAGATAGGAATAATTTCACGTTGTTCTTGTTGCAATTTGGTCACAACCAGATTTAATAATTTATCTGCAATCCCCTTGCCACGATATTCAGGATCAATATAAGTATGATTAATTGTTGCTTTATTTTGACCAACCCTAGTAAACGTCATTTCTGCTATTTGCTTATTGTTAGCATCACAAACATAAAAACGCTCATGATCTTCTAAATAATTTAATGCCATTATTTATCCCCCAGTTCAATAATTAATTACGTATAATTGATAATAATTAAATGAAACTTTATTGAAGCATATATCAATGCTAATGACTAAAGTGGTGCATAAACCAGTTAATTTGCATTTTTGTAAAGACTATTATTTTAATAATAACGAACTAACTTCATTTCATAAGTTGATGACTAAGAGCTTCAATGAAAAAAGTGAATACTTATTTGGTTAAATTATTACCAATAAGCATTCACCTAAAATGTTTTATTTTCATAATACCATTAATCGTACGGGATCAAACTCACCGCTAGAAAAGACGTTTTGCTGTATTATAAAGATCCATATCAAATGGTCGTTTCATATTGTTAATTGCATCAATAATATCATGATGAACTAACTTACCATTTTGCACACCGACGCTTCTACCTGCATGTCCTTCCAGAAGTAATTGAACGGCATATGCGCCCATACGTGAGCCAAGTATACGATCATAAGGAACAGGACTTCCACCGCGTTGTACATGTCCTAATACAGTAGCACGAGTTTCATGATCTACCGCATCTTCAATGTCTTTAGCTAGCTGATTAACATCACACATATGCTCAGTGACAGTGACAATTGCATGTCTCTTACCTTTAGCAAAGCCTAATTTGATTTCTTCAATCAAATCTTCTTTAGTATAAGAAACCTCAGGAATGATCATAAACTCACACCCACCAGCTACGGCTGCATTTAAGGTTAGATCACCACAATCGCGTCCCATAATTTCAATAACAGAAATTCGATGATGTGATGAACAAGTATCACGCAGTCTATCAATAGCTTCAACCGCTGTACTTAATGCAGTGAAATAACCAATAGTATAATCAGTACCACGAATATCGTTATCGATAGTACCAGGTAAACCAATACATGGAAAACCTTCTTCGGTTAGTCGCATAGCTCCCATATAAGAGCCATCACCACCAATAACCACTAATGCATCAATACCGTGTTTTTTTAAATTCGCGATACCTTTTTGTCTTACTTCTTTATCTTTAAACTCAGGAAATCTAGCTGAGCCTAAGAAAGTACCACCACGAGTGATAATATCGGAAACACTATAACGATCAAGTTGAGATATGCGATCCTCACACAGCCCTAAATAACCATCATAAACACCATAAACATCTAAACCTTCTGTTAATGCAGTTCTAACTACTCCTCGAATAGCAGCATTCATTCCCGGAGCATCACCACCACTCGTTAAAATACCTATTTTTTTTATCATACAAAATAACTCCAACTAATTAAATTTTAACTATTATAGAGTTTAAACAGATATCTAACAATAGATGATAAAAGCTATTTTGCTGAAATTGTCTACTGCATCATTTCGATAGGAACAACAGAAATAGGATCTTGATGGATAATGACCGTTGCCGGTGAGAACTCTTCTGAAAGACGTTTTTCAACACTATCGGCAATAGCATGAGCTTGGATTAAAGGCATATCATCATCAAGCTCAAGATGTAATTGAATAAATTTTAATGGTCCAGCTTGTCTGGTTTTAAGATCGTGAAAACCACGTACATCGGGATAGGTAGCAATAATTTCAGCAATTTTGGCATTATCACTATCCGGTAAAGCGCGATCGAGTAAATCTTGAATAGCATTATAAGCTATTTGATAAGCGTTATAGCAAATATACAAAGCAATAAAGAAAGCAAAGAAAGCATCAGCATAAGTCACGCCATACCAACTTAAAGCTAAAGCACATATGACAGCAATATTCATTAACATATCCGAAGAATAATGCAACATATCAGCTTCAATTGCTTTACTTCTTGTCAATTTTATGACGTACTTTTGATATAAGACTAAAAATGCAGTTATGACAGTTGATATAATTGAGATAATAATACCGAGTAAAGGAACCTGAATTTCACTAGGTGAAATAACTGATTTTACACTCGACAACAATACAATTGTTGCCGATCCTATAATAAAAGTACTTTGTGCTAAAGCAGCTAGTGATTCAGCTTTACCATGTCCAAAAGTATGATCATCATCTGCCGGCTTTAACGCATAACGAACCAAAAAAAAATTCAATCCTGAAGCAAGCAAATCAATACTTGAATCTAATAAAGATGCCAACAAACTTATTGATCCTGTAAGCCAACAAGTCAGCAGTTTTATTATGATCAAAACAATAGAAATTAAAACCGCACTAAGTGTCGCGCGTTTTACTAACTTTTCATACAAATGTGAATTTGACATTTGATACCTATTGATAGCATTCAATACCTGATGGTAGAACAAGTTGCTGTGCAACTTCAGCGGCTTTTTTTCGACCGAGTAAAACATCAATAATTTTTAGTGCAAAATCAATTGATGTTGCAGGACCTTGACTGGTAATCACGTTATTTTTTTGATCAAAATAAACTCTTTCATCTTTCCAAAGTTGAAAGGCATCTTTCGTTGTTGGATACCCAGTCATATAAGCGTTAGGAAATAAATGATGATGCTGTAAAACCATTGCTGGTGAAGCACAGATCGCAGC
This sequence comes from Gilliamella sp. wkB171, assembly GCF_001693755.1. Taxonomy (GTDB): domain Bacteria; phylum Pseudomonadota; class Gammaproteobacteria; order Enterobacterales; family Orbaceae; genus Gilliamella; species Gilliamella apicola_F. Next base: position 4,895 of record NZ_LYST01000019.1, read on the forward strand.
AACGATATTTCCTGCTTGATGGGTTTGCTGTAGTTTTTCGATAAGAGCAGGACAATCACGAAAATTTTCTGCGCCTTTTAATCCACCTGGTAAAATAACAACATCAAAATTAAGTTCTTTAACTTCAAGCCAAGTTTTTTGAGCTAAAATAGTCACCCCTCTTGAGCAATGCACCTCTCTATCCTGCGAAATACTTGCTGTGGTAACATTAATACCCGCTCGTGTTAAAAGGTCAATTGTTGTTACAGCTTCTGTTTCTTCACAACCATTTGATAAACAGACCAAAGCTTGTTTTGTCACGATTAAACTCCTTCACTAACTTACGTTGTATTAACAACTATTTTTAATTCAAAAACTACTTAGTTCTTTCAATATGAGCGCCTAGTTTTCTAAGTTTATCTTCAATATTATCATAACCACGATCTATATGATAAATACGATCAACCAATGTCGAACCTTCAGCAATACAACCGGCTAAAACCAAACTAGCTGAAGCACGTAAATCAGTTGCCATGACTTGGGCACCACTTAGTTTATCCACACCATGCGTGATTAAAGTGTTACCTTCTATTTCGGCTCTAGCACCCATTCGAATAAGTTCAGGAACATGCATAAATCGGTTTTCAAAAATTGTTTCTTTAATAATTCCTGTGCCTTTAGCAACCATATTGAGTAAAGAGAATTGAGCTTGCATATCAGTTGGAAACCCAGGATAAGGTGCAGTATGGATATTTACTGCATTAAGCTGTTTACCTTGCATATCTAGGCAAATCCAGTCATCACCGATTTGAATATCAGCGCCCGCTTCTTTCAATTTAGATAATACAGCATCAAGCAATTTTGGATCTGTTTTACGACAGGTAATTTTACCTTTTGATATCGCTGCTGCAACCAAAAAGGTACCGGTCTCGATGCGATCTGAAACCACTTCATGTACGCCGCCGCCTAATCGCTCTACGCCTTCTATCTCAATACGCACGGTACCAGCACCCGAGATTTTAGCACCTAACGTATTTAAAAATTTAGCAGTATCAACAATTTCAGGTTCACAGGCAGCATTTTCGATTATCGTTTTTCCTTCCGCTAAGGTTGCAGCCGACATAATAGTCACAGTAGCACCAACACTGACTTTATCCATTACGATATGTGCACCTTTTAATCGACCATCGACAGTTGCTTTAACATACCCCTCATCAAGAGTAATTGTAGCCCCTAGTTGTTGCAAGCCAATAATATGTAAATCAACAGGTCGAGCGCCAATAGCACATCCCCCTGGTAAAGATACTTGTCCATGACCAAATCGAGCAACTAATGGGCCTAATGCCCAAATTGATGCGCGCATAGTTTTGACTAGCTCATAAGGTGCGCAATAATTATTAACTTGCCCTGCATCTAAATGAATCGAGCCATTGCGGGTACATTTCACACCTAACTGACTGAGTAATTCTAACGTCGTATCAATATCTTTTAACTTAGGGATATTTTGAATTTCAACGGGTTTTTCAGCTAAAATTGCAGCAAATAAAATAGGTAGGGCTGCATTTTTAGCCCCAGAAATCACAACTTCACCATTTAAAGAAGTTGGGCCAGTAAGGTGAAACTTTTCCATTATAGACTCTTATTAGAATTAAATTGCCCAATATTATAAAAGTTATTTACTCATAGATAAATCAATTTATTGAAACCTTTTTTAAAACATCACCACTTGAATTTAATCAATCAAAATTAAAATTGCTTTTAAGCTTTTATATTATTGTATAAATTAGTATTAATCAGCAATTGACTCAAACAAATTAGCACTTTATAGTGAATCAACGATAATTAGTGATTTATGCGTCGCAGATTATAATTAAGAAATAAGATCTACTTATCAATATCTTTAGCTAATAAGAGATAAAATATGTTTGATTCAATCGCCAAAGCAGGAAAATATCTAGGCCAAGCAGCTAAACTTATGGTCGGTATTCCAGATTATGATACTTATGTTCAACATATGAAACTTACCCACCCAGAACAAACGCCTATGACTTATGAAGAGTTTTTTAAAGAGCGGCAAGATGCACGTTACGGTGGTAAAGGCGGATTCAAATGTTGCTAGTTGCTAAATAGTAAAGAATGGAAGAAATGACAATACAAACCAGCTCCCCCACAATACCTGTCACTTTATTAACTGGATTTTTAGGTTCAGGTAAAACTACATTAATTAATCATTTGTTAGCAGAGAATCCTAACGAAAAAATAATTATTATCGAAAATGAGTTTGGCCCGATAAACGTTGATAGCCATCTGCTAAATGTAACAACCGACATTAAAATTGTTGAAATGACTAATGGATGTATCTGTTGTACCGTACAAGGAGAGCTAACCAATGCCTTATACCAATTACACGCTCAGCGCATAGCAGGAGAGTTACTATTTGATCGGTTAATAATTGAAACGACCGGACTTGCCGATCCTGCACCAATTATTCAACTATTTTTTATTGATGATTTGATTCGTCAAAGCTTTCAACTTGATGCAATTATTACTTTAGTCGATGCTCAACATATTTTACAGCATCTTGATGCGCATCGCGTCACGCTTTCACAAATTGGGTTTGCAGATCGCATTATTGTGACTAAAACTGACTGCGTTAGTAATTCAGAAAAACTAAAAGTGATTAATCGAATTAACAACATCAACCATAAAGCTACAATCATTGAGGCCGTAAATGGACAAATACCTAAATCACAGTGGATTGATATACATGCTTTTGATCTAACTGATGATCTAAATATTAATAGAGGCTTTTTTGTAATTAATCCCGCCAAAAAATTTATGGCCGATTTCACTGTTCTGCCTCGACAAAAGCAAACTCAATCATGGGATGATGATATTTGCTCTTATCTTTTTGAAGCAGGTGAACTTGATATCAAAAAAATTGGCTCTTTTATGGAAAATTTAGTCGAGCAATACGGCAATGACATGCTACGATACAAAGGTGTGCTTGCTATCAAAAATAATCCACAACGCTTAATTGTTCAAGGTGTCCACAAAGTCGTTGGCTTTGATTATGGTTCACCCTGGCAAGATTCGGCAGAAAAACTATCACGTTTAGTCATAATTAGCCGAACTTTACCCTTTGAAGAATTAAACCAAGCTTTTTTGACAACCGTTGCCAGTTAAATATAGCCAATTTTAACTTAGCTATATGGGATTATATATCCATATAGCTTAATGAATACTATGTCAACGATACCTAACTTACCCTATTCTCGTCCTTGATTAGCCACATTTCACTTTAAATGTGATAATATAACATTAGTCAAAAATTGATAGGGCAAATAACATAATTTTATGGATTACGATATTGCAATTATTGGTCTAGGGCCTGCCGGTAGTACGTTGGCACGATTACTTAGTCCTTCATTTAAAATTATTGCACTAGACAAAAAAAAACAAACAGGTCATGATGGCTTTCATAAACCATGTGGTGGATTACTGGCAAATGATGCGCAAAAATCTTTTGTCAGACAAAAATTAAACATACCTGCTGACATTTTAACCGATCCACAAATATTTAGCGTTAAAACCATCGATTTGCAAACTCAACTAGTTCGTAATTATCAACGCAGTTATATCAGCCTTGATCGACATAAGTTTGATCTATGGCTAAAGTCACTCATTCCCGAAACCGTTACTGTTTTACATAATACGTTATGCAAAGAAGTAAGAAGAATCATTGATGGATACCAAGTCACTTATGTCGATGAAAATAATAGAGAACAAAAATTCACTGCTCAATATGTCGTAGGTGCTGATGGGGCTAATTCCATTGTAAGGCGAATGCGTTACCCTAAACATTCCATCAGACAATATGTCGCTATTCAGCAATGGTTTGCTGAAAAACATACTACACCTTTTTATTCGTGCATTTTTGACAACAATTTAACTAACTGTTATGCATGGAGTATGTCTAAAGATGGTTACTTTATTTTAGGTGGAGCCTTTGCAAAAAAAGAAGCAAATCAACATTTCGAAAAGTTAAAACAAAAATTAACGCAACAAGGTTTTATTTTTAGTGATTTAGTCAAAACTGAAAAATGCCTAGTTATCTATCCAAATCGTTTACGTGATTTTTACACGGGCAATGAAAACATATTTTTAATCGGTGAAGCGGCTGGTTTTATTAGTGCAAGTTCTTTGGAAGGAATTAGCTATGCACTCGATAGCGCTGAGATTCTAAGTAAAATATTAAATAGCGGCCAAGCAAAACCCAATAAACTGTATTACCAAAAAACACTACTATTACGTTTAAAATTATACAGCAAAATCATCAAGGCTAAAATTTTAACCACACCAATGTGGCGAAAATTAATAATGAAAAGTAAAATCCAACACATTGAAACCAATTAAATAATATAAAGTTTATTTTCAAAAATAACACAATCTTATAATAATGAGATATTAAAGGAATAGATGAATGGTAAATGTAAACGATTTAATTCGTTTTAATCACGAGTGGTCAGAAAAAATTGAGCAAGAAGATCCCGAATTTTTTAAACAACTAGCAATTGCCCAAAATCCTAAATTTTTATGGATCGGCTGTTCTGATAGCCGAGTTCCGGCCGAAAAACTGATTAAATTGCAACCTGGTGAATTATTTGTCCATCGAAATGTAGGTAATTTAGTCATTCATACCGATCTCAATTGTTTATCTGTCGTCCAATATGCCGTTGATGTACTTAAAATTGAAGATATTATTGTCTGTGGCCATTTAGGATGTGGTGGAATACGCTCAGCTGTTGAAAACCCGGATTTAGGTTTAATTAACAATTGGCTATTACATATTCGAGATTTATGGTTTCGATATAGCTCACTTATTGGTGAATTTCCAGCGCATATTCGATTAGATATCTTATGCGAACTCAACGTCATTGAGCAAGTTTATAATTTAGGTCACTCAACCATTATTCAATCGGCATGGCAGCGCGGTCAAAAAGTTAATTTGCACGGATGGGTTTATGGTATTGATAATGGCAAAATTACTGACTTACACATCACCTCGTCTAGCAGTGAAAATCTAGAAATTAATTATCGTGAAGCGATTTCTTATCTTTTAAACTTACACAAATCGCAATAATGGCCAATAATTTTATTGTTTAAATCGATGTATGATTTGATTGCTGCTTCCTCGCCATAACAGCCGAGGATCAGCAAGTTCTTGAATAAATTTACCATCAATTAATACATCAATATAAGGCACTACTGCTTGTTGCTCGGCGGTTAATTCATCAAGTTTATACCCCGTCCATAGCCAAATATCTTTGTTAATACATTCTGATTTAACCCGTTGAACTAATTTTAATATAGCTGGAACATTTTGTGGATGCAAAGGATCACCACCAGAAAGCGATAATCCTTGGCGTTTAATCTCTGTGTCTTGCAGATCTTTGATAATTTGATCTTCAAGCGATTGTGTAAAAGGTACGCCTGAATTGATTCCCCATGTACTTTTGTTATAACACCCAGGACACTGATGTACGCAACCTGCGACAAACAGCACGCAACGCGTACCTTCACCATTTACAACATCTACAGGATAATAACGATGATAATTCATAACTATTTAATTAACATTATCCAATTTGACCATTGTTCAAATGTTTAACTCGTCGTTTTACTTCCTCTTGTTTACCGGCATTAAATGGACGGGCATCAGGACTACCTAAATAGCCACAAACTCGGCGAGTAACAGAGACTTTTGACGAATCATGATTACCACAACTAGGACAAACAAAACCTTTACTTGTACACGAAAATTCACCGGTATAACCACACTCATAGCACTCATCAATCGGGGTGTTAGTACCATAATAAGGAACTCGACTATAACTATAATCCCAGACATCCTCTAATGCTTTAACATTATTAATCATGTTAGGATATTCACCATAACAAATGAATCCACCATTAGCTACTTCAGGATAAGGTTTTTCAAATTCTATTTTTTCGTATGGATTAACTTTCTTCTCTACATCTAAATGAAAACTATTTGTATAATAACCTTTGTCAGTTACCCCTGGAATAACACCAAATTCAGCTGTATCAAGTCGACAAAAACGATCACACAGGTTTTCGCTTGGCGTACTATACAAACTAAATCCATAACCCGTTTCAGCTTTCCACTGTTCCACAGCTTGTCGTAAACGTTGAACAATAGCTACGCCTTTTTCGCGTAATGTATCATTATCAAATGGATGCGTTTTATTTCCATAAAGTGCATTTAATGTTTCGTGAATACCAATATAGCCTAAAGAAATCGAAGCTCGACCATTTTTGAATATTTCACAAACACTATCATCTTCTTTTAATCTCACACCACAAGCCCCTTCCATATATAAAATAGGCGCGACGCGAGCTTTTACCCCTTCAAGACGAGCAATACGTGTCATTAAGGCTTCTTTACATAACTCTAAACGCTTATCTAAAATCTGCCAGAAACGAGATTCATCACCTTGGGCTTCAATGGCAATACGCGGCAGATTCAAACTAATCACGCCAAGATTATTACGGCCATCGTGAATTTGCTGACCATCTTCTTCGTAAACACCTAAAAAGCTTCGACATCCCATTGGAGTTTTAAATGATCCGGTGACTTCAACCACTTTATCGTAATTCAAGATATCAGGATACATACGCTTACTTGCGCACTCTAACGCTAGCGCTTTAATATCGTAATTAATATCACCTTGTTTGTGATTAATACCATCTTTAATGGCAAACACCAATTTTGGGAAAACGGCTGTTTTATGATTTTTACCTAAACCCTTAATGCGAACTTTTAGAATAGATTCTTGAATTAAACGTGATTCCCAACTTGTTCCTAAACCAAAACCAAAGGTAACAAAAGGAGTTTGACCATTAGCAGTATGTAAAGTATTAACTTCATACTCTAAAGATTGAAATGCATCATAACACTCTTTTTGAGTACGGTTTTCTGCATACGCCTCTGGATTGGGTATATCCCACTCTTGAGCGATTTGTTTATGTTTTTGATAACTGATGGTAACAAATTTTGCTAGCACTTCATCGATACGATTAATAGTTGTACCACCATAAATATGGCTCGCAACCTGTGCAATTATTTGTGCCGTGACCGCTGTCGCTGTTGCAATCGACTTTGGTGGCTCAATTTCAGCATTACCCATTTTAAAGCCATTGGTCAACATACCATCTAAATCAATTAACATACAGTTAAACATAGGAAAAAATGGTGCGTAATCTAAATCATGATAATGAATTTCGCCACAATCATGAGCGCGTGATATTTCTTTTGGTAATAAATATTGTTTAGCATAATGCCTTGCTACAATACCGGCTAATAAATCGCGTTGTGTTGGAATAACTTTACTATCTTTATTAGCATTCTCATTCAAAATTGCAACATTACTCTGTTCAATTAAGCCACGAATATCTTGAGTCAAACGACTACGTTGGTCTCGCGCTCGGTCACGATCATGTCGATATTCAATATAAGTCCTTGCCAGTTTTTTATAAGGCCCTGACATTAACTGATTTTCAACTGCATTTTGAATTTCGTTAATATCAACACTTTCACGTTCTGTCATTTGATTAGTCACAACGCGAGCAACAGCAGCACAATAATCAGGATCATTCACATTAGCAGCAACAGCTGCTTTGACTATGGCATCTTTAATCCGAGCTTCATTAAATGCGGTTTGACAACCATCACGTTTGATGACTACGGGCATATATACTCCTCAATATTCATGGTTTATTAGCGGTTAATATGGGTCATATATCAATGTTAATACTCATTATAATTATTGGGATTTCTTAAATCTTTATTAGAATATTAGACTTAATTTGATATACACCGGGATTTTCACATCGCTTGACGGACACTATATATAGTAAATATATTATGATTATACACCATATATTGTGTTTTTCTACAATTTAAAAAAAATAAAATCACTTGACAATGCTAAGATTAATGCACGCAACAATTTTTATTTTTTAAAATAGAAAGGAGATTAATAAAGCAGAGTAGATTGAAAGAATTTTTTATTAGAGTGCAAGGTATACTTACACTCTAACTAAAAAATAGATGTAACAGTATTACGACCAATTACGATTCAATATTTAACCAATCAGTGTGAAATACACCTTCTTTGTCTATACGTTTATAAGTATGTGCACCAAAGTAATCTCGTTGTGCTTGAATTAAATTCGCTGGTAATACAGGCGAACGATAACTATCGTAATAAGCAATAGCAGCAGAGAGCGTTGGCACAGCAATACCTTGTTGAACAGCTAAACAAACCACATCACGTAATGCTTGCTGATAAGCTTGAGCTGTTTGTGAAAAATAAGGTGTTAATAGCAAATTATCAATATCATTATTGTCTGCATAAGCATCAGTAATTTTTTGTAAAAATTGTGCACGAATAATACATCCTGCTCTAAATATTTTAGCAATTTCACCAAAATTTAACTGCCAATTATAATGAGTTGATGCAGCTTTGAGTTGTGCAAAGCCTTGAGCATAAGAGATAATTTTACTCATATAAAGCGCTTTACGTACTTTTTCTATTAATTCTTTTTTATCACCAGTATAAGTAACTTGTTGTGGTCCTTTTAAAATTTTTGCCGCAGCAACTCGCTGATCTTTAATAGCCGAAATGTAACGGGCAAATACTGATTCAGTAATTAATGATAAAGGTTCACCTAAATCTAATGCACTTTGGCTGGTCCATTTACCGGTTCCTTTATTACCTGCTGCATCTAAAATCACATCAATCAGATATTGACCTTGTTCATCCTTATATTTAAAAATATCAGCCGTAATTTCAATTAAATAACTATTTAACTCGCCCTTATTCCAGTCAGTAAAGACACTTGATAATTGCTCATTATCTAATCCGACCACATGTTTCAATACTGAATAGCTTTCAGCAATTAGCTGCATATCACCATACTCAATACCATTATGAGCCATTTTCACATAATGACCTGCGCCATCAGGTCCAATATAAGTGACACATGGTTCACCGTTAGCTTTGGCAGCGATTTTCTCTAATATTGGTGCAACTAAATCATATGCTTCTTTTTGACCGCCAGGCATAATAGATGGTCCTTTAAGCGCCCCTTCCTCACCACCAGAAACACCAGTACCAATAAAATTAAACCCTTCATCTGAAAGCATTTTATTGCGGCGGATGGTATCTTCAAAATAAGCATTACCACCATCAATAATAATGTCGCCTTTATCTAATAAAGGTCGTAGTTCATCAATTACGGCATCCGTTCCTTTACCAGCTTGTACCATTATCAAAATACGACGCGGTTTTTCTAATGATGCAACAAAATCTTCAATCGTAAAGTGGGGAACCAATTGTTTATCGGGATGTTCGGCCATCACTTGCTCGGTTTTATCTTTAGAACGATTATAAATCGCGACAGTATATCCACGGCTTTCAATATTGAGGGCAAGATTTCGCCCCATTACTGCCATTCCAATAACACCGATTTGTTGTTTAGACATGATTTGGCTCCTTTATATAATCTTACATGACCTTGATAATAAGGCCTTTACAACTTAACACTTAAACGGGTTTTATAAAACTTTTTCATATTTTGCCATAAAAAAAGCCGTATCAGTATATAATACGGCTATTTTATTTTTGACAAGCTAATTAACTTTCAAAATCATGAGCGTTTCATCATTTCAAAAAACTCATCATTGGTTTTGGTCATCGCTAATTTATCAATTAAGAATTCCATCGCATCAATCTCACCCATTGGGTTTAAGATCTTACGTAGAATCCACATTTTTTGTAGCTCGTCAGGTGAAGTCATTAAATCTTCTTTACGTGTACCTGAGCGGTTAAAATCAATAGCAGGGAAAACACGACGCTCAGCAATTTTACGAGATAAGTGTACTTCCATATTACCGGTACCTTTAAACTCCTCGTAAATAACTTCGTCCATTTTCGAACCGGTATCAATTAATGCGGTTGCAATAATGGTTAAACTACCACCCTCTTCTACATTACGCGCTGCACCAAAAAATCGTTTAGGGCGATGTAAAGCATTGGCATCCACACCACCTGTTAATACTTTACCCGATGAAGGAATAACCGTATTGTAAGCACGTGCCAAACGAGTAATTGAGTCTAATAGAATAATCACATCTTTTTTATGTTCAACTAAACGTTTTGCTCGTTCAATTACCATTTCCGCAACTTGAACATGTCTTGCTGCTGGTTCATCAAAAGTTGAAGCAACCACTTCACCTTTAACTAAACGTTGCATCTCGGTAACTTCTTCAGGACGCTCATCAATCATCAAGACAACTAACTCACATTCAGGATGATTTACCGCTAAACTTTGTGCGATATTTTGCAGAAGCATAGTTTTACCTGCTTTCGGTGGAGCAACAATCAAACCACGTTGACCTTTACCGATAGGTGATGCTAAATCAAGTACTCTTGCTGTGATATCTTCTGTTGAACCATTACCTCGTTCCATACGTAATCGAGAATTTGGGTGAAGCGGAGTTAAGTTTTCAAAGAGGATTTTATTGCGGGCATCTTCAGGTTTATCATGATTAACTTCATTAACTTTTAATAAAGCAAAATAACGTTCACCTTCTTTAGGTGGTCTTATTTTACCGGCAATGGTATCGCCCGTTCGCAAGTTAAATCGTCTAATTTGACTAGGTGATACATAAATATCATCAGGACCCGCTAAATACGAACTATCAGCAGAACGTAAAAAGCCAAATCCATCTTGCAAAATTTCAAGCACACCGTCACCAAATATATCTTCACCACTTTTGGCATGCTGTTTTAAAATAGCAAAAATAATGTCTTGTTTTCTAAGACGAGCAAGATTTTCAAGACCCATTGTTTTTTCGCCAAGCGTTACAAGCTCGGAAACAGAAGTGTTTTTTAATTCAGTTAAATTCATAATTTTAAAAATTCTTGAGGATAAAATTGATATGTTTGCAATTACTGCTATTTTTGTATATTTCTTTCATTTATTAATAAAAAAATCTCTTTCTTACAATATACAAACGCAATTAACTACTAAGTTTTCAATGATAATTATGCGTTTAAATATAGACTGTTCACCCACTTAATCAATAAAAACAATGGATTGCAGAAAGGAGCTTTCGTAAGAAGTTAGCAATTTACACTAAAAAAGGTAGTCTGTCTATATTTAATTATGTTATTGAAAATAACAACACACTTGATTTGAGCAATAATAAGAGTAATTTTTATTACTCTTATTACTATTTTTTATTGATTTTGTGAGGACTGCAATCACAACTATTACAGTTGTGCTTCAATAAAACTTTTCAATTGAGCTTTAGATAATGCACCAACTTGTGTTGAAACAACTTCACCATTTTTGAAAATAAGTAATGTAGGAATACCGCGAATACCAAATTTAGGCGCGATATTTGGATTTTCTTCAACATTTAATTTAGCAATAACGATACGATCACTATATTCTTGCGCTATTTCTTCTAAAATAGGCGCAACCATTTTACACGGACCACACCATTCAGCCCAAAAATCAACTAGCACGGGTTTAGATGCTTCGTTAATGGTTTTCTCAAAACTTGCTTCAGTTAACGCAACAATATTATGACTCATTTTATTATCTCCAATAATAATATAATTTTTATGGTTTTAAATGTTAAAATATTTTCAAAGCACGCGCTAGTAATTATTATAATAGGAGATAATTATTAGTGATGTCAGTGTGACTAATATGCTATAATTAACAAACTTTGATAATTAACTTTGAAACCATAATGATTCAATCCTATCTCACCAAAACGACTTTTAGTCAATTTCCTTTACATCCATTAGTACTAAAAGCACTTGAGCAAAATGGCTTTACTTATTGTACGCCAATTCAAGAAAAGACTTTACCGTTAACCACAAAAGGAATTGATATTGCTGGGCAGGGACAAACAGGGACAGGAAAAACCATCGCGTTTTTAGCCTCAACGTTTAATTATTTATTGAATCATCAACCATTACCCGATCACCAAACCAACCAACCTCGAGCAATCATTATCGCGCCAACTCGCGAACTAGTTGTGCAAATCTATCATGATGCTCAAGTATTATCAGAACAGACAGGCCTAAAACTAGGTTTAGCATTTGGTGGTGATGGTTATGATAAACAATTAAAAATGTTATCAGCTGGCGTCGATATCCTCATCGCAACCACTGGTCGTTTAATCGATTATGCGAAACAAAATTATATAAATCTTGAGTCAATACAAGTTGTTGTTTTAGATGAAGCTGACCGTATGTTTGACTTAGGATTTATTCGGGATGTTCGTTGGATTTTTAGACACATGACACCCCCACAAAAACGATTAACCATGCTATTTTCTGCAACACTCACTCATAATGTCCGTGAATTAGCATTTGAACATATGAATAATCCACAATATGTTGAAGTAGAGCCAGAACAAAAAATTGGCCATCGCATTAAAGAAGAGCTATTTTTCCCATCGAATGAAGATAAATTAGCGCTGTTACAAACCCTAATTGAAGAAGAGTGGCCTGATCGTTGTATTGTTTTTGCCAATACCAAAGTTGCATGTGAAAAAATATGGCGCCATTTAGTTGCAGATGGTCATCGGGTTGGATTATTAACTGGTGATATTGCACAAAAGAAACGTTTATCGATTCTTGAACAATTTACCCAAGGCGATTTAGATATTTTAGTGGCAACAGATGTGGCTGCGCGAGGTTTACATATTCCTCATGTAACACATGTCTTTAATTACGACTTACCCGACGACTGTGATGATTACAGACATAGAATCGGGCGTACTGGTCGTGCTGGTGCTGAAGGTTATTCGATTTCACTTGCTTGTGAACGTTACTCACAAAATTTACCTGCTATCGAAAAAGCGATTGATCATGCTATTCCTGTTAGTCAATATGATCCAACTGCACTATTAACTAATTTACCTACACCAAAACCATTTAAACGAACTTCACGTCGTAGAACGTCTTCATAACTATATTTACAAAAAACAGTTATCCTAACATGAATTAATTTCAGGATAACTGTTATTCCAATGGTTGACTTATAGTCATAATAATAGATAAAAGTTTACAACTTAATTATCAGATATATTGTCTAAAAAATCTTGATATGCAACTTCAATATCAGTTTTTGTCGATTTAGATAATACTTCAACATGACAATAATTTAATGCGCTATACAAAACAAATAGGACATTATCCGAAATAGTCGATTTTATACTCTTAATTCGGTAAAAAGCCTCCAGATAACCAACTTTATTAAATATTTCTATATTGGTTATACCTACGCTAAATAATAGTTTTTCCAAAGATAAGTTGATATTAGGTAAGGTCTTAATTTGCTGCTTTTTTAATTGGATTTTCTCACTATGTTCTAAAATAGCATATTCAATGACCATTTTGACCATAGTGTGAAGCTTGTTGGAATGTTTTAACAATTCATCACTCACTTTATAATAATCAAGCGATTTTTTAGACATTGCGGTTGGTAGTGTTAATGTGGGCATACCCAAATCAATAAAAACTGAACGATAATGATCATGCCCCCTTAAATATAGCTCACCTTTACCAATCCATCCAAACATGACTCCTTTGCTATTGATACTAAATCCACCAAAAAATGTTTTGATTGAAATATCCTCAAAGCAAGAAAAATCTTCTAGTATTTTATTTGCAAATGTTGAACTCATAATTTATTTCCATTTAAAATTAATTGACTGAATAACATAAACAACTTACTGCTCAAATAAAATTATAGTAATTTTTCTAATACTCAAACTATTTTTCAAATAAATTCATCATTTTGGGATCAGTCTTCCATAAATAAAGATAAATAAGATTATTGCTTGATAAAATATATAATTATATTGTTAGATTTATTGAATACTGCTAATAAAGGTTAAGTATTCATCAATCTTAATAATTCTTTAAAAAAGAAAAGAGGTATTAACATTGTTATTATTCTTTAAAAATTATACAATCAAGGCAACTTAACTTAATGATTTTTATTTTTTGTCAATTCCAACCAACATGATCAAAAGCGTTATTACAGTAATACTTATATTTTGTTCTTTTGTCGCATCAGCCGATAAATTACCATTAATAGATTCGTTATCTCTCTGTAATACAAATTTTTTTAAAGCTATATATGATAATAAAGATGAGTTACTAAAAGTAACAAATGTCAATGTAATCGATAGTGATCAAGCCTTTATTCCCGTTGAAAATCGCACTGACACAAATAAAAATTATGTTTATTTTAAAACCCCTATCCACTATAAAAATCTGACAATTAAAGGTTATTATGATAGTGCGATGGATTTAGGCAAAATAGGTAAATATTATTTTTGGGGTTTTATTATTGATAACGATATAAACCAAATAAAAGAGACATTAAATTTCATCAATTGGAAAAATATGGAAGATGACTTACTTTACATCGCCAATCCAATGATTCGCAACATTAATGATGATGTTCATGTATGGAAAGAAAACACCGGTACTGTAGTTGGTGTAAAAACAATTCCAGCACCGGATACAACAGAAAAATTACTCTTAATTGAAAAAGGCACTAATATGAATCTGCTTATTTGTTCTATGCAGGGCATTGTGACTAATGAATTACTCAAACAAGAGCGACCTGACATTAAATAATCTCAATTAAATTGCAGAATCATCCATTTCGCCAGTACGAATACGAATAACTTGTTCTACATTATAGACAAAAATTTTACCGTCACCAATTTTGCCTGTTTGCGCTGTTTTCATAATGGTTTCAATGCACATTTCTAAAATATCATCTGATACAACCAGTTCGATTTTTACTTTGGGTAAAAAGTCCACCATGTATTCAGCGCCACGATAAAGCTCTGTATGACCTTTTTGACGACCAAAGCCTTTAACCTCAGTCACAGTCATTCCCGTAATACCTTGATCAGCAAGTGCCTCACGAATATCATCTAGTTTAAATGGTTTGATGATAGCTTCTATTTTTTTCATATCTATTTGCCCTTAATTGCCGATGGCCAATTGTTAAATCCAAAAGCAGAAGTAATTGGATAGCGTCTGCCTTTTCCAAAGTTGCGTGTTGTAATTTTAGGACCGACAGCTGATTGACGTCTTTTATATTCATTTATATCAACCAATTTAATTACCTGTCTTATGGTTTGTTCTTCATATCCTTGTGACTTAAGTTGCAAAACGGTAAGATCTTGCTCAACATAACCTTTTAATATACCATCCAAAATTTCATATGGCGGTAAACTGTCTTCATCTTTCTGATCGGGTGCAAGCTCGGCTGAAGGTGGACGAGTAATGACTCTGTCAGGGATAACATAAGAACGTGTATTGCGGAATTTAGATAATGCAAACACCATCGTTTTAGGTACATCTTTAAGTACGTCAAACCCACCTGCCATATCACCATAAAGCGTTGCATAGCCAACCGACATTTCACTTTTATTGCCAGTAGTTAAAACCAGTCTTCGACGTTTGTTAGAAAGTGCCATTAAAATAACACCTCGACAACGTGCTTGCAGATTTTCTTCAGTGGTATCTTTTTGTGTTCCTGCAAATAAAGGAGTTAATGAAGACATAAACGCATCAAACATTGGTTCAATCGAGATAATATCAAATTCAACACCTAATATTTCAGCCTCTTCTTTAGCATCAGCAATACTAATATCGGCCGTATATCGAAATGGCATCATAACGGCTTGTACTTTATCTTTACCAAGTGCATCAACAGCAATAGCAAGCGTCAAAGCAGAATCGATCCCACCAGATAGTCCCAATACCGCCCCTTGAAAACCATTTTTAGTAATATAATCACGAGTTGCCAATACCAATGCATCATATACCGATGCTAATTGGGATTGTTCTGTTATCTCAACTCGTTGAGATGGGTCATTAGAAGAAAACTCAAAAAAGGTGACTTGCTCTTGAAAGGATTTCAATTGGCAAATAATATCGCCATGCTCATTACAAACAAAAGAATCACCGTCAAATACCAGCTCATCTTGCCCACCTATTTGATTAACATAAATAATCGGTAATTGTGTACGAACAGCATGTGCTTTAATTAAATCTTGTCGTTGTTTTTGTTTTTGATAATCATAAGGTGAAGCATTGATAGTGATGACAAAATCAGCTTGTGCTTGTTTGATATCATCAATAGGTTGATTTTGCCAAAGATCTTCACAAATTAATAAGCCTATTTTTTGACCTTTAAATTGCACTACACAAGTTTGTGTTCCAGCAGTAAAGTAACGTTTTTCATCAAATACATCATAATTAGGAAGCAACTGTTTATGATAACTTGATAACAATTTTCCTTCGGCAAAAAACGAAAGTGAGTTATAAATTTTATCACCTTGCCAATCTGGATGACCAACAATCACTGCACATTTTGTGCTAGCTTGTTGGATATTTGATAATGCTTTTTGGCAGCGTTGTTTAAAATCTGAACGAAAGATAAGATCTTCCGGTGGATAACCGCATAACGCTAATTCTGAAAAGATAATAAGATCATAAGATGCATGGCTATTGATTATTTCAATAATTTTTTGAGCATTGCCTTCTATATCGCCCACGCGCCAATTTTTTTGTGCTAAAACAAGAGATATTGACATATTAAATTTAATATTACTAAACAAAATTGGCAATAAGTTTAAATGATTCTAAGTTGCACTGCTACTTTTTTATCGCTAACATGCAACAATAAATTAGCTTTGACTTGTCCGGGTATTATTATGCAAAAAATTTTAAATGTGGCGCTAGCAAAACGTAGTTATCCTATTACTATCGGCGAAAATCTTCTAACTCAATTTAAACATTTCAAACTCCAACCTGGTCAACGTGTATTAATCGCAACCAATGACACCATCGCCCCACTATATTTACAAACTTTAACTGATATGCTTGAAGGCAACGGTATAAAAACTGATTCTGTGATTGTGCCTGATGGTGAACAATATAAAACCATGGAAACATGGAATAAAATTCTTACCGCTTTGCTTGCCAATAATCATACCCGCAATTCCATACTAATTGCATTAGGTGGTGGCGTCATTGGTGATGTCGCTGGATTTGCTGCTTCAGCGTATCAACGAGGAATTAAGTTTATACAGGTGCCAACAACATTACTTTCGCAGGTAGATTCGTCTGTTGGTGGGAAAACCGCCATTAATCACCCTCTTGGTAAAAATATGATTGGTGCATTTTATCAACCTCAATCAGTGGTTATCGATCTCAATTGTTTAAAAACGCTACCGCAGCGTGAATTATCAGCAGGTCTGGCTGAAGTCATTAAATATGGCATTATTATGGATGCTGATTTTTTTAATTGGTTAGAATTGCACATTGACCAGTTACTTAAATTAGATGTCGAAGCACTCAGTTATTGCATTTATCGCTGCTGCGAACTTAAAGCACAGGTAGTTGCGGCCGATGAAACCGAACAAGATATGCGCGCGATTTTAAATCTTGGTCATACTTATGGTCATGCCATCGAGGCAGAATTAGGTTATGGTAATTGGTTACATGGTGAAGCTGTCAGTGTCGGTATGTTAATGGCTGCTCAAACAGCTAAACTGTTGGGTAAATTTACCACCGCTGATATTGATCGTATTAAAACACTGCTTATTAGAGCAAAACTTCCAGTTACTCGACCATCTCAAATGACGAGTGATGCTTATATTCCACACATGTTACGCGATAAAAAAGTTTTATCAGGCAAACTCAGACTTGTTATTCCGACACAAATTGGACAAGTTGAAGTGCTTGATGGCATTGATAAAAACATCGTTCTTGAATCGATAGAGCGAACTTAATAATGTATGTAATACTGTATTGTTAGATTGATAATTAAATGAATCAAAATAAGGAGCGCAGAAATCTGGCTCCTTCAGCTTAAATGCGAACTTATTATTAATTGTTCGATTGTCTTTGTTTAGTAAATTTATAAATCATGTTTAACGCTAAGCCAACAAAAGCTACAGCGATTGCAATATAAAATGCATAGGTATAACTGCCATTATTATTGACAAGGATATCCGCAGTTAACTTTGGTGCAAAAAATGCCGCTGAAGAATACCCCACAAAAATAATACCATAGTTAACACCTTGGTGAATCGGTCCATAATTTTCCATGACCATTGGCGGGAACACGCCCATCACACCACCAAAGCATAAACCAAGCGCGATAATTCCTATTGCAAATCCGGCTTGTGTTGGAATAAATAAAAATGCCATAAAAGCCAAAATAATTACCGAAAAGATAATATCCAATGTTCGATTACGACCAAGTTTATCCGATACCGTTCCCCAAACAACTCGCCCAGCACAATTACTTAATGAATATAAACTCACATAAAATGCTGCTGCCACAGAAGATAGCCCAAACATGTTTTGCCCAATACTTGATGCATTTGAAGCTATCATCAACCCAGAAAATGCACCAGTACCTAACATAAAAAATATGAGGTAAAAATATGGCGTTTGTAGCATTTGTTGCCAATTTTTGTTAACAACAGGCGCATTTTGTTGGCTGTGTGCTTGAGTCCAACCTTGTGGTTGATAATTAGCAGGTGCTACCTTAATAAAGAAACTAGCAACAATAACCACAGCT
Source organism: Gilliamella sp. wkB171 (assembly GCF_001693755.1). Taxonomy (GTDB): domain Bacteria; phylum Pseudomonadota; class Gammaproteobacteria; order Enterobacterales; family Orbaceae; genus Gilliamella; species Gilliamella apicola_F. The sequence continues at coordinate 23,609 of NZ_LYST01000019.1, forward strand.
ATATAGGTGCAACCTAGAATTTGGAAAGCATATAACACATCAAAGCGTTCAATCAAATGGTTACCGATTGGTGCTGATATAATTGCAGCGCCCCCCATACCTGCTGTAATAATACCTGAAGCAAGACCTTTTTTATCAGGAAATAATTTAATGGTATTACTTAAACAGCCCGAATAAGCAAGCCCTTGACCAAAGCCACTTAATAAGCCATAGGTCACATAAAGCATTAGCGGACTTGTCACATACCCCGTCAGAAAAAAGCCTAGTCCAAACAGCAAACCACCTAAAACACTAGACCATTTAGCTAATCCTCTATCCGTTAAAAAGCCACCTAAAATCATAGGAATGGGGCCGACAGCTGAATTGATAGCAAACGCTGTCATCACCTCTGACATACTCCAATTTTTAGCGGCACTTAAAGGACCTGCAAAAACACTAAAAGCATAAATCGCACCAGTACAAAGCAATATTGATGTTGATGCTATGAGCACAAGCCATCGATTGAGATTTCTAGTTTGTTGTTCCATGCCCAGACTCCGTTCTTGACTTGATATCTTTCAAAGCAGTTTTCCCTGCAATTCGTCCAAAGGTAAAAATATCGGTTAGTGAATTACCACCCAATCTATTACCCGCATGGATACCACCTGCTACTTCTCCTGCTGCATATAAGCCAGAAATTTTTTGTCCTGATTTATCCAAAACATGGGTTTGTGTATCGATTTTTAGTCCACCCATTGTATGATGCACCGCTGGTTTTCTTGGTGTTGCATAAAATGGAGCAACTTCTACTTTCAAATCAAAAACATCTTTACCAAATTCAGGATCATACCCAGCATCAGCATACGCATTATAGTTGGCAATAGTTTGTTTAAAAATATCAGCATCCATTCCCAATTTTTCGGCTAATTCTTCTAAAGTGTCTGCACAAAATAGTGTGCCAGCCGCAATTTGCTTATCAATTTTTTCTTGTGATGTGTTGTAAGCTGTCTTTTTGATTTCTTCATCAGCTATTAAATAAAATAATCCACCATTATCAATAGCAGCTTGTGTAAGTTTATCTCGGCTGCCATATTCATTAACAAATCGTTTTCCTTGCTTGTTAACCATGATGAAATTTTGTGGTGGAACTTGTAACCCACTAAATAATGCCCCAGTCTCTGGATCAGAAACAGGCATCATTTGTGAAAAGCCCATACCAACCAGATCTGCACCAACACTTTGCCCTAACAAAATACCATCACCAGTAATTGCTGGAGAATTAGAGGTTTTAATATTGTCGTCAATTTCAGTCCAATAAGTGTTGTATTCTTTGAGCATTTTGGTATTAGCACCAAAACCACCCGATGCCAAAATGACAGCATCTGCTTTAACGGTAACTTTTTTACCATTTAAACCTTGTCCAATTACCCCAGACACATGCCCTTCTTCAACAATTAACGATTTAACAGCCGTATCGGTTATAATAATTCCACCCTTATCTTCTACATATTTTTGCAATGCAGAAACATAAGCATAACCTTCACTTTTTAACGGTTTATGACCTCGACGCCATAAAGCCCCTACTGGCATAGTGACATCATGTTTATCAAATTCAACACCAATATTTTCAAGCCATTTAACCGATTCTAGCGCCTCATCAGTTAAGATTTTAACCAGATCATATTGTCCATAAATCACATTTCCTAATTGGTCAGTACGCTTACCGCCAAGATAGGTTTGAATACGATGAAGTAGTGCCGAATCAAATAGGTAACCGGTTTTACCTTTATTTTCTGATAAATAATCATTAATTTGCTGTTTTAAGCTTCTAAAATCTTGCAAATATTCAGGATCAATCACCGACTCATCAATTGCTACTATTTCAGATAAAGTATGGCTTTCGCCCGCGATAGCATCGAAAGTATTTTGCCATTTAGGATTGGCGGCATTCATTGGCCCACCTGTACGGACAGTATTACCACCAACTGCTGGAAATTTTTCAACAACAACAACGCGCTTGCCTTCTTGTAAAATACTTGCCGCGGCTGATAATCCTGCACCACCAGCACCAACCACAACGACATCTGTTACATATTGCGCATCGCTATTATCAAGCGCGCTTGGTGCTTTTGGTCTTTTTCTTAATACATCAGGATTAGCACCTGCCATTTTAATGGCTTTTGCCACACCATCAATAACACCATTACTTGTAACCGATGCACCAGATATCAAATCGACATTCAGTGTCTGACCTTCAAGGATTTGAGATGGAATACGTTTAAACACAACGTCAGCAATACCTTCTGACTCGCCTTCGGTATCAATATCAATCGATTCAATGCGGTCAGTTGATAAAGTAACAACCATAGGTAAATCGCCATTATGACCCGGTGCTGTTACACAATATTTACCAGGTTCATACGAGATTTCTTCCGGTACATTAAGTAAATTGACAACTTGAGTAAATCGCAAAAAACGTAAAAAACAGCTTTCTAAAAAATCGACTGTTCTTTCTGATTTAAGATTACCTTGCTCATCAAAAGCTTGATGGGCTCGACCCAGTAAAAATTCAGAGCCCGGCATAACTGTTGCATTAACCCCTGGCGCATCAAGGATTTGACGCAAATGTAATTGTGCTCGAGAGGAGCCTTGTACATCATAAGATGCACCAACAATCATCACTGGTTTACCATCAAACGGATGCAAATTAAATGATAACCATTCAATGATACTTTTTAAGGCCGATGGAATTGAGTGATTATGCTCTGGCGTGGCAAGAATAACACCATCTGCTTGAATAATTTTATTATTAAAATTCTGAATGATAGGACTATTAGATTGGTCATCTGACTCATTAAACATTGGAACGTCAGTCAACTCTAATATTTCAATTTCGGCTTTATGACTAAAATGTTTTTGCATAAATTGCAATAACATACGGTTATAAGATTCTTGAGCATTTGTTCCTACTATACCAATAAATTTCATAACGATGCTCCTTCTTCTGCGGCCTGTTTCCAACTAAATTTCTTATTTTGATCTGTATTAATTTTGGCTGTTTTGAGTAATTGATTAGTAATGGATACAAATAATAAAAATTCATCAAAGCATTCATCTAACTCTTTAACTTTATCAGCATAAACAAGATTACCTTGATCATCAAAAGCCTGTAACGACTGCCCTAATAAAAACTCCGAGCTTGGCATAATTCGTGCTTTTAATTCTGGCGCATCCAAAATTTGGCGTAAATGAGCCTGAGCCCTTGATGAACCCAACATACCATGTGAAGCACCGACAATCATTACACATTTATTAATCAGAGGGCGGGTAGTATAAGACAACCACTCAATAACACTTTTCAAAGCAGCGGTAATGGAATGATCATATTCGGGAGTAGCAATAATCACACCATCTGCGGCTAGTATTTTATCCGATAGCTCTTTTACTGCTGCTGGCGGAGTTTTATCCTTAGGTTCATTAAATGCTGGTAATGATTTAATTTCACAGACCTCAATTTCTGCTTTCTCGGCAAAATGCGTTCGCATAAAATGCAGTAATTTTCTATTAGTAGAACGATCAGAATTCGTTCCGACTATAGCAACAAATTTCACTTTAAAACCTCACTTAGTACCTTGCGGCACAATTTTGTTAATATTTAATTTTCGTAATACAAATTCTTTAGCTAATCACACAAAATGGTAGAATAAGTTCTTGTTATATTAATTATGTTATTTGTTGTGCAATATGATTTGTTATCTAGTGTAAAATAGAAAAAAATATTTGTGAAATAGCTGATTAATTATGGAGTTATAACTAATTTGTTATAACCTTAAAAAGGATGAGAACAAGCGGAATGGCTAAAATTAATTCACTAATAATGCTGCAATATATTGATGTTTTAGTTAAGCATGGTAATTATACCAAAGCAGCACAAAACCTTTATATCTCGCAATCTTACCTAACTCAAACCATAAAAAAAATTGAAAATGAACTAGGCATTGAAATCATCAATCGACAAACCGTCCCATTACAGTTAACCGAAGCAGGAAAAATTTATTATGAATACCTCACATCGTTAGTCAACAAACAGGAACAGTTTAGAAAAAAAATCCAAAAATATACTGATACTAACTACACCGCAATTCAAATCGGTGTATTACCAAGCTTAGGAACCTACTTATTACCCCTAGTTTTACCTGCTTTTATGCAAAAATATCCCAATATTAAAATCGAATTACATGAATATATGCCCAAAAATAGTGAAGAAAAAACCATTAACCAAACTCTCGATTTTTTTATTGGGCAAAATCCTGAAACAATATCCCCTAACTTAATTAGTCATAAATGTGGTAAACATCATTATTATGCACTTATACCAGAAAGCTCTAAACTCTATCGAAAAAAAACAAATAATATTGAATGTAATCATTCTTTTATAAAAAAACTATTGCAAGAAAAGCTTATTCTAACGTCTCACGGCTCAGGTATTCGACAACAAATTGAATACCTCATTACAAAATATAAGATTAAACCGAATATCGTAATTGAAAGCAGTAATATTTTTACCCTTGTCGAATTAGCGAAAAAAGGAATGGGAGTGACGTTTATTCCTGAAAGCGTCAGTATCTGCGGAAAAACGGGTGATTTAGCATATAATTTGATCCCCTTACCTTTAGAATTCATCTCGTTAAGTTATTTCATTGCATATTCAGCCAATAAAATGCTTAGCGTTGCTGAAAAAGAATTCATCAACCTTTTCGTCTCTTCTTTTAATAAATAATGCAAAGATGAAAACAAAACGAGTGTTCACGCGGTAACATCATATAAATATCTAGATCAATAAACCATTAGAACCAGCATATTCATGATTTTTGGTGATAACTATCCCTTCGATATGGTCAATTTTATTTATTTGCTTAATCACCTGTTCAGCAGAATAACCATATAATTGTGTAGTCCATATTTCGCCATCTATGGCATGCTCAGTCACAATAGTAATACTTTCAATATCGGTTTCAACAGGATAACCTGTTTGACTATCAAAAATATGATGATAGGTTTTACCATTATAGTTAAATGTTCTTTCATAAATACCAGAAGTCACCACTGATTGATTTTGAATCTTCAAAACAGTAATAACATTACCTCTGCTCAAAAAGGGATTTTGGATGCCTACTCGCCAATACCCATCATCATGAAAAGGACAATTCCCAAATGTTAATACATTTCCACCTAAATCAATATACGCTGCGTGAGCATTTTGTTGTTTAAAAAATTCAATAACTTTATCAGCAAAATAACCTTTGGCTAACGCACCTAAATCGATTGCCATTCCAGAATGCTTTAACAACACGGATAAATTATCTTCATCTAAAAGAATATCATTAGGGTTAATGAGTGTTAAAAGCTGATTGATTTCTGAAACAGAAGGATATCTAGCATCACTAAAACCAACCCGCCACGCTTGAATAAGTGGTCCTATTGCAATATTTAAAAAACTATTTTTTATTAAACTCTGAGTTTTACCTATTTTTATTAATCTAAAAAGATCAGATTGCAGTTTTACGGGTTTAATACCCGCATTAAGATTAACTTGCATTAATTGAGAATCTAAGCGATTAGCACTAAAGCGCTGTTCGTAGTCGATTAACATCTTTTGAGCTTGATTCAATAAGTGTTCAACCTCATCATGTTCTAGCCATATTTGAATCTTTGTGCCCATCAAATTAAGCAAGCGCTTACCTTGGTTCATTTTGCTTTATTCCTAAAATTGATATCTTAATACCTTACAATGATAAAATAGGAAAATCTAGCCATCACCAAAGACTCGTTAATAATAAATCATTTCAAACATGCGAAATGTAAAAATTTCATTACAGCAAAGTGTAAAGTAGCTTTTCTGGTATAGAAAAAATCAAAAAAACCTCGATTACACCAACATTAAATTATTATCTTTGTAAAATTCACAAAATATCATTTACTATGATGTAATTTTGTGTTTACATATTAACCGTTAATTGTAATATTTTTTTTACAAAAGAGTTTAAATGATTTTAACTAGGAAAATACAATGTTAAAAGACACACTGAATAATGTTCGAATTCGAGATGAACACATGCTAATTACACCTGATGAAATAAAAAAACTTTATCCATTATCAAGTGAGTTAGAAAAGCAAATTAGTTTATCTAGACAAACTGTCGTTGATATTTTAGAACGCCGCGATCACCGGCTACTTGTTGTTTGTGGCCCTTGCTCAATTCATGATACCGATGCTGCAATTGAGTATGCTCATCGATTAAAAAAACTTTCAGATGAAGTAAAAGATAATCTATTTATTGTGATGCGTGTTTATTTTGAAAAACCAAGAACCACCGTTGGTTGGAAAGGCATGATTAACGATCCACATATGGATAGTTCATTTGATATTGAATATGGTCTAAAAAAAGCACGAAAATTATTACTGGATATCGCACAAATTGGCTTGCCAATGGCAACAGAAGCATTAGATCCTAACACGCCACAGTATATCGGTGATTTAATTAGTTGGTCTGCTATCGGCGCTAGAACCACTGAATCACAAACACATCGAGAAATGGCTTCTGGATTATCGATGCCAGTTGGTTTTAAAAATGGAACAGATGGCAGTTTAGATGTTGCAATCAATGCGATGAAATCAGCGTCTATGGCACATCGTTTTGTTGGTATCAATCAACAAGGGCAAGTTACTGTCCTACAGACAATGGGCAATCCACACGGACATGTTATTTTACGTGGTGGAAAAACACCAAACTATGATGCTCAAAACGTATCATTATGTGAAATTCAAATGAAAAAAGCTGGTTTAGTACCAAATTTAATGATTGATTGTAGCCATGCTAATTCCAATAAAGATTATCGTAATCAACCAATTGTAGCTAATTCAATTATTGAGCAAATTGAGCACGGTAACAATTCAATTATTGGGGTTATGATTGAAAGTAACTTATTTGAAGGTAATCAATCGTCAGAACAACCAAAAGAAAACTTTAAATATGGTGTATCGGTTACTGATGCTTGTATTAATTGGGACAGCACTGATGAGTTATTACGAAAAATGAATAGCTTGTTAGCTGAGCCTTTATTAAAAAGACAACAACAATCAATAACCGCTTAATTGGTTGAAAATACATTATCGCCGACTTTTATCGGCGATAAATTTTTTATTTTAACCTAATTGCCGACGAGCGTTACGGAATATCCGCATCCATGGGCTATCTTCCCCCCAATTATTAGGGTGCCATGAATTACTTACCGTTCTAAATACCCGCTCTGGATGCGGCATCATAATTGTTGCGCGTCCATCTTTAGATGTCACAGCAGTAATACCATTAGGTGAACCATTTGGATTAGCCGGATATTGCTGCGTAACTTGACCAAAATGGTCAATATAACGCACAGCAACAAGTTTCGCTGCCTCTAGAGCAGTTAGATGATTTTCGTCATTAACTTCAACCTGTCCTTCCCCATGTGAAACTGCAATTGGCATATGACAACCCGCCATATCAGTAAAGAATAAAGAAGGGCTTTGCTGAATCTGCACTAAACTAAAGCGTGCTTCAAAGCGTTCTGATAAATTACGCACAAAACGTGGCCATAATTCAGCACCTGGAATCAAATCTTTTAAATTAGACATCATTTGACAACCATTACAGACACCAAGTGATAGCGTATCATTACGATTAAAAAACTGTTCAAACTCATGACGAACGCGCTCATTAAAAAGCACTGATTTAGCCCAGCCTTCACCGGCCCCTAACACATCACCATATGAGAAGCCACCACAAGCAACGACGGCTTTAAATTGATCTAAACGGGTGTCACCAGCAAGTAAATCGGTCATATGCACATCGATAGCAGCAAAACCAGCCCGATCAAACGCGGCAGCCATCTCGACATGTGAATTTACACCTTGTTCACGTAAAATAGCGACTTTAGGTTTTATACCTTTGGCTATAAATGGGGCTGCTATATCTTGCTGTGGATCGAATGTTAATAACACATTTAAGCCCGGATCGTTTTCATTTTGTTTTGCCAGATGTTCTTGATCGGCACATAGCGGATTATCACGTAAGCGTTGCATCTGCCAAGTGGTTTCTGCCCACCATGTTCTTAACGTTAAACGTGACTCACTAAAAACGACTGCTGATTGATTTCGAATAATAAACTGCTGCCCAACTTTAGCACTACCAAGCACTTGCACGCAGTGAGATAAATTAAATTGCTTAAAGCACTCCATTACCTGATCTAAGTGACTATTTGCAATTTGAATAACAGCACCTAATTCCTCATTAAACAGCGCGGCAATCACATCATGACCTAACATCGAAATATCAACATCTATGCCACAATGTCCAGCAAAAGCCATCTCAGCCAAGGTAACCACTAAGCCGCCATCTGAACGATCATGATAGGCAAGCAATAAATTTTGATTCACTAGCATTTGCATAGCTTGATAAAAACCAGCCAACGCTTTAGCATCATGAACATCTGCCGTTTTTTGACCTAAATGGCGATAGACTTGAGCAAGGGCTGTCGCACCAAGGGCCTGATGACCTTTTGATAAATCGATAAACAATAGCGTATTATCTTGATCTACACAAAGTTGAGGTGTAACAGTTTTGCGAACATCTTCAACCCGAGCAAATGCCGAAATCACCAATGATAACGGTGAAGTTACCGATCTTTGTTGACCATCTTGTTGCCAAGTGGTTTTCATTGACATGGAATCTTTTCCTACAGGAATAGCAAGTCCTAAAGCCGGGCATAACTCTTCACCAATAGCTTTCACAGCTTGATAAAGTCCTGCATCTTCGCCTGGGTGACCGGCAGCGGCCATCCAGTTAGCCGAAAGTTTAATTCGTTTGATATCGCCAATATTCGTTGCTGCAATATTAGTAATCGCTTCACCAACAGCTAACCTTGCTGAGGCTGCAAAGTTGAGTAATGCAACAGGCGCACGTTCACCAATTGACATTGCTTCACCATAATAACTATCTAAACTCGCTGTGGTAACAGCACAATCAGCCACCGGCACTTGCCATGGACCGACCATTTGATCACGCGCTACCATACCGGTGACAGTTCGATCGCCGATAGTGATTAAAAATGTTTTTTCAGCAACTGTTGGTAAATGTAACACACGTTTTACCGCATCATATAAATTAATGTCAGAGGTTGAAAAATTATCACCATGAGCTTGATAGGTTTTTACATCGCGTAACATTTTCGGTGTTTTACCTAAAAGAACATCTAAAGGTAGATCAATGGGATTATTGTTAAAGTGATTATCATGCAAAACCAACGCTTTATTTAGCGTTGCACTACCAATTACAGCATAAGGTGCACGTTCTCGCTGACACAATTTATCAAAGAGCACCAAACTTTCAGGGCGAATAGCTAGCACATAACGTTCTTGTGATTCATTACACCAAATTTCTAACGGTGACATGCCTGGCTCATCGTTTAAGATATTTCTCAATTCAAATTGACCACCACAACCACCATCATTAACAAGCTCCGGCATGGCATTAGATAACCCACCCGCCCCAACATCATGAATAAATAAAATAGGGTTGTCATCGCCTAGTTGCCAACAGCGATCTATCACTTCCTGACAACGACGCTCCATTTCAGGGTTATCACGTTGTACTGAAGCAAAATCTAGATCAGCATCAGATTGACCGGATGTCATTGAGGATGCAGCTCCGCCACCTAATCCGATATTCATGGCAGGTCCACCTAAAACAATCAATTTAGAACCTACCGGGAATTCACCTTTTTGAATATGTTCGCGGCGAATATTTCCTATTCCTCCCGCAAGCATAATAGGTTTATGGTAACCTCTAACTTCTTCACCATTGTAACTATTTACCTTTTCTTCATAAGTACGAAAATAGCCCAATAAAGCAGGACGACCAAATTCATTATTAAAAGCCGCCCCCCCTAAAGGCCCGTCGATCATAATATCAAGCGCACTCACGATACGATCAGGCTTACCAAAATCATATTCCCAAGGTTGAACAAAATCTGGTATACGTAAATTTGATACTGAAAAACCAACTAATCCTGCTTTTGGTTTGGCACCGCGCCCTGTTGCACCCTCATCTCGAATTTCACCACCACTACCGGTTGCCGCTCCAGGCCAAGGTGATATCGCTGTTGGGTGATTATGCGTTTCAACTTTCATTAAAATATCTGCATATTCTTGAGAATAGCTATAGGTTTTATTTTCGTTATCAGCAAAAAAACGTCCAACCATAGAGCCATCCATCACCGCTGCATTATCTTTATAAGCCGAGGAGACATAATCAGGTGTGCTTTCAAACGTATTTTTGATCATTTTAAATAGCGATTTAGGCTGTTTTTTGCCATCTATAACCCAATCAGCATTAAAAATTTTATGTCGACAATGTTCAGAATTCGCTTGTGCAAACATATAAAGTTCAATATCGGTTGGATTACGATTTAACTTTTTAAAATTTTCGATTAAATATTCAATTTCATCCGATGCTAATGCTAAACCTAATTTAAGATTGGCTTGCTCTAAAGCTTGTCGCCCCTGCCCTAGCAAATCAATGGTAACAACAGGCGCGGGTTGTTCAGTTTTAAATAGTTGATCAGCTTGATCAAAACTCGTTAATACCGACTCCATCATCCGATCATGTATTAATGCTGCAAACTCATTTTTTTCGATTTCGGTTAACGCCGAACTCACTTGCACATAATAGGCAATACCTCGCTCAATGCGATGGATGTGCGATAGACCACAATTATGTGCAATATCAGTTGCTTTTGATGACCATGGCGAAATGGTACCGGCTCGAGGCGTAACTAAAAAGAGTAATTTACTGTCTTTATTTTGAATATCGATTTGGGCATTTTTAGAACCATATTGCAACAAACTTTCGAGCGTAGATTGTTGATCCGCTGTCAAATCACCAAATAAGTCAATAAAGTGAATATATTGTGCTTCTAAGTTAATAACAGGAATCGATGTTTCACGGCAAGTTGATAAGATTTTACTAATACGAAATGCAGATAGAGCAGAACAACCAGCTAAGATTTTCATGTAAGTTACTCTTTTTAAGCCAAAAATAAGTAAAAATAGAGCAATATTATAAAAGAAAGTAACCCAAGTGGCTATCTTAAATAGTGTATAAAATTTTTTTTGTTGGTTAAACCAACTAGCCTTTCATCATAAAAAACACGAAATAAAATGCAATTATTCAACTATTTCAAACTAAAAACAATTTTACTAAATGGCAATATCTGTTATGCTCTTGATGAAAAAAACTACAACCAATAATTTATAAAATGTTAGTACGTTGATTAACTTGAAATAAAAGGATATTACTATGCCTAAGGCGCTCAGCAACCTAATTAGCACATTAGGTGAAAAAGCTGGCATTAACAACATGTTATCAGATGTTAGCCATAATCGTTACACATTAACAATAGAAGCCTTAGGCTCAGCAATATCGGTATTAGATGTAAGCAGTGATGAAACCCTTAACCAGCCCTGGCATTATCGCATTTCCTTTACAAGTTCAGATAAACACCTCACACTTGACTCGGTTTTAAATCAAAAAGCCGCATTTATTTTTCACCCGGCGAATAATTTCGATATTGTCTCAAAGGTAACGCAAACGCTTAATACCTTAAGTGCTTTTGCTCCGCTTGAATCGTCGTTGACCGACCTGTTATCGTCAGGCGATTCACGCATTGTATACGGGGTGATTACTGAGTTTAGTCAGTTATCGGTCAATAAAGAGCAAGCGCATTATCAGGTGGTATTGTCCTCGGTGCTGGCAAAGCTGGCACTCAGTCATAACAGTGCTATTTTTCAGAATTTGAGTGTGGTGGGCGTTGTTGAAGAGGTGCTGCGTGGGCATGGTTTTACCGGCATTGACTACCGTTTAGAATTAAAAGACCGTTATCCGGTCCGGGAGCTTATCACCCAATGGCAGGAGAGTGACCTGACCTTTATTCAACGAATTTTAGCCGATGTGGGGATATGGTTTCGTTTTGAAACGCATGCTGAGCACAATTGTGATGTTATGGTCTTAAGTGATTACGAACAAGGTTATCAGCAGGCAAAGGATATCGACTACAAACTACCGAGTGGCACTTTAGATGCAGGCGTTGACAGTGTGTGGGATATGGGTTTACACAGTCAGATGGTTGAAGCGTCAGTTCAGGTGCAGGATTATAATTACCGGGATGCAGGCAGCAATTTACAAACGGAAGTGAACAGTCAGCCGACAAACGGGACGACGTATGGCACGAATTACCGTTATGAAGAGCACTATAAAGGATTGAATGATAATGGCACTGATAACACCGGTCGTGATAGCGATACAGCCAACCGTTTTGCGGCAGGAGAGCAAAATGGTAACCGCGAAGGTAACCAGGATAACAGCATTGAAAGTGGGACATGGTATGCGCGTATTCGTCATGAACAGGCAATCAGTAGTCAGGTAATCATCAGCGGTAAAAGTAACCGCTGTCAGCTGGTGCCGGGTCAACGTATTCGCATAACAGGTAACCCGTTAGCCGATACGCAAGAGGGGTTTATCATTATAAGTGTGGCTGGGCACGGTAACCGCACGGATGCTTATGAAGTGGCATTTACCGCCATCCCGTATCAGGTATTAAAACCCTACCGCCCTAAACCGATAGCATGGCCACAAATCAGCGGCACCTTACCGGCACGGGTGACCAGTCCGGATAATGACACCTATGGTTATATTGACACTCAGGGACGGTATCGGGTTAAGTTTAACTTTGACCTGAAAAGCTGGAACAGCGGTGAAGAGAGCTTATGGGTCAGACTGGCAAAACCGTATGCCGGTAGCCGTTATGGTTTTCACTTTCCGCTTATTGACGGTACGGAGGTGGCGATAGCCTTTACTAACGGTAACCCTGACCGCCCTTATATTGCTTATGCGATGCATGACAGTGCCCACCCTGACCATGTTGCAACGGCCAACAAACATCGCAATGTGATTCGCACGGCGACCAACAATAAACTGCGGATGGATGATAAACGCGGTCAGGAGCACATCAAGTTAGCCACTGAATACGGAAAAACCCAGCTTAATATTGGTCACTTAGTTAACCAGAATAAAGAGCAGCGAGGTGAAGGGTTTGAACTACGCACTGATGAATGGGGCGCCTTAGCGGCGGCAAAAGGGTTATATCTGACCACCCAAACCGAGCCAAAAGCGCAGGGCAAACAGCTGGATATGCAAGGCGCGATTACTCAGTTAGAAAACGCCTTATCGATAGCTAAATCCCTGCAAAATGCGGCTAAACAATCGGAAGCACACAGTGCTGATACGGACAGTCAAAATCAGCTCAAGGCAAACTTAACTGAACTGGCGCAAAGTGGCATTTTAGCTTATGCACAGGAGGGCATTGCGTTAACCAGTCCTGAAAACATCCAGCTATCCACGAGTAGCAGTATTTCCTTAACCAGTGAAAACCAGACTGATATTACCGCCTTAAAAACCATCACCTTGTCTGGTGGTGAATCAATGGGGTTATTTGCTCACAAATCGGGGATGAAAGTCTTTGCTAACCAGGGTGATATAAACCTGCAAGCGCAAAATGCCAACCTGAATATGGCCGCCAAGCAGGATATTAAAATTGACAGTGTTGATGGTGAGCTGACAATCACAGCCAGTCAAAAAATCACCTTAATTTGTGGAGGCTCTTATATCAAAATCAGTGAAGAGGGGATTGAACTCGGTACAGCTGGTAATGTGTATATAAAAAGCAATGCCTTGCAAAAAATGGGAGCAAAAACAATAGCACCTAATCCATTAGCACTACCGTATATTATTGGTGATTATGCAGTTAAATTTATCTGTAAAGATGAAACCGGAAAAATTTATGCCAATGAACGTTACATTGCTACGCTACCTGATGGTAGAAAGATACAAGGGCAAACCGATAAAAATGGGTATACACAACCATTCCACTCTACCAATGAAAATGAAACAATTACACTGGAATTAATTAGTAGGTAAGTTAATCAATATGCCAAATGAAAACACGCAAAAATGTAAAATTTTTACAGCTCAAACAAGTAAACTTGAAAATGGCGAGGTTGCCACTGAGGAAGTGATATTAAAAAACGTACCAACACCTCTTTTTATATTATTTTCTTTTAGTGGTGATGGAAAAACGGCCTTTTTTAAAGCGGCAAAATTTAAAGAACAACAATTAAAACTTAAATACCCCGATGCAGAAGTTAGAATCATAGAAGGTTTTGAGTATCCATTACAATTCAAAGCGGAATGGACAAAACTATATAATGAATTAACTAACTCAGAAACGGCTTGTAAATATGCTTTGTGGCAAGTTCATTATTTTGGTCATGGCAATGAAAGTTTCCTGGCTTTTACTGGTAGAGGTAAAATACATTTTGACTTTTATGATAAAATGGAACGTCTACCATGGCATCCAAATGAAGGCATTTTTGTTTTACACTCCTGTCGAGGTGCCGCTTATGAAGATACGCTAGATGAAGAAGAAATAGAAAATCAAATTTGCTTAGCTAATACCATTTCAAAGCAACAAAAAACACGCTGTTTAGGGCAAGTTACTTTTGGAAGCTTTACAACTAATTCACAACAGTTTGCAGAAAATTGGGAATTGAATACAAATGGCATTTATATGCCAAATATACCAAAATCTTATCTAACTAATGAAGATATTCAAAAAATATATGGTTATCGTCCTAATCGATATTACAATGCAGTAGCTCTTTATATGGCTGATTCTGTTTTGTGGGGATATGCTTTACTGACAGGCGATACAAAAGATAGGATATTAAGTTTAAAAGAGAATTATGAAAAAAATAAAAAAATTAAAGCATCTACTACATTACCTAAGTTATATCCTATTTACCAAGAAATTAAAAAATTATCCGAAAAAAATCAAATTCTACCTTGCCGAGTATTTAATAAAGGTCAGTTAGAAGCGCGCATTGTTGAGGTGGATGTGTTTAATCAAAATGATTTGGAATATATTTAATGAGTTTTACTGCCAAAAAAAACAAATCAATACGGAAAAAATTAATCATTTTTGTCATTATTTTGGGTCTTATTATCAGTATTGGCTTTATATATTTAAATACTGATAATTTAAAAAAACGAAACTATGAACTTAATCAACCGGAAAATTTAATTATGGACTTTACCATTTACCCGTCAACTATTCCCGAAAATGAATTATTACGTATAGACGAAGCTAAAAAGCTGTATGAATCAGCCTTTGACGATAGCATATTTTATGGTGTGGTTAATCCTGACCAATTGATAAAATTTCTTAAACATGCCTGGCAATGGGATAAAAATGCTATGCCATATTATTACTCTCTCCTCAGTTGGCAAAAACTCTTTAATAAAGGTTACAAAGAAGATGGGATGATCTCATTTACAGAATTTATGCGCAAATATCGGGATCAGTTAGTGGATAGTGCTGGTAAACCGTTAGTCGAACCTGAGGTGTTTAAAAGTGAGCAAATACAGTGGTATTTATGGGATAAGTTTGCCGATTTAAAATATCCCTATTTTGCATATAAAAATGGTTACATAATAGGTACTTGTGGGTATGATGAACAAGGTATGGCGCGCCCCTGTCCTGATGAGCAATTAGAAAAAAGTATTGAGTATTTTAATTATGCCATTGAGGGTGGCTATCATTGCTACGAATATTTAATAGCCCGTATGTTATTTCAACATGGGCGTCAATATAAAGATCAGAAATATGAGCAACTGACTAAACTAACCGAATACCGCAAGGCATTAAAATCAGATGATTTAAAACTGGCCATAGATTATGCGCAGTTAATGGCCGAGCATAGCTCAATTATTGGCATATTGCGCATGACTGAAGCCTATTTCTATGGATTAGGTCGAGAGCAAGATCTGGTTAAAGCTTATGCCTGGTCGCTGTTAAGTGATTATGCAAAACAAAAAATCACTGAGATAGACAATAATTTAGCGTGGGATGCTCATCAACTACCACCTGTTTGGGAATATAATAAAGAAATCCAACAACGTTTAGAACAAATGCTTACTCCAACCGGAAAACAAGCGGCATTAGATTATTTGGAAATACTGAAAACCAAAGTTATAACTTGGAATTATAATCTGTGGCGCAATCAAATAGATGATTTTCATCCTAAACCGTAATTTATTTAACTATATTGTAGTGAGTAAAATTTAAGGTTGAATAATAGTGATTAATCTGGATAGCGTGTGAAGAATAGCAAATTGAAACGTTCAAAGTTCAAAATAGTCATGCTAGTGATGATTATGGTTATTAGCCTTTATCAATTATATTTTAATCAATCATCCGATAGTCAAGTCAATGTTGGTTTTGTTGAATCCGAAAATTTAATTATGGACTTTACCATTTACCCTTCAACTATTCCCGAAAATGAATTATTACGTATAGACGAAGCTAAAAAGCTGTATGACTCAGCCTTTGACGATGGCGTATTTTATGGTGTGGTTAATCCTGAACAATTGATAAAATTTCTTAAACATGCCTGGCAATGGGATAAAAATGCCATGCCATATTATTACTCTCTCCTTAGTTGGCAGGAACTCTTTAATGATGGTTACAAAGATGATGGGATGATCTCATTTACAGAATTTATGCGCAAATATCGGGATCAGTTAGTGGATAGTGCTGGTAAACCGTTGGTTGAACCTGACGTATTTAAAAGTGAGCAAATACAGTGGTATTTATGGGATAAGTTTGCCGATTTAAAATATCCGTATTTTGCATATAAAAAGGGGTGGGGAATGGGTTTTTGTTGGTATGATGAACAAGGTATGGCGCGCCCCTGTCCTGATGAGCAATTAGAAAAAAGTATTGTGTATTTAAATTATGCCCTTGAAGGTGGCTATCATTGCTACGAAGATTTGATAGCTCGAATGTTATTTCAACAAGGTGACCATTATCAGGATGAAAAGTATAAACAAATAATTAAATTAACCGAATACCGCAGATCATTAAAATCAGATGATTTAAAACTAGCCATAGATTATGCCCAGCTAATGGCCGAGCATAGCTCAATTATTGGCATATTGCGCATGACTGAAGCCTATTTCTATGGATTAGGTCGAGAGCAAGATCCGATTAAAGCTTATGCCTGGTCGCTGTTAAGTGATTATGCAAAACAAAAAATTATCGAGATAGGCAACAATTTAGCGTGGGATGCAGAGCAATTACCACCGGTTTGGGAATATAACAAGCAAATCCAACAACGTTTGGAACAAATGCTTACCCCAACCGGAAAACAGGCGGCATTAGATTATTTGGAAATACTGAAAACCAAAGTGATCACTTGGAATTATAATCTGTGGCGCAAACAAATAGATGATTTTCATCCTAAACCTTAGTTTGATTAAATATATTACCATACATTAAACTAAAAGGTGTTTGGATTGAAAAAATACTGGTCAAATAGTGAAAATCAGCTGGCCGGCAAAAAGTGAAAAAGAGTACGCCAAAACACGTTTACTGCAAGTGCACCAACCGCACCTTAACCAACAGGGTGATTGGCAACGGCTCATTCACCCCGATCACTAACATAGAAGGACTGCTGCTTATGTTGAAACGCATTATTACCGTCATCAGTTTAGTAATACTTATTACCGGTTGCCATACTTCACGTATCACTAACCGAGTTGACCCCAATTTACCTAAAAAACCTTACGCTGAATGGCGTATTGGTGGTCGTTATCCACTCTACTTTCAATCAACAGTTTTTTCAACCATGGTAAAAACCCAATCCAATAAATATAAAATTATTAATATCGCTGCTGGGGGTAATTACAGTCGGGATCCGGGTAAATGGAATACACGTTTTGGTATCAATGACCTGCCTGTGTATTCTGATTTACCGGAAGAATTTTATATTTGCTGGTCCTCTTTTGCCGATCAAACCTTTTATCGTACTAAATTAGTGGTGCCATTGTGGGCACGGCAAGAAATGGTAACGCCACATCATTACTATTCTGAAGCCTACGATCAAAATGAGATTGGTTATAATGACACGGTTATTATTGGTTTTGCCCCGGGTGGCAGTGTGACCGGTTGGCTCATAGGCGTTGCTCACCCTGATGCACAGTCAATAGAGTTTGGTAAAGGGGTCACCGAACGGATACCGCAAGGATCTGATGTGTGTCCCAATCCTTACCCTAACGGAAAAATAACTGAAATTACTCCCGAAGCTAAAGCGTGGTTAAAAAAACACGGCATGCCTAAAGCATGGCAAGAAAAGTACAATAACGTCACCATGGGACAATACCTGAAACTAAAAAATCCACCCAATTTTTAGGCTATGAGCAACGAGTCAGGGAAAACAATGGCTGATTTGCTGATCAATTGGGCATAAACTCGTTGCCAACTAAAGCGATTGGCAACGGCTCATTCACCCCGATCACTAACATAGAAGGACTGCTGCTTATGTTGAAACGCATTATTACCGTCATCAGTTTAGTAATACTTATTACCGGTTGCCATACCTCACGTAACACTAACCGAGTTGACCCCAATTTACCCAAAAAACCTTACGCTGAATGGCGTATTGGTGGTCGTTATCCACTCTACTTTCAATCAACAGTTTTTTCAACCATGGTAAAAACCCAATCCAATAAATATAAAATTATTAATATCGCTGCTGGGGGTAATTACAGTCGGGATCCGGGTAAATGGAATACACGTTTTGGTATCAATGACCTGCCTGTGTATTCTGATTTACCGGAAGAATTTTATATTTGCTGGTCCTCTTTTGCCGATCAAACCTTTTATCGTACTAAATTAGTGGTGCCATTGTGGGCACGGCAAGAAATGGTAACGCCACATCATTACTATTCTGAAGCCTACGATCAAAATGAGATTGGTTATAATGACACGGTTATTATTGGTTTTGCCCCGGGTGGCAGTGTGACCGGTTGGCTCATAGGCGTTGCTCACCCTGATGCACAGTCAATAGAGTTTGGTAAAGGGGTCACCGAACGGATACCGCAAGGATCTGATGTGTGTCCCAATCCTTACCCTAACGGAAAAATAACTGAAATTACTCCCGAAGCTAAAGCGTGGTTAAAAAAACACGGCATGCCTAAAGCATGGCAAGAAAAGTACAATAACGTCACCATGGGACAATACCTGAAACTAAAAAATCCACCCAATTTTTAGGCTATGAGCAACGAGTCAGGGAAAACAATGGCTGATTTGCTGATCAATTGGGCATAAACTCGTTGCCAACTAAAGCGATTGGCAACGGCTCATTCACCCCGATCACTAACATAGAAGGACTGCTGCTTATGTTGAAACGCATTATTACCGTCATCAGTTTAGTAATACTTATTACCGGTTGCCATACCTCACGTAACACTAACCGAGTTGACCCCAATTTACCCAAAAAACCTTACGCTGAATGGCGTATTGGTGGTCGTTATCCACTCTACTTTCAATCAACAGTTTTTTCAACCATGGTAAAAACCCAATCCAATAAATATAAAATTATTAATATCGCTGCTGGGGGT
>NZ_LYST01000020.1 GCF_001693755.1 Gilliamella sp. wkB171
ATCGGCACTACGGCGTTTCACTTCTGAGTTCGGCATGGGGTCAGGTGGGACCACCGCGCTATTACCGCCAGACATATCCTGTCTTCTCTTTCTCTCAATTGACGAACATTATCACATATCTTCATCAATCGCTCAATCCGGAACAAACTGTTTTATTAATCTTTAACCATCTTTCGATGACTTCTTACTCTCAACTTCGCGTATCCAAAACAACTCCGAGTTGTAAGGTTAAGACTCTCGGTTCATTAGTATCAGTTAGCTCAATGTATCACTACACTTACACACCTGACCTATCTACGTCTTAGTCTCAAACGGACCTTACTGATTCTCATCAGGGAAAACTCATCTCGAGGCTAGTTTCGTGCTTAGATGCTTTCAGCACTTATCTATTCCGCACGTAGCTACCGGGCAATGCAATTGGCATCACAACCCGAACACCAGCGGTGCGTTCACTTCGGTCCTCTCGTACTAGAAGCAAACCCTCTCAATTTTCCTACGCCCATGGCAGATAGGGACCGAACTGTCTCACGACGTTCTAAACCCAGCTCGCGTACCACTTTAAACGGCGAACAGCCGTACCCTTGGGACCTACTTCAGCCCCAGGATGTGATGAGCCGACATCGAGGTGCCAAACACCGCCGTCGATATGAACTCTTGGGCGGTATCAGCCTGTTATCCCCGGAGTACCTTTTATCCGTTGAGCGATGGCCCTTCCATTCAGAACCACCGGATCACTATGACCTACTTTCGTACCTGCTCGAGCCGTCACTCTCGCAGTCAAGCTAGCTTTTGCCATTGCACTAACCTCCTGATGTCCGACCAGGATTAGCTAACCTTCGTGCTCCTCCGTTACTCTTTGGGAGGAGACCGCCCCAGTCAAACTACCCACCAGACAGTGTCCCTTACCTCGATTCAGAAGTATAGGTTAGAACATCAAACATTAAAGGGTGGTATTTCAAGGGCGACTCCACACACACTGGCGTGCATGCTTCTTAGTCTCCCACCTATCCTACACATTAAGGCTCAATGTTCACTGTCAAGCTATAGTAAAGGTTCACGGGGTCTTTCCGTCTTGCCACGGGTACACCGCATCTTCACGGCAATTTCAATTTCACTGAGTCTCGGGTGGAGACAGCCTGGCCATCATTACGCCATTCGTGCAGGTCGGAACTTACCCGACAAGGAATTTCGCTACCTTAGGACCGTTATAGTTACGGCCGCCGTTTACTGGGGCTTCGATCAAGAGCTTCTGCTTACGCATAACCCCATCAATTAACCTTCCAGCACCGGGCAGGCGTCACACCGTATACGTCCACTTTCGTGTTTGCACAGTGCTGTGTTTTTATTAAACAGTTGCAGCCAGCTGGTATCTTCGACTGATTTCACCTCCATCCGCATGGGATTTCAATTACCATCAGCGTGCCTTCTCCCGAAGTTACGGCACCATTTTGCCTAGTTCCTTCACCCGAGTTCTCTCAAGCGCCTGAGTATTCTCTACCTGACCACCTGTGTCGGTTTCGGGTACGATTAACTATAACCTGAAGCTTAGAGGATTTTCCTGGAAGCAGGGCATCAATTACTTCACTACCTTAGTAGCTCGTCATCACGCCTCAGAGTTTCAGTGACCGGATTTGCCTAATCACACCCCTACACGCTTAACCCACCATCCAATAGGTGGTAAACCTAGCCTTCTTCGTCCCCCCATCGCAGTTATAGCCAGTACGGGAATATTAACCCGTTTCCCATCAGATACGCCCTTCGGCCTCTCCTTAGGGGTCGACTCACCCTGCCCCGATTAACGTTGGACAGGAACCCTTGGTCTTCCGGCGAGCGGGCTTTTCACCCGCTTTATCGTTACTTATGTCAGCATTCGCACTTCTGATACCTCCAGCATGCCTCACAACACACCTTCGACGGCTTACAGAACGCTCCCCTACCCAATACACTTGCGTGCACTGCCGCAGCTTCGGTGCATAGTTTTAGCCCCGTTACATCTTCCGCGCAGGCCGACTCGACTAGTGAGCTATTACGCTTTCTTTAAATGATGGCTGCTTCTAAGCCAACATCCTAGCTGTCTAAGCCTTCCCACTTCGTTTCCCACTTAACTATGACTTTGGGACCTTAGCTGGCGGTCTGGGTTGTTTCCCTCTTCACGACGAACGTTAGCACCCGCCGTGTGTCTCCCATGATTAAACTTGTCAGTATTCGGAGTTTGCATCGGGTTGGTAAGCCGGGATGGCCCCCTAGCCGAAACAGTGCTCTACCCCCAACAGTTACTCATGAGGCGCTACCTAAATAGCTTTCGGGGAGAACCAGCTATCTCCCGGTTTGATTGGCCTTTCACCCCCAGCCACAGGTCATCCGCTAATTTTTCAACATTAGTCGGTTCGGTCCTCCAGTTAGTGTTAACCAACCTTCAACCTGCCCATGGCTAGATCACCGGGTTTCGGGTCTATACCCTGCAACTTAACGCACAGTTAATACTCGGTTTCCCTTCGGCTCCCCTATTCGGTTAACCTTGCTACAGAATATAAGTCGCTGACCCATTATACAAAAGGTACGCAGTCACTATTACCCAACGGTAACAGCTCCCACTGATTGTACGTACACGGTTTCAGGGTCTATTTCACTCCCCTCCCGGGGTTCTTTTCGCCTTTCCCTCACGGTACTGGTTCACTATCGGTCAATCAGGAGTATTTAGCCTTGGAGGATGGTCCCCCCATCTTCAGACAGGATATCACGTGTCCCGCCCTACTCTATAAGCTTCCACATAATCCACTTTCATGTACGGGACTTTCACCCTCTATCGTGCGACTTTCCAGACGCTTCCACTAATACATTATGCTACCCGCTTGGGCTACTCCCATTTCGCTCGCCGCTACTTTGGGAATCTCGGTTGATTTCTTTTCCTCGGGGTACTTAGATGTTTCAGTTCTCCCGGTTCGCCTCATCTGACTATGTATTCATCAGATGATAGTGCAGTCACCTGCACTGGGTTTCCCCATTCGGACATCAACGGTTATAGCGCCTTTTATCGGCTCACCGTCGCTTTTCGCAGATTAACACGTCCTTCATCGCCTCTGATTGCCTAGGCATCCACCGTGTACGCTTAATTTCTTAACCTTACAACTCACAGTTGTCTTGGTTTCAATTACGCTTTTTTCTCTTTTCTACTTCATCACATCCATACTTTCATACAAATGCTTTCCGTAAAAACGAGAACTCGTTTCTTTCAGCTTGTTCCTAATTGTTAAAGAGCGTTATCTTTCTATTTACTCTTTCAAGTAAATACAAACATAATTTTTTTAAGAAATAATTACGTCACGTTGTATGGCGTCCCCTAGGGGATTCGAACCCCTGTTACCGCCGTGAAAGGGCGATGTCCTAGGCCTCTAGACGAAGGGGACTTAATTATCTCTTACAAACAAACAATCTGTGTGAACACTTACGAGCACTTCGTAAGGAGGTGATCCAACCGCAGGTTCCCCTACGGTTACCTTGTTACGACTTCACCCCAGTCATGGACCACACCGTGGTAAACGCCCTCCCGAAGGTTAAGCTATCTACTTCTGGTGCAACCCACTCCCATGGTGTGACGGGCGGTGTGTACAAGGCCCGGGAACGTATTCACCGTGACATTCTGATTCACGATTACTAGCGATTCCGACTTCATGGAGTCGAGTTGCAGACTCCAATCCGGACTTAGACGTACTTTATGAGGTCCGCTTGCTCTCGCGAGGTCGCCTCCCTTTGTATACGCCATTGTAGCACGTGTGTAGCCCTGGTCGTAAGGGCCATGATGACTTGACGTCGTCCCCACCTTCCTCCGCTTTATCAACGGCAGTCTCCTTTGAGTTCCCGGCCAAACCGCTGGCAACAAAGGATAAGGGTTGCGCTCGTTGCGGGACTTAACCCAACATTTCACAACACGAGCTGACGACAGCCATGCAGCACCTGTCTCACAGTTCCCGAAGGCACTCTCGCATCTCTGCAAGATTCTGTGGATGTCAAGACCAGGTAAGGTTCTTCGCGTTGCATCGAATTAAACCACATGCTCCACCGCTTGTGCGGGCCCCCGTCAATTCATTTGAGTTTTAACCTTGCGGCCGTACTCCCCAGGCGGTCGATTTATCGCGTTAGCTTCGGAGCCCATCACTCAGGGCAACAAACTCCAAATCGACATCGTTTACAGCGTGGACTACCAGGGTATCTAATCCTGTTTGCTCCCCACGCTTTCGCATCTCAGCGTCAGTATCTGTCCAGAAGGCCGCCTTCGCCACCGGTATTCCTCCACATCTCTACGCATTTCACCGCTACACGTGGAATTCTACCTTCCTCTACAATACTC
>NZ_LYST01000021.1 GCF_001693755.1 Gilliamella sp. wkB171
TTTTGTATTTAATTGCAAAAAATTGTAAAAAAGCCATTTACAAAAAATTATTGGAACATGTTTTTATTATTAACAATAATTTTAAATTTTAGTTATATTACTTTGAATATTTGTTAAAAAAATTACTGATAATTTGTAACATACATTTTGATATCATCAATACAAATAATGCATATATACTGCTCATTATATTAATCAAATTACGAGAAGTTATGTCAAAATCAATTATAATATTGAAATCATTTCGTTAGATTTACATATTATTTTCGATTGTAGTCAATTTCTATTAAATTTGACACATTTTCAATTAGTTGATGATATAACTTGATAACCTAATTATTACAACTAATTTAGATCTATGACAATGTATTGAACCACAAAGAAAATAATAGATCACTCTTCTAATAGGCAAGCTATTAATAGGTTCGTCTATCATAGGCGATCATGACAAAAAAATAAATAGCTATAAATGATGTATAAATTATTTATAAAGAAAAAGAAAAATAGTGTTTGGTTATCATTTATTAGTTCGTAAGTTAATTTTACAAAATATATCACTCAATTATTTAACAAGTAAATTGCTTAGATTTTTTAATATAATAAAATAATCAAGATTATTAGTTTAACTAAGTGTGTTTGTAGCAGTTAATTAAAACAACTGTTCGAATAAAATTTCCAAAATGTCTAAATTTACATAATCTTTACTTAATAAAATATTGAGTATTAGATACGAATAAAATGATAGTTACTAAAGTGCTAAAGACTCATTGATTATTGCCAGCATTGAGCGCAAAGGTATATAATAGAAGATTAGCCATTGTTATAGAAAAATGTAGAGAACATCTAACATGACTCATATACAAGAAAAACTTACACTGATTAAAAACAGTATTATTACTATTCCAGACTATCCTAAAAAAGGCATTTTATTTCGCGATATTACCAGCTTATTAGAAGATCCTATCGCGTTTAAGACTTCTGTTGATCTATTAATTAATCATTATAAAGATAAAAAAATCGATAAAGTTGTGGGTACTGAAGCGCGAGGCTTTATCTTCGCTGCACCCATTGCGTTAGCTTTAGGTGTTGGTTTTGTGCCGGTTAGAAAACCAAATAAGCTACCTCGCCATGTATTTAAAGAAGAATATCAACTTGAATATGGTACAGATACGCTCGAAATTCATTCCGATGCGATCAAATCTGGAGAGCGCGTATTAATTATTGATGATCTGTTGGCTACGGGTGGCACAGTTGCAGCAACAGCAAAATTAATACAGAGATGTGGCGGTATTGCAGAAGATGCCGCTTTTGTTATCAACTTACCTGATTTACAAGGTAAAACCAAATTAACTCAAGCTGGTATTAATTGTTTTACACTCGTTGATTTCGAAGGAAAATAATCCACCTTAATATTAGGGCGAAACTTTCGCCCTATTGTACTTGGCAGGCTCCTATTTTTTCATCAATGATATCATTGAAAAATCCAAATAATTTTTTATATATCGAGCCCGCTAAAAAAATCCACTTATTGATGCAATACTTAGACTGCTCTCGATGTCAAAGGGATTATCCTACTATTGGGATAGATGTCAAAATGCAATTTCAATTGTTGAAAATAACCTTGTTATGCATGATAAATTAGTCAATAACGCCCTACATAATAATTATTGAATGACATTGTTCAAAACGTACTGCGCCACATTACAAACAATCAATAAGGCATCTATTCACCAATTGAGGACAGTTAAATCAATTAAAAAAGCCCCTGACACTATCTTTCTTGAAGAAGATTGGTAAAGGTATTGCCATTGAACCACTTGGAGCCCCCATTTATCTACTTTTTGATGGCATAGTGAATGGGCTATTTCATAGCAAACACCTTGGGTTCAATATCCGAATTAGGGGATGAATTACTGATCTATATTGGACAAGAAACAGTTGCGCTGGAAGGCAAATATTTTAAGGCATTTATCAATACTGGCGACAAAATTAAAAAAGCGATAACTCATTCAATTCGATACCAATAGCTTAATAAAGAAGAATAGAATTAATTTGTTAATAGCAATAGCGATAACCAACCGTAATAATTTTATGACAATTACAATACCCTTAGGCAACAGTGATTAGCCCTGCTCGATTACTGATATTATCAAAACAAAGCTAAGTATCACAAAACCAAGCACTCAAATGACTAATTATTACGTTTCATCAATAAAAACCCATGAATGTCATAATCTCAAATTTTACTAACAACAATTAAACAAACAAAATAATTGCATAAAAAATCAAATTAACACTTGATTAAGCATTTAATGTGAATTATTATTCAAAAATAAAGCATAATTATTAAAAAGGAAATAAGTAAAAAATGAAAAAATTTAGTCATATTATCGCCAGAACACCCGCTAAATCACTAATTAATGGGCTAACATCAGCTAATTTAGGTAAGCCCGATTATCAAAAAGCCTTAGATCAGCATAATGATTACATTCGCGCTTTACAGCAATGCGATGTTGACATCACCATTCTTCCAGCTGATGAACGTTTTCCTGATTCTGTATTTGTTGAAGATGCCGTACTTTGTACGCCGCATTGTGCAATAATCACAAGACCTGGTGCCGAAAGTCGACGAGATGAAACAACTATCATTGCCGATACCATTGAACGTTTTTATCCAAATAAAGTCGAAGCCATTACAGCACCGGGAACGGTTGAAGCTGGCGATATTATGATGGTTGGTGATCATTATTATATTGGTTTATCGGCGCGTACCAATCAAGCTGGTGCCGATCAAATGATTGCCATATTAAAAAAATATGGCATGACAGGATCAGTTGTTACTTTAGAAAAGGTTCTCCATTTAAAAACAGGCCTTGCCTATTTAGAAAATAATAATTTACTTGCAGCAGGTGAATTTATCACTAAACCTGAATTTCAACACCTTAATATCATTGAAATTCCTGAGCAAGAAAGCTATGCCGCTAACTGTATTTGGGTTAATGATCGCGTCATTATGCCAGCCGGTTATCCGATCACAAAAGCAAAAATCGACGCATTAGGTTATCAAGTCATCGAAGTCGATACATCTGAATATCGTAAAGTTGACGGGGGGGTTAGCTGCATGTCACTACGATTTTAATGTTGATGTATTAAATGACGCTATTTTTAACCCATTAAAAAAGATAACAACATGAATACACCTACAAAAACAAAACTTGGTATTTTGCCACTAACCTTGTTAGTGGTGGGCAGTATTGTTGGCAGTGGTATTTTTAGTTTGCCGCAAAATATGGCCGAAGCATCGGGCGCCGGATCAATTTTAATTGCTTGGGTAATAACCTTAATTGGCATGTTAATGCTAACACGAATCTTTCAATATTTGTCGATTCGATTTTACAAAATCAATGATGGATTATACGGCTATGTCCGTGAAGGTTTTGGTGACTATATCGGCTTTAATGCAGCATGGGGATATTGGATATCCGCCTGGATGTCTTGTGCCAGCTATTTAGTCATTTTATTCAGTGCATTAGGCTCGTTTGACTGTTTGAGTTTTTTTGGCAATGGTACCACATTGCCAGCTGTGATAGGTGGTTTGATCTTTTTATGGATTGTCCATACTTTCATTTTAAAGGGAATTTATCGCGCATTTTTATTAAATTGTTTAGTTACTCTGGCTAAAATTGTGCCCATTGGTTTGTTTATTATTTGCGTGATTCTTGCATTTAAAATCGATACCTTTGACACCAATTTTTGGGGAACACCACAATTAGGATCGGTCATTGATCAGGTCAAACATACCATGCTTTACACGGTATGGGTTTATTTAGGTATCGAAAGTGCGACGGTTTATGCATCACGGGCGAAAACAATTTTAAGCATTAGCCGAGCAACCTTTTTTGGCTTTGCAATTACTAGCCTATTATTAGTATGCGTTTCGGTTTTATCGCTAGGAATCGTACCCCAACAAGAACTTGCCGAAATGAAAAATCCATCCATGGCTTGGGTGATCGAACGAGTGGTTGGCAGTTGGGGAGCGACATTTATAAATATTGGTTTAATTGTTTCGGTCAGTGGCGGGTTACTCTCTTGGTTATTACTCGCAGCTGAAATGCTATTTTTAACCGGACATGGCAGCAGACACACTGTACCGAGTTATTTTGGTAAGATCAATAAAAACGGCACACCTGTTAATGCATTGTGGCTTACCACCGTGCTAATTAGTGTTTTAATCATTCTTGCCCACTTCTATCAATCTGGTTATAACACCCTAATTCAACTCTCAACATCAATGGTGTTAATCCCCTACTTACTTTCGGCGCTATTTGTTTTTAAATTGGCGGTTAAACAACGAAAAACCTACTTAATTTTTATTGGTAGTATTGGTTCAATTTATGGATTTTGGTTGATTTATGCTGGAGGCATTGTTTACTTATTACTCTCTATGATTTTATACAGTGTAGGTTTATTATTTTATCTCTATGCAAGAAAACAACGATCACTTTCAGCTTTTAGTTTTTTACATGACAAAATCTATGCCATAACTATTGTCATATTAGGGATGACAGCGATTCTATATTTTTATGTGTAAAGCTATTAAACGAATTATCAAGCATTATTTTCGAAACAGATAAAAATCGACCAATAAAGCTCGAAAATCATCGGAATAGCGCCCATCCTCATCTCGCATACAAAGATGCTGTTCCAAAACAGCATCACAAGGCTGAAAAGCAAAAGTCATTAATGACAAAGAAAAGGATTTGTTGGCAGAGTACTTAACTTTGAGTTCTTGCTGTAAATATAAATGATTAGACTTTGCTAATAACTTAAATTGATTGGATAAGTGATAAGGCAAAACCAAACAAAACCTACCCTTTATGCTTAATAACCGTTTTACAACATCAAGAAGCTGTTGATAGCTCAAACTTTCAGTATACCGAGCTAATTGCCTTTGACGATCACGGCAATCAACGGCTGATTCAAAATAGGGAGGATTGGTAACAATCAGATCATAACAACCAGATGACTCTGTTCTAAATTGATTGATATCTCCCTCAATGGCGTTAACCTTGCTAAAATCAGCAGAAAAGGCATTTTGCTGACACTGGTTTACGGCCTGTTTATCAATATCAATAGCATCAATCTGACAATCATGATTGATAAGGCGCGCGGCTAACATTAAAGCAATCACACCACAACCCGTGCCAATATCAAGTACCTGTTTAGGTGCATGTGTAATCGGTGCCCAGGCGCCTAATAAACAACTATCGGTTGTTACTTTCATCGGGCTTTTATCATGAGCGACAAAAAAATGTTTAAAGGTAAAACCACCTTTTTTGAGTGATAAATGATTATTTGACATCAAGACTCTTTTTAAATAACGGTTTATTCGAAGCAATGGCATCAGCCCAACGCGTCGGTTCAGGCAAACGATAACCACGTAAACAGCGTGTTACCCATTCTAACGCACTATCTTGGCTAACACGATGACCCGGCGAGATGAATAATGGATTACAATTATTTTTACTTTGTAACACCCAACCAATTTGTTGTTGCTTATCAACTAATGGGGTAACTTGACCCGCTATTTTAGGAATCGGAGAAAATTGACCACATAAGCGTTTTTTTGCCACACCAATAGTTGGCATATCTAACAATAATCCTAAATGGCTGGCAATACCCAAACGCCTCGGATGCGCAACACCTTGACCATCGACCAATAAAAGATCCGGTTTATGCTTCACTTGCTGCCAAGCGCTAAGTAAAGCGGGATATTCACGAAACGATAAATAACCGGGAATATAAGGAAATTCAGTTTTTAAGCGTGCAATATGATACTCAACTACTTTAAAATCAGGATAAGTTAAAATGACAATAGCCGCTCGAGTGACATGACCGTCATCTTCAAATCCAACATCGGTCCCCCCCACTAACTTTATTGTGGGATTAAAATCATCAACCAATTTTACCTGATTGGCTAAGCTTTGCTGGGATTGCTTTAATTGTGCTAAATTGATAGACATTTTTATTCTGCTGGGTATTATTATCGGCAATAAAGTGATTTTAACAGAATTAGTATGCCATATACATTAACAAATCCAGTTGAATTGACTGAAGAAATAAAAAAAAGCCGTTTTATCGTCAATGCTGCGCCCGTCACCACTGCCGATCAGGCAAGCCAATTTATTGAACAAGTTAGCGATATTAATGCTACCCACAACTGCTGGGCATGGAAAATCGGTCAACACTACCGCTTCAATGACGATGGCGAACCCACCAGCACCGCAGGTCGCCCTATTCTATCAGCAATTGAAGGACAGGATTGCGATCAAGTCGTGGTAGTGGTTACGCGCTATTTTGGTGGCATAAAATTAGGTACAGGTGGATTAATTCGTGCTTACGGTGGCAGCGCCAGCCACTGCTTACAACAAGCCCAGTTGATCGAACTCATAACCCGTATTCCTCTACAATTTCACTGCTACTATAACGAATGGCCGATTATTGAAAATCGCCTAAAAGAACTTGATGCCATTATCGAACATCAAGATTTTGACGCCGAAGGCGTAGAAGTTAGCTTAGCAATCACCCAAGATAAAATAGCAACATTACAAAAAAATATCAGTGATATAACACGTGGTAGAGTGGTGATAGAGAAATAACATTCTGAAAATGTTATGTTACTATTTTTTATGATTTAGGACATTAATGGTTTGGCGATATTGAGGTTTATACTAAAATGCCCACTTTACTTCAACGTCTAAGAAAGAATTGTTTCTATTTATTAAGAAATTCGTTTCTTTAATTCTTAATTTTTGGGCACTAATAATTGGGTGATTTTTCTTTTCAGTAAAAACGCCCGAATTGGGAGATTTGTGAAAAATCCCCCGAAGCTACCTGTGTCATCTAGGATACTTACCTCTTCGAACCATCATCTGTTCAAATTTTTTCCATAAAAATGTGCGCCACAAAATGCTAGAAAGGGGGTCTGCAACGTCCCTTGTTCTTCGCGTTGTGTAGTTTGCTGATTTGTTGCTAACAAAGGCCGTACCTTACCTAACATCCTATAGACATGCACTACTCTCATTTGTCAACGTTTTATCATTGTGCAAATATTAAATTTAACAATATCAATAACTTATTTATCTATTTTTATATTTGTGAGTGGAACTATTTTAGATCTTTTAATAGACTTTGTCATTTTAGGAAGGCTATACGAAAACGCACGCCTGTCCTTGGATTTTGGGTAGACTTTTAGTCTGAGAGGATTATTTAACTACCTACACGGCAGTGAACTCACTATCACCAACATTTACGGGCATATTAATTTTCTAAACTACCTACACGGCAGTGAACTAGCGTGTCAAATACTATAAACTGTGTTTGGACAAAGGTAAATAGTGTTTTGGGTGGTTCAACCCCTTTTTTTAATGAACTTGTAAATTATTGATTTTATTTGATTTAAAATAAGGTCAAAAAAAAGGGTTAAAAACTCGCATAATTTGGATTAGGTAGAATTTCAGACGTTAATAGTTTAATGTTTTTTCATAACGATAATTACATCCAAAAACCAAACTAACCCAAAATCTCCTATGTCTACCTAAACTCAACCAGATCACCAATTTCTTGGCTAAGGATTATCATCAGTTCTAGTATTTGCCGATCGCCATGAATGAACATATAAAAGGTATCTAAGCGCGGATAGAATTTTTTCATCTCTTTGCCTTTTGGTGTTTCGGCTGGGCAAAAGTTGAAAGAGAGTACTTCATGCGTTACCATAATACACATAAAGTCCTCCCAGTAGAAAACCCCTTCCATGTCCATTGCTTTATAATAGAAGCCTTCTTCATAAAAAGCACAGTATGACTCACATGGCCATTGTGCATTTTTGTAAAGTTTTTTTAATCGTCTTATTTCGGAAAAGACAGCTATATAATGGCTAATTAAAGAGAACACCATACCAATTCCAAAGAGCATAATAATAAATGCCACACTAGTCATCATTTTCATTGGCAGACGAAATGTCGCCGTGATTAAAACAATGAGGATAAACGCAACGATCGATCCACCTAAGCATAAAAACCTTTTTTTAGGGAGAAACATGTGGTGAATCATTTTAGCAATTTTGGGGAGGATTTCATCGCGTGATTGTAATTTAAAATGGCGATCAAATAAAAATGTTGCCTGTTCAGGATCAAAAGCAATATAGGGTTCTTTTACCTGTTTTTTCATTATTTTTTCCTTATTACTATTTTATTTAGATTTTAATTGTCTTTTTTGTAAAAAATCAAAATATTTTCTATAAAATAATATTATTTTGCGAAAATGGCTATTGAATTTTTTGACAGGTTGTTCTGTTGACTAAAAAATATAAAGAATTTAATCGTTATATAACGATTATTTACTGCGAAACTCTTTGTCGTAAGCAATCATCTTGAAAAGTATTTTTGTTCATTTTTTCAGTATAGATTAGTACAATTCAATAGTTGCTTGATATAGATAATCTCATTACAATGATGTGAAAATAGTCTTTAATAATTGAAAATATGATCACCTACCGCGATGCCACTTTAGCTGATTTACCTTTTATCGTTGATGTCTACAATTCAACCATTGCTAGCCGCATGGTGACAGCTGATACAAAAACTGTTTCAGTACAAAGCAAAGTGGCATGGTTTGAACAACATAACCCTCAAAACCGCCCACTTTGGTTAATTCAATACCATAATCAACCATGCGGTTGGGTTAGTTTGTCATCCTTTTATGGACGACCTGCCTATAATAAAACAGTCGAAATTAGTCTTTATATCCACCAAGATTTTCGTGGTAAACAAATTGGTCAAGATACAGTAAAACATATTGAGCAATTTGCTCAAAAAGTAGGTATAACAGCTATTATGAGCTATATCTTTGGTCATAATATTCCAAGCTTAGCGTTGTTTAAAAAAATGCAATATCAACAATGGGGACTATTTCCAAATATTGCAGAGCTTGATGGCGTTCAACGTGACTTAATTATACTTGGTAAGCGATTGCCCTGATTTTCATCATTACTCATTATTCCCTACTGTTATAAAGGATCTTTTTTTAATGCGCATAGTCAATGTATTAAAAATACTTACATCACAAGCTAAAATCACAAATGTTTTAATAATGTTAAATGTGGGTTATTTTGTGGTATCACGATTATTAGGTTTCACTACATTAACCTATATGACTGATGAACAATTCCTTATTCTTTGGGGAGCAGATAATGCGGAATTAACCTTATTTTACCATGAATATTGGCGCTTATTTACCAGTATGTTTGTTCATGCTGATTTGACACATTTAGTAATGAACATGCTTGCCTTATGGAGCGTAGGCCCTATTTTAGAAAAACGCATACCAGCTTTTGTGTATATTGGGATCTACTTGTTTTCCGGTTTGTTTGCTAACTTAATCAGTGACTTTTTTTTACTTTATCAACATGTGGTTAGCTGCGGTGCGTCGGGCGCCATTATTGGTGTTATCACCTCACTATTAGCTTATAGTTTAGTATTTAAAACTAATTTCGAAGAAATGCCAATCAAAGCTATCTTAATTAGTTTAGTCTTAACCGCAGGACTGGGATTGTTACCGTCTATTAATAATATTGCCCATGTAGCGGGCGCAATTAGCGGATTTATCATAAGCTTTGCTCTCTTTACTTGTCTTAAATTGGCCAATTATCCAAGTAAATTAGGCATGATACTGCTTTTAACTTTACTTGTAATTGTAGCGGCTATATTCGTTTTATTGGTCTATGAATTAACCCCATATGAAGAATTATTTTACAAATATCTGGAGCTATATCATAAAAATGACTGAAAAAAAGCGCGAATAATTCATTTCATACCGCGCTTTTGTAATGAAAATATATCGCTAAAAACTATTTAAAATACGAGCAGGATCGACTTTACAAGCTCGCTTAGCAGGATAATAACTCGCAACTAAGCTTAATAACATAGCTGTAACAAATACTATTGCGACATCGGTAAAATGAATTTCTGAAGGTAAAAAATCGACAAAATAGATATGGCTATTTAAAATTTTATGTCCCATCAGTGATTCGACTACTTTCATAATATTTGATAATTGCCATGCAATTACAACACCTAATATTACGCCCATTAAACTCCCAATCAATCCAGAAATAATGCCATACCAAATAAAGATATGTTTGATCAGGCCATTGGTTGCACCAAGCGTTTTAAGTATAGCAATATCACGTTGCTTATCTTTCACAGCAATAACAAGTGTAGATACAATATTAAAACAAGCAACGCCAATAACTACAATCATCGCCAGATACATAATTTGTCTTATCATCTGAATATCTCGGTACATAAAACCATAAGCGTTTTCCCAACTATTAAAAGACAAATTCATATTCAAACCCAATGTAGCTTGAGCAATAATACGGCTTGCATCGAATACTTTATCGACATTAACCATAACACCCGTGACACTGTCACCCATGTCCAGCAACTTTTGTGCATCAGCTAGAGGCACTAAAGCCACATTGTTACTTAAGCTACCACTTAAATCTAAAATACCAATAACGTGTAAACGTACGCGCTTTGGTTGTTTAAGTTGAGTTGAGTCATTGGTTGATACTGGAAGTAATAACGAAACCCAGCTGCCCTCTTTTATTGATAATGTTTTGGCTAATCCTGCACCAATAATCACCTGTTGACTATCAGATTTAAATTTTTGCCATTTGTTATTCAATACAAATTTAGGCAGCGCGCTTGTTTGGCTTTCTTGTTCAGGATCGATACCTTGCACTTCAACCGCGCCAAGTTTGCTACCATTTTCAATCAAACCAGTAAAATTGACAAAAGGCACTGCTGAAACAATATCCTTATTTTCTTTTAACTCTTTTTGCACCTGACGCCATTGTTCTAAATTGCCATATTGCGGATATAATTGTCCATGCGGTACAACCGATAAAACACGATTATGTAATTCGCGTTCAAAGCCATTCATCGCACTTAAGCCAATTATTAAAGCAGCAATACCAATAGCGATACTCATTGTTGAGATAATCGAAATTAAAGACAGCATGCCACTTTTACGCCGACCTTTTCGAAATTTAATAGCCGTTATTAATGATAAATTCATAGTTAATTTTCCAGTAACGGTTTGTCTGACTCACAATTACTCAACAATTGCCCATCACTCATAATTAACTGTTTATCCAGCTTTTTGGCCAAACTTAAATCATGCGTAACCACTAAAAAAGCGGTGCCGTGTTCACGATTTAATCGAATTAACAAATCAAAAATAGTATCGGCAGTTGATTTATCGAGATTTCCTGTTGGTTCATCCGCCATCACTAATGCAGGATTATTGATTAAGGCGCGGCCAATAGCGACTCGTTGGCGTTCCCCACCCGAAAGTTCAGCCGGTCGATGGTTTGCTCGTTTCACTAAGTTAACCGATTCTAACATTGCCATTGCCCGTTTTTTAGCTTCGTTAGCCGAAACACCGCCAATTAATAACGGCATCGCCACATTTTCAAGTGCAGTAAAATCGGGTAAAAGGTGATGAAACTGATAAACAAAACCAATTTCTTGATTACGTAAATGCGCTTTTTGCACTTCAGACAATTGATTAAGTTGTTGTGATTTAAATAAGATTTCGCCAGATGTTGGCTTATCTAAGCCACCGAGCAAATGTAAAAGTGTACTTTTACCCGAGCCTGAGCTTCCAATAATAGCTAACATATCGCTACGATAGATATCAAATGATACATTTTTTAACACTTCGGTCACCATTTTGCCTTCTTTATAGGTTTTATAAAGATTTTTAGCGCAAAGTAGTATTTCTGAATTATTCATAACGTAAAGCCTCGGCAGGTTGAATATTGGCTGCACGATAAGCAGGATAGATAGTTGAAATTAGCGATAACATAAGCAATCCAATGATAATAAATATAATTTGTGATGGTTCAACCAACGAAGGTAACTCAATACCTGCAAATGATAACCCCAAAACTTGCATAAGTTCATTCAAATTCAAAGCAAGTAACAGGCCAATAATACTGCCTAATAAAGTCCCCATCACGCCGGAACTAGCACCTTGAATAATAAAAATCAGCATAATTTTAAATCGTGATAATCCTTGAGTTTTCAGGATTGCAACTTCACCTTGCTTTTCCATCACTAATAAACTTAGCGAAGTGATGATATTAAATGCAGCGACAATAACAATTAAGCTTATCAATAAGCCCATCACATTCTTTTCCATTTTTATAGCTTGAAATAACTCCCCGCGTTTGGCACGCCAATCATTAAATATCAAACCATCGGGTAAAGGCGTATTTGTTACCGCTGCGATATTTAGAGGGTTTTCTAAAAACAGACGCCAGCTTGTAATCATATTAGCGGGATAACGTAACAGATTTCTTGCATCGGATTGGTTAATATAAATTAGCGCTTGATTGATATCATGATTGACCGAAAATAACCCAACAATATTGAATAAACGCTGAGAAGGGATTCGCCCTACTGGGGTAATTTGGCTGGCATCTGTGACCATCAAACGAATTTTATCACCAACTGTCACCCCCAATTGATTTGCTAATGTCTGCCCTAAAATCACGTTATATTGCCCAGCTTGTAGATCAGTTATTGAGCCACTATAAATATAATCATTGATAGGATCTTCATCTTCTGCTGTAATGCCCATTAATGTGCTTACGGTAATACTTTGTTCACTTTGTAATATTACATCGCCAGTCACTAATGGTGTGATTCGATTGACGCCCTTAATACTATTAAAAAGCGTGCTTGGCGTGAGATTAGGATCGATTCGACCTTGCGTTGAAGTAATTTGTGCTTGGGGGAAGAATTTTAAAATACTATTTTGCATTTGATTTTCAAGCCCATTCATTACCGACAACACGACAATTAAGCCAATCGAGCCTAGCATAATCCCTATCATCGATAACCAAGAGACAAAACGACCAAAGCCATCTGTTTTTTGACCATAAACATAGCGTAAACCGATATAAAAAACTAATGGGCGAAATATTTTTGACATAAACGTATATATTACCTAAAACTTTTAATGAAGTTTACTCGTTAAATAGAATTTGCTTATCATACAGGATTAAACAATTATAGAAAACAACCACGTAATTACGCTATAATCTTTCGATAACTTTTTTTGATATCAAAAAAAATTCCTATGCCTAAAACAATCAATATATCAACACTTATTCCACAAAAGCCTGGGGAAATAAAACACTGTGGTCAACTAGTTGGCTCAGCTTTATCACTATTTTGTGCGCAAGCAATTCAAGCTCATAACGGATTAGTGGTGATTATTACCGATGATATGCAACAAACCTCACGCATACACGAAGAACTAAAACAATTTTCGCCCTTTCCGTCTATTTTTTTCCCAGATTGGGAAACCTTACCTTATGACAGTTTTTCCCCACATCAAGACATTGTATCGGCACGCTTATCTTGCTTATATCACCTTGGTCATTTAACCAAAGGTGCTCTGATCTTACCAATTAATACATTAATGCAAAAAGTTTGCCCGCAAAGCTTTTTAGGTGGGCATGTATTCATGATGAAAAAAGGTCTACAGATAAGCCGTGAACACCTACGTTTACAATTAGAAAATGCGGGTTATCGCTCAGTAAGTCAAGTAATGGAACATGGTGAATATGCCACACGAGGCGCATTATTTGATATTTTTCCAATGGGCAGTGATAAACCTTATCGTATTGATTTTTTTGATGATGAAATTGATAGCATTCGAACTTTTGATGTTGAAAGCCAACGCACTTTTGAAGAAATTGAGCAAATTCAACTGCTACCAGCACATGAATTTCCATTTGATAAAGCAGCTATTGAGCTATTTCGTAGTCAATGGCGTGAACAATTTGCAGTAAGATTAGAGCCAGAAAGCATTTATCAGCAAGTCAGTAAAAACATCCTACCAACAGGTATTGAATATTGGCAAGCGTTATTCTTTAGTGAGCCGTTGGTGCCGCTGTTTTCATATTTTTTAGATAATACTTTGATCATTAATACGGCAAATATTGAACAGTTTGCCAATAAATATTGGCAAGACATTAATCAGCGATACGAAAGTCGCCAAGTTGATCCAATGCGTCCACTATTATCACCCTCGGTTATTTGGTCTAAAACCGATGAAATATTTGCGCAATTTAAACATTATCCGCGACTTATTGTAGCAAACGAAGCGGTTAATCAATCAACTAAAAATATTAACTTACCTTTTAGTGCATTGCCTGATGTTGCAATACAAATTCAACATAAAGATCCTTATTTTCATTTTGAACAATTTAGTCAGCAATTTGCGGGTAAAATTATTTTTTCAGTCGAATCAGAAGGACGTAAAGAAGCGCTTCAAGAAATACTTGGCCGGCTACGTATTTATCCCACAACAATTACCCAATTAGATCAACTAGACAATATCGATAATCGCTTTTTTGTCATCATTGGCGCAAGCGAACAAGGATTTATAGATTTACAGCACAATTTTGCGTTTATCACAGAAAATGAATTGCTAGGACGACGAATTATTCGCCGTAAAAAAGAGTCAAAACAATCAATTAATACTGATTCTTTAATTCGTAGTTTAGCTGAATTAACACCGGGTAAACCAGTGGTACATTTAGAACATGGGGTTGGACGATATGCAGGATTAACCACACTTGAAACGGGTGGTATTACAGCAGAATATCTTATTTTACTCTATGCTAACGAAACTAAACTTTATGTACCTGTTTCGTCGCTGAACCTAATTAGTCGTTATTCTGGTGGCGATGAAGAAAATGCGCCCTTAAATAAACTGGGTACCGATGCGTGGAGTAAAGCACGGCAAAAAGCGGCTGAAAAAGTCCGCGATGTGGCAGCTGAATTACTCGATATCTATGCTGAGCGTGAAAGCAAACCTGGTTTTGAATTTAAACAAGATCGTGAACAATACAAACTCTTTTGTGAAGCTTTTCCTTATCAAGAAACGGAAGATCAACAAAATGCCATTGGTGCTGTTATTGGTGATATGTGCTCCCCTTATGCTATGGACAGATTGGTATGTGGGGATGTAGGATTTGGCAAAACCGAAGTTGCCATTCGAGCGGCTTTTTTAGCGGTAATTAATCATAAACAAGCCGCAGTTTTAGTACCTACAACGCTATTAGCACAGCAACACTATGAAAATTTTTGCGATCGTTTTGCCAATTGGCCAATACGTATTGAAAGTTTATCCCGCTTTAAAACAGCAAAACAGCAACAAGCAGTAATTCAAGCACTTGCTGAAGGCAAAGTAGATATTGTCATCGGTACACATAAATTACTGCAAGAAGACGTTAAATGGAAAGATTTAGGCTTACTTATTGTTGATGAAGAACATCGGTTTGGGGTTCGACAAAAAGAGCGGATCAAGGCTATGCGTGCCAATATTGATATTTTAACATTGACTGCAACGCCAATTCCTAGAACGCTTAACATGGCAATGAGTGGTATGCGCGATCTCTCGATTATTGCAACGCCACCAGCTCGCCGTTTAGCTGTAAAAACGTTTGTCCGGGAATACGACGATTTAGTTATTCGTGAAGCCATTTTACGAGAAATTTTACGTGGTGGTCAGATCTACTATTTACATAATGATGTATCAGATATCGAAGCAGTCGCTGAAAAACTAGCCGAACTGGTACCGGAAGCCCGAATTGCAATTGGTCATGGACAAATGCATGAACGCGATCTTGAAAGAATAATGAATGATTTTCATCATCAACGATTTAATCTTCTAGTCTGCACAACTATTGTCGAAACAGGTATTGACATTCCTAACGCCAATACCATTATCATTGAACGTGCAGATAAATTTGGTCTGGCACAATTACACCAACTGCGCGGACGCGTTGGGCGTTCTTACCATCAAGCTTATGCTTATCTGTTAACGCCGCACCCTAAATTACTAAGTAAAGATGCTAAAAAGCGGCTTGACGCTATCGCCACATTAGAAGATTTAGGTGCAGGTTTTGCCCTCGCAACGCACGATCTTGAGATTCGTGGTGCTGGTGAATTGCTCGGCAGTGATCAAAGTGGGCAAATTGAGACCATTGGTTTTAATTTGTATATCGAATTGCTTGAAGATGCCGTTAAATCATTAAAGGAAGGTAAAGAACCAACACTCGAATCTTTACTGAATAATCAACAAACCGAGATAGAATTACGCTTACCAACATTAATTCCTGATGATTTTATTCCCGATGTTAACACACGTCTATCCCTGTATAAACGCATCGCAAGTGTCGATGATTTAGATGAGTTAACCGATATTCAAGTGGAAATGCGCGATCGTTTTGGTCAATTACCCGATGCTGTTTTGTTTTTATTAGACATTACTAAAATTCGTCATCATGCAAGCCAGCTTGGCATTACTAAAATTGAATTGGGTGAAAAAGGCGGTTTCATCGAGTTTGGCCCTAACAATAAAATTTCGGTCGATTATTTAATAGAAATGATTCAAAAAGAGCCAAAAAATTATCGCCTAGAGGGCACAAATCGATTAAAATTGTTGAAATCAGAATTACAACGTCTTGAACGTATTGAATATATTAAAAATTTATTGGTTGATTTTGCTAAACATCAAGCTTAACAACATAATTCATCATTAATTTAAAAGAGAAATATAATGAAAAAAAGCACACTGGCAGTTGGTATTATTGCAATATTAGGAATTGGATACGTTGGCACAGCATGGTATACAGGTAATATCATTGAAAGAGACATCGATAGTAAGTTAGAGCAAATAACAGAAATTGCCAATAAATATCAAGATGATTTTACCGTGAAATTTGCTTACAGCAATTATGAAAAGCATATTTTTTCAACTAAAATGCATTTAACCATTACCCTATCGCCTATCGATTCCCCTAATGATAGCATCAATTTATTTAATGATGATATTACCATCCATCATGGTCCATTCCCAATTGCCGCGCTAAGCAAAGGTTGTTTAACACCACAGATGGCTTGGATAGATTATACAATGACCGAACAGGCCTACCCTGAACTTTGGAAACTTGCTGGTGACAAGCCACTTATTACAGGGCATGCTGGTGTAAGTTATGGTCAATATTTGACTGTTGCATTGGCCAATAAAGCCATTACCATGACCAATGCTCAATGGGATGGGCTTGACGGTAAACTCGATATTTCTGAAGGAAACTACACATTTGAAAGTAATAGTGATGCATCAAGCATTAAAAGTACGGCTAATTTAGACAAATTTGTTTATCAATTAAATGATAATAATTCAATTTCACTAAATAAATTAAAATTATCAGCACAGCCAAATAGTGAGAAAGGCAAGATAAATTACGAGATTAGCTTTGATAACTTTAAAACTATTATGGATGATTTTGATATACAGGGCAATGTTGAAGTCAGTAATGTTAATAGCAAAGGTGTCATTGATTCGAATGATGTTAATATGGATATCGAAACAACGTTTGATAAATTTACCTTTATACCAACTGACAAATATTCAAATTTAATGTCACAAGTTGAACTGCAAAAATTTGATTTGAAGCAAAAATCCTCAGTTAACTCAACCAATACTGTCGATGGTTCAACAAAATCAACAATTGGTTCTATCATTTTTGGTCAACAAAACTTAGGCTCAACCCTTTTAGATCTGGATTTTAAAGGTGTTGATAAAAGATTTATTTTTTCAAATATAAATGGCTTATATAATTATAATAGTGACGCTTCTAGCAATCCAGCTAATACTAAAGTAACGTTGAATAAGTTTAATTTTCACAATGCTAGTGGCGACATAAATATGACCGCAAATATTGATATTTCTGGTGTTGACAGTGATGATTTAACCATCAGCGATATTGATAATATTAATGCATTGCAATTTAGCCTATATGCACCATTTGATGTCATGGCCCGTTTTGCTGCACAAATGGATAACCCGAAAAGCAACGAAGTCACGCCAGATCAACTATCTAAAGCCAACCAAACAGTTCAAATCATGGCAAAAATGTTCTTAAGTGGTTCTGATACATTCGTATTTAATAAAGACAACATCAAAGGCGTATTCTCTGACATAGATTTTTCTAAAGATAAAGATGAGGTTTTAGTGAATGGTAAAGCAATTGCTAAAGATGAATTTTTAAATAATCTATAATTACCTATCACATAAAATCTGATAACAGATAAGCTATTGCGCCGGTCAATTCTGGCGCAATGTTTTTTAAATCATTAAGTAAAAACAGGTTATGAACACAAACTCCCCTTCTCACAATGAAAATCAATTTAAACGTACCATGAAAACTCGGCATTTAATAATGCTATCGCTAGGTGGCGTGATTGGTACAGGGTTATTTTTCAATACAGGTTATATTATCGCAACAGCCGGCGCAGTTGGCGCAATTATCGCCTATTTAATTGGTGCTTTAGTTGTTTATTTAGTCATGCTATGTCTTGGGGAACTGGCTGTTGCCATGCCCGAAACAGGCGCATTTCATACTTATGCGTCGCGATTTATCAGTCCTGGCACAGGCTACACTGTTGCTTGGCTTTATTGGTTAACTTGGACTGTAGCACTAGGTTCTAGCTTTACTGCTGCTGGCCTATGTATGCAGTATTGGTTTCCTAATGTTTCGGTTTGGATTTGGTGTCTAATTTTCTGTGTCGTGATTTTTGCTCTAAATATTATTACTGCTCAATTTTTTGCGGAAAGTGAATTTTGGTTTTCAATAATTAAAGTGGTCACCATTATTATCTTTATTATTGCTGGCTCAGCTGCAATATTTGGCTTTATTCCAATGAAAAACGACATGCCAGCGCCTTTTTTACATAATATAACTGATAATGGCTGGTTTCCAAATGGAATTATTCCGATTATTATGACGATGGTTTCAGTTAATTTTGCTTTTTCTGGTACCGAATTAATAGGCATTGCCGCTGGCGAAACGCATAATCCTGAAAAAAGCATACCGTTAGCAATTAAAACCACAATTTTAAGATTGATTATCTTTTTTGTCGGCACTATTTTTGTGTTAGCCGCATTATTACCAATGGATCAAGCTGGCGTAATTAAAAGTCCATTTGTTATGGTATTTGAAAATATTGGTTTACCTTATGCCGCTGATCTCTTTAATTTTGTTATCTTAACCGCAATTTTGTCAGCAGCAAACTCTGGGTTATATGCATCGGGACGTATGCTTTGGTCACTTTCAAATCAAGGTACCTTGCCAAAATGCTTTAGCAAATTAACTCGTAAAGGCATTCCAACTATTGCTATCGCCGTCAGTATGCTAGGTGGGCTGTTAGCACTATTTTCAAGTGTTATTGCGCCCGATACGGTATTTGTTGCACTAACTGCTATTTCCGGATTTGCCGTAGTTGCAGTGTGGTTAAGCATTTGTGCTTCACACTACTTTTTTAGAAAACAACTTTCAGCCGCTGAGCTAAAAACATTAAAATATAAAGCCCCACTATACCCAATTGTGCCTATATTAGGTTTTATATTATGCTTAATTGCCTGTGTGGGGCTCGCCTTCGATCCAGAGCAACGTATTGCATTATATTGTGGTATTCCTTTTGTTATTGTTTGTTTTATTGCGCATCATTTCACTGAAAAATATCAAAAAAAGAGTCATACCAATGAATAGTTGTAATCC
Organism: Gilliamella sp. wkB171; assembly: GCF_001693755.1. Taxonomy (GTDB): domain Bacteria; phylum Pseudomonadota; class Gammaproteobacteria; order Enterobacterales; family Orbaceae; genus Gilliamella; species Gilliamella apicola_F. The sequence goes on from NZ_LYST01000021.1 coordinate 19,712, forward strand.
CATAGCTGCTTTGTTAAAGCAGAAAGAATATATTGTTATTGATGGTGCGCTTGCCAGCGAACTACAACGACGTGGTTGTGATTTAAATGATAGTTTGTGGTCTGCTAAAGTGCTCATTGAGCAACCCGAATTAATCAGTCAAGTCCATTATGAATATTTTAAAGCTGGCGCTGATTGTGCTATCACGGCGAGTTATCAAGCTACTCCGCTCGGGTTTGCAAAAAAAGGCCTTGATTTAAAACAGTCCATAGCCTTAATCAAAACAAGTGTTGAACTTGCTAAGCAAGCCAAACAACGTTATTTAAATGAGCTAACTGATAATAAGCCACTGCTAATTGCAGGCTCAGTCGGCCCTTATGGTGCTTATTTGGCGGATGGTTCAGAATATACCGGCGATTATCAACTAACTGAACAGCAATTTATTCAATTCCATTTTGAGCGAATTAAAGCGTTAATTGAGGCTAAAGTCGATATTCTTGCTTGTGAAACGTTACCCTCTTTTCCTGAAATTCAAGCGTTAACCAAGCTTATTGCACAATTCCCAACTATAACTTGTTGGTTTTCTTTAACGTTAAAAGATGAAAATCATTTAAGTGATGGTACCCCTATATCAAAGGTGATTAACTATTTAAATAACGTCGATCAGATTGTGAGTGTTGGCATTAATTGCATCGCGTTAGAAAAAGTCACACCAGCATTAGCGGTAATAAGTAAGCTTACAACTAAGCCTATTATTGTTTACCCTAATTCTGGTGAACAATACGATCCTAACACCAAGCAATGGCATAAAAACCATCAACATTGCTGTACCTTTGCAAATCAAATTGATATATGGACAAAACTCGGTGCAAAATTAATCGGTGGATGTTGCCAAACCACACCAAAGGATATTGTAGAAATAACAGCGTTATTAAATCATCAATAAACCATTAAGCTTATAAAACCTATTGATAAATGTGATAGATGAATAGTGTAAAGTTTTATCGCCCATCAATAGGGATTTGATGGGTTTATATCAACAATAAATGGGCTTAGTTTTAAGTTCTTGCCGCTAGAACTCGTTCGACGGTATCAACAATTGCTTGTGTTTGCGAATCTATTTCAATATTGACATGATCACCTATTTTTTTGCTATCTAACGTGGTGATTGCTAATGTTTCAGGAATAAGATGTAAATTAAAACAATTTTGCTGTATATCACCAACAGTTAAGCTGGCACCATCAACACCAATAAATCCTTTATAGAGCACATATTTCATAAATTGGGCTGGCATAGCTAAAGTCATTTGACAATTAGTTGCTGTTTTTTGAATATCGGTAATGGTTGCCACACAAGAAATATGTCCGGACATAACATGCCCTCCTATTTCATCACCATATTTTGCACTACGCTCAATATTAACGTAATCATTAATTTTTTTAGCGCCCAATGTGGTAAGTGCTAAGGTTTCTTGCATAATGTCAAACGACACCCAATCTTGTTCAAAACCGGTCACAGTTAAGCAACAACCATCATTGGCAATAGACGCGCCAATTTTCAAATTGTGATTTAGCTCATCAGGCAATTTAACCTTATAAGTGCGTAGTTTATCGTGATCGATAATATCAATAATTTGCCCCACACCTTGCACAATTCCTGTAAACATAATGTATCCTTAATAAAAAACGGTTATTCGTTATTATTTTAACTTATTTAGTACAAAATTAGCTAGAAATAGCATAGTTAACCGAGTTTGAAAGCCCTATAAAATAATATGTTTAAACAGTTTGCCACTAATCCATGCGTCATTTATGGTACAAAAACAAGCTTAATTGCATATTTTTGACTGAAAATAGTAATAAATTGACTAAACAGGATAGTAACGCTAAGAAAATAAAATAGAGCTTATTTATAGACAGCTATTTGCCTTAATTGTCATTGAATTATTGGTCCTGAAGATGATTAAATCATCGAAATAAAGTCTCATATAATTTTATTGCTTAGCTAATAATAAGATTATAACCCGTGGTATACATTTTGTTATGATCTCGGTTATAGTTAATCACTATTGTCAACAAAACAGATAAAGCATCATTAAATAAAACTATCGAATTTGTAAGGATATTTATATGTTAAAACTTATTTTAGCTATTTCAGTGGGTTCTGTGGCTGGAGGATTATTGAGATGGTTTTTATCATTAAAATTAAATGTGATTGCCTTTGCCATTCCTATTGGTACCTTATTGTCTAATCTGATTGCTGGTTACGTTATCGGTTTTGCTATTGCTTTTTTTACGCATAGTCATCTTTCAGCAGAATGGCGGCTACTGGTTATTACTGGTTTTTGTGGTGGTTTATCGACCTTTTCAACATTTTCAGCCGAAATAGTTAACTTTATACAAGAAGGTAAAATAACTTGGGCACTAACAACCATTGCTGTTCACGTTATTGGTTCAATATTAATGACTTTTTTAGGTATTTTGTCTTATCAATATTTTCGTTCTTAATTTTTATTTTAACAAATTTACCTTAAAAGAATCATCAAACAGAGTTTACAACCGCAAAATACTGTATTAATATACACTGTATATAAATACAGTTTAGAGGTTATTATGTTTATTGAACATTCAACTCCACAACTTATTGCGGTTGATTTTGAATCACCTTTTCAACAATTATTACAACAACAGCAATCTTTATTAAAATCATTAAATAAAGCCAAAAAATGGCAATTATGGCTTTCAGATAGACCGATGTTAAAACGTTCATGGTTTAATACAGCTGGGCTTGATAAACAAAAAGTAATTCAATTAGCAAATTTGAAAAATGAAAATTTAATTGCAACTATCGAAAAAGCCCTGCAAAGCAAAACTTGTAGCTATATTGCTGCTTGTATTCATAATTTGAATGAACAAGATAAACAGCGCTTACAAAAAGCTGTTTCAGAAAGTGATACATGCTTATTATTAGTTAATGATGAACAATATCAGCAGCAGCTACAATATCATTAATCATTTTGAGTTTTACCGGCGTAACCTTATTTGGTCATTAAATTACCAAGTTTACTATTAGCTGTTTAATGACAAGTTTAAAGAAAATTCATAGTTAACTGCGAATATTTATTTTATGCAAACAAAGTTAAATCAATAAATATAGCGTTAACATCATACAAGGGTGAGTTTAAACAACTAAAAAGATCTTTTTTTGGGATCTTTTTAGTTGCTTGGTCATTTAATCGTACATAAAATTAATATTTACTCTATTTTTATCTAAATCAATCATCAATTCACATCCTGTCCATATTGTCTTACCGTTAGTTAAATTATTATCGAGATGAAATTGCCTTAATTTGATTAGATAACTTAATATTCCTAGATTCACATATCTTGGGGTCGTAAACCAATTTCTTTCATTAAGATCGTTGATATAATCATATTCATAATGGCAACGCTGATCATTTGATAAGAATTTAGCTTTCATAATCACTTTTTTCGCTTCTATTGGCGCGACATTAAGTAAAATTTGGCTTATACCATTATAGATACTACTATCCTCTCTCATTGCTTATCTCCTAGGATATTTCAAAAAAATTGACAATTAACATTTTTAGTTCACGTTGAACATAAAATTAATAGGGATAATCTACAACTGATATTAAAGTACTATTTAAAATGTGTTGCTTTCAAATACTAAGCAAAGATCAACGATTTTGATGAGCTTAATATTTGTCTTATTTGATCAATAAACAATTTTATTACGAATTACTAAGTTTAAAAGCAAATCTGATTTGATAAAGTGAAAGTCTAACTAGCATAATGAATGCTTAACATAATTAGATTCATCACTAGGTATATATAGTTAAAATATTGCTGGGCATTCTACGATAAAAGTGCTAAAAACCAAAACTATTAATCAATACTTGTCAGCTATTTAGTACTGTTTATTAAATGTAATGGATAATGACATGCATGACACTTATCGTGCAATCTACCTATAAAACATTTAAAATCAAATGTTAACCATTTTTTTAACCATTACTCTTTACAAGAGTTTTCCACCATAAAAACCATTTAATTTACATTATAAAAGCCTTAATTGACAAAATAACAGGTTTAGATAGGCAAACATGAGTATGCCGTAGATAATTTAATTTAAAACCTAAATGATAAATAAATCGCTACGGCAAAAATCTAGCTGGTATTCAACGAATTAATCAATCAATTATTGTACCGTTATTAATAATAAAAAATTCCAAGAATATACTTTACTAATTTAATATGTATACTTATAATAATAACACTTATTAAAATCATGGAAGAACACTATGAATACTATTACAACCTCGTTTTTACTCCCTACTACGGCTAAACCTGAACACGTATGGCAATATTATGTTGATTTATCTTTAAGAAAATTGTGGGAAACCGATCTGGAGGATTTTAAATTATTCGGTGAGATGAAAACGGGTGCAGAAGGTATATTTAAATTACAAAATACACCAGAAATGCCCGTTACTTTATCAAAGGTTATCGTTAATCAAGAATTTACTGAACAATTTAAGATGCCTGATATGGGTGTTTTCTATTTTTCACATCAAATTGTGTCAATTGCAACAAATCAATATGCATTAAAATCAGAAATATCATTAAAGCCTAATCAAAACGTAGCGGATAGTGCATCTTATCATTTCATAAAACAACTGTCTGATGATATTATTGACAAAACATATGCATTAAAAAATTTAGTTGAAAGGTAAATGATGATTCAGGACAATAAGTTTCACACACAATTTGTAAAAGACGCTGACTCATTAGGATTTGTCTTTATGCGAACTTATTCGTCCTGGCAGACCAAAATTAAACAATGTCTAAAAAAATACGCGATTACTCACCCCCAATTTATTGTACTGGCAACGCTTGCTTATCTTTCCCAATCTGATGACGAAATAACCCAAGTAATATTAGCGACCAAAACCAATATTGATGTCATGACAATTTCGCAAATTTTAGATAATTTAGAAAAAAAAGGGTTAGTAAACCGATCCACCTCAATCAAAGATAGCCGAGCAAAACGTATTAATTTGACACAAAGTGGTTTAGATAAAGCCAATGAAACAGTATCTTTAGTAGAAGAGATCGATAATCAATTTTTTTCGGTATTGGGCAATAACACTGCAATTTTTCATCAAATGCTATCAAAATTGTTAGACGGTAATCATTAAACTTGTGCTATATAACAAGTTAGCCATAGTCGATTAAACAACTTAATAAACAACAACAACCGGATGAGGCAAATCCCACAGATTTATTTTTAATTTTTCCCTCTTCTTCATCAATCACTATTGAATAAAAGTCTGTACTAAGTTTTAGCGTGCTAGCGTTTTACTTGTTATTATCATTTTTGCGGATAAAAGCCTAGTTGCATCTAGTTATTTTAGGTTGGTCTACATATAAACACGCTGGATAATAAATCATAGCACTTTAAGTTTAGAGGTAATCAGCATTACATACTCAATACTATTTTCAATTTTATTGTTGGAAAAAGATAAGGCAATAAGCACTATCTGTTTTCCAATATGCTTTTAACGTTTTTGTTTGTTTTAATTAAGCTAAGTTGATGTTCTCACTTTGATAGGTGCAGATAAAGCTAAGGTATTTTTTATCATTTTACTTTGCGCTAATAATACACTTTTATTGTAGATTAATATCATTATCAACATATTCAATAAACTTTAATGTAGTTCCATTAATTAGAGCGTTGAGCGGATAGCATACTGCGTTTATTGAGTTTTTAGCGCATCTTGTTTAGCTTGATTAATAACTGCTTTAGCCATCCATTGTGACAAAGATACTACCTGTTGGTTATCGAGTTTCCAGATATCTTTAAGCACTAAAAATATTTCTGACCCATAAATAACCGAAATCGCATGCAAAACATTATTATAGATTTGTTCAGGCATTTGAGATTTAAGCGGTTTTAAAATAGTTGATAAAATCTCCTTCCGATTACCACGAACTAATTTATCACTTTGTTGAGATAAAGTTGTTCTTTCTGCTGCCCATTGTTGTAATGAAATTCTTAATGCTGCACGAAGTGCCCCTTCATGTTTTAACATTTGTGGAAAGGCAAAAGCTAAAAAATCCAATATTTGTTGATCTGGATCTTGATTATCTGATTGCCAGTTAAAGATCGGCTCTAATGCGCTTTCTACAACAGCAGCAATTAAGTCGCTTTGAGTTGGAAAGTAACGATAAGCTGTGGCTCTAGATATGCCCGATTTATCTGCAAGTTCAGTAATCGTCAGTTCACACCCCTGCTCTAGGGCATTTAGTGCAGTATTGATTAAACGATCAAACGTTCGTTTTTTCACACCGCTATATTTAGGTGATGAAGCTAAGCTGTTATGAGTCATACGGTCAATTTTCTAATTACATTTTTAATGTATATATCATACTTCAATTTTTGGTATTCAATAAATTTTATGATTTAACAAAAATGAGACTAAAGTCTCATTTTTGATTTATAATATGTGGCAGACTATCACCCCATAGGTCAAAGTATCGAATTTTAATTTATCCATAAAGGAGGGATAAATGACATCTAACAATATGATTTATTTAGTATCGACACTTGATACCAAAGGGGAAGAAATTGTTTATATTAAAAACCTGCTCGCTGAAAAAAATTTAAGCTGTAAAATTGTCGACTTATCAACGCAGCCCCATGCTTTTAATCATCTAGCTGATGTCAGTGCCAGTCTGATTGCTAGTTTTCATCCTGAAGGTAGTGGTGCTGTTTTTTGTGGAGATAGAGGAAAAGCCATTGTCGCAATGGCGAAAGCTTTTGAGCTATTTTTATCTAAACAAAACGATATTGGTGCAATACTGGGGTTGGGCGGTTCAGGCGGCACAGCATTAATCACACCGGCTATGCAGTCATTAGCAATTGGTATACCTAAATTGATGGTATCAACCATGGCATCGGGTGACATTTCGGGTTATATCGGTGCTAGTGATATTGCCATGATGTACTCAGTTACTGATATTGCCGGGATAAACGTTATCTCAAGAAAAATTTTAAGCAATGCAGCAAACTTTATCGCTGGTTCAATATTATTTAAAAAGCAAGAATTGGTCGAAGATAAACCAGCGATAGGGTTAACGATGTTCGGTGTGACAACGCCATGTGTACAATCTGTTTCAGCTCAGCTTCATGATCAATATGATTGCTTAATTTTTCATGCCACTGGTAGTGGTGGAAAGGCAATGGAAAAATTAGCCGATAGCCACCTTTTACATGGCGTGCTTGACATTACAACAACCGAAGTATGCGACTATTTATTTGGCGGTGTATTGGCTTGCGATGATGATCGTTTTGATGCGATAGCTAGAAGCCAAATACCTTATATTGGATCTTGTGGGGCACTCGATATGGTTAATTTTGCAAGCCCTGATACCATTCCTGAAAAATATCAAAATCGATTGTTCTATCCACACAATCCGCAAGTAACATTAATGAGAACCACACCAGAAGAAAATCAACAAATGGCGAATTGGATTGCAAATAAACTTAACCAATGCCAAGGATATGTCACCTTTATCATCCCCGAAGAAGGATTTTCAGCCTTAGATATAAAAGGCGGTGCGTTTTGGTCACCTGACGCTAACAAAGCCTTTATTGAAGAGTTCGAAAAAACGTATATGGTCACCGAAAAAAGACGATTAATTAAAGTTCCTTATCACATAAACTCACCACAGTTTTGTGATCTAATTATCAATGAATTTAAAAAAATAATGAAATAAATGGAGAGAATTATGGCAAGTAAACGCGCACAGTTATTAAAAAAATTTCACGATATGATTGCTAAAGGTCAACCAATCATAGGTGGAGGAGCAGGTACAGGATTATCGGCAAAATGTGAAGAAGCAGGAGGCATCGATCTCATTGTTATCTATAATTCTGGACGTTATCGCATGGCGGGAAGAGGATCATTAGCCGGTTTACTCGCTTATGGTAATGCCAACGAAATTGTTATGGATATGGCAAAAGAAGTGTTACCGGTAGTTAAAAATACCCCTGTGCTAGCTGGCGTAAATGGTACAGACCCATTTTGTCAATTTGATCAGTTTTTAGATAAATTAAAAGAAACCGGTTTTGCGGGAGTACAAAACTTTCCAACTGTTGGTTTAATCGATGGTAACTTTAGGGCAAATCTTGAAGAAACAGGCATGGGGTATGCGTTAGAAGTTGAGATGATTCGTCAAGCAAATCAAAAAGATTTACTGACAACACCTTATGTATTTAGTGAACAAAATGCTATTGATATGGCAAAAGCCGGCGCAGATATTTTAGTACCTCATATGGGACTAACAACCGGCGGAAGTATCGGGGCAGAAACTGCACTAAAACTTGCTGACTGTGTACCACTAATTAATCAATGGGCAAAAGCAGCGAAGGCAATTCGACCTGATATCATCATACTATGTCATGGTGGTCCAATTGCAACCCCTGAAGATGCTGAGTATATTTTACAAAATTGTCCAGATTGTAATGGTTTCTATGGTGCAAGCTCAATGGAACGTTTACCGACCGAAATTGCTCTAAAACAGACCACCCAGCAATTTAAAGCGATTCGTCGTTAATCTATAATCGCCAAAAACTGCACAAAATTATTAAAGAACGGCTCAATCATCCTAGAGCCGTTACTTTAACATTAAATACCTCAAGCAATATTCTTTATAAAATACGTATAGCCATAGTACCCAAAAGATCGAGATAAAGATTCAATCAAATTTGATAAAATAATTGATAACAGATAAAAGGCCAAGTATAACTACACATAATAACTTGATTTAACTTCGTATAAAGGTAGCAAATGCTAGACATTCTTAATTTTATTGAATCATATCAGAAACATCATTCTGTATTTGATCGAAAGTTAGCGTTAATAAAACAGTTAATTATTTATCTCGATAAACATGATTTTCAAGGTCATATTGACAACATTTTGCCCATTTTGGATCAGCACACCGGTTACAGTGAATTCCGAATCATGAATGATTGTGAATCGAACAATCCGAATTTATGGATAGAATACCAATATCATGGCAAACATATTCGACTTAGTCCTGGCGATATTGTCATTACCATGAAAAAATGATATCAATGCTAAGTGATATCATTTTTCATAAATTTATAATGATTTTTTAATTTATTTAATCATAGATAATGAAATTAAAAATGATAAAAACCATTACGTTGATAATGTCATCGCAAATGAGTGAGTCATTCAATTAAGAATTAACTTGACTATCATGGATTTCAACAACGAGCACATTACCTTCATCTTTTAGGAAAGATTCATCATTATTTGGTGCGCGTAGAGACATCATTTTGTCATCGCCACATTCCATTGTATCGCCCGCAACCATGGTTGCACCACTTTCACGTAAATAATTGAGCACATTACTAAATAACGTAAAGTAGTATTCGCTTTCATCATGACTTTTCGCTAATACAGCAAAATCTGGCAGCCCAAATGCATCGGCACCATAGGTACGCATCCAGACACCGTCGACGTTTTCTACTTGATATTTAACAAACCCACAGAACAATGTTGGTAAAGAAGTGGATAGTAAATCAATTCCATCTTCATCAGTAACTAATTCTAACAGTGATTCAATTGGGAAAGAAGTATGAGCTTGCTCATTTATGACGGCTAACGCATTAAACGTTGCAAAACTTGCTGCTAAACGCGCCAATGCTAAATATTGTTCGAGGACATCTTGCTCATAGCCTTTATAAAATAACATTAAATGACTATCGTGATGACGAACTTGTTCTTTGATATCTTGGCTATAATGTGCTGAGGCAATACAAGGCTCTAACGCATTGGCAGGATAAGGATGATTCATACCAATTAATTGAATAACATGTTTATCCCAACCAATTAACAAGTAACATCCTCCATCTAATTGCTCGAATGGTGTTTCATATTGAATATTTTTTATTGAAGGATCTATCTTAAGTAGCGCTTCTTTTAATTGATTTTTATCAAAATCCAATTTGCCCTTAAACAAAACACTTAGGCTTATGGCATTGTCAATATTTGGATTAGCCACTAATGTGCCACTCTCTAACATTGATTTGTTTTTTTTACCAAAAAGACGTGAAAAAAAATTCATTGATACCTTCCTTTATCATATACAATCAAAAAATAAGCACTAAATTGTCATTAGTGCAGGATGTTATTGAGAATTATACTTTACGATATTGCGCCACTAATACCAAACTTCCATCTTTTAAAAAGCCCTCTTCTGCTGAGGGTTCACGCAAAAGCATTATTTTACCGCGATCATCTTCGATAGTATGCCCTGCTGCTATTTCTGCATGAGTCTGATGCAAATACAATAATAACTTATTGAATATATTTAGGTATTTATCAGTTTCATCAAAACTTTCAGCAAACGCAGCAAAATCGGGAAATCCTAGCTGACCAGCACCATAAGTTCGCATACAGATGCCAGTATGAATATCTACTTTCATGGCTTTAAAACCGACAAAAAATAGGGGTAAACATTCACAAAGTAATTCAATCCCATTATCACTCTCGACTAACGCACTAACCACATGAGTTGACAAAATAGTATGTGCCTTTAGGTTAAGTAGCCCTACCATATTAAAATGTTCAAAGCCAATAGCAAATTGCGTTAATATCAAATACTGTTTAATAAGATCGTCTTCATAACCATGATAAGAGATTATAATATGGCTATTATGATTTTTAATCGTTTGAATTAAATCTTGATTATCCTTGGCAAATTCAATACTTTGCTTTACTACCTCGGGTGAGCAAGCCGTATCAAAACCAACAACTTTAATTAAATGTTGGTTCCAACTCGCTAAAGCATTAAATGCTTCACCCTTGCCACAAGGCAAAGACTGGAACTTGACTTTCTTCATTGAAGAATCAACTTTGCCTAGAGATCGAGTTAATTTATTGAAATCAAAAGAGAGAGTACGATCAACTAAAATAGTTAATGAAAGCGGATTTTTTATAGCGGAATTTTCAATGATCACACTGTCTGATTGCGCTACATTACTTTTTTTAAAAGTAAACAGTCTAGACAAAATACTCATGAAAATTTCCTAATACATTGTTGTGTTATAACATTATTTATAACAAAATATGACTTTAATCATTTTATGTATACATTATATTATTTATCTATTTTTTTCAAATAGTATCGTTTTTTTCAACAACAACTTTACCACTGTACATGTTCAAGCTCACTGATTAAAAAGTCGATTAAGCAACGAGTACGAAGTGGTAATAATTTACGGCTTGGATACATTGCATAAATATTATAATCTTCAACATAATAATTAGTTAAAACCGAAACTAACTGGCCGGCTTTAACATCTTGACCAATAATGAAGTCTGGCTGCTTTGAAATACCACCACCTTGAAGTATTATTTGTCGGCATGTATCGCCATTATTACAATAGACATTTGCACTCAAATTTACCGAATAACAGCGATTATTTTGATAAAAATTCCATTGCTCTTTTTTTGCCCAGTGACTGTACATAATAATTTTATGTTGTTTAAGATCATCTGGATTAATTGGCATGCCATAATGAGCAATATAATTAGGAGAAGCGGCTACAATCATTTTAGTTGTAGCTAATTTACGACTAATTAAAGAAGAATTGTCTAAATTACCAATTCGAATAGCTAGGTCATATCCCTCTTCCAATAAGTTAACAAAGCGATCTGATAGAGTGATATCTAAAATGATTTGAGGATATTTTTTGCTAAATTTTTGCCATAATGGTGCTAAATGCAAAACACCAAAACTAACAGGAACATTAACGCGTAAAATACCTTGTGGGCTAGCTTGCTTTAAACTCAGACTTTCTTCTGCTTCTAGTGTAGCATTAATAATGGCTTTTGCTTGCCAGTAAAAGGTTTGTCCTTCATTAGTTACAACCATATTACGTGTTGTACGTTGTAATAATCTTACTTGTAGGCGATCTTCTAAAGCTTGAATATAACGCGATACCGCTTGTTTAGACAAATTTAATTTACCCGCTGCTTCAATAAAACTGTTACAATCAACAACGGTGACAAAAACTGTCATCTCCAAAAATTTATTTGATTTATTCATCCATTTTCACCTAGTCAAGTAATTGTTCCACTTAATGAGACAATAAGTCACATAATAGCTTATTTATCTACAAATAAATAACTATTATGATGAACTTACCATTTAAATGATAATAATTGTTAACATATAGGAAAAATAAAATGAAACAATATCGAATTGATTTAGCCTCACTTATTTTACGCATTACGCTTGGTGTCATGTTTTTAGCGCATGGTTTTACTAAATTAGTTGTGTTTACCCCTGCGGGCACAGCCCAATACTTTGAGTCACTTGGTTTTCCGGGTTTTGTGGGGTATTTAACTATTTTGTTTGAAATTGGGAGTGGTGTTTTATTATTGTTAGGGATCTTAACACGCTTAGTCAGCTTTTTAGCCGTAATTCAGATGGTTGTTATTACTTATATTCATTCAGCAAATGGATGGATGTTTACTAATACGGGTGGCGGCTTTGAATATCCTGCATTTATGGCAATGACAGCATTAAGTTTATTGCTATTAGGTACTGGATGCTTTAGCCTTTTACCTAAAAGGTATAAATTAATCAATCAGCTATAAAAATCAAACAATAAATTAAAAAGTTAATAAGAAAAAACAGGGGGAAAGGCAAAATTAAGCAACAAGCTTATTGCCTTTCCTAATACAGTTAGATGAAAATATTAAAAAAATTAATTTACGCTCATCTCTTCAATAATAGCGCTAACAATTTTGTGTGCTTTGTGTGCTTTTTTTAATCACTTTACCACGTTGTTCATGCCCAATTACTGTGGGCAATATCATGGGACAATTTAAGCTTAATTGCTTAGGTTTATCCCCCTTATGTTACCGCGTTATTATAATAATTTTTTTGATTTACTGTGGTTAGCCAATCATAAAAATTGACAGTTGAAACATCGATATAATTTATCCCAAACTTTGCATCATAACCCTACTTGGGATAAATACGATAAATCGTATCGTTAGAAAAAAGACTAACCGCTACTTTGTTTACATGCATTATTTAGAAGTTTACTCAATCATAGTAGGGATAATCAGATAAACAGGCCAAAAACATGTAGACAAAAACGGTAAGATAAAATAGATCACATCAAAAAATTTCTGTTTTTTACCTTGGTACGTTTTTCTATGTAATTGATAATATCGAATTGCAAAGGCAAAAAGAATGCCTGTCGTTGGAAATAATAAAAGCGAAAATTCCCTATAACATAGACTATATGATAACCATCCAATGATAATTAATGTCGCAACTTGAGTACAACGATACAAATCAACTTTATAGTTATTAGATTTATTTAACCTGTGAGCACGATGGTATCGAATTATGATCGGAAAAAGAATAGTAAAAATGGATAACAGTACTAATACCATCACACCAATATCCATATAGATATAATCAAACATGTCAAAGTAAATTAAACCAATAAAAATGACTAAACAATATTTAACAAACCAATGATATCTAATCCCAAAAAACAAAAAAGCACTTAAATACGGTAAATAAAAGAAAGGAAACATAAATAACCATACAAATATATAGCTATCGGTATGATCTGAAGGATGCAACATGACTAATTCTTATAACAAATAACCTATTTTCATATAGTTAAATTATATCACATTGCAAATAAACAATAAAATTCAATAGAAGCATCAAAAGAATCGATTTAATGATTATTTATTCTATAACTTTAACTAATCTGAATAAACTTTTTACAACTCATTACAGATGCAAAATTCATTAAAGCAGACATAAAACTGTTATGGACAGTTTTAGCCGGTATCAATTCACCATTGAACTCAAGATCCCGAGTAGTACAAGCATCATCAATCAATATTGGTTGATAACCTAATTCGCTGGCACAACGTGTCGTGGAGTCAATACACATATGACTCATCATGCCACAAATAACTAATTGTTTAACATTTTGCTGCTGTAATTTTTGTTGTAAATCGGTTTGAAAAAAACTATTTGGATAAGACTTTTGTATAATTTGCTTATATTGATTGCTCGAAGCTAGCAAATCTGGGTGAATTTCGGCACCATGACTCCCTTTGGCAAAAAAAGTTGCATTAGGATCTAATTTAATATGTTGAATATAAAAAATGGGTAAGCCATTTTCGGTAAAATATTTTTGTATTGTTAAGATGTTGTTTAGAACACGTTCAGTATCAACTAATGTAAATTTACCTTGCGGAAAATAGTCATTTTGTACATCAATAATTACTAATCCTTGTTTCACTGTTTTCTCCTGTCATTGTTTTATACAACTAAATTATGCGATAATTTGTCATTGCCGAACATAGTGTATTGAAAGCATTTAGATAAATTAACTTTCAGCGTGAAAAAATGGATAAAAAAGATCGAGCTATTTTAAATGAACTTAAAAATAACAGTCGACAATCCTGGAAAGAGATTGGTGAAAAAATCTATCTGTCTGGTCAAGCAGTAGGTCAACGAGTAGTAGAGTTACAAATTAAAGGTATCATTGAAAAATTTACAATCAAAGAAAAAACCAAACATCTGCAATTCATCACTATTTACATGAACACGAATCAATTTGAATCTTTCGAGCAGCTAATTAAATCTTATCACGAAATAATTGAATTTTATAAAATTACTGGAGATGGCTGTTATTTTATAAAAAGTTGTTTTGATACCCAAGCACTAACAACTTTTTTAGAAAAATTAGAATATTTTTGTCGTTATAAGGTCAGTCACCAGCTAAAAAATATTATATAAAATGGTCATGTTTATTCACACTAAACATGTCAAATCGACCTTAAAGTAAATTTTTTTTAGATTTTTTTGATCAAAACTAAAAAAACAGTTGCCAGTAAGCAAAAACTGTTATATTTTGTACAACAGTTTTTATAGTCAATTAAATTATTGGTTTATTTTATGAATTGTTTTTGCGCTTTAGTTATTAAACATCATCACCATCATCATTCCTGAATAGTCTTCGGGCGATAGGTGCTGGAAGACATTTGATCTTCCGGTGATAACGCAAAAGCAAATAGAAAACCCTCGGAAGATCAAACTTCCGAGGGTTTTTTGTTTTTAGTTGATAAATTTTGGTTAAGTTGGAGAATAAATATGTTGGATAATTCACGTTTACGCATTGCTATGCAGAAATCGGGACGCTTAAGTGATGAGTCAAAAAAATTGCTTGCACAGTGTGGTATTAAAATTAATCTTCAAGAACAACGTCTAATTGCTTTTGCTGAAAATATGCCAATTGATATTTTACGTGTTCGTGATGACGATATACCTGGTTTGGTAATTGATGGAGTCGTAGATATTGGTATTGTTGGTGAAAACGTTTTAGAGGAAGAAGTACTCGACCGTCAAGCAGAAGGTGAAAATCCACAATATAAAAAATTACGTCGTTTAGATTTTGGGGGCTGCCGTTTATCAATCGCCGCGCCGCGTGATTTTGACTATACTGGTCCTGAATGTTTAAATGATTTGCGAATTGCCACTACTTACCCACACTTATTGCGTCGTTATCTATCTCAGTACAACGTCAACTTTAAAACTTGCTTGCTAAATGGTTCGGTCGAAGTCGCACCACGCGCTGGGCTTGCCGATGTGATTTGCGATCTTGTCTCTAGTGGCGCCACATTAGAAGCTAACGGTTTACAAGAAATTGAAATTATTTACCAATCTAAAGCGTGCCTGATTCAGCGACAAGGTGAAATGCCACAAGTCAAACAAGCCTTAATCGATAAAATAATGACACGCATTCAAGGTGTTATTCAAGCACGAGAATCAAAATATATAATGTTACATGCTCCAACTGAAGTGTTAGACCAAGTTGTCGCCCTGTTACCTGGTGCGGAAAATCCAACAATCCTCCCGTTGACGGGCGAACAAAATCGAGTTGCGTTGCACATGGTTAGCAGTGAGTCACTGTTTTGGGAAACCATGGAAAAACTAAAAGCATTAGGCGCCAGCTCTATTCTGGTATTACCAATTGAAAAAATGATGGAGTAATAAAATGAAAATCTCATATTGGCAACAATGTTCAGATAAACAACAGCAAGCACTACTCATGCGACCTGCCATTGCTGCATCAGATACTATCAGTCAAGCTGTTACGACAATTTTAGAACAAGTAAAACAAGACGGTGATAAGGCGCTAATAGCACTTAGTAATAAATTTGATAAAGTCCAAATTAAACAAATAAAATTAACTGAAGCTGAAATAAAAGCGGCAACTGCTCGAGTGAATCAAGAACTGAAACAAGCCATGCAGTTAGCTGTATCAAATATCAAAAAGTTCCATCAAGCCCAAGTTAAACCTGTCATCAATGTTGAAACGATGCCAGGCATAAAATGTCAACTAGTCACTCGACCCATTGATTCAGTAGGGTTATACATTCCAGGTGGTTCAGCCCCCTTATTTTCAACGGTATTAATGTTGGCCACTCCAGCAAAAATTGCCGGATGTCGTAAAGTAATTTTATGTTCGCCCCCCCCAATCGCTGACGAAATTTTATATGCTGCTGAACTTTGTGGCATAAGTGAAATTTATCAATTAGGTGGAGCCCAAGCTATCGCGGCAATGGCATTTGGCACAGAATCAGTCCCTAAAGTTGATAAACTTTTTGGACCCGGTAATGCTTTTGTGACCGAAGCTAAACGCCAAGTGAGTCAACGCCTTGATGGTGCTGCTATTGATATGCCAGCAGGCCCTTCTGAGGTTTTAGTTATTGCTGATAGTTTGGCTAATCCAGCCTTTATCGCAGCCGATCTATTATCTCAAGCAGAGCATGGCCCGGATTCACAAGTGGTTTTGCTTACCCCTGATGAAAAAATCGCACAAGCAGTATCCACTGAAGTGGACAAACAACTTAGTACATTATCACGACATGAGATCGCCCAAAAAGCTTTACAAGAAAGCCGTTTGATTGTGACTAAAGATTTAGAAGAATGTGTAACAATTAGTAATCGCTATGGGCCAGAACACTTAATTATACAAACCCGAAATGCAGATGACTTAGTTGATAAAATAAACAGTGCTGGATCAATCTTTTTAGGTGATTGGTCGCCGGAATCTGCTGGTGATTATGCATCGGGTACCAACCACGTACTACCCACTTATGGTTACACAGCAACTTACTCAAGCCTTGGACTGGCTGATTTTCAAAAACGCATGACAGTGCAAAAACTCACTAAAGAAGGGTTGAAAGAAATTGGCCATGCTGTTGAACTCATGGCAGAAGCAGAGCAGCTTACCGCTCATAAACAAGCTGTTAGTTTACGATTAGCGACACTAAATACAACCAAGTAAAATTAGGGATAAACAATGGACATTAATCAACTAGTCAGAAAGAATGTGCAAAAACTGACCCCATATCAATCCGCCCGTCGTATTGGTGGTAAAGGTGATGTATGGCTTAACGCTAACGAATACCCTGTTGCGCCTCATTTTGAATTAACTGAACAAACCTTAAATCGCTATCCAGAACCACAACCTGAACAGGTAATTAGCCGATATGCGCAGTATGCAGGAGTCACTAATGAACAATTAATTGTCAGTCGAGGGGCAGATGAAGCGATTGAACTTTTAATGCGAGCATTTTGTGAGCCAAAACAAGATAGTATTTTATATTGCCCGCCAACTTATGGTATGTATCAAGTTAGCGCTGAAACACTCGGAATTCAAACCAAAACAGTCCCTACTAAAGCAGATTGGCAACTCGATCTTGACGCAATTAAACAAAATCTTGATAGCGTAAAATTAATTTATGTCTGTTCACCAAATAATCCAACTGGCAACTTAATTAATCCTGATGATATTAAATCATTACTTAATATGGCAAAAGACCGTGCGCTGGTTGTCATTGATGAGGCTTATATCGAGTTTTCACCTGAATCTTCTGTAATCAAATGGTTAGCTACCTATCCACATTTAGTGATTTTACGGACTTTATCTAAAGCATTTGCTTTGGCAGGATTACGCTGCGGGTTTACCATCGCTAATAAACCGGTGATCGATGCTTTACAAAAGGTCATTGCTCCCTATCCGTTAGCCACCCCAGTAGCAGACATTGCCGCTCAAGCTTTAAGTAAAGACGGCATAAATACCATGAAACTTCACGTTATCAATCTCAATAACCAAAAAGAAAAATTTGCAAACGCACTGAATCAATTATCGATTGTAGAAAAAGTTTATCCTAGTCGATCTAATTATTTATGTGTTAAATTCCAAGATGATAAAGATGTATTTAACATCCTTTGGAATCAAGGTATCATTTTGCGAGATCAAAGCAAATCCATTGGACAAAAAAATATTATTCGAATATCTATTGGCACACAAGCCGAATGTGAAGCTGTAATATCAGCACTCAAAGCGATAAAATAGGAGCAATAATGTTACAAAAATATTTATTTATTGATCGTGATGGTACATTAATTACCGAACCACCTATTGACTTTCAAGTCGATCGTTTTGAAAAATTGGCTTTTGAACCTAATGTTATTCCTGCCCTACTTAAACTCCAATCAGCAGGCTATAAATTAGTCATGGTCACAAATCAAGACGGACTTGGCACTAAAAGTTATCCGCAACAAGATTTTGATGGACCGCATAATTTAATGATGCAAATATTTACATCACAAGGAGTAAACTTCGAAGAAGTCTTGATCTGCCCTCATTTCCCTGAAGATAATTGTCAGTGTCGTAAACCTAAAATACAACTGGTTCTTCCTTATCTTACCAGTGGCAAATTAGATAAAGAGCATAGTTATGTAATTGGTGACAGACTTACCGACATGCAACTTGCCGAAAATATGCAAATAAAAGGATTGCACTATAATCCCGAAACACTTAATTGGACTGAAATAGCCCAAAGGCTAACCACAGCTGATCGTTATGCTAAAGTTGAACGTAATACTAAGGAAACTAAAATATTAGTTGAAGTCTGGCTTGATCGTCAAGGTGGTAGTCAAATCAACACCGGTATTGGTTTTTTTGACCATATGTTAGATCAAATAGCGACGCATGGCGGAATTAAACTCAATATTCAAGTAAAAGGTGATTTACATGTTGACGATCATCATACTATTGAAGATACTGGACTTGCCTTAGGCGAAGCTTTAAAAAAAGCTTTGGGTGATAAACGGGGTATTACACGTTATGCTTCAGTCATTCCAATGGATGAATGTTTAGCAAAATGCGCGATGGATATCTCGGGCCGACCATATCTTGTTTTCTCAGCACATTTTACTACACCAAAAGTTGGCGATATGAGTACTCAAATGGTTGAACACTTTTTTTACTCACTAAGTTATGCAATGGCAATTACTTTACATATCGAAACTGAAGGTGTTAACGATCATCATAAAGTAGAAAGCTTGTTTAAAGCTTTTGCCAGAACATTAAAACAAGCTATTAAGATTGAAAGTGACAGATTACCAAGCTCAAAAGGAGTCCTGTAATGAATATTGTCATTTTAGATACCGGTTGTGCTAACCTTTCATCAGTAAAATATGCCATAGATCGATTAGGTTATAAATCGATAATCAGTCTTGATCCTAATGTGGTACTTAATTCAGATAAACTGCTTTTACCTGGTGTCGGCTCGGCTTCATCAGCAATGCAAAAACTCAAAGATCGTGATTTAATTGATCTCATTAAAGTTTGCACCCAACCAGTATTAGGTATTTGCCTTGGTATGCAACTTTTAGCTGATTTTAGCCATGAAGGACATGTTCATACTTTAGGTATTATCCATGAAACAGTAACTGAAATACCTGATCGCGGATTACCTCTACCTCATATGGGATGGAATCAAGTCTATCCTAAAGCCGGACATCATCTGTTTCGTGATATTCCAGATGGTGCTTATTTTTATTTTGTACATGGATACGCGATGCCATTATGCTCAGCAACTATTGCAGAAACCAATTACGGCGAAAGCTTTACCGCTGCCGTACAAAAAGACAACTTTTACGGCGTACAGTTTCATCCCGAGCGTTCTGGCTCGGTCGGTGCAACTTTGCTAAAAAACTTTTTGGAGATATAACAATGTCAACATTTCCAAATATTATACCGGCACTTGATTTAATCGATGGTTCAGTTGTCCGTTTACATCAAGGGGATTATGAGCAAAAACGCAATTACGGTAACGACCCTTTAACTCGGTTACAGTCTTATGAAAAGCAAGGTGCAAAATTACTACATCTTGTTGATTTAACCGGCGCCAAAGATCCAAACGCACGGCAGATAGCATTGATTAAAACGTTAATAAGTGGCGTTAACGTACCGGTACAAATCGGAGGTGGCATTCGCACACAAGAAGATGTCAAAGCCCTACTCGCTGCCGGGGCTACACGGGTGGTTATCGGCTCGACAGCAATAACGCAACCAGAAATGGTTAAACAGTGGTTTGAGCATTATGGTCCTGAAGCTTTGGTATTGGCACTCGATGTACGAATTGACAGCCAAGGTGATAAATACATTGCAATACATGGCTGGCAAGAGGACTCAAAGCAAAAACTGGAGCAGGTTATTGATAATTATCTACCTTTTGGTTTAAAGCACGTATTGTGTACCGATATTTCAAAAGACGGAACCTTAAGCGGTTCAAATGTTGAGTTATACCAAGAAATCAGCCAAAAATACCCACAAATCGAGTTTCAAGCCTCAGGTGGTATTGGTCAATTAGACGATGTTAAAGCATTACAAAACAGTGGTGTAGCAGGCGTAATTGTTGGGCGAGCATTACTTGAAGGTAAATTTACAGTTCAGGAGGCAATTTCATGCTGGCAAAAAGGATAATCCCTTGTTTAGATGTTCGTGATGGTCAAGTGGTAAAAGGTGTACAGTTTCGCAATCACGAAATTATTGGTGATATCGTACCTTTAGCTAAAAGATATGCCGAAGAAGGCGCTGACGAGCTGGTATTTTATGATATTACAGCCTCATCTGATGGTCGAGTTGTTGATAAAAGTTGGGTGGCAAAAGTTGCAGAAGTTATTGATATTCCTTTTTGCGTTGCTGGAGGGATAAAAACGGTTGAAGATGCAGGACAGATATTAACATTTGGTGCCGATAAAATTTCGATCAACTCACCGGCATTAGCTAATCCAGATTTAATTACTGAATTAGCAGATTGTTATGGTGTGCAATGTATTGTTGTTGGGGTTGATACTTGGTATGACCAACAATCTCAAAATTATCATGTTTATCAATTTACAGGTGATGAAAAGCGTACAGTTGCGACCAAATGGAATACCTTAGATTGGGTAAAAGAGGTACAAAAACGCGGTGCTGGTGAAATCGTATTGAATATGATGAACCAAGATGGTGTGCGTAATGGTTATGATTTGACACAATTACAAGCTGTGCGTGATGTTTGTCATGTACCTTTAATCGCCTCAGGTGGCGCAGGCACAATGGCACATTTTTTACAAGCGTTCAGGGACGCAAATGTCGATGGCGCTTTAGCCGCTTCCGTTTTTCATAAACAAATTATCAATATTGGTGAACTTAAACAGTATTTAGCTCAACATGGGGTAGAAATTCGATTATGCTAATTCCAAATTCCGATACAAAATTAGACTTAAGCAAACTTGATTGGCAAAAAGTGGATAATTTAATGCCTGTTATCATCCAACATTATGTCTCGGGTGATGTCTTAATGCTTGGCTATATGAATCAAGATGCACTAACACAAACACAAAATAGTGGCAAAGTAACCTTTTATTCACGCACTAAACAGCGTCTATGGACTAAAGGTGAAACATCTGGCAATTTTTTAAATGTAAAAAGTATTTCAACAGATTGTGATAACGATACATTACTCATTTTAGTTGATCCTGTTGGTCCAACTTGTCACACAGGTACTAACAGCTGTTTTGCTCAGGCACAAACGACATGGGGATTTTTATTCGAACTAGAACAGCTGCTTGCAGCGCGTAAAAGTGCTGATCCAAAATCATCCTATACAGCTAAATTATATCATGATGGAACAAAACGCATTGCACAAAAAGTAGGTGAAGAAGGCGTTGAAACTGCTTTAGCGGCTACCGTTCATGATAAAGAAGAGTTAAAAAATGAATCAGCCGATTTGGTTTACCATTTACTCGTCTTATTACAAGATCAAAATCTATCACTACAAGATGTGATAGGTATTTTAAAAGCACGCCATAAAAAATAGTGCTAAACGAAAAAGTGCGAATTATTTCGCACTTTATTTGATCTCATTAATACTGACTTAAACAGATAGCGCTATTATTTCAATCTTATTAACGAATCGGTAATTTCACCCCATTAAACATGGTTTGAACATCAACGTTATTTTCGCACAAAATAAGACGATCTACGGTTGATTTATTTAAATGTGGAGAAAATTGCTGTATAAAATCATACATGTAACTGCGCAAAAACAGTGAACGTGAAAATGCAATATACGTTGTACTATAAGGAAAGATATGCCCTGCACTCAGTACCACAAAATCATTATCCACATTTTGACTGACTGCCATTTTGGCAACAATGCCAACACCAACCCCCAATTTAACATAGGTTTTAATCAAATCGGCATCCGTTGTACTAAATACAATATTAGGTGATTGATTAGCTTTATTAAAAGCCTGATTCAAATCAGACCCATCATTCGAAAAATCATAACTGACTAATGGGTATTTAGATAACTCAGCAATCGAAATCAAACTACTTTTTGCTAAAGGATGATCTTTCATAACAATAACAGCCTGATTCCAGTGGTAACAAGGCAGTGCAATCATATCTTCAGTTAATTGAGATAGATCCGTCACAATAGCAAAATCTGCTTGTCCTGTTTGCGCTTGCAATAGACATTGTGGTGATGATCCCTGCTCCATATGTAACGTAATATTGGGATATTGTTTCATGAACTGCTGAATGACAACCGGAAGTGTATAACGAGCTTGTGTATAAGTAGTGGTGATGGTCAAGGTACCCTGATTTGGCTGACTATACTCTTTGGCAACAATTTTAATATCATTGGATTTATTTAGAATTTCTCTTGCCAAACTTATAATCTGTTCGCCAACATCAGTGACTTCGGAAAGGTGCTTGCCGACGCGGGTAAAAATTTGCACACCAAGTTCATCTTCTAATAACTTAATCTGTTTACTAATACCGGGCTGTGAAGTATACAGTTTTTCCGATGTTAACGATACGTTGAGATCATTATTAACAACCTCAACTATATAACGCAGTTGTTGCAATTTCATGACAAAGGTTCCTTTCTTTTTATTCCCTTCACCCTTTTGATTAACAAAGAGGTAAAGGGACAAAATAACTCCTTTCACACTTTAGCACAAACTTAAACTCACTTTTATACTAAAACGCATGCATTACCTAAAACAACTTGGTAAACATATCAGGTTTTGTTACCTATTTTTTACTCTTTATCCATTGACCGTCAACGTATTGCATCACCCAACCTGTCGATTTTCCATTGACTTCAGATGTGACATATTGTTGTTTGCTTTTACGACTGAAACGAACAATGGCAGGATTACCATCCGGATCTTTATTCGGTGCTTGCGTCAAATAGATAAACTTTTCAGGCAACCGATCTTTAAAACGTTGTAACTCTTCAATCAATGGTGCGCGCGTTTCTCTTGATTTTGGAAAATTATGTGCAGCCAAAAAGATACCTGATGCGCCATCACGTAATACAAAATGAGCGTCAGATTTGCTACATTTAAGTTCAGGCAGATCGACTGGATCTTCTTTAGGGGGCGCAACATCACCATTTTTTAAAATTTTACGGGTATTTTTACAATCAGGATTAGTACAGCCCATATATAACCCAAAACGCCCTGATTTTAAATGCATCTCAGATCCACATTTTTCACATTCAATAATCGGACCTTCATAACTTTTTACTTTAAAGTGACCTTTTTCAACAATAAAACCATCACAAATTGGGTTATTACCACAAATATGTAATTTACGCTCATTATCAAGTAAATAGCTATCCATTGCGGTATGACATTTTGGACAACGCTTACGGGCTCTTAATGCATCGGTTTCAGCGGTTTCCGACTCTTCTAAAATATTAAGAGTTTCGTGCTCTGGAATTAAATTAATCGTTTGTTTACAACGCTCTTTAGGCGGTAGTGCATAGCCTGAACACGCCAAAAATACGCCCGTTCCTGCTGTTTTAATGCCCATTTCACGCCCACAATGAGGACACTTAATTTCAGGGGTGAGCACCAAAGGATTAAGTTGCATACCTCCTTTATCAGGAGATTGCTCTGCCACTTCAAGATGTTTACTAAAATCACTAAAAAACTGATCGAGCACTTCTCGCCACTCTTGTTTTTTATTAGCAATCTGATCGAGTGCATCTTCCATACGAGCGGTAAAGTCATAACTCATGAGATCATTGAAATTTTCATTCAAACGATCAGTAACAATTTCACCAATTTTTTCGGCATAAAAGCGACGATTATCTAAACGCACATAACCACGATCTTGAATGGTCGAAATAATCGTTGCATAAGTCGATGGGCGGCCTATTTCACGTTTTTCTAACTCTTTGACTAATGAAGCTTCATTATAACGTGCTGGTGGTTTAGTAAAATGCTGATTAGGATTAAGCGTAATCAGGTCCAACTTATCATTAATTGATACCGCAGGTAAAATTTTATCATCATTATTTTTAGCCAATTGCGGTTGCACTTTAGTCCAACCATCAAAACGTAAGGTACGTCCTTTAGCTTTTAATAAGAAATCACCAGATTTAACAGTAATTGTTGTCGAGTTATATTCGGCAGAAGTCATTTGACAGGCAACAAATTGACGCCAAATCAATTGATAAAGTTTACAAGCATCAGCTTCGACATCACTAATATTATCCGCCAGTAATTTAACGTCTGATGGGCGAATTGCTTCGTGCGCCTCTTGAGAGTTCTTCTTGCTACTGTAAACATTTGGCGATTTAGGCAAATATTTATCACCAAAATTTTTGCCAATATACTCACGTACCATGGATAATGCATCTTGGCTTAAATTAGTCGAATCGGTACGCATGTAGGTAATATAACCAGCTTCATAAAGACGCTGCGCAAGCATCATCGTTTTTTTGACGCCAAAACCTAAGCGTGTACTGGCTGCTTGTTGCAAAGTTGACGTAATAAATGGCGCTGTTGGATTACTCTTAGTTGGTTTTTCTTCGATATTGGTAACTTGATATTGGCTGTTGTTTAATTCAGCAAGTGCAATATCAATGGCGACTTTATCTTTAGGTTCAAACGCTTCATCTTGATAATGAGTAACTTGTAAAGTTAGTTGCTCGTTGTTTGCTGTACTTAAATCAGCAAAAAGATCCCAATACTCTTCAGGAATAAAGGCGTGAATTTCACGTTCGCGTTCAACCACAAGTCGAACAGCAACCGATTGAACACGACCTGCTGATAATCCTCTGGCAACTTTTTTCCAAAGTAAAGGTGATAGCATAAAACCAACAACGCGATCCATAAATCGACGAGCTTGCTGGGCATTAACTCTATCCATATCTAGCATGGAAGGATGATTAAACGCATTTTTGATTGCTGTCTTGGTAATTTCGTTAAATACTACACGACGATATTTGCTATCTTCACCACCAATAACATCTTTAAGATGCCAAGCAATCGCTTCCCCTTCTCTATCCAAGTCGGTTGCGAGGTAGATCATATCGGCATCTTTAGCGAGTTTTTTTAGTTCTGCAACAACTCGCTCTTTACCAGGTAAAATTTCGTAGTGAGCTTTCCAACCGTTATACGGATCAACGCTCATACGATCAACTAAGACCTGTTTTTCGGAACGTTTTACTTTTTTTTCAGCTTTATCTTTTGTGGTTTTTTCAACTCGATTGCTACTACCACTTACTGGAAGATCGCGAATATGCCCTACGCTTGATTTAACCACAAAATCTTTGCCAAGATATTTATTTATTGTTTTTGCTTTGGCTGGTGATTCCACAATAACAAGGGATTTTCCCATAATTAAACCTATTTTATCCTGTAATTTACGTTATTTACTGTCTTGTTTCACATCAAGTAATGACAGTAAATCATCTTTTATTGTCGATACTTTCGTTGCATATTGCTCTTTTTGCTCAGCATCCTCAATAAGTTGTGTAATGGTTTGCGACAACGTGCAACCTCGGCGTTTTGCCAAATTAGCTAAACGTTGCCAAACTAAAAATTCCAAATCAATAGACTTTTTTCGTGTATTTTGTTGTTCAGCGTTAAAATGTCGTTTTCGTTTCGCACGAATGGTCTGCTTCATGCGATTATCTAAATCAGGGTTTAAATGCTGTTTTATCCATTCAACAACACCTATTGGATTATGTTCTAAAAGTAATAATTCATTTACGGCGTGCTGAGCTGCACTCTTTTCGATATAACGAGTAATCAATTCGCCTTCTAAATGCCTTTTCACAAGATAGTGCCATTTCCATCCACATTCAAGGTTTTCGAGTTGTTGATATTTCATCTGTTCACCTTGTGACGCTGTAACTAAAGGTTGTAGTTGTAGCATAATCTCATCACACAATAAAGAAAATTATTGCATTTGACAAATTTTTTATAAATCTGCTATCGTTCACTTTTATTTAGAACTTGATTTAAGGAAATCACCAATAATGGCTAAAGCTGATGTTATTTATATTAATGGCTATATTTATACTGCAGACAAACAAGACAGTGTTTGTCAGGCTATTGCTATCGAAAATGGCTATATTATTGCAACGGGGAGCACGCAACAAATAAATAGCAGTCAGTATGTCGATAATAATACGACAGTTTACGATTTACAAGGAAAAACGATGATTCCCGGTCTTATAGATGCACATTTGCATACTTTTTGGGGTGGAATGCAGCTCTCTTCTTGTAATTTAAATTATCAAAGTTTAACCGTTGACCAAACTTTAGCTATTATTCAAAAATATTTAGATCAGGACTCAAACGATAATGAGACAAATTGGTTACAAGTACGAGGATGGCTACGTCAAGAAGTGTTGCCAATAGGTACCGATATTACACGTTTCGATCTCGATAAACTTAATACCCAGCGCCCGGTAATTTTGTTTTCAAATGATTGCCATACACTCGTTGCCAATAGTCTGGCATTAGAAAAATTTGGTCTTAATAAAGATACGCCTGAGCCATCAGATGGTAAGATTGGTCGAACTAATAATGGCGAACTTAATGGCATTTTAGAAGATGCACCGGCGATGCGTGCATTTGACAGCATATCTAAACTGACCGATAAGCAAGCAGTGAATATTGCAAAATTATCACAAGCAGAATTGAATAAACAAGGAGTAACGGCAGTGATGGATGCTCGCATTACCGAAACCATTGCTGATGCTTTTTTGACCCTTAAGCAACAAGACGCACTTTCAATACGCCTATTTGGTGCACATGAGTTACCACCCGATGATGTATCTTCAATAGATCAAATTCCGCTGTTATTGGACAAAGTTAAGCAATTTGCTCACCATTATGATGATAAAAACTGGCAACCGAAACCAGGTATTAAAATTTCGCATACTAAATTGTTTGTTGATGGTGTTATGCAAGCACCATTGATGACAGCACGGCTGTTAAAACCTTATCAACTTGAACACGAAAAAGATCGTTACGGCGATCTTTACTATTCAACAGAAATGCTCGATGCGTTAATCCTTGAATCAGCAAAAGCAGGCTTTCACCCACATATGCATACAGTAGGAGAAGGTGCAATTGAAGTGGTACTTAATGCTATTGAAAAAATGCGAAAAGCATTGCCTGATGCGGATATAAGACCAAGTACTGCTCACAATGAGCTGAGTGCTGCGCATCAATTTGCACGCTATCAAAAGTTAAAAGCTTGTGTGGTGTTTTCATTCCAATGGGCTGGATGCAGCGCAACAATGGTTGAACAATATCATACGCTTTTTGGTCCAGAACGTTATAATGGATTAGAAGCACATGGCCAGTATATCGATGCTGGTGTGAATTGTGCATTTGGTAGTGATTGGCCAATCGATCCATTAAATGAATGGTACGATTTCCAAGTGGCGATGACCCGACAAATAGATACAGACCATCCTCGTTTAAACAGTGATCGTAATTTAACGGTAACAGAAGTGCTGCGTTGTGCAACTATTGGAGCTGCTTATATATTGAAGCAAGAGCAATACATTGGTTCAATCGAAAAAGGTAAATTTGCCGACCTAATCATTTTAGATCGTAATCCATTTACCATACCGGCAACTGATATACAAAATGTTAAAGTATTAACCACTATCGTTGGTGGTAAAACGGTATATCAAGCATCGTAATTGTTAATCTAAAAAGTTGAGCTATTTATCACGACGCCAATAAAACGGTAGCGTCGTGATAAGCAATTATTCAGCTTCGATTTCAATTTGCTCTGCACTTTCTACTGCTTTCTTTTTAGTAAAATGCAGTATTGCAGCAATAATCAATGCGCCAATAAACATATCAATAACATACCACATTGCGCCTTTGGTTACGCCGCCCAAGGCAACCAGTCCACCAAACGCAACTAATGACTCAATACCATTAATCATGCCTAACATACCTGCCACTGCTGTACCGACAACAATAGCGATAATCACACGTTTCGGATCTTTAGCGGCAAATGGGATTGCACCTTCGGTTATACCGGCTAATGATAAAAAGAAAGCGGTAATGCCAAACTCTTTCTCTTCTTTAGTGTATTTAGAACGAGAAATAATCAGTGATGAAATAGCTAATCCTAATGGTGGAATTGCACAGCACATACGAAACACACCATTTGGTCCATAAACACCTTCCGCCATAGCTGCTAAAGTAAAGGCCGTTGCCGCTTTACTACATGGCCCCCCCATATCTAGTGCAGCAAGAATACCAATACCTATGCCTAAAAACGCTGCATTGACTTCTGACATGCCTTTTAACGTAGCAACCATTACTTTTACGAACCAATCTAGCGGATAAGATAGCCCATAAATATAAATGGGCGCCATCACCAATATCGTGACTGTTGGAATAATCATGACAGGCATTACTGATGCAATGACAGGATGGACTTTAACGGTTTTAAACCATTTAACAAAGTAACCAATCAAAATACCAAAAATCATCGCGCCAATAAACCCCGTACTGACATGATTAGCGCCAATTGGATTATTGACGACATAACCCATAATAAACGCGGGTGCTAACGCCGCATTACCGCCAATAGAATACGCCATATAAGCTGCAAGCACAGGTACCATCATAGCAAACCCATAAATAGCTACTTGCTGTAAATCAGCAAAAAACTGATTACTTGGCAAAATCGTATCGTTGGTTACATCACCTGTCATTAAAACAATCGAAAAAAGAATACCTGAAGCAATAATAACGGGTAAAAATTTGCTGATTCCGGTATTTAATGCACGAAATATTTCTTTACCAATACTGTCTTTTACTACTTTAGTTGACATTTGTTCGGCATTATTAAAAATGTTGACCGTATTTTTCACGGCTTCGCCTGTGCTTACTTTAATGACGTTTTTATACGGTTCTAACCGCTCGGCATTTTCAATTGAAATGTCAGTGGCTAATATAATCACATCTGCTGTTTTTAAATCTTGTTCGGTTAATGGATTATCAATACCAGCAGCGCCTTGAGTTTCGACTTTACAATTCCATCCCCGTTTTTTGGCTTCATTTTCAATCTTTTGCTTAGCAATATAAGTGTGAGCCATACCAGCAGTACAGGCACAAATTGCAACAATCTTCTTTTTGTTAATAGCACTATTATTCATACAAACCTCGTACTTTATCTACTAATGACTGGGTATCACTATTAAGTAAAGTTGCAATAAAATCATCATCAGCTAAATGAGTCGCTAATTTCGCAATAATCGCTAAATGCGCCTTATCGGCATGTTCTGGTGCACCAATCAAAATCACCAACTTCACTTGGTTACCATTATTCCAAATGATGCCATCAAGATATTTTCCCACCACAATAAATGGCGTTTTTACTGCGCTACTTTTGGCATGAGGCAAAGCAACATCGGGTAACACATCGGTTTCCATCTCTTGCTCATGAGCCATGACATCATCAAAAAAAGTTTTTACATTGGTTAAATAGTTTTGGCTAGCATCGGACATTAAATGAATAACCGATGATTTTTGATTAACGATATCACTGGTAAGCTCAACCGATAAAACAGGTATTGACTGCATAAACAGATCCTCTTTAATTAAATATAGATATTCAAACCGACTGATTTTTATCATTTATGTGTATTAAATATACAATGAAATATTTTCAGTGACACTAATTTTGTCTTCTCAAGAGTTAGAGCAAGATCACAAATATGCATAATTCAATTTTACGTTTTAACGAGCTATTCCAGTCTAAACAACTTAAAAATAATGACTAATGTGTGTTAAAGTCTATAAATCGCTCGCTTTAGTACCTTTTTACTAAAAATTAGCTTGCATAATTATGATAATGTGGCAGAATTCCTTGCCGCTTTGAGCGGGTAAAAAGGCAAAACTATACTTAGTAGTTTTTTATTGTTTTTTGGGACAGAGGAGCAAAGTCATGTCCGCAATAAAAATGAAACGAGTTTTAACCACACCTGCATTAATTGCATTTGGTTTAGCTTATATGGTTCCTTTGGGGATCTTTACCACTTATGGGGAAGTCACTGTTGATAGTAATGGTCACTTACCTATAGCCTACATCATCACCCTTGCCATGATCTTTTTCACAGCATTGAGTTATTGTCGAATGGCAAATAAACTGCCGATTGCTGGCTCCGCCTACTCGTATGTACAACATACTTTTGGTGGAAAAGTTGGATTTTTGGTGGGTTGGGCACAAATCCTTGATTACCTATTTTTACCAATATTGAATTATTTGGTTTTAGGCATCTACCTGAATGAAGCATTTCCAAGCATTCCTGCTTATGTTTTTGTATTGGGTTCATTAATCAGTGTAAGCTTTTTAAATTATTTGGGAATTAAGCTGATTAACTCTGTAAACTTTACATTGATTATTGTACAAATGATTTTTATAGGGTTATTTATCTTTTTAACTTTAACTAATGTTAATCTTACTCCTGAAGCAATGATGAAACCTCTGCAAGTTAATGCTGGAGATTTTAGTGGCTTAATGTCTGGAGCGGCAATATTATGTCTTGCCTTTTTAGGTTTTGATGCCATAGCAACTTTAGCCGAAGAATCTAACGATGCACAAAAATCATTACCAAGAGCAATTATCTGGACAGTCCTAATTGCTGGTTGTATTTTTCTCGTTGTATCGTATTGTGCTCATCTAGCTTATCCTATGTGGACAGATTTTGTAGATAATAAAGATACAGCCAGTTTAGTCGTCGTTCGTCGAGTGGGTGATATAAGCCAATTAGGCGGTAATTTTATGTATAACTTCTTCCAAGCTGCATACTTAACTGGTGTTTTTGCATCAGCCATGACAGCGCAAACCAGTGTATCAAGAATTTTTTATGCGATGGGACGTGAAGGTGTTTTGCCTAAAAAAATCTTTTATAAAATTCATCCTCGTTATAGAACCCCTTATTTATCGATTATTTTTGTCGCCTGTTTTTCATTGTTAGCGCTAGTATTAGATCTTAGTTTAGTGGTTTCGATGATAAGCTTTGGTGCATTAGTGGCTTTTACTTTTGTCAATTTATGCGTGATTAAAAGTTACTTAGGTGATTCAAAAGCGAAAACAGTATTACTGCTATTTAAATATGGATTATTGCCTGCAATTGGTGTTTTACTTTCACTATGGCTATGGACCAGCCTTGATGCGACAGCGATGATTGTTGGTTTAGTTTGGTTAGCAATTGGATTTTTCTATCTACTTTATCTAACTAAAGGCTTTACTGCTTTATTGCCATCGATTGATCATCATGAATTAAATTCAATCATCAAAGATTAAGTTCTTATAAATTGGTCTACTTTAAAGTATCTAGTTACTGCCCTTTTAAAACAACTCCGTCGACCTAAGTCGACGGAATAATAATCTTGTAATCGTGACTATTTGTTTAACCGATTACTCACCAAAACCACTAGCAAATAATTCACGAATTTCATCCATTGCGGCTTGTTCGTCTTCACCATCACAAATAATTTCAACAGTTGAACCACCTTTAACGCCAGCACCAAGTAATCCCATCATGCTTTTTAATTTGATTGCTTTGTCATTATAAACAAGTTCAATTGATGATTTGTAACGACCTGCTAATTTAACAAGCGTGGTAACAGGGCGAGCATGAAGACCAGTTGAATTTTTTACTACCATTTGTTCTTTTAACATACTAAAGTCCTTATTTATATCTTTACATTAATACAATGAATGGTATTTATATCATAAATTGAGTTATTTTGCTCTTTTTTTGCATACAAATTTTGATAAAAAATTAAAAAATTAACTATACGATGATCAGCTAAAATTTATACTAATTATATAGCGAAATTGTACGCTTATCTGTGTTTTAGTATTTTGTTAAATTCAATATATCAAAAAAGAGAAACGATTAGACTAAGTAGTATATCGATTAAAATTATATTTTTGCCAGAATTTTAAATATCAACATAAATAATCAATGCTTTTGAGCTCCATAAATAGAGCTATACAAATGATTGTATTAAAGCTATTTGTTCATTTTTACACGATAATTGAAATTAAAACAATTGAAAAAAGACACTTTATCTAAATAAAGTGTCGTCATAATAATGAGGCATCGTTTTATCACAGACAGTTACGAATAACGATTTTAAATAGAATAAAACTAAAGTATTTCTAGTTTTGAATGCTTAATAAGGGCTTCATTTAATACCTAAAGCCCTTAATAACAATTTGTTTATATCTATTAAACAATTCTTTGCAATTGTGTATACTTTAACGAACTCACCATAAAATGCAAACGATTGAGTACATTGACTTCACCGGCGCCGTCATCAAAATCCAAATAGAGCAAATTGAGCTTAGGATTAAAATCACGCATCCGTTTTTCAACACCTTTTGACACCACATGATTAGCAATACAACCAAACGGTTGAAAGCTAATAACATTATTAATGCCATATTCAGCAAAAGTCATAATACCGGCAGGAATCAACCAACCTTCGCCAAATTGATTGGCTAAATTAAGAATTTGCTCGGCTTTTTTAGCGATATCACGAATATTATGAAACGGTTGATAATATTTAAAATGCGATAAAATTTGATTAGTTTTATTAATATAGCGTTGAGCCACTTTTTCAAAAAAGAACAGTAAAGATGATAGATAACTTTTTGGTAAAAGATGATTATCAATATTACTGTCATAATTGACAAACACTTGAGCAAAAAATTCAATCATGGGTGGAATTACTGGCTCAATCCCCTGATCGACTAACCATTCGACACTATGCTGATTACCAAAGCTGTTATATTTTACATAGATTTCACCAACAATCCCTATTTGTGGGCAATCTTTATTGACGGTTTCAACCTGATTAAAATGCTCAACAGCTTGCGCCAATAACGCATAAATCGCTTTATGCCCTTTCTGCTCATTAAGTAGCTGCTCTAGCTTTCTAAGATACAGCTCTTTGAGTTGATTAGCCTGTTGTTTTACTTTGGCTCTAGGTGCGACTGCGTAATACATTTTCGATAGTGAATCAGCAAATAGCATAGCAAAAAAAGTAGTTGGCAAAGTTTTAAGCCAATTAATTTTAAAGCCAGGTTGTTCACTTGCATTCATATTATCGGTACTAAGTGACACAATCGGCACATCTTCAAAACCATTACTAATCATGGCTTTTTTGATCAATGATAGATAACTGCTCGCTCGACACTGTCCACCCGTTTGCGTAATACCGATTGCCACTTCATCACGATTATATTTACCTGATCGTAACGCTTTTATCACATCGCCAACAATTATCGTTGCAGGGTAGCAAATTTCGTTATTACAGTACTTTAATCCCCATTCAACCGAACTTTTATCTGGTTTTGGCAAAGTTTCTAGCTTATAACCTGATAATGCAAAAATCGGCGGTAACAATGGTGAATAAAAATCAGAAATAAATGGCGCTAAAATAGTACGACGCTGTTTATCCTTTTTACTGAAAACTGCCGTTTTTTTACGTTCTACGGTTTTCAATGGTTGATGTTGATTCATACGAATTGATTCGATAATCGATCGTAAGCGTAAACGGACAGAACCCGTTGCGGTGATCTCATCTACACGAATAATCGTGCAAGTTTTCCCTTTCGATTCTAAAATTGCTTTACACTCATCAGTGACAATCGCATCAGGCCCACAACCAAATGAATTGAGTTGTACAAATTGAATATTACTCGGTTGCTGTGCAACAAATGAAGCCGCAGCATATAAACGGTTTGGATAGCTCCATTGCGAACAAATTTGCAGTTCTGGCGATAATTGATTAATGGCACCTAATACCGAATCTTCGGTAATGACATCACAGCCGAGCGCATTTAAAATTTCTGGTGTTTTATGATTAATTAAACTATCACTATGATAAGGTCGTCCAGCTAAAATAAAGACATAGCGCCCGGTTTGTTTGGCATTATTGAGTACTTCAACCGCTTTGCTGTATAAATCATGTTTAAACTCAGCTTGCGCGATTAATGCAGCTTCAAACGCTTTGTTGGCAACTTTCTTGTCGATACCTAACGAAGTTAAATAATTGATACAGCCTTTTCTAAGTAACTTACTATTGGTAAAGTTAATAACTGGATAATCTAATGGTATGTTAAATTTTTCTTCGGGATTAATCGCACTGTGGATCACTTCAGCATAACTACTGACAATTGGACAATTATAGCTATTCACAGCATTGTCAAACTGGGCTGATTCAAACACAACCATCGGCATAAAAATACGATCGACTTTCTGCTCAATCAACTCCATGATATGACCGTGCACTAATTTTGCCGGAAAGCAAATGCTATCAGACATTACCGTTCCAGCCCCTTTTTCATAAATATTTTGTGTCGAAAAAGGTGAAAGTGTCACGTTTATACCACTTTGTGTCAATAATGTATGCCAAAAAGGGAAGTTTTCATATTGTCCTAATACACGAGGAATACCAATATTAATTTTAGCATCGGCATTAACCACATTAGTTCGTTTAAATAAAAGATCATTTTTATAATCAAACATATTAAACGAGCTATTATCGCGATATTGATTATTACTTAAAAAACGTTCACATTTATTACCCGAATAGTAACGTTGACCATTGGCAAATCGATAGATGATAATATCGCATTTATTTTCACAACCTTTGCAGCGAGACGGTTTAGCTTTATTGTCTTCAGCTTTGTGCAGATTATCTAAACCAATAAATTGCGAAGCTGTAGGTTGCGCTAGATAATGGTTTTTAGCGACCAACGCTGCCCCATAAGCCCCCATTAACTCAGGAATATTAGAACTGGTAATTTGCGCACCAGTTAACTGTTCTAATGCTCTAAATACTGCAGGATTTTTAAAAGTACCGCCCTGCACCACAATATGATCACCCAGTTTACGCATATCATGCAGTTTCAGCACTTTATGAATGGCATTTTTAATCACAGAAAACGCCAGTCCTGCCGAAATATCACCCATGGTGGCATTTTCACGCAATGCCTGCTTCACTTTAGAATTCATAAAAACAGTACAGCGTGTACCTAAATCGCATGGATTAGAAGATTTACACGCGGCATCAGCAAAATCAATAGTATTAGAGTTAAGTGATTTGGCAAAAGTCTCAATAAACGATCCACAACCCGATGAACATGCTTCGTTTAATTCGATATGATTAACCACACCATTAGCAATAAAAATGGCTTTCATATCTTGACCACCAATATCCATCACAAAACTGACATCAGGATCGATATGTTTAGCCGCAGCAAAATGCGCCATGGTTTCGACCAAACCGTCATCAATAGCAAAAGCGGCTTTTAATAGTTCTTCACCATAACCGGTCACACCTGTGCGAGCAATAATAATCTCTTTACCTGATGCAGTAATTTCATCTTTTAATTTAGTTAAGCCATGAATTAAAGCGCTAATCGACTGGCCATTGTTTGGTGCATAATGTGTAAATAACAACTCATTGTCTTCACTAACAAGCGTAATTTTGGTGGTAGTAGAGCCACTGTCAATGCCTAAAAAAGCATTCTGTTTTTGATAATCGGCTAAATTGCATCTAGCAATTTCGATATATTTGCGCTTCTTTTTCCAATTATCAAATGACAACGACTCATTAAACAGCGGTTTTAATCTAAATGATTCATTAACTTTAATTTGAGTAGAAGCATTTAATCGTGCAATAAAATCTGTCAACGAAAGCTCGGTTCGCTCAATAATATGAATTGCCGCCCCCCAAGCGGAAAGTAAGGTCGGATGATCAGTGGTAACAACCTGATCATCCGTTAATTTTAACGTATTTAGTGCTGCTTTACCTAACGTTGGGATAAATGAGAAAGGACCACCAATTAACATCACTTTTGGCACAATATCATAGCCACGAGCCAAGGTGTTGACTAGCTGAATACACACGGCATGTAAAACCGAATAAGCGATGTTTTCTTTCGAGACATTACGGCTAATTAAATTTTGGACATCAGTTTTGGCAAAAACACCACAACGAGAAGCGATAGGAAAAATTTGGTCATGATTTTGAGCAAGCGCATCAAACTGCTGAACAGGCGTATTAAGCAAAGTTGCCATCTGATCGATAAATGCGCCGGTTCCCCCTGCACAGCTACCATTCATTCGAATATCGGGTGGTCGATCAGGAAAAAAGAAGATCATCTTACTATCTTCACCACCAATATCTATCAACGTTCGTACTTCAGGATATTTGCGTTGTACCACTTCCGATGCCGCAACCACCTCTTGAATAAAAGCGATATCGGCTTTTTCGGAAATGCCCATCCCAGCAGAACCCGTCACTTTTACGGAAAGGCGTATATCATCGCCAAGCTTCTGTTTAATTTCACTCAGCAATTGAAGTACTGTTGCCACGATATGCGTATTATGGCGCACATAATTGGTATAAACAAAATTGTCATGCTCATCTAACACAACGCATTTTGCTGTAGTTGAACCCACATCCAATCCGAGCCTATATATTTTTGACATAATAAACTCACATCTTATTAATTTAGATTTAATTTATTACAAGATATGTAATAAATCTCAAATTATTAATTTTATTTTTATATAAATCATTATAACCAATTCTTGGTTCTTTTTAATAGGGATGGATAAAAAATCCCCTAAAACAAAAGTAATACACAATAATAATTTATCTCAAGAAGGCTTGATGTGATTTGTAATTTTGTCTAAAACTAATCGGAATCTGACCCATATCATACAAATACAGGTCATAACAAATATAAAATAATCAGTAATCTAATGAGTTTGCAACGGCTTAAAGCGCTTTTTCTAAACCTTGTTTAGCAATGGTAATCACATTTTTTAAATCGACACCTTGAGCTTTAGCAGCAAAAATACAGCCACAATAACATTGACGATAAACATCGTATTCTTTGCATAACTCAATAGAACGTTTATAGCCATTGTTCTTTTTAAAATCAGAAGGGAGATAATTAACAGAAAAGATCTCTTGGATCTCAAATCCTAATTCATTAATTTTTTGACTGTTCTTTTTAGGACTGAGCGTCAATGCACTAGCAAAATAGTCAAATCCTAACTCTTGCGCCTTAATTGCCGCCAAATCTAAACGCATTTTATAACAAATATGGCAACGCTCACCGCCTTCGGGGGCATCTCGCAAATGACCAACCTGCTTAATAAACTCTGCTGGCTGATAAGGTGCTTCTAAAAATTGCACGTTATTTCCCGTCTTTTGATTAAAATCAGCAATAAATTTTTGTTGCACCACACTTCGATATTCATATTCAACGCGTGGATGAATATTAGAATTAGCAAAATAGATAGTAATATCCGCATATTGTGCCAAATACTCCAGCACATAAGTACTACAAGGCGCACAACAGCTGTGAATTAATAATTTAGGACGAACCGCACCAGACTCCCAATCGGCAATGACTTCTTTTAAAACGGAATCATAATTAACTTTATTATGTGGATTTAATTTATCAAGAATTGTTTTCGCATTAATTAACATGAGGACTCATTTATTATTTTGATGATAGTAGTCATTATTGGTCGCTATAATATAGCGTTATAGATTTACGTCAAGATAAACACACCAGTTTTTATACTGAAACACATATATTTCCTTAAACTTTCCGGCAAATTTATTACCTAAAGTGAGTTCAATATTTGTTAACTATTTTCGCATAGTGCTAATAGATCTTCATAAGTTAACTTATGCTTATTGCTTTTACACCAGCTTGCCGCTTGCTTTGCCAATGCTGCTTCGAGTGATCGACTTAATTTAAATGGACGAATGGCTTTTTTTGAAAAATTAAAAAGAAACACATCTTTTTGCGATTGGCTAGGATAGATGCCTAGACAATAAAAAAACTCAATCTCTTTACCTTGGTTATTCATACATAAAATTAGCTGATTTACGCTAAAATCCTTTTCATATTCTTTTTCAACTAGTAAGCAATCGCGGTTCATATCAAATTTTATAGTTGGATGCTCTCTGGCGACGACTTCTTCAGCCACTTGTTCATCCTCATCGCTTAGATAAGAATCCCAAACCAAAAGTCCTAATTCAATCAGTGGATTTATTGCTAAATAATTGGCTAAAGTTGGAATTGATGCTTTTGTAATACTTTGATGTAGGGTTTTATAATTCTGTAAATATCGATCAAATTTTTGATCACTTGACTTTACCACTTCTGGTAATTGTTTGAGTTGTTCGACATCAACTAAATAATCTGCATACAGTTTTTTGTTTTGTATCATTACACATGTGTCACGAGTAAGACCGATACCTGTGTTAGTAAAATTTGCACTACCAATAATCACCTTTTCTGGCTCTGTTTCAGGCTGAATCAAATAGAGTTTCCAATGGATACTCTGATTATAGCGAAAATCGACATAAAAACTAAATTTATCACAATTTTGCGCTTTTTGCTGGCAAAACTTAATAAAATCAATCGAGTTAAAAGCATCAATGGTGCTGATAATCAGTTCCAACTCGATATTGTTATCTTCAAGTAACCGTTCTACTATCATTTCAGTATGACTGGCAAAAGCAGAAACAATGCTAATTTTTTTATTGCCCTTTTTTAATAATGCATTTTTTAAATCATCATTATGAAGAATTTTCATACTTTTCCTTATCTTTTTTCGACTTAACACGCTTTACCCTAAAACTAGCAAGACTACCAAACTTTAACTGCCAATGAACAAGAAATAAATCGGTAACCGTTATCAGTAATAGTAAACACTGATTAACAGCTACACTATTTGTTATTACATCTCCAGTCATCAAAATAGTATAAAAGATGAAAAAAATAACATATTAAAAATATCGCTTTCTTAATCCAAGCATGCATTTAATTCTTTTTAGCGTCAATATAATAAAAGTTAGTTTTATTATTATGTTATTTTTTAAAACACGCATTCATTTTTGTTCAATAAAGGAGTTATAATTATCACAATAATTTTCAGTTATAAGATTTAGGCTTCCAATTGAATGTTCAACTCATTAACCGTTTAAAAAACCTGCAATTATATAAAAAAAGACATTCAAATAGTGTACTACTATGGCGTGAAATTTACCCATTAGCTATGCCAATCTTTATAGAAAATCTTTCAGTGATATTGATGGGTATTTTTAGTACCTTTTTAGTTAGCTGGATAGGTAAAGCACAAATGGCAGCTGTCGGTTTAGCTGAAAGCTTTAATATGATTATCATGTCATTTTTTATGGCAGTAGCATTAGGAACCTCTGTAGTCGTTGCGTTTAGCTTAGGTCGTCATAATCGTAAAAAAGCGGTTTTCGCCGCCAGACAATCCATTACCCTATTGGTATTAGTATCCGTGCTACTATTTGTTTTTGTCGAATTTTCGGGCTATTGGATTGTTGATATCATTGCTGGAAAAGCTGATCCCGAAGTTAAAAATCTGACATTAACTTTTCTTAGGCTAACAGTTTTAGGTTACCCAGCTTTAGCGTTTATTTTAGTGGGATGTGGTGCATTAAGAGGCGCAGGCAATACCAAACTGCCAATGTACCTAAACATCATTATGAATATTCTGAATATCTCGATTAGTTATGTACTTATCTATGGTATAGGCGGTTGGCAAGGTTTAGGTTTTATCGGTGCTGGCATTGGTCTGACCACCTCACGTTATTGTGGTATGTTTTTTATATTATTAGTACTAACTATTAAGCCAAGTCGAGCACTATTTATTCCATTTAGAAGTTACTTCCATTCATTTAATGCTAAAATTTTGATTGATATTCTCAGCATCGGTATTCCAGCTAGTGTTGAATCAGTTATGTTTAATGTTGGCAAATTACTGACGCAAACGTTTGTTGCCGGTATGGGCACATCGACTATTGCCGCTAACTTTATCGCATTTTCAATTGCAGGACTGCTTAATTTGCCGGGAGGGACTTTAGGAGCAACCTCAACCATTATTGTTGGTAAACGCCTTGGTATGGGGCAAATCTACCAACCAACCAGACAACTAAAATTTATTTTTCAGTTTACCAATATATTACTCTGTTTGATTGCATTTGTGACAATGCCCTTTGCAGGCCTACTTAGTTCACTCTACACAAATGATCCTGAAGTTATCCAAATATCAAAACATTTATTGTGGTTAAATGCTCTATTTACCCCATTTTGGGCCTCTTCTTTTGTGTTACCTTATGGGTTTAAAGGTGCCAAAGATGCCAGTTATACTATGTGGGTCGCAATCGGTAGTATGTGGATGTGCCGAATTGTTGTTGGGTATCTATTTGGTGTCTATTTTGGCTTTGGTGTGATTGGCGTGTGGTTTGGAATGTTTCTTGATTGGATCATTAGAAGTATATTTTTCTACTATCGATTAGTCAGTGGTAAATGGCTATGGCG
The DNA here is from genome assembly GCF_001693755.1 of Gilliamella sp. wkB171. Lineage (GTDB taxonomy): Bacteria > Pseudomonadota > Gammaproteobacteria > Enterobacterales > Orbaceae > Gilliamella > Gilliamella apicola_F. The sequence continues at coordinate 60,903 of NZ_LYST01000021.1, forward strand.
ACATCAAAAACACAATTAACTATAAGTTTTCTAATTGAACTATTTTAATTGTTCATGATAACGGGTGGTTTAATTAGGATTTAACTATCGACTATATAATTATCAGCTAAAGGTATTTAAATTTTGTAATCAAAAATTTGTTATTAACCACTAGTAAAACTCTGTTCAAAGGTAGCATAAGTTATCGTTTTAAATAAATCATTTTTTGATTAAATAACTTTTTTCATCACACATATTGTTACTATTTTATTTTCATCATGTTAATAACAACCTAAATCCAATACAGTTATTGGGATTTGCGTGAGTCATAAATTTATCAGTAGTCCACCAAATTTATATACTTAAATTATCAAAATCCAGCAAAATATTGTTAGTAACGTAGCACAATGAATACCCCTTTTTTTGCGAATAATATCCGAAGTATTGTATGGCAGACATCAATTAACGTTGAGTTATCATAGCAATATCAAATTGTGTTTATATCTTGGTACCATTTCGACTATGAGCACATTAACAACAGTTTTCAAAATTAACAGCATCATAGGCCTATAAAAAAATCCCAATATTTCAATCCCTAATCAAATGCAGACATAAAAATCCTGCTATTGTTAAGCGAAATACATTGAATAAAACGCTTTTTTAAGTAATAAAAAATAAATTAATTACCGGCTGGATTTTTTGGCTTGTAAATAACTATGTCGAAAACAACTATTCAACACACAGCGATGAAGCGACTGAAAACATATTATCTATTACAAGCAAGAAATGGACAAAAAATTTTTTGTCGTTTGTCAATTTGAAGATAATTTAGTTAAGCCTTAAAATTGGTTCACTTTAAATCACAAGGCATCGTTACAGCTAAATTTTTTCACATTAATATAATGTCCCAAAATTGTAATAGCATAAATTTATACTAATTAACTTTTGTAATAACTAACTTTTCAAGGATGGATAGCGTTAAAAAAGCGCGATTATTCCTTTAATTACTCAATTAGTTATTAGATGATTTTCCATAGCTTTACTTTTTATCATTCGCTAGATAATTAAATATCACAATAAAATTTGTGATATTTATCACATTAACCATATATCGTAATTTCAGTACGCAAAATCATAATATTGTTTTGATAATGAATTTTATACACTCAATCCATCGTTGTTTATTTTCAATAATTCGAAATAGAAACAAATATGCTTAAAAACTGTTTAGAAAACAGTGTGTTTATATAATTATAAGGAGATAATGATGGATAATAAAAGATTATCAGTCATGGAAAAAATAGGCTTTGGAATGGGTGATGCAGCATGTGGAATCGTTTATTCATCAGTCACCATGTTTTTGACCTACTTTTATACCGATATTTATGGACTATCAGCTGCTGCAGTCGGGATCATGTTTTTAGCAACACGAATTTTTGATGCCATTATCGATCCTATTACCGGTATGGTAGCAGATCGAACTAAAACTCGCTGGGGAAGATTTCGACCTTGGTTAATTTGGTTTGCCATTCCCTACGCTGTACTTGCAGTCATGACCTATACTACACCTGACTTTGGTTACTCCGGTAAACTCTTATATGCCTACATTACTTATGCGTTGTTGATGCTTTGCTATACCTTTATTAACATTCCTTATTGTGCACTCGGTGGAGTCATTACTCGTGATGAAAAAGATCGTCTTTCTGCACAATCATTTCGTTTTACCATCTCATCAGCGGCTGGATTAATGGTATCAATTGGTACTCTATTTTTGGTAGATTGGTTTGGTAAAGAGAATAAGCAACTAGGCTTTCAAATGACAATGGCTGTGATGGGTGTTATTGCTATTGCAATGTTAGTGTTTTGCTTTGCAACAACCAAAGAACGCGTGACACCAATTGAAGATAAAAATGTCAGCATAAAAAAAGATTTAAAATGCCTTTTAGCTAATGATCAGTGGTGCATTGTTGCCATTATTACGTTCTTTTCAAGCATGGCTGGCGTAATGCGTAGTTCAGCAACACTCTATTATGCAACTTATTTAATGATGGGCGGTATTAGTTCGGCAGCGGGAACGGCTATGAAGTCTGCTTTTGTGTCAACCTCTGTAATCGGTACTATTTTAGGTGCGATGGCTGCCGGATATTTTGCTAAACGTTTTACCGCGATTCAATTATTCAAAAATATCAATTTAATTTTATTTGCCATTGGCGTGATTATGTTTTTTATTCCGCCGGTTTGGTTAGCAGTGGTGTTTCCTCTTTATTTTTTAATCGGCTTTTTCCATTCAATGTATCAACCATTTAAATGGAATATGATGGCAAATGCGGCCGATTATGGTGAATGGAAATTTGGTCGACGCGCAACAGGCTTGTCTTTTTCTGGAAACTTATTTGCACTTAAATTAGGTATGGCAATTGCGGGCGCATTGGTTGGTATTTGCTTAGGCTTATTGGGTTATCAAGCTGGTGTTGAAGTACAAACGCCACTGGCAACGATGGGCATTATTGGACTGTTAACTATAGGGCCTGCGTTTTCATATTTGTTACTTTGGTGGCTTATGCGTTTTTATAAACTAGATGACAAAATGATGGAAAAAATTCAACAAGATTTACTTGCCAGACAAAAAAATATTGAAAACAATAACTAGGATAGAAAGTTACGTTAATAACGTAATGTAAAAGGTAATTATATGCGTTCAGATTATTATAACAATCCCATCATCTGTGCTGATTATTCTGATCCAGATATCGTCAGAGTGAAAGATGATTTCTTTATGGTTTCATCTAGCTTTAATCATATGCCAGCACTGCCGATTTTGCATTCTAAAGATTTAGTGAATTGGCAAATTATAAATCATGTATTTTCGTCTCTTGATTTACCGGGTTATGATTGTGTGCAACCAGGTAAAGGGGTTTGGGCACCATCAATCCGTTATCATGACCAAAAATTCTGGGTGTTTTTTAGCACCCCTGATGAGGGGATATTTATGTGCAATACCGACAACCCATGGGGCGAATGGAGCAAACCTCATTGTGTCCAACCCGCATTAGGTTGGATTGACCCTTGTCCATTTTGGGATGATGATGGTCAAGCTTGGTTAGTTCATGCTTTTGCACAAAGCCGTTCTGGCATCAAGCATAAATTACAGCTATTTCGTATGACTAATGATGGCACGGCTTTAATTGGCGATGGAAAAATTATTTATGATGGCACAGCCGACTTGCCAACACTTGAAGGTCCAAAACTCTATAAAAGAAACGGTTGGTATTATATTTTTGCGCCAGCTGGCGGCGTTGAAACCGGTTGGCAAACCGTATTGCGTAGTCAACACTTAGAGGGACCTTGGACTGCACGTAATGTCTTATTTCAAGGTAAAACCGCTATTAACGGTCCCCATCAAGGCGGCTGGGTTGAACTTGATAATAATCAATGCTGGTTTGTACACTTTCAGGATGCCAATTTATATGGACGAATCGTACATCTACAACCAATGCACTGGGGTGATGATGATTGGCCAAGAATCGGAACCGCCATCGATGATAATAGTGGTCAACCTGTCCTGTCATATCCAAAACCATTAACCACTTGTAATTCAGATGATTATACCATGCAAACGAGCGATGACTTTAAGCAAGGTAAAATCGGTTTACAGTGGCAATGGCAAGCCAATCCTCAAAAAAATTGGCTTGCAGAACAGAGCGATGGCTTAACGTTAAATTGTTACCCACTACCAATACATAACAAACAGCAAACACTCTATTTCGCACCTAATTTATTATTACAAAAATTTTCGTCATGGCAATTTACTGCTGAAACTGCATTAGCGCTCAATCCAAACAATTCGGGTGATTTTGCAGGTTTGATCATTTATGGAGAACGTTATGCGGCCCTAACCCTCTGTTATAAAAATAATCACTATTTTTTATGTTATCGATATGGTTGGATGAAAGATGCTGGGATAGTTGATGAATATCAAGAAACGATTACTGAACTGGATTCACCGAATTGCCAATTAAAAGTTGAGGTCGGATTAAACGGTATTTGCCAATTTTATTATCAAGATACCAATAAAGCGTGGCAAAAGATCAGCCGTGATTTTGCGGCAGGCAAAGGCAAATGGGTTGGCGCGAAAGTGGGTATTTTTGCTGCCAGCGAAGCAAAACAAGCAATAAGTGGTAAAGGTAAATTCAAGTATTTTGAAATTATTGCCAAATAGATCACAATACAAGGTAATATCAGCAATAAACATACTATTTTTGATATTACCTATTTATATCAAATTAGACCACTGTTAAACAATGATATAGTTAGATGAACTTATAGCTTTATGATACAAAAAATTATAATTGAGTTATAAAATTTATTAAACCTTAATAAGCATAAATGGCTAATATTTTTTAATTTAAATTCTGAGTCTATTCTCAACATCACGATTTATAACAAGCATTATTACTACTGTTTAAATAGCTAGCAATAACACTGCGTTAAGTACCATTTATTAATAAATTGACCACTGATTAGTGTAATAATAACCTGTAGCCAATGCATATTGTTATGCATTAAATTTTAGTCATAAATGACTGGTAAATTAAATGCTAGTTTTAGTAATTATCGTATTAGTTTACAGCTTATCCAATAACTGTGCTTTTTTCGCGTTAAATTCATCTTGAGTCAAGATACCTTCATCAACCAGTTGTTTGAGCTGTTTTAATTGGTTAATAATTTGTTCATTATTAGCCGACGCTGCGGTATTTGTGGCATTATTTTTATTTAAATCAAATGATTTTGCTAAATCTAAACCTGCACCAAGTTGTAACCCTGCTCCTGCAAGTCCTCCTTCATTTTGAGCTGCATCGCGTAATGCTTTGAGTTTTTCATGCTCGACATAATCTAAACCGACCTCTTTGGCAGCTAATGCATCCGTTCTTGAATTAGCTATTTTACTAATGCGCTCTAAAGTCTCTTCACTAAATGTGGCGGACTCAATTTGAAAATCCTCTAACAAAAGACCTAATTTGCCAAAAATAGCTTGCAAACTATGTTTAATTTGGTCAGATAATTTAACCAATTGCGAATCAATATTTTGATAAGAATAACTTTCCGTTGCTAATTGAGAGGTGATAGTTGGAATGATACGCGAAATCATTAATTGACTCAGATCGTTTGCGGTATAAACTGATTTACTACCTACTACTTCGGTAAAAAAATGCTGAGCTTGTTCAATTTTAATTGCATAGGTTCCATAAGCACCAAGTTCAATTGGAAATTGATATACACTATCAATATATTTTATCGGCGTTGATGTACCCCATTTTTGATTAACCAAACTTGCTAAACGGAAAAAATACACATGCATTTTATGTTCACTTTCCAAGCTTTGCAGTATTTTAACTAAGTTAGTAATGAAAGGATGGTTGGATGTAGAAAGTTCATAAATACCCGATTTAGTCATCACATCGATCACTTCACCCTTATAAACTAAAATGCAGCCTTGTCCTGGATTGATAATTAATTTACTGGCATTTTTTACTTCATTAGTTGGAGTTGGAAACTCATAAAATAAAACATTTTGCTCTTGGTTTTTCCACTCTATTACTGTTTTTAGTTGTCTTTTAAAAAAGTTGCCTAATCCCATATCATATTCCTTATACTAGTCATACTTATTATTTTTCATTTACTAAAGTTAGTTTTTTAATGATAGTACCATCAGAAGCTATTTGCGCATACTTATCGCAACTCTGTTTAATGATAAATCCATCATTAAAAGGCATGATCTCTTTTATGGTGATATCATCACTTGATAATGTCCAAATCACTTTACCGTTATTAATATCCAATCGTTGATAATTATAATTTGAATCAGGACTTGCACTAGTTCTGGTTTTTATAATTAATGTATTATCGTCAAAATAGATAATTTCAGGATTAAAGTAAAGTCTATCCGGAGTAAGGTTTTGATGAGAAACCAGTTGATATTTTGGATTATAGTAATAAGGAAGACTGTAATTATAGGCGTTTGCCGCATCAGTAAACTTGCCAGAACCATCAGTATTTTGATCACCAACTTTAGCTGATGTAAAAGTGTAATGGCTTTTACCATCAGGACTAATAAAAGTAAATTTAATTAACTTAAAATCCTCACCATAATTATTGGCAAAGCTAAAAGCAGTGTGTTTACTGGTATCATCTGCACTCCGCTCAAAATCTTTAATTGTCATATAAAAATCATTATTATCAACAAAAGCTTTATCCTGCAAAGGGAAATAATAGATCTTTTGCCCATCATCAGTCAGTATATGTAAAACTTGGCCAACGGCGCCTTGTGCGGTCGTGATATTGACTGAGGCAATGCCTTTATTAAATTGAGGATAATTTTGCAATAACGAAGATGTCACATCAGTTAGGGTAAAATTCTTTTTATCAAGTAAAAAAACAGTGCGTTTGCTTGCAACTAGATAGGTTTTATCTTTAGTAAAGTCATATGAAGTCCAATTAACTTTACCAAACTTATCAAATTTCACATTAGCAATTGGGCTTTCTTGCACAATTTTTTCGGAAAGCAAATCATACACAGTAAAATAATAGTTTTGTTCATAGGGTAAACCATTGGAACGATTAATGATTCCCATCACAAAAGGTTTATTATCGACTAAAACTAATGAGCAAAAATTATAATTAACACGCAATGTACCACTACTTTGCGCAATTTGCGGATTGGCCGACACTGATTTCGTGGTAGTAGTCTGATTTTGTTGTATTTGCGTAGTTGCGGCTGGGGCATCATAAGAAGGCTTCGATTTAAAAAACATATTGATCAAAACAACACAAACGTAACCAATCACAATACAGCCTAGAATAACAATTATTTTTAATTTAAATTCACCCAAAAACGTATTATCTAAATTAGTTGGTCTATTATCATAAGTGACATTAACATTAATATCATCACTATCTAAAAAATATTCAGTATGACAATTTTCACAACGATAATGATCGGGTTTAATTTCAGTTTTTTGTATGCTACCACAATTTGGGCACTTAATTATTTTGATTTGCTTTGCCATTCCTATTTACTCTTATCATTATTTAATTTTGGATAAATATCGACTATTTTATCGATTAAATAAAGGAGTGTCACTTGAAATATAGGTTTAAATTTAACGCTAACTTGCCTAATTCATCAGCAAATTTGTAAAACAGATCAAATGAAGTTTCTACAATAATAATGACGTTTATTTTAATAACAAAGTGACAAAATTAATCACAAAATCAAGTAACGCTATTCAAGAAAAACGATAAATAGATACTCAATTGAGATCAAGTAAATCAATTAATAATTCTGTTAGTATAGTTGAGAATTTTAAGTGTAAAAATGAATGATAACAAATAATACACTACCAATTTTGAAAGGAATGATGCCCTGATATTTAAAAATAATTTTTTATTATCAATAATATGAATAAATAAAGCGAGATAATTTATAGGATTAAGCAAAAAGAGAACTTATCTGCTTAATTATAGTAAAGGAAGGATAAGATGAATGGAAAACATTGGTAGTGTGTGTTTAATTTATTCGGGCTTAGTTGGAAACGAAATATTCGTATCAGATACATCAATGCGAGTTAATAATATGCGATATTTTTTCCATTGTTTTAGCTGTTCCTCTTCATTAGATTCTTGCATGCCTAAATCGATAATATCCTGAAGCACCGCTATTTTTTCATTGGCTTGATTTATTAGTGAATTTTTCATAACTTGATTTTGTTCAATGGTAGCGTTATTTTCAGCTACTTTATCTTTCACCCATTTTTTCCCGTTCCATTTGCAAAATTCGAATGGTTCAAGTAACGTAAATCCTGCTTTAAGTTCACCAAGGTAGTCAATTTTAACAGCTTCCTTTGTTTCTATATTAAAGGCTGTTTTTTCGCGGTTATCTTCGACTAAAATCCATTTACCATCTCGCTCACACGGACAAAACCCATCTTTAAATTCAGGGGCAATCCGTAACGCATTGTCAGGTGGCATTGTGTCGTCGTTAGACTCTAATTGATGTGTGTACGGTTTAAGGTCATCTGTATTATCATAATAATAATTAATCATATCAAACTCCAAGGTAAATTACAGGTGTCATACCAATGTTAAGTGGGCGATTTTCATTTGCTGTTGGTACTACTCGTGATGCATAAAAGTCATACCCCCATACTTCGTAATCTCTAGTTGTTAAAAACGCCGCGTTTGTAGGATTAATTGCTCGTGTACCGTTAAATGCACCTCTCGCATACTCGTTGTGATTTGCCACTACGCCAGAATCAAAATGCCCCCAAATTTCTCGGATAGCATCATCTTCATTGCTACCTACTTGTCTAGCAGTTCCATTCACCGCTCGCTCAAAAAAACCTCGTCCGTCTGATGCAAACGCTGTCGGTACGTTAATATATTGTTGTCCATTTATAGTTTTAATCGTAATACGATGGTCGTTTTTATAATTAATGGATAAACCATTTAAAACCTGCCCTTGCGGTGAACTTAATAAGTAATTATCGCCATTTCGGAAATACCAACCAAATGGTAATTCATCACGTCGAAACGGCATTAAACGTTGATCTCCAATCGGAATGTATTTTCCAATATTTGTCGTTGTGATTTGCTCTACCCATGGCTCCCAGTAGCCATTTGACGAACCGCCTATATAGTTACGTATAAATTGCCGTGCCCCTTTGAATGTTGTGTATACTTGAACGCACCCCTGATCACCCATCGCATAAGTTGGATAAATAACTAATGAGCCAGCATCTTGAATCGGATACCCCCTCGTCAACAGCGCATATTCGCCAAGATTCTGACAATAAACTCCTTTTTGAATACCTCCAAAGTTGCTAATGTTCGTAACCCCAAGATAACCGTAATAATGAAATTCCGAGCCTACTTTTACGGAATTATTAACAGCTTCTGTTAAAGCTTTTTGTGATTTTATCGTAACAACTCTACCATCGGGGGCAGTTAATTCAATATCCCCCGTGCCTGTTAGAATTTTTTGCCAGCCGTCTAATTGTTTTTGATAATATGATAGTGAAGATGATATTTCCAACGCAAACTGTTCAATAGAAATGGTTGGCGATGTTGGAATTTTATATGTTATTCCTTTTGCTGTATTTCCTCCATAATTATCAGCTAACGTTAATTGTGTATCAGATTGAACAGATGCTATTTCATAGATTTCAATTTGATTTGATGATTGTAGCAATAACATTCTACCAGCAGAAACACCCGATAACTGATTAGCCCATTGTGTACCAACACCTGCCACGATGTTACTGCCATTTGTTACGTTTACTGTACCTGTTTTGTACCAAGACATAGTATTCCTCGAAATTTGAATATAAAAATCTAATAATTTTTGTTAGTTAATCAATAAACCCGCTAGAGTTATTTGTCAGCAACACCACTGAATTAAAGCCAAAAATATATGTGAATGTTCCTTGATCTGGTTTATTGACTGTTACTGATACATCGATCCGTTCACCTAAACTAAACGGAGGAATTGATAGGCATAAATTTTCAATTTTTCCATCACGATAAAATTCATTTAAACTAAATGGGTATTGGTTATTAAATAATAATCGGATATTACCTCTGATATAATTTTGGGGTCTGGAAAATTGGTCGTATACATTAATTTTAATGTCACCAAGAAATGCTAAAGTTTGCGGTAATCCATTACCTTCAATACTCATAACGAATTTATTTTCGTTTGGATTACGCTCGTACAAACCAACTTTTTTTTGGAAAAATTTAGCAGAAACAATATTCCCTTTAATTTGATTAACGTTGAGAACACCTTTTATGTTACAGTTTTCATTAATTACAACATTATTTAACTCTCCTGATGTTGCCTTTAACTTTCCTGTTATATCAGCATTCACCGCAGTGAGTTTCCCTTCGTTTTTTAACAATTGCCAACCAGAAACCCCATATTGGTAATTATCAGACTGAATGACATTACCAATTTTTGCACTATCAATTGACGCATCTCTGATTTTTGCATTAGTAATTGTTCCATTACCGATAACTGCATCATTAATAACCACCTGATTGCCCTGTGTGGTAAATACCATTTGAGGGTTACCGTTGGCATGATTCATAATTGAAAATCGATCTTGCAAGAAGATAACATTTGATTGCATGCCTGCTGAGGTATTTTCAACCCCCATGGTCATACCCGAAACATACTGCCTTCCATTATTATCAATCTCCACTTTCATTGTGCGGTAGGCAGATAATTTACCATTGGTGTCTTGGATGGCTTTTGACACATCATTAACTTGCGCAGACACATTACCGATATTGGTATTAATTGAGCTAATACTATTAGCCTGTGAAGTAATTACATTACCTTGTTGAGTAACTTTTGTATCCATTTGATTAATGGCTGTTGCATTATTTTTAACACTATAATTTACACTATCTATTGATGATGATAATTGCGTTAGAATGTTACTTTGAGACTCAATCGATTCACCTTGTTTTACAGTCGTTTGTTTAAGTTCATTGATACTAGCATTGGCACCATTTAGATTTGATGAGATTTCGGTCAATTTAACTGCGGTTGCCTCACTTTCATTTACAACCAAAGCTTTCGTTTCTTTTATTTCAGCATGAGCATTACCGATTTCTTTTCGCCACCTTTGAGAATCAACATCATTTGCTAAAGCGTTTTCAATAATGGACTTAGCATTTTCGATTGATAAACGTGTATTTTCAGCCAGCATAGTAGTATGGTCTGTGATAGAGCTGGTGTTATTATTTGTTTGTTCTACTAATGAGTTCCATGCGTCAGTCTCTTTTATTTCCTCAAAAATATGATCGGTTAAGTCATTGGTATTGGTACTGGAAATACCTTGCACCCAATCGGTCCAATCACTCACATTACCAATTTTATCAACTAAACGAGCACGATAGAAAAAGGTTTGACCAATTGCAAGTCCCATTTGTGAATAGCTGCAACTAGGATAACTAACGTTAGAAAGTAATCTTGCATCTTCTTCATTTTCATTGTTGGAATATTGAATTTCGGTATGGCTGGTATCGCTCGCGCCTTTAGGAAAGGACCAAGTTAAATCTATACCCAATATCACATCATCACTTGCGCTAAAGCCGACAGGTTTTTCGGGTGTTCCAACTTTGCCTTTAATGAATTTTGATTGTGAATATGCCCAAGGTGATGAAGTATCAAGCGCATTAACAGCGCGAACACGCACATCATATGTACCCGAATAAATACCTTCAATGGAAAAGTTAGTTCCATTAGTTTTGCCAAAATTAATCCAAGATGAATTATCTTTTCGCCATTGGGCAATATAATTTGTTGCACCTTCAACGGCATCCCACTGAGTATTCAAACACGAAATAGACAGTCCTTGTGAGATATAGCTACTTTCAAAAACACTAATATTTTTTGGCGATGATACCGCTGTCGGCGGTACCACAGTAATTGGCTTAGGCTCAATTCGGATTCCATTATCAATGTAGTTGAATTTATTGGGGTCATGCTCCACAGCAGTAATGTTGAATTTACCATTTTCACTTGCCGATATTGAGGTAACCCGAAAATATTGAATAGCAACATTATCACTGTCAATACACCAGATTGCTCCAGCGACAGGTGTTATTTTATAGTTTGCAGTCACCGTAATTGTTTGCCGATCTTCACTAATTGATCTAATCGTTCGACTTTGCGCGGTACCATCGGGCAAATTAATCACTAAACGATCTCCGACTTGATAATCTATCTTTCTATCAAGTGTGATTTTTCGACCAGTAACTGATTGTATTCGTCCGCCGTTTTCTTTACCTGAACGTGAGGGATCGGCGATACCAATAATTCTGGCTGGTAAAGGAATATAACCATCTAATCCGACGGTAAACGCAACCACTTCATCTTTCGCATTTGAAAGCAAAGCCCATCGTCCACGCCTTTGGGCTTCGGCTTGCGATGTACAGCCTATAGCGGTTAACTTCATGACATTAACATCATAACGACGCATCAAGTCATAATCCCAGACGGGTTCAACATCGTCACAGTAATGGTTATTCGGATCTGAATAGGCCACTAAACATGATGTATAGCGATTTTTATATGAACCACTTGAATAGGTAAAATCACCAACAACATTTGAAGGATGGTAAATAAAATCAGGTTCATCTTGTGGCATATCCGCCGTTAGACAGATTTGATCGTTACCCCAAAATAGTATGCCACGAAATGAAGCCACCAGATCTTTTAAAACAGTATAGGCTTCTTCCTGACTTTGTATATATTCATTACAAACAAAACGTGGTTCTTTTCCGCCTCGCCCATCAGATACCATCTGATCACAATACTGACCCAGTTGATAGATAGACCATTTATCAAGCATGCTGGCATCAATTCTTAACCCCATTCCTGCTATTTCATCGCGCATTAAGTAATAGGCAAGCCAAGCAGGGTTATTGGTATAAGCCATTTTAAAGCCACCTGTCCATGTGCCAATGTATGTTCGACTCACTGGATCGTAATTATCAGGAACTTGAACAACTTTACCTTTAACTTTACAACTAATTTTAGGTATGGAACCATTAAATTGACTTGCATCTAATTCGATGTAAAGTAAAGCCGTATTTGGGTAGCGTAGTTTGCTATCAATTATTTCAGCATAGGATGACACGCCAAATGCATTAACCAATTTACTCGATTTTGAATCAGGAGTGAATCGTCTTACTCGTATAGCCCAACCATCCATAGCTTTCGGTAAATTAATCCGGTGATCACGCTGATATTCTGAAGTGGTTTTACCCTGAAACGTCCCATTTATCACAGTTTGAAAAGCACCACCATCAGTTGATAATTCGATAGCATATTTGGTAACCGTACCAACTGAATCACCATTATCCTTATACTCAACGTGAGCCGGTAAACTCAATTTAATACGAACTGCATCCAGATCTAAATTCGAAAATGCACGCACCCACGGTTTATCCGCTTTAACAGTGAAACCAGCTCGCAATTCATTACTAATTTCGGGTATACCTTGAATATAGTCTTGCGTCTGCGAGCCATTGCGAAACTCCCAATTAACGCCTTTGAAGTTACGAGAACCATCTAAATTAGCCAGCGGAGTGTTATCAATAAAAATATCTTGCTCTGTTAAATGCCCCTGAATTTCACCTTCGCTTAACGCTAATAACAACTTAAGTTTGGCGTTTGACAGTAAATTATCAGGTTGTTCATATGGCGTATGTTGTTTTTTACTTCCGCCTTTTTGCCCTTCTATCAATTGCATAACTCACCTACTGTTGGTCTTCTGAATAAATACCGGCATTAATTACCGCGCCACCAATTTCACGTTCACCAAGCAAAACAGGCACAGGATAGCCAACAGCATTAGTATTCACTGGCCCACCAAATCCATAATTAGGTTTATTTTCGGAACTCGATGATTTACCTGCATTAAATTTGGGCTGTGGGGTCAGTAGTTGAACCACTCCACCTAGCATCATGCTAATGCCAATTCCTGTTAAAATAGATGTTGCGCTAATCGTACTAGCAGTCAAAAGAGTTCCCCACGCTGCTAATGTTGCCCCTGCTGTAAAAAAAGCGGCAACTAATGCAACTGCACCAATAATAATTTGAAACATGCCTCCACTTTTTGCACCTTGTGTGACTGGCATAATCGTATAGTTTTTACCATTCGCATTAATATCAAATTCATCAATACCAATATTTTTGCCATCAACAAAAAAAGCGAACTTAATACCTTTTAAATGCGCTGAACACATATATTTTTCAAATCCTTTGATCGTTGCACATAGTGCGCGTAATAGTTCTTTAAGATTTTGTACATCATATTGATGATTTTTACCAAACTGCTTAGCCATTGCACCTTTTAGTGTTAAATTACTGAGCATGAAATAACTCCTTATGTCGTACTATGCGAACTGTTCTATCTCGAAAATATTTACCGTAAGGTATACGAGTCGATAATTGACCGTATAAATGATGTAAAATAAGATTGTCACCAACATAAATAGCAGCATGATTGGTCACTTGCGCACCAATACGCATCATGATGATATCGCCAACTTGCATTTCAGTGATGTTGACTGCAACAAATCCTTCAGCTTGCCAATTTTCATCATAAAGATGTTCTGTTCCGCTTTCCCACCACTGCCTTGGAACTGAATAATTATTTAAATCAATATTATATTCTCGCTGATAATAATCCATAATCAGTGACCAACAATCAGCATGCCCGAGTAGCCATTGGCGTCCGGTATAATCTCGATTTACGCGCGGTGATATTGTGCAAAAATCACCATCGGGTACAGATATAATGCCCCACTCAATACCTGAATGATCACATTGAATACGGTCAAATTCAGACGGCACTAGTGATACGACATCAGGATGAGAGTGAATAATCATGATAATTTCGCCCAACTTTTCGGCTTGTAATTGTTCGTCTACAGCAATCAAAAAATGCTCTTTAGGATTATCAGAAATATTCTGACAAGGAACATATTTTTGTGATTTACCCGTATCAATAATCAATCCACAGGCTTCATTTGGGTATTGACTCTCTGCATGATTTTTTATGGCATCTAATAATTTTTGTCTCATATTACTTACTCTGTAAATTAGCTGCTGGAAAACCACCGAAAGGAAGCGAAGCATTACCATGCCTTGCTTTACAATCTTTTAAAAGTCCACCGCATACATCTTTTGCTGGATCATCCGTTGGATCACCAGTTTTGGTGAAATATTTATTACCAGCATAATCACAACCAGTACCGCTTCGATACCAGCCACGCATACACCAAGTGCAAACAGTGGTAATTTGCCTTGTTGGTAGCTGTAGATTTTGGATATCAAAAGGTGAACATAACTCAAACTCAACCACAGTTTTGGTTTCTGTTTTTTTGCTATTTACATAAAATAGTTGTACGCGTTCTTGAGCTGGATCTGCATTTGGATTACCTTTAATCCAATTGGCCGCATCCAGATACTTAGCCATTGTGGTATGGATTTTGATTTTTGCTTGAACTAAATCTGCATAATCCAAACAAAGCCTTGTCACTTTTCCTTCAATATTGCCAACTGATAACGTTGGTGTCGGTTGGGCGCCTGTGCTACTTAACTCAAGACCTTTTAGTTCGTAAGGGTAAGGTAAGTATTCTTTTCCTTGCCATTTAATAGAAGGTAAATTATCAACAACAAAAGAGGCCCAACCCTCTGATGAGACATTATGCGCATGAAAGCGAAGGACTTCATCTAATCCAAATTTTGTTCCATCAAGTTCAATAAGTTGAATTAGCTCGTTACCTTCAAGTGCTTGTAAGTCCTGTGTTATTGGCATTTATGTTCTCCAGACATAAAAAAACCACCTAAAGGTGGTTAATTGAATAGGTAATAATAATTTATGGTGCATAAGCCTGAATAAATTTGAATGATAGTGAAATAACATTTCCCCCCATAAATTCTGATTCGATAGATTTATTTACGACTCGGTATAACTTTTCTTCACCATAGGGATTAGTCCATTTGAAAGATTTGATAATATGAGAATTTAAAAAAGCGCGAACTTGTTTAACTTCGCTTTGTTGCCCCATATAAGTTAATTGCCACTCTTCTGTAGTACTATTAATGCCCGTACTTGATAATTGTGTATAACCATCACCAAAACTAATTTCATTAATATTGGATAGATCCGAAACTTTTGGATTTCCCATTGTTTTCCATTGAAATTTATCTACTGCCATAACCTCTCCAATCACTTACCTTGCATGCATCACGTTATATAAGTCACCACCAGGTGAAACAAGTTTTTTCATCATCTCATTCATGCGTTGCTGTATAACGGCACCAACTTGAGCCTCAACAGCTTTTGCATCAATATTATTTTTTGTCGTTGTTACTGAGTTGTTTTCTGATGACATATTAACAGCAATATTTGCCGATACATTTACAGCACTTGTTGATTGATTTGATTGACGAGTAAAAGCAATGGGTGAAGCCTGACCAACATCTACATATCCACCGCTAGCATACTCTTGTTTTTTATCATTCATTAATGCATAAAGTGTATTTACCCCTATACGTTTGGTTGCCTCTTTAGTGAAAACAAATTCGCCTTTGTGAACAATACCGGCTGGTTGATATTTATTACCTCGACCGGTAAAGCCCCCTGGGTTTAACGCATATCCAACATTACCACCCATTGCATAACCACGAATTTCGCCGCCACTATAGGCATCTTGAAGCCCCCCTGTTGCTTTACCTGCTCCACCACCAAACCCCATCCACCCTAAAGCAGTTTGAATTACTCTGGCTAGTATTAGCTTATTAATAATTTCAATAATATTAATTAAGATAGAACGGGCAAACTCGTTAAAATTGGCTTTTCCAGTCGTCACTAATTGAGTCATCATATTTGCCATAGAGCCCATGGTATTTTGTGCAAACCCTTTGGCTGCGCTAAATACGTCTTGTGCAGTATCAGCATAGTCTAAAAGTCCCACTTTTAGCCCCATTAACCAATTACCTTGATTAGCATCATCTTGCTGCCAACTTTTTTGTAATGTCTGTTTAGCTTGATCATATTGGTTTGTTAAATTTTCTATCTGGCTTGGATCTTTTATTTTATCCAACTCATTTTGTTTATTTATATCAAGTTGCTTTAATTGAGCTTGTCTTGCAGCATCTTTTGATGACATACCAAATGTTGCTTGTTTAATTTGCCCGTCAACAGATAAATTTGCTGTATATTCTTTCATTTTTTGAATAGCTTTAGCTGCTGCTTCGTATTTAGCAATCTCATCACCAATAGCCGCATTTTTTGCATACTGAGTAAGTAACGCTTCTTTGTGCGCTAAAACATATTTTTCTTCTTCAGTAAGTCTCTTTTTATTATTACTGCTTTCTAATACTTGAATTTGGTTTTGTAGATCCAGATATTTTCTACGTTCAGATGTAATTGCTTCTACTGCTAAACTTTGCTCTTGTAATTCTTGAAGTTGATTTCTAAGACTTATTTCTTGCTGTTGGGATGTTTGTAATAAATTTGTTGTTGAATTTCCTCTGCTCGAATTACTCGCTTCAATTGCAGCTGCTACAGCGTTTCTTTTATCTTCTGTCACATAACCAGGTTGATCTTTTTTAAAAATTTTATTAGCTGCATCTGCCAGTCTATTCATTTCATCAAGTTCAGCTTTTGTACGCTGACGTGGATTCATGATCATTCTTTCGTATTGATAGAATGGGCTTTTTTTAGGATCTTGTGCTTGTTCTAAATTTGTAATTAATTTTAAAGATTTTAGTTTAAGTGATGCATTGTTCGCTTTTTTTTCAATTTCAAACAAACTATCAATCAACATTTTGAATTTATTTGAACTATTTTCGGAAGTAAGGTAAAGATGGCTTAGTTCTTCTATTAAATTGTTAATTTTTTCTTCTACTTTAATTGAATCAGTTTCAGACCTTATATCAGCTAATTGTTCTAATACTCTTCTAGCGCCTTCATAAGTCATTCCATAATATTCAGCTAATTTTTTTGTTTTTAGTTCAATATTTTCAATTTCATCCAAATCAATTTTGCTTCCGGATTTGAGTTTATCTATACTATTAAGTACTGAATTTAAATTTGTTTCAGCTCTCATTCCCATTGAATTCGCTGAATTAACCAGATCAACTAAGCCATCTGTCGCGTTCTCTATATCATGATACAATTGTTGTTTGATAACTGAAATAATGGTATCTAAATCTATTTTACTTGATTTAACCATGGCTTCAACCAACGCTCTATTTCTTCCAAGTAAATTCATCATTTCATCAGATAAAAAAGTAAATCCTGTGTTTTTATCTGTGTCCAATACTTTATTTAAACGATCTTGTGCTGCGGCTAGTTTTTCTGTTGCTGATTCAGTTTCGAATAATTTTGGTACTAAACCTGTTAAAAAACTAGATAATGCAGAAATACCAATATTTATTGGGTTAATCGTGGTCAATAAGTTATTAAATGACTTACCTATTTCGGTTTTAATTTTATTAGCAAAACTATTTCCGACTGATGGAGTGGTTTCTTTGCTCTGATTTGTGTTTGTTACCGAAAGATCTTTTCTGGCATTTTTTAACTCTTTCGAAGCTGAGGTTAGATTTCTTACACTATCAATCTGATTTTTAAAGCTTTTAAATAATTTATCATTAAATTCTATTAAACTTCTTGTTGTATTACTGCTAAAAATTAAGCTTTTTTGATACTCATTTAAACTAATTCGACTATAGTCAATGCTTTTAGCTATTTGAGAAAATTTACTATTCATCATTAACTGTGCATTACTGAATCTATCTGATGCTACGGTAGCTGCATCAGCTTTTTTCGTAAAATCATCCAATTTTTTATTTACTTCTGTAACACTTTTAACATTAATTTTTAACGTTAGCGATGTAATTTGTTCTGCCATAATACTCTCCAGGCATAAAAAAACCCGCCTGAGCGAGTTTATTAAGTTATAAGTTGTTCTACTCAAATAGAGAAGCCAATCTTAAATTAAATCTGTTGTTAAATATTATTTAAAGAATTTATTACCAACAATAATAGTGCTTACTTTATTTCTTGTCTTTTGGTTATTATATCTTGCATTTCATTTGATATGGTTGAAATCGCTGAAATGCTATTTAGCACAGTCTCATCGGCCCAATGCGAATTGCCCATATCACTAATTAATAACTCAGATATAGCGGTGATATGACTTAATTTTGCATATAACTTATCAAAATCTGATTCGGCAATAATAATATTTCTGTTCATCTCTATTTCCTTAACTAACTTAATTTTCTATAAATCTAATAAATGGATTGATTCATTAATGGCTTTATTATGTATGCTTACTTTGCTATTTGTAATTTAGATTTGATTGTTTATTGCAATTTTACAAATTGCAAATTAATCAATAACTTTTGTTTGCGCACCGTTACTAGGCTGTTTTAAGATGATTATTTCAATTTTGTCATCACAATCTTTATTTTTTTAATATCAATAAATTAATTTATTATGCTATTTTTTATTGGTAATAAATCCGTTTCGACTCGTTTTTCCATTGCTCATTTATGAATAAATAGATGTTACTTATCGCTTATCTTATTTAGATTAAAAAATGATAAGTGTTAGATAACCGACTTTCGTCGGTTATTTGGTTTTATGAATTATTTTTAAGGCTTGGCTTTCCATTAGCTGTATATCGTGAAAAATCGTTTCGCTTTCTAAAATATTATTCACTTTCATCACCCAAGGAAGGCAATTATAATCAAGCCCGATTAGTCCACTCATGCTTGTACGCCATTGCGTTGACATGGCTTTAAATAATCGAAATGAATCTAAATTATCCTGCCATATCTCTATAAATTCGCCATCATAATCATCCTCAGACAAACCAAAAGCAGCTAATTCATCTTTAGAAGGTTCAGGCGTATATAACGCAGTGACAAGCTCAATTAGTTTTTTTCGCGTTGACCAAATAATTCTTTATAGTAAGTTGTTGTAATTGCTTGTGAAGCAGATGGATAGTTATTTAATAAAATTTGCATATTATCTTGATTAAATTCATCATTTAAACTCCAACCTGCTACAATTTTCATGATAAAATCAATAATACCATTATTTTTCAGTTCATCTTCAAATTTAGCAAGCTCATTGACTGGATAATGTTTGAAAGTAAACTCAACTGATCCGTCTTCTTGGCCAGGCCGAGCAATTAACACTTTGCATTTAAAAATGGGATCTGCAATTAATTTAAATTTTGCCATTGACCATTCACCTTATTTATCTTTATAAAATGTAATAGCGGGTGATTCAACAGTGGTACTAATTTTTACTGTTTCAACTTCGTTAATTGTGGTTTCTGGTGTTGGATCAAATGAAACCCGCACCGCGTCATAACGTGTTTCATTCGCTTTTGGTACATACATTTTCATAGCCACAACTTCATTGGTTTGATCTAAGCTTTGTAGTAAAGGATAAATCGGTAATGAGCTATCATGAGCAATGGTAAAAGTTTTGGTTTTAGCTGATTTTATTGTCGGTAATTGACGTTCTGTTTCATCTTCTAAAAATTGAATTTGTACAAATTGTTGTTCACCACCCTCACTGGCTACTTCTTTAATTTGTGGCAATCGTTCCCAATCGGTAATTTTAGTAAGACTACCAAAGCCTTCGTTAGCTGGGAATACATTAACATTACCTGTGTTAATATTACCTAAAGTGACATCAGTATTATTAACACGTACAATTCGTGCCACAACATTATTTAGTTTATTCCATGACGATGCAATAACAACTTCGTCATCAACATTAAGTCCATGCCCAGCTTTTAATGTCACGACAGCCTCTTTATCGTTAGTAATCATATTAAAATCAAGCTTAGCATCTTTTGATTTTTGCACGTAAACTCGTGCACCATTAGGTAAAGCAAAACCCATGTGTTAACTCCTTTATTTTATTACATTAAAGTGTCAGCAAGATGATTCATACTGACGGGAATAGTGTAAGTGGTTTTATCCGTTATAGCAGGATAAGCACTTGGTAAAGAATTAATATAAAGCGCAAAATTGCCTATTTTTAATTCTAAATTAAGTGGAAAGTGAGCAATAATTGCATCACATATACGTAAAGCATCTGATTTGCCAGTATTGATTGGTACCACAATACTTATTTATAAACTCTTGATTCACTATCCAAATCGAAACAGGTTGTGATCGCTAGTAATAAAGTTGATCTTAAATAAGCATTATCGATGCTGTTGAATAGTAATATTTTCATAAAAATATGGATAATTGTACCTGTTTTACAACTATTTAAAGATATGATTCAAGCAGTGCCGAAATAGCTGAAATCAATTTTTCACATCTTTACTAAGCTGATTATTAGAATATGTCTGTGCTTTCAATATAGCTTTTTTGATCGTTCTGTTTGGTGTATGTCTTACATTACCAAACTCTAATCAAGCAATATTTTAGCTGTGATTAGTGATATAAATGGATTGTACATTACAAGACATATTTTTATTTATGCCAAGCAGTGTTTTGAAGTGTTAGTAGAATCAATGTAATTGACATTTTCTCTATCAACGAATTCTACTTCTGTAGTATCAGATGATACGTGCCAATTGATCTCAAATTGTCGACTAAAATTTGTCTGATGATTTTCTAATTCAGAAAGTTGAGATGAGTTATTCGAAGGGGGAAAAGACGATGTCTTGTAAAATATTGATACTTATTTGTTTTACCAGCGTATCAGGCTTATCTTTCCCTTGATTAATAAACTAATTGATTCCATTCAAAAAATTTTGTAGCTACTAGACATAATCAACATCTATTGTTAACAAAATTCATTTAAGCACTGAGCAAAATTGATAAGGTTAAAGTAAGAGTAGTAACTAGATTAACCCATTAACATATGTTGTTTTCCCACTGTTTTTTATCGCGGTTAATACCTGTTGACGGTTAGATGTAGGACTAAAACCTATGTGTACCCATTGATTATGTTCTTGAATAAGCTTATCAAATTCAACTCTTGCATCGATTAATCGTTGACAAATTTCTTTAGGTGTACCAAAAGACGAATGAAAATCGACGGCTAATCCTAGCGTGTGGGCACTGGTTGCGACTCCACCAACACGCGCATTTAGCGCAGGGCAACGATAACCAGAAGTGATAATAATGGGCTTTCCTAAAGCTTGCCTAACTAATTCCAACTTTGCAGCGGTTAATTTAATATTAGGCATCAGCTCTGTAGGCACGCTATTATCTATTTTTAATCTGCTGGCTAATAGAGAATTAGTAAATTCTTCTAATTTAAAGTTTGTGGTAAGTTTCACGGTTATTCTCCTTTAGCTTTTTTTAACAATTTTTCTTCGAGTATTTTTATCAGGGTTGCACCTGACCAACCAGCTAGACCAGCTACGCCTCCTGCTAATTCAAATTCCCAGTTAAAATAACTTGCCCCCAGTACAACCAATATACCGGCAAATATTGAGATAAATATTTGTGCAAATAACACCCAGACATTGAATTTGTTGCCATTGAGCACGTGATAGCAATAACTGGCTAATGAACCCAATAAGGTGACAATCATTAAATAAATAACAACATACCAATTAATGTTGTTAGGATCTTTTATAGGCATAATAAATCTTTATATAAGTTAACAACGGTCATTCAATTTAACCGCTGATTTTGTTTATTTAAAATAGGAAAGATAATGAATAAAAACAATTTGATAGGTTAATTTTATTGAAAAATAACATGTATTAGAAATAACGCATAATACTATGAATTTCTTAATCTTTATCTTGTCATTATTAGACAAGTTATTTAATTTCAATGAATAATAAAGGATTGAACCTAATATCCCTAATATTTTACTATTTTCTAATCAT
>NZ_LYST01000022.1 GCF_001693755.1 Gilliamella sp. wkB171
AAAATATGTTAAAATATGGTCTTAATCGGGCATCGGGCATCGGGCATCGGGCATCGGGCATCGGGCATCGGGCATCGGGCATCGGGCATCGGGCATCGGGCATCGGGCATTATTAAATAGTCTAGGTATAAAAAGTCATCGCGCCAGCGAATTATCCTCGTACTTATCGTTTTTTAACTCTTTTATTTCATCTTTAAAATTTTTATATCCCTTTAAACACTTTTCGAGCAAAATTTCGTTAACTAATTCATATGTAATGGATTTTTTCGAATTAATTCAATCTAGATTAAGTCGAACTTTAATATTCATTGTTTTTATTTTATTAACGATTCACTTAGCCCAAGCATTAAGTACATCGACAGCGAAATCGATAGAGGGCAGTGCACCGGAAGTAATAAATATCGATTTGGCAGCGAATAAACAAGGATTTACGGTTAATGGTGTTTTTTACAGTGAAGCAAGTAATAACATTAAGGGCAATGAGGTTAAGGAATTTAGTGGTGAGTTAAGCCCTGCTAATTTTATCGTTAAGCATTTTTACTATAATTCGTTGGATAATAAATTAAATTATGCGGATAAAGATGGGGATGGGATAGATACATCAAAGCCGTTTTTACTCTCATTTACCAGTAAACAGTGGTATGACGGTAATGGAAAATTAATTACAGATACTAGTAAAACGATGGGATGCGGAAGTAGTTATCTGATGCCACTAACGCTTGAAATAACAACACAGGTGAAGACCTATTCTAAATATGGTATCCCTCGGGAAAGTGATTATGTGCCAATAGTGAAACGTTATCAAATTTCCTCTAAACCTCAATTTTGTTATGCTAAACCCTATGCTATTGAAAAAATGCCACAATTTCAGTGGTTAAGTTTTGACAGTAGTAATACATTCATTGGTTGGAACGATTCACGTTATACGTCAAGGACAGCTGTTGGTGGTGGCTATACAGCAGATTATGTGCCTAACATGGGGTTCAAAGCGAGTCCAACTGCATCTGGCGGTAAAACATTTCCGACTACCGGTTTTCCTGGTGCAAAATTTCAGTTAATAGTGACAGGCTCTCCTACTAGTTATAGTTTTAGTATTCCCAATAATCCTGGGGGACAAGTTACTATCGATCCACAGGGTTATGTCTCACTAAAAGGTAAACCAACAGGTAATGTTACAGTACGAGCTACATTGAAACGAGATCCAACAATTAAATTTGATTATACCTTTAATCCAACCAGTGTTTGGGCGAATCCGGTTAAGGATTTTTTTGATATCTGGAGTGTTGCTATTCAAAAATGTGGTGTAAATAATTTGTTCTCTTATTCGGAGTTAACCAATACACCTGTTGATGATCGTTTAAATGGTTATTTTGAGATTATAAATGGTTATACAAGAGCCATTGGTCAAGGACTTCTACCCGAATGGGGATATTCAACTCAACAAACTTATCCTGATTCAGGATGGCGAGATGAAAAAGATAGATATTGGACAAAAGATATGTACTATCAAAGTAGCTATGGTACTCATCTTGATGTTAGTTCAAGTTCA
The DNA here is from genome assembly GCF_001693755.1 of Gilliamella sp. wkB171. Lineage (GTDB taxonomy): Bacteria > Pseudomonadota > Gammaproteobacteria > Enterobacterales > Orbaceae > Gilliamella > Gilliamella apicola_F. The sequence goes on from NZ_LYST01000022.1 coordinate 1,550, forward strand.
GGTCTTTTAGGGGTTGATGCTGAAGGAATAGGTTTTCCAGACTATTTAGTTTGTCGACAATAATGGCTTTTCATCTGTTTGGTTGGTATAAAAATGAAAATTGATGAGAAGTTAGATTTATTGAATCAATATCAAGGTATTTTATTATTTCGTGAAGGATTATTTTTACGTGCGTATAATCAGTCTGCCTACATTTTAAATGAGATACTTGGGCAACAACTAAAATTGAAATTTTATCAAGCTACAGGTGCTCGAAATCAATGGATAGTTAAGTGTGCCTTTCCGGCAAATAAGATAAATGAACGTTTACCGGGAGCGGCCTTAACCTCTTTTGGTTACCTAATTGCTGGTGATTTTGATTTAACGGATTATGGTCAATGGTTTGCGCGACGTTGCCTTGAAGAGAATGAAATGAACGAAATGGCAAAAGTCGACTCCGAGTCGTTATTAACGACGAGTCGTCGGCGTCGGAGCTCGTGCTGTATTTGAGCAAAATCTAGACAATAGCTAACTGCTATTGTCTAAAGAGAAAATAGCTTATTTATGTGTATATCACATTATTGTTATTGGACAAAGCTGGCACAATATTGCGGATCATAAAATAGACCGTCTAATTGGTGTTTTTAAAATTAGAACAATTGCTAAGAAGTTTGAGAAAAGGTGTGCGTTTTAAAGAAATAACCACCGATGATGAATTTTATCGGTGGTATGCTAATGTTACATTTTTTCGACAGTTTTGATACCTAACATATCAAGCCCGATTTTGAGCGTTTTAGCGGTTAACGAAGCCAATTTTAAGCGGCTTTGTTTCAAGTTTTCGTTTTCCGCAGTTAAAATAGGGCAATTTTCATAGAAACTAGAAAATAGGGTAGCGATATCATATAAATAGGCGCAAAGCACATGTGGTGTACCTTCTGCGGCAACGTTCGATACGGTTTCATCAAATTGTATTAACCGAATCGCTAGTGCTCGCTCTTTATCCGTACCTAAATTGATATTACCGCTTAAACTATCTTCGCTGATATTTGATTTTCTAAATACAGAAAGCACACGTGTATAAGCATATTGTAAATAAGGGGCAGTATTACCTTCAAATGACAACATATTATCCCAATCAAACACATAATCAGTTGTTCGATTTTTGGAAAGATCAGCATATTTAACCGCACCTATTGCTACAGCGTCAACCACTTGGGCAAGCTCAGTATCGGTTAAGTCTGGATTTTTATTTCGAATTAAAGTAGTCGCCCGTTCTGTGGCTTCATCAAGTAGATCATTTAATTTAACAGTGTCACCAGAACGCGTCTTAAACGGCTTGCCATCTTTACCTAGCATCATACCAAACATATGGTGCTCAAGTTTTAAGGATTCTGGTACATATTTCGCTTTATGCACGATATCCCAAACTTGTTCTAAGTGTTGATGTTGACGTGAATCGGTATAATATAAAATACGTTCAGCATGAAGTGTTTCGTAACGATATTTAACACAGGCAATGTCGGTTGTTGCATAAAGATAGCCACCATCACGTTTTTGGATGATAACGCCCATGGGTTCGCCTTCTTTATTTTTATATTCGTCTAGAAAGACTACGATTGCGCCGTCACTTTCAACTGCTAATTTTTTCTGTTTTAGATCGGCAACAATGCCTGGTAGCATGTTGTTATAGATGCTTTCGCCCATCGTATCTTCAATCGATAATGTGACATTAAGGCGTTTATATGTGGCAATATTTTGTGTCATGGTGATATCCACCAGTTTTCGCCACATTTCACGGCAATATTGGTCACCACCTTGAAGTTTTACTACATAATTACGAGCTTTTTCGGCAAAGGCTTCGTCTTCGTCGTAATGTTTTTTAGCTGCGCGATAGAACGATTCTAAATCCGAAAGTTCCATGTCGTTGGCATGTTCATTTTCCATCTTTTCAAGATAAGCAATTAACATCCCAAATTGGGTTCCCCAATCACCAACATGGTTGGCGCGGATAACATTATGACCAAGAAAACTTAATACTCGTACACTGGCATCACCAATAATGGTTGAGCGTAAATGCCCAACGTGCATCTCTTTAGCAACATTGGGTGCGGAGTAATCAACCACAATGATTTGTGGTTTTGCGGGTAAAGTAATATTGAGTTTATCACTACTTAGCGCTACTTCGTTTTGTTCAGCAATCCAACTATTTTTTAAGAAGATATTAATAAAACCGGGACCAGCGATTTCTACTTTATCGGCAATATCATCAATATCAAGATGTTGCAAGACTTTTTCAGCCAATGCGCGTGGCGGCATTCCCAATTTTTTAGCAGTAGACATAATACCATTAGCTTGATAATCACCAAATTGAACTTTAGCGGATTGCTTGATTAAAGCATCACAGTTTTTATCAGCACCGGCCATAATCATTGCTTGGGAAACACGTTGTGTTAATAGTTGTTGAATATTCACACTGAACCTAATTAATTAAAATAAAATGCCCAATATAATACTGATAAATTGATAAATTGTCACTGTGGGATTAGTTAAGGACAAGTAAATAGCTAATTTTTATATAAATAAAAATCTTTTAAATTAGAGGTGATATATTAACTTAACTATAAAGTAGATAAAAAATTAAAGAGAAAATATGTGCCAATATTTGTTTAAATGCCTGATTATCAATGTTTTTTAGTTTTGTTCAACTTTTGTGTTTGCTCGCGAGCATCTGCAAGAACTCAAATTATCGATAACTTCTTCACAATTGACAAAATACTATAAACAAAATGACCATGGTGAAATTGTTCTTTTGGACAAGTATGCAAAATTCATTCGCCCCTTAAATGAGTAAGAGATCGATTTCCCGATTCAAAATACGTCCTATGAATTTATTCACTTCCATGAAAAAATTCGTTATTACGAAGTAGGTGGTTTTATGCGGAATAATTATCTCTATAAAGTGATTATTTATAATTGGTATGGGATATCTGATACTCCATTACTTAATATTCAACTAAATAGCTATGATGAACAAGGTAAATTGCTTGATGCGGTGCTTTTAGATAGTCAATATTCTTATGAGGATGTGAGTTGTTTTATTAGATTTTCGGTCAATAAGAATTTAACTATAAACCTAAAACATTATGTGACTTACTATTATGATGATGAACATGAATATGGTGATGAGGCTGGTTTAATAAAAGATCCTAAACCGGAATTTTATAACGGAGAGCAATACAAGATTAACAATGGTAAGTTTAAGCTAATTTATTCTAAAATGGCAAAGAAGTTTGAATGGCAACAGTGAGTGACAACTATTTACAATTGAGCTTTCACCGACTACACTAATGCCGTTCTCAACGGGGTGCCCTAATGGGCTGAGAGTGTTAGTTAAGTTAACATAACCCGTCGAACCTGAACTGGATCATGCCAGCGGAGGGATTTGAGTTATTATATCTGCTCAAACCTTTTGTCTTTTTCTTGCTATTTGGAGGCAAAATGTTTCGTCAATTGTTGTTATCAACTGTTATATTTATATCATTATTTTGGGCTAATTTTTCTGTCGCACAGCAACCGACTTTAACCGTATATAGCTATAACTCTTTTATGTCGGAGTGGGGACCTGGAGAAGCTATTAAGCAGGGTTTTGAAGCTCAATGTCACTGCCAACTAGAAGTGATTACGTTAGGTGATGGTGTTTCAATTTTGAATCGTATTCAGCTTGAAGGTAATAAAACCAATGCTGATGTTGTCTTAGGTTTGGATAATAACCTACTTGAGCAAGCAAAATTAACAAATATTTTTATTCCACACCAGATCGATAAACCCGATAATCTCTATACCGACTGGTGGGATAATGAGTTTATGCCATATGACTTCGGTTATTTTGCCTTTATTTATAATAAACAGAAGATAAAAAATCCACCGCGATCTTTGCATCAGTTAGTTGACAATAAAGCTCATTGGAAGATCATTTATCAAGATCCTAGAACTAGCACACCTGGATTAGGTTTGCTCTTGTGGGTTAAAAAAGTTTATGGCGATGATGCTTCGCAAGCATGGCAAAAAATAGCTGAAAACACCGTGACAGTAACTAAAGGTTGGAGCGAATCTTACGGTATGTTTTTGAAAAATGAAGCAGATTTTGTATTAAGTTACAGCACTTCCCCTATTGCACATATAATCAATGATAATGATCATCGTTTTGCTGCCGCTATTTTTGATGAGGGGCATTACCGTCAAGTTGAAGTGGCTGCTATTGTAAAATATACACAACAACCAGAGTTAGCTCGCCAATTTTTACAGTATTTATTAACACCTGACGTTCAACGTCAATTTGCTGAAAAAAATGTCATGTATCCAATCATAAAAACCGATTTGCCAGCGGCTTATCAACAAATTGATACAGTGAACAAAGCCCTTGAATTTGATGCAAAGCAAGTTGAATTAAATCAGAAATCGTGGGTGCGTGAATGGCAAGTTGCTGTCAGTAAATGATGTTATAGGAACGAATATTGAAATTCCAATCCTTAATTCCAGGTATAAGTGCTGTTGGTTTGATTTTGCTCATATTAGGCACGGCACTTATTGCGCTTTGGGGATTTGCAATTCGAACCGATAATATAAGCATTTATTTTGATCATTATTTATTGCATATTATTTGGGTAACAGTTTTGCAAGCTGGTTTATCAACTTGTTTAGCCATCATATTGGCAGTATTGATGGCGAAAGCATTAGCTATGGTAGACTTTCCTTGTCAAAGATTACTCATCAAAATAATGCCGGTTACCTTTATTTTACCGACTTTAGTTGTGGTTACTGGTTTGCTTTCAGTGTATGGTCAGCATGGCATCATTTCGTTATTTTTTCAATTTTTTAATCTACCAATTGAATTATCAATTTATGGTTTGAAAGGTATATTATTAGCCCATGTGTTTTTAAATTTTCCTTATGCTTGTTGTCTGTTTTATCAATCCTTAAAAAGTGTTCCTGTTGAACAAAAACAGTTAGCTGCTCAGTTGAATTTTTCTACTTTTACTTTTTTTAAGTTGGTTGAATGGCCATTATTGCGTCGACAAATCTTACCAATGGCAGCACTGATTTTTATGTTATGTTTTTCAAGTTTTGCAATTGTGTTAGCACTTGGCGGTGGGCCAAAATATACCACTATTGAGGTAGCAATATATCAGTCGATCCGTGATTTTGATCTTATACAAGCCGTGTTACTTTCTTGTTTACAACTGATTTGTTGTATTGGTTTTCTTATCATTATGCAAAAAATAAATCGAATCAAAACAATGAATATTCGATTTGCTCATCAAAATTACCAAATTCCGATTCCCTACTATTTATCATTGATCAGTTATGTCATCATTTTGATTGGGAGCTTATTTATTTTATTACCTTTGGTTACAATATTGATTGAAGGTATTTATTTTTTCAAATTTGCCTTATTAACAGTGGCACTTTTAAAAGCACTGATCACCTCAATTATCATTGCAGTAGGTTCTGCTTTTATTGCAATGTTTCTTGCATTATTGTTACTTTGGACCAATAGCCGATTATTGATTAATCAACAAATTAAATGGAGCAATCGTTTAATGTTAATTGGTTCATTAATTTTAGCCATTCCAAGTATGGTTTTAGCCTCAGGGCTTTTCTTATTATTATTTCAATATGCCGACAATATAATTATTATTTCGATATTAGTTATGTTGTGTAATGCACTCATGGCGTTACCTTTTTTATTAAAAAATCTTTCAATCCCCATGTATGAAGTGAGTTTGCGTTATTGGCAGCTTTGCCAATCGCTGAATATTGAAGGTTTAACACATTTTTACTTGATTGAATTTAAGGCATTAAAAAAGTTAATGGCAATGAGTTTTACTTTTGCTGTTATTTTATCATTTGGTGATTTTGGTGTTATTGCTTTGTTTGGTGGACAAACCTTAACTACCTTACCTTATTATTTATATGAGCAAATATCACATTATCATTATCAAGAAGGTACTGTGACGGCTGCAATTTTATTGATTTTATCTTTTAGCTTAATGGTTGTGATGGATTATGATCGAACTTAATCAAGTAAATTATCATTATGATAATTTTGAAATGCATTTTGAAATTAATATTGCAGCAAAAGAGCATGTCGTAATTGTTGGACCAAGTGGTGCAGGTAAAAGTACTTTATTGAGTTTAATCGCTGGGTTTATTTTTCCAAACTCAGGCACAATTAAACTTAATCATCAAAATATGACAAAAATCCCGCCGGGCAAACGCCCTGTGTCTATGTTATTTCAACACAATAATTTATTTAGTCATTTAACTATACAACAAAATATCGCTTTAGGTATTAAACCTTCATTAAAATTAACAATAACCGAGCAAGATAAAATTGCTGATATTTTAACGCAAGTCGGTTTAGATGGTTTTGCTACGCGTTATCCAGAACAATTATCTGGGGGACAACGTCAACGAGTAGCGCTTGCTCGCTGTTTGATACAACATCGCCCAATTTTATTGTTGGATGAGCCTTTTTCAGCACTTGATCAAGCTTTACGTCATGATATGTTATTGTTAGTTAATCAAATTTGTCATCAATATGATTTAACGCTAATAATGGTATCGCATTATTTAGATGAATCATTGAACTATTTCTCGCGTTGTTTAGTGGTAGATGATGGGCAGATTATATTTAATGAACGACCTGCTCAATTAATGCAACCACAGCATAATGCTGTTGCAAAATTGTTAGGTATAAAAATTGACTAATATGATAATAATGTTAATTTAGTGATAACTTTATCAATTATATATTAAGTTTTTTTTATTTTAGTAACTATGGTTGTAATTAATTAGCAACTTTAATAAATACCTTAAGGTTTTATTAATCTCAAAAAGATAACTTATAAAACTTAATTATTCCTTGTTGAAAAAAAAGTTATGCAAAAATTTAACCAGTCTGCAAAATTTAGTTGGTCAAATCTTATTTTTATCATTCTATTTTTTTGCTATTTTTCTTGTGCTTTACAGTTTTATATTGCCTTATCTGGACACTCCAACTTTATTGGTTTGCGCGATGCAATAATTTATAGTTTGATTTGGCTTATTCCTGTTTTGTTTTTTCCTAATTATACCCGTAAAATCACCGCTGTTTATGGAATAATTGTTGGTGGCCTGTCTTTGATTTCAATCGGATATTTTGTCATTTACCGACAAGAATTTTCACAGAGTGTATTTTTTGTCATGGCGGAATCAAACTTCAATGAATCACATGAATTTATTCAACAATATTTGAATTGGAAATTGGTGGTTATCCTTGTTGTTTATATTTTAATTGCAATTTATTTGTGGAAAAAAGTCAAACCTGTTTATGTTAAAAATGGTACCAAGTGGATAGTATCTATGCTAATTGCTATTTACGCGATAATGCCGTTAGTAATTAGCTTAACTGTGAAAAAAAACACCTTTGAAGAGGCGTATAAACATTTATTAACACGTATGGAAACCACAGTACCTTGGCAATTAATCAATAGTTACATAGCTTATCGTTCGCAATTATCTAGCATGGAAGATATCTTAAATCACTTGCAAACCTTACCAAAGTTAGAAAATTTAACCGATGCTAATGGTGATACGCCAAGAACTTTGGTGCTAATTATTGGTGAATCCACCACTCGTAATCGCATGGGGATTTATGGTTACGGACGCGATACGACGCCTCAAATTGAACAATTTAAAAAGGATAATCCAGATTTACTCGTATTTAATGATGTTGTATCTTCAAGGCCTTATACCATTGAAATTCTACAACAAGCGTTAACCTTTGCTGATGAGCGGCATCCTGATTTATATTTAAAAACTCCCTCACTAATTTACTTGATGAAACAAGCTGGTTATAAAACGTTTTGGATCACTAATCAACAGACAATGACGGAACGTAATACCATGTTAACCATGTTTTCAAAGCAGGCTGATGAGCAGTTTTATATGAATAATGATCGTAATCAAAGTTCAAGGCAGTATGATGAGTCTGTTTTTCCGCCTTTTAAAACTGTGTTAGCCGATCCTGCAGAAAAGAAATTTATTGTTATTCATTTACTTGGTACGCATATGAAGTATGAGTTTCGCTATCCAAAAGATGGGGAGCATGATCGTTTTCGCGATAAAACAGGCATTACTTATCCTTTAGATGATGATAAGTTAGATGTTTATAATAGTTATGATAATGCGGTCAGTTATAATGATTATGTTACAACAACCTTGTTTAAAATGTTTAAACAAAGCCACGAAAATGGTTTTATCTTGTATTTTTCTGATCATGGTGAAGATGTCTACCAAACTCCACCTCATGATGTATTAGGTCGTAATGAAAAAGCACCAACGAAAACCATGTACACCGTGCCATTTATGCTTTGGCAATCACCGCAGTGGCGGGCAACGCATCCTAATAATTATCAAAATTATGTTGATCGTAAATACAGTACTCAAGATTTGATTCATACTTGGTCTGATTTGGCTGGACTAAGTTATAATTTATATGAACCGCAAAAAAGTATTGTTAATCCTAACTTTCATCAATCAACTCGGTGGATAGGCGATCCTTATGATAAAAATGGATTGATCGATTTTGATAAATTATCACACTAATTTATTGTCGGTTTGCATGTGTACTTAAGGTATGGTATTGTATATTTATACAGTTATATCTTAAGTACAATTATACCCATTATGCGAAAAATTATTCATATCGATATGGATTGTTTTTATGCTGCAGTTGAAATGCGAGATAATCCTCGTTATCGTCATCTACCTATTGCAGTAGGTGGCGATCCGCGCAAACGAGGTGTTGTTGCAACAGCTAATTATTTAGCACGTCAATTTGGTGTACATAGTGCAATGTCAACAGCACAAGCGATAAAACTATGTCCTAATCTTAAAGTAATTCCTGGTAGACATGCAGTTTATAAAGAGGTATCAAATCAGATTCACCAAATATTTGCGCGTTATACTTCTGCAATTGAAACACTTTCGCTTGATGAAGCTTATTTAGATGTAACAGAGTGTAAACTTTGTCATGGTTCAGCAACGCTTATTGCCCAAGATATACGCCAAGCTATTTTTAATGAACTTGAATTAACTGCGTCAGCCGGAGTTGCACCTTTAAAATTTTTAGCAAAAATTGCATCGGATATGAATAAGCCTAATGGTCAGTATGTCATTAGGCCCGAACAAGTGAACCATTTTATTGAACAGTTACCACTTAATAAAATTCCTGGTGTAGGTAAAGTGACCGAAAAAAAGCTGGCTGAATTGGGCTTATTCACTTGTAACGATGTTGTTAATTACGATCTTACTAAACTGCTTAATCAGTTTGGTAAATTTGGTCGAGTGTTATTTGAACGATGCCAAGGTATTGATGAACGCGAGGTCTGTAATGATCGACAACGCAAATCGGTAGGCGTTGAACGCACGTTAATCGATGACATTTATCAATGGGAAGCATGTTTAGACCAACTCGAACCGTTGTATGATGAATTAGAGAAAAGATTAAGCAAAGTTAGAACAGATCTATCGATCGCAAGACAAGGAGTCAAATTCAAATTTGATGATTTTCAATTAACCACACAAGAACATGTCTGGCCAAAATTAGATAAACAAGATTTAATTGCTCAAGCTTATAAAGTATGGCAAGAAAGACGTAATAATCGAGGCGTCAGGTTAATTGGTTTTCATGTTACATTAATTGATCCACAATTGGATAAACAGTTAATTTTTAATTTTTGATGATTCTGAAAATGTTTGTCAGTCAATCATAGTGTTAGCTGGCGATTAAATATATAACGTGTATATGAGGATTTTACTTGTAATAATAAAATCCTCATTGTTGCTAATCAAACATCAAACGGCACTATTTTAAATTAGCACCATTGGTGGCAATGACTTGTTTATACCATTGAAATGAATCTTTTTTATAGCGTTTCATTGTGCCGTTACCTTCATTATCACGATCGACATAAATCACGCCATAACGTTTTTTCATTTCACCCGTAGTGAAAGAAACCACATCAATAATTCCCCATGCGGTATAGCCCATCACGTCAACACCATCATAGTCAATAGCTTTTTGCATCGCTTTAATATGCGCGCCGAGGTATTCAACGCGAGGTTTATCATGAATTTGATTATCATGTTCTAATTCATCAATTGCACCAAAACCATTTTCCACAATAAATAAAGGTAACTGATAGCGATCATATAAACGGTTAAGTGTATAGCGCAAACCTTCAGGATCAATTGGCCAGCCCCAGTCACTGCTTTTTATATAAGGGTTTTCAACTGCATTAGGTAGTGCACCATTGACGATATTATCACGGTTATCATTTTTCACATCAGCTTTTACGACTGTTGACATGTAGTAACTAAAGCCGATGTAATCAACAGTACCTTGTTTCAAATAAGCTAAATCTTCTTCAGTAATATCAAGTTTGTAGCCTTCGCGTTCAAACTCTTTTAATGCATATGCTGGATAATAGCCACGAACATGTACATCAGGGAAAAAGAAGCGCTGATGCATTGCAATTTCTGACGCCATCATATCTTCAGGATTACAAGAGAACGGATAAATAGGCACATGAGAAACCATGCAACCAATTTGAAAATCTGGGTTAATTTTTTTACCAGCAATCACAGCTTTAGCACTCGCTAACAGCTCATAGTGTGCAACTTGATAAAGCACTTCTTGAGGGTTTTCCCCTGGTTTAACTTGCACACCTGAATTAGTCCAGAAAAAGATCGGGTTACTGGTATCCATTTGGTTATTGATCTCGTTAAACGTCATCCAGTATTTGACTTTGTGTTTATAACGTTCAAAACAGGTAATAGCAAAACGCTCAAAAAACTCTACGGTTTTACGATTACGGAATCCACCATAGTGACGGGCAATATGCAGTGGCATCTCGAAATGTGATAGGGTGATAACAGGTTCAATGCCATTTGCGATTAATTCATCAAACACAGCATCATAGAATTTTAAACCTTCTTCATTCGGTTCTAATTCATCACCTTTAGGATAAATTCTCGTCCATGCAATGGAAGTACGCAGACATTTTAGACCTAACTCTGCAAATAGCTTAATATCTTCTTTATAGTGATGATAAAAATCAATAGCTGTATGATTCGGGTAAAATTTACCAGCTTCAATATCTTGGGTAATTTGTCTTGCTACACCATGCGCACCCGCTGTCATCACATCGACAACGCTTGGGCCTTTGCCTCCTTCATTCCAGCCGCCTTCAAATTGATGGGCAGCTAATGCACCGCCCCATAAAAATGTTTTTTGCTTCATAACTTTTTCCCTATTATTGCTTAATTTTAAATATAATATCTTTAGGTGTAACTTCTGTATTTTCCGTTAAGATAATTTGTTGATATTGATCGGTATTGACAATAATAATTGGTGTAATTAGTGGATATCCTGCTTGCTTGATAGCTTGAGGATCAAAACTAATTAATAAATCACCTTTTTTCACTTTTTGATTAAGTTCTACATGATAACTAAATTCATTATTTGTCAAATTAACGGTATCAATTCCAACATGGATCAGTAATTCAACACCATTATCTAATGTTAAACCAATAGCATGTTTAGAACTTGCAAACACAGCGGTAACTTGTGCATCATCAGGCGCATATACATGATTATCTGTTGGTTCAATTGCAATACCTTCTCCCATAAGTTTTTGAGCAAAAGCAGGATCAGGAACTTTACTAAGTGGCAATGCTTTACCTGACATTGGACTTGTTATTTCTACATCGTCTAATAATACTTTAGGGGTATCATTTTCAATCTCATTTGATTGTATTTGTTTCGCTTCGCCCGTTCCTAAAATTTGGATTATCAACACAGGACCGAATAATGCAATTGCTGATCCAATTAAAACGCCAATAAATGAACCAGGATGTTCAGGATTAATCGCATTGACAATAGTTAATGGCCCTGGTAATGCGGCATAGGTATAGTAATAGGGTGAAAACAAACCAGCAACAATCCCTCCAATTGCACCACATAAACAACCATAAATGAAAGGCTTTTTAAAGCGTAAATTAACGCCATAAATGGCTGGTTCGGTAATACCAAATAGTCCTGTCACGAAAGCGGATAATGATACACCTTTCATCTCTTTGGTTTTGGTTTTTAGGTAGAAACCTAATGCTGCACCAACTTGACCAATAACGGCGATAGTTTGGAAAGCTTGGAATGAGTCTTGACCATACTGGTTAATATTTTCAATGATAACAGGTGTAATCCCCCAATGTACGCCAAATATGACAAAGACTTGCCATACAGCGCCAATTATTCCACCTGCAACAGATGGTGCAAGGCTAACTATCCAGTTATAGCCATGAGCAATATAGTGAGCAGCGCCAGCGGTTAATGGTCCAATAGCTAGTAAGGTTAATGGCACCATAATCACTAAACAGATAAGTGGCATTAAAAGTGGTTTAATTATACTGTGTAAACGTGGTTCTAAAAATCGTTCAAGGTAAGATAGCAACCAAACTAAGAATAAAGGTGGCAATACTGTTGATGTATAAGTGGTTTCAGATAAAGCGATACCAAATAGATCAACTCCTTGCCCCGATTTTATTAGAGCCGCAAGTTCGGCCCATGTTGGCGATAATAAAGCTGCACAACAAGCGACCGCAATATAAATATTACAACGAAAGTGTTGTGATGCTGTAATTGCAATAAAAATAGGTAAAAAGGCAAATGGTGCCCATGAAATAAAGTTGAAGACTTGGCAAGTCCCCGTTTTTTCAAATGCTGGGTAAGCGAGTTTAATTAAAATTAAGATCCCTTGTAGAATTCCTGATGCAGCCAAAACATAAACAAAGGGAGCAAAAACAGCTGACATTGTGGCGATAATACGATTTAAAATACTACTTTTGCTATTTACATCAATTTTATTGTTTCCACTCATTAATTGAGTAAATGCATTATAGACTTTGTCTACATTGGTGCCGATAACAACTTGAATCTGCCCACCTTTTTCAACCACGGTGATAACACCTGGCAAATTGGCGATTTTCTCTTTTGCTTCGGCTGGGGTGGTTTGAGTAACGACACGCAAACGTGTTGCACAACGCGCTACAGAAACAATATTATTTTCGCCCCCTAACTCATTTAATATATCAACTGCTAATTTATTATAATCTCTAATTTTAGATGACATCAATTAAACTCCTTTTAACAGGTAAGTGAGCATATATTATCCTTAAATTAAAAATTGTTAATGACCAATTATATTGTTTGTGATCTAGATCTAACTTTTCATTCACTTTGTTTAAAAAACTTATCAACCTGTATAAAATATATAACGTTTACTTATAACAAGAATAAAGAGTCCGCCATGCTGAAATATCAAGATGTTGCTGAAAAAATTAAGCAAACTATCTATCAACAAAACATGCCTAAAGATACCCAGCTACCTAATATAGAAGGGTTAATTAATCAATATCAGGTTAGCCGGACTACGATTATAAAAGCCCTTAATCGTTTAGAGCGTCATGGTGTTATTTACCAGATTCAAGGTAGCGGTATTTTTGTTCGTCAACCTAAAAAGAGTGGTTATCTTAATTTTTTAGAAAGCCATGGTTTTAGTGTCGATTTAAACGATTTACCAGGATCGTCACAAGTTTTTAATGTTGATATTATTCGACCAAGCCAAAAGATTAAAGAAAATCTGCAATGCAGTGATGATGAAGACGTATACTTTATTAAACGTTTACGTTATGTTGATGGTGAAGTCTATGGTTTTGAACAATCTTACTATCGCAAAAAATTAGTCTCTTATTTGAATAAACAAATAGCAGAAGACTCTATATTTAGTTATGTACAAGACATTTGCAATATCAATATCGGATTTTCGGATAAATATTTTAAAGCGATAAAATTAGAGGAAGATGTTGCAAGCTATTTAGGGCTAAAAGCGGGGGATCCCGCGCTATGTGTTGAGGAGATCTTTTATACTTCGGCCGGTGAGCCTTTCGATTTTTCCCAGATCATTTATCATTATGATAATGCCAAATTTTATGTGCAAAGTCATTCGAAGTAGTATTAACAGTAACAATTATTTTTTATTTATAACTTTTATAAGGAGGAATGATTATTAATCATTTACTCTTTATCTTTTTAATAATTAAATTGTACTACCTATACTTTCAGTATTTTAACTCAATACTTAAATTATTTAAAAACTGTTTTTTTATTCAATGTTATGGTTAATTTTCTGATTAAATGTATTTTTTTGTTTGATTGTGGATAAAGTACATTTTCGAAATCTTGTGGCATAAATTGGAAGAATGAATCGATAATAAAAGCCTTATATAGAATTGTGACCAAGTTTGTTTTATAAACACTACATGCAATTCTTTTGGGACTCGATTTTCTAAATTAGCACCAATTAATTAGTCGTTTAGTATATTTAAGAACATTTAGTATAGGTGCTGAATTATGAAAAAGAAAAGTAATTTTCCTTTTTCATAACTAATTTATCAAGCTGTATCTTTTAAGCCATCATAATAGATCATGAATTATGATTGTCCATTTGTGTGCTCGTCATTTGTTCCTCAGAGAATGAATCTAAAGCTAACAATTGATCTAATTTGTTAAGCATCCATAGATATCGATTATGCAATGCTTCTTCATTCCATTGTTGATTAAATGTTTTTTGATAAAAATCATTTAATACTTTCTGAGAAAGTGGAAACGCAGTAGTATTTGAAGTTTTATCACTTAATAACGTCAAATTAGCGATACTATGTAACCACTTATTTTTTATTTCATCGGTGATATGATCCCATTCTTTAAAATTTTTATATTTTTTAGGTAAAATATGTTCCAAATGCAAATCTCTGTTAAGACTGATGAATATAGGGTTTGATTGGTCTGTTAAATCATATTCTATTAGAATCAAAATGGGTTTAATCCAAGCTTCTTTATCAACTATGTTTGATGTTAATTGAGCTTTTGCATATTCAATAATTTTATCTGCCTGTAATTTATTAGAAAAA
>NZ_LYST01000023.1 GCF_001693755.1 Gilliamella sp. wkB171
TCAATGCATTTGTTTTTATAATTTGAAATTATTTTATGGGTATCTTCAGGATCAGTAAGGTATTGTTGAGTTAATATATCTTCAAGTGCTTTTATATTTAATTTAGCTGCTACATAGTCAAATACAAAAATATTTTTGAAAAACTTTTTATAAACATACTCTCGTTTGATATCTGAATAATCTTGATTATAAATTAAAGAAATTATTGTTAAATTACGAACGAGATAATAGTCTTCCATAATTTCATTATATTTCTTAAAGAAAGGCTCATGCCAAACACAAATACCATTAAATGACAAAATATTTTTTGCACATCTAATAGAATATTCCACATCATCACCTCGAACAAAAACTGGAAGCGGTAAATCATATTCCATTATTACTTTCACAGGTATACAGCAATACCACCATCCTGCTATTCCTTTATGCGTTGGGGCTATAGCTGAATTGAAAGCCACATGTTTAGCGCGAGTATCTTCATATGCACCGTGGTGAATAAAACCTTTGCTTGTGAGCGTTGCATTTCTTTCATATTGAAGCCAATTTTCATCGCCTGATAACATCGCTCCAGAAATAAAATGATCACTATATTCCGGTTTAAGAGCTTTTAATATGGCTAGAGTTTTATCAATAGATATTTTATCTATGTAAATATCGTCATCAGCCAATATAACATGAGAATGTATACCTTTTTCTAGTGCTGCCATCATGGATTTTGTAAATCCTCCAGCACCACCTAAATTTCGATTATTCAAAACATCGAAGTTGTCAGTGAAATCAATAGAATATGGTTTACCATTTATTGTAATATAAAATGAGATTTGCTCATTTCCTAAGAAATGAGATGCTATATCTTTAACAAAAGAGGAAATATAACTTTCTCTATTGTACGAACAAATACAGTAAGCGACAGAAATATTGTTTTGGGGGATATCGTCATTTGAATAAATTCCTATATTGTTAATGGTGACATCTTCGAAAGCTGAAATTCTTAAATATAATACCTCGTAATTATTTTGTTTATCTGTAAATTCAATATTTCCCGAGAAATTTCCTGAAAACTGATTAATAGAAATTACATGTTCAAAAATATAAAATTCAGTTTTTGCAATAGCAATTAATTCAACTTGACACTTGCCTATTCCGTTAATCTCAAATCGGAAGTCGTTATAAAATGTAAATTCTCGTAATTTTTTCACTGCAAAAAAATTATGATAGGTGTCTGTAGAAATAGCTGAACCTTTAGGCAAAAACAACGTAGTTTTATTAGCTATAATTGGTCCATTCCAACGAATGAACGATTCTGCATCCTGTGATGAAATGGAATTTGGGAAGCAGATATCATAAAGTTTATTGTTTATTAGCGACACTGTTTATATAGTTCCTTATTTTATCGTTTAAATCTCGATTAATTCTTTTGACACCATATAATTCACAATTTTCAGGATATGGATTCCAATAATTACCACCATCATAAAATTCAATTTTTTTATGTTTTGAGGAAATTATATTGTCAACTGTTTCTTTTTTTATTCTATAAAACTTACTTTTAAATAAAA
>NZ_LYST01000024.1 GCF_001693755.1 Gilliamella sp. wkB171
AAAGAGGTTATCTGTATAGATGATGGTTCTACTGACAATACAATCTCAATTGTTGAAAAATATGCATCATGCTATGAGTTCATCAAAATTTATAAACAAACAAATCAAGGAGTAAGTGTAGCTCGAAATAAAGGGGTTGAATTAGCCGCAGGTGAATATATCTTATTTATTGACTCTGATGACATCCTAAATCCCAATTTACTGCAATATTTCGAATTATCGCTAAAAACAAATCCGCAGTTGGAATTATTTTATTTTGATTACACAGCTTTTACAGATAAAAATATATTAAAGTTAAAACAAATAACAGGCATAGAAACGAAAACATTTGAATCAGGTATTAGCTTGTTAAATTATCTTTTAGAAAGAAAAAATTACTCTGGCGTTGTATGGCGTTATATTTTTAAAAGACAATTAGTTACAGAAAAATTTATAGAAAGAAATCATGAAGATCATTTATTTTCTCTTTCGATTATAACAAAAGCAAAAATTTCTCATTATCTAAAGAATAAGATGGCATATTTTCATCGTATAGGTCATTGTTCACTGTCAAATCTAGGTGTAGACAATCTTTATATTAACACTCTCAGAAGCGTTTTACATAAATGTATACAAAAAATTAATACATTACCTTTATCTGCTATTGCTATACGCAATTATATATTAGTTATGAATGCTACTTATTTAGAAACAGTATTGAAATCAGAAAAATCTATTAACAAAGACGAAAAAGATAACTTGATTAAAGAATTAGGTTTATTAAAACTTCTCATACGCATTTATATCAATAACAAGTCTAACATCATCGGCAATATCTGTTTTATTTCTAAATTTTTAAAACAGCACGATTGTTCAATATCAACAAAAATAGCATTATTGAAATGCGCTATATCCAAACAACATCCATGTTTGGATATTAAAAACAACTATAAACAATATTGTTCATTGGATAGATTTTAATAAAAGCAAGCTCAAACCAACACAATAAGATCAAAAAAGACGTACATTATTCGTTGAAATTACTTTTATGCAACCTTGTATATATACCATTAAGGCTCAATAACTCTGAATGAGTGCCTTTTTCAATAATTTTACCATCATTCATAACCAATATCTCATCTGCATTTTCAATAGTTGATAATCGATGGGCAATTACAATAGATGTTCTTCCTTTCTGCAGTTCATCTAAAGCTTTTTGGATCGCACGTTCTGATTCAGTATCTAAAGCCGATGTTGCTTCATCAAGAATTAGAATAGGTGTATCGCGTAATAATGCTCTTGCTATTGCAATACGCTGACGTTGACCACCCGATAATAAAACACCACTCTCACCAACCTTTGTTTCAAAACCATTTTCAAGATCCATGATAAAATCATAAGCATAGGCTTTCTTTGCCGCTTCTTTTATTTGTTCTTGAGAATATATTCCTACTCGTCCATAAGCAATATTATTAGCAATTGTATCGTTAAATAAATGGACATTTTGAGATACTAATCCAATCTGATTTCTTAAACAGTGTAGAGTAAAGTTTTGTATATTAGTATCATCAATTAAAATATTACCTTGAGATACATCATAAAAACGGGTTAATAAACTTGCTATTGTAGTTTTTCCTGATCCTGAACGCCCCACTAAAGCAACAGTTTTACCAGCAGGGACAGTAAAACTAATATCATTCAAAGCCAATTCATTTCTTGTTTCATAACCAAATGATACGTTTTCAAAAACTATATTACCGACTACTCTTTCAACATTTAAAGTACCGCGATCATCTTCTACAGGTTGCTCTAATATTGCAAACAGCGTTTGACACGCAGCCATACCTTTTTGAAAATCTGCATTCACACTAGTCAAACTTTTAATTGGCTGCATTAGTGCAACAAGAGATGAGAAAACAACAGTAAATTGTCCTGGTGAAATGCTTAAATCTGGGTTGCTAGCCATTAATAAGACAAATGCAATAGCAAATGAAATTATAAGTTGAATAATTGGCGTTGATAATGCTGAAATAGAGACAAGCCTCATACCATCACGCCGAAATTTATTATTAACTTTATCAAAGTTTTTTGACTCTTCTTCCTGAGCGCCAAAAAGAATAATTTCACGATGCCCTTTTAACATTTGTTCAACTGACATTGTAACGTTACCCATTGAGTTTTGCATTTTCTTTGCTAATTTTCTAAATTTAATTGAAATAAAGCTAATTAAACATATAACTATCGGTGTAATGAAAACCAACGATAATGATAGCTGCCAACTATTACTGAACATGGTATAAAATAACCCACAAATAAAAGCAGTTTCACGCACGATAGTTATTAATGCATCAGAAGAAGAAGAAGCAACTTGATCGGTATCATATGTGATGCGTGATAATAGTCTTCCTGTTGAATTTTTATCATAATAACTTACTGGTGAATCAACAAAATGGCTAAAAAGGCGCTGACGAATATTCAATACGATCTTAGTCGAAATCAAGGACAAAAAGAAAGCATAACCATAGTTAGCGATACTGCGTAGTAAAACTAAACCGAATATATAAAAAGGTGCCATAAATAAAAATTTTTGATCATTTTCAACAAATCCTTTATCTAGCAAAGGTTGTAATAATGCAATAAGTGAAGTATCTGCAAATGCACTAATAATAAGCAAGACTATGGACAAAAAAAGAATAAATTTGTGCTTAGCTATATAAGGCCATAATTTATAAAAGGTTTTCCAAGTAGATGAATCACGATCAATATCATCATTAATTAATTGGTTATTATTTTTTTTCATAATATGTTTTCAATTAAGAGTTAAATTGTAATTGATACATTTGGGCATAGAAACCATTTTGTAATAGTAAGGTTTCATGAGTACCTTCCTCAACAATTTGACCATCATCAATAACTAAAATGCGATCAGCATTTTCAATTGTAGATAATCGATGTGCAATAACGATGGAGGTTCGATCTCTCTGCAAATGTTCGATTGCTTGTTGGATAAGGCGTTCTGATTCATTATCCAATGCCGAAGTTGCTTCATCAAAAATAAGAATGGGATTATCTCGTAGCAAGACTCTGGCAATTGCAATTCGCTGACGTTGTCCACCTGATAATAAAATTCCATTATCACCAACTTCAGTATCGAGACCATTTTCTAATTTATCAATAAATTCCATTGCATTAGCTTTCATAGCAGCTTTTATAATATCTTCCTGACTATACTTATTTTTTTCACCATAAGCTATATTATCGGCAATAGTTCCATTAAATAAATGGACTTGTTGAGAAACATATCCTATTTGGTTGCGTAAGGACTTGAGTTTATATTCTTTAATATTTTCAGAGTCAAGTAATATTTCCCCTTCAGTAATATCATAAAATCTTGGTAACAAACTTGCTATAGTTGACTTACCAGCTCCAGAACGACCAACTAAAGCAACCGTTTCACCAGATTTAATTTTAAAACTAATATTTTTTAATGAGGGTGATGTTCGTGTTGGATAGGTATAAGTTACCTTTTTAAACTCAATATTACCTTTTGCTCTTTTTAAATCTATAATTCCGTTATCTTCTTCTAAAGGAGAATTCAAAAGTCCAAATAAAGACTCACATGCAACAGAACCTTTTTGTAATTCAAGATGTACGCTGGTTAACTCTCGTAATGGGCGCATTACCGCTACCATAGCAGAAAAAACAACAGTAAAAGACCCTGGAGTAATATCTAAAGCTTGGTTTGCAACAAGAAATAAAATAAAACCTAACGCCAATGTCGCTATTAATTGAATTATAGGTGTTGACAGCCCGGAGACTAATACAATTTTTAATATGCTTCGCCTAAAAATTGTATTAATTGAATAAAAATTATTTTTTTCGTATTCTTGAGCATTAAAAACCAGTATTTCTTTATGCCCTTTTAACATTTCATCTGCGGCAGTCGTTATGTTTCCGATTCCTTTCTGCATCGAAACAAGTGTATGTCGGAATTTTTTTGCAATAAATTGTGCAATCAGAATAATTAAAGGAACCATGACAATAAGCACTAAAGCCAATTTCCAATTGCCATAAAACATCACTACGCACAATCCAATAGCATAGGCAATTTCCCTTATTAAAATAATAAGCGCATCAGAAGACGCTTTAGAAAGTAGCTGCGTATTATAAGTTATTACAGTAACCAACTCCCCAATAGTATTTTTATCAAGAAAACTGATAGGGCTTTTAATTAAATGATCAAAGATTAATTGCCGAAATTTAGTAATTACTTTACCTGAAAGCCAAGAAAGGCAATAGGTTGAACAGTAGTTAGACAAACCACGTAATGCGATTAAAGCAATAATACCAATTGAAAATAGAACTAGCAGCTCATAATTTTTATCCATTAACCCATTATCTAATAGAGGTTTAGTTAATGATATAAGTGTAGCGTCAGTTGCAGCATTCAATAAAAGAGCAATAATAGCTATAATCAAAGCTTTTTTATGGGGATTAATAAAAGGCCACAATAGTTTAATAGTATTCCAAGAGCTATATTTATTTGACATAAGAAAGTAAATAAGTTTATTTGATGTCGAATTATACTATACATACTTCGTGAATTTAAATTTTATTGCAATTCTTTTTCAACTAGAAATAATTTGTTTTATCTATATAATATGAGAG
>NZ_LYST01000025.1 GCF_001693755.1 Gilliamella sp. wkB171
AAATTAGTGGTGCCATTGTGGGCACGGCAAGAAATGGTAACGCCACATCATTACTATTCTGAAGCCTACGATCAAAATGAGATTGGTTATAATGACACGGTTATTATTGGTTTTGCCCCGGGTGGCAGTGTGACCGGTTGGCTCATAGGCGTTGCTCACCCTGATGCACAGTCAATAGAGTTTGGTAAAGGGGTCACCGAACGGATACCGCAAGGATCTGATGTGTGTCCCAATCCTTACCCTAACGGAAAAATAACTGAAATTACTCCCGAAGCTAAAGCGTGGTTAAAAAAACACGGCATGCCTAAAGCATGGCAAGAAAAGTACAATAACGTCACCATGGGACAATACCTGAAACTAAAAAATCCACCCAATTTTTAGGCTATGAGCAACGAGTCAGGGAAAACAATGGCTGATTTGCTGATCAATTGGGCATAAACTCGTTGCCAACTAAAGCGATTGGCAACGGCTCATTCACCCCGATCACTAACATAGAAGGACTGCTGCTTATGTTGAAACGCATTATTACCGTCATCAGTTTAGTAATACTTATTACCGGTTGCCATACCTCACGTAACACTAACCGAGTTGACCCCAATTTACCCAAAAAACCTTACGCTGAATGGCGTATTGGTGGTCGTTATCCACTCTACTTTCAATCAACAGTTTTTTCAACCATGGTAAAAACCCAATCCAATAAATATAAAATTATTAATATCGCTGCTGGGGGTAATTACAGTCGGGATCCGGGTAAATGGAATACACGTTTTGGTATCAATGAC
Source organism: Gilliamella sp. wkB171 (assembly GCF_001693755.1). Taxonomy (GTDB): domain Bacteria; phylum Pseudomonadota; class Gammaproteobacteria; order Enterobacterales; family Orbaceae; genus Gilliamella; species Gilliamella apicola_F. The sequence continues at coordinate 783 of NZ_LYST01000025.1, forward strand.
CTGCCTGTGTATTCTGATTTACCGGAAGAATTTTATATTTGCTGGTCCTCTTTTGCCGATCAAACCTTTTATCGTACTAAATTAGTGGTGCCATTGTGGGCACGGCAAGAAATGGTAACGCCACATCATTACTATTCTGAAGCCTACGATCAAAATGAGATTGGTTATAATGACACGGTTATTATTGGTTTTGCCCCGGGTGGCAGTGTGACCGGTTGGCTCATAGGCGTTGCTCACCCTGATGCACAGTCAATAGAGTTTGGTAAAGGGGTCACCGAACGGATACCGCAAGGATCTGATGTGTGTCCCAATCCTTACCCTAACGGAAAAATAACTGAAATTACTCCCGAAGCTAAAGCGTGGTTAAAAAAACACGGCATGCCTAAAGCATGGCAAGAAAAGTACAATAACGTCACCATGGGACAATACCTGAAACTAAAAAATCCACCCAATTTTTAGGCTATGAGCAACGAGTCAGGGAAAACAATGGCTGATTTGCTGATCAATTGGGCATAAACTCGTTGCCAACTAAAGCGATTGGCAACGGCTCATTCACCCCGATCACTAACATAGAAGGACTGCTGCTTATGTTGAAACGCATTATTACCGTCATCAGTTTAGTAATACTTATTACCGGTTGCCATACCTCACGTAACACTAACCGAGTTGACCCCAATTTACCCAAAAAACCTTACGCTGAATGGCGTATTGGTGGTCGTTATCCACTCTACTTTCAATCAACAGTTTTTTCAACCATGGTAAAAACCCAATCCAATAAATATAAAATTATTAATATCGCTGCTGGGGGTAATTACAGTCGGGATCCGGGTAAATGGAACACACGTTTTGGTATCAATGACCTGCCTGTGTATTCTGATTTACCGGAAGAATTTTATATTTGCTGGTCCTCTTTTGCCGATCAAACCTTTTATCGCACAAAATTAGTGGTGCCATTGTGGGCACGGCAAGAAATGGTAATGCCACATCATTACTATTCTGAAGCCTACAATAAAAATAAGATTGGTTATAATAACACGGTTATTATTGGTTTTGCCCCGGGTGGCAGTGTGACCGGTTGGCTCATAGGCGTTGCTCACCCTGACGCACCGTCAATAGAGTTTGGTAAAGGAGTCACCGAACGGATACCACAAGGATCTGATGTGTGTCCCAATCCTTACCCGAACGGAAAAATAACTGAAATCACTCCCGAAGCTAAAGCCTGGTTAAAAAAACACGGCATGCCTAAAGCGTGGCAAGAAAAGTACAATAACGTCACCATGGGACAATACCTGAAACTGAAAAATCCACCCAATTTTTAGGTTATGAGCAACGAGTAATGATCATTACCGCTAGTCAAAAAATCACCTTAATTTGTGGCAGCTCCTACATCAGAATAAGCCAATCAGATATTGAGCTGGGGACAGCCAGTAATGTGTATATAAAAAGCAATGCCCTGCAAAAAATGGTGGCGAAAACAATAGCACATAATCCATTTGCACTACCGTATATTATTGGTGATTATGCAGTTAAACTTATCTGTAAAGATGAAGATGAAAATGAAAAAATTAAAGCCATTACTACATTACCTAATGTTATATCCTATTTACCAAGAAATTAAAAAATTATCCGAAAAAAATCAAATTCTACCTTGCCGAGTATTTAATAAAGGTCAGTTAGAAGCGCTCATTGTTGAGGTGGATGTGTTTAATCAAAATGATTTGGAATATATTTAATGAGTTTTACTGCCAAAAAAAATAAATCAATACGGAAAAAATTAATCATTTTTGTCACTTTTTTCGGTCTTATTATCAGTATTGGCCTTATATATTTAAATACTGATAATTCAAAAAAACGAAACTATGAACTTAATCAACCGGAAAATTTAATTATGGACTTTACCATTTACCCGTCAACTATTCCCGAAAATGAATTATTACGTATAGACGAAGCTAAAAAGCTGTATGACTCAGCCTTTGACCATAGCGTATTTTATGGTGTGGTTAATCCTGACCAATTGATAAAATTTCTTAAACATGCCTGGCAATGGGATAAAAATGCCATGCCGTATTATTACGATGTTCTTAGTTGTAAAGATTTTTATGATAAAAGAGGAAAAGAGGACGGTATCATTATGTCCTTTGCTGAGTTTATGCACAAATATCGGGATCAGTTAGTGGATAGTGCTGGTAAACCGTTAGTCGAACCTGACGTATTTAAAAGTGAGCAAATGCGGCAGTATTTATGGGATAAGTTTGCCGATTTAAAATATCCGTATTTTGCATATAAAAAGGGGGGGGGAATGGGTTTTTGTTGGTATGATGAACAAGGTATGGCGCGCCCCTGTTCTGATGAGCAATTAGAAAAAAGTATTGTGTATTTAAATTATGCCATTGACGGTGGCTATCATTGCTACGAAGCTTTGATAGCTCGAATGTTATTTCAACAAGGTGACCATTATCAGGATGAAAAGTATAAACAAATAATTAAACTAACCGAATACCGCAGATCATTAAAATCAGATGATTTAAAACTGGCCATAGATTATGCGCAGTTAATGGCCGAGCATAGCTCAATGATTGGCATATTGCGCATGACTGAGGCGTATTTCTATGGATTAGGTCGAGAGCAAGATCCGGTTAAAGCTTATGCCTGGTCGCTGTTAAGTGATTATGCAAAACAAAAAATCACCGAGATAGACAACAATTTAGCGTGGCATGCTTATCAACTACCACCAGTTTGGGAATATAACAAAGAAATCCAACAACGTTTAGAACAAATGCTTACCCCAACCGGAAAACAGGCGGCATTAGATTATTTGGAAACACTGAAAACCAAAGTTATAACTTGGAATTATAATCTGTGGCGCAATCAAATAGATGATTTTTATCCTAAACCTTAGTTTGATTAACTCGGCTGTAAGGAATCAAATTAAGGTGTACTTAGAAATCGCAAATTGAAGTAAATAGAAAATGGTGTGAATAAATGTTACGTTAAATGCTCGATGCTTAAATTATTAATCCTGATAATTGGCATTAATAGATTGGATGTTATTATGGCAAAAATTTTGAATATTTTGGAATCATCTAAAAATAATCAACCTAAATAATGTTTTTTAATTTTATCTAGCACAGACCCTTCTTTGACTAAAGACTGCGTTTTTGATAATAATTATAAAGATAGTTTCAAACTAGCTTTAAAATTTACTTAGTTATATTTTGCGTAAAAGTGATAACTTTTTAATTTTAATTAAAAATAAGTTAAATAAAACGCCGACTAAAGTCGGCGATAATCATTACTTAGCTTGAGTTTCGTTCCAGCTATCTCTTAATCCAACCGTTCGGTTGAATACTAAATTGTCATCAGTTGCATATTTACTATCTAAACAGAAATATCCTTCACGCTCAAATTGGTAAGCTTTGCCAACTTCAGCATGTTGCAGGCTTGGTTCAACAAATCCTTTTTTGATAATCAATGATTCTGGATTAATAGTTGATAAAAAGTCTTCAGCCGCCCCAGGATTTGGAGTATTAAATAAACGATCATAAAGACGAATTTCGGCTGGTTTTGCGAATTTAGCCGATACCCAATGAATCACACCTTTAATTTTACGTCCATCTTCTGGATTTTTATTAAGGGTAGTTGGATCATAACTACAATAGATAGTTTGTATATTACCCTCTGCATCTTTTTCAACGCGATCAGCACGAATAACATAAGCATTACGTAAACGGACTTCTTTTCCTAATACTAAGCGCTTATAATTTTTGTTCGCCTCTTCTTTAAAATCTGCGCGATCAATGTAAATTTCGCGGGTAAATGGTGCTTCACGATTGCCCATTTCAGGACGATTTGGATGATTTGGCATGCTGAGCACTTCATCTAAGGTTTCTGAAAAGTTTTCAATCACCACTTTCACGGGATCAAGCACAGCCATTGCGCGTGGTGCGTTTTCATTAAGATCTTCACGAATACAAAATTCTAGCGTGCTCATCTCAACGGTATTTTCTTGTTTGGTTACACCTATGCGGTTACAAAATTCACGAATGGAAGCAGGTGTATAACCACGGCGACGTAAACCTGAAATAGTTGGCATACGTGGATCATTCCAACCATCTACAATTTGTTCTGACACGAGTAAATTTAATTTACGTTTTGAGGTGATAGCATACTCTAAATTTAATCGAGAAAACTCATATTGATGTGGGCGAGCGTCAATTGTGATGTTATCTAATACCCAGTCATATAAACGACGATTGTCTTGAAATTCAAGGGTGCATAATGAGTGAGTAATATTTTCAATTGCATCAGAAATACAGTGAGTAAAATCGTACATTGGGTAAATACACCATTTATTGCCTGTTTGGTGATGTTCGGCAAATTTAATACGATATAACACTGGATCTCGCATAACAATGAAAGGGGAAGCCATATCAATTTTTGCTCTTAAACACGCTTTTCCTTCAGCAAATTTTCCTTCTTTCATTTGTTGGAATAGCGTTAAATTTTCATCGATACTACGATTACGATAAGGACTATTTTTGCCGGGTTCTTTTAATGTGCCACGATATTCACGAATTTCATCTGCTGAAAGTTCATCAACATAAGCAAGCCCTTTATTAATTAACTCAATTGCATATTCATATAATCGGTCGAAATAATCAGATGAGTAACAGATTTCACCATCCCACTCAAAACCTAACCAATGAACATCTTCTTTAATCGATTCAACGTATTCAACATCCTCTTTGACTGGATTAGTATCATCAAATCGTAAATTACATTTACCCTGATAATCTTGAGCAATACCAAAATTTAAACAAATTGATTTAGCATGACCAATATGCAAATACCCATTTGGTTCAGGTGGAAAACGCGTATGCGTGGTTTTATATTTACCTGCTGCTAAATCTGCATCAATAATTTGACGAATAAAGTTAGTTGGACGATTTTCTGTCTCTGTCGGTAAGGAACCGCTCATAAAAAAACCTCTGATTAAATATTTCAATGACGAATTTAGAAATTTGTTTTGTCACTTTTTATCATTTTGACCGAAGAATATAACAAATTTTTTGTTTTTCTGAAATGGAAAAACTTGTATTTACTGTGACAAAATAATGTTTTTTATAAAATCGATGGTTTTCCTAAAAATTGCATGTGACGACAACCCAAAAAATGACATTACTCAAATATAATTAAAACAACTATTAAAATTGGGTATTATTTATATTTGAGTAACCTATTGAGTTTAAAATTTTAGTTTTAATAATAAGATAACGTTAATCTTTATTTTTCTTTTCGTTGACAAAAAGCATAGCGGTTATACCCACTAAAGTTAACGCCGCGGCTAAATAAAAACCACTATTTAAACTACCTGTTTTATCCGCTATCAATCCAGTAAAATAAGGAGCACAAATTGATGCGCTCATACCAAAAAAGTTGTATAACCCAAAAGCCGTACTAAGCGAAGCTTTAGGCGCATTATCAGCAACTAAAGCTATGAGTACTGGATTCAAGCTTATTTTACCAATAAAACCATATAATATAAGTACTGCAATTAATACAGCATATGATTCACTATAGACAATAGAAAAAATAGCAATTAATGATAATGGCATCATGCATAACACTACCGGTTTACGTCGACCAAGTTTATCCGATATATAGCTACACAACAAAGTACCAATAATTGAGATCCAAGGTACAATTGATGCAATTTGTGAAGCTTGTAATTTATCCATTCCTCTTTCTGCTTCAAGATAGTTTGGTAACCAGGTGATAATGACAAAAAAACCATATATTGAACAAAAGATTGTAATATAAGCTAAAACCAAATTGCGGTTCTTAAACAATTCCGAAAATTTTATAGACTGTGAAACCTGTGTTGCAGTCGGTTTAGCCACTTTTTCTTTAATACACAAAGCCATCAGTAAGGTAACGATTATTATTGGAATAGCAACAACCACAAACGGAAGTTGCCAAGAACTATGGAATACTGAAATCATTATACTTGATAGATAATATCCCATGGCAATACCAAATGACATTCCACTGCCAATAATAGCACTGCCTAACGTTATCCATTTTTTAGGAATAGCTTCTGATGATAATGCATATTGTGGTCCATAATAGCAGCCTTGTGCCGCACCAGCTAATATCCAAAGAATCAAAAAGATTATGAAAGAAGGAGCAAAATATATTGATGCAATAAAAATGGCATATAACGTGAATCCTGTCACAAGCACACGCTTGCGACCTATTTTATCGCCCAATATACCTGAAGGTATTTGAAATATGGTATAAGCAAGGAAAAACAGGCTCATTATACCGCCAGTTTCAGCCTTATTTAAGCCAAACTGAGTTTGTAATTCACCAATAAGCGGGCTTAAAACTGATCGCCCAGCATAAATAACAATCCAGCCCAAAAAGAAAATGATAACTAATTTAATCCAATAAGCATTTGGAGTAGAGTTTTTTGAATCACTTGCCATGTTACTCACCTTACCGTTGCATAAAGTAAATATCATCTTATGATAACGTCAAAAAAATAAATTACTCGCACATCACAATTATGAGTATTTTTAATAAAAAAACATCGATTATAAAAAAATAATTAACAATCATTCGATTTTAATGAAACAACAAATCGTGCACCACCCAACGGACTTGTCACCACAAATGCTTTGCCATCGTGAAATTCAGCCATTAGTTTTACGTAAGCTAAACCAAGACCATAGCCGCCCGTTGAGCGAGTTCGACTGGTATCTAACCGCGCAAAAGGCATAAAAATTTTTTCTCGAGCATCAAATGGAATACCTGGACCATCATCATCGATTTCAAACACAACGCCATTTTCTTGTTTGGTGATATTTAATACCGCTTTATGTGCTGCATATTTAAAAGCATTTAGCAGTAAATTTTTGACAATGGTTTCGGCTAAATTTGTATCAATCACAGCTTGAACATCTTGGCTATTACACACTAACTCAAAGTCTTTTGGTTTGAATAATGCGAGTGATTGGCAAACTTTTTCGCTCCACTGTTTGAGCGATACTGCTGTTAAATTTAGCTCAATATTACTCTGCTGCATTTTAAAGTAACTTAAACTAGCATTAATTAACGTTTCAAGTTCGTTAATGTCATCATTCATACCTTTTTGTAGTAATAACCGTTCTTGTTCGTCGGTTGACTCTTCAAGCATGCTAAGTTCAAATCGCATACGTGCTAATGGGGTTCGAAGTTCATGCGCCATGGCATGTGAAATAGTTTGATTGGTGCCAACTAAATGTTCAATATGTGTTCCCATGTTATTGAGCACATTAGCCAATGGCTGAAATAACCAACCTTTGACATTTTCCGTTCGCGCTTTAAGATTACCCTGCCCTAACTGCTCAGCTGTCTGTCTAATATTAACTAAATCTTTCCAGACCGCACTGAAAGCAAAATAGATCAAAATAAAGAAGATAATAGCGCTAAATAATGCCCATATAATTAAAAAAACACTGAGTGACATAGTGTTAGATTTTAAAATGTCACGCATGACCATTGGACCAAGTTCTAATAAATTACCATCTTTTAAATCGATGTACACCACTTCTCCATCACCATCATACGAAAAACCTAATTTTTTTAACTCGTTGTGTACAGTTTCAGGCAGTGGCGTATTAGAGGGTAAAATGGTTATTGGATAACCAAAATAGGGTTGTAATTCACTAACCACTTCTTGAAGGGGGCGATTTTTATTTTCATTAATGCGCATGCGTATCAGATTGACTGTGCCTCGTTGTGACTCACGAAACACAATATGATCATCTGGCATATCGGTTAATGATGAGGGTAAAGAATCAAAGACTAGTAATGCACCATAAGCAATGATACATTGCAATGAAAGCAAAATGACCAGATAAAATACAATGCGGCGATTAAAAAAAAGCGGTTTTGCTAATAATTGGCTCAATGATTATCCCCTTCTCGCATAAATAAATAACCTTTGCCTCTTACAGTTTTAATGCGTGATGGATTATCGGGATCATCAAGTAATTTTCGACGTAGCCGAGAAATCCGAGCATCAATGGAACGATCACTACCATCAAAATCAATTCCTCGAACTTGAGAAAAAATATCATCACGAGTCAATATATTACCGGCATTAACAGCGAGTAACCAAAGCAAATCAAATTCAGCGGTGGTTAAATCAATTTCTTGATCTTGTAATAGCACCTTACGATTTTCACCATCAATAGTAAGATTATCAAAAACTAATGTTTTGTTATTAAGCGGAGTGGTCGCTTCTTTACTGCTATCTTTGTCAAATTCAATCTGTTTTCGCCGGAGCAGCGCTCGAATACGCGCAAGTAGTAATCTTGGTTCAACAGGTTTAGCCAAATAGTCATCGGCCCCCAGTTCTAAACCGACAATTTCATCAATATTATCTTCACTTGCTGTCATAATAAGAATGTAATTATTAAACCAAGTACGTATATCACGGCAGATATCGAAACCAGATTTTTCGGGCAACATGACATCTAAAATGACTAAATCGGGATTAAATTGTTGAATTTTTTCTTCTGCACCATTACCACTATTATGCCATTGAACAAGATAACCTTGTCGAATCAAATAAACTTGTATTAAATTAGCAAGTCGCTGGTCATCTTCAATAATTAGTATACGTTCACTCATTCTTATTCTCAGTATGGTAACGGTAAGTAGAAAGGTCTTATTATACAGGCAATTTTATTCTCGTTACAAAATATATACAAAGAGCCTACAAAGTTTGAAATCACTCTATGAGAAAATTTGCGGCAATATCGATAAATAGGCTATTTAATTTCAAAAATGAATAATTTTTCATCAATTACAAGTCATCTATTTCATCCATCTTATTCACAACATCATACACCAATCGTGTTGTGTGATTTTGATGGTACCATTAGTGTTAAAGATGTAACAGATACTTTACTCAATCATTTCGGTAAAGATGGATGTGACGAGCTTGAAGAGTTATGGGTGAATGGTAAAATCGGTTCTCAAGAGTGCATGAGTAAGCAAATTGCTTTAATGGATGCCAGTTTAGCAGAACTTAATGAAGTTTTATCACAAATTGAAATAGATCCAACCTTTAAGGCATTCATTGATTATACTGATCAAAATAATATACCCGTTCACGTTGTCAGCGACGGATTAGATTATGCAATTGAATTTGTGTTAAAACGTCATGGCATTGAAAATTTACCTATTTTTGCTAATAGATTATTACACGATAATGAACGTAGCTGGCGTCTTGAATTTCCTTATGCTAATAAGGATTGCATTAAACAAAGTGGAAATTGTAAATGTAATCACGTTAAGAAACAGCAATATTTTCCACAAATTCTTTATGTCGGTGATGGAACGTCTGATTATTGTGTTTCTCATAATGTGGATTTTGTTTTTGCCAAAGATAAATTGATTCATTATTGCCAAAAAAATAATATTGAGCATAGTGCTATTAAATACTTTTCTGATGTTACCCAAGCTTTAAAACAGTCACAGCAAGCACTTATTCCAACTGTGATGGTAAAATAATAGGAAATAATAATGAGTACAATTCAAGATTTATCTTACTTTTTACCAGGTAATAAAAATGGGGTGCTTTTAATTCATGGATTAACGGGTACACCAAATGAGATGAGAATTTTAGCAAATGGCCTACATAAAGCTGGATTCACCGTTTATGCAATACAATTAGCTGGCCATTGTGGGACTGAAGCCGATCTTTGTAAAACCACTTGGCAGGATTGGTATAAAAGCGTACAAGATGGTGCAGATTATTTAGCCAATCATGTAGATAATATTTTTGTGGCTGGATTATCTATGGGCGCACTTCTAGCTTTAAAGTTAGCAGCTGACAGACCTGAACAAATCAAAGGAGTTGGTGTACTTGCGCCCACTTTTTATTATGATGGTTGGAGTATGCCTTTTTGGGCAAAAAAATTCTTTTTCTTACTTGTCTATTTTAAAAAATTAGGTATTTTTCAAAAAGTTTCTTTTATTGAAAAGCCGCCTTATGGGCTTAAAGATGAACGAATTCGTGCTGTCGTTTCAGAAAGTATGCTTAGTGGCGATGCGGCGTCTGCCGGTCTTGCTGGTAATCCTTTCCCGGCGCTAGCTGAAATGCAACTATTGGCAAAAAATGTGCGACAAATTTTACCGAATGTTACCTCGCCTTGTTTAATTATGCATTCGGGTAATGATGATATCGCTAATATTGAAACCAATGCCAAATTAGTTGAAAAGCATGTGTCGGGACCTAAAAAATTAATCGTATTAAATGAGAGTTATCATTTAATCACAATTGACTCTCAACGCCGCGAAGTGATTAAAGAATGTGTTTCTTTTTTTAACGGTATAGTAGAAGGAACAAACACTTAATGTCACCACTAGTCATCATACTTTGGGTTAGCAATATCTGTTTTGATACGTTAGGGCAAATCGCCTTCAAATTCGCTGCAACTTCAACAAATAATCGTGACGGTTGGTACTATTGGATCGATTTATCAAAGAATCATTGGATTTGGATTGGTATTATATCCTATGTTGCTGAATTCCTACTTTGGTTAGCATTTTTAACCTTAGTTCCACTGTCGCAGGGTGTTTTACTGGCCTCATTTAATATTATTACCATCATGTTGGTTGGTCGTATTGTTTTTAAGGAGCTTCTCACCTTTCATCGTATTGTTGGTATGCTTTTAATCACTGCTGGCGTTATTTTTGTGGGATTGTCTTAATATGGCTAGATTTTATTTAATTGGATTCACAGTATTACTCATTTTTGATACGATTGCACAATGCAGCTTTAAATTAGCAGCAATTCACGCTGAACCTTTAGCGATGAGTATTGATTGGCTGGTTCGCGTATTTACTAATCCATGGATCTATATATCAATTGCTGGTTATATTTTCACGTTTTTTACTTGGATGACTTTACTAAAAAAAGCACCAGTTGGACCCGCTTTTGCCGCTTCTCATTTTGAAGTGGTAACAGTTATGATCGCATCAATTTGGTTATTTAATGAGCCAATAACCTTATTTAAATTGATTGGAACAATATTAATCGTGTCAGGAATTGTGTTTTTAGCGATAGCTGAAAACAAATTAACTCAACAAAACAATCATTAAATTCAACCTAAATTATTAAACAAAAAAGTGTAGGTGATTTTTTATTAAAACACCTAACTTTCAATCTCATTTTTTCAATTATATTGCTAATGCTTTTAACAAGGTCAAATTAAGTTGATGTTGTTCGCTTTGCCAAGCTTGTAGCTTATCAGTCGGTATGATTGGTTGTTTATCTAACGAACTTAAAAAACGCTTAAACCAGTTTGATGGTTGCCATATTGACAATTCTCCGGTGATATCACTACCAATAACACGCTGTTTAATCGATGAAATAACATCCATTAAGTGGTAAGTCTGTAACTGACCTTGATCCCAATTGGTATGAATAACCTCTTCACTTAATACATCTTTATCGATCGATAAATAAACTGGTTCTGCATTGTGGTACTGTTCAGATAAAAAACTCGCAATAAGATCATCTGGAGTAGAAAAATGCCGAAAAGCATGACCTAAACCTATTTTTTTTGCCCATGACACATTAACACCTAGGCTCCAGTAAGTGAGTTTTTTATGAAAAAGTGGTTTCCATCTATTTTCCCAAAAATGACTAATGCCAATATCATGTGAAGTAATACCTAATACGTGCACGTGTTTAACAAACGGTAAGCTTGCGACATAACTTACCCATGAGCCACAATGAATACCAAATAAGTAACGCATATTATCGGGATGATTATCAAAAATTATCACTTCAATGGGATTTTCTGCTGAGTAATATTTCGCTAAACGCGCAATCAATAATAGTGAGATATGATGATAATCCCCGCTTCCCATCAAAACTGTACCATAATGCTCAGGTAAAAATTGTTGAAGTTGTGCGCTAAATTGTTGAAATTTAGTTCGAGAGCATCCAAAACGCAGAGTCTCTTGCCAAGCGGTTAAATCTATTTTTTTAGCATCACTAATTTCACCGACACTTTGATCAAAGTCGAGAATTATAGGGCATTTCATGCTACTTTCTCCTTGTCACTTTCAAAGTGACCAATCAATTTACGTATTACCACTCTTAATAAAGGATTACGGATATAAACTAAATGCTTTGTTAACGTAAATTTGGCACCAAGTGATGCTTTAACTTCGGGATCAGTCCAACCGGCAATATAGTGACTAAAGCCATTCTCAACTGCATATTCAAGATTAACAAACCAACTGACAAAATAGAGATTGAGATTTTGAGCTTGGGGGTAAACCATACCAATATATTTATCAATTAACATGTTATTGACCACATAGCAGATATTGTAACCAATAAGTTCATTTTCATGATAATAAGTAAAAATACGTGTTTGAGCAGATTTGTTCTGTAATAATTGCACAAAAAATGGTTTAGTTAACAAATCAAAATGGACGTCACTTTGCTGATAAACATTAAGATAAAGCTGATAATACTTATCTAAAACAGCATCATTAAAAAAACATTCATCACCACTATTTAAAACATTAATCTCTAGCTTTTGGCGAGATTTTAATTTCCGCCTAAAATTTTTTCGACGACTATATGAAAAACGTGAAAAAACTTCATCTAAGCTATCAAAATCTATAGGTAACCAAGCTAATGCTTGTCCTTCAACTTCAATAAAACCTTGATTTTTTAACGCCGATATAAATTCGGCAGAATATTGATTATCTTTATCACTCAATAAGGGGGAAGACAAAGGTAAATCTTTAACAATAACAAAAGGATATTCTTTGCTGTAACTCGCTTTTAGATTACCCGCTAATTTTTTTGCATCAACTTTATCATTGAGCATTCCATATTCAGAGACAGTTGTCCCAACAAAACATGTTTTAGGTTGTAACCAGTGCCGCCATTTTTTGGATAGTGGTAATTTTTCAATTTTATTTTTGAAATTATCATCAGCTGTTGTCAATAAATCGAACTTTGCTGAAAAAACAGGCACACCACCATCACTTAGCCAAGCAGCAAAATTATGTGGAGGATGATTTAAAAAATTGTCTATTAATTCATTAGGTTCTAACTGATTAATATATTTCATAACGATATAAATGTTAACTGATTGAATTGAATAAGAGATCCCGCTAATAGCCATTAGCGGGAAAATTTAGAAATAATGGATTAAAGCTCTTTTTTAGCTCGAGTAATTAACTGATCCAGTAATTCGATACCTTGATCAATCTCTTGACGAGTAATGTGTAACGAAGGGGCAAACGTAATTACGTTTTTGTAATAACCACCGATATCAAGCACTAAGCCCATTTTGGTACCTTTCCAATCAAGATCACCAGACATACCAATGTCTACCATTTTATCAACCAAAGCTTTATTGGCAGTAAAACCATCATCAGTACAAATTTCAGCACGAAGTGCTAGGCCTAAACCATCTACTTCACCGATTTCTTTGTGTTTTTTCTCTAGTGTTTTTAAGCCTTCAAGGAAGTATGCACCGCTATCCATTACCATTTTTTCGTAATCAGTTTCAGACGTCATTTTTAATACTTCAAGACCAACGGCTGTACCTAGTGGATTTGATGCAAAAGTTGAATGCGTAGATCCAACAGGGAACACTTCAGGATTAATTAACTCTTCACGAGCCCACAAACCACCTAATGGATTTAAACCATTAGTTAATGCTTTGGCAAATACCACCACATCAGGTTTAACATCAAAATGTTCAATTGACCATAATTTACCAGTACGGTAAAAGCCCATTTGGATTTCATCTACAACTAATAAAATACCATATTGATCGAGAACTTTTTTCAAACCCTTAAAGTAATTACGTGGCGGAACAATATAACCACCTGTTGCTTGTAGTGGCTCAGCATAAAATGCAGCATATTCAGCCTGTCCTACTTTTGGATCCCATACGCCATGATATTCTGTTTCAAATAGACGAGCAAATTCAGCAACTAAATGTTCACCATACTCTTCAGCAGTCATGCCTTTAGGACGGCGGAACGGATATGGGAATGGAACAAACATAGCACGATCACCAAAATGTCCATAACGGCGACGATAACGATAGCTTGACGTAATTGAAGAGGCACCCAGTGTACGTCCATGATATCCACCTTGGAAAGCAAACATCAGTGACTTACCACCTGTTGCATTACGAACAACTTTTAGTGAATCTTCAATACATTGTGAACCACCAACGTTGAAATGAACTCGACCTTGATAACCAAATCGCTGCTCCATACCTTGAGCAATGGTTTTTGCTAATTCGATCTTGGTTGGATGCAAATATTGGCTTGCACACTGTGGTAAGGTATCAATTTGTTTTTTTAGAACATTGTTTAATCGTTCATTAGCATAACCAAAGTTACATGCTGAATACCACATTTGTAAATCAAGGAAGGCTTTACCTTCTTTGTCGTACATGTAGCTACCTTCACAGCCATCGAAAATTTTTGGCGGTTCAACATAATGAACGGTATCACCAAAAGAGCAATATTTAGCTTCGTCGGCCAATAGAGTAGCATCATCAGGGCGACTGTTAATCATTTCTAAAGTTGGTTTACTCATAATTTATCTCACTAATCCATATTCAAATATGATAAAATGTGGCATTATTATTCAAGAAATTTGTTTGTTACAATGTACAATTAATGTATAGATTTTGTGACCATTCATTTTAATTCAATCAAAACAAAAATATTCGACCAGATAATGGCATTAGAAATTTAATGGGTATAAAGAAAATGAAAAAATCGCGCTGTGCTACTTATATATTTACACTAATGACTTTAACATACATACCTATTGCTTCTGCTGATCCAACTTCTATTGGAATTGGAGCAGGTTGGGCAACATCACCATATAAGAGTTACAGCTCGAAAATTTATCCAGTTCCACATATTGATTATGATAACGGTGTATTTTTTATCGATGATTTATCTGCAGGTGTTTATGCATATCAGGCCAATGGACAAAGTCTTTCAATTGGTGCTCGCTATTTAGCTAATGAATTTAAACCTCATGATTCTGATAATCATCGCTTAAAACAATTAGATACTCGACATTCTACTCTACTTGCAGAAATCGAATATTCAATTGATACTGACTTCGGCAGTTTTTCTAGTAGTGTTGGTACCGATGTTCTTAATGAAAGTAACAGCATTTTAGCTAATGCTGATTATAGCTTACCTTACCTAGAGGGTAATTTAGTTATAGTACCAACCATTGGTATCAATTGGGCAAACAGCAAACATAACGACTATTACTATGGTGTGTCTCACAGAGAATCATCTCGCTCTGGATTACGTTATTTTAATGCTGATAGTTCAGTAACCCCTTATGCTGAAATCGGCGCCCAATATTCATTAACGGATAATATTGCTACTTTTGGTGGTGTTCACGTTGATAAATTAACCGGTGATGCTGCCGATAGTCCAATGGTAGACAGCAGTACAATTACTTCTGTTTATATGGGGCTATCTTATAAATTCTAAATAATTTGATCTATTTCAGAATTAAAGCGGATGATAAAACAATAGACCAATCGTATTATTATAGTACGCTTTATTTACGACAATTATGGTAAAATAGTTATCCTAAATAAAACTTAGGAAGTGTAATAACATGCTTTGGTTTAAAAATGCCATTATTTACCAACTTAATAATGACACCTTACTAAATAAAGACACTATTGAAAAAGCAGTCAAATCCCAACTTTTTACACCCTGTGGTAACCTTGATACCACTAAAATAGGTTGGGTATCACCTTATCGTGATGACAATCAAGATAATTTAATTATTGATATCAATGGACAATTCTTATTACGTATAAAAAAAGAGACAAAAATATTACCTGCGCCAGTTATCAAACAAGCATTATTGGAAAAGATAGATAAACAAGAGCAAACATTAAGTAGAAAATTAACTAAAAATGAGAAAGCGACATTAAAAGATGAGGTCATGATTGATCTCATGCCTCGAGCCTTTAGTAAATATAATCACTATTGGCTTTGGGTTGATACCGACAATAAACGTATCATTGTCGATAGTAGCAATTTTAAACAAGCCGAAGATATTTTAGCTATTTTACGTAAAGAGTTAGGTGCACTTGCCTTAACACCGTTATCAATTGATAAACCGCTAGAACAAATATTAACAACTTGGGCTAAAGAAAAACTTAGTTTTCCACCTTTTATATTAGGCGATCAAGCTGAATTGAAAGATCCGCTTGAAGGAAATGGCATTATTAGTTGTAAAAATCAAGATATCACTAGTGATGAAATGCTAATTCATTTTGATTCAGGAAAATGGATCACAAAAATGAAAATTATTGATGATAGAGGTGTGAATTTCATTGTACACAGTGATTTGACGTTAAAAAGAATCAAGTTTGATTCTATCATTTTAGATGAAAATGAAGATATTGGCTCAGATGAATTTGATAAGCGTCTCGAAGCTGATTTTATTATTATGTCAAACGTTTTAGCTAATACCATTAATGAGTTTACACTCGTGATTAACAAAATTATTTGATAATATTATTTAAATATTTTTTTAGTGTTGTATTATAAACTCTAGCTTTGCATATAAAGTATGCTATAATCACAAAAGATTATGTATAGCATAATTTACTTGAAGATAAATTATTATTAGTTTATTTCAAATAAACTTAAATAAAAACAAACTAAACAACGTCTATAACAACATATAAGTTGAGGCAAGAAAATGAAAAAAACAACTCTAGCTCTAGCAATCGCAGTTGCAAGCTTAACAGCTACTGCAGCTAATGCAGCATACGAAGACAACACTTTTTATACAGGTGCTAAATTAGGTTGGGGAGAACTCTATAGCTTAGATGCTCATAAAGTTCGCGGTGATGATGAAATTGGCATCAAAACTTCAGATCGTAGCAACGTTGCTGGCGGTGCATTTGTTGGTTTCCAAGCAAACCCTTATTTAGCATTTGAATTAGGCTATGATTGGTTAGGTTCAGCTAAATATAAAAGAACTTGGTCAGATGATAATACTAAAGCAGGTAACAGCAAAGTATCTGCACAAGGTGTTTCTTTAACTGGTAAATTAAGCTATCCATTATCATTCATCTCTGACGATTTAGATGTTTATGGTCGTGCTGGTGGTATGGTAACTATCGCTAAATGGAAAAATAGTGGTGATTATAAAGACTACTATGGTCATGGCGGCACTAAAACTGATGTATCACCAGTTTATGCATTAGGTCTTGATTATCGCTTCGACGAAGACTTCTCTACTCGTTTAGAATACCAATACACTCAACATATTCATACTAAAAGTGATGCATCACCTGATTCAGGCTTGTTAACTTTAGGTATTACTTACCGTTTAGGTTCTCCAGCAGTTGCTGCTCCAGAAGTTGAAGTTAAAACTCAAGAAAACCGTTATGTATTAAACGAAGATGTTCTATTTGCTTATGCAAAAGCTGATTTAAAACCAGAAGGACGTCAAGCACTTGATAACCTATTAACATCTCTTGTTAAAATTAACCCAACTCAAAGTGCAATCGTTGTAATTGGCCATACAGACCGTATTGGTTCAGACAGCTACAACCAAAAACTATCTGAACAACGTGCACATTCAGTAATGAAATACCTAGTAGAAAAAGGTGTTCCAGCTGATTTAATTAGTGCTCGTGGTATGGGTAAATCTCAACCAGTTACAGGTACTAAATGTAATGCACTTCGCGGCGCTGACTTAAAAGCATGTTTAGCACCAGATCGTCGTGTTGAAATTGAAGTTAAAGCACGTAACGTTAAAGAAGTGAAAGTGATCGACTCAACCAATTAATTTTGATTGATTTAATCACTAAAACCCGGCATCAGCCGGGTTTTTTATTTATAAGATTTGGTTAGTAACTAAATAATATATCACCTTCGATCTATAAATTACCCACAAAAAAGATTATAATCAGTACTGTTTTGTTAGTAATTATAATTAAAGGGGTTATTGTGCCTACCGCTATTTGGCAAGATTGTCTTTCTCAATTACAAGAAGAACTTCCGACAACTGAATTTAATTTATGGATTCGGCCATTGCAAGCGGAAATGGTTGATAATAAACTTTATATCTATGCCCCAAATAGATTTGTGCTCGATTGGGTTCGAAATAAATATCTCTCAACTATATCACAACTATTAAATAAACATTTCAATAACGATTCTTTAAAGCTATATCTTGAAGTTGGCTCTACGTTATCAATTGATAAAAAAGTAAAAAAAGAACAACCGAAAGCTGATCTGGCTCCTGCATGGAAAACAACCAAAGAAAATAATAGTAACCATAGTTATCATTCAGGAATCAATCAAAAACATACCTTTGATAGTTTTGTAGAAGGCAAATCTAACCAACTTGCTGTCGCGGCGGCAAAACAAGTTGCTGAAAACCCAGGTAAAGCCTATAACCCATTATTTTTATATGGATCAACGGGTTTGGGTAAAACACATTTATTGCACGCAGTTGGTAACCAAATAATTGAAGAACAAAATAATGCTAAAGTTGTTTATATGCATTCGGAACGATTTGTGCAAGATATGGTCAAAGCATTACAAAATAATGCTATTGAAGAATTTAAAAATTACTATCGATCAGTCGATGCGTTATTAATTGATGATATACAATTTTTTGCCAATAAAGAGCGTTCACAAGAAGAATTTTTTCATACTTTTAACTCATTATTAGAAGGTAATCAACAAATTATCTTGACATCTGATCGCTATCCTAAAGAAATAAATGGTGTTGAAGATCGTTTAAAATCACGTTTTGGCTGGGGACTAACAATAGCAATAGAACCGCCAGAACTTGAAACTCGCGTTGCAATACTAATGAAAAAAGCAGAAGAAAATCATATAAAGTTACTTGAAGAAGTGGCATTTTTTATTGCTAAACGCTTACGCTCTAATGTACGAGAACTAGAAGGTGCATTAAACCGAGTTATTGCTAATGCTAATTTTACAGGTAAAGCGATAACGATTGATTTTGTTAAAGATGCGTTAAAAGATTTACTCGCATTGCAAGAAAAACTCGTTACTATTGAAAATATTCAAAAAACTGTGGCGGAATATTATAAAATTAAAGTATCGGACCTATTATCTAAACGCCGCTCTCGCTCTGTAGCAAGACCTCGTCAAGTTGCGATGGCATTAGCGAAAGAATTAACCAATAAAAGTTTACCTGAAATTGGTGATGGATTTGGTGGCAGAGATCACACTACCGTTTTACATGCATGTCGAAAAATTGCAGAATTAAAAGAAGAAAACAATGATATTAAAGAGGATTATTCCAATTTAATTCGAACATTATCAACTTAAAAAAGAATCAACATTATGAAATTTATTATTGATCGCGAAAAACTTATTAAACCACTGCAACTTGTCAGCGCACCTTTAAGTAGCCGTCCAACGTTACCCATTTTAGGTAATTTATTATTACAAGTGAACGATAATACTTTATCAATGACAGGCACCGATCTTGAAATCGAAATGATTGCGCATTTACCTTTAACTGAAGCAAATGAACCGGGTGCGACAACAGTCCCAGCAAGAAAATTCCTCGATATCTGTCGAAATTTACCCAATAATGCGCAAATTTCGATAACCGTTGACGATAATCGATTAATAATTCAATCGGGTCGAAGTAAATTTTCCTTAGCAACCTTACCAGCTAGTGACTTTCCTAATTTAGAAAATTGGCAAAGTGATGTTGATCTTGCGGTTCCGCAAAAAACAATAAAACGACTTATTGATGCTGTTCAATTTTCAATGGCTAATCAAGATGTAAGATATTACTTAAATGGTATGTTATTTGAAATTGAAGACGGACTATTAAAGACAGTTGCAACTGATGGGCATCGTTTAGCCGTTTGCGCTCAACCAATTGGTCAAAATATTGCTAGCCCTTGCTCAGTGATTATGCCAAGAAAAGGCGTGATAGAACTTGCAAAATTAGTTGCCGATAATGAAGAACCGATCAATATGCAAATTGGTAATAATAATTTACGTGTTAATCTTGGCGATTTTACCTTCACCTCAAAACTCATCGATGGTAGATTTCCCGACTATAAACGCGTATTACCTAGAAACCCAGATAAACCACTTGAAGTATCTTGTGATGAATTAAGAAATGCATTATCTCGCGTGGCAATTTTATCCAACGAAAAATTTCGTGGAATAAGATTATACGTACATAATGATCAGATAAAAATTACTGCCAATAACCCAGAACAAGAAGAAGCTGAAGAATTAATTGATGTTAAATATCAATCATCAGAACTCGAAATCGGCTTCAATGTCACCTATTTATTAGATATATTAAATACTCTAAGATGTGATAGCGTACAACTTTTATTAACTGATGCAACATCCAGTGTTCAAATTGAAGATATCAATGATCAATCTGCTACATATGTTGTCATGCCAATGCGCTTATAATCATAACTTCTCTTAGCTTCCGATCCAGTCGGAAGCCTTATTTAATACTATATGACAATTTCACAAATCAAAATTCATCATTTTCGTAATATTGATCATGCCGAGTTATCGTTATCTCGGCATTTCAACTATATCATTGGTGATAATGGTAGTGGAAAAACAAGCCTACTTGAAGCAATATACATGCTTGGACATGGCCGAGCATTTAGGCATATTCAATCCAATCGGATTATACAACATGAACAACCTGAATTAATTTTATTTAGCCAAATTGAATCTGCCAATCAACAAACCCGCACAATTGGCTTATCAAAAACACGCAATAATGAAAATAAAATAAAAATTGATGGTGATGAAGGTTTTCGGCTCACTGATTTAGCAAAACTATTGCCTATTGAACTCATTACGCCAGAGGGTTTTGATTTACTCACTGGTGGTCCTAAATATCGACGAGCTTTTATCGATTGGGGCTGCTTTCACCATTATCCCGAATTTGTCTATCTTTGGAACAATTTAAAACGATTATATAAACAGCGTAATGCGTTATTAAAACAATCTTATAACTATAACCAACTATTACCTTGGGATAAACAGCTAGTTCCGGTTGCTGAAAAAATAAGCCAGATTAGGGCTGATTATACTCAACATATTTTTCCAGAAATTATAAAAACCTGTGAAGATTTTCTACCTGAATATCAATTAAATTGCCTGTACTATCAAGGTTGGGAACACAGCAGTGATTATGCAGAAATACTTTATAAGCAATTTGAACGAGATAAATTAATTAATTATACCTCACAAGGTCCACATAAAGCAGATATCAAATTGCGAGTTGACAACATTCCCGTTGAAGATCTTTTATCACGTGGTCAGTTAAAACTACTCATGTGTGCTTTACGTTTATCACAAGGTGAGTATTATTCAAAACAAACAGGGCAATCATGTATCTATTTAATTGATGATTTTGCTTCTGAACTTGATAACAATAAACGAAATCTATTAGCAAAACGTTTAAAACTTGCAAATTCACAAGTGTTTATTACAGCCGTTAACCAAGACCAAATAACCCAGATGATCGATGAAAATGATAAGATTTTTAACATAAAATCTGGTATAATTTCATAATTGTACGAAACGATAAAAGAAATTAAATAGGTCAAAAAATCCATGTCTAACTCTTATGATTCATCTAGTATTAAAGTGCTTAAAGGGCTTGATGCAGTCCGCAAACGTCCTGGTATGTATATTGGAGATACCGATGATGGAACAGGCCTTCATCATATGGTTTTTGAAGTCGTTGATAATGCCATTGACGAAGCATTAGCTGGTTACTGTAACCATATCGAAGTAATCATTCACCCTGATAATTCTGTATCCGTTCGTGATGATGGACGTGGTATTCCAACCGGTATTCATAAAGAAGAAGGTATCTCAGCGGCTGAAGTCATCATGACTGTTTTACATGCTGGTGGTAAATTTGATGATAATTCCTATAAAGTATCGGGTGGTTTACACGGTGTTGGTGTTTCGGTAGTTAATGCTTTATCTGATAAATTAGAACTTGTCATTTATCGTGAAGGAAAAATACACAAACAAACCTATCATTTAGGTGTGCCAGAAGAACCACTTAAAGTTATTGGTGAAACCACTGAATCAGGGACTTATGTTCGTTTCTGGCCAAGTCCAAAAACGTTCACCAATATTGAATTTGTCTATGAGCATTTAGCAAAAAGGCTACGTGAACTATCATTTTTAAATTCTGGCGTTTCTATTAAATTAATTGATGAACGTACAGGTAAAAGTGAACACTACCATTATGAAGGTGGTATTAAAGCATTTGTAGAATATTTGAATAAGAATAAGAATCCAATTCATCCTAAAATATTCTACTTTAGTACCGAAAAAGATAATATTGGTGTTGAAGTTGCATTGCAATGGAATGATGGTTACCAAGAAAATATCTACTGTTTTACTAATAATATTCCTCAACGTGATGGTGGTACCCATTTAGCCGGTTTTCGTGGCGCCATGACTCGTACACTAAATAATTACATGGAAAGCGAAGGATACAGTAAAAAAGCAAAAATTAGTGCCACCGGTGACGATGCACGTGAAGGGCTTATTGCTGTCGTATCTGTCAAGGTTCCTGATCCTAAATTCTCATCACAAACAAAAGACAAATTGGTTTCATCAGAAGTTAAATCAGCAGTAGAATCGGTTATGGGTGAAAAGTTAACCGAATACCTACTTGAAAATCCTTCTGATGCGAAAATTGTTGTCGGTAAAATTATTGATGCAGCCAGAGCGCGTGAAGCAGCACGTAAAGCACGTGAAATGACTCGACGCAAAGGTGCATTGGATTTAGGCGGTTTACCAGGCAAACTTGCTGACTGCCAAGAAAAAGATCCTGCTTTATCTGAACTTTATTTAGTGGAAGGGGACTCTGCGGGCGGTTCAGCCAAACAAGGACGAAACCGTAAAAACCAAGCAATTTTACCATTAAAAGGTAAAATTCTAAATGTTGAAAAAGCTCGCTTTGACAAAATGCTCTCTTCTCAAGAAGTCGCAACATTAATTACAGCATTAGGTTGTGGGATTGGTCGTGATGAGTATAATCCAGATAAAATGCGATATCATAGCATTATCATTATGACCGATGCCGATGTCGATGGTTCACATATTCGCACATTATTACTCACGTTTTTCTATCGTCAAATGCCTGAAATTATTGAGCGTGGTTATGTTTATATCGCACAACCTCCACTCTATAAAGTTAAAAAAGGCAAACAAGAACAATACATTAAAGATGATGATGCAATGACACAATTCCAAATTGCATTAGCGTTAGAAGATGCCTCATTACATGTTAATGATCATGCCCCTGCACTTGCTGGTGAAGCGCTTGAAAAACTGATTGCTGAATATCAAAAAGTTGAAAAACTCATTACCAAAATGGAACGCCGTTATCCTAAAGCGTTACTTTCTGAATTGGTTTATCATGATGTGTTAGATGAAAAGATTTTACAAAATCAACAATCAGCACAACATTGGGCTAAAACCATTATTGATAATTTAACCAGCAAAGAACAACACGGTAGCAGTTATCGCTATTCTGCTGATTATAATGATAAAACACAATTATATGTGCCAGTAATTAAAGTAAGAACACATGGTGTTGATAATAACTATGCATTAGATCAAGTGTTTATTCATAGTAATGAATATCGTAATATTTGTCATTTAGGTGCGCAATTAAAAGGTTTACTGGAAGATGGTGCTTTCATTCAACGAGGTGATCGCAAACAGCCAGTTAACTCATTTGAAGAAGCAGTAGAATGGTTAATCAAAGAATCACGTCGTGGTTTAACCATTCAACGCTATAAAGGGCTTGGTGAAATGAACCCAGAACAGTTATGGGAAACAACTATGGATCCAACCAGCCGTCGCATGTTACAAGTGACCATAAAAGATGCAATCGAAGCTGATCAGCTGTTTACTACCTTAATGGGAGATGAAGTTGAACCACGTCGGTTATTTATTGAAGAAAATGCGTTAAAAGCGGCTAATCTTGATTTTTAACAGCCTATCAACCCTATTACAGATAACAAAAAACCAGATAAATATCTGGTTTTTTTTATTGTGATGGCTAAAGCAAGTTATACTTATCTTTTAAAATAAGTTAATGCCTTAATTGTCTTTATTGGCAAACAGGTCTATTTATTTTCAAATCAGACACCGCATTGTTCATCTGTTTAATCATATCTTTTGGGCTCTGAGCGATATAGACCTTCCCTCCGGTCATATCCGCAACACAATCAATTTTATGTTCGCCTGCTATATCGACAATATTAATTTTCAATTTTGGTTTCTGCGTCGAAATATAATTCGCTAAAGTACAAATATTGTTCTTTGAACAGCTATCTTCACCATCACTGATGATCAAGATATAATCATTACGATTCACACCATCTAGCATACTACTCGCTTTTTCAAGTCCACTATAAAGTGGTGTTCCACCCCCACCAGCACCTGATGGATTAAGTCTAGTGATATTATTTTTTAAAATACTACGACCAGCATAATCATAAAATTGCGTAAAATTTGCCGCCGGACAGCGATTTAACGTGACAAGCGATATACCAATATTGGGTTGTATTTTATCGATACTAGATAACGCTACGCTTTTACTTGTCGATAAACGGCTCGGTAAACGCGTCATTTTTTTCTGATAATCAGCCTTTTCCTGTTCGGACATATAACGAGGATAACCATAAGACAGATATTGAAAGAATTGCTCAACTTCTGCTGGCGATTCAGCTAAAGTTGCAGTCATCGAAAGGGAATTATCAAACACAATAACCATTTTTGATGGATTCGGATTGTTCTTTATCTCATCTTGGGTGATACAATTAGGCGGATTTTTAACCTTAGGTTTTGGTTTAACTTTCGGTACTTCTTCAAAATTAATTACAGGCTCTGGCTCTATAGCAGGTACGGGAGCAGGTTCTGACGTAGCGACAACTTGCGGATCTTTCGGAGGTTCCACTACCGGAGCCGGCTTAGATACAGGTTCAGGTTTATTGACTAATACTGGCGGAATAATAATTAACTCAGGTACAGATTTCACCTTGTTTTCTGATGAAGATGGATAAAAAAAGTACCACAATAGGCTCAATAATCCTAGTAATAGCAATGCCAAAATTAACCAATACCACCAACGCCAAAATGATTTTGAAACCGTAACAGGGGGAATAACCGGTTGCGATAAAACGGGTTTTTCCAGATCGAAAATAATAACGGGTTCATCATTAATAACAAAAACTTGATTGGCTAAGTTTTTTATTCTAGGCAACCATGAAGCTATCAATTTTTGTTGTTCATCATTTAAAGGAATTGATTTAATCGCCGTTTCAATATCATTAATTCGCGTGGTTAATGTATCTTTTATTTTTTGCTTATGCGATTCATCTGCAACATTATCAATTAATATCGGTTGCCCTTCAAGATTAGTATACCAACCTAAATAGTCATTGTTACTCATAAGTTTAGGTATAGCAAAAATGGAAAAAGTGCGTTCTGTCAAATGCGGTTTTAACAACGATAACACTAAGGAGTATTGCTCCAATAAAGCCAACTTAGTTGAATCATTATGATCAATTGAAATCCGGGTTATTCGTTGCATTATTCACGCATTTCCTTCTATTTTGAACATAGAATAAACAAGCTTATTAACTCAAGGCTGTTTTTATCAACAACATCAAAAATTTATTATCGCTTTACACTACTCACAAATCGGTTTACTAATATTCATATCAGACACAGCATGATTCATTTGATTGACAATTTCTGTTGGATTTTGTGCTATGTAAACTTTACCACCAGTACTTTGAGCAACACAGTCAATTTTATGTTGCCCTGCAATGTCGACAATATTAATTTTCAAACGTGGTTGCTTAGCCGCTATATTACTCGCTAACGTACAAATATTACTTTTCGTACAATTATCATCACCATCACTAATAATTAAAATATAGTCATCGCGGTTTACGCCATTAAGTAATTTACTGGCTTGTTGTATACCACTATAAAGTGGCGTTGCGCTGTTATATTCTAACGGATTTAATTTATTGATTTTATTTTTTAACTTTGATCGATTAGTATAATTATAAAATGATGTAGTTTGAGCGACCGGGCAACTTGTAAGTGTCACTAATGCGATATCAATATTTTGCTGTATTTTATCAATTGTGGATAATGCCACTTTTTTACTACTTGATAACCGATTAGGTAACCTAGTCATCTTTGCTTCATAAGCGTTGGCTTCACTTTCTGACATGGAATTCAAATTAGTTTTTAAATATTTATCTATTGCGGATTTTGACTCCATTAATGTCAATGTCATTGATGCTGAATTATCAAATATTATTACCATTTTAGATGCGTCATTATTATTGGCGACGTCTTCTTTTCGAATACAATTTTTAGCTACTGGCTCAGGCACAGGTTGCTGAACAACAGGTTCAGGCTCTTTCGTCGGTGGTTCAACAACAGGGGCTGGTGGCTTGTTAACTAACACAGGCGGAATAATTATTAACTCCGGAATAACATCAGGCTTTTTATCTTTATTAAATGGACAAAAAAAGTACCATAACACGCCTAAAAGTCCTAATAGCAATAATGCCAATAATAACAAATACCACCATCGCCAAAATGATTTTGGGGCAACCTCAGGCGTAACCGGCGTAGGTTTGGGTAAAATTGGTTCTTCAAAAGAATTAACAATGACAGGTTCACCATTAACAATATAAATTTGATTACCTAAACTTTTAATTCTTGGTAACCAAGACGAAACTAATGTTTGTTGCTCACTATCTAAACGCATTGACTTAACGGATAATTCAATATCGTTGATCCGTGTTTGTAACGTTTCAGTAACTTGTTTCTTCACAAGTTCATCATTAACATTACTTAGTGAAGTAGGCTGTCCTTGAAGTTCGGTGTACCAACCTAAATATTGATTATCATCAATTAGTCGAGGCGTCGCAAGAATTGAAAATGTTCGTTCGGTTAAATGAGGTTTTAGCAACGATAACAAAGAATTATATTGATCCAATAAAGCCATTTTTTGTGAATCATTAGAGTCAACTATAATCCTTGCTATTCGTTGCATGCGTAATATATTCCTTAAATATAAGTTTTCAAATAAATAATACTATTGAGGGTCTCGTATAGTTAAATATTCAATGCTTTTTGTAATTGTTGAAGTTTTTTATTTAACTTATCTAGTTCGACCTGTTTTTCAACTTCTGACTTGCTTGATTTATTTACTTGATTATATTGTTGCTCAATGTCATTGACTTGTTTTAATAAATCGTCACGTCCTTTCGCTTTTGCTTTGATTTCGCTCGTTAATTTAGACAGATCTTGCTTTAACTTCTGCTGTTGAGCTTGTTTCTGTTTTACACTCAACGTAGTATCGTTTTTCTGTTTTTCGATATTTGCATAAATCTCTTTAAATTGTTGATTTGCCCTTTGTTCATTTTCTAGAATTTGTTTTTTCTGATCAATTCTAGCCTGATAATTACCGGAATAATTGCAACTTATTTTATCCATAATACCGATATTAGTATTTTTAGGATCACATTGTTCTGGAGTTGTAGAACAACCTGCGAGTAAAACAAGTGAGAAAGCAGAGATAAAAGATATTTTTTTCATAATTAACCAACCTTAACAGCTGAACGTTGTTGAGTAACTAAATTAATTTGTTTTTCAAGTGCTGCTATTTGTTTATGTAATTGACCGATTTCTTTATCCAATCTGGTGACATTTACACCTGATT
Source organism: Gilliamella sp. wkB171 (assembly GCF_001693755.1). Classification (GTDB taxonomy): domain Bacteria; phylum Pseudomonadota; class Gammaproteobacteria; order Enterobacterales; family Orbaceae; genus Gilliamella; species Gilliamella apicola_F. The sequence continues at coordinate 28,660 of NZ_LYST01000025.1, forward strand.
GTTGTTCCTGAACAGACAGATTAACCCAATCATTTTCAACTTTCTTAATCCGTTTTAATTTATCATTTAAGTAAGCAATATTCGCATCGATTTGAGTTAACTCTTTCTGAGCTTGTTTTTTATTGACACTTTCGCTTTTAATTTGTTGATTTAGCGCATTAAGGGTAGCTAAATTTCTATCCACAACATCTTTAGCACTTTGAGTAATTGATTGCACTTCGGCGGTATTTTGTTGAACATCTTGAATATAGGCATCAATGCGCGCTTCAGCATCAGCATATTCTGCTCGTTTTTTATCCAAGTAATAATTTCCACCCATCATTACCCCACAACCGACAGCGGCAGAAGCAAGGCATGCAGCGGGTTTTCCACCCAACAACACACAGCCAAGCCCTGTAATACCTGCACCTATAGCACAAGATTGCCATGCAGATTTACTAAAAAATTCAGCGGTTGTACCTTTAGTCAATTCAGGATCGACATTTTTTGTACTCGCTCCGCCAGATGTAGATTGGCACCCAGTTAAAACGAGTGAGATGCATAAAGCAAGTGTACCTATCATTTTGTTCATTATTTCTTTCCTTTTATCTCATTACAAGCTTGCAGCCAAGTTGTTCTTTCGATCTTACCTGATTCAATATATTGATTAATATGTTGTAAATAAAGTTTTAAGTAATCACTCATATTCGCTTTACCACTGTTTTCTAAAATAAATTGAGTGGGTTGTGCTTGCTCATCAATAGTATTTTTTTCATAATTTGATGCGGTACTAACAATGGTGTCGGCATAATATTTTAAAATAAAGTCCCTAGCACTTTTCGACTCATCGAGCACCTGTTTTAAATTATTGAGTTTTTCAGGTGAACACATACCACCATTATTGGCATTATCTGAATCTTTCGTTTCACAAACTTCATTATTCATGGTGTTATATAAATTATTATTATATTCAAATTTACTATTTAAGTCAGAGACATTCGCACATAAAAATGCACCTAACTGTAGCGCTGCTTGAATCGAGCGGTTTCGCTGTTCATCACGAGCTTGATTGGCACTACGTAAAAGTGTATTTAGTTGATTGAGTTCTTTTTTAGTCTTTTCATCTTCGACTTGTTTAGTGATTTTTTCAAGTTCACTCACCACATTTTGTTTTTGATTGGCTTCGGCCTCTGAACCTAATTCATTCCATTCTTTGTCTAATTCTTTAACAATATCGCTACTAGACATCACTTCGGTTGTATAGACCACACGAAAACCGACATCCATACTTTTATAAGCACTTTTATCATCATAATACGGTTTTTCAATACGAAAAGCAGTGGTGATTGACGATTCGGGTGTCAAATAACTGCCGCCTCTAACCGTCATACCACCAGGTTGACCATGATAACGATCAAGTTTGTTCATACGAAAAGAATCAAACATCATTTCGCTAGCATTGCCTAGCATATCATAAAGATCAACAGGATTAGGTTGTAAACGGCCTATAAGCTGTAATTTACCATTGGCTGATTTTGCGCCAGAAAACCATGCATAATTTTCTAAATTTTCAGTCATTGGGAAACGCATTTCACGAAACTCAGAATCTGTCACTTTTGAACCTCCCCGAGCTGCATATTCCCATTCGGTATTATTAGGTAGACGGATATAACCTTTCGGTAAGGTATTAGCATTAATCTTCGGCTGATTTTCAATCAACCAACGATTATATTTATCAGTAAAAGCAACAGCATCAAACCAACTAATGTTGGTAATAGGAAAGGTAAGAGCTAGTTTTGCTGTGGGACAAGTATCACTCATCACAGCTTGATATTGCAAAGCGGTTATTTCATATTTACCAATCAAATAATAACGCTCTTTTCCCTTTTCAGAAAAACTACCAGAAATATAATTGGGGGTTGCATATTCGGCAAAACCGAGCTCTTTTTGATTACTGCCTAAAATAACTTTAATATCATCTAAAGGCTTATTCGTTGGTGTATAGATTTTTTTCATTACCAAACTACCATCACACGGCATAGGCAAAATAACATCATCTTTTGCGGGTTTTGGATTGAAAAAATTACTATTCCAAGGTTCAGCATAGCAACTCAACGGAAATAAACTTATAGTTAATCCCCAAAAAGCAATTTGTTTTAAGTTACGCTTCGCGTAAACTTTCTGCTGGTTGGATCTTAATAGCACGTCGACCTCCTATGGCTACAACGACACCTGAAATAACTATACACAACAAAAATGCAATGATAAGGTGGTAAAATTGTAAGCGACTTACAATTGGTTGTGAAATCAAATTTTTACCTAACACTGCATTAAAAGCATAATTTCCTAATAAAAATAGCACAAAGGAAACTAAAAACGCCAAACAACTCAATATAACGGCTTGATTGATTAAATACCCCATTATCGCTTTGGATTGAAAACCAAGTAATCGCATAAAAGCTATATCTTTACGCTTACGTTCAATATTTGATAGAAACGAACCCGCAAACGATAAAATACAACCTAGTCCTGCGGTTATCGCAATCACGCTAAAAATAAAATTGAGTACCCGATCAATCGCTTTAACATTTTCAATGACATTAGACTGTGTGCGTGTTTCGATGTTCTTTTCTCTTAATTTAAACGACAATGGCGCTACATTATCTAACGAATTTGCATAAATGCGAGCCCTTGCAAATAATGAATGAGGAGGCGGATTATTTTTACCGGTATTCGTTGCAAATAATTCACTTTGATAACCATCATAAAAATTTTCCATTGCAATGAGTAAATCTAAACTGACAAACGCAGCAGCACGACTATAGCGATTCTCAGGAATAATACCTTTGACCTCTAATTCAATTGATCCTTTCTCGAACTTGCCATCTAATTGACGGGTAATAAATAATTTTATATGACTACCCACAGTTACTTGCAATTTTTCCGCTGATAATGCACTTAATAAAATTTGAGTTTTATCATTGATAGAAGGCAAATCCTGTGTGAGCGGATCACCACTCGCTGTAGGAATAATTTCAGCACTGCTCACAAAGTGGCTTGAATCTTTGACTAAATCAGCTTGAGTATTAAGCGAACGCGTTAAAGGAATCACAAAGCCAGTTTCAGGCTGTTTTTTTATCCAGTCAAACATGGCATCATTCAGATTTAAATTCCCCACAATCTTTATTTCTAAATTTTGTGGATCATTAAGTAGTTGCTGCCGTAGCTGCGAAACTACGCCATATTTTAAGCTGAATAATAACAATAATGGCGTAATAACCGATATTACCGATGCGATAATACAAAATGAGACTTTTTTGTCGTACCATAAATCAGACAATGATAAACGGATGATTAGCAACCATTTTAATATCATTTTACTCATCGACGCTTACCTTGCTTTGTAATGGTAAAAAAACTGATGATTGTGGAGAGTTTAATTTGGCCGATAAAGTAAATAAACCTTTACTTGCAATACGTTGCCAATCATGCGTAACAATCATCGCGGCAATATTATCTTGTTTTGCCTGTTCAATAATCAAATCAAACAGTAAATTGGCGTTATAAGGATCTAACGCTGAAGTCGGCTCATCAGCGAGTAATAGTGCAGGTTTATGAATAATCGAACGAATAAACGATGCTCGTTGCCTTTCACCAATTGATAACTGCTTAGGATATTTACTGAGTAAATGCGCAATGTTAAGTTTGTCGACTAAATAATCAAATCTTGACATATCAACAGGTAACTGGAGCAATTTAAGTGGTAATACAATATTTTCCTGAATCGTCAAAAACGGCAGTAAACCACCTGTTTGTAACATAAATCCCAAATAGCGAGCACGTATAATCGCTAGTTCATCGATATCATTACGGTGAATTAATTTAGCTATATCAATATCGCTATTATCTAAAACCAATTTATAACAATCCAACTCATCAGGTTTTAAAATCATGCCGATCATTTCAAGCAACGTACTTTTACCCGACCCGCTATCGCCTTGTATCACGACAACTTGCCCTGCGTTTAATGATAGCTCTGGCAGGCAAACGTTAAAAAAAGATTTGCCTGTAGAGCGAGAGATGGCTAATTGCTTTATTGTTAACATGAGCTTTACGGTAACATTTCTAATGGGATAGGATAAACATTATCACGAGGATCACTACCTTCAGCTAATGAAATCCAACGATCAACATCGGCATTACATTTCTGATAATAACGAATTTTGCTATTAAGATTACGAATAAATTTTTCTTGTTCAAGTCCACTCATGCTTTTCCAAGTATCTTGATCCAGTCCAGTAACATCACTTTTATAAGGAATATTATCCAAATATTCGCCAAGCAAACCTAAATCAGCAATTTTGGTAACTGAATCTGACTTTAGTTTACTTGGATCTTGCCCCATAGCTGCGGCAACAGAACGTAATTGTGAAAACATATCATCAGAAGAAATCAATCCATCATTAGCCGCATGAGCAATCTTACTAACCACATCACTTAAGTCACTCAATTGCGATTTAGTTAATAAAATCCGAGGCTCTGCTGTTGGTATTGTTGGTTTGACAAAATCTTTATCCGCAATCCATGCTTTAAAAACTGAAGGGGCTTTAGTTCCATTGGTATCACCTAAATAAGCAAGCTGCATTGCTTTACTCAATAATAATGCATCTTTTAGCATATCCGAATCATCATCTTTAGCATTAAGTGCATTACCTACAGATGCTTCACCTTTATACGCTAATTTTACTTGTTCAGACAACGCATCAGCTAATAAATCAACCTTCTTACCAAATTCTTGAACATCACCAGCATTAACAGGGTAATAAAGTGATTTATGAATAAAATCATTGTAGGTTAAATCAGAATATTGCGCGGCAGCGACTTGATGATCTTTTTCACCACTTGGTGTTTTTAAATGCAGTGCATAAATAGCAACACCTTTATGCTGAGCTTCAAGCCTTAATTGCGCAGCATCCATACCAGTGCTAGACAGTTTATCGTCACCAGGAATGGCACTAGCATCAGTAATTAAAATCATATATCGCGCGCCAAAACTATTCCAATTAATATCATTTAGCGCTTGTGCAACACCTGCATAAGAATCTTCCGCAAAATAAGAAGTTGAAACAGTCGCTTGTTTGAGTGAAGCACTTAATTTCATGAACTCTTCTTTATTTTGAACTTTATTAGGATCAACAAAAATTTTAGAAACAAACTCCAATTTATCTGACGCTTTCAAACTAGAACGGAACGATACTAAACCAAATTTAACCTGATTTTGTAAGTGTTCCTTTTCAATATGTTGATAAACACGTTCAACCGCCTCTTTGGTTCTTGAAATATAAGGATCCATTGATATGGTTGAATCAATGACAAAAACAATTGCAGCTTTAAATGGTACAACTTGATTAGCCGCATCATCCGGGCTTTGATTATTAGGGGTACTAGAATTAGTGTTATTTTTAACCAATTTGTCTTGTTTACTCACTGAAGCGACTTCTAAAACTCGCTCATAAAAACCTTTACCATTCATTACCTCTTCACCTTGTAAAATAGGTAACAAATAAAAGTTCGTTTTAAAATCAATATACTCTTTCGGCTCTTGCGCCACAATTTCAGGCGTTGCTTTATCAGCATTTAGTGAGTCTCGAATGGGTTTTAACAAAGTTTCGGGCTGATCTGAATCTACAATTTTGGTTAAAGCCTCTTTATCTTTAAAAAATAATAGAGGATCACGATCAACCGGATTGGTAAAAACCAATGTCATTTGCATATTCCATGCTATTGCACAGGAATTATTTATCCAACCTACTGTATTACCATATGAATCAGGCCCAATACTAAGCCACTCTTGATTATTATCTGTTTTTCGTTCATACACATAATATCGAGAAAAAGCAGGTAATGTCGCGCCTGTTGGATCAGTAATATTTTTTTTCAATTCACAAGTTGGTGTACTTAACACTCGTTGATAAAGTGTTGTTTTACCTTCTTGTTTTAGTGGTTCAGCAGCTAAACTTATCAACGGCATACAGGCAAAAGTTAGACTGATAACTAATTTTGAAACGGCTATTTTTTTCATACCTGTGTTCCCCATTATTTTTGTAACTCGTCTAATCGTTCTTTAGCTAATGTATTATTCGGATCATGGTCTAACGCAGTTTCATACCAATAACTTGCTGTACCTTTATCTGCTTTAAAACAATTATTTGTTTGATAAAACTTTTCGTCATACTCTTTAGCATAAAGGAAAGCAATCTGTCCATTTTGCTGGGCTTGATTTGCATATAGACGCTGAGCAATATTACATTTATCCGCCTTTTTTGCGTCATTAATTAACTGGATAATTGCCTGAGTATCTGGCTTGGTTTGTAAACACTGTTGAATAAAAGCCAGATCGTCTGTTGTGGTACTATTTAAACTGCATTGCGTATTAACTTGAGCTGTAGGTTCGACAGGTTGTGTTTTTTGAAACACTAAAAAATACCATGCAGCTAGACCAAGACCAGCTAAAATCAATAGAACAATGATAATAGTGATAACCAAGCCTAATTTATTTTTCGATTTTTTTAACTGAGGAGTCTGAGCAATCTCTGGTTCAATTACTGTTTCGACCTCAAGTTTAACCGGCTCAACAAGGTCATCATTTTGCGTCTCAATGTTGGGGGTTTGTTCAGGCTCTTCAGGTAGTTCAACAGGTTCAGTAAGTGATTTGGTTTCAACCGGTGAATTATCTGAAGACGGTTGTACAACATTTAATGCTGTTGAAGCTAGTACATCTTCGGCAATACTAACAACACCACCATCAATATAACGTTGGTTTTGTTTGTCACGTAACTGTATTAAAAACCGTTTAGTATTGTCTTGAGATAATAATGAATCAACTAACCATTCACTCACATAACCGCTAATTTGTTGATTATCCACTGACAAATCAGCTATTGAATGCCAACTCTTTTCGGGTCCCCATTGTTGCAAACCAGATAAATAATAACCATCTTGATTACGCTGTATAAGCATATCGATATCAGCACTACCATTCCACTTTTTTGCCGAAAACTTCGCAATTCCAGGTTTATAACCTTCTAATTCAATTCTTAATGCCATAATATCCTCTATTTCGCTTCCCAATCGCCAACCTATTTTGTCATTCAGTTATCAATAACAAAATTTTCATTTAAAATCAGGAAGATCTAATATTATTTTTTGTTAATTTTTCAATCTTATTGTTATAACATTAATTTATATAAGCTTGCTTAAAGCTAGCCAAAATCTCGCCTAGACGACTATTTTGTTCTTGACTAATTTCACGCCCAGCATGATGTCCAATGTTTTCTTGAGCAAGCATAGCAAATGCAATAAACCAATCGAATATTGCATACTGAGAATAATTTTTAGTTTTCTCATCTAATATAGGCAATGGATGCGATTGCTGATGCGTAAATTCAGCTACCGGTGAAGAAAAAATAGGTTTACCTTGATTCACCCGGCTCATTGGTATATCAACTGCTTGCCCCTGAACAAAACCAAGCCAAGCAATAAAATCTGCTAACAAAGTATGAATGGTGCTCACTTGTCTTGACTCAAGATCATCACGTTTACTACCTGTATTTTCATTATTTAAAATGCGATCAGTTAAATTTGCCTCAAGCTTTAAACGATTTGCAGCTGTGATTAACTCTTCGACGATAAAAGATAACGATTTCTGATTTAAACCAAAAAACTGCAAAACATGTTTATCTAATACCATATTTCTTAAATAATCCAACCAAGCGGTAAAAACTGTTTTGGCTAATTTTGACTCTGTAGGTAACGAAGATGTAAGCGTCACTTCAGAAGAAAAGGTTGCATCAGAAAATAACTCAAAATCAGTATTTAAGCCAAAATCAGTTGATAAATCATCACTATTTGCATGCACATTATTAGTATCTTGAGTTGTTTCAGTATCAATATTACTCGTATGATAAAGCGCACGGATAGTTTGATCTGGCAGTTCTAAAGTTTTGAGTAATTCGCCAAGTAATAATGCTTTCCCTTGTAGTTCTTTCACTACATCAGTAATAATTTGTTTTTTCTTACTTAATTCTTCATCACTATCAGCATGATACCAAGTATCAAAACGCATATTTATAATATAATCAATTTTTTCATTAAGCTGTTCTAAAATACGCTGTTGCTTAACTTCAGTAATGGCAACTTGTTCTAAATATTGGCTAATGCGTTCAATACCCCCATCATTTAGCTGCAACATAGCATCCCACGCTGTAGCCGGTTGATTAACATATTGTTCAATATCGGGATTTTCAATAAACGTTTTTTTCAATAGCAACATTTTCTGTTGATAACTATCGTTATAAGATAATTCACGGTTAGAAGTAGCATCAACGTTTAAAAACGGCACATCAAAACCGGGTTTTCGCACTAAAAAAACATTATTGAATTTATGACCATTTGACCAATTTGTTAACCAATCATAATTACCAAAGCGCTCTAAAATAGTTTGTTGTAGTAATCCACCTTTACCCCAGCTATTTTTGAGATTATCTTCTGAAAGTATTAATGAGCTACCAATACGTTTATCAAACATGGTAATCGCCCATAATAATCCTGCTTTTTTTGTCGCTCTTTTTTCAGCTGTCTCACCTTGGGTTTTATCAATCCAACGTTCAAGCACAGGGCCGACATCATTAACATCAGACTGTTTGTCTGATGGCGTACAGACAACAAGCACGTTCATTTCTTGATTATCAGTGTATTTTTCAAAAAGATAAGCCACTTTACCTCGCAATAAAAGCTGAGCGATCGGGTTACCTTCTTTAACATCAGAGACAGAAATCAAATTCAAACGACCGCGATACCCAGGAAAATCAAGCAAATCAACTTTTTCAAAAGTGGCAACACGTGTTGGATTGACTAAAGGAAAAATCAGCTCAGCAGTCAAGAACGCTAATTGAGCGATAGATATTGTAGTTGGTCCACCATTTAATGGAGTAATAGTGACTTGAGTATCGCGATCGGTATTTAATCGTTCAAGAATATCGACGTTCATAATGCTATCAATTTGCGATTTAACGCCATTATTATCTTTCACTAAGACCGATAGTGGGGCATAAACAGTATCAACATGGTTTAAGCTGGTTAACGTCGTGGCAAGTTGGGTATAAGTCACAGTCAATTCGTTTATGCCACCCCATAACACCGAAAAAAGTTCACCACGATCAGGTATTGAAAGATATGGGAGTAATTGCATCGCCTTTTCCCAATATCCGCCTTTCAATCCTTCTAAAGCATTGCCAAAATTTTCGGAAAGATAATCATAAAGATCAACAATATCGTCTTCGCTTATGCCGCCAGTACGCTCAGTTTGCTTCTTGCCTTCGAGCTGTAGAAGCAGCTGCTTCAATGAAGAGAATTCGATTTTATTCGTGATTTTTTGTTGATCAAAATCTTTAAAATAAGCATTAATTAAAATTTTTACAATTTCAATCTCTTGAAATAATCTTAATTCTAATGGGTAGTTGGCTATTCCCCCTTTGGCTATACGACTAAAACGGGTAACCAGTCCAGTTGCTTCTTTACCACTTCCAACAGGATTAACATGTTCAATAAAGTCTAACACTTCATTGTCAACAACTGTTTCAAGTTTACCGTTTTCACCGGCAGCTAGTGCCGAGATAAGATAAGATTTACCCGCTTGCGATAATCCAAAAAAACCGACCGCCACAGATTTACTTGAGACATCACCCAATCTTTTGGCTGTATTACGTAAACGACGAAGATCAAGAATTAAGTTATCAGCCTCGCTATTCAATCGTTTGGATGAATCACGAGTCTGTTTCACCCATTCAATCGCTTGTGCTGACGCTTGATACACTTGATCCCAAGATTTAGGAAGTTGTTCATTTAAATTATTCATCGTTTTATCATTCCACTATCAAGCCAATATTGTGTACTTATTAATCCAGAATTAACCATTGTATTTAGGTTCAATTTAATATCCTGATTTTTATTACAAGCACGCCCATCAGAAGCTTTAACGTCTTTAATATAAAAATTCTCAATGGTTTTTTGTCGACTTTTTATGCCTAATGTCACTTCTAATACCACACCTTCAGTACTCAAGCGTTTAGCTACTTCACTGTTTTCTATGGTTAAAATATAAATTGGTGACGCCGGCCAACGCTCGATTTCTAATTGCTTGAAACCGAGCCGTGTAGTACCACGGATCTCAAAAGAGGTATCAGGAAAGTCATAATCAGGATCATCTAAATCAATATCTCGATAATAAACATTTTCCTTTTTTATCATATTAAGATTATCTAAAAGACCAATATATTTAACTGTAGAATATAAATCGATATTTGATGATCTAAAATAAAAATTAGGTAAACGTAAATTTTTACTTAAAAAGCATAACATAGCGCCAACAGCCGCGGTTGTTTTAGGATCGTCAATACGTTCTTGTTTATGGAATGGATACCAACCGCCAGTATAATAACCATGTAATGGTAAGATTCTTCCCGCTGGAATCGACAAGCGCGATCGAAAATAACTTTGTACACCAGGTAAACGTGACGGGCGACCGGTTAACAATAATACATCACATTGATAACAACTAATGATTTCAGACAGTGCGTCAAACGTTTTACAAATATTGTAATAATCGCCACGTATAAATAAATAATGGATTCGTTTAAGATTAATCTCAATATTTAAATCCAATACTGAAAAAGTAGGATTATTCAGTGCTCGCCGAATCGGTTCATTAATAAAATTAAGCACATGATCAGTCATGACATTATGCTGTAATAGCTCCCTAAAAGTAGCATTATACACATGTTGCTCAGCATGCAGCGGATCATAAAGCTCATATCTTTTTAGTACTTGCAAACCCAATGGCGTAAATAACTGTAAAGTCAGTTGTTGACGTAATACAGCATCTTGAATAGAAAGCTGCTGAGAACCAATAATTGTGGATAAAATTGGATTAGGATCAGTAAGCCCAGCTTGTTTTAAGCCATTAGTCAAAGCTGTGAGCACAGTGTCTTGAATAATATCAAGTAAGATATCATCACCCGCCACTTTAAAGCCATCACGAAAACGTTGAATTGGAACAATATAAGCATTACTGCTATTGATTTGCTTGCTGGTTCCATAATCAAGCTCATAATCGTTTATAACTAAATCGGTTGTGCCACCACCAATATCTACTGTTGCAATTGTGAGTTTTTGTTTATTGGTTTTATCTGGACGTACCATTGATGCAATAAATTCTTCACTGCGCCCATTGTAATTATTTTGTGTTTCGTTAAATAAATATACAACTTGTCCACAAGTCGCTTCATCCCATTGGATATAAACTTCGGGGATGTTTGGCCAAACACTTTTTAATTGTTCTGGATTATTAAAATCAATATTATCATCAGAACTATCCCAACCAAGACTTTTCCATACAAGTCCAATAGCTTGGTATACACAACTTTTAAAAATGGCTTGTTCTGGTTTTGGCATTGCAGGTGGAATAGTCAAAATAATAGAACGTAGGTTCCGTGGCGTTTTAGCGTGTTCGAGTTTATTACGTTGCGCAACACTATTCATCTGCATTAATGCATGCATCAAAACTTCACATAACATGAATGTCATTAATGAACTTCGCGAATATTTTGGATGAAAAACCGGCATTTTACGTTCAAATTCTTCATCTACATCATTGCTCAAAATATGTAGTGCTTCACCATATTCGTTAATTAAACTCGAAAATGGTTCAGCGGTGGCAAAGGGTTCATGATCACTTTTTACATAATGGGAATTAAAACGCCAACCTTGCTCATATTTATCTTGATCCCATAAATAGCGTTTAGGACTAGAAAGACCAGTAGCACCTTCATTGCCTTCTCGTTGACTTGCTAAACGGCTTGCCTCAGCCCCAACACGAACAATACTTGGCCAACGAAACGTGTCTCGCCTTCCACTTTGTAACGAAAAATGTTCCTTACCAAAAAAAGTTTGCGCAAATTCAACACGGCTTTCGAAAGGTTCATTATAGATATGCTCAGGCTGACCTAAATCACGGATTTCAAGCTCATAACGACGATTTAAGCTATCTTTATCTTGCACATGATCTTCAATCAATATTCCACAAGTGCGTGAATTACCCACATCAAGGATCATATCAACGGGTATTGATTTAATCACATCATCTTTAGCATTTGATACAATCTTAATGGTTGGTAATTGTAATGAATCAGCAAGTAAATTGATGATATTTAGATAGTGTCCATAATAAGCTTTATTATTAATTTCTGTATTAATATCATCTTTATGTATTTTTAAACGATCAGTTTGAGGTGCTAGCTCTTGAAATAAATCAATTAGCCAGCTAGTTACCCATTTAAGTTCTAAATACCATGAAACGTGATCTGAACGATGTGCCAAACTAAATACCGCTCCAGTTTTAACATCATTTTCGGTAGGCGCTAAATAGATCACATCTTGCATATTGGTGAAAATTTTAGTATCAAATGCAAAGGTGATGCGATGGGTATTGCCATCAGGATCTTCGCCCTCAGGAATACTGACAATTCGCACACGACTCCAATTATGTGGTCCTTTATCAAAACGTTCTGGAGGAATCGATCTTAAGACAGGAATTGGCAACCAAATCCCATCATATAATTTTAGTGATTGCTCAACACTAATTTCTTGTGTTGGTTTAACCGCAAAAGATAAATCATCTGGCGCAAAAAATTTACCACTCTCGGCATTCTCAATCAGTCTTATTAATGCCCCGCTTTCAGATGGGTCAATAAAATAACCATTTAATTTACTGCGCCATTGATTATCTTTCCAATCTATCTTAAGTGCAAAATCAAGAAACTGAATACCACTATTCATAATAAGTGTGACTTCTTGACCATAATTGCGTAATTCTGGAAGCATATACTACCTTATTGTTTTTTCATAGTAATTGGGAATTTTTTCCCGTTATCATAAACCCCTTGACAATCAGCTTGATTGTTTTTACCAGGCGTACATTGAATTTTTGGTAATTGATATTTACTATTGTCACTACATATTGCTTCAGTATTGCTGGCAATATTTAAATTCGACTTGTTAATACCGCTATCTACTTTACCTACACACTTAACACCATCACTACGTGTTACGGTAACTTGACCATTACCTTCATTAAAGTCATAACTCAATTGTAATGGTTTGCCTGTAGCTTTATCTTGAATACCGCCTCCAACAGACCATTGACCATCTAAAAATTTAGTTGATCCCTGTTTAAGTTGATCTTGAGATAAAGCTAAATTATTAGTTTGATCTGGGTTAGTTCCTGTACCTGTTTGCTTACCATCATCTAAATCTGGTGGAATTGACCCTTTGCTATTTTCATCTTTTTTATCAGGTTCACTAGTCGGTGACTTATCATCTTTTTTATTTTGATTATCAACTTTGTCTTTTTCTGAATTATTAACCTGATCATCTTTATTTAACGTGTCTGAGTTTTGATTAAGATTATTATCATCTTTAACATCATTAGGTAATGTAGCGGAATCAACAGGATTAACCGTGTTAGCTACAACATCACCATCCACTTTGGCACCGTTGGCATCAATAATATCATGGCCGTTGGTTGTTACACCGTTAACCACTTTAATGTTTCTATCTATTACTTTATTAGTAGGTTCAGGATCTTTTTTATCTTGCTCCAGCTTTTCATCGGTAATAGTAGGAGAAGAAACATGATTATCACTGCCTAAATCAGCATTAATCGATACTACAGGGGATTGCCAACAGCCTCGAAGCCAAAAAATCGCCAATAAAAGTAATAATAGAGGCAGTAATGCAAGTAACCAGAGCCACCAGCGTTTCCACCATGGTTTGTTAATAATGGCCGGCTCAGTAAATGTATGATTGGTTGATGGAGTTGGTTGTTTGAATGATTCTAAACAATAAAATGGCGAATTGACTTGCGCAGTTTGCGGATAAACAAATCCCCAAAAAGTAATAACCGGTTTACCGTTAACAATATAGACAAATTGATTACTTGGAAATCGAATTGCCATCAAATTGGGTTCTAGGTCATCACTCTTATTGTTAGGATCATAAATCAAGCGACTAAAAAGCAGTTGATCGCCTTCTAAATTAGGGTTGCTTGCTAACTGTTTACCAAAATTCAATACTTTGTGTTCAAACTCTTTGAGTAAAATCAAAGCTGATTCTTGCTCTGATTCGCTCGCTGATGTCCAAGGTACAATATCATATTGTCCATCAGGTTGATCTGATTCAAAAGGAATGTACCAATCAATAATATTACCCTGATCATTACGTTGTGGTATAGCTAAACAATCGGCATATTGTTTACCTAATTTAATTCTAAACATTTCACGGATTTGCGCTGCAACAAGATAAGCGGCTTTCCCATCATGCCCAAGCATTTTGAAATCTTTAATATCACCACTGCGAAGTAATGTATTTATCATATATTCCTTTCTATCTCGTTATTTTAATTATTTTTATGTAACTCAATCAATTTCAACAAAAATCTAATTATGGAAACAACCACACTAAATAATAGTGTAAGTTTTTCATAAAATTTTTTATTAGTCGACCATAGTTATTCAATAACTATGAGAACTTATTATAAATAAGTTAATTAAGTTAGAGTCATTTACTTAGCTAAACTAGTTTTATTCCTGTTATATCAAGTATCGCTATAACCTGAAATTTCTTTACAAAGAAATTATTTCATAAATTGCTCATCAGTTAATACACGTAGTGGTTGCATATCACTTTCACCTTTTATCACCAAAGTGGGATCTGAGCGTAAACACGCGCCACCATAATGACCGCCAACAGTGAAAGTGCAAACTTGTAAATATCGATCATCAACCTTAGGTAAACACCAAAGTTCTTGGTAAATATTTTCTTGCTTAGCAAATTGACCAACCGTTTTGCCTAGTGTTTGTTCTTGACTACTGACTAATTCTATATCACTGCCGCGTCGACCTGCAATAGGTTTAATGGCATACCCTTTTTTGATAAGATCTGCATTAAGTTCAAACGTTGATTCTAATAAATAACGGTGATTAGGAAACAATGACCATAGCACAGGCAAAATCGCTTTATTACTTGGTATTACCGTCCATAAAGGCTCAAAAACCGAGACTTCAGGTCTTAAAAGCACATCAATTAATCTGACAGCATTTTCAGGATGCCAGGTACGAATTGGTAAGCCAGCAACTTGCGCCTCACTTTCTTGTCGAAGCTGCTCTAATACTGTTTCCCATGCCCATGTTTTCCATACACAAGTGACCTGCCTATTTTCATCATCAACTAATCGCCCCTGCTTATCCCATTTTAGACCAGTTAAGCCACGTAATATTTTGCTTTTAAAACCAGCTAAAGTCAGGGCTTTTTGCATAAATAAAGCGTGATAGTTTTCTTCACTATCATCGTCTTGCATGATGTGTACAAAAGCTTGTGCATCACTATGCTTCCAACAGTTAGCAAGCGAATTGAGTAACCCTGCACTTGGATTTGTACCAATATTGAGTTCAGCTTGTACCGCCCATTTTTCCAAAATTTGTCCTGCTTCTGTATGACAAGACGCAGAATCTGCATTGTATTCATAGACTTTCAAACCACGCTCATCCATACAAAAATCTAAACGACCTGTAATCATTTGATAGCGGCGTTGTTGCCATGAAAGCCTTAATCTTGGCCAAAGTATTTCTGGAATATTAAAATTATTTAATAAATGATCGTTTTTCAAAACTTTATCCGTTGCATGCAAATACATCAAATGTAATTCATTCGTCGCACGGATTAATTCTTGTTCAGCACTTTCTGAAATAGTAAAGTAACGATAATGATCATCATGGCTAATTGCATGGCCTGCAGCTAATACATAGGTGCTTTCTAAAGGATCTGACTCATCAAGCCATTTTTTTTCAAATTGTTTGTTATTTGTTATATGAGCACTATGAATTTTAAGTAATGGTTTTGCTACTTCAGGTTGCGGTAAACTATATTCAGTTTTATCTGTTTGAATCATCCAACCTAAAATTTTAGTATCATCAAAGGTATCATGTAATAAATAACCCTCATTTGTTACTGTCATCTTAAGTTCACGTGTCCATTGCTGACCAATAGGTAAACGCGTATGTATCACATTTTGTTCAGCTATTCTGATTTTGTCATCAAATACTTCGGTAATAACGGCAACATGCCCCGTTCTATCAAATACGCCACCATCATCCCAGATTAATAATGAACCAGCTTCGGGTATTTTTTTACTACCATTAGCAAAAGCTTGTAAAGGTAAAATAGCTTCATTAACCACTTGCCTTAAAAAGCGTAGTGAAAATATTTCGTGAGCCATACCAACATCAGTGAAAACAATACCATAATTCAAAAACAAAAAGCGCCTTGCAAATTCGACACATTGCCACTTATAGCCCATATATTCGTATCCTGAATAACTGCGAAAGGATGCATCATCGGGGTATTGTTCGGGATCTAATGTTTCATAATCTGAAGAATAAATGGCAACGCCGCCCGGTGCATAACCTAATAATGTGCCGAAAGGTTCTTTTTTGTTGGACTGAGATAACATGCTATATTGCCTTATGATTGATAGTTACGATATGTTTTATAACTAATAATAAAATTTTCTTATCATAGATCAAATTAACAGCTTTAAAAAGCGATGTTTATTTTTTGTTACTTGAAGAATCATAAAATGCCTATATATAGGAAAAAGTAGATTACACTAGTAATTAAAAATACCGATTAACTGAGAAATCAAATTATGCAACAGAAAACAAAATTAAATGAATTATTAGAATTTCCATGCTCTTTCACGTATAAAGTAATGGGAGAAGCAAAACCTGAATTAGTTGACAAAGTGGTGACAGTCATTCAAAAACATGCACCGGGAGATTATACACCTTCAGTTAAACCAAGTAGCAAAGGTAATTATCATTCGGTTTCAATTACGATTAATGCAACGCACATTGATCAAATTGAGAATCTATATAAAGAGTTAGGTGATATTGATATCGTAAGAATGGTATTATAACACTTTACCTTTTAAGGTTTTTTTGCGCAAAATAGAGCCTTGTTGTTATATTATTATAATTATGAGGCTCTAACATGAAACCAGAAACAATTGCTCTGCACACAGGCTATAGTCCAGAACCAACCACCCATGCCGTTGCTGTCCCGATTTATCAAACAACATCTTATGCTTTTGATGATACTCAACATGGCGCTGATCTTTTTGACTTAAAAGTCGCTGGCAATATTTACACACGTATTACTAACCCAACCAATGCTGTACTAGAAGCACGCGTAAGTGCCCTTGAAGGAGGAATAGGTGCATTAGCTGTCGCGTCAGGCATGGCCGCAATTACTTATGCTATTCAAGCTATTACATTTGCCGGTGAAAATATTGTTTCGGTCTCGAAATTATATGGCGGAACGTATAATTTACTTGCTCATACATTACCTAACTTCGGCATTACAACCAAGTTTGCACCGCACGATAACCTTCAAGCTATCGAACAACAAATTGATGATAAAACCAAAGCAATATATTGTGAAAGTATTGGTAATCCAGCTGGGAATATTGTTGATTTATCGTCACTTGCAGAGATCGCACATCGACATGGTATTCCTTTAATTGTCGATAACACTGTAGCAAGTCCAGCACTTTGTCGTCCTTTTGAGTTTGGTGCCGACATTGTAGTGCATTCATTAACTAAATATATTGGCGGTCACGGCAATAGTTTAGGCGGCATAATTGTCGATTCAGGTAAATTTCCATGGAAAAAATATCCGGAAAAGTATCCAATGTTAAATCAACCTGATCCCTCTTATCATGGTGTTTCATATACTGAAACTTTTGGCAATGCTGCTTATATCGCGCGCTGTCGAGTTATTCCATTGCGTAATATGGGAGCGGCACTTTCGCCATTTAATACTTTTTTATTACTGCAAGGGCTTGAAACATTATCTTTACGTATTGAACGTCACTGCCAAAACACCTTAAAAGTCGCTAGATATTTAGAATCTCATCCACAAGTAAGTTGGGTCAACTATGCCGGTCTTGATACTCATCCTGAGCATCACTTAGCGGTTAAACAGATGGATAATGGTTTGCCGGCTGGAATTTTATCTTTTGGTATAAAAGGCGGTAAAGAAGCTGGGGCTAAGTTTATTGATGCTTTAAAGCTAATTCTGCGTTTAGTTAATATTGGTGATACACGCTCACTCGCTTGTCATCCAGCGTCAACAACTCATCGTCAACTTAATGATGAAGAACTACAAAAAGCCGGAGTAAGTCAAGAAATGGTGAGATTATCTATTGGAATAGAACATATCGATGATATTATTGCTGATTTAGAACAAGCGCTTAACGCTGCAAAATAATGACAAAAAAAGAGCAAGATAAATTTAACTTCTTGCTCTTTTAGTTAATCAGTATTTATCCTAAAATTTTAGCTAACTCTTTAGTAACCTCTGCCACAGGTTGTGTACCATCAATACGGAAATATTGTGTATGACCTTGTTTAGCTTCATGCTGATAATAACTCACTAAAGGTTTAGTTAATTGATGATATTCAACAAGACGTTTACGCACGATATCTTCGTGATCATCTTTACGAATAGTTAATGGCTCACCAGTAACATCGTCAATATTCTCAACTTTTGGTGGGTTATGGCGAACATGATAAACCCGTCCTGACGGCGCATGAATACGTCTACCACTCATACGATCAATAATTACTGCATCAGGAACATCGAACTCAAGCACATAATCTATGTCAATATCTGCTGCTTTCATTGCATCAGCTTGCGGCACTGTGCGAGGAAAACCATCTAGTAAAAAACCATTAGCACAATCACTTTGCGCAATACGCTCTTTAACTAACGCAATTACCAACTCATCAGTAACAAGTTTACCGGCATCCATCAGTTCTTTAGCTTGCAAACCAAGTGGACTACCCGATTTAACCGCTGCACGTAACATATCCCCTGTTGAAATTTGGGGAATACCATATTTTTGCATAATAAATTGTGCTTGAGTGCCTTTTCCAGCGCCTGGCGCACCTAATAAAATAATTCGCATAAAATAACCTCTTATGACTCTAATATAGATAAAGTCTTTTTACTCTGGTAAATAGTGAAATATCACCTTACTGCTAGCAATTAAACCATCAGTATGACAAATATAATTAATTGCACCACAACCTTTAATCATTTGAGCATTTTGCTGACAAATTGGACAAATGTATTGTTCAAGGTAGTGCTGCTTACAATGAGAACAGACATAGTGTTGAGGTGAAACAACTTGCATTTTACGATGGCATTTAGGACAAAAACCCTCTTTACCATCTATAGTAACTTGCTCTGACATAAACTACTTTCGCCCCCTAACATGTTTCATTAATCGACGGCGTTTACGTTGTTGAGATGCTGTTAAACTATTTTTTCTGCCTTCAAATGGGTTAGCACCTTCTTTAAACTGAATACGAATAGGTGATCCCATAATTTTCAATGAGCGTCTAAAATAATTCATCAAGTAGCGCTTATATGAATCGGGTAACTCTTCAACTTGATTACCATGAATCACAACGATCGGTGGATTATATCCTCCCGCATGAGCATATTTTAATTTAACTCTGCGCCCTTTAACTAAAGGTGGTTGATGATCATCTTGAGCCATCTGCATAATTTTAGTTAATAATGCTGTGTTAACTCGTCGTGTTGCACAGTCATAGGCTTCTTGAATTGAATCAAACAGGTTGCCAACACCACTGCCATGGAGAGCAGAAATAAAATGAACACGTGCAAAATCGATAAAATCCAGTCTATCATCTAGCGTAGTTTTTACTTGCTCTTTAATATCTTGCGTTAAGCCATCCCATTTATTCACTGCAATAACAAGTGAGCGCCCACTATTAATAATAAAGCCAAGTAGTGATAAATCTTGGTCAGATATACCTTCTCTAGCATCAATGACTAAAATAACAACATTGGCATCTTCAATAGCTTGCAGTGTTTTAATGACAGAAAATTTTTCAACGGTTTCTGTCACCTTGCCACGCTTACGAACACCAGCAGTATCTATCACAACATATTCGCGATCGTCGCGTGTCATAGGGATATAAATACTATCACGAGTGGTGCCGGGCATGTCATACACGACAACGCGGTCTTCACCTAGAATTCGATTTGTTAGTGTTGACTTACCAACATTTGGACGGCCAACAATAGCTACTTTAATTGGCTGATTAATCAATGATTCGGTTTCATCAACTAAATCATCGTATGATTCAGATAAATCATCTAGTTCATTGTGAACACTAACTTCAGTTGCTTCTTCTGATTCAAATTGAAAAATTGGATCTAAGACAGTTTCGATTAATGAGGTTACGCCACGACCATGACTAGCCGCGATAGGGTGAATTTCACCTAATCCTAAACCATAAAAGTCAGAAACAGCAGTATCTACATCAATACCATCAATTTTATTAGCAACCAAAAAAGTCGCTTTTTGGCGTGAGCGTAAATGTTTAGCAATAGCATGATCAGCAGGCATAACACCCGATCTGGCATCAACCAGAAAAAGCACAATATCGGCTTCTTCAATTGCTTGTAGGGATTGTTCAGCCATAAAGCTTTCAACCCCTTCTTCTGTGCCATCGATACCGCCGGTATCAATCACGATATATTCATGACCTTTGATCTCAGCTCGGCCATATTTGCGATCACGAGTTAATCCTGGAAAATCAGCGACTAAGGCGTCTCGAGTCCGAGTTAAGCGATTAAATAAAGTCGACTTTCCAACATTCGGACGACCAACTAGTGCTACTACAGGTATCATGTTTATCTAATTACCTTAATTTTTTATAAATGCGTAAATATCACCATTTTTTGCTTGGACAATTAATTTATTGTCAACAACTAATGGTCGGGAGATTAATCCACTACTACTTACTTGTGTTTTTGCAACAATTTCACCATTGTCTTTATTTAGCCAATACAAATAACCCTCAAAATCACCCACTACAATGTAATTTTGATACACAACAGGATCGGTTAATTGACGATGTAAAAGACTGGATTGAGTCCAATCAACAGCCCCACCATTTTTAGTGATAGCTTGGATATTGTCATCTTGATCAACAACAAATAGTTGATGAGAATCAACTGCAAAACTGTGCGTTGAGCCAATTTGTTTTTTCCATACAACTTGACCATTACTTAAATCTAATGCAGCAACATTACCATTATACCCTACAGCATAAACAAGATTGCCTTCAACAACTGGGGTAGAATCGACATCGTTCAATTTTGCAATTTCAGTTGAACCCGTTGGCTGCGAAATACGCTGCTGCCAAATAAGTTGTCCATCTTTAATAAAGTAAGCATCAACACGCCCATTATCATCACCGACAATTGCTGCACCATGCGCTATAGTTGGTGTTGAATTACCCCTTAAAGATAAAGCAGGAACATCAAAAGACACATCCCATAATTCATCGCCGGTATTACGATTAAGTCCTTGTAGTACACCGTTAGCAGTATGTATGATTAATTTATCTTCTGAAGATACAGGGCGCGCTAAGACTTCACCTTTCACCGGTTTTTCCCAGACCACTTTACCACTATTGCGTTCTAAAGCATAAACAACTGCTCGTTCACTTCCTACATATACATAATTATCATCTGCACTTACGCCACCAGAAAATAAAGCTGTTTTACTGCTAAATAAGGTGCTTTGTGATAAATTGATATCCCAAATCGTATTACCGCTTGATAAATCAAGGGCTTTTACTTGACCGCTTCGACTCGCTACATAAATAGCATTATCATAATTGATCGGTCCTAATAAAGAGTAAATTTGCGTATTACCAGATGTACTATTTCGCCAAATTTGTTGAATAGGAAATTGATTGTTGACTGTCGGTGATGGTGAAATTTGAACAACATCTTCCTCACCACCAAATAACGAGCATCCAGCAAGTGAGAACATTAAAACACCGGTAAAAAAACATTTTGATAACTTCATTTTAAAGACCCTTATAGCAGGATAAATTAATTTTTATTTTGTTCTGTTGTTGCTTGTTGTGTCTGAGCTTTTTGCTCAGTTTTAGCTTGTTCTTCTTGTTCAACTTGTTGTTTAGCTTTTAAATATTCAGCTTGATTTAACTTCATTTTGATATTTGTTTCTAACTCTTTAGTTGTTCCTGAAGTTAAAGCGAGATTATATGCATCAACTGCATCACTGTAACGCTCTAATTTGACAAATATATCACCACGCAGATCGTTAACAATTGGCGCCCAACTTTTTTCAGTGATATTGGTCAACGAATTTAAGCTATCTTGATATTGACCTTGTTGATTTTGTAAGCGAGCAATACGAATATAAATAAGCGATTTTATCGGTTCTGCATCAGTCTTTTTTAGCGAGTCAGTTAACAATTTTTGCGCGCCAGCATAATCTTTTAATACGTCAACATAAAACTTGGCTGCACGTAAATTAGCAAATACACTATAAACAGTATCATTATCTTTAGCAAAGGCAACTAATTCATTGACAGAATCGGATTTTGTCTCATCTAAATTTTTAATTAATTGCTCATATCGATCTGATGATTCTATCGATTGATTCACTTTATAAGATTGCCAGTAACGCCATCCATAAAAGCCTAATAATCCAATTACGATAACTGCTACAATAATTTTCCATGTCTTAGCAAGAAATTCTTTTATCATCGAAAATTGTTCTTCACTGGTTAATTGATGACTCACTTTTTTCTCCTATTTTCCTTATTCTATTGATAAACAAGTTTGAACAATGTTGGCCTTTGCAACTTCAATTTGTTCACCTGTTTTCAAGTTTTTAATCGTGACTGTTTGGTTTGCAATTTCATTTTCGCCAATAATGATGGCTATTTTAGCACCTAATTTATCTGCTTTCGCAAATTGTTTCTTAAAATTACTCGATCCATAATTAGTTACAATTCGCTTGTTAGGTAATCCATCACGTAATTGTTCTGCAATACATTGTGCCGCTGAAATCGTTTTTTCATCGCCTGATGAAATCATATAGATATCAATCGCGTTTTCTTGCGTAAATGATGGATTTACCGCCTGAACTAATAATACTAAACGTTCAAGCCCCATCGCAAATCCTACTGCTGGTGTAGGTTGCCCACCGAGTTGGCTAACCAGTCCATCATAACGACCGCCACCACAAACAGTCCCTTGCGCACCTAAACTACTTGTTACCCATTCAAAAACAGTACGATTATAGTAATCTAAACCGCGAACTAATCTTTGATTAATATTATATTTTATTCCTGCATTATCTAACAATCGACATAAGCCTTCAAAATGCTGCTTAGAATCGTCATCTAAATAATCAAATAATTTTGGCGCTTGGTTAAGCAACTCTTGTACTACTGGATTTTTTGAATCAAGGACTCTTAGTGGATTAGTATACATTCTACGTAAACAGTCTTCATCCAATTTATCTTTATGTTGCTCAAGAAAGTCAACTAAAGCTTTTCGATAATTCGCTCTTGCCTCAAGTGAACCGATTGAATTTAATTCTAGCGAAGTATGTTTTTCAATACCTAAGGCTTTCCAAAAGCGTGCAGTTAACAATATCAGTTCAGCATCAATATTGGGCCCTTCAAGTCCAAAGACTTCAACACCAAATTGATGAAATTGACGATATCGTCCTTTTTGCGGTTTTTCATAGCGAAAAGCAGGACCTAAATACCAAAGGCGCTGTTCTTGGTTATAAAACAGCCCATGCTCAATACCTGCTCGTACACAACCAGCAGTTATTTCTGGACGTAAGGTAATACTTTCATCATTACGATCATTGAAAGTATACATCTCTTTTTCAACAATATCGGTTACTTCACCTACGGCTCGTTTGAATAGTGCTGTATCTTCAACAATAGGGGTTCTTATTTCATTATAGCCATAGCTATTTAAAACACCTTTGACAATTTTTTCAATCTGTTGCCAACTTGCACTATCTGCTGGGAGTAAATCATTCATTCCCCGTATTGATTGGATTTTTTTCTCTGCCATTTGTTTATTCGCTATTAAATAAAATTATAATTCAGTTGCTACAATTCGGTTTTTCAAAATCGAGGCTTTGGCTCGAATTTTGGATTCTAATTCATCAATCATTTTTTCGTTATCAATTCGACCTATACGCACACCATCTTCATAAAAGCCACTTTTATTATGTCCACCAGCAACGCCCATTGTCGACGCGAGTGCCTCACCAGGGCCATTGACAACACATCCAATAATAGAGACATCCATTGGCGTAATAATATCTTCTAATCGTTGCTCTAATATATTTACAGTATTAATTACATCAAACTCTTGTCTTGAACAGGTAGGGCATGCAATAAAATTGATCCCTCTTGCGCGTATACGTAACGATTTTAAAATATCAAATCCGACTTTAACTTCTTCAGTCGGGTCTGCCGCTAACGATACACGAAGCGTATCACCAATACCTTCAGACAGAAGTAAACCTAACCCTATTGCCGATTTTACCGCACCACTACGCACGCCCCCCGCTTCAGTAATACCTAAATGTAAGGGTTGCTTAATTTGCTTCGCTAATAATCGATAAGCATCTACCGCAGTAAAAACGTCCGATGCTTTGACGCTTACTTTAAATTGTTCAAAACCAAGCCGGTCGAGTATATCCACATGCCGCATCGCCGATTCAACAATTGCTTGAGGTGTCGGTTCGCCATATTTTTCTTGAATATCTTTTTCTAAAGAACCCGAGTTAACGCCAATTCTTATCGGAATATTTTTATCTTTTGCACAATCAACAACTGAGCGAATTCGGGTTTCATTACCAATATTACCTGGATTAATTCTTAAACAATCCACACCATATTCAGCAACTTTTAAAGCAATACGATAGTCAAAATGAATATCAGCTATGAGTGGAACTTTAGCTTGTTGTTTAATATATTTAAACGCTTCAGCTGCATCCATAGTTGGAACTGATACTCGCACAATATCAACACCTACGCGTTCAAGTGCTTGTATTTGAGCAACTGTTTTGGCAACATCAGTTGTACGAGTATTGGTCATCGATTGAACTGCTATAGGCGCACCACCACCTATAGGTACGTTGCCAACATAAATCCTTGTAGATTCTCGTCTAATAATCGGTGAATCTTGATGACTCATAACCTGCCTAATTATATTACAAAATAACTAGCCAGTAATCTTAACAAGATTTAAAGCAAAAGTCTGTATGAGAATAACAAAATTTGCTAACTATTAACATGGTTAGACGTCGAGGGAGAAATATAATGGCTAACTTCAACAAAATTACTTTTATTTGCTTTATTAACACAATATAGAGTGATACCTAATGCACATAAAATGACAAAAATAATCATAAACCAGATTCCTTTTCCGCGTTTACGCTTATAATTACATTGATAATTACTCTTTTGTTGGGAAGGATATTGCTCAGATAGCTGATCAATATAAGGTTGATACTCTTGAGCGGATAAACCAACAAGCTCAGCATAAGAACGAATATACCCTTTAACAAATACGAGGGGCGTTGTAATTATTTGTCCGGTTTCAATATCTTCAATAATCGTTTTGCGGACATGAATTTTATTGGCGATATCATCTTGAGTTAACCCCATTTTTTCCCTTAAATCTGAAAGTTTTTCTCCTAATGATATAGTATCCATTATCCCCTCATTTATTTTGTTAAACGCAATTTAGTTTTATTTTCACATATTTTAATAATTAATCAATTTTTTTTGCACGAAACCAATGAGTTGGTTTTTCAATTTCATTTTGTGCTGCAACCAATTGTAATTCATATTCACGCTGTTTTAAAGTTTCAAGCATCACCGCATATACCGCAGCAGTAGTATGCTCTAATGCTTCAACAAGCGATTTTCCAAGTAATATATTCGCCAAAAATAATCCACTAGTCATATCACCGACACCAACCGGTTGTTTGACACCAAAATCAACTAATGGACGGCTTATGTGCCAAGCTTCATGTTGTGTAACTAGTAACATTTCAAAATTATCTTTGTTATATCCTGCTCGACTTAAATGTTTGACTAAAATAACTTTAGGACCTTTATTACAAATTTTTCGGCAAGCAATAACTGCTTCATCAACATTATTAATGTGTTGTTTATTATTCAGCTCTTCTAATTCGAGAATGTTAGGCGCCATCATGTCAGCAACAGGTAAAGCGGTATTACATAAAAACTCAGCAACACCGGGCGCAACAATACAACCTTTTTCAGGATGTCCCATCACAGGATCGCAAAAGTAAATCGCATTTGGATTAACCGTTTTGACCTTTTTAACAATCTCAATAATTGCATTGCCTTGTTCTGGCGAACCCATATATCCACTTAAAACTGCATCACACCGCTTTAATTCATGGATTTGATTAATTCCATCAACAATCTCAGTTAAGTGCGATGCTGGCATTACCGCTCCAGTCCATTGTTGATATTGTGTATGATTAGAAAATTGTACTGTATTTAAAGGCCATACATTTACACCAATACGACGCATAGGAAATACAGCCGCACTATTACCAGCATGACCAAATACCACATGTGACTGGATCGATAAAATATTTTTCACTCGATTATCCCCAAATTAACAAACAGTAATATTTTTTACCACGACGCAGTAAAGTATAACGATTAAACAGTTTATCGCTATCAGTAAAACGGTAATCAATTGTTGAGTTACGTTCTCCATTCACCGAAATGGCATTTGATTCTATCATAGTTCTTGCCTGACCTCGGGAAGGTGCAAACTGTGCATTAACGATTGCTTGTTGTAAATCAGCATCACTTTCAATTGATAGTGTTGGCATACCATCTTGCGCTAACTGTTCAAAATCAGCTTGCGATAAATCACTTAATTTTCCTGAGAAGAGACTTTCGGTAATACGTTTTGCGGCAATAAGACCCTCTTCACCATGCACTAAACGAGTCACTTCCTCTGCCAATACATATTGAGCCCTTGGTGCAACGCCACTATTTTTATCTTCTTCTTCCAGTGCATCAATTTCACTTAATGGCATGAAAGTGAAGAATTTTAAGAAGCGATATACATCAGCATCAGCCGTATTAATCCAAAATTGATAGAATTTATATGGACTAGTCTTTTTCGGATCAAGCCAAACAGCACCGCTTTCTGTTTTACCAAATTTAGTTCCGTCAGATTTTGTAATTAAAGGAACGGTTAAACCGTAAACTTGTTTTTGATGTAATCGGCGGGTTAAATCAATACCTGCGGTAATATTTCCCCATTGATCTGAACCACCAATTTGTAATACGACACTGTGAGATTTATTTAAGCACGCAAAATCATAAGATTGTAATAGACTATAAGAAAATTCAGTAAATGAAATGCCTTGCTCGTCGCGGTCAATACGTTGCTTCACTGATTCTTTATTAATCATAGCATTGACTGAAAAATACTTACCAACATCACGTAAAAAAGTGAGCACATTCATACCACTAAACCAATCATAGTTGTTGGCAACAATGGCGGCATTTTCACCACAATTAAAATCTAAAAATGGTGACACTTGTTGTTTAATTTTTTCACTCCATTCAACAACTGTTTCTTCTGTATTGAGTTTACGTTCAACTGCTTTAAAACTCGGATCACCAATTAAACCCGTTGCGCCACCGACCAAAGCTATCGGTTTATGGCCAGCTAATTGAAAGCGTTTTAAACAAAGTAAAGGGACTAAATGACCAAGATGCAAACTATCGGCAGTAGGATCAAAACCACAATAAAGCGCAATGGGATGTTGTTCTATGAGTTCTATCAGTGCTTTTTCATCAGTAAGCTGAGCAATCAGTCCACGCTCTTGCAGTTGTTTGATCACATTTTTTGTCATGAT
This sequence comes from Gilliamella sp. wkB171, assembly GCF_001693755.1. Classification (GTDB taxonomy): domain Bacteria; phylum Pseudomonadota; class Gammaproteobacteria; order Enterobacterales; family Orbaceae; genus Gilliamella; species Gilliamella apicola_F. The sequence goes on from NZ_LYST01000025.1 coordinate 56,624, forward strand.
ATTTACCTATTATATTTTGTTACGTTTAGAGTTTACTTTAAATAAAAATTTTATTCCGCTTTATTATGAAAACGTTTATACGCCTTTTTAAAATGATCTGCCACAATTTCGTTAGGTCTGTTATCGCATAAACTAACAACCACAATGGCAATAGATGCAAATAAAAATCCAGGAATAAGTGAATAAAGGTTAAACCAATTAAAATTGATCCACAGCAACACGGTTATTGCACCAATCACCATTCCCGCTAATGCACCATTACGTGTCATTCTTGACCAAAATACAGAAAAAACAATAATTGGTCCAAAAGCTGCACCAAATCCTGCCCAAGCATGACTAACTAAATCAAGTACACTGTTATTAGGATTGATAGCTAATAAAATAGCGATAACCGAAACCAATAGCACCATAATACGCCCTACCCAAACAAGTTCGCGCTGTTTAGCGTTTGGTCTTAAAAAAGCACGGTAAAAGTCTTCAGTTAAGGCACTTGAGCAAACAAGTAGCTGACAACTTAACGTGCTCATTACTGCGGCTAAAATTGCAGCAAGTAAAATACCAGCAATCCAAGGATTAAACAGTAATTTTGATAGCTCAATAAAAATACGTTCATGCTTACCATTATTAATTAAGTAAGCTAAATCTGGATTATTAGCAAAATAAGCGATTCCAAAAAAACCAACCGTAATGGCACCAACTAAACATAAAATCATCCATGTCATACTAATTCGACGAGCATTTTTCATTACCTCGTGTGAATCAGCAGCCATAAACCTTGCTAAAATATGTGGTTGACCAAAATAACCTAATCCCCATCCTAATAAAGAGATAATAGAGATAAAGTCCATATGGGCAAAGATATTTATATAATCGGGATTAAGTGATTCAATATGGACAATAGCATCATTAAAACCACCTGCATTAGCTATAACCATAATTGGGGTTAAAATCAGGGCGAACATCATTAAACTAGCTTGAATCGTATCAGTCCAGCTCACCGCTAAAAAACCACCAATAAAAGTATAGGCAATAGTCGCGCCAGCACCAGCTAACATTGCCCAACCATAGCTCATACCAAATGTACTTTCGAATAATTTTGCGCCAGCAACGACACCTGAAGCACAATAAATAGTAAAAAAGATTAGAATAATTACTGCCGAAATAATACGCAGTAAAGAGCTCTTATCATCAAATCGTCGGGCAAAATAGTCCGGTAATGTCAAAGAATTATGGTTAATTTCGGTAAAAACTCGTAACCTGCCAGCAATTAGTAACCAATTTAGATAAGCACCGATTATCAAACCAATAGCAATCCAACTCTGAGAAATACCGAATAAAAAAACGGCACCGGGAAGCCCCATTAACAACCAGCCACTCATATCAGAAGCACCGGCTGAAAGTGCTGTCACAACACTACCGATACGACGCCCACCGAGAATATAATCACCAAAGTTTTGCGTTGCACGAAACGCAAAAAAACCGATCGCAATCATCCCTAAAATGTACACACTAAAGGTGACAATCATTGGTAACGACATTTTTATAAAAAACCTTGTATTATGAAATTGAAATAGTGGGGTAGCTTATCATAAAAAGACGATGCTAAAAAGCAGGCTATTTAGGTATTTGAATCAACAAAAGATCAATAGCAAACCGTTATAAACATTATAATATTGGCTAATAGTCATATAGTATTGCTTATATTTATTTTAAATAACGCAATTTAACTTACCGATAAAGTCCAAATAAAGTATATAATGTTAGCCCAATAAACCACTATTTTTGATTATAATTAGTTTGTGAAACAATCAACTCGAATTCAGATTCTAGAAAGACTGAAAGAACATATTAAAGATCCCACAACAGAACTAGTATATCAAACACCCTTTGAATTACTTATTGCTGTTGTATTATCTGCTCAAGCAACTGACGTTAGTGTTAATAAAGCAACTAAACCGCTATTTGCTGTTGCTAACACAGCCGAGCAAATATTAGCACTGGGTGTTGATAAGTTGAAAAGTTATATCCGCACCATCGGTTTATATAATAGTAAAGCCGAAAATATTATTAAAACTTGCCAGATATTAGTCAATAAATACCAAGGTCAAGTGCCAGAAAATTTTGATTCATTAATTGAACTGCCTGGGGTTGGTAGGAAAACCGCTAATGTAGTACTTAACACAGCTTTTGGTTGGCCTACAATTGCAGTTGATACCCATATTTTTCGGGTATGTAACCGGACTGGTTTTGCCCCTGGCAAAAATGTAGAGCAAGTCGAGGAAAAATTGCTAAAAGTTGTACCTAAAGCGTACAAACTAAACTGCCATCACTGGCTAATTTTACATGGTCGATATACTTGTATTGCTAGAAAACCAAGATGTGGGTCTTGTGTTATTGAAGATTTATGTGAATTTAAAGAAAAAATCTACCCTGAGTGATAATCAATGACAAATAAATATACATTGGATGACGAAGATATAAACTTATTTAAAAGTAGTATTGGTCATACTAAAAAATTAAAACAAGATACTGTCATTCATCAACCGCAAAAACGGTCACAAAAAATAATGGAAACACAAAAACTTCAGCATGAAAAAGGTCATGCTGAGTTCTATTTTTCTGACACCTATCAACCACTATTACAAGATGACCCAATTCGTTATATACGAGAAAATGCCGATCCTTTTGAACTCAAGAAATTACGACGAGGTTTTTACGATCCCGAATTTTTTTTAGATTTACATGGTTTAACCCAACAAGAGGCAAAAAAGGAAATAGCAGCCCTTATCGCAGCTTGCTTAAAAGAAGGTGCACACTGTGCTTGTATTATGTATGGTCATGGTAAGAATATTTTAAAAAAACAAACGCCAATGTGGTTAGCTCAGCATCCACATATAATCTGTTTTCATCAAGCCCCCAAAGAATTTGGCGGCAGTGCAGCATTATTGATTTTATTTGATATAATTAATCAATAGATATTGCTAATTCTATCCCAACAATTATTTGAATTGAGCAAAATGGTTGTATATGTTGATTCAACGCTATTTTTATAAAACTAATAATACTCATACCCTAAAAAGTATATAGACTTAGGTCTAATTAAAAATAGCATTATTTATTATTATATTAAATTTTTTGATCTCTATTTAACGATGTCACAATATTTATGCATGATATTTCTAAATAGTGTATGAGAATTTAATACATTATTTTAAAATTTGGCTTTGTTGGTTAATGGAATAAATGCAATAGCGCACAATAATAAGTGGCTTATTAATTATACAAAAAAAGATTTAGCTTAGTGATAAATGAAAAAAGCCAGCTTAGTTAGTGCTAGGCTGGCAAACATTGGAAGCAATGTGAGCAATGTCATACTTTTTCAGAAGTCTTGCGACGCTCTAACAAAGTACAAATTAATGATAATAATTCTCATTACTAAAATCAAGCATTATTTTTGACTTTTTTCAAAAAAAGGGTAAAAAAACTTTCAAACTCAATGGTTTTTAATTTTGACAATAAAGAATATTTAGAAAAAACAGTTAAAAAAGCAGACCATAACCCTGCTTTTTTATAAGAAATTAAATTTTGTAAAGAATAAAAAATGCATATCAACATCTATTTTTGGTAAATAAATTCCACGCCTTCCTCATCACTTTCATCCCAGTCGTCAAAATCATCATCGTCATCAAAAGCATCGTCCATAGCTTGTTGATGATAATCATCCCACATAAATTCAACTTTTTCGGGTGAGTTTTCTTCTTGTTCAATTTCTCGTGGGTGAGCATTCATATATTCCATCAGATCCCAACACAAAGATTTTACACCTTCATGATTGACCGCAGAAATCAAATAATATTTATCATCCCAATTAAGTGCTTTCGCGATTTCGGCTGCTCGTTTAGCGCTTTCTTCTTCACCTAATACGTCCATTTTATTAAACACTAACCAACGTGGTTTAGTGGCTAGTTTTTCACTATATTGATGGAGTTCTTGAATGATCACTTTTGCATTTTCAACAGGATCGGAACCATCAATCGGTGCAATATCAACTAAATGGACTAATACCCTACATCGTTCAAGATGTTTTAAAAAGCGAATTCCCAGCCCTGCCCCTTCAGCAGCACCTTCAATCAATCCAGGGATATCAGCAACCACAAAGCTTTGTTCGTTATCCATTCTAACCACACCTAAACTCGGTACTAATGTTGTAAAAGGATAATCTGCAACTTTAGGCTTAGCTGCTGATACTGAACGAATAAACGTTGATTTACCCGCATTAGGTAAACCAAGCATCCCCACATCAGCAAGTAATAATAACTCTAATAAAACATCCCGCTTTTCACCTGGTGTACCATCGGTTTTCTGTCTTGGTGCGCGGTTAACTGACGATTTGAAACGAGCATTTCCTAAGCCATGAAAGCCACCTTTGGCAACTAAGACTTTTTGTTGATGATGAGTTAAATCACCAATGATTTCACCAGTATATTTATCGGTAATTCGTGTCCCAACTGGCACTTTAACGGTAATATCTTTACCACGTTTACCCGTACAATCAGAACCTTGCCCATTTTGCCCCCGTTCAGCTCGATAATTTTTTTCAAACTGAAAATCAACCAAGGTGTTCAAGTTTTCATCGGCAACAAAAAATACATCACCACCGTCACCACCATCACCACCATCTGGACCACCTTTAGGTATATATTTTTCCCGACGAAAACCTACACAACCATTGCCACCATCTCCGGCTTCAACTCGAATTGTAGCTTCATCAACAAATTTCATAAATTTTCCTCTTTTTTTCGGTTAATCAGCAAACCTTTTCTTGGTTGCCAAATATGGTGCCCAATTGTTGCAAACATCGCCCCGGCAACAACCGATATTGCGCCAATATAACCTAAAATATTTAAATATTGCATGGCAAACTTTTCTGGCCAAATTAATGCAAATAAATCTGAGAAGATCAATGAAAACAACGGTGTGAGTGTTGTTATAGCACTAACTTGAGCAGCTTGCCAACGCTCCATAGCCATCACTAATGCGCCATAAGCGATAATGGTATTTAAACCACAAAAAATAATAGCAAATAATTGTGTTGCATCAGCATGAGCAATTTTACTTGGCGAAGCAAGTGGCCATAAAAATACAGTACAAATTAGATAAATTAACCAAAGTAATTGTTCTGCGCGCAATTTACGTAATAATACCTTTTGCGCAAGAGCATAACTGGCCCACGAAACAGATGCAAGCAAGCCCAGCCAAACACCAATACCATAAGTAGACATATTAGAAAAAAGGTCAACAATATTTTTATTAAAAAATAGTACTAAACCAGTTAACAATACCAAAATACCAATAATTTGAGTTGGTCTTAATCTTTCTTTAAAGATGAAAGCACTTGCTATCATAAATATTACAATACCGGTTTGGCCAACAACTTGCGCAGTTGTCGCCGATAGATATTGAACAGCGCTAGCAAATAACGCAAAATTACCGAGCAAACCAAACCCAGCAATCATTAATAAGATAAAACGGCGACGTTTTTTAAACATAATTAAATTAGGAAATTGCTTTTTATAAGCGAGCCATATCGTAATTCCAATCGCAGACATCCCTAGCCGAGACCATGCTAAAGTCAATGGATCAACAACGACTAATGCATATTTCATTGCAATTGGCACTATGCCCCACATAACCGCAGTTAACATGGCTAATGCAAAACCTAATTTTACATTTTGCTGTTTTATCATAATAGATAATATTATATAAAATTTAAGAAATGAAAAAAGCCCCACAATAACTGTGAGGCTTCTATAATTTTTTTAAACCGTTTCTAATTAGCTATTAGCAACGACACTAACATACCGACGGTTTTTAGGACCTTTAACTTCGAACTTTACTTGTCCGTCAATTAAAGCAAATAAGGTATGGTCACGACCACAACCTACATTAGTACCTGGGTGAAATTGAGTTCCACGCTGACGAACTAAAATATTACCAGCAAGAACTTCTTGACTACCATAACGTTTAACACCTAAACGTTTACTTTGGGAATCACGACCGTTACGTGATGAACCACCAGCCTTCTTATGTGCCATTGTTCGATACTCCTATTAAGCGATTGCAGTGATCTTCACATCAGTGAACCACTGACGGTGACCTTGTTGTTTACGATAGTGTTTACGACGACGGAATTTAACAATTTTCACTTTGTCACCACGACCGTGTTCAACAATTTCTGCTTTAATTGTTGCACCTTCAACAAACGGAGCACCAACTTTGATGTCTTCACCATTTGCTACCATTAAAACTTTATCGAAAACAACTTCTGCGCCGGTTTCGACTTCAATTTTTTCCAAGCGAACGACTTGTCCTTCGCTAACTCGGTGTTGCTTACCACCACTTTGGAAAACTGCGTACATACTTAACTCCGCAATAAAAAGCAGACGATTACTTGATTTAAAATATATGTCTGCATTGATTAATCTTATAGGGCGTGAATTTTACGCAAAATTTATCCTTGTTGCAAGCTCTGATTTCTAAAAGATCGCAAAAAGTTACAAAAAAGATCAGAGGCATACACTTTTCAACTTAGAATAACGATAAATGATTATTTCTTTTTACGATATTTATTATCAAATACTATTGAGTCTTAACGCGGTAAAAATAAAGCTACGCTGTCGTGTATCAATTATAACCGCTCTTGGTTTTCAAGTGAAATAGCTTAGTTTCACTTTTTTACTTACTCTAATCAGATAACAAGAATATGCCGTATATTTACTGATAAGCTTAATCCGTGATTAATTAAACTGAAAAGCCATCAAATTTTAACCACAATGACATTAAATAAAATGCCGTATCATCAATTAGATGATATTAAGATATTTGTTATTAAACTGTCAGAAAAATAATAGAAGGTTGTTTATATTGTAAACAGTAAATTCAATAAAAAAGCCAAGTATGACTTAACCTCGATGCATAAATAAAATGTTCCCTTTTATTAATTAATATAAACTAATTAATTACTTGATAAAAAACTTATTTTTATTATGATAAATTTTATACTTCATACATGAAATTTAAGATAAGGTCAGTTTAAAATGTCTACATTAATTACTGCTTACTCAACCCTCACCAATCCACCTGCTATTGATTTTCCGTGTAAACTACTTAATCAACTAAGCTTAGAATCATCTGAACTTCCCGAACACCTTGATGATTTTATCGGTTTTGTTATGAACGCAGGAGACGGGGAGATGAATTCTCGTCGTTATGCCTTATATCGTCATATACAAAGAGTACGGCATCTGTTTAGTATTGAAATTGACGAAGATAAATTTGATCAGTTCACCGATTGGGGCTGGCGAGCTAACGTAATTATTTATCTATATGACAATACTATTCGTAACCCTGACGGCGATGTGTTGCAAGATCCTTATGGTAAGTTTGATAAAAATGCCATCATGCCTTATCCTTTAGATGCAAAACAACGTAAAGCAAAAACAGAACAATATTTAAAAGAACTTGGTATAAACGTTCCCACCAGTTTACCGCCTGTCGTTGCTGAATCTGAAGTAGTATTAAGATCGCCTGACGAGATAGCCCATCGAGCTTTAGCTTTGATGATATGTGGCATTCAAGCAGAAGGCTTTTATGAAAACGATCCCATCGATCCTGATGAGTTTAAACAGCGTTGCCCGATAGGTTATGCTGCACTATCTAATAATGAACAAGCGTTTATCCACAGTAAACAACCAGAACAAAAAGATGTAATCAATAAGTCTTGGCGATATGAAGCTTTATTAGCTTTACAATGGGCAATTGAGTGGCAATCTCAGTTACCTTTTGCTGATACTGTATGTGATTCATCTGATTTAGTTAATCAAGCACTGAACTTTAACCTACAACCAAATCAGTCTGTCAATTTAAGACCAGTGAGTGAAATATTGGATGCTTTAGATTTACATTATCGTTTACATTGGTTAACAAGAGAATACGGGCGTGAGGATAAGGCGCTTCCTGCATCAATTAACGGCGGTGTGATTTATGAACGCCATTACGCATTAAACTGGTTAACCAATTTTGAAAATGCTGATTGGGATGATGTGGATACGCCAACTTGATTTATAAGCGTTGTTTAAAACCATAAACCCTCTGAACAAATAGAGGGAATTGCCATCAATCGATACACAAACGAACACAATAATTTAGATTTTAACTGCAAAATGTTTTACTTAAAATCCACATAATCCTAACTAAAGGATTATGTGGAGTGGAGTAAGCACATACTTGCGGTTAGATCTTATCCGTAAAATCTAATTATTTAACAAAACTTGCTAATATTTGACACTAAAAAGCGTGTAAAAAATTAATTGATAATTGTAATGAAATTTGTATAATTAGCCGACTAAATAAATTGAGTAATGATAATTGAATTACAATTCTAGAATGCTACCATCTCGTGAAACTTTAGCACGAGCACAAAGATTTAATGATGATGTTGTTGACGTTTCGGGTGTGGATCTAGTATTAAGTTTGATCACCACAGCCGATTTAATTCGAGCAAATATTTATGCACAGTTAACCAAAGATTATGGTGTATCTGAAGGCAAGTTTGCATTATTAATGTCGCTCTATTCTGAAGGCGAAACTAATGCCAGCGATTTAGCATTGCGAATAGGCGTAACACCGGCAACCGTTTCAATTATGGTCAAGCGAATGCTTGCAGCATCAAGCCCTTTAATATCGATGAGCAAAAGTGGAGAAGATGGCCGTACACGTCTGATCGCTTTAACTGATGCTGGCGTTAAACTTATTCATAACGCATTACCCAATCATCTCAAAGCTATCCGAGCTTTTGCTCAAGTTTTAGATAGCCAAGAACAAGAATCTTTAATACAGATGTTACGTAAATTATTACGAAAATAAACGACTTTATTACCTTAAAGTCATATTACTTTATCTTAATACTTAGCTGACTAAATAAATGGAAAATAAGCTATAATGAATATGCCAAAAAATATTAAAATCCCCGTTATATTTTTACTACTGCTTTTATTAGGATCAACATTAATTTATTTTGGTTCTCGAAACGACGCTGTATCGGTTGCCAAAAGCATTAAATCAGGTGTACTCACTGCTGATGAAATTAATGTCGCTTTCCAAAATGTTAGTGGTAAATTGTTAAAACGTACCGTCCAAGAATCACAACATGTGAAAAAAGGTGATGTATTAATGGTACTGGAAGACACCGATACACAGCTTGCTATTGATCAACTTAAAGCAATAATAGCAGGTCAAGAAGCGGCAATTAATCAAGAACAGGCCGCAATAAAAATTGCTGAAGATGAAACTAACCTATCAGAAGTATCAACGTGGCGAAATATTGAATCAACACAAGCTAATATTGATGCGGCAATTTCAGCAAGAGATTTTGCAAATACAGAATATGATCGCCACACCCAACTTCGTAAAACGGGTGGTGCATCACAATCGCAATTAGATAGTACGCGTAATACTTATATTTCAACTAAGATGAGTGTTATCCAATTACAAAGTCAATTAGCTACATTAATGGTCGGTGCAACACCAGATCAAATAAAACAATTTGCTCAAACTAAAAATGCTACCGGCATGACTTTACAATCGATTATTAATGCGCGTCATAATATTGAAAATCGTCAAAATCAATTAGCACAATTGCGTGCACAATTAGCACAATCACAAGCAGAATTAAAACAACTTGAGATCAATTATCAACGATTAACCCTTACCGCGCCAGAAGATGGAAAAGTCTTAAAACTGATGTATGAAGAAGGGGAATTAGTTCCTACTGGCGCACCAGCAGTGCTGTTAGAAACTGATCGTCAATATGTTGATATTTATGTCAATGAAAAGATGGTTAACGATTTCCAACCAGGTACTAGCGTAAGTGCTAATGTAATTGCGCTTGATAAAACAGTTAAAGGCAAGGTTAGATTTGCGACTGCGGCGCCATCTTTTGCTGATTTACGCATGACTCGAGAAAGAGGACAAGCCGACTTAACATCTTATCAAGTTAGAATTTATGTTGATCCTATCCCACACTTATTAACGGGTATGACATTAGAGGTCGATCGATAATGCAAAACATGATTAAATCTATGCTTGAAGAGCTTGATGCTATGCTGTCCGGTCACTTTATACCTTATTATAAAGTAGCGATCGGTTTAGCGGCAATTGTTGCACTCATTTTTTCGCTCGTTCTTAGTCATGGAGCCGTGTTTGAAGGTAAAATTGCGGTAATTGATCTTGATGGTTCAAAATATTCTACTGAATTAATTAGTAAAGTGAACACTTCACCTTATATCCAAGTTGCTGAAGTGATAAGATCGCCGGTTAATCCGATTACCCTAGTGTCACACGATCGTAATTTGGGGGTGTTATATATTCCTAAAGGCTTAGAAAAAAGTTTAAAAAAAGGCGATCAGACCGTTCGTTTAGGTTATTTTGCTGATGACACCAATGACGCGCAAAATGCTAAAGTGTTACAAAGCCTGAATGAATATATACCTGAATCAGGTGCTGAGCTAAGTGTTAGTCGTGTTTCTGCGTTAGGATTAGGTCGTGAAGGCACTGAGGCTGCATTATCACCAATGCAAATCAAAACACGTTATATGTTTAACCCAGCAAGTTCTTCAACCATATCGACCATTATTTATTTTGTCTACTTTTTTTCTTCTTTAACTTATGGTTTAACATCGTTAATGATCATAGGTCGCCTAAAAGTAACAGGCATGTGGCAAACGGTGTTAGAACGAGGTTTTATGCCATTATTGGCAAGAACAGTACCTTATGCACTATTTTATACAACAGGGCTAACTTTAATTACGGCTATATTAGTAATATTTGGACAATTACGCTTTGATGGTAATTATTTTGCTTTTGTGCCGAGTATTTTTATGACAGGACTTGCTTTTGGCTGGTTAGGTTTATTGCTATCTTGGAACACCAACAACCCAGGTGAAGGTGCTAGTCGTATGATCTTTTTGGTACCACCTGGGTTTATCATGGGAGGATCAACCATGGCCGTAGGTATCATGCCAATATGGGCTTATTATATCAGTCATGCCTTTCCTTTAGTGTGGCTTTTTCGCTTTTTCCGAGATTTTGCCATGCGAGGACGTTCTTTAATTGATATGTTAGCAACATATGGCATGTTTATTATCTATCTAACCATTATTGCTTTTGTCGTCATGATGGTGATTAATCATGTTAGAAAGAAAACAGGTATTGAAAATGTAAACCAGATAAAAGATTATTAGTTAAAATACACTAAAATTTTATACTGAAACGCATTTATTTTCTTAACGTTTTTACAAAATTGGGTACTGTTTATTCTTTGTAATTTAAATATTGTTAATTTTGGTGATAACGTGTTAACCCAAAAGGGGATAATCTGTCCCCTCTTAAATCTCAATTCAAATACGACAATAATAAAATGCTTTTTGTACTATATTCTGGTCAACATATTAATATATAGTCGTTGGCAAGATATCTGTATTGCCATTTTGATCTATAAACAAACGGAACACTTTTCTTTCACCATTGTTAAGGGTAAATTCACGTTCACGACGAGGTGCATTGAAACTACACAATCCCTTTCCTTGTATTGATGCGCCAACTAAAATGTTTCCACTAGGTGCATACAATGAAACATACTCTTTTGTTTCTAGCTTTGCTGCCTCGTTACCATTAATGAATACATTAATATAACAGCCACTACCGACAAAGCCTTTATCTCTTATTAATACCAAATTGGCATAATTATCGACTCTATTGTCAAATCCTAGAATTCTCTCTTTTGGGGCATACTTAGCTTCACTCAATAAAGTCGGAGTAGTTGAGCAACCAGCAAGAAAGCTGATAATTAACAATGCAATAATTAACTTTTTCATCTTCTTCCCTAAATCACTTATTTTTCGTAATGTCATGTGATTTTATTGATTTAATTAATAAGATTCAAACATAATCGCTTCAATAAAACGGTCAATGAACCAATTGCATCAAAAACTAGAAAATTGCAAAATAAATTTCTGACAGAAATTTTAAGGAACCTTATGTGTTTAAGTATAAAAACATTTAGTATTACTTTATAATTCGGGATAATACATAAAGGAGGGTTACAGACAATGTGTCCTTAATGTTACGTAGGAATGTTAAAGCTCCTGCATCAAATATCTCTTTAAAATTATTACTAAAACGATAAAAACCCTAAACATCAAGTGTTTACAATTTGAAATCAAAAAAAGTCCCTTATAGATATAAAAAATAAAGTCACCGCATTATCCTTTTAACCCAGATACAATATTTGTAATAACAAAATAGTTTTGCATAAACAATCCACAATCTAAATAACCACAAATACACGCACTTAAAAACATTCATATTTATATGAAAAGATAAAACTTGTGATCAAGATCACTCCGCTAATCGAAATAGACTATATTGTAAATAGGTCAAATTGTTTTCTTTTACCTCTTATCAACAATTATCTAACAGCCTAAATTTACTAATAATATTCTATTTTTTGCTTTCTCCTATTTTTTAACGCCTTTCGTTTAATTTAAAAAAGAAAGCAATATTTACTGTTATTTACATAAAAGCATTTTGTGACTTATCTATCATTTTCATTGTCTTTCGTGTGTTTAAATTTAATAACTTAATGAAAGCAATGTGAATGAACATGTTATGAATGATGAAATGATGACCACACTGCAACGCCGAGAAAAAATAATTCATTTACTTGATAACCAAAATACAGTTTCGGTTAATAAGTTGAGTAAATTATTTAAAGTATCAACAGTGACTATTCGTAATGATTTACGTCATTTAGAAGATAAAGGCTGCGTGTTACGCTGTTATGGTGGTGCTATATTAAATAAGGCTTTTGCCTTTGATAAACCCCTGTTAGATAAAAGCCGCATCAACTCAAACATAAAAAATAAAATAGCCCAAAAAGCTGCTGAGCTAGTACAAGATGGCGATCGTATTATCCTTGATTCTGGCTCAACAACAGCCGCTATGGTGCCATATTTGTATAAAAAACAAAACCTAATTGTTTTTACCAACGCTATCAATATTGCTTACGACTTATCAACCAATACTGATATTGATGTGATTATTGCTGGTGGCAATATTAGAAAAAAAGCCTACTCGATTTCAGGTCCTACTGTTGAAGAGCAACTAAAAATGTTTCACTTCAATAAGCTCTTTTTAGGCGTTGATGGATTTGACTTAAATGCGGGGATAACAACACCTAATTTTGCTGAAGCTGTTGTTAATCGAATAATGTGTCAAGTATCAAGCGACATTATTGCTATTACCGATTCGACCAAATTTGGTCGTAAAAGTTTTTGTATGATCGAAAAGATCAATTGTATTAATACGCTAATTACTGATTCAAAAATTCCAAAAGACTACTTAACGCAATTACATACATTAGGCATCAATGTCGTTATTGCAGATTCATAAACGACTTTATTTTTATCAAAACAAATTAATCACTAAACAGGGTTCTTATTATGCAACAATACTTTAATTATTCACTAGATTGGTTAACACAACGTAATGCACAACATACCGCTAAAGAAATTTGGCAACAACCACAAATTTGGCGCGAAGTTCTTGAACTAATTCAGCAAAAACAACCTGAACTACAACAATTTTTGCAACCTATACTGGCTGATGCCAATTCAGATATCATTTTAACTGGCGCTGGTTCATCTGCTTTTGGTGGTGTTGCACTTGCCCCTTGGCTTCGTGAACATACCCACCGCAACTTTTTTGCCTATGGCACAACCGAAATTGTCGCAGATCCACTACAATACCTACGCCCTAATAAAAAAACCTTAATCATATCCTTTGCGCGTTCAGGAAACAGTCCTGAAAGTGTGGCAACAGTTCAACTTGCTGATCAATTAGTGGCAGATTGTTATCACCTTTTTATAACTTGTAATCCTAATAGTGCTTTAACCCAATATGCAGCTAAAGCCAACAATAGCAAACGAATTTTTGAGCTCATTATGCCAGAAGGTACCAATGATTTAAGCTTTGCTATGACATCGAGTATTAGCAGTATGATGCTAGCAACATTACTGATTTTTGGTAATTTTGATAACCAAACAACTATCGATGCTGTTAATAAAATTGCTGATATAGCAGAACAAAAATTGATAAATTGGCAGAATATAACTAAACAATTAGCGGCAAAATCACATCAACGAGTGATCTATGTTGGTAGCAGCTGTTTTACCGGACTTGCTCAAGAATCAGCATTAAAAATTTTAGAACTCACTGCCGGCAAAATAGCCAGCCGTTTTGACTCAATACTTGGGCTTCGCCATGGTCCTAAATTTATGGTAGATAAACAAAGTCTAGTTATTTGTTTATGTTCGAATGATGCCTATATACACAAATATGATAACGATTTATTTAATGAGTTAGTTCACGATCATATCGCTACCGATGTTCTAGCCCTGTGTGGCAAAAACAATAACACCGCAAATGTATTATCGATTGATAGTGATCTGGCTGATTGTTGGCTACTCTTCCCTTATCTTATTTTTGCCCAAATGCTCGCTTTTGAAAAATCATTAAGCTGTGGCTTAACACCCGATAATCCATGTCCTACTGGCGAAGTAAACAGGGTTGTAAAAGGTGTGACTATTTATCCATTTAATCGAGTCTAAACGGTAATTATTTAATATCAAACCACTAGGGAGGGAATCAGTATGGGTACGCCAAATATTCTAATGACACGCATAGATAATCGTTTAGTTCATGGTCAAGTCGGAGTCACTTGGGTAAATGCACTTGGTGCTAATTTATTATTAGTTGCCAATGACAGTGCTGCACAAGATCCAGTCCAACAAAACCTTATGGATATGGTTATCGCTGAAGGTATTCAAACGCGTTATTTTACTTTGCAAAAAACGATCGACATCATCGGCAAAGCCGCCGATCGTCAAAAAATTTTTATTGTTTGTAAAACACCACAAGATGTTCTTACGCTAGTAAAAGGTGGCGTACCTATCAAATTTGTCAATGTCGGTAATATGCATTTTTCAGAAGGGAAAAAACAGATACATAAAACGGTATCGGTTGACGAAAGTGATATTGCCGCATTTAAAGAACTTTACCAATTGGGTGTAACTTGCGAAATTCGCCGAGTGCCCGATGAGTCCGGTGAAAAAATTTCAGATTTACTCAACTTTTGTTAATAACAGGGAGCACTATATGTTAATCGATGCGTTATTAATTGGGCTATTAGCAGGTATTGCTGGCGTTGATCTGTTTGATGGACTCACGCATTTACATAGACCGGTTGTTATTGGTCCTTTAGTCGGTCTAATTTTGGGTGATGTCACAACTGGTTTATATGTTGGCGGTTCATTGGAATTGGTCTGGATGGGGATGGTACCGTTAGCCGGTGCACAACCACCAAATGTGGTCATTGGTGGTGTAATTGGTACCACATTTGCCGTTTTAACTCATGCCGATCCTAAAGTAGCGATTGGAATTGCTGTACCATTTGCTATCGCGGTACAAGGTTGCATTACTATTTTATTTACTATCTACTCACCAATGATGCATAAATGCGACAAATTTGTCGATCAACTCAACTTCAAAGGTATTGAATGGGTCAACTACTTAGGAATGATTATATTATTTTGTTTCTATTTTATTGTCGCATTTTTACCTATCTATTTTGGTGCAGATGCGGCTACTGAGTTAGTCAAAAAATCACCACAATGGTTACTTGATGGGTTAAGTATTGCCGGTGGTATGATGCCTGCAATTGGCTTTGCCATGTTAATGAAAATTATGATGAAAAAAACTTATATTGCTTATTTTATTCTCGGTTTTCTTGGCGTGACCTTTTTAAAATTACCTATTTTGGCAATTGCATTAGGCGCACTCGCTATTGCAATGATCGATTTCTTTAATTATAGCCGTGATAACAATCAAAGTAACAAGCCAGCCGGCTCAATGGAGGTGGAAGATGGGATTTAATAACGATAGTGAAAGCCAAATGGCACAAAAAGCAGAAAAGCGTATGGAACAAGCGTTAGCTACCAGCAAAGTATCGACCGATACCTACAGTGATCAAAGCCAAAATATCACCTTAACGAAAAGTGATATCAATCGTATGGCATTTCGATCACTTGCATTACAAGCTTCATTCAATTATGAACGTATGCAAGCGGGCGGCTGGCTATTTACAATTTTACCTGCATTACGAAAAATTCATAAAAATAAAGATGATCTAAAAAATTCAATGCATATGCATATGGAATTTATTAATGTCCACCCTTTTGACGCGACATTCTTGTCTGGACTGGTATTAGCCATGGAAAAAGGCAAAGAAAATATTTCAACCATCCGAGCAGTTAAAGTTGCATTAATGGGGCCTTTAGGCGGTATAGGTGACGCATTATTCTGGCTAACACTGTTACCTATTTGTGCAGGAATTGGGGCATCATTAGCATTAGAAGGTAGCTTATTTGGACCGATTATCTTTCTATTGATGTTTAACGTAGTACACTTTGGATTACGTTTTGGCCTTGCTCACTACGGTTATCGGGCTGGTATCAGCACTTTACCATTATTAAAAACTCACACTAAACGTATTTCGCATGCTGCATCAATAGTAGGCATGACCGTTATTGGTGCTTTAGTTGCCTCGTATGTACATTTAGCCACACCGCTAGAAATTAATGCAGGACAGGCACATATTGCACTACAAACCGATGTACTGGATAAATTAATGCCCAATCTATTACCGTTAGGATTTACATTAATGGTTTATTCACTCATGAAACGTAACTTTTCACCGGTTAAATTAATTGGTTTAACTGTAGTAATTGGTGTTTTAGGTAAATTAGTTGGTTTTTTATAAAGGACAAATTATGATAGGTGTGATATTAACCGGTCACGGTAGCTTTGCTACCGGCCTTTTTCAGGCAGCAACACAAATTATTGGCGAGCAAATACAATTTAGCGCAGTTGATTTTCCTGATGGGATGAGTAGTGAACAACTTGAACAACAGCTCAAAGCATCATTAAAATCAAACGATAACGGTGAAGGCGTCATTTTTTTGACCGACATTGTTGGTGGCTCTCCTTTTAAACTATCGGCTACGCTTAGCTTCGAGTTTGAGAAAATAGAGGTTATTAGTGGTATTAATATGCCGCTATTATTAGAAATATTGTTACAACGCGATGAATTGGATTTGCAAACCTTACGTTTAAAAATTGTTGAAAATGCCGATAAAAGTATCAGTAGTTTATGGCATGAACAACAAAAAAAATCAACTTATGAGAAGGAATGTTCAGATGGCATCTAAGCAAATTCATGCAAAACAAGTTTTAACGCCTATAGGTTGGTTAGAAAATGCCATTATCACTATTGAAAAAGATAGAATCACCAATATTGAGCTTAGTGATAAACCGAGTATCAATGAGATTAAGGTATTACCAGCATTAATTGATACCCATATTCATGGCGTAATGGGTGCAGATACGATGGATGCAACGCATACCGCTCTTGATACCATGAGTCGTTTTCTAGCACAGCGTGGCGTAGGTGCTTTTTTAGCAACGACGGTAACGGAAAGTCATGAAAAAATTGAAGCAGCTTTACGACAGGTAAAAAATAGTATTAAACAAGGGGTATCTGGAGCGACCTTACTTGGGTCATATCTAGAAGGACCTTTTTTTACCCCAACACATAAAGGCGCACACCCACAAGAGCTTCTACATGCACCCAATCAATCACTCATTGAAAAATGGTTAAAACTTGCAGAAGGAACATTAAAGTGCATCGCTTTAGCACCTGAATATCCTGAATCGATAGCGATAATCAAATGGCTATCTAGCCAAAAAATTCGTGTCATGCTAGGACATACTAATGCAGACTATTCAACCACTAAAGCGGCACTGTTGGCCGGCGCAAGTGGCGTAGTACATTGTTATAATGGGATGTCAGGTCTACAGCATCGTAATCCCGGTGTTGTTGGAGCAGCACTCAGCATTGATAATTGCCAAGCAGAAATCATTGTTGATGGTCATCATGTACATCCCGCAGCTGTTGCCATTGCTCACAAATGTTGTGGTAAAAATTTATTACTCATCACTGATGCTATGCGAGCAACCGGTATGCCTAATGGAGATTATCAATTAGGCAAATTAGTCGTACATATGCAAGATAATGTTGTACGCACCGATGAAGGAAGTCTTGCTGGAAGTGTATTAACGCTAGATCGTGCTGTTAACAATTTTGCTAAATTTACAGATATTTGTTTTGAACAAGCATGGCTACATGCTAGCTATTACCCAGCAAAAGCATTAGGTATTGATGAAGATTTAGGTAGTATTTCCATCAATAAATTAGCTAATTTAGTCTTACTTAATAAGCAAAATGAACTAGTTGCAACTATTGTTAATGGTAAAGTGGTATATAAATCAGATGAATATGATGATCATTATTTTTGCTAAATGCTGAACAAAGCATGATTATGATCACTAAACCACACCTAAAGGATAGTTTTATGCTATAACCAAAAGAGTATGACAATGTTATAACTCTCGTTTTTAAATGACATAAAAGGAGGTCATATGAAACAAATCCTATTTAAAGGAATATTAGGTTTAACAGCATTGTTGTCATTTTCAACATATGCAACAGATACGCTGGATGATTATACTTTAGAACAAGTGGTCGTATTTAGCCGTCATGGTTTACGTGCACCATTAGCCAGTCCAACAAGTACACTAGGGAAAGTCACGCCAAACCAATGGCCACAATGGGATACGCCAGCGAGTTATTTGACAATACGCGGCGGTGTGTTAGAAACATATTTTGGTCACTATTTTAGCCAATGGCTTGTGGATAATAAATTATTAAATGCCGATAGTTGCCCAACTGAAAAAGATGTTTACATTTATACCAACAGCCTTCAACGAACAATTGCGACCGGACAATATTTTGCGGTTGGTGCTTTTCCTGGCTGCATAGTGCCTATTATTCATAAAGAAAAACTCGGTACAATGGATCCACTGTTTTTCCCTGTTATTCGAGATGATAGTCCTGAATTTAAACAAGCTGCGATTAATTCAATTAATCAAAATGCAGATTCTAATGGTATTGACGGGTTAAATAAAAAGCTAAATAAAGCCTATCGAGATATGGCTAATGTCATCAATTATCCAAAATCAAAAGATTGTTTAAACAACAAACAATGTGACTTTATTGCTTTACCAACACAATTGATCATCGAAAAAGGTAAAGAACCTGGTATTACTGGACCACTACGAACAGGAACATCCATTGCCGATGCCTTTATATTACAATACTATGAAGGAGTACCTTTAGCAAAAGTAGCTTGGGGCAAAATAAAAAATGAGCAGCAATTTAAACAGCTTGTTGCCATTAAAGAAGATTATAATAAGGTTCTGTTTGGCTCACCTGTTGTGGCAAAACACGTCGCTGCAAATTTAGTTAATTACATTAATCAAGCATTCACTGAAAATGACTCAACTATAAAGTTTACTTTTTTAGTAGGGCATGACTCCAATGTAGCTTCTTTATTTTCAACAATGCAGATTCAACCTTATAACTTACCAAACCAGTTTGAAACAACACCTATTGGAGGCAAAGTGGTATTTGAAAAATGGCGAAACAACAATAGTGGTGAAAAATTTATTAAAATTGAGTATTTTTATCAATCTACAGATCAAATTCGCAACTTATCACCATTGAATCGTGATAATCCACCACAAAAAGTCACCTTAAACATGACAAAATGCCCAGCAAATGCAATGGGACTTTGCTCATTCAACACCTTCAAACAAGTGATGGATGATATCAGCAAATAGTGTTATTTATTAATAGTAAGCAAAAACTGTTAAATGCGTTTTATGCTTACTATCCATTATATTCATCTAAGGTTATTCAGCATTAATTTTTGAAATCACAATATCAGTTGGCATAACTTTTTTAATGATTAATTCATCAAAACTATTAATGTTCAATGCAACGTTTGCCTGAGCACAATTCAGTAAATTAACACCAATAACTTGGCATTTAGCATTAAAAGCAGATTGTATTCCTGCAGTCGAATCTTCAAAAACAATACATTGCTCAGCAAGTAACCCAAGTGCTTTTGCGCCTTGCAAGTAACCGTCCGGAGCAGGTTTAGTATTTGCAACCATTTCACCCGTGATGAAAACGGGTGGTTTAGCTACGCCAAGCAGGTTGAATCGAGATTCAGCAACAATTTTAGTGCCAGAAGTCACAATGCCCCAAGGTATATTTTGCGATGATAACAACTGTAAAAATTTACTTGCACCAGGTATTTCACCTATGCCATCTAAGTCTTGTGATTCTAATTGCTCCATCCAGTTAAACTCCTGTTTTATCTCTTCATTAGGTTTATCCGGTAAAAAAAGCTTTATATTGTCAATCGCTTTACGCCCATGAATCGAAGTCAACACATAATCATGATTTAGATGATGACGCTTGGCAAATTTTAACCAACAACGCTCAACTGCTGATAACGAGTTAACTAATGTCCCATCTAAATCAAAAAGAAGTCCTTTAGCTTGCATATTATAATTTTCCTGTACGACTACATTGAATTTACTGTTCTATCGATTTTTACATTAACTGATTTCCGTTTAACGCAAATAACGTCAATCAATCACTTTTTGCCACACCTGTATAGAGACTCATTAAACATTCAATCTCAACACAACAATAAGCTGCTGATATTGTCGCAAGTATTACAAAAGGTTGCGACTAGATAGCCACATGAACTAACCATTGAATTAGTTAACAAGTGATAAATATCAAAAGTCGTTATCTCCTAACTTTATTTATTGTGCTTTTTAGTATTTGTTAAGATTAAATGAGTTAAATAGCCCCGCCTTTTCAATCATTATTTATCCATTACTTGTTGGACAACAACTTGCTGAAAATAGCCATCATAGTTTTGCATATTGACAAAACCAGTTTGTGACTCCATCGTATTTAACATGCCCATCGTCATAGCTCGTTTAAGCATCACCTCTACCGGTTCATTTTGGTGAATACCAACAGCCAGCCCAGCTAAAGTTACATCTCCAGAACCAACAGGATTAACCACATTAATTCTAGGAATTGTTACTCGATAATATTGCCCATGACAACGAGCAAAGGCGCCATTTTTACCTAATGATACAATGACAAAAGCGATGTTATCCAACAAAGGATGATTGACCGCTGAAATCAGTGAATCAATATTTTGTTCATCAATATTAACTTGTAGAATTTGTTGTAGTTCACTCTTATTGGGTTTAATCAAATAAGGTTTATTTTGGGAGATTAACACCTCATGCAACATGTTGCCAGATGAATCAAGTAAAACGGGAATATTGTTTTTATTTGCTTTTTCAATAAGTTGAACATAAAAATTAACAGGAAAACCTTGGGGCAACGATCCAGAAATTGTGATTACTTTGGCCTGACTTAATAGTGTCTGATAATGATTGAAAAAATGAATCACATCTTGTTCAGTTAATACAGGACCTGATTCAAGAATTTCAGTTTGATTCCCCTCATGTAAAATCGCTATACAATTTCTTGATTCCTGCTTTGTAATATAAAAATCATATTTGATATCATTTTCAGTCAATTTTTTTTGAATATATTCACCCGTAGTGCCACCAACAATACCCGAAGCTAATACATCTATCCCCGAATATTTAATCCCCCGAGTTACATTCAGTCCCTTTCCTCCGGCTGTTTTTCTGACGTCTTTTACTCGATTAATATCATTAATGTTAAATTTTGCCAGTGGATAAGAGATATCCACCGAAGGGTTCATCGTAATGGTTAATATCATGTTTTTTCCTACACAAATGATGTTCTACTATTGTTTATGAGAAATATTCAACTTACTTAATCTGGTTAATATGATGTAAGAAAAAAGTTTGTAACAGTATTAGTCTTTGCTTAAATTAGATAAGCTGAAATTGATGATTTTTTATAAACTGCATTCCATCGGAATCCCATCATACTTGTATTTTATACAGTTATAAAACCAACACCTTTTGCTTCAAATTCTTGTTTACATCGACTGTTAACATCAATATCAGTAATAATCGTATCAAGCTGGCTCATTGGTAACACAACATTGATACCATTACGCCCAAACTTTGATGAATCTAAAACCGCAATCACATGTTTTGCAGCTTTAGCCATAACGCTACTAATAGTATAACCTTCATTAAACGTTGTTATTCCTCTTTCAGCATCAATCCCGTCTGCGCCAACAAACAAAATATCTGCTGAAATGCCGGCTAATGATTGCTCTGCAATTTTTCCATGAAAAGAACGTGTTTTGTGTCTAAGCGTACCACCACACATAAACAACATGATGTCACTATTATCTGATAAGATAAATGCTGACGTTAGACTATTGGTAATCACTGTAATATGTTTTAGTTTTACCAGCTCTTCAGCTATTAACATAGTTGTACTACCGCTATCTAAAATAATAGTATCACCTTCTTTAACATGTTTAACTGCTTCAATTGCAATACGTTTTTTTGCTTCTATAAATCGCTGATAGCGCTCTTCTAATTGTAACTCTTTAAACGATTTTATTTCTCCATTATCAACGATTTTAGTTGCTCCACCATGAAAACGAATTAGTACGCCTTGTTTTTCTAGCAATCTGAGATCAGTTCGAATCGTGACTTCGGAAACCTCATATTGCTGAGATAAATCACTCACCAATAAAGTACCTTTCATATTAATAAGCTCTAATATCTGTTGACGTCTTTCACTTGCATTCATATTATTTCCTTTTTCGAAAATTTTTCAGCAGTGTATAACAAACAAAATCAAAAGATAAGCGCTCTTTTTCATGGTGGAATTAATTTAAAATTCTAACGACAATTTAATAAAATTTTGCCATTCATGGGTTGTCCATTCAAACTACTTACTTCATGAATAAAGGTATCAAAATCACCAATCACAGCAATGAGATCATCAAGCTTAATTTTGCCGTCTACAAAAAATTGGCTCACCAGTTGCCACTCTTTACCAGGCCAAGGATCGGAATAGTTCATCCAACTACCTAAGATTGCAAGCTCCTTCCTTAAAATCAAACCAAATGTTTTTTCTGGCAAGGTAAGATCATTATGCAATGTGCCAATCAAACAGACCTTAGCTCTAGGACCGGCAATTTCGATAGCTAATTTAACCGTAATAGGCGATCCTGCGGTTTCTAAAACAATTTGCTCAAAACGGCATGATGACAGAGCTTGATGAATATCTTGCGCGGATAAATCTTTAGAATTATAGACAGCATCAGCGCCTAATTTTTGAGCTAGTTTTAAACGCTCATCGTTGATATCAACAACCGTTATCGATTTAGCCCCCATCGCTTTGGCACATAACAGGGAAAGTAACCCTATTGTGCCACCACCGACAATCACTAAATTTTTATCTTGGCATCCTTTCGCCAATAATAGTGCATGCATACCCACTGTCATTGGTTCAAAAAAAGCGCCTTCCAGTGCATTTACCCCTTTGGGCAATTTAAAAGCGTTTTTTTGATCTAATACTATATATTGAGCAAATCCACCCGCCATTCTTGATCCGACAAAGGTATAGTTTTTACACAGTGAATAATAATGTTTTTGGCATTCATCACATTTAAAACAAGGCAATAAAGGCACACAAGAGATCAAATCACCAATCGCAAAGCCTGTGACCGCCTCGCCTTTTTCAACTACGGTACCACTAAACTCATGACCCAGTGTAATTGGATAAAAATGTGCAGCATGATGAAAGATTCTTGGGATATCAGAACCGCATAAACCACAATAAGCCACTTTTACTAAAATTTGATTTTGCGAGGTTATTTTAGGTACTTCAACATGTTGTACAGCTAAAGTTCCGCCTTCATTGACAATAACCGTTTTCATTTTAATTTCCTTACTTTAGTCATCACATTTTGTTAATGTATTGCTTTTACTTATCGCTCATAGTCAAAGCCAGTTAATTTGCTTTAAAGTACAATGTATAATCTATTGATTAATATGTTCTTTTGCTATTGCTTGCTGTTGCAATAGTTTATATTTTTGTGCGCGTTTCCAGGTTAAATACAGGCAGAACAAATAAAAGATACCAATAACTGCAAAACCAATAGGTTGTTTTAAATTAACTAACTGAACCATGATATAGGTAATAGGCGAACCACCTTGATCCATTGCGCCAACTGCAATACCATTACCTGCCACAATTGTGCCGGCGTTTATAGCTAATTGCGTTGTTAATGGCACCATCTGTGTGGCAATCCAAAGCGTAATAGCAATTATTATTGAACCTGAAATAATAATTCTGAATAAATTACCTTGATGTATTGCAACGCCCATCGCAATAAAAAAGCCAATTGTTGCTAAATCACCAAAAGGTAATACCTCATTACCGGGAAGAACGATGGCAATAAAAATACTTAATGGAATAAAAATTAAACTGGCAGATACGACTGTTGAGTGGCCTAGTAATAAGGCAGGATCTAAACCAATCAAAAAGTCTTGCCCTCCAAATTTTGACTGTAAATGTTTACGTGCTTGTTTAGAAATGGGGGTTAATCCATCCATGATGGGTTTAATCACTCTTGGCATTAATAACATGACTGCCGCGGTTTGAATCGCCAGTTGTAATGTTTGTTTGACGCCATAACCTGCAAGTAATCCTAACAATATCCCCATAAATAAACCAACTGTAACCGGTTCGCCAAATGCGCCAAACCGTTTTTGCATATCAACAGCATTAAAATTAATTTTGTTAATGAAAGGGATTTTTTCAATTACTGTATCAACAAACACAGCTATCGGACCACAATATGCTGAGGTACCATGAGGCACGGCAATTCCATCTAACTCAAAAAAATCTTTTGTATCGTTAGCAAACCAATCACCTAATTTATAAGCAATAATGGCATGCACAATAACACCTAGAATTCCTAACCAATAAGATCCAGTCGCGATATAAACAAGTGCGCCTGTAAATGTCATGTGCCAGATATTCCAAATATCAACATTCACCACACGTGTTAATTTTAAAATTAACATAACTATATTGACGACAATGGCGATAGGAATGGCTACTAAGGCAATTTGTGAGGCCCAAGTCATTGGCGCTGCACCTGGCCATCCAACATCAACAATACTAAGACTAATATCAAACCGTTCCGCCATTGCTTGCGCCGCAGGTCCGACAGAACTAGTTAATAAACCAACAACCAATCCAATACCGACAAAACCAATACCTATATGGATTCCAGCTTTTAATGAATCACCCAATTTCATTCTTAATGCTAACGAAAATAGGATAATGACAATAGGTAACATTACTGATGGACCTAGATCCAAAATATACTGCATAATTTCAGTAAACATAGATTTATCCTTTTAAAATAGATAAGATTTTTTGTTTGAGTTGATCGATACCCACACCAGAAACAAAAGGCATGCCATGTACAATAGGAATATCACCAAACTGTTGATCCATCTTTGCTGTAGTACAAATTAAGTCGACATCATCAATAAACGTGTTTATTTCGTTTATACGACATTGAATAAGATCAAGTTGAATATTATTTTCATTGCATAGTTCTTTTATTTCTTCCGCGGCTAATGTCGAAGTTGCAACAGCACCACCACAGGCAACAATAATCTTTTTTTTCATAAAAACTCCTGTAACTCATTGATGAAATATTACATTTTCAAAATGCGTCGCAATTTGTTCTTGCGATGCATTTAGAAGAAACTGATAAAATTCTTCATTTTGCAAATTAGTAAATAAGGCTTTTAAAAGCGCTAATTGATCTGCTGGGGAGGTAACAACTAACGAAATAATTAGCGAGACATCAACTAAACTATCATCATCAGCCCGATTGAAAGCAACCGGTGAGCCTGTTCGCAAAATAAAAATAGCAGGGGTATTGGCATGTTCAGCTTCACAGTGAGGAATCGCAACAGCATAATTATCAAATGCAATGCCGGTTGGAAAGGCATTTTCTCTTGCGATAAGTGCTTGCAAATGACTTTTTTTAACAATTGCTTTTTGTTGTAATTGCTCACTGATATAGGTTAATGCTTCTAATTGATTTTTAAAAACAAGGTTGTCTTCGAAAAGAAGCCGGCATTTTTTCATAATTAATCTCCATACTTGATTTATATTATTTCGAAAACAAAAGCTATATCGAAAGATTATTTTCTTTCGAATATAAAAGCAAATAGCAATAATAAGTTTTGTGATCGAAATCTATTTTTTTCAAATAAAGAGAAATAAATCATCTCCATCTAATTGAGATAGCAAGAGATAAAATCTGATCACGATCACAAAAAAATGTTTTATCTATTGCAAAAAAAGATTAATGTGACAAAATGTTACCCGTAACAAAGAAATAATAAGGATAAACAATGACTAAAAAAAATAAACAAGTTTTTGTTTTTATGGGAGTATCTGGTTGCGGAAAATCAGCAGTCGCAAAGCAAGTGGCTTATGACCTTGATGCTGCTTTTCTTGATGGCGATTTTTTACACTCTAAAGAAAACATCATAAAAATGCGTAATGGTATCCCATTAAATGATGATGATCGTATGCCTTGGCTCCATTTAATCAGTAATGCAGCATTTGCAATGAGTAATGTTAATAATATTTCGATCATAATTTGTTCATCGTTAAAAAAACGCTATCGAGATATTATTCGGGGTGAGAATGAAAATGTTCACTTTATATACTTAAAAGGCAGTTTTGATGTTATTGCTGAACGGTTAGCAAAACGTGAAGGGCATTATCAAAAAGCCAATATGTTGCAATCACAATTTGATACCTTAGAAGAGCCGACGCCTGATGAAAAAGAGGTTTATACCATCAATATCGAACAGCCATTAGCAGGGGTTATCAACGATACTGAAAACGTCATCCGTTCAATTTGCCACTGCTTTTAACATAAAAAAATTAAAAGAATATAACAATAAAAATTAAGAGGTTAATGTGAATCCAACAGTTCAAGCAGTTACACAGCGTATTAAAGCGCGTTCAAAAGCTTCGCGTGAAGCTTATTTACAAAAAATAGAACATGCCATGTCGAAAAAAGTCAATCGAGCCAATCTGCCTTGCAGTAATTTAGCACATGGTTTTGCCGCTTGTTGTATTGATGATAAAAATGACTTAAAAAATATATTAAAAAGTAATATTGGTATTATTAGTGCTTATAACGATATGTTATCAGCGCACAAACCTTATGAATTTTATCCAGAACAGATACGAAAAGTGCTGCATAAACTAGGTGCTGTTGGTCAAATGGCTGGCGGCGTACCTGCTATGTGTGATGGCGTTACACAAGGTGAGCCGGGGATGGAACTTTCGTTAATGAGTCGAGATATCATTGCTATGTCAGTTGCTATTGGTTTGTCACACAATATGTTTGATGGCGCTTTATATCTTGGTATATGTGATAAAATTGTACCAGGATTATTTATCGGTGCGCTCACTTTTGGGCACTTACCGGCTATTTTTATACCAGCCGGTCCTATGCCTTCAGGTTTACCAAATAAAGAAAAAGTTCGTATACGTCAACTTTATTCAGAAGGAAAAGCCTCCCGCGAAGATTTATTAGAATCTGAATCAGCGTCATACCATACCAGCGGAACGTGTACTTTTTATGGCACAGCAAATAGTAACCAAATGGTCATTGAACTTATGGGATTACATTTACCGGGAGCCGCATTTGTCCATCCAGAAACAGCATTACGCTTCGAGTTAACTAATGCAGCCGCTCAACAAATTACCCGCCTCACAAATCAATCAGGTAATTATATGCCTGTTGGTAGAATGGTTGATGAAAAAGTAATTGTAAATGGTTTAGTGGCATTACTCGCGACAGGTGGCTCAACCAATCTAACTATGCATATTGTTGCTATGGCTAAGGCTGCTGGAATTATCGTTAATTGGGATGATATTTCGGATCTTTCAACAGTTGTTCCGCTCTTATGTCGAATTTATCCAAATGGCCCTGCTGATATTAATTATTTTCAGGCTGCCGGAGGAACATCACTACTTGTTAGAGAATTGCTTGAAGGTGGTCTATTACACGAAGATGTTGAAACTGTTGTTGGACGAGGTCTTAGCCACTATACCAAAGAGCCTATTTTAGAAAATGGTAAATTAATTTTCCGCGAAGGTCCAAAAAAATCACTCGACGAAAATGTTATCGCTTCAATTAAAAAACCATTTGATTCACATGGCGGCTTAAAAGTCATGTCTGGTAATTTAGGGCGAGCTATTATGAAAACCTCAGCTATCGCTAAAGAGCATCAAATAATTGAAGCACCAGCAGTAATATTTAATAGTCAATATGATTTAGATGCAGATTATAAAGCAGGTAAGTTAGATAAAGATTGTGTTGTTGTTGTTCGTTATCAAGGACCTAAAGCAATTGGTATGCCTGAATTACATAAACTGATTACACCACTCGGTGTTTTACAAGATCGTGGGTACAAAGTTGCGTTATTAACGGATGGTCGATTATCTGGTGCATCAGGCAAAGTACCAGCAGCAATTCATGTGACGCCAGAAGCTTACGAAGGAGGATTGTTAAGTAAAGTGAAAGAGGGAGATATTATTCGAGTTAATGGTCAAACGGGTGAAATCACTTTACTTGTAGATGAAGCTGAACTCGCTAAGCGTCAACCTTATGCATTTGATTTACATGATTCTCATTATGGCTATGGCCGTGAGCTTTTTTCGGTTATTCGGGAAAATTTAACTTCAGCAGAACAAGGGGCGGTGAGCTTTTAATTCAATTTTCTGCCGCATGTTGCGGCAGAAATCTCAATATATCATGTAATTAGCCTTTATCTTAAACTTCATGATACATCATTAGGCGACTTAGCATGAATTATTTTTTAATGAAATTATCCACTAACAAATCAACTACATCTCCCATTTTGCCGTGCAATGAGGCTTTTACACTATAAAGCGCCATGCCCATCACTTGTGACGCTTGGATTTCAGGTGGCATAACAAGCTCATTTGAGCTGGTTTTCACATCTAACAATGCAGGGCCTGGGTGTGATAAAAATGATTGCATTGCTGCTTCTAGCAGATCAGAGTCTTCTACACTTATTGCAAACAATCCCATAGATTCAGCAACTTTAGCAAAATTAGGGTTTTGTAGGTCGGTGTAATGATCAACTAATCCTTCTACTTTCTGCTCTAATTCAACAAAATTAAGTGAACCATTGTTAAGTACGATAATTTTTATTGGTAATTTTTCTTGAATAGTGGTTAATAAATCACCCATCAACATACTAATACCACCGTCACCAGACAGTGTAATGACTTGGCGATTAGGAAATGCCTTTTGTACACCTAACGCTTGAGGCATCGCATTTGCCATTGTGCCATGTTTTAAACTAATTACAGTGCGTCTTTTACCATTAGTATTAAAATGTCTACATGCCCAAACCATAGCGGATCCAACATCAGCACAAAGAACCGCATCATCTGTTGCATATTTATCCACTAATTCAGTTAAATATTGAGGATGAATGGTTGCTTTTGAAGGCATTGATTTTTTATTCAATTTATTCATTGACTTGGTGTATAGCTCACGACATTTGACTAAGAAAGCTGTCTCTTGCTTTTCGTTAATTAATGGCAGTAAAGCTGTAATTGTTGGTTTAGTACTACCAACAACGCCCACACTCACAGGATGACGTCGTCCAAGATGCGTAGCATCAATGTCAACTTGGATAATGATTGCTTTATTTGGGTAAAATTGTGACCAAGCAAAATCAGCACCTAACATAAGTAGTACGTCACAATCTTTGATTGCGGTCGAACCAGATTCAACCCCAAACATACCAGTCATACCCACATTATATGGGTTATCATATTCAACAAAATCTTTGGCTCTTGATGTATGCACAATTGGCGCTTTTAGTTTTTCTGCAAGACCAATTAATTCATCATGAGCCTCATGGGCGCCTTGTCCGGCAAAGATTGCTATCTTATGATTTTTATTTAATATATCGGCAATTTGATTAAGTTCTTCGTTAGAAGGATGAATAATTGGTTTAGGATGGTAAATTTTATGACCACTATTATCTTCTACTTTTTCTAAACTAATATTATAAGGAATGACTAAAACAGCTACGCCTCGTTGATTAATCGCAGCTTGAACTGCCGCTGTGGTTATTTGTCTTGCTTGTGTTGGATCATTTATTTCCTGACAAAATACCGAACAATTTTTATAAACAGAAGGAAAATCAACTTCTTGTGGAAAATCGGTTCCTCTTTGTGAAGTAACCAATTGGCTTGCTAATAAAATAACTGGTACTTTATTACGTTGCGCTTCGTAAATACCATTAATAAAGTGTAAGCTTCCAGGTCCACATGAACCTGCACATGCGGTTATTTGATCAGTTAGATAAGCTTCAGCGCCTGCGGCAAAAGCCCCCACTTCCTCATGACGAACGTGCACCCACTCAATATCACTTTTTTTAATGGCAGATGTAATTTGGTTTAATGTATCGCCCACAATCCCATAACAATGTTTAACACCGGCTTCACCTAAAACATCGACTATAATTTGTGCTACTGATTTTTTTGATGACATAGTTTCTCCTAAAAACTTTTATTGTTTTATTCCACTTTTAGATGCATAAATTACACCTACTTTGCCATAATGCGAATAGGTTATAAAAAAAACAGCAGAAAATGTTAAAAATGTAATAATAAAGTGGTCAATTTTAAGATAACTTTACTCGGCAATATTCCCTATTACAATAAATCAATGTATTATGTTTAACATAGTATTTACTTCATAGAGTTGCTTTTGTGAAACAATTGTCATCTGAGCATGGGTTAATATCATCAATTTCTGCTCTGTTACCTGATTATTTATCCCAATATTTTCCATTATTAATTATTTGTATATTGTTATTGATCGCAATTTTACTATTTTCGTTTAGTAAATTGAGAATGGACATAATAGCGATACTGACAATTACCGCTATTACCATTACAGGTATATTAACACCATCTGAAGCATTAGCCGGATTTAGCGATCCCAATATCGTTCTTATTGCATTATTATTTATCATTGGTGAAAGCCTAGTTAGAACCGGTATATCGTTTAAAATGAGTGAATATATCCTAAAAATAGCGGGTAAGAACGATATTCGTATCATCATTTATATTATGCTGGGCTCTGCTCTACTCGGTTCAATAATGAGTTCTACTGGCGTAGTTGCAATTTTTATTCCGGTTGCTATCAGTATTGCCAATCATACGGGTATTCATGTCAAAAAATTGATGATGCCACTTTGTATTGCCGCTCTTATTAGCGGTATGATGACTTTAGTTGCAACTGCACCAAATTTAGTCGTAAATAGTGAACTTAGCCATTTTAAATTAACTGAGTTTGGTTTTTTCTCAATTACGCCAATAGGTTTAGGCGTATTGTTTGTTGGTCTTATTTACTGTGTATTAACTCGTAACTGGTTGCTTACCGCGGATCAGCTTGCGCCAACAACAATTCAACCGCAAAGACGACGAATTACGGATTTGATTCGTGACTATAAATTAATTGGTCGAGCACATCGTGCGCAAATTTTAGCGGGTTCACCTTTTGTTGGTCGAACCATCGATGGCCTACACTTGCGTAGTGAACATGGCGTAAATGTTATTGGTATTGAACGTTGGCGTAAATTCCAAAAGGTTCTTATTCCCGTCAATGGTTCAACTGAATTTAGAGAAAACGATATATTACTGCTTGATATGTCACACTCCGAAGCTGACTATCGTACTTTTCTAAATACCAATAATCTTGAACCTAAGGTATTGCGTGGTGAATATTTTTCAGAACAAGTTAAAGAGGTCGGTATGGCTGAAGTTGCCTTATTACCGGAATCAAGCTTATGTGGTAAAACACTTAATGAAATCGATTTTCGTAGTAAATATTTTTTGACCGTAATCGGTATTTGGCGTAATCATGCTCCTGTTGAAACTAATAACTTATTCCAAGAACGATTAGAAATGAGTGATACCCTGTTAGTCTGTGGAGATTGGGGATCAATTCAAAAACTACAAACCCGTACCAGTGATTTTGTAGTACTCGATTATCCTTCCGATATCGATGACATTGCTCCAGCAAGCTCACAAGCTTATGCTGCCTTAATTAATTTAGCTATCATGATTATATTAATGGTAACCGGTATTGTGCCAAATGTTGTTGCAGCACTTATTGCCTGTTTATTAATGGGCGCAACAAAGTGCATTGATATGACTAATGCCTACAAGTCGATACACTGGCCAACATTAATTTTAATTATAGGGATGATGCCTTTTGCATTAGCACTAAATAAAACTGGTGGTATATCACTCATTTCGGCTTGGCTTGAAGTCCATTTACGATCTTTTGGTCCATATATGGTACTTACCTTTGTTTTTTTATTATGTTCAATTGTCGGATTATTTATTTCTAATACAGCGACCGCCATATTAATCGCGCCAATTGCGATTGATTTAGCCTTAAAATTTGGTTATTCCCCTTATCCATTCGCTATGACTGTTGCCATCGCAACCTCTGCGTCGTTTATCACACCCGTTTCTTCGCCAGTTAAAACGATGGTAGTTGCGCCTGGGGGGTATAGTTTTAGTGATTTTGTTAAAGTTGGCGTACCATTAACCTTTTTAGTGATGGCGGTTGATATTGCTTTAGTGCCAATATTCTTCCCGTTTTAAAGCTTAACGGCTATAATGATTGACAAATGATAATATTAATACATACTTGACGAAATTAATGAATAGGAGAATTAAAAAATGATGAATTTTCTACAAACTATTTTAGCTCTAGCGGTTGCAGCCGCGATTATTATCGGTTTACTGACTTTTATCGGATTACTGGCTAAGTTTCAATGTTATAGAACTATAAAACAAGTTGAATCTGGCAAAATGAGTGATGCCACATTGATGCGCCGTTATAATATGACCAAAAAATATAAAGACAGTGTTTTTTGGACATTTTTTAATTATGGTATTTACTATAAATACGGTAAGAAATTAAATCAAAAAGTTTTTGAAGTTTTTAAAGAATGTATGATTAAACGAAATCTACCTTTATAAAATTTTTACTTATTCTCTTTCTTGAAGCAAAGGCGCTAATTATCAATTAAGCGCCTTTCTGTTTAAAGATTCTCAAGAAAATTTCAGTTATAATGCCACTCATTAATTTCTGAGTATGGATAAAGATACATGCCACAAAATATCAAGCCATTAAACATTATTTTTGCAGGTACCCCTGATTTTGCAGCCAAACACCTACAAGCTTTAATCGAAGCGAAACATAATGTGATAGCTGTTTTTACTCAGCCCGATCGCCCAGCTGGACGTGGTAATAAATTAACTGCAAGTCCGGTTAAACAATTAGCCATCGAAAATCATCTTCCTGTTTATCAACCAGCTACACTTAAAACTGAAGAAAATCAAAAAATCATTGCTGAACTCAATGCCGACATTATGATTGTGGTGGCATATGGTCTTATTTTACCGCAAGCTGTGCTTGATATGCCTAAACTAGGTTGCTTAAATGTGCATGGTTCATTATTACCAAGATGGCGTGGCGCCGCCCCTATTCAACGCGCTTGTTGGGCGGGTGATACTTTAACTGGTATTACGATTATGCAAATGGATGCCGGGCTTGATACGGGTGATATGTTATATAAACTCACCTGCCCAATTGAACCTTCTGATACCAGTGCAACGTTATATAACAAGCTGGCACAATTAGGCCCACAAGGACTACTTGATACCTTAACACTAATTATCGAAGGAAAAATCCAACCCGAAAAACAAGATCCATCACAGGTTACTTACGCTGAAAAATTATCTAAACAAGAAGCTAAACTTGATTGGAATCTATCGGCACAACAACTTGAACGTTGCGTTCGCGCCTTTAATCCTTGGCCTGTGAGTTATTTTGACGTTAATGGCGAGCCCGTAAAGGTATGGCAAGCAGAAGTGATAAAAACATCCCACAACCAACCTGTTGGCACTATTTTACAAGCGGATAAAAAAGGAATATGTATTGCAACAAGTGATGGCGCATTAAATATGACACTTTTACAACCTGCTGGTAAAAAACCGATGTCTGCTCAAGATCTATTGAACTCTCGCAAAGCATGGTTTGAAGTAGGTAAGATACTGGGAAAATAGTTTAAAAAGATATTACAGGATAAGTTCCTGTAATATTATCGTTTTTTGGCTAACAGCGTGGCAAAGCGGAGCTTTATTCGGTTGCCATGGATATCCGTTTTATGCAGTTCGCCAACATCTTCATTGTATTTTAGAATATCCCAATTTTGATAATAATTAAGTAGCTCATTCTCTTTAAACGTAAACGAAAATCCTACAGTGCAAGGAAAATCATCAGTTGACATAGCGCAAACAATTAAATTATAACCGCCCGTTTTAGTTATACTTTGCATATTATGAATAATATCGGGAATTCTATCTGGTTGTAAAAACATCATCACAACAGTTGATATAATTAAATCGTAATTGCCTTTTAAATTGGCTTGGTTAATATCATAAATAGATGCATTGATATGCGATAAATGATCGTTTGCAATAATTTCTTGTAAATTACTAATACTCATTTCTGACTTATCAACGGCATCAACATCAAAACCAAGTAGCTGTAGATAGAGTGAATTACGGCCTGAACCACAACCTAAATCTAACGCTTTTCCGGCCTGAATGATTTGACAAGCGTCCAAAACGTCAGAATGGGTTTTAGTCATTTGATATTTTTTTTGGGTATAATCCTCTGGTTGGCAATAAAAAGCCAACTGGCACTTCAGATCATCTGAAACTTGAGCTATTCGATGCCATTGCTGAGGCTCAATAAATGGAGGCTGATGCTCAACATCAAAAACATATTGAGATATGACATCGCCCTGCTCGGTTAACATATGAAAATTGACATAACCTTTTATAATGTTTAATTTTGCCCAAGTACCTAGTTGTGTATTATGTTTTTCACGAAACAAATCGGGTAAAGTTTTTGCATCCCAAATAGGTAACGTTTTATAGCAAACTAAATCTCTATCTTTCATCATAAAGTACCAACAATGCTGTATAATAGTTGATTATTATAGTCAAGTATTAACCTAATAAACAACTTACTTTTTAGAAATAAAATGACGTTTAAATAAGGAAAAATAAATTTATAGTAGCGAAGTTAACTATATCAACATATAATC
The DNA here is from genome assembly GCF_001693755.1 of Gilliamella sp. wkB171. GTDB lineage: Bacteria > Pseudomonadota > Gammaproteobacteria > Enterobacterales > Orbaceae > Gilliamella > Gilliamella apicola_F. The sequence continues at coordinate 91,994 of NZ_LYST01000025.1, forward strand.
ATCAACATTCTAAAATATAGAGTAAAAAATATTAGAGGAACAATTTATGGGATTTTTAACAGGTAAACGCATACTGGTTACCGGCGTTGCAAGTAATCGTTCTATTGCTTACGGTATTGCAAAAGCGATGCACCGTGAAGGCGCAGAATTAGCTTTTACTTATCAAAACGAAAAATTAAAAGGCCGTGTTGAAGAGTTTGCTGCTGATTTTAATTCTAAAATCGTTTTACCTTGTGATGTCGCACATGATGAAAGCATCACAACATTATTTACAGAGCTAGCTAAAACTTGGGATAAATTCGATGGTTTTGTACATGCAATTGCCTTCGCTCCTGGTGATCAATTAGATGGTGATTATGTTAACGCCGTAACACGTGAAGGTTTTGCCATTGCGCATGATATTAGCTCTTATAGCTTTGTTGCGATGGCTAAAGCATGTCGTTCTATGCTAAATCCAAATTCAGGATTAGTTACGCTTTCTTATCTTGGTGCTGAACGAGCAATCCCTAATTATAATGTTATGGGTCTTGCTAAAGCATCTTTAGAAGCAAATGTACGTTATATGGCAAATGCAATGGGACCTGAAGGTATACGCGTTAATGCCATTTCTGCAGGCCCTATTCGTACTTTAGCTGCATCAGGCATTAAAGATTTCAAAAAGATGTTATCACATTGTGAATCAGTAACCCCTATTCGTCGTACAGTAACCATTGAAGATGTAGGTAATTCTGCAGCATTCTTATGTTCAAATTTATCGTCAGGCATTACCGGTGAAGTCATCCATGTTGATGGTGGCTTTAGCATCGCAGCGATGAATGAGTTAGAACTTAAATAAGTTATCGATTCAGTTGTAAAAACGCTAAAATACTCCCACCTTATAGGTGGGAGTATCGTTTTAGGCATTAATTAACGTTTAATTATCTTAAAGCCATGATAAATTAAAATAGCTTTATTAATTTGCTAAATAACGACAAAGATAAGCTGTCGCCTCAACAACCTGAACATCAAATTTGCTTTCACCAGCAACATGAAAAACTTGTCCTGCTTGGAAAACTTGCCAATCATCGGCTGTAGGTAGTAACACCTTAAGCGAACCCGTTATAACTGTCATTTCTTCAGGATTGATAGTACTAAAAATATATTCGCCTGGTAACATTACACCAACAGAAGCAGAACCAGCTGAAGCATTTTCAAAACTAATTGATTTAACTTTACCATCAAAATATTCATTAACATTTAACATTGTGATACCTACCCGTTATTTTCTATATCATTAATTTAACTTATTGCAAACTTATGATTTAAGTCTACAAATTCTAATCATTATTCCCTAATACACTATAATTTACTGTCATATACAGTTAAGGTAAATAAAATTTTTACAAAGCCATATAAAATAACCAATTTAGCAATAACGTAAATTTTGATAAATTAATTTTTTATAAAAACCTTATTTAGTTTCATCTTAATTAAACATGGTAATTTGTAATAAACTTAAGAAAATAGCATACAGATGGAGTTTTTTCCGTTAAAATCTATGCCAATTTGCGCAATACAAGTTTGTTGGAGAAAATATGAAAATAGCAAAAAATACGGTGGTTAGTTTAGCTTATCAAGTTAGAACAAAAGATGGGGTTTTAGTTGATGAAGCAACAGCGGCTGCACCACTTGAATATTTACAAGGTGCAGGAAACTTATTACAAGACCTTGAAAATGCTTTAGAAGGCCATCAAGTTGGTGATAAATTTGATGTTGAATTAGTTAACCCATATGGTGATTTTAACGATGCATTAGTACAAAACGTACCGCGTGACGTTTTTGTAGGCGTTGATGAATTAGAAGTTGGTATGCGTTTTTTTGCTGATACCGATCATGGCTCGCTACCGGTTGAAATCACAGCTATTGATGGTGATACCGTTACTATTGATGGTAATCATATGCTAGCAGGACAAGATCTAAAATTTAATGTTGAAGTATTAGCTGTTCGTGAAGCAACAGAAGAAGAGATAGCTCATGGACACATTCACGGTGCACACGGGCACGACCATGGACATGGTAGTTGCGGTTGTGGTGGCCACGATGATGAAGATGAAGATACAGGTTGCTGTGGCGGTGGTCATGGTGGCTGTGGTTGTCATTAATTCACCGAACAAAATTCATTACAAAAGCGCCTATTGGCGCTTTTTTCTCGTAAAGTATTCATGTATTTTGTGATTAATTTCCCAATATTTTAAATTAGGTCTTTATGCTTCCTTATTTTTATCAATAATTTATTCTTATTTCGGAATAAATTATTAATTATGTCCTCATCCTCTGCAACATTAATGCCTCGTGAAAAACTATTACGTTTTGGGGTTGAAACATTAAGTGATGCTGAATTGCTCGCCTTATTTTTACGTACAGGTACGCGAAATATACCTGTTTTAGAATTATCACAAAAATTATTAAATGAATTTGGTTCTTTTTATAATTTAATTAATGCTAGTCACAGTGATTTTTGTAAAAAACATGGTTTAGGTACCGCTAAATACACACAACTAAAGGCAGTTGTCGAACTATCACATCGCTATCTCAAAGTTAAAATAATGAAAGAAAATTCCCTTACTTCACCTTCTTTAACCCATCATTATTTAGCGAGTCGATTAGCAAACAAAGATCGTGAAATTTTTATGGTGATTTTTTTAGATAACCAAAATCATGTAATTACAGCAGAAGAAATGTTTACTGGTACTTATAACTGTGTAGAAGTTCATCCACGCGAAATTGCTAGACAGGCATTACAGTATAATGCTGCTGCATTAATTTTAGCGCATAATCATCCTTCTGGTATTGCAGAGCCAAGTCAAGCCGATCGCATACTAACTAAAAAGATTGAACAAGTTTGTGAGTTGATTGATATTCGGATTCTTGATCATCTTGTGATAGGAAAAGGAGAATATGTGTCATTTGCTGAGCGAGGATGGATTTAATAGCCATTTTTACTTACAATGTACCTTTACCTACAGACTCTTATTAAAGATCTTATGAACCAACGATTAGAATTATTAGAAACCAAAGTAGCATTTCAAGATATGACCATTGAAGAACTCAATCAGATGGTCATGCATCTGCAAGCAGATATTAGCAAACTAAAAGAGCAATTAACACTTTTATCACAAAAAATACAGGCAAATCAATCATCTAATATTGCCAGTTTAGCAGAAGAAACACCACCCCCACATTATTAAACGAGCTTGAGATTAATCTATTTTTATTTAAGAACAATTAAAATTAATCAACAAAACAGATAGTAAACTTAATATATTTCAATTATGTGAAATTAATTGGAGTATCAACGGCTTTAGTATAGCTAAAAATATAACAACTATATGTCAGACAAAATATTGAAAATAATAAACAATTCATTCCAATTATTTGTTTAAGAAAATATCAAAGCAATCATTACGATAATGGTTGTCTAAACTCATCAAGTTTATTTATCAAAAATTAAGGTATAAGATCTAAATTCAGCTCAATAAAAAAAACCGGCTTAATTGCCGGTTTTAGTTCTCAATGAGTTAAATTTTTTATTCAGCTGCTGCTTCTGCTTCTACTGCAGGGCGATCAACTAATTCAATATAAGCCATTGGTGCATTATCTCCATCGCGGAAACCACATTTTAAAATACGTACATAACCACCAGGACGGGTAGCAAAACGTGGACCTAAATCTGAAAATAATTTTTTCACTGTATCTTTATCACGGATACGAGCAAAAGCCAAACGGCGATTAGCTACGCTATCGCTTTTGGCTAGCGTAATTAACGGTTCAACAACACGACGCAACTCTTTTGCTTTAGGCAATGTAGTTTTGATGATTTCATGTTCAACAAGTGAACTAGTCATGTTACGAAACATTGCTTGACGATGGCTGCTATTTCGGTTCAGTTGACGACCACTTTTACGATGGCGCATAACTTTATCCTTCTTATATAAATTTTATCTTAGTCTTCAACAATACTTGCTGGTGGCCAGTTCTCAAGACGCATGCCTAAAGATAAACCACGAGAAGCGAGCACATCCTTAATTTCAGTAAGTGATTTCTTACCAAGATTAGGGGTTTTAAGTAGCTCAACTTCGGTACGTTGTACTAAATCACCAATATAATGAACTGCTTCTGCTTTTAAGCAATTAGCAGACCGAACAGTTAATTCGAGATCATCTACTGGACGTAGAAGAATCGGATCAAATTCCGGTTTATCTTCTTTAACTTCAGGTTGACGTACATCACGTAAATCAACGAAAGCTTCAAGTTGTTCAGCCAAAATAGTTGATGCGCGACGAATAGATTCTTCTGGATCAATGGTACCATTGGTTTCCATATCGATAACTAATTTATCCAAATCAGTACGCTGTTCCACACGAGCAGCATCAACAGAATATGCAATGCGCTCAACTGGGCTATAACAAGCATCAACTAATAGACGACCAATTGGTCGCTCTTCATCTTCTGACTTAACGCGAGCAGAAGCAGGGACATAACCACGTCCTCGTTGTACACGAATACGCATACTAATTGAAGCATTGGCATCAGTAAGATGACAAATTACTAAATCAGGATTAACAATTTCAACATCACCATCATGAGTGATATCCGATGCAGTAACTGCACCAATACCTGATTTATTTAAAGTCAGCATAACATCATCTTTAGTATGTACACGTACTGCTAATTTTTTCAAATTAAGCAGAATATCAAGCACATCTTCTTGAACGCCTTCTTTAGTACTATACTCATGCAGAACACCGTCAATTTCAACTTCGGTCACTGCATATCCCGGCATAGATGATAATAAAATGCGGCGTAGTGCATTACCTAAAGTATGTCCAAAACCACGCTCAAGTGGCTCTAAAGTCACTTTTGCATGAGTTGGGCTGTATTGAACAACATCAACTAGGTGAGGTTTTAAAAACTCTGTTACAGAACCCTGCATTATGTCCTCTCTTAAGTGCTAAACTTTACTTAGAGTAAAGTTCGACGATCAAATGTTCGTTGATGTCAGCAGATAAATCTGAACGTTCTGGTAAGCGTTTGAACACACCTTCCATTTTGCTAGCATCAACTTCTAACCATGTTGGTTTTTCACGTTGTTCAGCTAACTCTAAAGCGGCTTTAATACGTGCTTGTTTTTTTGATTTTTCACGAACACTAATCACATCTTCAGGCGAAACTTGATAAGACGCAATGTTCACAACGTGACCATTAACAAGAACAGCTTTATGACTAACTAACTGACGAGCTTCAGCACGAGTTGCACCAAATCCCATACGATAAACAACGTTATCTAAACGACGTTCTAAAAGACCAAGTAGGTTTTCACCAGTATTGCCTTTAATACGCGCAGCATTTTTATAGTAATTACGGAATTGACGTTCTAAAATTCCATAAATACGTCTAACTTTTTGTTTTTCACGTAACTGAACACCATAATCGGATAAACGCGGTTTACGCGCACCATGTTGTCCAGGCGCTTGTTCTAACTTACATTTACTGTCAACCGCTCGGACACCAGATTTAAGGAATAAATCAGTACCTTCACGACGACTTAATTTGAGCTTTGGTCCCAAATATCTTGCCATTTTATTTCTCCAATAATCCTATAAACATTCGATGTTTAATAAATAATTAAACACGACGTTTCTTTGGTGGACGACAACCGTTATGAGGGATCGGAGTAACATCAGTAATGTTAGTGATACGATAACCCGCAGCATTTAATGCACGAATTGTTGACTCACGACCAGGACCAGGTCCTTTTACCATAACTTCTAGATTCTTAATTCCGTAGTCTTTTACGGCTTCTGCACAACGTTCTGCGGCCACTTGAGCTGCAAACGGAGTTGACTTACGAGAGCCACGGAAACCAGAACCACCAGCGGTTGCCCAACCCAACGCATTACCTTGACGATCGGTAATAGTTACGATTGTATTGTTAAATGATGCATGAATATGAGCTACACCATCAGAAACTTGTTTTTTAACACGTTTACGTGTACGAACAGGTGTCTTTGCCATTTATTATCACCTCAATTATTTCTTGATTGGCTTACGCGGGCCCTTACGGGTACGAGCGTTAGTCTTAGTGCGTTGACCACGAACAGGAAGTCCACGACGGTGACGCATGCCACGATAACAACCAAGGTCTAATAAACGCTTGATACTCATAGTTACTTCACGACGTAAATCACCTTCAACAGTAAATTTAGCGACTTGTTCACGTAACTTTTCAATCTGATCTTCAGATAGTTCTCTGATCTTTACATGTTCAGGAATACCGGCTTCAGCACAAATTGTCTTAGCGCGAGTATTACCGATTCCATAAATTGCTTGTAACGCAATTACGGCATGTTGTTGATCAGGAATGTTAATGCCTGCTATACGGGCCACTATGCACTCCTTTATTGTTAATGTTAGTAAACTTACTATACTGAAAAGCCCGTTTTCAGGATACTCAAACAGCAAGTTTACAAATAAATTTAGGCTGGCTATTCTAGCCAGCTTTACTATACTTTGGCAAGTAAAATATGCAAAAGTTCAACTTTACAGTTAAATAAAATTAACCTTGACGTTGTTTATGCTTACCTTCAATGCAAATAACACGAACGATGCCATTGCGTTTGATGATTTTACAATTTCTGCATAATTTCTTGACTGAAGCACGAACTTTCATTTTTTTCTCCGTAACTTCTGGCTAACTTATCGGCCATAGCCTTTAAGGTTCGCTTTCTTTAACACTGACTCATAACGATTTGGCATCATTAAAGTCTGTACTTGTGCCATAAAATCCATGATCACAACAACCACAATTAATAAAGAGGTCCCACCAAATTGGACAGGAACTTTCATTGCGCTTGTCATAAACATTGGTACCAAACATACAAAAGTAATGTAGATAGCGCCAATTAGCGTTAACCGTGTCATTACCTTGTCAATATACTTCGATGTTTGTTCACCTGGACGGATACCTGGAATAAATGCCCCAGATTTTTTTAACTGATCTGCTGTCTCTCTTGGGTTGAAAACCAACGCGGTATAGAAGAAACAGAAGAAAATAATCGCAGCTGCAAAAAAGATTATGTATAACGGTTGATCATGAGAAAAATATTGGCCTATAAGAACAATAATATATCTCCAACCTTCACCATCTCCTTGAAACCAAGAAGCCATCATAGATGGTAACATAACGATTGTTGAAGCAAATATTGCAGGAATTACACCTGCCATATTAATTTTTAATGGAAGGTGTGTACTTTGTGCGGCATACACACGACGACCTTGCTGACGCTGCGCATAGTTGACGACAATACGTCGTTGACCACGTTCAACAAACACAACAAAATAAGTCACACCAACTACTAATGCGGCGACTACTAGTAATAAAATTGGATGCAATGAACCAGAACGAGCTTGTTCAATTGTTTCATATATTGCATGGGGAAGACCTGCCACAATACCCGCAAAGATAATGATTGAAATACCATTACCTACACCGCGTTCCGTGATCTGTTCACCCAACCACATAAGAAACATAGTGCCAGTAACTAAGCTAACCGATGCAATAAAATAGAAAGAAAATCCTGGATTAATCACAACATGACCATAACCAGGAATATTCGGTAAGCCAGTCGCAATACCAACTGCCTGTATAATCGCTAAAGCAAGTGTGCCATAACGAGTATATTGGCTAATTTTTTTACGACCTGATTCACCTTCTTTCTTCAATTCTGCGAGTTTAGGGCTAATAGCTGTTAATAACTGTACGATAATCGATGCAGAAATATACGGCATTATCCCTAATGCAAAAATTGAAGCACGGCTTAAAGCACCACCAGAGAACATATTGAACATACCGACAATACCATTAGATGATGCTTGTGCTAGTAAGTCCGATAACGCTTTAGTATCAATACCAGGAACCGGAATATAAGAACCAAGACGAAAAACAATAAGCGCTAAAAGCACAAATATTAAACGTCTTTTAAGCTCACCACTACCGCCTCGAGTACTTTGAAAATCTAATCCTGGTTGCTTTGCCATCTTTCTAATTATTCCTCAATTTTTCCGCCAGCAGCTTCAATTGCAGCTTTAGCACCTTTCGTTACTCGAATACCACGAACGGTAACTGGTTTAGTTACTTCACCAGATAACATGATTTTAGCATATTCGATTTGTGAATTAATCACATTTGCAACTTTTAAGCTATTTAAGTCAACAACATCACCTTCAACTTTCATTAAATCTGAAAGACGAACTTGCGCTGTTACCATAGCTTTACGTGAGGTAAAACCAAATTTTGGTAAACGACGATATAAAGGCATTTGACCACCTTCAAAGCCACGACGAACGCCGCCACCTGAACGAGATTTTTGACCTTTGATACCACGAGTACCCGTTTTACCTAATCCAGAACCGATTCCTCGACCTAGACGTTTTGGTGCATGCTTTGAACCTTCAGCAGGAGATAAAGTATTTAAACGCATTACTATTACTCCTCTACTTTAACCATGTAATAAACTTGGTTTACCATACCGCGAATCGCAGGAGTATCCTCACGCTCAACAGTATGACCAATACGACGTAATCCTAAACCTACTAACGTTGCTTTATGCTTCGGTAGACGACCAATAGAACTACGAGTTTGTGTAATTTTAATTGTCTTTGCCATGGCTAATTACCCCAAAATTTCTTCGACGGTTTTACCACGCTTAGCAGCAACCATTTCAGGTGATTTCATATTTTCTAAGCCATCAATCGTTGCACGAACCACGTTAATAGGGTTTGTAGAACCATATGCTTTAGCTAGAACGTTACGAACACCAGCAACTTCTAATACAGCACGCATTGCACCACCGGCGATAATACCAGTACCTTCTGATGCAGGTTGCATATAAACACGAGAACCTGTGTGAGCACCTTTAACCGGATGCTGTAAAGTATCGTTATTTAATGCAACATTAATCATATTACGACGTGCTTTTTCCATTGCTTTTTGGATTGCTGCTGGCACTTCACGTGCTTTACCATATCCAAAACCTACGCGGCCATTACCGTCACCAACAACAGTTAGTGCAGAAAAACTAAAAATACGACCACCTTTTACGGTTTTAGAAACTCGGTTAACTGCGATTAATTTTTCCTGCAGTTCACCAGCTTGTTTTTCGATGTTTGACATCTTTAACTCCTACCTTAGAACTGTAGGCCAGCTTCGCGAGCAGCATCTGCTAGCGCCTGAACTCGACCATGATATTGGAAACCTGAACGATCAAAAGAAACTTCTTTGATATCTTTCGCTAGTGCACGCTCTGCAATTGCTTTACCAACTGCTGCTGCTGCATCTTTGTTTCCAGTGTATTTTAAACTTTCACTGATAGCTTTTTCTAATGTAGAAGCGGCTGCCAGTACTTCTGATCCGTTTGGTGCGATAATCTGCGCATAAATATGACGCGGAGTACGGTGAACCACTAAGCGAGTTGCAAGTAGTTCATGCATCTTACGACGCGCTTTAGTTGCACGACGGATACGAGCTGATTTCTTATCCATAGTGTTACCTTACTTTTTCTTAGCTTCTTTAGTACGCACAACTTCATCTGCGTAACGAACACCTTTACCTTTATAAGGTTCAGGACGACGATAAGCACGGATATCTGCTGCTACTTGTCCGATTAACTGTTTATCAGCACTTTTTAGTACGATTTCAGTTTGAGAAGGACATTCAGCCGTCACACCTGCAGGTAATTGATGTTCAATTGGATGTGAATATCCAAGAGATAGACCAATTGCATTACCTTTAACTTGTGCACGATAACCGACACCAACTAGCTGAAGTTTTTTAGTAAAACCTTCAGTAACACCAATAACCATTGAGTTAATCAATGCGCGCGCTGTACCTGCTTGAGCCCAAGCATTCGCAAAGCCGTCACGAGGGGCAAATTTAATTTGACCTTCTTCTTGATTAATAACAACAGCATTATTTATTGTGCGAGATAACTCGCCATTTTTACCTTTAATCGTAATTACCTGACCATTGAGTTTTACCTCTACGCCAGCAGGAACAACGACAGGTGCTTTTGCAACACGAGACATTTTTTTCTCCCTTACGCTACGTAGCAGATAATTTCACCACCAAGACCTGCTTGGCGTGCTGCTCGATCAGTCATAACACCTTTAGAAGTAGAAACAACTGCGATACCTAGTCCTGCCATTACTTTTGGCAATTCGTCTTTACGTTTATAAATACGTAGACCTGGACGGCTAACACGTTTAATACTTTCTACAACAGCCTTACCTTGGAAATATTTTAAAGTGATTTCCAATTCTGGTTTAGTGTCACCAACTACTTTATAGTCCCCGATATAACCTTCTTCTTTTAGCACATTGGCAATTGCCACTTTTAGCTTAGAGGAAGGCATGGTGACTGCAACTTTATTCGCAGCTTGACCGTTACGAATGCGGGTCAACATATCTGCTATAGGATCTTGCATGCTCATCTATAACACTCCCCTGATTACCAACTTGCCTTTTTAAGACCTGGAATCTCACCACGCATGGCTGACTCACGGACCTTAATACGGCTTAAACCAAACTTACGAAGGACGCCATGAGGACGACCGGTTTGACGACAACGACGACGTTGACGTGATGGACTAGAATCACGAGGAAGCGTTTGCAATTTAAGCACTGCATTCCAACGATCTTCATCTGATGCATTAAGATCAGAGATAATCGCTTTTAATTCTTGACGCTTCGCAAAATATCTTTCTGCTAGCTTTACGCGTTTCTTATCGCGTTCAATCATTGATTGTTTAGCCATTATGCCCTACCTTACTTACGAAATGGGAAGTTAAAGGCAGATAATAAAGCTCGGCCTTCTTCATCTGATTGTGCACTTGTTGTGATAGTAATATCTAAACCACGAACACGATCAACTTTATCATAATCGATTTCAGGGAAAACGATTTGTTCTCGAATACCCATGCTATAATTGCCACGACCATCAAAAGATTTTGCGCTTAAACCACGAAAATCTCGAGTACGAGGAAGAGCAATATAAACTAGACGTTCAAAAAATTCCCACATACGTTCGCCACGTAAAGTGACTTTACAACCAATAGGATACCCTTGACGGATTTTAAAACCAGCAACTGATTTGCGTGCTTTAGTGACAAGTGGTTTTTGACCACTGATTGCTGCTAAGTCAGCAACCGCATTATCTAATAATTTCTTATCAGTAATTGCTTCACCCACACCCATATTCAAGGTGATCTTTTCGATCCGAGGGACTTGCATGACAGATTTGTAGCCAAACTGGTCTTGCAGTTTATTTACTACCTGTGCTTTGTAGTAATCATGCAGTTTCGCCATCGTACACTCCAAATTACTTAATTGATTAATTCATTAGTAGACTTATAAAAACGGACTTTTTTACCGTCTTCAAAACGAAAGCCTACGCGATCTGCTTTGCCTGTAGCTGGGTTAAAAATTGCTACGTTAGAAACATTAATAGCTGCTTCTTTCTCAACAATTCCACCATCTTGATTTAATGCAGGTACTGGTTTTTGGTGTTTTTTCACCAAATTGATACCTTCAACAATCACTTTGCCTGTAGACAAAACGCTTTTTACTTTACCGCGTTTACCTTTATCTTTACCGGTTAACACGATAACTTCATCTTCTCGACGGATTTTCGCTGCCATTACCCGCTCCTTACAGTACTTCTGGTGCTAATGAAATGATCTTCATAAACTTCTCAGAACGAAGTTCACGAGTGACCGGTCCAAAAATACGCGTACCAATCGGTTGCTCACTGTTATTATTTAAAATAACACACGCATTGCGATCGAAACGAATGACAGATCCATCAGGACGACGAACACCTTTTCTAGTGCGCACAACCACAGCTTTAAGTACATCACCTTTCTTTACTTTACCACGTGGAATTGCTTCTTTAATGGTAACTTTGATGATATCACCAACCGCTGCATAACGACGGTGCGATCCACCGAGAACCTTGATACACATTACACTACGTGCGCCAGAGTTATCGGCAACATCTAGCCTAGTCTGTTCTTGGATCATTTTAATGCTCCGTATAAATAAATTATTGTCTAATCTACCTTCATCCACCTCAACTACCATGGATAAGAATAGACAACCAAAAACCCACATATGTGAGGGCGCATAGTATAACACCACTCAAATAAAATGGATAGCATAAAATAAACGGCCGATGAGCCGTTTATTATATTATGTACAGTTTTTAATCGATTAGATTAACTAACTGCTTTTTCTACGATTCGAACAAGAGTCCAAGATTTGGTTTTTGATAATGGACGACACTCTTTAATTTCTACAGTATCACCAATACCACACTCATTGTTTTCATCATGTACATGCAATTTAGTCGTACGTTTAATGAACTTACCATATAACGGATGCTTCACTTTACGTTCAATAGCTACAGTAATAGATTTATCCATTTTGTCGCTAATAACACGACCTTGCTGAGTACGAATTTTTACTTCAGTAGTCATATTACGCACCCGCCTTCTCAGTTAATAATGTTTTAACTCGTGCAATATTACGACGCACTTGTTTTAACACATGAGTTTGTGTTAACTGACCCCCAGCTAATTGCATACGTAAGTTAAATTGCTCACGTAATAAATTAAGAAGTTCAGTATTTAACTCTTCAACGCTTTTTTCGCGTAGCTCTTTTGCTTTCATTTACATCACCGTCTTAATCACAAAGGTGGTTTTAATTGGCAGTTTTGCAGCTGCCAACGCAAATGCTTCACGAGCAACTTCTTCCGGTACTCCGTCCATTTCATAAAGGACTTTACCTGGTTGAATCTGTGCAACCCAGTATTCAACGTTACCCTTACCTTTACCCATACGCACTTCAAGTGGTTTTTCAGTAATTGGTTTATCAGGGAAAACTCGAATCCAGATTTTACCTTGACGCTTAACTGCACGAGTCATAGCACGACGTGCTGCTTCGATCTGGCGCGCAGTCAAACGACCACGACCCACAGCCTTAAGACCGAATGTACCGAAACTAACGTCAGTACTTACAGCAAGACCACGATTGCGGCCCTTGTGCACTTTACGGAATTTTGTACGCTTTGGTTGTAACATCAGCGACGCTCCTTATTGTTTTCGGCCTTTGCGCTGCTTTTTCGGTTGAGCAGCAGGTTGTTTTTCTGCTTGTTCAACGGCAGCCATACCACCAAGGATCTCACCTTTGAAGATCCACACTTTAACACCAATAATACCATAGGTAGTTAATGCTTCAGATGTACCATAATCGATATCAGCACGAAGAGTATGTAGAGGCACACGACCTTCACGATACCATTCACTACGTGCGATTTCAGCGCCGCCTAAACGACCACTTACTTCAACTTTGATACCCTTAGCACCCGCTTTCATTGCGTTTTGTACCGCACGTTTCATTGCACGACGGAACATAACACGGCGTTCTAACTGAGAAGTAATACTGTCAGCAACTAATTTAGCGTCAAGTTCAGGTTTACGAACTTCAGCTATATTAATTTGTACTGCAACATCACGTTTCTCTTTCTTGTCTTTATATTTATTGACAATAGAAGCTACGGCATTACGTAATTTTTCAACGTCCTCGCCTTTTTTACCAATCACAATACCCGGACGAGCAGTGTGAATAGTAATGCGAACGTTAGTTTCTGCTGAACGGTCGATTACAATCTTAGAGATTGATGCTTGTGCTAATTCTTTATTTAAGAATTCACGCACTCTAAAATCACTTTCTAAATTATCAGCGAATGTCTTTGTACCCGAATACCATGTAGATGTCCAAGGCTTGACGATGCCTAGTCGGATACCATTTGGATTTACTTTTTGACCCATTGCTATTCTCCAGCCTAGCGATCAGAGACGATCACGGTGATGTGACTCGTACGCTTCAAAATTCGATCTGCACGACCTTTTGCACGAGGCATAATACGCTTCATGGTTGGGCCTTCGTCTACGAAAATTTTCGCAACTTTCAGATCATCAATATCAGCACCATCGTTATGCTCTGCATTAGCAATAGCAGACTCTAATACTTTTTTAACCAGTACAGCCGCTTTTTTATTGGTGTACGTTAAAATATCCAGTGCCTGAGACACTTTCTTACCGCGAACAAGATCTGCAACTAAGCGAACTTTTTGTGCAGAAGAACGAGCGTGGCGGTACTTTGCAATTGTTTCCATCTCTTTCTCCTACTTATTTCTTCTTAGCTTTCTTATCAGCCGCGTGGCCGCGATAAGTACGAGTCGGCGCGAATTCACCCAATTTATGACCAACCATTTCGTCGGAAACATAAACTGGAACGTGCTGACGACCATTATGGACAGCGATGGTCAAACCGATCATGTTAGGAAAGATCGTTGAACGACGGGACCAAGTACGAATTGGTTTCTTGTCCCCGCTTTCCACCGCTTTCTCTACCTTCTTCAGCAAGTGTAGGTCAATAAAAGGACCCTTCTTGAGAGAACGTGGCATAGCTAATCCTCTATATTAATTATTTCTTATTGCGACGGCGAACAATATACTTATCAGTACGTTTGTTGCTACGCGTTTTCAATCCTTTGGCTTTTTGACCCCATGGAGACACAGGATGTTTACCAAAGTTACGACCTTCACCACCACCATGTGGATGGTCTACCGGGTTCATTGCTGTACCACGAACAGTAGGACGAACACCGCGCCAACGCGAAGCACCCGCTTTACCTAGTACGCGAAGCATATGTTCTGAGTTACCCACTTCACCAATAGTGGCGCGGCAATCAGATAATACTTTACGCATTTCACCTGAACGTAGACGTAATGTTACATAAGCACCATCACGCGCAACGATTTGAACATAACTACCAGCAGAGCGAGCAAGTTGTCCGCCTTTGCCTGGTTTCATTTCAATATTATGCACGGTAGAACCGACTGGAATATTGCGCATTGGTAAACAGTTACCTGTTTTAATTGATGCATCAACACCAGATTGGATCTGATCACCTGCTTTTAAGCCTTTAGGCGCTAAAATATAACGACGTTCACCGTCTTTATATAGAACCAATGCAATATTTGCACTACGGTTCGGATCATATTCCAAACGTTCAACAACTGCTGGAATACCATCTTTATTACGCTTAAAGTCGACAATACGATAATGTTGTTTATGACCACCACCGATATGACGGGTAGTGATACGACCATTATTATTGCGACCACCAGTTTTGCTTTTTGAATCAAGCAACGGTGCATAAGGCTTACCTTTATGCAACTCTGGGTTAACCACTTTAACAACGTGGCGACGACCCGGAGATGTAGGTTTACACTTAACAACTGCCATTGTTCTTACTCCTCCGAATTACTCAGCGACGCCAGCAAGGTCTAAGTTTTGACCTTCTGCTAAAGTAACGTAAGCTTTTTTCCAGTCGCTACGGCGACCGATTTGTTGACCACGACGTTTTACTTTGCCTTTAACAACAAGCGTATTTACGTCATCTACTTTAACTTCAAATAGTTGTTCAACTGCGGCTTTAATCTCTCTCTTAGTAGCATCTTTAGCAACTTTCAATACTAATGTATTTGTTTTTTCCATTGAAATAGATGCTTTTTCAGAAACATGTGGTGCTCGCAGGACTTTAAGCAGACGCTCTTCACGAATCATGCTAACATCTCCTCTACTTGTTTAACGGCATCAACAGTGATAACCACTTTGTCAAATGCAATCAAACTAACTGGATCAATACCTGCCACATCACGCACATCAACTTTATGCAAGTTACGTGCTGCTAAGAAAAGATTTTCATCAACGTCAGAGGTAATGATTAGAACATCATTAAGATTCATATCATTTAATTTCTGAGTTAATAATTTAGTCTTAGGTGCTTCAACAGTAAATGTTTCAACCACAACTAAACGTTCTTGACGCACTAATTCAGAGAAAATACTCTTTAATGCACCACGATACATTTTACGGTTAACTTTTTGGCTATGATCTTGTGGTTTTGCTGCAAATGTTACACCACCACTACGCCAGATTGGGCTCTTAATAGAACCTGAACGAGCACGACCTGTGCCTTTTTGACGCCATGGTTTTTTGCCTGAACCAGCGATTTCTGCACGAGTTTTTTGTGCGCGAGAGCCTTGACGAGCAGCAGATGCATAAGCAACAACTACTTGATGAACTAACGCTTCATTAAACTCACGTCCGAAGGTAGTTTCGGAAACAGAAAGCGCTTGCGCGTCTTTTACTACTAATTCCATCTCTATCTCCTCGACGTTAAGCCTTGATTGCTGGTTTAACAATTACGTCACTATTGATTGCGCCAGGAACCGCACCTTTAATTAATAAAAGGTTACGCTCTGCATCAACACGTACAATATCTAAGTTTTGAACAGTTACACGTTCATTACCTAGGTGACCTGCCATTTTACGACCTTTGAACACTTTACCTGGAGTTTGGTTTTGACCAATTGAGCCATGACCACGGTGTGCCAAAGAGTTACCATGGGTTGCATCTTGAGTACGGAAATTCCAACGTTTAGTTACGCCAGCAAAACCTTTACCTTTAGATGTACCAGTAACATCAACTTTTTTAACGTCTGTGAAAATATCAACGTTAATACTTTGACCTACAGCAAATTCGCCTTCTTCAAAACGGAATTCCCATAGACCACGACCAGCTTCAACGCCAGCCTTAGCGAAATGACCTGCTTCAGGTTTGTTTACACGGCTTGCTTTTTTGCTGCCAGTAGTAACCTGAATAGCTTGATAACCATCATTTTCAAGCGTTTTTACTTGAGTAATGCGGTTACTTTGAACTTCAACTACGGTGACAGGAATAGAAACACCCTCTTCGGTGAAGATTCGTGTCATTCCTACTTTACGACCGATTAAACCAATCATTGTTTCGACCTCTCAATCATTCAGCCTAGGATTAACCTAAACTGATCTGCACATCAACACCGGCAGCAAGATCTAGACGCATTAAAGCATCAACTGTTTTTTCAGTTGGCTCAACAATATCAACTAGACGTTTGTGAGTGCGAATCTCATATTGATCACGCGCGTCTTTATTAACGTGCGGAGAAATCAATACGGTAAAACGCTCTTTGCGTGTCGGTAATGGAATAGGACCACGAACTTGTGCGCCTGTGCGCTTCGCAGTTTCTACAATTTCAGCAGTTGATTGATCTATCAAACGATGATCAAACGCTTTTAACCGGATACGGATTCTTTGGTTCGACATGAGACCAGAGCTCCACTATTTAAAAGTTATAACAAAAGACTACTCCTCTTACCCTGTTTCGATTGACAGGAGAGTGTAATCCGTTCTTTTTCGTAACCCCCAAATCGGGAGTATTGTTGATATAATTCAATATTATTAAATAAGGATTATATCTTCATACGCATTTGCTTATCAAAAATTCAACAAACAAAGTGCGTCAATTATACGTAAATAATTAACTAATGCAAGGAGTAATTAATAAAGAGTGAGGATAATGACTTTAACAAATCAAACAAATATTTTTAGCGCTACAGGTACTAAAGCGATAATACCTAAAGGAAGTGCATTAAATAAATATAGCAATCCTTCCCTTAGACTAAAAATTTAATAGTAATTATTTAATATGGCAATAATTTACTGCTATTTCTGATGCTAATTTAGCATTATTAAAGACGAGATTGATATTGGCTTCTAAACTATCACCGCCTGTTATTTCTACCACTTTGGCTAACAAGAATGGCGTAGTTTCTTTACCTTTAATCCCTTTCTCAACCGATTCTTGTAACGCTTTTTCAATCGCAACGGAAATAATTTGCTCATCCATTGCATATTGTTCAGGAATAGGATTTGCAACCACAACGCCACCCTTTAAACCTAAATCCCATTTAACTTTAATCATGTCGGCAATTTGTTTAGCGCTATCTAGTTTTACGCTAACATCAAACGGACTAGTTCGGCTAAAGAACGACGGCAGTTTTTCTGTTTGATAACCAACCACAGGTACCCCATATGTTTCAAGGTATTCCATTGTTAGACCTAAATCTAAAATTGATTTAGCACCAGCACAAACTACAGCGACACTGGTATTAGCGAGTTCTTGAAGATCGGCTGAAATATCAAAGGTATGCTCAGCACCGCGATGAACGCCACCAAGCCCGCCGGTTGCAAAAACTCGAATACCCGCTAATTCAGCAATAATCATTGTGGCCGCAACGGTTGTCGCACCATTTTGTTTATTGGCAACAACAACCGGTAAATCACGACGACTCACTTTTGTTACATTTAACCCTTCTTTACCAAGAATGGTGATCTCTTCTTTGGATAACCCAGCTTTTAAACGACCGTTAATTACCGCAATTGTTGCAGGAATTGCACCATTTTTTCTGACAATTTCTTCCACTTTTAATGCGGTTTCCACATTTTGCGGATAAGGCATACCATGTGAAATAATGGTCGATTCTAAAGCAACAACGGGTTGATTATTTTCAAGCGCTTGTTTAACTTCTGGCGAAATATCGAGATATTGATTATAGGTAGATACATTATTCATGAAACAGACTCCAATATATTTTTAACACAATTAATAGATAGATTTGGATTATTGGTAAATTCAGATGATAACGTTAAAGATGAGCACGCTTGAGCAAATCTCACACTTTGATAAAAACTCATATTATCCAAATAGCCATGAGCAAGACCAGCAATCATCGCATCACCTGCACCTGTAACGCTAATAATTGTTGTAGGAATAGAGGCAGACCAACCCTGCTCACCATTGATTTCGCTGTAATAAACACCTTCAGCACCCGTACTGATCGCTATACGCTGCACGCCTTGTTTATGGAACCAATCAATAACAGCTGGTATGTCTTTATCGCTATTAATTTTTATGCCACTTAACATTTCAGCTTCAAGGCGGTTAGGTTTTAAAGTATGAATATGTGATAACCAATCTTTTATTTTATGCGATTTAAAAGCCGAAACGGTATCAACAAAGATAGGAACTGAACCTGCGTTACTGAATAACCAAGCCAAAGCCTCTGATTGTAAATTACAGTCAATAATTAATAATTTTGCATGTTGAATCAATTGTTTTGACTCATTTAATAAACTTGGCGTTAACTTATCAATAATGTCCATGTCGTTGATAGCTAGAATCATTTCACCTGCTTCATCTAATAAGGAAAGATAAGTTGAAGTACTATCACCTTTTACAACGTGGCAATGATCCATATTAACGCCAGCTTTTCGCGTGTGCTCAATCAATTGCATACCATAAAAATCATCACCGATCATTGAGACCAGATGAGTATCTTGTCCCAATAATGCTAAATTTTCAGCAATATTACGACCGACACCACCAGGTGTACAAGCAATTTTGCCTGGATTTGAATCACCATAAACTAATTTCTTGTCTGAATATCCAGTCACATCCATATTGCTCGAACCAACCACCACAATATGATTATTTTCCGATAGAATATAACCTTTTCCTTTTATATAGCCTTTTTGAGTCAGCGTCATAATATAACCTGCAACACTCGAACGAGTGATACCTAACATGTCAGCTATTGTATGTTGTTGGATAAGCGGATTATTACGGATAATTGTTAAGATTTGCTTTTCTCTATGATTCATAAACACCTGTTTGTTTTTCAGCACATGTCTATAAATCAACTATATCAAAACGATAATCAAGTTAATAGTAAAGTATTATTATTGATAAGAAAAATGTGACAATAATCAAAAAGATATCAAAATCAAAGGGAAATAGAAAAAATTAAAATCTCAAATAATAAGTAAATAGGCGTCGCCATAAAGGCGACTGATTAATGATCTTCTTTAGCGTGGTTAAGACTATATCTTGGGATTTCAACCTCAAGATCTTCATCGGTCACTCGAGCTTGGCAACTTAAGCGACTATGCGGCTCAACACCCCAAGCTTTGTCTAACATATCGTCTTCTTGTTCATCGCTTTCTTCGAGTGAATCAAATCCTTTTCGAACAATACAGTGGCAAGTTGAACAAGCACAAGACATTTCACAAGCATGCTCAATTTCTATATCATTACGTAAAGCAACTTCTAGAATAGATTCGCCTTCTTCTGCTTCGACAGTTAATCCATCAGGACAAAGATCGGCATTAGGTAAAAAAGTAATTTTTGGCATAATAATCTCGTTAGTTAAATATCATCAACTTTATGACCAGTTAAAGCATGACGAATTGATCTATCCATTCGCTTAGCAGCAAACTCCTGTGTTACTTTATCAACAACTTTTATTTGTTTTTCAATAGCATAACTGTCATCTAATTCAGTTACTGCTTGTAATTGATGCTTAGCTGCTAAAATCTGGTCCAGTTCATTTTCACTTAATAAATCGGCATCCTTATCTAATGCACTTTGCAAACTCTCAAGTACTCTTGCGGCTTCAACTTTTTGTTCTGCGAGCATCCTTGCTTGTTTATCTTGCTGTGCATAGCTAATAGAATCTTGAATCATGGACGCGATTTCTTTATCTGTTAGACCATAAGATGGCTTAACTTGAATCGCCGCTTCAACACCTGTTGATTTCTCTTTTGCAGTAACACTTAATAAACCATCTGCATCGACTTGAAAGGTAACTCGAATATGCGCTCCACCTGCTGGCATAGGAGGAATACCCCTTAACGTAAATCTTGCAAGTGATCGGCAATCAGCAACAGTTTCACGTTCACCTTGTAAAACATGAATCATCATCGCCGTTTGTCCGTCTTTAAAGGTTGTGAATTCTTGCGCCCTCGCACAAGGAATGGTGCTATTACGTGGAATAATTTTTTCAACCAATTCACCCATTGTTTCTATCCCTAAAGACAAGGGAATAACATCAAGCAATAACATGTCGGAATCTGACTTATTGCCAACGAGTATATCCGCCTGTATTGCTGCACCAATAGCAACAACTTTATCTGGGTCAATCGAAGTTAGTGGTTCAGTTTTAAAATAATCGCCGACAAGTTCACGAACTAACGGTACGCGAGTAGAACCACCGACCATCACAACGTCAACGATATCACTTACATCAGTCTGAGCATCTTTTAGTGCACGGCGACAAACCGCCAATGTGCGTTTGACTAACGGTTCAATTAACGTTTCAAATTGCTCACGCGTTATAGTTAAAGATTGACCTTCTATATTAGCTAAAACTGAATCTTGCTGGCTCAGTGCAATTTTGATTTTAACCGCTTCATCGATAATTTTTTGGTTGATATGGGGATCAGTGTTATTTTCTAGACCGACTTGTTTTTTTAAATAATCTGCAAGTAATCGGTCAAAATCATCACCACCAAGTGCGGAATCACCGCCCGTTGCTAATACTTCAAACACCCCTTTATGTAAGCGCAAGATAGAAATATCAAACGTACCACCACCTAAATCATAAACCGCAATCACACCTTCTTTACCTGAATCTAAACCATAAGCAATCGCGGCGGCGGTTGGTTCATTCAAAAGACGAAGTACATGCAATCCAGCTAACTTTGCAGCATCTTTGGTTGCTTGCCGCTGAGCATCATCAAAATAGGCCGGAACGGTAATCACAGCGCCATCAATTTCACTTTGTAATGTCTGTTTTGCTCTATTGGCTAAAGCAATTAAAATTTCGGCTGAAACTTGAATCGGATTAACTTGGCCATTGGGTAGATTTAATAAAGGTACGCCATTTTCAGTTTGTGAAAATGCGTAGGGAAAATGAGAAAATTGAATATCGGATAAACTTCTGCCCATTAATCTTTTAACAGAACTTACTGTATTTTTGGGATCATTGGCAGCATTATCTTTAGCATTCTTTCCAACGGTAATAATTGGATTATCATCATGATCGATGCCATAATGAACAACTGATGGCAATAAAGCATTACCGTCTAAATCAGGTAATACTTCGGATTGTCCACTACGAACTGTTGCGACGAGTGAATTTGTAGTACCAAGATCAATGCCTACCGCCACACGACGTTGATGGGGTTCTGGTGTTTGTCCTGGTTCGCTGATCTGTAATAATACCATTTAATCTATCTCTGTTGACGTGCGACTAATCTTAAAATTATAAAGCAAATTGCTTTTCTTGTAACTTCTCGATTTGTTCAATCAATCTAGTGAGATAACGGATTTTATAGAGTTGATTAACTGCAGTTTGCCAATCTTGTTTAGAAATGAGCGCTAATAATTGATTATAAACTGTTTTTTCACGTTCAATAATTTCTGCATGAAAATCATCTAACAAGGTAAAATTAGCTTGATTTTCAATGTCATCAAGCCTTTCACGCAAAGAAAATTGTTCCATTAAAAAATCGGCATCATGAATAATGCTCTGTTCTGCTGCAATATCAAAACCTTGTAACGATAAAAAATATTCAGCCGCTTTGATCGGATTTTTTAATATTTGATAACCATCATTAATTTTAGCCGATTTTTGTACAACAGCCGATTTTTCACTGTCATTTGCGGTCGCAAAATTATCTGGGTGATATTGTCTTTGCAACTGTTGATAATGAAGCGCTAACTGTTTTGAATCAACCGGCAACTGTACAGGTAACTGAAATAACTCAAAGTAATTATCCATAATGATAGCTCCAACTAGACATTAAAGCTTTCGCCACAACCGCATTCATTCTTAGAATTAGGATTATTGAATTTAAAGCCTTCGTTTAGACCCTCTTTGACAAAATCAAGCTCTGTCCCATCAATATAAACTAAACTTTTTTTATCTACGATCACTTTGACATTTTTATCTTCAAAAACGCTATCATCGTCATTAATCACATCAGCAAATTCCAAGACATAAGCCATACCTGAACAACCGGATGTTTTTACACCTAACCTAAGCCCAACACCTTTTCCGCGATTAGCCAAAAAGGATTGAACTCGATTTGCTGCACTTGTTGTTAATGTGATTGCCATTAACCTTGCCCTTTCTTAGTTTTATAGTCATCAATTGCGGCTTTAATTGCATCTTCGGCTAAAATTGAACAGTGAATTTTAACAGGTGGCAATGCAAGCTCTTTTGCGATATCAGTATTTTTAATCGCCTGCGCTTCATCTAACGATTTACCTTTAATCCATTCGGTGACTAAAGAGCTGGATGCTATTGCACTACCACAACCATAAGTTTTGAATTTAGCATCTTCAATAATACCAGCATCATTCACTTTGATTTGTAATCGCATTACATCGCCACACGCTGGCGCACCAACCATACCACTACCAACATTAGGATCATTTTGATCGAAAGAGCCAACATTGCGTGGGTTTTCATAATGATCAACGACTTTTTCACTATATGCCATAATTTGCTCCTAATTTTAATGGGCTGACCACTTAATTTTTGTTAGATCAACGCCATCTTTAAACATTTCCCAAAGTGGCGATAAATCTCTCAATTTGCCAATAGAATTTTTGATTAGTTTAATTACATAATCCACTTCTTCTTCAGTGCTAAAACGGCCTAATGAAAAACGGATTGAACTATGAGCCAGTTCATCATTTAATCCTAATGCACGCAAAACATATGAAGGTTCTAAACTAGCTGAAGTACAAGCAGAGCCAGATGAAACAGCTAAATCTTTTAAAGCCATCATCAATGATTCGCCTTCAATATAAGCAAAGCTAACATTTAAGATATTGGGTGCACTGTGCTCTAACGAACCATTTAAGTAAACCTCTTCAATATCTTTTAAACCATTCCATAGGCGGTTTTTAAGTGCTAATAGTCGCGGCATTTCAGTAGCCATTTCTTCTTTGGCTATGCGATAGGCTTCGCCCATCCCAACAATTTGATGCACAGGTAACGTGCCTGAGCGCATACCACGTTCATGACCACCACCATGCATTTGTGCTTCGATACGAACACGAGGTTTACGTCTTACATAAAGCCCACCAATGCCTTTAGGACCATAAATTTTATGTCCAGAAAATGACATAAGATCCACTTTTAACTTTGTTAAATCAATCGGTAATTTACCGACACTTTGCGTTGCATCAACATGAAATACAATGCCTCTTTCACGGCACATTTCACCGATTTTTTCGATATCTTGAACCACGCCTGTTTCATTATTAACGTGCATAATTGATACAACAGTTGTATCACTACGCATTGCAGCTGCAAGCTTATCTAAATCCAATATTCCATTAGATTCAGGGGCCAAATAAGTCACTTCATAGCCTTCTCGTTCAAGTTGACGGCAGGTATCAAGTACGGCTTTATGTTCAGTTTTACAGGTAATGATATGTTTACCTTTGGCTTGATTAAAATGGGCAGCCCCTTTAATAGCTAAATTATCGGCTTCTGTAGCGCCAGAGGTAAACACAATTTCTCGTGAATCTGCACCAATTAGATCAGCAATTTGGTTTCTAGCAATATCTACCGCTTCTTCGGCCTGCCATCCAAATTTATGAGATCGAGATGCCGGATTACCAAATATACCGTCGAGTGTTAGATATTGCATCATTTTTTCAGCTACTCTAGGATCAACCGGCGTTGTCGCTGCATAATCCATATAAATAGGTAGTTTCATTTATTACTCCCAATTACAAATTCTGTATTATATATTTATTAGTTAATCCTAACTTGCTGTATGTGACTTTGACGGTCTGCTACCGCTTTAACTTCCTTATTATTCACTAATTCACTTAGTGTAATGCTTGTTAAAAAGTCATCAATGCGTTCACTTAAATCATTCCATAAACTATGAGTTAAACATCTAACACCACCTTGACAGCCATTTTGGCCGTGGCATTTTGTGGCGTGAACTGTTTCATCTACAGCTTTAACAATCGAACTAATTGCAATTTGATCCATACTTCGACTTAGCACGTAACCACCACCTGGTCCTCTAACACTTAGTACTAAGCCATTTTTACGTAAACGCGCAAACAATTGTTCAAGATAAGATAATGAGATTTCCTGACGTTCTGAAATATCAGCAAGTGAAACCGGACCAGAGCTTGAATGTAGTGCTACATCCAACATTGCTGTTACCGCATATCGCCCCTTTGAAGTCAATTTCATTGATCATCTCCTCTTTATATTTTGGATGTATTGTATATATCCTTTTAGTTTAGTCAAGTATTTAGTTGACTATTTTACTAGGAATTAAATATACGTTGCTTATCGACGAATAACGCTAAAATATGCTAATCTAATAAGCTAATTTGCTACCGGAGTTAAAGGATGAGTTTAGTATTGCGTTCTTTTTTATTGATAACTTTACTAATAGCCAATAGCACTTTTGCAAGCAATGCTCAGACTAACTTGCGCGCTAGCTATCAAAAATGGACCAATTCTTATCAATCATTAAGTTTTGAAGAACAACAAGCTTTGCTAAACGAGTTAAAAACTTATCCCCTTTATCCTTATGCTGCTGTACAATTTTTGCAAAGTAATATTAAAGTTGTTTCACCAGAATTAGTCAGAAATTTCATCACGCAATATAATGATTTTCCGTTAACTTCTTCATTGATACAAGCTTACCTGACAGAATTGACGAATCGCCAAGATTGGGACACGATTGTCAATTTTCCACAAGATGGGTCTCCTGCAGCAAATTGCCGAAATCTCTATGCCCAATTACAACAAAATAGTAATAATGAGTCGATTTACAATGAAGTTGAATCATTATGGATGACAGGCAAAGAACTGCCTTCAGCCTGTGACTCGCTAATTAATGCATGGTCACAAACCGGTAAACAGACCGGAAATATGATATTATTACGCATTGAACTCGCCCTTGAGTCCAACAACATAAAACTGGCACGATATTTAGCGAACACACTGGATAATAGTTATCAAACCACAAAAAGTCATTTACTTGCTCTATTTGATAATCCACAAAAATTAAGTGAATTTTCAAAAAATATCACAGCGAGTAAATTTACTAAAAAAATTGTTCTTGCTTCCTTTGCACGTTTAGCGAAAGCTGATATGAATTTGGCCGAAGCAATTTTACCAAAACTTATTGAGCAACAAGCATTAACTGAAGAAGAGCAAATTGTTCTACAAAAAAGCTTGGCTGATCGTTTCTTTAATGATTCAGCAACACAGCAACAAATTGAGTGGCGTGATAATTTTATTGCCAAAACACATGACACGCCATTAGTTGAAAAACGTATCCGTGTCGCGATTGATAACAACGATTTTAAAGATATTGCTTATTGGTTAACACAGCTTGATCCAAAAGATCAATTGAAAGACGATTGGCAATATTGGCAAGCACGCGTGCTACTTAACAATAATCAACGTGAACAAGCCCATACCATTTTACAAACATTAAGCAATAATCGAGGCTTTTACGGTATGATTAGTGCACAAACACTTAATCAACCTTATATACTTGTCAATTTATCGCAAGACCTTTCAGCAGCTGAACGTAGCAAATTAAATACTCAATATGACACTCAAGCATTTATTAAAAGAATTAATGAATTGCGTTTTTTAGGCATGATATCAGAATCAAATCGTGAATGGCGATATGTATTAAGGAATCAACCTAATAATGATTATTTACAGTTAGCCAGATACGCTTACCAAAAAGGATGGGGC
Source organism: Gilliamella sp. wkB171 (assembly GCF_001693755.1). Classification (GTDB taxonomy): domain Bacteria; phylum Pseudomonadota; class Gammaproteobacteria; order Enterobacterales; family Orbaceae; genus Gilliamella; species Gilliamella apicola_F. Next base: position 118,641 of record NZ_LYST01000025.1, read on the forward strand.
GATCTCAGTATCCAAGCAACAATCTCAGGAAAACTATGGGATAATTGGACAGAAAGGCTCCCAATTATGTATCAAAACTTATATAACAATGCATTAAAAGACAAAGTTATACCGCTTTCTTACGCATTAGCTATCTCGCGCCAAGAAAGCGCACTTGATACCACAATACAATCTCCCGTCGGTGCAAGTGGTTTAATGCAACTTATGCCGGCTACAGCTAAAGATACAGCTAAAAAAATGGGTTATGTAACCTATAACTCCCCTGCTCAATTATTTGATCCCGAAATCAATATACAACTTGGAACTTACTATCTAAATAGCGTATATCTACAAAATAATAATAATCGTATTTTATCCTCTAGTGCTTATAATGCCGGTCCTAATCGTGTAAAAAAATGGCTTAATAAAAGTGGCGGTAAACTTGATGCTGTCTCATTTATTGATAGTATCCCTTTTACCGAAACCCGTAATTACGTGAAAAATGTATTAACTTATGATTACATTTACAAAACCATTTTAAAGCAAGAAAACGTAGGGATTTTAACTACAATTGAATTTAACCAACAATATTAATGACGAACAAGATGAAAAATAAAGAATGGCAACAAACCGTTGAAATATTACATCAAGCATTTAATGATGGCTATTCGCTTGATATATTAAAACTCCTATTAACCGCCGATGAACGAGATGCGTTAATTACCCGAGTAAAAATTGTCCATGCTTTGTTAGATGGTTCAATTAATCAGCGTCAATTAAAAGAACAGCTTGGCATTGGTATTGCCACTGTCACTCGTGGTTCAAATAGTCTAAAAGAAGCTTCACCTGAATTTAAATATTGGTTAGAACAAAACTTATTAAATGACTAGTAAAAAAGGGAATGAAACAATTTTATCCACCATTTTTTTGGCGAATTTCATTTTCTGTAATGACAGGCACACAATAATCACATTCAATACGTTGAAGATTTTTGACTGATTTAACCGAATCATCATGCAAATTATGATGAATTTCAATTAAACACCCTGAACGTAAACGAACTTTTAATGCTGGCATAGCAGCCAAGTGGACTTGCGAAATAAAATCTTTAAAATTTTCTGGCGGTCCGAAATATTTAAAACAAAGATACAATCCACCTTCACTTACAAATTGTTCAATATGTTCAAGGTTATTATTGTGTTCTAATGCAATAGTATAAAAAAGTTCTTGCTCATTGGCATTATCTTTACTTTTTAGTATTCGATTAAATGCATAAATTCTTTCTGGCAACGCTTCATTTTTATTAGCATAACGCGTTAAATAATTATGAAAAAATTGCACTCTTAATTTAATCTCTTCATCTAATAATTTACTTAAATTACAGTTATTTTTATAAGTAATTCCCCAAAAAGTCTGTTTAGGCATAGTGACAAATGTTGGTTCAGGCAGTGACAATCGCGTCTTATTGAGTTCAATAGCTGGCGTTAATCCTGTTGGATCCCAATACTCACTACGCCTATAACTTGCCGGAGTTTCATTAAATTGTTTCTTAAATGAACGGGTAAAGGTTTGTTGGGAATCAAACCGATATTGCATTGCAATATCTAATATCGGTTTACTGGTCATTCGTAAAGAAAGTGCAGCATAAGTTAACCTTCGATGACGAATATAAGTACCAAGCACTTGACCAGTTACTTCTTTAAACATTCGTTGTAAATGCCACTTAGAATAACCTGATTTTTGCGATACATTATCAATAGATAATGGCTGCTCCAGATTTTTCTCAATCCAAACGATAAGATCTGAAATAATACTAACTTGATTCATAAAACCCCATCATAAAGTGAACTGGCAAATAGCATTTGATTATGACTTAATCTTAGCAATAAGCAAGATTAAATTAGAAATTATTTTAACAATAAGAGTGGCTTCCGGCTTGATGTTCAGTAATATCTTTCACCCCCGCTAATTCTGGGAATTCGGCAAGTAGCTGCTTCTCGATTCCTTCTTTTAAGGTATAATCTACCATCGAACAACCATTACAACCTCCACCAAATTGTAATATGGCATAATTATCTTCTGTCAACTCAACCAAGCTCACATGACCACCATGGCTAGCAAGTTGCGGATTAACTTGAGCTTGAATCAGATAATTAACACGCTCGATTAACGGTGCATCATCTGCCACTTTTTTCATTTTTGAGTTTGGTGCTTTTAATGTTAATTGTGAGCCAAGTTCGTCGGTTACATAATCAATCACTGTCTCTTCCAAAAATGGAGCACTGATCTCATCAATATAAACTGAAAAACCATCTTGCTTTTCTTCAATGTCACTCTCTTCAACAGTATCAGCGGGACAATATGACACGCCACATTCCGCTGTTGCGGTACCAGGATTGATAACAAACACCCGAATTTGTGTTCCATCCGCTTGATTAGCAAGCAATTTTTTAAAATGCTGTTGAGCTGCTTCAGAAATGGTAATAATAGACATAAACCCCTCACTTTGATGCCGGTTATTCAATGAATAATTATGAGCATCACTGATTATAATAGTTGACTAACTCTGTTGGTTATTATAGGGATTGTTTATGATTTTACAATACTGTGCGACACAAACAAATGACTTGAACACTTATTGCACCGCAGTTTTTTAATTGTTGACTAATAACATTAATAGTATTGGCGGTAGTGACTATATCATCTATCAGCATAACAGATTGATTAGTGAGATCTTCGCGACAAAAATAGAGGGTATCAACATTATCAATTCGTTGTTGCAATGAAAGTGTTTTTTGATCTAAAGCTCGCTGTTTACGACATAATAAATGCGGATAAAAATCACGACCTAACCACTTAGCAATGGGGTTGGCCAATAATTCGGCTTGATTATAACCACGAGACCAATATCGTAAATGATGTAATGGAACACATGTTATTAAATCGGGTTTCATTAACCCCTGTGCTTCTCGTTGTTGATACCATGCTAAAAACATCAATCTAGCTAATGCTAAAGCAAATTCAGTTCTATGATAAAACTTTAACTGGTGAATGAGTTTTTTTAATGGATTAATATAATCACTCACTGCTATAAGTTTATCATACTGAGGTTTATTGTCTCGACAACGGTAACAGATCTCAGTAAATAAAGAGTGTGGTAAGCAGCATTGCTGACACACTTTATTTAACTTAGGTAAATTGTTCACACATTGACAACAAATGCCATGATGGCTTAAAGCTAATGGCATATCACATAAAATACAACGCATAAGTTCTCATTCTATTTCGAAATAAAATTCAACAAAATAAATGTGGCATTTAAATGTTTCTATTTAATTACTTTTATTTGGGTAATGCTAATAGTTCATTAAAGATAACAACTTCAAATAAGATATGAGATATAGAAAAGTATCATTGTGAGCTAAAACTCAAATTTTTATCTTATTTTACATATTTGTCATTTAAAATAGTTTAATATTCGGTATAATCTGCCAACTAAATTGGATAAGGAATTTAATATATGAATAAAATCAAAATGTTATTTGTTTCATTATTGTTAACAATAGCCTCTACTTTTGCTTATGCTGATACAAAAGTACTATTACAAACCAGTATGGGTGATATCGAAATTGAATTAGACAGCGAACATGCGCCTATTTCTAGCAAAAATTTTATTGATTATGTCAAAAGCGGATTTTATGAAAATCTAACTTTCCACCGTGTTATCCCTGGATTTATGATCCAAGGTGGGGGCGCAGATGATCAATTAAAATTCAAAGATAATACTACTCCAATTCAAAATGAAGCAAATAATGGTCTAAAAAATGATCGTGGCACTATTGCAATGGCAAGAACCAGTGAAATCAACAGTGCAACCAGCCAATTTTTTATTAACCTAGTAAATAATGATTTTCTTAATTATCAATCACCAGAAAAATATGGTTATGCAGTATTTGGTAAAGTAATTAAAGGAATGGATGTGGTTGATAAAATTGCCGCGGTACCAACTAAACGTATGGGACCTCACCAAAATGTTCCTGTTGAACCCATTTATATTAAAAAAGCAATTGTGATTGAAGACAAGTAATTTATCCACGTTAGATATCTAAAATATAAAAAACCACTTCTACAGTGGTTTTTTTCAATCCTAGTTAAGTTGACTTAATAAATGCGCTATAGCGCGAACACCGACTCCGGTTGCCCCTGTTGCCCATAAGGATGTTGCACTTTTACGAAATGTGGCTGAGCAGTCAATATGTAACCAATTTTGTTTATAATTTTTTATAAAATGCGATAAAAATGCCGCTGCAGTGCTAGCACCTGCGGTATTAGGTAAGCCAGAGTTAGCCATATCCGCAAAGGATGATGGAAATTGTGAACGATGAAACTCAGCTAACGGTAATCGCCAAAATGCTTCGTGCTCAGTAGTCGCACTGTCAATTAGCCGATTAGCAAATGAATCATCGAATGATAACAATGACTGATAATCATTACCTACCGCAATTTTTGCAGCGCCTGTTAGCGTGGCACAATCAATAATATAGTGTGGTTTATCATTATCTGCGCAAATTAATCCATCAGCTAACACTAAGCGTCCTTCCGCATCTGTGTTATCAACCTCAACTGTTTTGCCATTACGATAATGAATAATATCGCCTAATTTAAACGCATTACCACTGACTAAATTATCTGCACAACATAAATAAAGCTTAATACGGTGTTGCACCCCACGAGCTATCGCTAATGCTAACGCGCCACTCACCAGTGCAGCTCCGCCCATATCAGCACGCATTGACTCCATAAAACTGCTTGGTTTTAAACTATAACCACCAGAATCAAAGGTAATACCTTTACCTACTAAACAAGCAATAATCGGTGCTTTAGGATCTTTGCTCGGATTATAATCAAGTTCAAGCAATGCGGCTGGTCTATCTGAACCTTTGCCAACAGTATAAATTCCCATATAATCTTGTTCTTTTAAGGCTTCGCCTGAAATAATTTTATAAGTCACATCAGATGAATATGCACTAATTAATTTTGCACTTTGTGTTGCTAATTCAAAAGGGCTTAAGGTTTCGGCTTGTTGATTAACAATATCACGGCACCAATCAATAATATCCAAACGATATTTAAGTTCTGCTTTTTCTTTGCTATTGAGTTTTGCCCACGTCACTTTATTGTTTTTTTTGGCATTACGGTAACCTAACCAAAAATGCCAAGACGCTTCTAAATCCCAACCTTCACCACTCAATTTCACCGCTTTAATGCCTTGGTTATCCAATTTGCGACCGGCTCGCTGAATTGCGCCTAAGCGATGTTCCGACTTATAGTGTATTGTTATAGCATCATCAGAAAAACTGAGTAAGGCATCTTTGCCCCACTGCGCTTTAGCAGGTTCATTTGAAAGAAAAATAGATAACATCGACATATTAAAAACCTCATTGATTATCAAACGACAAAACATTGACTTAATTCTAATCAGAAACATGTTAATATAGCAAGCGAAGTTAAGAATAAATAAGGAGCGGCAATGACATCAGTTATCCCTATCAAAAACAGTATCAATTTTCGTGATTTAGGTGGAATCAAGACAATCGACGGACGTCAAATTCGATCGGGGTTGTTATACCGTGCTGGTGACTTTTCTCGCTTAACTGAAGATGAAAAAGACATTTTATCTAACCAATTAAAGCTTCATCATATTTTAGATTATCGTGATCAGCATGAAATCGATCGCTGTCCCGATAATTTATGGGCTAATACTCAATATATTAATGTCCCAGCTAATCCATTAAGTAACGAAATTACTGCAAGTTTAACTAGTGATTATGATGATATCTTTATTTTAAAAAAATATTCACCATTTGATTTTATGATAAAACTTTATCAGTTACTTCCGTTTAATAATCAGGCTTATCAACAATTAATCTCACTTTTACTTAACGCTAATGGTAAACCATTAGTTCAGCACTGTGCAGTTGGTAAAGATAGAACCGGCATTGGTGTCGCGCTAACACTTTTTGCGTTAGGCGTGAGTGAAGAAGATGTCATGCAAGACTATCTATTTACGGAACAATGCTTACAAACTTTTCGTGAAGAAACACTTAATCAATATAAAAATAAATTTACGCAGGAAGAATTAGACAAGTACAAAATCATATTTTCTGCCAAAAAAGAGTTCTTAACTGCCGCGATAAATGAAATTAAACAGCGTTATCAAACCATCGACAATTGGTTAGCCAAAGAGTACCAATTAGACGAAAAGAACAAAAAAAACCTACAACAAATTTATTTAGTTTAATCAATTTAAACCAACTAGCTAATTCGCTAATGTTTATATAATAACCACGTTTAAAAAACGTGGAATAATAAAATAGCAATGAGAGGAAAGTCAGATGTTAACAACACAAATGGTCAAAAAACTTAATGACCAACTGAATCTAGAATTTTATTCTTCAAATCTTTATTTACAAATGAGTGCTTGGTGTGATGACCAAAATTTTCCCTCTTTTGGAAAATTTTTACGAGATCATGCCGGTGAAGAGCGCAAACATATGGAACGTTTGTTTGATTATGTTTTAGATTGTGGTTCACTTGCATTAATTGGAAAAATTGATGCACCAGAAGCAAAATATAAATCGTTACTCGATGTATTTAAAGCAGCCTATCAGCATGAATTAACCATTACCAAAGCAATCAACTCACTGGTCGATTATGCCCTTACTCAAAAAGATTTTTCAACTTTCAATTTTTTACAATGGTATGTATCAGAACAGCATGAAGAAGAAAAGCTATTTAAAACCATTGTTGATAAACTTGAATTAGTAGGCGAAAATAAACGTGACTTATTCTTTATGGATAAAGACTTTAATAAAACCTTAAGTGAGTCAGGATTACTCACCACAAACGAATAATAAAATATTTGTAATAACTGTTACCCTAAAAGGGTAACAGATTATGATAATTAGGATTTTACAACAATATTGGTAATAGGATTATCACAATTAACCGCAAGATGAATACCTGACAGCTGTTGATAATGAAAATAGAAATGCTGTCCAAAAGGGGCACAAATAGAGTGATTTTCTACATTAACATTGACTGATTTTATTTGCCAAACGCCTTTAGCATAAAGTTTTAATGCCGATTCTTTCAACGTCCAAAGCTGCCAAAAGGCCAATAATGTATCCTTTTGGTTAATCATCCATTGGTACTCATCATCAGTAAAAAAATGTTTAGCGACATTGAGGTAATTTTTTCGCGGCCTGTCTACCTCAATATCAACACCCACCTTTCCTGATAATGCAACCGCTACAGCAACCCAGTCCCCACTATGACTAATATTAAAATCAGGAAACGAGCAATCTAAAAAACGGGGCCGACTATTATCACCAATGACCATTTCGGGTAAAATATCAACACTATAATGTTGTTTGAGTAACTGCGCTAAGATTGAACGACAAACTAAAAATTGCCTTTTGCGTTGACCATGCAATTTATTTGCGTAATCAACAATTTGCTCAGGTAATAACGAAAAATCGATTATTGCATGATTTAGGTTAGCCAGTTGAGTTATTAGCATTATCAGAAAACAACTATTCATAAAAATTATTTTTTACTATTTTAACAGCATGCTATGCTAACTGTTATTAAAATTTATCCCTAACCTAGGATTGATTATGTCATTACCAACAAAATTAGTTCATGCAGGACGAAAACAACGCTATACCCAAGGTGCAGTGAATTCCGTTATTCAACGAGCCTCTTCATTAGTTTTTGATACTCTTGCAGCCAAAAAAGAAGCAGCAGAAAATCGTACAAATGGTGCACTATTTTATGGACGACGTGGCACATTAACCCACTTTGCTCTGCAAGATGCTATGATTGAAATTGAAGGTGGAGCTGGTTGCTATCTTTACCCTTGCGGCGCTGCTGCCATTGCTAATTCGATTCTAGCTTTTGTCAAAACTGGGGATCATATCTTAGTATCCGAAGCAAGTTATGAGCCAACCCAAGAATTTTGTGAACATATTTTAAAAGATATGGGGGTTGAAACTGATTACTTTTCACCTTTAATTGGCCGTTATATTACCAACCATATCAAACCTAATACCAAAGTGGTATTTTTAGAGTCACCAAGTTCAATCACTATGGAAGTTCAAGACATACCGGCAATTGTTAAGGCCATTCGAAGTGTTAATCCTGAAATCATCATTATGATAGATAATACATGGGGTGCTGGGATATTATTTAAAGCATTAGAACATGGTATCGATATCTCAATTCAATCAGGTACCAAATATCTTATTGGACACTCAGATGGTATGTTAGGAACTGCTGTTGCCAATGATAGATGTTGGGATAGATTACGAGAACGTTCTTATTTAATGGGACAAATGTGCGATGCCGATACGGCCTATATGGCGGCGCGTGGATTACGTACCTTAGCAGTTAGACTCAAACAACATCATGAAAACGGCTTAAAAGTTGCTAAATGGCTTGCTGGTCACCCAAAAGTGGCAACTGTTAATCACCCTGCACTTGAAAGTTGTAAAGGACATGAATTTTTTAAACGTGATTTTAGTGGTGCAAGTGGTTTATTTTCGTTTGTTCTTAAAGACCACTTAACCGACATACAATTAGCTGATTTTTTGGATAATTTAAACCATTTTACCATGGCGTATTCATGGGGAGGATTTGAATCATTAATTTTAGCAAACCAACCTGAAGAATTAGCAAAAATTAGACCGGTATCAGGTGTCGACTTTACTGGAACATTAATTCGTCTGCATATTGGTCTTGAAGATCCTGATGATTTAATTGCCGATTTAGCTGCCGGTTTAGATAGAATAAAACTTGATAAAATCAAAACTACTGCGCTAACAAGCTTAATATAATTAACTGTAATATGAATAATGCACACAACCCAATGCTTGATGACGTAATAAAACAAACCGTTTTACATCATTTAAAAGGCAGTAATGCACTACTCGTGGCTTTCAGTGGTGGCGTCGATTCGACGGTGTTACTGCATGTATTGGTAATGTTGAAAAAACAGCTTTTACCCAACTTACAAATTAGGGCTATTTATATTCATCATGGTTTAAGTCATAATGCCGATAACTGGGCAAACCACTGCGCACAACAATGCCAAATATGGCAAGTACCTATAATTATTGAAAAAGTTAAGCTTGATGATATGAACAGTAATATCGAAGAACAAGCTAGAGAGGCCCGCTATCAAGCAATTTATCAGAATTTAAAAACTAATGAAAAACTCTGCACTGCCCAACATCTTGATGATCAGTGCGAAACTTTTTTATTGGCCTTAAAGCGAGGTAGTGGTCCTGCTGGACTCTCTGCTATGCCCATCGAAAATGGACAACATCTTCGTCCATTATTATCGATATCACGTAAACAGATAGAAACTTATGCGAATCAAAATCAGCTAACTTGGATAGAAGATGAAAGTAATCAAGATGACCATTACGATCGCAATTTTTTACGTTTAAATGTTTTACCAATCATCAATCAACGTTGGCCACATTTTCCGCAAATGGTCGCTCGAAGTGCCGAATTATGTCAACAACAAGAAGCCTTAATTAACGAGCTATTACTGTCCGATTATCAACAAGTGATCACCGTTCAAGGTCAGCTACGCTTAAAACCCCTGTTTGATTATAGCGAATATAAACGCAATGCTATTTTACGAATGTGGCTTCGGCACCAACAAGTCATCATGCCAAGCCAAAAACAGCTCACATTAATTTGGCAAACTGTTGCGCAAGCGAAAGACGATGCCAATCCACAATTTATTTTGCATAATAAACAAATCCGCCGTTACCAAAATCAACTCTACCTATTGCCACTATATCAAAATATTGAACAACACGTGCTTAAATGGGATTTATCGTCATCGTTAGTCTTACCTGATCATATTGGTGAATTACACGTTAATAATAAGCACAACTTAAATTGCCGCTTACCTCGTGCCGACGAAGATGTAACTGTACGCTTTCATGCACAAGGACAGCTAAAAATTGTCAATCGTCAGGGTTCAAGGGCAATCAAGAAATTATGGCAAGAGCACCATATCCCACCTTGGATGCGTACCCGCATTCCTTTAGTTTATTATAATGAACAAATAATTTGCGCTGTCGGCGTATTTATTACTGAACAAGGAAAAGGATCGCAAATCCATTTTAGTTTGACCTAAATGATAATTCCTTAACGAATAAACCTATTGCAATAAGACCCAATAAGGCGGCATAAACGGCCGCCTTAATTCAACGACCGTTATTGGTTATCGGCTCTCGCTTTCCAACGTTTAAGCAATAATGCATTTGTTACCACACTAACGCTACTCAAAGCCATGGCAGCACCTGCAATCATAGGATTTAAAAATCCTAAAGCAGCTAAGGGAATGCCAATTAAATTATAGAAAAACGCCCAAAAAAGATTTTGTTTAATCTTATTATATGTTCGACGCGAAATATCAATGGCATCAGCAATAAGATATAAATTACCACGCATTAATGTAATACTCGCCGTATGCATAGCAACATCGGTACCGGTTCCCATAGCAATACCAATATCTGCGGCTGCCAATGCAGGGGCATCATTAATACCATCGCCGACCATGGCAACTAAATTATTATGCTCACTATGGCTCTCTTTCTGTAATTGATAAATATAGTTTGCTTTATCTTGCGGTAAAACTTCAGCAATCACTTTATCTAAACTTAATTGCTGCCCGACATAATTAGCCGCCTGCTGATTATCGCCAGTTAACATAACACTGGTAACATGCAATTGATGTAATGCTTCAATTGCATTTTTGGCTTCAGGTTTAATGACATCAGAAAAACCAAATAAAGCCAAAATCACGACCTGATTTTCTGATTGTTGTTTAGCCAAAAATGAAATAGTGTAACCTTTACCGGTAAGTTCATTGATTTTATCATCCATATTCACAAAATAGGCATTTAATGATTTCATCCAGCGTAAACTACCTAAATAGTATTCGGTATTGTCAATCGTTGCCATAATCCCTGAACCGGCTACTGAGGTAATATTTTGTGCATAATTATCGTGTTTAGCTTTAGATAACATCGCTTTAGCTAAAGGATGCTCGCTTCCGGCTTGCATTGATGCCGCAATTGATAAAATTTGCTCAGGTGTTTCAGTACCGACAACATCAATTTCCACTAATTCAGGTTTACCTACTGTTAACGTACCGGTTTTATCAAATGCGATCGTATTAATATTGTGCAGCGTTTCTAACGCTTCGGCATCTTTAATTAAAATCCCCTGACGAGCCGCCGTTCCCGTTCCCACCATAATCGCAGTAGGTGTTGCCAATCCTAAAGCACATGGACACGCAATAACCAATACTGCAACAGCGTGAAGCAAGGCTTGTTGCCAATCATGATAAACTATTCCCCAAAACAGCAAGGTCACCAATGCAATAACCAAAATCACCGGTACAAAAATCGCACTGATACGATCTACAATTCGCTGAATTGGTGCTTTTTTAGCTTGGGCTGATTCAACCATATTTATAATTTTTGAAAGCATTGAGTCAGCTTGGATTGCGGTGGTTTTCACTATCAGCAACCCTTCACCATTAATTGTCCCCCCAGTAACAACATCATTAACGGATTTAGTTACAGGAAAGCTTTCCCCTGTTAACATCGACTCATCACTACTTGATGAACCTTCAATGACAATACCATCAACAGCAATACGTTCACCGGGTTTAATCACCACAATATCATTTACTTTTACCTGGTCGATCGGTACATTCACTTCTTGATTACCTTGCCTGACTAATGCCATCTCTGGTCGTAAAGCTGAAAGTGCTTCAATTGCTTGGGTTGTTTGATGCTTAGCTCTCTGCTCTAACCACTTACCAATCAAAATTAAGGTAATAATCACCACTGATGATTCAAAATATAGGTGATCATAATGACCATTAATAAGCTGATATAACGACAAGCCATAAGCGGCACTGGTACCAATCGCGACTAATAAATCCATATTACCAGTCAATGCTTTTAACGCATTAAACCCACTGCGATAAAACTTACCACCTAGTCCAAATTGCACAATCGAAGCAAGAATAAATTGCAACCAAGCAGGTAGCATCAAATTAATGTCAAACGGTTCAAGTAACATAGGGATAACAAAAGGTACAGACAAGATAATAGACAAAACAATAGGCCAAAGTGAAGCTTGCTTATCAACATCTTTATGGTGCATTTGTTGATCAGTAATTTTTACCGCATGATAACCGGCATTGTCCACAGCTGACATCAACGTGTCTAATTTAACATTCGAATTTGCATTAACAGTTGCTTTTTCAGTCGCAAGATTAACACTAACATCAATGACACCATCAATCTTTCTCAGTGCCTTTTCAACTCGACTAACGCATGATGCACAGCTCATATCCTCAACAAAAAAATGGTATTCGACAGTTTTCATTTAACACATCCCTTAATTTTTGGTGTGGTACATATTGTAGTATTAATTATCCTTTTAACAAGAATGCACTTTTTTGATATATACTACCTAAAAAGATACTATCAAGATAATTAAGTGAAAAATAAATCCATCAATAAAAGCTGCTGTGGAAACAAACAACAAACAATAACCTATTGCCCTGTTGATGCCACCATCAATATGATTGGTGGTAAATATAAATCGCTCATATTATGGAAACTTATGGCTAAAACTACCTTAAGATTTTCTGAGTTACGTAAAGAAATCCCTACAGCTACAGCTAAAATGCTAACCCAACAACTACGCGAACTTGAATCTAATGGCTTAATTCATCGACAAGTTTTTCCAGTGGTACCACCTAAAGTTGAATATTCTTTAACAAACTTCGGCAAAAGCATTAAACCAGTACTTGAATCAATGTATATATGGGGTAGTGACTATTTAAACAATCAAGGTTTACACGTTAATTGCTCAATGACGTCATTAGATGACGCAAAATAACGAAAATGACTTTTTGTAGTTGATGACTAATATAAAAAAAATGCAAGGATACAACCCTGCATTTCAAATAAAGAAAGTATAATTAATTACGCAAATTTTCTGGCCAATCGTTTTGAGTCGAAACTAACAAATCTTTGACCACACGAGGATTACCCGCCACAATATTGCCCGATACCATATAATTATTGCCACCAGCAAAATCGGTGATAACGCCACCTGCTTCACGTAAAATTAACTCGCCTGCGGCGATATCCCAAGGTTTTAAACCAATTTCAAAAAAGCCATCCAAACGACCCGCTGCTACATAAGCTAAATCTAACGCGGCAGACCCACTACGACGAAAATCACCACATCTTACAAATAATTTTTGCAATACCGCAAAATAACTATCGCTGTATTGTTTAACTTTAAATGGGAATGCCGTTGCGAGCACACTACTCTCAAGGTCTTTAGCATTGCTAACACGAATACGATAACCATTAAGCTGTGCACCTTTACCTCGCGCTGCGGTAAACAGCTCGTTACTCATAGGATTGTATACAACGGCAATTTCTGTTTTGCCTTTAACTCGAGCTGCAATAGAAACCGCAAAATGTGGGATATTTTTAATAAAATTGGTCGTACCATCAATTGGGTCAATTATCCACTGCGTATCGGCATCACTACCTTTAGCTAAACCACTTTCTTCAGCGATAATGGTATGATCAGGATACGCTTTTTTGATTGTTTCAATAATAAGTGATTCAGCAGCACGATCTGCATTAGTGGCAAAATCGTTAGCACCTTTAGTATCAATTTCGATTGAACTTGGGTTTTCATAAGCCTTAATGGCAACATTACCTGCTTTACGAGCAGCACGAATAGCAATATTAAGCATCGGATGCATAAATTTTTTTCCAATTGATGATGTTAAAGAACGGAGTATTTTAGTAAAACTCTATAGAGTGATACCCATAATGACGGCATAGTATAAAGGTTTTGCCGCTTTATTGCCAGAATATGTTAGGTTTGATAAATAAAATATTAAAAATCACAAATTTTAATGCTAGCAGAAAATGTGAGGAGGGATGTGATATAAAATCCAAAAGTTAACAACGAAAAGCATTTTTATTTCGATTAACAATCCCATTTTCAACGCCAATAACAAACGCAGTATTTAACTTTTTATTTATTGGTTTGATTTAAATTCAGGACGTTATATCTCAATCAACTTATTAATATTTACATAAAACTTACAGTAAAATCACAAACATTTACACCGAATTTACAACCTGTGTATACATATCGGTTATTACTCATTAGTATGGCCGACATGGTTTTATGTGTCTATTTTGTAGCGTTGTGATTATGTCTTTCTCCGTAAAAAATTTTGTATTAACGGCTGTCATTACTATTTCGCCGTCTTGTTTATTATTCGCCGAGCCGCCACCGATAAAAGTTATTAGTGATGAGCAGCTTATTCATCAACAAGAGCGCGACAAAGCTTTACAAGAAACATTGACGCCCGCCACTCCCGATATCCGTTTATTACCGCCCTCAACCCACACAGGTGAACTTAATTTTCCTACTGAATCATTATGTTTTGTTATCAATCAAGTGCAGTTACTTGAGCGGGATAAATTACCCTGGTTTATTCCCTTAAATAAATTGGCTAAACAAGCTGAGCACCACTGCTTAGGCTCGCAAGGTGTTAATTTATTGATGAAAGCAATACAAGACAGACTGATTAGCTATGGTTATATCACCACGCGAGTGGTGGCGCCAGAACAAGATTTGGCAAGTGGTAAGTTGCAACTATTATTGGTTGAAGGTAAAACCCGGCATATTTATTACAGTGATGATAGTGATAACTATGCCCAGCTTTATACAGCCATGCCAGCACGCGAAAATCATCTTCTGAATTTACGGGATATAGAGCAAGGACTTGAAAATTTACAACGATTACCGACAGTGAGTGCTCAAATGAAGTTAGTGCCGGGTGATAAACCGGGCGAAAGCGATATTGTTATTAGCCGCAAACAAAGCAAGATGTGGCGACTGGGGTTGTCAGTTGATGATTCAGGGACCAAGACAACAGGACGAGACCAAGGCGGGGTGACATTTTACTTAGATAATCCCTTATCGCTAAGTGATTCCTTTTATGCCTCAGGTGGGCATGATATTAATGGAAAAGGTAAATATGGCTCACGCAACTATTTACTGTCTTATTCAGTCCCGTTTGGTTACTGGTCGTTAAGTGCATCTTTGTCAGGCAATAAATATCATCAAAATGTGGCAGGTCAAAATCAGGATTACCAGTACAGTGGT
Source organism: Gilliamella sp. wkB171 (assembly GCF_001693755.1). Classification (GTDB taxonomy): domain Bacteria; phylum Pseudomonadota; class Gammaproteobacteria; order Enterobacterales; family Orbaceae; genus Gilliamella; species Gilliamella apicola_F. The sequence continues at coordinate 133,932 of NZ_LYST01000025.1, forward strand.
CGCAGCCGCAATGCCAATATACAACTGAGTTATGTGCTGCATCGAAATGAGTCACAAAAAACCACATTAAGTTATGGCCTAATGTTACGTCAGTCACATAACTATGTTGATAATACCGAGATTGAAATCCAACAACGAAAAACCACAAGCTGGCAATTGGGCATTGCTCACCGGCATTACATTGACAATATTACTATTGATGCCGGCGTCACTTACCAAAAAGGGGTTCGTTGGTTTAATGCAAAAAAAGCACCAGAGGAGTACAACCCGGAAGACAATGGCAGCGCCTTGTCAGATATTTTCTTAGTTAACTTTTCTACCAATGTCCCTTTCACCTTAGGTGAACAGCACTTTCGTTATCGTTTAGATTATCAGGGACAATATACGCGTGGCTCACACTTAACTTCACCGGACCAGTTTTCTATTGGTGGGCGCTGGAGTGTTCGGGGCTTTGATGGTGAGCTCACATTAAGAGCAGACCGCGGCTGGTATCTTCGTAATGAATTGGCCTGGCAAGCTCCCTTTAATCATGAAACCTATTTAGGTCTTGATACCGGTGAAGTATCGGGTGGTAAAAGTGAGTATCTGCTAGGGCGACATTTAACCGGCGGTGTATTAGGAGTACGGGGAAACAATTATGGTTTTTACTATGACCTGTTTGCTGGCATGCCAATTCGCAAACCGAAAGGCTTTCAAACCAATCCGCTGGCATTAGGTTTTAGTGTGATGTGGAATTATTAGGTTGAATAACAAGATGTATGTTGTGTTATGTGTATAACTAACAGCGAATAAATAAAAAACATAAAAAATAAAAATAAAGCTAAAGCTAAAGATAAGGGATAGGAATAGATTATGAATAAGCGCTTATACCGAGTAATTTTTAACAAAAAACGTAATATGCAAATGGTGGTTGCTGACATTTCGAAAACAGCAAATGGTCAGGCAAAAACCACCACAGATACGCAACAAACAGCGATTGAATCTATTTTTGCAACGCTCAAACCGATAAGCTTATTCGTATCTATTTCGCTGGGTTTTGTCACGCTGACTTCGCCGGTTTATGGCAGTCAAATAGTGGCGGATAACCAAGCTGGCCGCAACCAACAACCGATAGTGATATCAACGGCGAATGGCGTGACACAAGTCAACATTCAAACCCCGAACAATAAAGGGGTATCGCATAACAAATACAAACAATTTGATGTATCACAGCAAGGTGCGATATTAAATAACAGCAGTAAAATCAGCCAAACACAAATTGCGGGTTATGTACAAGGTAATGAACTATTAAATAAAACCGGGCCGGCAAAAATCATATTAAACGAAGTCAATTCACGTAATCCCAGCCAATTAAACGGGGTGATTGAAGTTGCCGGTCAAAAAGCGGAGGTTATTATTGCTAACCCTTCCGGCATCACCTGTAATGGTTGTGGTTTTATTAATGCCAGTCGAGGGACACTCACTACCGGTAAACCGATTATCAATAATGGTGAAATAAATGGTTACCAGGTTGAACAAGGACACATTACCGTAACCGGTAAAGGGCTTGACAGTTCCGGGCAAAACTATACTGATTTGATAGCACGTACGGTATCGATTAACTCGGCAATATGGGCCAATGAAGCGAATGTAATCACCGGTCGTAATCAGGTCAGTTACGATACACAAACTATCACCCCACTAGATAACGCTACTGACAATAAACCGGAAGTTTCGATTGATGTTTCACAGCTTGGTGGAATGTATGCTAATAGTATTCGTATGATTGGTACCGAAAAAGGGGTGGGTGTGCATAATGCTGGTGAACTGGGTGCCAGTGCCGGCAGTATCGTTATCAGTGCCGATGGTAAAATCACCAATCAAGGCGCAATTCAGGCTCAACAAAGTATTAATATCAATAGTGTGCAAGATATTAATAACCAGAATCAAATTTACAGCAAACAAAATATTAAATTAAAAAGTGAACAAACTATTGTTAATGATGGCTCTTTAATTGCTCAAAATAATATTACACTTGACGCAAACAAAATAAATAGTAGTAAAAATAGTCGTGTTGTGTCTGGTGTCAACGATCAAGGAAAACTAACTAATCCGGGAACTATTCTTGCATCAGCCAATAATATTAATTTTAATGGTAAAAATAGCGCAAGTGAAAAACTTTTATTAAACGCAAAAGAAGCTTTAAATCTCGATAATAGCCAAACATATGCTAATCATATTGAATTGTTTGGCAACAGCCTTTCACTTAAAGCTGCACAGCTGCAAACAGAACAGCAACTTGATGTAATTAATTCAAACAGCATAGATACATCTAATTCAACGATTATCACTAAAAAAGGAATCACATTCTCCAGTGGTTCAATTATTAATGAAAATAGCCAATTAATATCAGAAAGCGACATAACTTTTACTGCTAATGATATTAAAGGTAACGATTCTAAACTCGCAACAAATCAAAAAATTACTATGCACGCAGCAGATATTGCAATGCAAAATGCGAATTTAAGTGCTAAAGGTGCTATTTCTTTATCTGCAGATCAAATCAATGCTAATAAACTTCAGCTTATTACTGAGCAAGAGCTCAATATTGGCGCTCAAAATTTATTCACTAATCAAGCCAATATACAGGCAAAAAAAGCGATTAATATTAAATCCAATAATTATTTCGCCGATTTCCTTCAATTAATCACTGAACAATCTTTATCTTTAAACAGTCATTATTTACAGCTAAATAATTCCCAGCTAAATGTGTTGGGTGATTTTAATGTTGATAGTCACGAATTACAAAGTGGTAGTTCACTATGGTTAGCAGGTAAAAATATTACAGTTAAATCTGACTCTATTAATAATCAATCAAGTCAACAAAAAGCAACTGGAACAATAAATTATCAATTTAATCAATTAAATAACAATAACTCAACATTAATTGGTCAATCTTTAACATTTTCAGGCAATAGCTTATATAACCAGAATGCAAAATGGCAAAGTGGTAGCAATATTAATATTCTTGCAACAAAATTGTTTGATAACAAAACGAGCATAATGTTATCGCAAGATCAATTAAATATTGATACACAAGAGATGGTTAATGATGAGGCAGAACTTTTTGCTGGTGGAAATTTAACCCTTCGTACGACTAAATTATTAAGTAACAATAGTGTTATACAGTCAGATCAAGCAATCACTTTGACGGCAACTGAACAACTTGTTGCGAACGCTGCAAATCTATATTCTCAAAAGTACATGCAAATTAACAGTCAGAATATTGACTTAACTAAAGCAAATGTTGGTGCTAAAGGTGACATAGCAATTATAGGAAAACAACAAACTTATAATAATGCTGAAATATTATCAACTGGCCAAATTCAATTTAATGCAACAACTCTCCAAGCCAATAATGCAACGATAAAAGCAGAAAAAGAGTTAACGATTGATGCAAAACAATTTGCAGCGTTTAACGCCGCTCAGCTAGTTACTAATCAAAAATTAACGATTGACGCAGAACAAATTGAAAGCGCTAATTCGGCCATGTATGCGAAAAGTGGCATGAAAGTGCAGACTACTCAACTGAATAATCAAAACGCCAAATGGAGCAGCGAGGGAACAATTAGTTTAACCGCGCAGCAAATTAATAATAAAAAAACAACGCTACAATCCGGGCAATTAAATATCGAAACAGAGCAACTTGATAATAGCGATGCAATAATATTATCTGGTGGTGGTTTAGTTATTAATGCTAAAGATATAGACAATACTTCGGCGCAAATACAAACTAAATCTGGCATTAAAATTAATGCAGATAATGCACTAAAAAATGCTAATGCGACATTGATTACTGATGGTGCTATTGATGTTACAACAGACAATTTTATTAACACTAATGCAAAATTTTGGGCAGACCAATTTATTAATATTCATGCCACCGATGTTAATAATGAACATAGCGTTATTTTATCTAATGATAAGATTGAACTAACGGCTACTAGTGTCAATAATCAAAACAGTGAAATTAAAGCTAAGCAAGCTATTAATATTAAAACTAATGAGCTAGCAAGTGATAATGCTCAGTATGTAAGTGGAGGCAATTTAGATTTAAACAGCCAAAACTTGTCACTTAACCAAGCTAAACTTTCCAGTAAAGGTGATATCAATATTGATACTAAGCAGTTAATAAGTGACACTGCAGAATATGTTACAGAAGGTAATTTTACGCTAAAAAGCCAAATTGCATCGCTTAATCAAGCTAAAATGACAAGCAAAGGTAATCTAAATATTGATAATCAACAGGCATTAAATATCAAAAAAGCAGTACTAACGTCGTTGCAATATTTAGGTGTGAAATCTGGCACAATTACGAGTTCTGAATCATCAATAAATAGTGTTGGCAACCTTGACATTTCAACAACAGAATTGATTGATAATAATGCAACGTTAATGAGTGATAATGATATCAATATTTATGCTGATAAGCTTAATACTGAATCAACAGAACTCGGTGCTCAAGGTAAAATTAACGTTAATGCACATACTCTTAAAAATAGCAATGCGAAATGGGTTGCTAATCAAGATATGATTATTAATAGTGAACAAATTGATAATGCCGGCAGCCAAATGGGGAGTGGGCAATCACTGACTATCAATACAAAGCAATTAGATAATCGAAAAGCGATGTTAAGTAGTAAAGGAAATATCAACATCACGAGTGAAAACGTTGATAATACTGCCTCAAAATTATTTAGCAATCAATCTATCAACATAAATAGTCATTACCTTACCAATAAAGAAGCGGTACTAAAATCTGATGATTCAATTACGATTAATAGTCCAGAATTTGACAATAGTGATGCCATTTTAGTTGCCGAAAAAGCAATTACAGTAATCAGTGATAATCTTAAGAATAATAATGCGACAATACAATCACAAGCGCAAATAACCTTAAAAGCCAACCAATTTGATAATCAATCGGCATTACTATTATCGGGGCTAAAAGGAATAACAATTGATGCAGGTACGCTGAATAATCAACAGGCGAAATTATTTACAAAAGGCGATTTAGCGATTAATGCACAAGACTTGATGAATCAATATGCTAAATTAGTTAGTGAAAAATCACTTACTATTAAAGCCAATCAATTCAATAACCAAAATAGTGAATTACAAGCAAAAGCTTCGGTTAATATTGATGCGACAACAATCAATAATCAGCAAGCTAAAATGGATTCAGAACAAGATATTATTTTAAATGCTGCCAATAATATCGATAATAGCGCTGCCAGCATGACAGCTAATGGCTTGATTAATCTTAAAGCATCAAATAATATCAATAACAGCTATGCTAACTTGTTATCTAATAATGGTATTTTATTAGAAGCCGTAAATTTATATAATCAAGCAGCTACATTAAAAACTAATGGGCTCATAAGCATAAAAGCACAAAGTATGGATAATCAGCAATCAGATTATTTAGCAGAAAATATTATGCTTGAAAGTGACCATTTAAATAATCAATTCGCAAAATTAAATGCTAGTCATTACCTTATTATTAACGCAAAAGATTTTGACAATAGTAAAGCAAATTTACTTGCTGATAGTATTTATTTAAAAACACAATCATTTCATGGTGATGGTGTAATTAAAAGTCAAAATGAGTTATCGCTCGATTTAGATGAAAGTTTTATTAATGAAAATGAAATAACCACCAATGGTCATCTGTCTATTCGTACGCAAAAAGACATTATTAATAAAAATAAAATGACTGCTGGCCGACAAATTTCATTAGAAAGTAAGCAATTAATTAACGAAAAACAATCAGAAATTAGCGCTGGCTATTTAGCACTCAATCATCAAACCATTAATAATTATGGTTTAATTAATGGTGACACAACAGTCATTCGCACCAATGTATTAGATAACTTAGAAAGTGGGCGAATATATGCTGATAATTTAGCAATAAAAGCTTCAATACTTAATAATCGTGCACAAAATGGTGTGGCACCGGTGATTGCTGCTCGGCAAAATTTTCATTTAGGCGTTAACACTTTAAATAATTATACTCACGCTCAGTTACTCAGCTTAGGCAATTTTATTATTGGTGGTGATCTTGATGAGAATTTAAATGTGACAGGTAATGCAGATGTCATCAACAATCACTCGGCAAATATTGAGTCTCATGGCGATTTATATATTAATGCTAATGCAATTAATAACATTAATGATCATATCATAACCGAAATGCGCAAAAGTGATGAAGCTCCAGAAATGGAGGAGTATTTTATCGCTGGTGGTAGACTTGAAAAATATTCACCTGATGAGATTTTATATCGTATCAGAAGTAAATACTTCAGAGGAAAAAGGCCTCAATCATACGGTTGTGAGAAGCACGATAAGGGCTGTTGGTATTTATGGAAAGACATTCCCGAGTACTTAAGACCGACTGGTGCTTTATCACGAATCCAAATTAAAAAAGATGGTTATACAAGTACAAATTCTTGGCATTACAAAATCATTAAAACAAAATATCGCACTGTAGTACTAGAAACAGATCCCGGTAAAATCACTGCTGCAAATAATATAGTCATTAAGGGACAAATATTAAATAATCAGGATAGTAAAATTGTAGCCGGTAAAACCGTTAATATTAATGTGCAACAATTAAATAACTATTCACAAGAAACTATTTCAAAATATGTGTATTCGGGCAATAAAATAGAGCATTGGAAAAATGACACAAAAGATTATAGAGCCACCTCTACCCCTTATGATAAACCTGATGAAATATTCAATGATGATAGTTTAAATTCTAATATTTTAGATCATAAAATCTTTGAACAAACTGAATTAAAAGAGGTACCGCGTGAAACAGTTAAGGTAGAAAATACCCCGACGCCAATTACAGTGAACAATGACATTAAAGAGGTCGCTACAAAGCCTGTACAACCAATACACAATACTGATATTAAACTAACCCCGAATGATAAGAAAGTTGACAAAATATCGAATATTGCAGTACCTACAAATAAATTTGATAATGTAACGGCTATCAGTCAAAAACCTGATAATAATTTACAAGATATTATTACTGATCATATAAACAACAATACAGCGGATAAAACACCAATCAAAGAGCCAGAATCCGCTCAAGCTGATAGCATAATGGCTCCAATCAAAACTATTAGTACATATGATCCAACTATTACCCTGCCTGATAATAGTTTATGGATTGTCAATAAATATAATCCAAGTTATATCGTTGAAACCGATCCACGTTTTACACAACGTAAAAAGTGGCTGAGTTCTGACTATATGCTTAATCGCTTAAAAGTGGATCCAAACTCAATCCAAAAACGATTAGGTGATGGTTATTACGAACAGCAACTTATTCGTGAGCAGATTATTGGCTTAACAGGTAATCGCTATCTTCAGGGTTATCGTTCAGATCTTGAACAATATCAGGCATTAATGGATGCAGGGATAAGTTTTGCAAATCAATATGGAATTGTACCGGGTGTTGAACTATCGGCAGAGCAGATGAGAGCCATAACCACCGATATGATCTTGTTAATGAAAAAAACCATTACCGTTGATGGTGAAAACATCGATGTGTTGGTTCCACAAGTCTATATTGTTAATCGAACACAGCTAGGTACAGATGGTGCACTTATTTCAGGCGAAAATGTATTTATAAAAGGTGAACAGCTTGACAATAAAGGTTTAATACAGGCAAAAGAAAATGTTTTATTAAATGGATACAATGTCAACAATACCGGATCTATTTACGGTAATAAAGTTGGGGTAACGGCTGAAAATGATATTACCAATTATGGTAAGTTGGTGGGGGATAAATTAGTTTACTTATCAGCAGATAATGATATTAATTTATTATCCAGCACAAGAACCCAAACAAAAGCAAGAAATTCACTGACCAATATTGATAAAACCAGCATTATTCAGGTAAATGACGGCAATATAATAATCGATGCAGGACATGACATTAAATCCCAGGCTGGCTGGATAATTAACAGTGGCGAACAAGGCACAACCTGGTTACAAGCGGGCCATGATGTCCAATTTACCACAGCTGACATTGAAGAAAAATTTGATTACCGAAGAAAAAAAGATTATCGCATTACAGATGAAAAAAGCGTGGTTGGCACCGGAATAAGTGCGGCCAATAATGTAAATATTATTGCAGGTAATAACATCAATGCCAAAACAGTCGATATTGAAGCGGGGAATCGATTAAATTTAATTGCAGACAATGATATTGAAATAGGCTCTTCAACCGAAACCGCCTTTTTAGATGAATTTCATAAAACTAAATCAAAAGGTTTTTTAAACAAAACCACAAGTACATCACACACCGTAATTGATAACACGACTCAAAAAGGGAGTATGCTCAGTGGTGATAGTGTGACTATTAGTGCTGGCAATAATTTAACCGTAACCGGTAGTCAGGTAGTTGGTACCCATGATGTCAATCTCTATGCCGATAAAGATATTACGGTTAATGCCGCAGAAGAGTCATATTACCGAAAAGAAGAAACAAAAAAGAAAAAATCAGGGTTAATGAGCAGTGGTGGTATTGGTGTTACCATTGGTAAAGAGAAAGAGTCACTAAAACAAACCGATACCGAACAAGCTTATGTCGGTAGTGTCGTTGGCAGTACCGACGGCAGTGTTAATATTCATGCGGGCAAAAATATTAACGTTGAAGGCAGTGATATTATTGCTAAGCAAAATATTAAAATGCAAGGTGAAAATGTCAATATTGAAGCGTTAGATGCTAAAACTACCCATAAAGAAGAGTATAAATATCAAAAAACAGGGGTGACCGTTGCTGTTTCGGGTACAGCCAGTAACATATACAACGCAACTCAAACACTACAACAAGCCAAAGAGCAAACCAATGATAAAACCAAAGCATTAATGGAAATTAAAGCGGGCTTACAAGCGGGTAATGCGGCGTTAGAAACAGGAGCAAATTTACAAGATGGTGTGCCTGAGGCTTCGGTGGGCATTAATATTAGCCTTGGCAGTGAAAAAACCAAACGTACGGTTAATCAAGAACAACATACCGTGGTTAGCTCATCGGTTGCAGCGGGGCGTGATGTCTCTATCATTGCAACAGGCAATGGTGAAAGCAATAGTGGTGATATAAATGTCATTGGCAGTCAAGTACAAGCAGGTCGTAATGCAACCATTAACGCTAATCATGATATTAATATTATCGGCCAAGAAAACACGTTTAAAACCGATACTAAAGAAAAAAGTAGCAGTGGTTCGGTAAGTGTCGGGTATAACTTTGGTGGTCAAAAGAATGGATTTAATATATCAGCCAGCGGCAGTCAAAGTAAATCTCGAGAAAAAGGGAATGGAACAGACTGGACAGAAAGTGTTATAGAAGCCGGCAATAAGCTAACGATGATAACAGGCAATGATGCCAATATTAATGCTGGCCAGATAAAAGGCGACAGCGTTGTTGCTGATATTGGTCATGACCTGAATATTACCTCACAACAAGATAGTGATGAATATCATATGAAAAACAGCTCAAGCTCAGTAGGTGGCAGTTTTTCACTTGGCGGTACAAGCAGTATTAATGCGGCTAATTCTACCTCCAAAATGGACAGCAACTGGAAAAGTGTTACAGACCAGTCAGGCATATTTGCAGGTAAAGGTGGGTATGATATTAAAGTTGGTAATAATACTGACTTAAAAGGGGCGGTGATTGCATCGGAAGCCGAAGATACCGGTAAAAACAAACTTGATACGGGCACAATTAGCTTTACTGATATCGAAAATAAAGCGGATTATAAAGTCAGTAGCAGCAGTGTTGGCGTCAGCACCATTGGCATGCCATCAATGCCAGCCGGTTATAATAAAAAAGACAATGAACAATCGATAACGCATTCAGCGGTGTCCCAAGGCACCATCATCATCCGCAATGAGAATGAACAAAAGCAGGATATCAATGAGTTAAGTCGGGATACTGAGCATGCCAGTAATGAACTTAAGCATATCTTTGATAAAGAAAAAGAACAAAGCAAAATAGACCAAACCCGGTTAGTGAGTGAAATTAGTGGTGAAACACTCACCATGCTCAACACCATAGACCGCATTAAAGCGACAGAAGAGGCGAAAAAAGCGGTAGAAGACAAAAGACAAAAATCCGATAAACCGTTAACCGACAAAGAACAACAAGAAATATATAAAGAAGCCTACGACAAAGCGATGAATGAAGGCATGTCAGCGATGGGAAGTAATACCCGTCAAGGCATCGACATGGCGATTAATATCATCAATGGCTTAATCACCGGCGACATGACCGGTGCGGTAGCTGGTGCATTGGCACCAAAACTGGCCACG
>NZ_LYST01000026.1 GCF_001693755.1 Gilliamella sp. wkB171
CTTCCTTAATTTAATGACGATTTAATTTTCTATATAAATACATTAAGTAACTTTTTATTCCCTTAACTATCGCCCCTTTTCGAAAAAATTGTTTGGCATAAACTCTATAATCAACCGCTCTCATTTTATTTTTGTAAGATTTTAAGACGTCATTACTCCACGGCGTGAAATGTTTATAGAATTGATATAAATTTTGTGACAAACCTTCATGCTCGATGTGCCACATTTTTCTAGGGCCGGTGAAATGAATAAAGTAAGGTAATGTTTCTTTATTATCGAAAAAAGTCTCTTTTTGTTTATCTGTCATCCAAGTAAATAAATAATTCCATTTAGCGTCAATTATTTTTATGTGATCTTGTAACACAATATTTAAGGCA
>NZ_LYST01000027.1 GCF_001693755.1 Gilliamella sp. wkB171
GAATGAAGGCATGTCAGCGATGGGAAGTAATACCCGTCAAGGCATCGACATGGCGATTAATATCATCAATGGCTTAATCACCGGCGACATGACCGGTGCGGTAGCTGGTGCATTGGCACCAAAACTGGCCACAATAATCAAGCAGCAAACCGGTGACAATAAGGTCGCTAACACTATCAGTCATGCCATCCTTGGGGCCGTGGTTGCCGAGCTACAAGGTAACTCAGCTGTTGTTGGCGGAGTTGGTGCAGCGGTCAGTGAGCGAGGCGCAGGAGTCATTGCCAGTATTCTTTATCCGAATAAAAGTATAGATGAATTAAATCAGGATGAAAAACAACAAGTCAGCGCACTCGCCCAACTGGCCACCGGTCTGACTATTGCCGCATTAGGTGGTGATGCTCAGGATATTAATACCGCTATTGCTGGTGGTAAAAATGCGGTTGAGAATAATGCTTTAAGTCGTGATGATTCATGGCAGAAAAAAGGAATCGAAGGTAAGCTTTCTTTCACAGAAATGACGGATGAAGAAAGAGCATATTATTTAGATAAATTAAAACAGATTAATGAGCTTGATGAGAAAGATGATAAGGCATTTTTGGATGCTTGCGCCGGTAGCGGTAATAATACTACTGCTGCTTGTGGTGCTCAATTAGCTAAACTCAGAGCCTTTAAAGACGAATATGAAATTTATTTTGGACGCTACCCTTACAGTGAATATTTACAAGATGACTATAATAAAATTATCGGCTATTTAAATCGTTACACCCCAGATGAGTGGAGTTATGCGATTAATAACTATGCCAAAGAAAATAATATTAGTTATGAGGAAGCGGCATCTAAATTTAAATTTGCCATGTATACACAAAAAATAGCGGATGTAATTTCATTATATTATGGTGTAAAAGGCGTAGGCATTGTTAACGGTAAAATAAGTGCGGTAGATTTAGCTAAAGCAGAAAAGGCGATTAATGAATATAATGCATTTAAGCAAGAATTAAATGCTGGAAAGGGAACGGGTCTAACATCAACTCAAATAAAAGATGTTAAAACAATTAGTGCAGGAGAAGCAAATAAACCATTTATTGAAAGAGGATGGAGTGCTCCATATGATTCATCAACTCAGGTACGACAGTTTACTGCGGCTAGTGAACTTAACTTTGTGCGTGTTCATACAAATGATAACGTTGCAGGTCAATTTATAGTTAGGGCTGATGAAATCAAAGGTATGACACCACAACAAATACAACAACATTTGGCTTTACCTACAATACCAACATTTATTTCTGATGTTAAAGTACCTTCAGGAACGAGATTACAAGTCGGTAGAGTTGCGCCTCAGCCCAATTTTGGTGCCCCAAATAAAGGGGGAACTCAATATCAATTAATAGATAAAATACCACTTGAAAATTTTCATAATACGAGACCACTAAAATGATAAAAAGTATTGATAAAAAAATAATAAATAAAGCTATTAATATAAATAATAATTTACAACTAGTATTAATAGACGGCTGTGATGTTATATTTAAAAAAAAGCCTTTAGAAATTTCAAGAAATGTTTTTATGATTAATTCTAGTGGTGAAGTTATATGGCGTATTTGTTCAAAAAATGACAAATTTGGTGATAGCTTTACTAATATTTATGAAAAAGATGGTGAATTTAAGGCTTATAGGTGGGATGGTGGGCAATACAATATTGATATAAAAACAGGATTTGCTACACCAGAAATATTGTTAAAATAGTTATACTGACCCACAAATCCTAGTATAAAAAACTTGGTTTTAGTATAATGTAGACCTGAGCAAATTGTTTATCAACTTTTAGATCTGCATCGCCAGTTCAATAATCAACTTGCCCTGTTCAATCTTAACGATAACAGGGCAGCCTACATAAAACCCTATCTGCTCCAGCCACCTGCCTTTAATGGTCAGTTGTGATCTGAGATTGAGTTTTGTGCCTTGTGGCATGTAACCCACGGTATAAAACCGCTCAGTGGGTTGTGATGCTTTGTCTGTGGTTGGATTGTAGGTTAATATATGTCTTAGTTATAGTTAACTCCGTAATAGTTAGTTGTGGTTAGCTGTGGTGGCACACCGTTAATCTGCGCTATTATTTACTGTGTTGTGTTACTTCTCTTGTTTAGCTCGCTCAGTTTTAATTAACCAATCAACTGCTTAGCCTGATGTTTTAAAATCATAGCGTCTAAAATCTCTTTTATTGACTTCTGCTCGTCAGCAGTCATCTGCTTGACCACCTCAAACTTAAGCTTAAGTTCGTCCGGTGGATTTAGTTCCTCGCTTTTTCAACTATCCACTAATCAAAATCATATCGAAAATAAAGCGGATTATAAAGTCAGTAGCAGCAGTGTTGGCGTCAGCACCATTGGCATGCCATCAATGCCAGCCGGTTATAATAAAAAAGACAATGAACAATCGATAACGCATTCAGCGG
>NZ_LYST01000028.1 GCF_001693755.1 Gilliamella sp. wkB171
AAACTTATTCAAATACACGGTGAATTAAACAATCAACATAACCCTATCATATTTGGATATGGTGATGAAAAAGACAGTTCATATCAAGAATTAGAAAATAAAAATGATAATCGATATTTGAAATATTCAAAGTCACTTCACTATTTGTTAAATTCTAATTATAAAGATTTATTAACTTTTCTAGAGCAAGATATGTATCAAGTTTATATTTGGGGTCATTCTTGTGCTACCTCCGACCGTGTTTTATTACAAACAATATTTGAACATGAAAATTGTGTAAGTATTAAACCATTTTTCTATAAATCAAATGATGGCACAGATAATTTTACGGATTTATGTACTAATATTAGTCGGAGTTTTACTGATAAAAAGAAGTTTAGAGATGTAGTAGTTAATAAAAAATATTGCGAACCTTTATAGGTTAATTTATTAACTAGGTACAAAAAATTGAGTACCTAGTTTTTTCATCGTTTTCATCACATGATTATTGTTTTAGTGGTTCAATACTAAATATTGAGTCTTTTACAATAAATGAATAAATTGGAATTAACGTATGCAATAACGTATTTTTGACTGATACTTCAAATGATTTAGTTTCATTTTCTGTAATATCAAAAAATATAGCGTTTTTAAACGTTCCTTTGCGTATTTCTAAAGCAATTCTTCCTGCTGTAACTGGAATAGTTTTTGTCTCTTTACGTTTAATACGTTCAACCTCAACACCATTTACATAAATAGAAAAAAATACTCCACCCCAATAAAATTGAGACTTTCTATGTATAATTAAATTAGACACCTGGACTTACCTGTTATTTTTTGACTAAGAAAACAATAAAATAAACTTATTGATTCAACTTAGTTATATTCATCAATAATGTTATGGATTCTGCTTTTTTTTCTTTTTAAAGATAAAAAGCGTTATAAATGCGATAAGCATTAACACTACATGAAATCCCACATAAAACAGATACATGCTGACTCCATCTTCCCCTGTGTTATGCATATCAGATGCTGTCAGCGCTAATGTTGGTGAAAGAAATGCAGTACTGATTATATTAATACCAAATGTAATACCTGATAATGTTGGTTGTTTACAAAAGGTAATTAATGCTAATACGCTACATCCCATAGCAATGAATATTCCCACTACAGGAACAAAAATTGATATTGCCGCGAAAATTAATGCCACTATAGATAATGCTTTCATTTTTTCCTCTACTTTTAAAAAATATGTTATTTTTTATCAGACCTACATCAAATACAGATTAGATAATCTAAAGTGCTTAAAAAGCGTCAATATAATAACAAAAAGCAAAATAAATTAATATGTTTTATCGATCGAAATTATATAATCAATAGTTTATAGCTATCATGTATTGGTTATTGATCGTTATAGACGATCAATGAGTTAATTTGATCAAAAAACTACTTCTGCGGATATGTTAAATTAAGAATCTATGTATTATTTTTATGTAAGGATTAATTGCAGGGATGGGGTTCTTTATTGATAACAGTGTAGATAAGTAATCGCGTAACCTACTTCGTTATTGAGGACGTTATCGACTTTGATCTGATACTAACCAACTATATTTATAAGTCATGTTATTAATATAACTAATATTCTAATTCTCGAGTATGAGTTACTAGTTTTACACCATTTCCTTTCACGCAATAAGCATTTGTCCAATCGCCATATTGGTTATGGTTTAGATAAATACATTTAACAGCATTCGGTTTTAAGTTTTCTGGTTTTCTATCGGATTGTTTGACATTTATATCAGGTTTTGGAGAATTATCAGTTTTAGAATTATCATCAGTAATAATATAATTTTCTGTAATACTTTCTACTAACTCACCTTTTTGGTTATAATAAAATCTGTTTAAATTTATATTTTTTTTTCGGAACTCGTTATATTTAATTGTATAACCATTATAATATCCAAAGGTTTGTTGCCGTTTTTCTTTAGTTAGCGGGTGCATATCTTCAAGTTTTATGAATTGTCCTAATTCATTATATGAAAGCGATGCTAATTGCTCGTTATTTATATATAAATAACCCAGAATATTATTATCACTATCTAATTGTAATGTTACATCTACTCCATTGAGATGCATTGTTTTGTTTTTATAATCAATGATCATATTCTGTGAATCATCATCAAATAATACTTTTTCAATTAAACCATCTGAGTTTGATTCTATAATCGTATTCATTATTTTATTGTCAGCTAAAAAATTTGCTTTAATCTTCTGTTTCATAGTAGGTTTCTTATTGGGTATGAGGGGTGGGTAAAGAATCGCGTTATAATTATTTGTAATGATTGTATGTGTGTCTTTTTCCTTATCGCATCCTATGATAAAAAAAATGACAATAAAACACATCAACATTATTTTTTTCATCATTTATCCCTATACTCTAACTTTCGCGTTACAGATTTGTCTAATTCATTATCGCCGTTAAAACATTGACTAACAGTCCAATCACCATATTTATTATATTCACTAAAATGGCAAGTAGATGTTCGATATTTAGACTCATAGATGTCTTTGGATAACAATATAATTTCTCCATTTAATAGTGGATCTTCCTGCTCAAAATTGGAAGAAACTAATCTATTTTCGTCATCATAATAATATAAATTTGTTGACGGAAAAGTAAGTATTTTTTCTGGCGTGTTTGTTTGGATTTCTCGCTCTTTGTATTGAATAAGATTGTTGTTTATATCATAAGAATAAGTACCTATATAATTTTTCTCATCAAACTTCTCATCTGAAAAAATCAATTTTCCCTGTTCATCATATTCATAAGTTGCAATAGTTTTTTGATTAGAATTTTTAACATTTATAAAGTTTTTTTGATCATCTAATTGTACTAAATAATTAACTAAAATTCCTTTCTCATTTCGTGTTAATACCTGCTTCTGATAATCCATTGACAGATCTTTTTTATGACGAAAAAACTCTTCTATAATAAAACCATTATCATCTGAATATATTTCTATATTACTAGTAAAAGATGTTGGTTGGATATTTTCAATAAATAATTCTTGTTTTTTTATTGGATTAGAATGCGGAGTATTCTCTGGGAAAAGAAGAATGAGATAATTATTACTAATACCAATATTTTTACTGTTATCATCAACGGATGCAAAGACATAAAAACTAATCAAACAGCACGCTACTAATAAAAGTTTTTTCATCTATATTTTCTTTTTATTATTAATATTCTAATTTTCGCGTTATAGCACCTAAATCAATATTACCATCTTTAATACAATGACCTTTTGTCCAATCTCCATATTCATTATAATCAGAGAAAGAGCAAGTTATTGTCTTATCTATTTTTGAATTATTTTCATCTGAATAATGGGTTTGTATTGTTTCTTTCAGTTTATTATCATCATCATAAATAAAATCTATTTTTCTATTGTTGGGTCGAGTAGAGACATTTGTTTTATAATAAATAGATTTTAGTAAGTTATTATTTGTATAAAAAAATTCAATTTTTGCCTTTGTGGTCATTCCTTCACCCATGGACATTACTAATCT
>NZ_LYST01000029.1 GCF_001693755.1 Gilliamella sp. wkB171
ATATAATATGAGAGGAAGAATTCTTAAGGTTTTTTTATTAATTACTGTAAAAAACTAATATTAATTACTAATCAAAATTTAAATTTCTTTAACGGATAATACTATAGGAAACTAATAATGTATTGCAATACTGGCAGTGTTATTAAAAAGAAATTAATTTTTAGCGCCAGTAATTTAGGGAAGGCCAATCTTTTAAACATCGCATATGGTATCGATAAAAACTTTTTTTTAGGTTGTGCTATTTCGATTACTTCTATCTTATTAACTAATCCAGATAATTATTTCAATTTTCATATCTTCACCAAT
>NZ_LYST01000030.1 GCF_001693755.1 Gilliamella sp. wkB171
CTTTTTTAAATTGTTCTAACGCAACTAATAACGAGACTGTTTCTGGAAAAATCAGCGGTTGTTTTATTAGTGCATTAATATCAATCGGCTCTTTGTTTTGTAGTACATCTTTTAAAAGATCATTAACCTGAATAATGCCTAATGGTTCATCAATTGAAGCTGTATCAGTCACCACTAATCGTGAATGTGGATTATCGAAAATTTCTTTTAAAATAACTTCACGTTTTTCATTAATGTTGATCATATCAACATTTAATCTTGAGGTCATAATACTGCTTACCGAACGCTGTGCAAGCCCGAGTACCCGTTCAACCATACTCAGTTCTTGATGATTAAATACTGATACTTTTTTATTGGCATCAGATACAACATCAACGGTATGCGTGTCTGGATCTTCTTCGGCATCGCCTTTAAGTAAATGTAATATCGCTTCGGCTGTGCGTTCACGTAATGGTTTTTTGTTTAACGCTTTACGACGATTAAAGATCGCTAATTGATTGAAAAATTCAATCATAATCGAGAAGCCAATTGCGGCGTATAAGTAACCTTTAGGTATTGCAAAACCAAATCCTTCAGCAACCAAACTAAAACCAATCATCAATAGAAAACTTAAACAGAGGATAACGATTGTTGGATGTGAATTAACAAAATTGGCAAGCGGTTTACTGGCGACCATCATGATTCCAATTGCTATACATACTGCAATTATCATCACTGGAATATGTTCTACCATCCCAACGGCAGTAATCACCGAATCGAGCGAAAATACGGCATCAAGTACGACAATTTGTGCGACAACGGTCCAAAAATGAGATGTTTTTTTCGGTTTGCCATCTTCCTGTGAAGCACCTTCAAGTCGTTCATTGAGCTCCATGGTGGCTTTAAATAGTAAAAATATCCCTCCAATTAACATAATTAATTGGCGTGCATTAAAACTTATTCCTGATATCGAAAATAAAGGCGTTGTAAGAGTGACTAACCAGCCTGCAAACATTAGTAAAATAATGCGTGTAATTAATGCAAAAGCTAGCCCCGTGACGCGTGCTTTATCTCGTTGTTGGGGGGGAAGTTTCTCGGCAAGAATGGCAATGAAAACAATGTTATCAATACCAAGGACGATTTCAAGTACAACCAGAGTAGATAAACCAATCCAGATTGTAGGATCCATGATCCATTCCATATGTCAGGTGATTACCTCAAATAAATACAGCACATGCTGCCCAGTAATTCTGTCTGTAATTGGCTAAATAATCAATAAAATATTTATAATTTTTATCAAAATTTAGTGGTTTTGTGATTGAGAGTGGGGAAGTTTTTTACTTTAATGTAGGCGTTTCTTTCAAGTTCTGAACGAGATTGGGTGATTTTGGGGTAGGGTGAGATTTCGGACGTTTCTGGCTGAGTGATTTTTTCATAACGATAATTACGTCCCAGTAAAGCGGGGATGTTAGGGGACTTCGCAAAAAATCCCCTAATTCGGACGTTTTCACAGACAAGAAAAATCAGCAAAACCATTAACGTCCGAAACCCAAACCAAACAAAAAAATCTAAGGGAAATGGGTGTTTTAGTATAGCGCTCTGAATTTCGAAAATTTTGGATCAATAAGCCAAGATGCTTATTAAAGCACATATCCGCGCAATTACAACGTGCCGACAACTGAGTGGCGGTGCGTAAGACCGCACGAAGGCGGAGGGAAGTCGCAGGCTACTTTGTCCTTGTGCTGCGAGGGGTTGTTAGGGGACTTCGCAAAAAATCCCCTAATTCGGACGTGTTCACTGACAAGAAAAATCAGCAAAACGACTAACGCCCGAAATCCAAGCCAAACAAAAAAATCTAAGGAAAGTGGGTGTTTTAGTATAGAACTTTAAATCTCGAAAATTCCGCATCAATAAACTAAGACGCTTATTAAAGCACATATCCGCGCAATTACAACGTGCCGACAACTGAGCGCGGTTAGCATGCCAAACAGGGATGTTTGGCAAGGCGCTGTTTTGTCAGGAACAAATCAGCGGCGGTGCGTAAGACCGCACGAAGGCGGAGGGAAGTCGCAGACCACTTTGTCCGTGCGCTGCGAGGGATTGTTAGGGGATTTCGTAAAAAATCCCTTAACTCGGACGTGTTCACAGACAAGAAAAATCAACAAAACCACTAACGTCCGAAACCCAAACCAAACAAAAAAATCTAAGGAAAGTGGGTGTTTTAGTATAGAACTTTAAATCTCGAAAATTCCGCATCAATAAACTAAGACGCTTATTAAAGCTCATATCCGCGCAATTACAACGTGCCGACAACTGAGTGCGGTTAGCATGCCAAACAGGGATGTTTGGCAAGGCGCTGTTTTGTCAGGAACAAATCAGCGGCGGTGCGTAAGACCGCACGAAGGCGGAGGGAAGTCGCAGACCACTTTGTCCTTGTGCTGCGAGGGGTTGTTAGGGGATTTCGCAAAAAATCCCCTAACTCGGACGTTTTCACAGACAAGAAAAATCAGCAAAACGACTAACGTCCGAAACCTAAACCGAACCAGAAAATCTCTTTTAAGAAATTAAGAAATTTAAAAAACAAATTTGATGGATAAGTAGAAATGATTCCTGACAAAAATCACCAATCCTTAGCTACGCCAGAAAGTTGGTGTAAATAATACTAACAAGGTGAAGATTTCTAATCGGCCAAATAACATATCGACAACCATTACCCATTTGACTAAATCACTTACATTAGCAAAGTTATCGCTAACACTACCTAGCCCAACACCTAAGTTATTTAGGGATGAAGAGACAATATAAAAAGAGTCTGTCGCATCAATGCCTGTGCCCATAATTATAAATAGACTGACTAAAAAGACTAATGCATAGGCAGAAAAGAATCCCCAAACCGCTTCGATTATACGTTCGGGTACGACGCGGTTATTGAGTTTTAAGGTATAAATTGCGTTAGGGTGAATTAAACGCTTTAATTCACGTGAACCTTGCATAAAGAGTAATAATACACGCACTACCTTTAACCCACCACCGGTAGAACCAGCGCAGCCACCGATAAATGATGCAGAAAGTAAGAAAATAGGTAATGAAGACGGCCAGGTATTAATATCATCAACCGTAAAGCCAACGGTTGCGGCTATTGAGACTACTTGTAATATAATTTTATCAATACTTAGATGGCGTTGTGGTTGATAGACATAAATAACAAAAGCACAGATAATAATTAAAATTATAAGAATAAAAAGGAAGGTTCTAAACTCTTGATCTCGCCAATAAACACTGATAGAAAACCCATTTAGTGCTGCAAAGTGTAGTGCAAAATTACAACCCGATAAGATTAGAAAAATGGTCACAATATAATTAATGGCCGGACTGTTAAAATAAGCTAGATTATTATCATGGGTTGAAAATCCGCCCATCGAAATTGTCGAGAAACTGTGCGAAATGGCGTCAAACACATTCATGCCAGCAAGCCATAAGCAAATAGCACATAGGGTGGTGAGCAAAATGTAAATTGACCACAGTGTTTTTGCTGTTTCGGCAATACGTGGTCGCATTTTACTGTCTTTTTGTGGACCAGGAATTTCGGCCCGATAAAGCTGCATACCCCCGACCCCTAATAATGGTAAGATGGCTACGGCTAATACGATAATACCCATCCCGCCGAGCCATTGTAGCAACTGCCGGTAAAAAAGTAGTGCTTTAGGTAGATGGTCAAGATGCACAATAGTGGTTGCGCCTGTTGTGGTCAAGCTAGAAAACGATTCAAAAAAAGCTGTGGTTAAGTTAAGGTTGATATGGTTGTCAAAAATAAAGGGAAAGGCACCGATAGTCCCTAATACTAACCA
Organism: Gilliamella sp. wkB171; assembly: GCF_001693755.1. Taxonomy (GTDB): domain Bacteria; phylum Pseudomonadota; class Gammaproteobacteria; order Enterobacterales; family Orbaceae; genus Gilliamella; species Gilliamella apicola_F. Next base: position 3,828 of record NZ_LYST01000030.1, read on the forward strand.
AAATAGTACGACAATGAAAAATCCCTCACGCGTGGTAAGTTCATGGCGGTGATTTCGATTAGGAAGCCATAAAACACAACCTAAAACTAGCGCTGCAAAAAATGAACGAACAAAAATCGCTCCCGCACCGTCACGATAAATCAACGCGACCAGTGCTGGTAAAAGCATAAATATCGATAATAAGGCTATTAACAATCCAACGATTCTGATAATTGAACGCCAATGCATCATAATGATAGTCTCTACTTAAATCCTCGGGATGCTTTAATAAGATCATAAGCGGCTTGAATTTCTTGCGCACGTTTTTTAGCGGCTTCTAACATCTCTTTCGGTAAACCTTTTGATACCAGTTTATCTGGATGATGCTCATTCATTAATTTACGATAAGCGCGTTTAATTTCTGAGATTTCAGCTGTCGGCTCAACGCCCAAAATTTTGTAAGCATTTTGCAAATCTGATTGAGTCGAGCGACCTTGGTAACCGCCATAATTATTACCCTGATTATATTGACTATGTTGGTTATATTGATTTTGTGAGTAACCATGACTATTTTGACCAAAATGATAGCTTGCCATCATCATTTTGATATACGCCGCCATTTGCTGACGAGGTATATTAAATTCATCTGCTACAATAAAAAGAATTTCTAACTCTTTATCATCCAATTGACCATCAACCAGCGCGGCTTGAATGAGTTGTTCACAAAAAATATTTAACACATTACGTCGGTAACGGTATTGTGCATAGAGCTCAGCCAAACGTGAACGTAGTGGGTAATCACTAGCTTTACCGCGATTGAATGATTCTTGAGCTAACTGGCGGCTGTTACTATCAAGTTGTAATCTATCCATAAATTGGCGAGCCAGATTGATATCATCTTGGGTCACCACACCTTTAGCTTTACTTAAATGTCCCAATACTTCAAAAACAACGGTTAGATAGAGCGTTGGATTTGCTTGGGTTCGTTGATTGGTTAATTTATTACAAAATGCTTGATAAAGCATTGGGCCAATAAAAAGACCCAGTATAAAACCCCAACTTGTTTTTAAGACAATGCTTAACACAAAGCCTGTAATAATCGCCCAAATAAAAGACATATTATTCGTTCACCTCAATTCGATCTATTTTTTGTAGTCCGCGAGGTAAAGCACTACCTTTACGCGCGCGTTCTGCAGTAAATTTTTGTAAATCAGCAGGATAAAGCGTTAGTTTGCGTTTACCAACATGTAAGGTTATTGATGTTGTTGGTGTGATTAACATCATATACGCTAAACTATCATCACTACCGGCAAGTGAAATAATTTTGTTACCTTTGCCTTTGGCTAATTCGGGTAAGTCTTTAACAGGAAAAATTAGCATGCGTCCTGCTTTTGTGATGGATAACAGTAAGCTTTCTTCATCAGTAATTTCAATAGGTGGTAATACCTGAGCCTGATTAGATAAATTAATGATAGCTTTACCATTACGATTGCGCGCAACTAAATCACTAAATTGACAAATAAAACCATAACCTGCACTTGATGCCAGTAATAATTTTTGATTTTCGTTAGCTGACATAAGGACATGTTCAACTATTGCCCCAGCAGGGAGTGCCAATTTTCCGGTAAGCGGTTCGCCTTGACCTCGAGCGGATGGTAATGTATTGGGTTCAATAGCGTAGCTGCGACCAGTTGAATCAATAAAGACAACTGGTTGATTACTTTTACCTTTGGCTGCTGCTTTGAAGCTGTCTCCCGCTTTATAACTTAGCCCAACTGGATCGATATCATGTCCTTTAGCCGCTCTTACCCAGCCCATTTCGGACAGCACAATAGTAACAGGTTCTGACGGTGTTAATTCTTGTTCGGTAATCGCTTTAGCTTCACTACGTTCAACGATTGGCGAACGGCGATCGTCGCCATACTTTTCAGCATCTTGTTGTAACTCTTTTTTGATTAAATTACTGAGTTTTCTTGGTGAGCCAAGTAGAGCTTGTAGTTGATCGCGTTCTTTAGCTAGATCAGCTTGTTCGCCTTTGATGCGCATCTCTTCTAATTTTGCTAAATGACGCAGTTTTAACTCTAAAATCGCTTCTGCTTGTGTTTCACTTAAGGCAAATCGTTTAATCAATTCTTCTTTTGGATCGTCTTCATGCCGAATAATTTCAATAACTTCATCAATATTTAAAAAAGCTATTAATAAACCATCTAAAATATGAAGGCGTTTTAAAACCTTGTCTAAACGATAGTTTAGACGTCTGGTTACGGTATTACGGCGATACTCTAACCATTCGGTAAGAATTTCAACTAAGCCTTTCACTGCTGGGCGGTTATCAAGCCCAATCATGTTCATATTAACACGATAGCTTTTTTCCAGATCGGTTGTCGCAAATAGATGATTCATCACTTGTTCTAAATCAACGCGATTGGATCGCGGCACAATCACTAGACGCGTTGGATTTTCATGATCTGACTCGTCACGTAAATCTTCAATTAACGGCAGTTTTTTTGCTCGCATTTGTGCGGCGATTTGTTCTAATATTTTTGCACCTGAAACTTGGTGTGGTAGATCAGTAATAACAATATCACCGTCTTCTTTTTTCCAAACGGCACGCATGCGAATTGATCCACGTCCAGTTTGATAAATCTTTGCAATATCTTCTGGTGAGGTGATAATCTCGGCTTCAGTTGGAAAATCTGGTCCTTTAATGTGAGCCATCACTTCACTCAGTGTTGCTTTAGGATTATCAGCTAACATAATAGCGGCATTAGCCACTTCACGGATATTATGCGGTGGTATGTCAGTTGCCATCCCTACAGCAATACCGGTGGTACCATTTAATAAGATATTGGGTAATCTAGCCGGTAACATTTTCGGCTCTTGTAATGTACCATCAAAGTTAGGGGTATAATCGACCGTGCCTTGCCCTAACTCGCCTAATAGCAGTTCAGCATATTTCGATAAGCGTGATTCGGTATAACGCATAGCGGCAAAGGATTTTGGATCATCTGGCGCACCCCAGTTACCTTGTCCGTCAACTAAAGGATAACGGTAGGAAAATGGCTGAGCCATTAATACCATTGCTTCATAACAGGCGCTATCACCATGTGGGTGATATTTACCTAAAACGTCACCAACGGTACGTGCTGATTTTTTAAATTTAGCTTGAGCATTAAGCCCTAATTCTGACATGGCATAAACAATACGTCGTTGCACTGGTTTTAAACCGTCACCAATAAACGGCAGTGCACGATCCATAATGACATACATCGAGTAGTTTAAATAAGCGCTTTCAGTAAAGGTACGTAGCGATTGAACTTCTACTCCGTCATGAGTTATCTCACTCATTATTGTTCCTCTAAATCATTCTTTATGTTAGACATCAAGTTGGACTTGGTCACCTTTTTCTTGTAACCATTCACGGCGATCTTCTGAGCGTTTTTTCGCAAGTAGCATATCCATTAATGCCATTGTTTCTTCGGAATTATCTAATGATAACTGAACTAAACGGCGAGTATTCGGATCCATCGTTGTTTCACGTAGTTGCAGTGGATTCATTTCACCTAAACCTTTAAAACGTTGGACATTTGGTTTGCCTTTTTTACGTTTTAACTGATCTAAAATCCCTTCTTTTTCTTCTTCATCCAAGGCATAGTGAACTTCTTTACCAAGATCGATACGATAGAGTGGCGGCATGGCAACAAAGACATGCCCATGTTCTACCATGGCTTTAAAATGGCGAACAAAAAGCGCACAAAGCAGCGTAGCTATATGTAATCCATCGGAATCGGCATCAGCTAAAATACAGATTTTACCATATCGTAATTGACTCAAATCATCACTGTCGGGATCAATACCAATAGCGACCGAAATGTCATGGATTTCTTGTGAACCTAAGACCTCGTCTGATGAGACTTCCCAAGTATTTAAGATTTTACCTTTTAACGGCATAATCGCTTGATATTCCCGATCGCGAGCCTGTTTTGCTGAACCTCCCGCAGAATCCCCTTCCACTAAAAAGAGTTCGGTTCGGCTTAAATCCTGTGAAGAACAATCGGCCAATTTACCCGGTAAAGCAGGACCACTTGTGAGCTTTTTACGAATAACTTTTTTTGATGCTCGTAGGCGTTTTTGCGCACTTGAAATGACCATTTCAGCCAGTAATTCAGCGACTTGTACATGTTGATTTAACCAAAGGCTAAAGGCATCTTTAACAATTGCCGAAACGAATGCAGCGCTTTGTCTTGATGAAAGGCGTTCTTTGGTTTGGCCGGCAAACTGAGGTTCTTGCATTTTTACCGACAGTACATAAGCGCAGCGTTCCCAAATATCATCGGCAGTGAGTTTTAAACCTCGTGGTAATAGGTTACGAAATTCACAAAATTCACGCATTGCATCGAGCAGACCTTGGCGTAGACCATTTACGTGAGTACCGCCTTGAACCGTTGGAATTAAGTTAACGTAACTTTCAGTTAACAGTTCACCGCCTTCAGGCATCCAAAGTAGCGCCCATTCAACTGCTTCAGTTTCACCATTATGGCTACCAGTAAAGGGCTCTTCTGGTAAAAGCGTGTAACCACTCACTGATTCCATTAGGTAATCTTTTAAACCGTCTTGATAGCACCAGCGTTGCTCGGTATTGTTGATCTTATCTTTAAAAATGATTTCAAGACCGGGGCAAAGTACAGCTTTGGCCTTCAATAGGTGCGTTAAACGTGGTACAGAAAACCTTGGTGAGTCGAAATATTTTTCGTCAGGCCAAAAATGAACCTTGGTCCCTGTATTACGACGACCACATGTACCAATAACATGTAAATCCTCGACTTTATCACCATTTTCAAACGCGATTTGATACACTTGCCCATCACGGTTAACGGTGACTTCTACACGCTTTGATAAAGCGTTAACTACCGAGATACCTACCCCATGTAAACCACCAGAAAATTGGTAATTTTTATTAGAGAATTTACCCCCTGCATGTAAGCGGCACAGTAATAGTTCAATCGCCGGAACGCCTTCTTCAGGGTGAATATCAACCGGCATTCCGCGACCATCATCAATCACTTCTAATGAGTTATCTTCATAAAGTGTGACTTTAACTTGTTTGGCATGTCCCGCTATTGCTTCATCAACACTGTTATCAATGACCTCTTGCCCTAAATGGTTTGGACGGGTAGTATCCGTGTACATCCCTGGTCGGTGACGGACAGGATCGAGTCCTTTTAGGACTTCAATATCAACGGCATTATATGTGGATTGTGACATAATTTTTCTATTCATCCGGATAAATGGGAGTATTATACCAATCTTTCATTAAGATGTATGAAATTAAATTTATGCTTATTTGAAAATACGTTTTTTAAAGCTGCGTTATTTGATAATGATTTTTATTATATTAATTTATTTGAAGTTAATTTGTTTTTTTCCTATTTCTCAGTTTTTTTATTACACTTTTAGTATTATGATAGATAAATCCCACACAAAAATTAAGGGAATAAGATGAGCAAGTCAGAAAATAAAATTACTCGACGCGACTTTTTGCAAAAATCGCTCGCTGTCGGGAGCGTTGCTGCACTCGCAAATAATTTTCAATTACCATTTGCCTATGCCGAGCCTAATCCAACAACTGAAAATAGTTTAGCACCAAATCCTACTAATGATGAGAAGATTTTTTATAGTGCTTGTTTAGTTAATTGTGGTAGTCGATGTCCATTAAAAGTACATGTAAAAAATGACATTATTACTAAAATTTCATCGGAAGACGGTATTAACGAACCTGCCTTTGGATTGCATCAAATTCGTCCTTGCCTGCGAGGTCGAGCTGTTCGTTGGCGAACTTATGATCCTGAGCGTTTAAAATATCCCATGCTCCGTATTGGTAAACGAGGTGAAGGTAAATTTAAACGCATTTCATGGGACGAAGCCATTAATCTTCTTGCAGATAAACTTAAATATACCATCAACCAATATGGTAATGAGGCTATCTATTATCAATATGGCACAGGCACGACGGGCGCCAATCTTTCTGGGCGTAATGTCTGTAAGCGATTTTTAAGCAGTATTGGTGGCTTTCTTAATTATCATGGTGATTACTCAAGTGGGCAGATAACCGCCATTCAACCTTATATTTATGGTAATGCTAAAGATTCATTATTGGATCAAATAAAGCATTCTGATTTAGTTGTGATGTTTGGTCATAATGTTGCCGAAACGCGAATGTCGGGCGGTGGGCAAGTTACAGAGCTGTTTAATGCATTAGCACAAAGCAACGCTCGAGTAATTATTATCGATCCTAGGCGTAGTGAAAGTGTGGTTGGTTATAATGCCGAGTGGATACCAATTATTCCCGGTACCGATGCTGCATTAGTTGCCGCAATTGGCTATGCTTTACTGGAAGAAGATAAAATTGATGAGGCAATGCTTAATCGATATTGTGTGGGGTGGAATGCAGACTCATTGCCTGATTCTGCGCCGCCTTTTAGTGATTATAAATCGTATATTTTAGGTTTGGGGGATGATAGAACGGCTAAAACCCCTGAATGGGCAGCGAAAAAGACCGGTATTCCTGCTGCAAAAATTCGGCAACTTGCACTTGATATTGTCAATGCTAAAGCAGCTTGGATCTCTCAAGGTTGGGGGGCTCAACGCTGGCAAAATGGTGAGCATACGGCTCGAGCAATTATGTTATTACCAATTATTACAGGTCAATTTGGTAAACGTGGTACTAATATTGGAACATGGGGAGGGAGTGTGACTTATCCTGTTCCAGGTTTAAACCTTTTAAATCCGATTAAAACCAGTATTCCTTTCTTTTTATGGACGAAAGCTATTGCAGATCCAAATAGCATGACAGCTAAAAACTCTTACATACTGGGTAAAGATAAACTCGATGTGGGTATCAAATTCTTATGGAGTTATGCCAGTAATGTAATTGGCAATCAGCATGCTGATCTCAATCAAACCCATCAAATTTTACAAGATGAATCAAAATGTGAATTTATTTTAGTGTGGGATACCCATATGACTGCATCGGCACGATATGCTGATTTATTGCTACCTGATGTATCATCGGTTGAAAGCAATGATCTTATTAATAATTCTTATGCAACGGGTGCTTATCACTATTTTATTCGAATGCAGCGCGCTATTAAGCCATTATGGGAAAATCGCCCTGCATATGAGGTTTTGACTGAATTGGCTGAAAAAATGGGCGTTAAAGATAAATTTACGCAAGGGCGAACTCAAGATGAGTGGATAGCTTATAGCTATGAAAGAATGCGCAAGCAAAATCCTGATTTACCCCCTTTTGCTGACACTGATGGGATGGGTGTGATTGACCGTAAATTAGCTGATAGTGATGCACAAATCGCGTTAAAAGATTTTCGAGATGATCCGATTAATCAGCCATTAAATACGCCGTCCGGTAAAATAGAAATCTATTCTGAAGCATTAGCTAAGATAGCCGGTCAGTGGGAGTTTGATGAGCAGGATATGCTTTACCCAATTCCAGCTTATCTACCCGCTATTGAGGGGAGTGAAGATATAGCTATGCGGCAAAAATATCCGTTACAAATGATAGGATTTCATATTAAAGGCCATTGTCACTCAAGTTATAGTAATTTACCTCAATTACGCGAAGCTGTAGCAAGCAGTATATGGATCAATCCACTAGATGCAGAGCAACGTCAAATTAAGCATGGTCAACTTGTTGAAGTTTTTAATGATCGAGGACGACTTTATATTCCCGCTAAAGTTACACCAAGAATATTACCTGGCGTGATTGCTATTCCGCAAGGATTATGGGCTAAAACTAATGCGGCCGGCATTGATATTGGTGGTTGTGTGAATCGCTTAACTTCTATGCGGCCTTCAGTTCTGGCTAAATCGAATCCACAGCACACCAATTTGGTTGAGATTAAACCATTGTCGGTGATGTCATTGACATCATAGGTAATAGGGGGATGAGCAAAATGCAATTTGGATTTTATATTAACTCTGCTAAGTGTACTGGTTGTAAAACTTGCCAATTGAGTTGTAAAGATGAAAAAGATAATGCGCTCGGTGTTCATTATCGCCGCGTATATGAATATGGCGGTGGTTCATGGCAGCAAGTTGATGGTATTTGGCAAAATGATACTTTTACCTATTATTTATCCATTTCATGTAATCATTGTGAGCAACCAACTTGCGTGCAAGGTTGCCCAACCGGTGCGATGCATAAACGCAAGGAAGATGGTTTAGTTGTGGTTAATCAAGATGTGTGCATAGGGTGCCGCTATTGTGAAATGCGCTGTCCATATGGTGCACCTCAGTATGATCACCAAAAACGGGTGATGTCAAAATGCGATGGTTGTTATGAACGTGTGGCCGAGGGGCTAAAACCAGTATGTGTAGAGTCTTGTCCACAACGTGCATTAGATTTTGACCAAATCGATAAATTACGTGAGCGCTATGGTGAAGAACGTAATATTGCTCCATTACCTGATGCTCAGTTAACAAAACCTAATATCGTGATTAAACCACATCCCCAAGCTAAAGCTTCGGGTGATACTTTGGGTAAAATACTCAATCCAGAGGAGGTGTAATATGCATGAATTACCTCTAGTGTTTTTTACAGTGTTTGGGCAACTATCCGCTGGTATGGTGTTTTTGAGTAGCTTATATTATCTGGTTAATCATACAAAAGATAAATTATCTATTATTCAAAAAATTAATGTTATCAGCCTGATTTTTATGGCGATAGGCATGATCATTGCTTCTTTCCATTTAGGGCATCCTTTACGCGCATTAAATGTGATTTTTGGTATTGGTCGCTCGCCGATGAGTAACGAAATTTTTACCTTTGGCGTATTATTTGGTGTCACCTTTGCTTCAGTAGTATTAAATTATTTTTCGTGTTGTCCAACTAATGATAAGTTCAAATTCTTTAGAGTTATTTGTTCGAAGATAAATAAGATTCCTTATGTAAATGGTCTACTATCAGCCGTTCTAATTTTATTAAGCATAGTGTTTGTTTGGACCATTGTTTTAACCTATATGTTACCAACAGTCAAAACATGGGATACGTATTACACTGCCTTGCAAATGTATACCGCTATGTTTGCTTTAGGTGGGATTGCAAGCGCTATGTTGGGTTTGAAACGGTTGGGCAGTGTTGTTTTTTTTATTGGCGGATTGTTAATTCTATTGTTAAAAATACCTTATGCTAATTTAATGGCAACTATTACGCCAGAACTCACCGCTCAGCAAAGTGGTTGGATGATTGGTGAATGTGCTTTAATCTTAGTTGCCTTGTTGTTAGTGATTATCAATATTTGGCGAGCAAATTATTCGATGGTCTTGTCGATTATCGCTTTTGCTTGTGTTTTTGTTGCTGAAATTTGTGGGCGCATTGTATTTTATAATTTATGGATAATTCCATTATAATAAGTAACAAACAGTTTTACTCATCAAGATGAAAAAATCGTCTAATGATAATTAAGGGATAGAATAACTTGGATAAGTTAGCATGCGCAACGGTGGCAAAAGTGTTAGGTGCTTTTTTTTATTATTCGCCAAATAGCCAGATTGTACAGCCACTGATTAATCCTTTATTACATATTGATAAACTTATTGATTGGCAAAATCCATCATTAATTAGTCAGCAGTGCCAAACATTAATGACAGAAATAAGTAATACAGATCTTGATTATCAATTTTCTTTGTTATTTGAAGGGCAGGGTGATATGCCTGCACCCCCTTGGGGATCCGTTTATTTAGATCAAGAACAGTTATTAATGGGCGAATCACAAGAGCGTTATCGTCAGTTTTTACAGCAACATGGGATAACCCTTAATACCGGTATGAATGAGCCGGAAGATCAGTTTGGATTAATGTTAATGGCATTTGCTATGTTGTTAGATAAAAATCAACCACAAGCCGCATGGCAATTGATTAATCAACATCTAATAATTTGGTCATCTAACTATTTAGCCAAATTAAAAAATAATGGCATTAGCCAATTTTATCAAGCATTGGCAGTCATTGTTGAACAATATTTACAAATGATTTCAATCTGAGCTGTGTCGTGTTGTTTATTCATTATGACAACTTGCTTTTAAATCTTAATGTTATTGACCGATCCGCAAGTTGTTGTACATTGCAGCTTTTAAGGGAAACGGTATAATCCTGCTATTACTTTTTAGATAAACACCAAATTATGTTAGCTTATTTACAACTGATGCGGTTAGACCGACCAATTGGTACCTTATTATTACTATGGCCCACACTTTGGGCAATTTGGCTGACTGGGCAGCCTTATACTTATGTCTCGGTGATATTTGTTTTAGGGGTAATTGTTATGCGGGCGGCTGGCTGTGTGGTAAATGATTATGCCGATCGTCACTTTGATGCCCATGTCGAACGAACCCAAAATCGCCCATTGGCACGCGGTGCATTAACTGCCAAAAATGCTTTATGGACACTAGTATTACTTTTAGGGATAGCGCTTGGTTTATTGTTAACTTTAAACAAATTGACTTGGTTAATTGCCTGTTTTGCTTTATTAACCGCCATGATTTACCCTTTCATGAAGCGTTATACTCATCTTCCTCAAGTTATTTTGGGGTTAGCATTTAGTTGGAGCATTCCAATGGTGTACGCGGCAACCATCGAGCAATTTCCATTAACTTGCTGGTTACTTTGTTTAGCGAATATTAGCTGGACGGTCGCTTATGATACTGAGTATGCTATGGTCGATCGAAATGATGATATAAAAATTGGTATTAAATCAACGGCAATTCTATTTGGTTGTTATGACAAATTAATGATTGGTGCGTTACAAATGATCACCATACTCTGTTTATTTATTGTTGGGTTAATCAATCATTTATCGTTTATATACTATAGCGCGTTAGCATTAGCCTTGATGTTATTTATCTATCAACAAACATTAATCAAACAACGCCAACGCAGCAACTGTTTTAAAGCGTTTATGAATAATAATTCTGTGGGATTATTGGTTTTTGTCGGGATTTTTTGCAGTGAGTGGTTTGTTTGATTGATTTTCATCCATAAATATGGATATTTCCTTAAACTTCTTGTCGGTAATTGTCTCTATTTATCAATCAAATTTGTTTTTTTAATTTCTTAACTTCTTAAAAGAAGTTAAGGATTTTTTGTATGGTAAGATTTCGGGTATTAATGGTTTAGTGATTTTTTCTTTTTGGTGAAAATGTCCGAGTAAAGCGGGAGTGGTGGAAATCCCGCTTTACAAACTACTCGTATCATCCATGATACTTGCCTCTTCGAGGCCATCATCGCGGAGCGATTTCCATAAAAAGTTGTCCCCGCCTTATGCTGGTCATTGCGTGACTGCCCTCGCTTCGTAAATTGTCACTTAACGAACCGGCGTATCCTACTTTCTGTGCGCTCTCGCCTCATTCAGCATTCTGCCGAATGTTCTATGTCAATTTCATTACTCGGCAGCATTCAAATGGGAGACTGGTATCTTGATTAACCTCTCGTTGAAATAAAAAAAGAATCTAATTTCCAGTCGAAAAGTTTAATGAAAGAGTAGCATTTTAGTATCGGATCTTAAAAATCGCAAAATTCTGCATCAATAAGCTAAGGCGTTTATTAAAGATAATATTCGCGCAATTACAAAGAGCCGACAATTGATAGCGGTTAGTATGCCAAATAGGGAATTTGGCAAGACGCTGTTCTATCAGGAGCAAATTAGCGACGGTGCGTAAGACCACACGAAGGTGGAGGGCGCAGACCGCTTTGTCCTTGTGCTGTGAGGAGGGTTAGGGGATTTGGCAAAAATTCCCTAACTCAGATGTTTTCACCAAAAAGAAAAAATCACAAAACCATAAACGTTTGACACCAACACCAAACTAAAAAACTCAATCCGTGGTTAAAAATTTTTAGGAAATGGATGCGTTTTTGTATACCCCAAAAATCTCTAGATTTTACATTTTTACATCTACTACAAAATAAACATTTTTTATTTTTGTTCCGCTAATGTTGCTTGTACAATTCGTAGTGCATCAAATGTCTCTTTAACATCATGGACACGAATAATGTGTGCACCTTTCATTGCAGCAATGACAGCACAAGTTACACTACCTAGCATACGCTGTTGTGGTGGTACATTTAGTACTTGTCCAATCATGGATTTACGTGACATGCCTACCAATAAAGGGAGGTCAAAATGGTGGAATTTTTCTAATGTTGCTAAGAGTCGATAATTATGCGTCAAGGTTTTACCAAAACCAAAGCCCGGATCGAGGATAATTTTTTGTCGATCAATTCCTGCTTGTACGCAACGATCAATATGTTGAGCAAAAAAGTCATCCACTACTTGATAGATATCTTGTTCATAATGTGGCGCATTTTGCATAGTTTTTGGATCGCCTTGCATGTGCATAATACAAACGGGCAATCCTGTTTGGGACGCTGCTTCAATTGCGCCAGGTTCGGTTAATGCACGGATATCATTGATTAAGTGTGCACCTGCTTTTGCCGATTCTGTTATTACTTGTGGTTTTGAGGTATCAACCGAAATCCAAACATCAAAATAACGGGCAACTTTTTCAACTAAAGGAACCACTCTATCGAGTTCTTCTTCAACCGAGACTTCAGCCGCCCCTGGTCGAGTTGATTCTCCACCAATATCAATGAATGTGGCACCGGCTTGGATCATGTTATCGACACGACGCATTGCATCATCAAGATTGTTGTAATTGCCGCCATCAGAAAACGAATCTGGTGTCATATTTACAATCCCCATCACTTGTGGATAAGAGAGCTCCATTACTTGATTTTGAAAACGTATTTCCATGGTTATAGCCTTATTCGATTTTTATTGATAATGTTTTAGTGTGATATTGAAAACTCTTGAGCACAGTTGTTGCATGCATTTTATGCAGATTATGATTTTATTCTTGCCCTATTTATTAGATAGTTATTTTAATATTATCGATAAAAAACGCGCCGTAGCGCGTTATATTTTATTAAAGTCGATTAACTTTCTGATTGAGGTGGTGTATCGCTTCCTTCATTTGGGATTTGATTTGCTGCTTTTTCGTCACTTTCTGTCCAATCATCAGGCGCAGTGATAGGTCGACGAGCAATTAAATCTGCAACTTGTTTAGCACCAATAGTTTCGTACTTCATTAACGCATCTTTCATAGCGTGAAGTACATCCATATTTTCAGTCAGTATTTTACGTGCACGTTCAAAATTACGGTCGATAATTTTTTTGACTTCTTCATCAATGATACGTGCTGTTTCGTCTGAAATATCTTTAGGACGACCATAAGATGAGTTATCATCCATTTCATAAAATAACGGACCTAAGCGATCAGAAAAGCCCCACTGAGTAACCATCGCTCTGGCGTATTGCGTCGCGACTTTAATATCATTAGATGCACCGGTTGATACTTTATCAACACCGTAAATAAGTTCTTCAGCAAGCCGACCACCATAAAGTGTTGCAATGTCACCTTCTAATTTTTCACGGCTTTCACTAACGCGATCGCCTTCAGGTAAAAAGAAAGTAACCCCTAATGCACGCCCACGTGGAATAATGGTGACTTTGTGAATCGGATCATGATCAGGCATTAAATAACCAATAATTGCATGACCAGCTTCGTGATAAGCAGTAGAAATAAGCTGTTCTTTAGTCATGGTTAATGAACGTCGTTCAGTACCCATGTTAATTTTATCTTTAGCTTCTTCAAACTCGTCCATGGTGACTAAGCGCTTATTACGACGCGCGGCAAATAGTGCGGCTTCGTTTACAAGGTTTGCTAGTTCAGCACCAGAATAACCAGGTGTACCACGTGCAAGAACGGATAAATTGACATCAGAACCAAGTGGAACTTTACGTACATGAACGGCTAAAATTTGTTCACGGCCTTTCATGTCCGGTAAACCAATTTGTACTTGGCGGTCAAAACGACCTGGGCGAAGTAATGCTGGATCTAAAATATCAACACGGTTGGTTGCCGCAATAATGATGATGCCACTATTCGCTTCGAAACCATCCATTTCAACAAGCATTTGGTTAAGGGTTTGTTCACGTTCGTCATGACCACCCATTGAACCTGCGCCACGTTTACGTCCAACAGCATCAATTTCGTCAATAAAAATGATACAAGGCGAATGTTTACGAGCTTGTTCGAATAGATCGCGGACACGAGATGCACCGACACCAACAAACATTTCGACAAAGTCAGAACCCGATATACTAAAGAAAGGTACATTGGCTTCACCCGCGATAGCTTTGGCAAGTAGCGTTTTACCGGTACCTGGTGGTCCAACCATTAAAATACCTTTTGGGATGCGTCCACCTAGTTTTTGATATTTGCCAGGATCGCGTAAAAAATCCACGACTTCGGTGACTTCTTGCTTCGCTTCTTCACTACCTGCAACATCGGTAAACTTAGTTTTGACTTGATCTGGAGTGAGCATTTTTGCTTTACTTTTGCCAACAGACATTGGCCCGCCTTTGCCTCCCCCCTGCATTTGGCGCATGATAAAAATCCAGAAGCCAATTAATAGGATAATTGGAAACCAAGAGATTAAAATATTAACTAATAAACTCGGTTTTTCATCAGGGCTACCATAAACAGCAACTTTGTTTAATACCAAATCATCCATTAATTTTTCATCAAAATAAGGGATGTAGGTGACATAACTGCCGTTACCTTTAGTGGTAGCAACAATTTCACGTCCGTTAATATGCACCTCTTGAAGTTTGCCACTCGTGATGTCAGAGTTGAATTGGGTATAATTGACTTGAGGACCACTATTGGATACTGAGCTGAATTGATTAAATACAGCAATCAATACTACCGCAATGACTCCCCAGATCAGCAAATTCTTTACCATGTCGTTCAAAAGAAAAACCTCTCATAAAAATTAACAGTTACGACTAAAATTAACTTAGCAATGGTACTACAAAATTATACAACTGGCTACTTCATACCCATTGCAACGATATAAACTTCTCGGGATCTTGCCCGTGAAGCTTCAGGTTTACGGATTTTGACTGTTTTAAACATTGAGCGTACCTGTTTTAGGTACTCTTCAAAACCTTCACCTTGGAATACTTTGACAATAAAATTACCATTAGGTGCAAGCACGTCGCGACACATATCAAGCGCGAGTTCAACTAAATACATAGCTCGAGGAATATCAACAGCGGGTTGACCACTCATATTGGGCGCCATATCTGACATCACAACTTGAACTTTTTGATCACCAACGCGTTCAAGCAGTGCTTTTAATACAGCTTCATCACGGAAATCACCTTGCAAAAAATCAACGCCGACAATCGGATCCATGGGTAATAAATCACATGCAATAATGCGGCCTTTATTACCAATTAAAGATGCAACGTATTGTGACCAACCACCAGGCGCTGCACCTAAATCAACAACGGTTATTCCAGGTTTGAATAGCTTGTCACTTTTTTGAATTTCTTCTAATTTGAACCATGCCCGAGATCGTAATCCCTTTTTTTGGGCTTGTTGTACAAAGCGATCTTTGAAATGTTCATTAAGCCAGCGTGTTGAACTTGCCGAGCGTTTTTTATTACTCACCGCTAATAAATCCTTAGTGTAAGAAGGTTTCTTCAATTGATTACTCATATATATAAGGGTAGAATAGCAAAATTACAACTTAATGTGATAAAAAATTAATGAATTTATCAAATAAACAAAAACAGTATTTAAAAAGTGAATCTCATCATCTAAAACCTGTTGTGATGATTGGTGCTAATGGGTTTACTGAAGGTGTTCTTGCTGAAATTGAAAGCGCTTTAAATTTTCATGAATTAATTAAGATTAAAGTGTCAGCTGAAGATCGTGATAGTAAAAAATTAATTTGCGATGCAATTATCCGTGAAACCAAGGCACTAGCTGTACAGCAAGTAGGCTCTATTTTTACCATTTTTAGACCAAGTGATGAAAAGAAAATCACTTTACCAAAATAAAAACAGGGCAACAGCCCTGTTTTTTTGCAATTGAGTTTTTACTAAATATATTCAACTTTAACAATATCAAATTCTACATCACCGCCCGGTGTTTTAATTTGGACTGTGTCACCATCTTCTTTGCCAATTAAACCTCTGGCAATAGGTGAGTTGACCGAAATCAGATTTTGCCTATAGTCAGCTTCATCATCACCTACAATGCGATAAGTTGTCTCTTCGTCGGTATCAACATTGATTACTGTTACTGTGGCACCAAAAATTATACGTCCGGTGTTTTTCACTTTGGTAATATCAATAATTTGTGCTTGTGATAACTTGCCTTCAATTTCTTGAATACGTCCTTCACAAAAGCCTTGTTGTTCTCTGGCTGCATGGTATTCGGCGTTTTCTTTTAAATCCCCGTGCGCTCTTGCTTCGGCTATAGCTGCTGTAATTTGTGGTCGTTTAACATTTTTCAGCTCTTCCAATTCCGCGCGTAATAATTCGGCTCCCTTTACCGTCATTGGGATTTGTTTCATCTTTGCTCTCCCGTTTTACTGATAATAAATAAAAAATAACAAGCCCAACGCTTAATCAAAAGCGTGGCAGGTGGTGATTATATTTGTATATGTTATTTTAAAAGACACCAATGTCTATCGCTATATATTAACTGTAAAACCGATCTGACCACAAATCATTTATATCGAAATCAGGTGCTATTTTGGCTAAAATCGGTTATCGTAATGTAATTATTAATATTTTAATTTAACCATTTAGTCTATTTATGTTATGCGACGATTAAGATTATCTATAATTATTGTCTTGTCTATTATTTGGTTTGTGTTGTTATTACCTTATTTTTTAATGCAGACTTCTTTTGGTGCAAATTTAATTGGGCAACAATTATCAAAATTAAGCCCTTATACTATTTCTATTGGTAAGGTAAGTCATTCGTTTTCAAATTTATACGAGCTATCTTTTGATGATGTTGTGATTAGTAATGAAAAGCAGCAATTGGTCAATGTGCAAAAATTAGTTGTTGGATTTGATAAAGATAATCTTTGGCAGTTAAATCATTTCAATTATATTACTGTTTTCGAAGGTGTGATTGATTATTCACAAACAGCTAAAGATTATAATTTTACAGCCAACACGTTAAAATTTGTGGATACCAACATCAATATTCCCCTCAATAATAACCAAGATAAATTATCACTAAACCAGTTAAATGGTGGCATTAAGTCATTTAATTCGCAAGGTGAGGGAGACTATCAGTTTGATTTGACGGCACAGCAAGTTATGTTGAATCAACAGGCAATGGATAAGGTACTTATTCAAGGCTTTCATCGAAATAATATTATTACTGTTACCAATTTAGGTGGTAATGTTGATAACGGTTTTTTTGTTAGTAAATTGAAAATAATGGCGGATAATAGCTGGGATATTGAACAGTTGAAGATTAATAAGATTCATTTTAAATCGATGGATGACCGCTATTCTGCAATACTGCCTAAGTTAGTTATTCGCCAATTAACTATGTTTGATAGTAGTATTCAACTTCCAGAATTAACTATTGATAAAGGGAATATTGATGCAACTAACCTACGCTATGATCAACAATGGATAGTAGATGATAGTGATGTTACTTTGAGTGCAGAGAGTGTAGTTTGGCATGATGAGGTATTTTCATCGGCATTGTTACAATTACAGTTTAAAAATAATCAAGTTGAAATTCAAAAAGCGATGGCAAATTGGAATGAAGGTAATCTTGATTTTACTGGTAGTTGGAGCGATAACGCCTTACATTTAGAAAAATTATTATTAGCTGGTGTCAATTACCAAGTACCGCCAAAATCAGAAGGATTCTTATTACCCGATCTATTTAGCCGAGTAGAAGTGGATCAGTTAACCATTTTACCTGGTATGTTAATTGATAAAAATTCAGATTTTCCATTTGTTTTTATCAATTTTGAAATGTCAGGCTCTAATGTAGTCTTAGTTCAAGATAGAAAATTAGGTATTTATGCTGGAACCTTATTTTGTAAAGCTGAACTGGGCTCTATTAATGAAATTGATATTAAATATCCCGATCTTGTTGTTAAATTTGATGCTCAAGATCAAACTTTAGTCAGTTTTAGTTCGTTAGTGAGTGGCGGTATGGTTGAAGCAATAGCGACAATAGATCCAACGCAAACTGAATTTGTCTCGTTACATTTAACTGCCTATAATATCTCCAGTTTACTATTGAAAGAGTGGAAATTAATAGAAGAACCACCTAAATCCATTAATTATAGTGCAGATTTACACGGTAGTATTTCACCATTTAAATTATCTGGCACTTTATTGTCTAATGAAAACGAGTTTATTATTAATCCATAATATTGATTTAAGTAAAAACATCCTTATATACCCTGTAAAGATATTTGATATCTGACTAGTGTTTAGTATCAGATTGACTTGATGAAAAATGTATATGAGGATGTAATGAATCCAGTTAGATTAGATAAATGGTTGTGGGCTGCAAGGTTTTATAAAACTCGTTCATTAGCTCGAGAAATGGTTGACGGTGGTAAAGTTCATTATAATGGACAGCGCACTAAACCAAGTAAAATTATTGAAGTGGGTGCAATTTTAACTCTTCGACAAGGTTCTGATCAAAAGACCATCCAAGTATTAGCCATTACTGAACAGCGTAGATCTGCTACGGAGGCACAATTACTTTATCAAGAAACGCAAGAAAGTATTACTAAACGCGAAACAATAGCGCAAGCACGTAAACTTAACGCATTAACTATGCCACATCCGGATCGGAAACCGGATAAAAAAGAGCGACGTAACTTGATTAAATTTAAATATGATAGACAACTAGGCGAAAATAACTAATATGGATACTTTAAATCGATTTTTATTTGATAATCATGCTATTCGAGGTGAAATCACCCATCTTGAACAAACATATCAGGCAATTTTAGATAATCACATTTATCCGGTTGCTGTACAAAAAGTATTAGGTGAATTACTGGTGATAACCAGTTTGTTAACGGCTACACTAAAATTTGAGGGCGATATTGCAGTACAATTACAAGGCGATGGTCCTTTATCTTTAGCGGTTGTAAATGGTAATGATCAGCAACAACTTCGAGGAGTTGCGCGTGTAAAGTCTGATATTGCCAATAATGCGACACTTAAAGAAATGGTTGGTAATGGTTATATTGTTATTACAATTACCCCTAAAAATGGTGAGCGTTATCAAGGTATTGTTGGATTAGAAAGCGATACGCTTATTGGTTGTATTGAAAACTATTTCATGCAGTCTGAGCAGTTGCCAACACGTTTATTTGCCAAAACAGGCGTTTATAATAATAAACCTGTTGCTGCTGGTATTTTATTGCAGATATTGCCAGGAAATGAAAATACATCAGATTCTTTCGAGCATTTATGTACTTTAACTCAAACGATTACTAGTGATGAGTTATTTGAACTGTCTACTGAAGAAATTTTATATCGTTTATATAATCAAGAACAAGTTCGATTATTTGAGACACATAACGTGACATTTAAGTGTAGTTGTTCTCGTGAACGTTGTGAAGATAGCTTAATGACTTTGCCTGCCAATGAAATAGATCAGATGCTAAAAGAAGATGGTGGCAAAATTGATATTCACTGTGATTATTGTGGAAAACATTACGTATTTGATGCAATTGATATTGCACAAATCAGAGCTAAACAGCATACCAATTATCATTGATTTTTCTTTCTAAAAGGACCACTAAAATTTGTTAAAATTTTAGTGGTAAGGTGAAATATAGGGAAATTAAACCCAGTTCTAATTTACCAGACTCGTATAATTATGTCAGTCTCTTTTATCAGTTTTGACAGATATTTTTGTAAAGAATCTTTACAAAACTTTTTATGACAATAATACCTAAAAATATCTTATTAATTGTTTTTAATATCAATAAGTTAGGTAGTTTACTTTTTACTTAATAAACTAAAAGTGTTTCTAGTATAGAATTTATAATAATAACGGCAGTAATGCGATTTATGTTTTGTTGTTTTTTTCTATATCAATATCTTCAACTATGGCATGTTTATCAGAAATTCTACACTTAATATTAAAGTGATAAAGTCTAAATCCATAATCCTGCTCTTTCAAACTTTTTTGTTTATATGCAGGCCTTGGATCTTGAGCAATAACTTGAGTAATTAATGTCGCTAAATTAGGGTATGTCAGTTGATATAATTTTAGTGATTGCTGTGCTTGTTTTGAAAATTCAACGGTTAAGGTTTTATCTGGCATCGCTTGAGCATAACCGGCAATTGCCTCAGGATAACTATCACAATAAGGTAAGTAGGGTTTGATATCGATAACCGGTGTTCCATCTACTAAATCAACACTACCTAATTTTAAAATGACTTGTTTGTTTTTTATAACGATATCTTTCAACGCTACTGCTGATAAACCAATATGGTTGGGTCTAAATGGAGAACGGGTTGAAAACACCCCTAACGTTTTATTTCCGCCTAAACGAGGTGGGCGCACTGTTAAACGCCATTTGTCTAATTCAATTTGATGAAATTGAAATAGAAGCCAAAGATGAGAAAACTGTTCTAATCCTTTAATTGCATCAGGGTTATTGTAAGGTGGTAACAAATGCAGTTCACCTTGACCTTCAGTCACTAAATTAGGTTGTCGAGGCACAGCAAATTTTTCACTATAAGGTGAATGGATAATGCCTATTGGGTTGATTATTTGTTTCATATTAATTGAGTTAACAGGTACAACTCATGAGTAAAATACATTTTATAATAGTGATTACGATATCTTAAAAACATCCACCGACATTAAGTCGGTGGAAAAACATCATAATATTTTAGCTATGATTTTACCAACCACGAATTGCGCCGCCATTAAACACTTGATTTGCTTTTTGGGCTACGGCATCTGTCTGGTAAGCTTTAACAAAGTTTTTGACATTGTCATTATCTTTATCTACTTCACGTGATACGATAATGTTTACATAAGGTGATTCTTTATCTTCAACAAAAATACCATCCTTGCTTGGTGTTAAATTAGCTTGTCCTGCAAAAGCGTTATTAATAATGGCAAGGTCAACTTGTGCGTCCTTTAATGAACGCGGTAACATTGGTGCTTCAAGTTCAACAATTTTATAATTATACGGGTTGCTGGTTATATCAAGTACTGTCGGTAGTAATCCTTTTGATTTATCCACCGTAATCATGCCTTCATGTTGTAATAAAAGTAATGAACGGCCTAAATTAGTTGGATCGTTAGGAATGGCTATCGTTGAGCTAGCTGGAATAAAGAAGGTTTCGTCACGTGGTGAGGTTACTTTCACGCCGGCACCAGTTTCAGCTGATTTATCAATTGGTTTTAATTTATGTGAATAGCTAGCAATTGGATAAACAAATGAGTTGCCGACTACTGCTAATTTATAACCACGTTCTTTCATTTGTTCATCTAAATAAGGTTTATGTTGGAATGCGTTAACATCAATTAAGCCATCATTTAGTGCTTGGTTTGGCGTGACATAGTCATTAAAAATAACCAGTTCTACATCCAAGTTATAAAGATCTTTAGCTTGTTGTTTAGCAACTTCTGCAACTTCTTGTTCTGGACCTGAAATCACGCCAACTTTAATCGTGTTAGTTTTTACAGGCTCTACCGGTTTATTTTCTTCTGTTTTTGATTGTTTATTATCACAACCCGTTAAAAAAAATGCACTCACCAAAGTAGTGATAAGTGCTAGCTTTTTAATAGACATAATTTTCTCCAAAATTAATGATGAGTAACACGTTTTACAATAGCATTGCCAATAAATTGAATAATAAATACGATAATAATTAATATTATCAAAACCGTATTCATTATAGCAGGCTTATAACCATTGTAACCATATTGTATTGCTAATTGACCAAGTCCCCCTGCACCAACAGCACCAGCCATAGCAATATAGCCAGTTAGGGTAATTAATGTAATTGTCATACTGTTAACAATGACAGGTAATGATTCGGGTAATAAAACTTTATAAATTATTTGTAATGGTGTTGCTCCCATTGAACGTGCTGCTTCGATTAATCCTTTTGGTACATCTAATAAGGCATTTTCGATCATTCGTGCAATTAGAGGAGATACACCAATACTCAGTGGTACCACTGCTGCTTGTTTACCAATAAAAGTTCCCATAAGAAATGTCGTGAAAGGAATAATCCAGACAATCAAAATAATAAATGGTATGGAACGAAATACATTAGTAATAAATGAAATAGCGTTATTTGCTAAGTAACAATCTAAAATTTGTCCTTTGCGTGTGGTATAAAGTAGTATGCCTATCGGTAAGCCAATAACTGTTCCCCAAAAACCTGACAAAATAACCATGTATAGGGTTTCATCGGTCGCTTGTGCCATTTTGAATAACATGGCTTCATTAAAGCCATTAAAAGAAGAGCAAAAAGTCACAAAGTTTGCCCAAAAATCGTGTTCAGCTAAAAATCGAAATAATGACTCAAAAGGTTTAAACGAAGGAAGAAAATTAAACATAACCTAGCACCTCTACTTTGGTGTTATTGTTCTCTAAAAATTGTATTGCTGATGCTGTGCTTTTCGGTTTGCCTTTCATTTCTGTCAACATTAATCCAAACTTAACACCGCCAGCATAATCCATTTGAGCACTGATAATGTTACTATCAATATCAAACTCTTTAGCAATTTGGGATAACAGTGGTAAATCAACTGAAACACCCGTAAATTCCAATCTTACTAATGGATTTAAACCTTCTTTATATTCAGGTGATAGCCTTGCTAAATAATCCTCAGGGATAGTTAAGTGTAAAGTCGATTGTATAAATTGCCTTGCAATATCAGTTTTGGCGTGTGAAAACATTTCGCCAACCGATGATTGTTCTACTAATTTACCATTACTGATAACGGCAACTTGATCACAAATTTGTTTTACCACATCCATTTCATGAGTGATTAATAAAATGGTTAAACCGAGTTTTTGGTTGATATCTTTTAATAAAGCTAAAATAGAGCGTGTTGTTTCTGGATCTAATGCGCTAGTCGCTTCATCACATAATAATACTTTAGGTTCACTGGCTAACGCTCTAGCAATAGCGACGCGTTGTTTTTGACCACCCGATAAATTAGCTGGATAGACATCAGCCTTTTCACTTAAACCTACAAGTTCAATAAGCTCATTTACTTTTTGCTTGATTACCTTTTTAGGCGTTTTATTTAGTTCGAGTGGAAAAGCAATGTTATCGAATACAGTTCTAGATGATAACAAATTAAAATGCTGAAAAATCATGCTAATCTTTCGGCGTACTTCAATTAATTTTCGATTAGATAAATGGGTAATATCTTGGTTATCAAAAAGTATTTTGCCACTGGTTGGTTTTTCAAGTAGGTTTACGCATCGAATAAGTGTACTTTTTCCCGCTCCTGATTTGCCAATAACGCCATAGATTTTCCCTTTTGGAACATGAAGGGAAATGTCGTTTAAAGCATGAATCGGGGTCTTATTATGCTCAAATATTTTCGAAATATGCTGTAATTGTATCATAATATATATAGACAAAGAGTAGATAGCTGAATATTAAGACGTCTAGACATCTAAGTCAATCAATAATATGCTATATGCATTGGTGTAACGCCTAAGTAAAAGGAAAAAAGTAAACATGAAACCTGCTATTTTTTTGGATCGAGATGGTACGATTAATGTCGATTATAATTATGTTCATACCATTGATAAATTTGATTTTATTGATGGAGTTATAGAGGCCATGCAAGAGCTCAAAAAAATGGGTTTTTTGTTGGTGATTACGACCAATCAATCAGGTATAGCTAGAAATATCTTTACGGAAGAACAGTTTAATACATTAACAGAATGGATGGATTGGTCATTACAAGATCGTGGTGTAGATTTGGATGGAATCTATTATTGTCCTCACGATCCATTGATTGATAAATGTGAATGTCGTAAGCCGAGTCCTGGTATGATTCAAACGGCAGCCAAGGAATTAAATATCGATATTGCAAGTTCATATATGGTTGGGGACAGAGTATCTGATTTATTGTCGGGTAAAAAGGCAGGCGTTAAAAAAACAGTTTTAGTCAAAACGGGTGATGCCATTACTGAAGAAGCATTAGCACAAGCTGATTGGGTAATTGACAGCTTGGCTGATTTACCAAGTAAAATAAGATCACAATTGTGATAGACGATGTAAATTCAGACAAAGCATTGAAACAATACTGTATTGTTATAACTATCAGTGATCACTTTAATTTTGAAACTCTGCATTAATAAATAAATGTTGGTTACATTTTGGTTATCCTGACTTAATCAGGAAAGAGATATTCAAATGACAAGATAAACAATATTAATACTAGAATCTATTATATGGTGTTATCACTGACTTTATTTTAGTTTTTGTTATAACATGAAAGTCCTGTCGTATTTAAAATAGCTAAATTGGATGATGATAAGTTCGATTCAATTTTTACTCTTTTAATTTTAATTGTAATATTCAAAGCGATTTTAAATAAAAAATGTATAGAGATAGCTTGTTTTTGATACGTAATGTGTAAAAAAAACACAAACAGAAAAAAAGTGGCAATAAATACTTGCAGGAAAATTTAAAGTGCCTATAATGCGCATCCACTGACACGGCGTTAGTGAAAAACAAACGAAGAAGGTGTTAGAGAGCAAGATCAAAAATATTGAAAAAAGATCTTGACGAATAAAAAGGTGTAGCGTAGTATACGCAGCCCTTGAGACAGCAAACTGAAACAACAAAATGTTTAGTTAAATTTAAAGCTGTCAGCTCTTTAAAAAGAAGAAACAGACAATCTGTGTGGGCACTTGCGAGACGAAAGATTAAAGTCTACGGACTCAAAAAATTAAGTCTTGATAAGTGACACTGAAGATTCATTTGAATTATGTCAGAGACAGTTATTGAGCATCAAACTTTAAATTGAAGAGTTTGATCATGGCTCAGATTGAACGCTGGCGGCAGGCTTAACACATGCAAGTCGAACGGTAACATGAGTGCTTGCACTTGATGACGAGTGGCGGACGGGTGAGTAAAGTATGGGGATCTGCCGAATGG
>NZ_LYST01000031.1 GCF_001693755.1 Gilliamella sp. wkB171
TTTTATAGCTTTTATTTTGATTTTTTTATATTTAAATGCAGATAATTTTTGAAAAAAATTGATTGAAAAGATAAAAGTTAAAACAACTATTAAGAATTATTACAAAATATTATACAATACCCCGATATTTCTAAAAGCGTATCAAATGAGAGAATCATAATGAGCTGGATTGAGAAAATTCTAAGTAAAAATAATATATCGTCAGATCATAAAAAAGCGAATATTCCTGGTGGTGTTTGGACCAAATGTAGTAACTGTGAGCAAATTATTTATCAAGCTGAATTGGATCGTAACTTAGAGGTTTGTCCTAAATGTGATCATCATATGCATATTCCTGCACGTGTAAGATTATATCGGTTTTTAGATGAAGGTTCTGATGTTGAAATTGGATCTGAATTAGCGCCTAAAGATATTCTAAAATTTAAAGATACTAAAAAGTATAAAGATCGCTTATTAGCGGCTCAAAAAGAAACGCACGAAAAAGAAGCTATGGTTGTAATGAAAGGCACTTTATTAGGGATCCCTGTTGTGGTAGCTTGTTTTGAATTTGCTTTTATTGGTGGGTCAATGTCTTCTGTTGTGGGTGCTTTATTTACACGTGCAGCAGAACAGGCGATTGCTGATAAATGTCCATTAATTTGTTTTTCAACTAGTGGTGGTGCTCGCATGCAAGAAGCACTTTTTTCACTCATGCAAATGGCAAAAACAAGTGCAATTTTAGCTAAAATGCAAGATGAAGGTTTACCTTATATTTCGGTGATGACCGATCCTACTATGGGCGGCGTATCAGCGAGTTTAGCTATGCTAGGTGATATTAATATTGCTGAACCTAAGGCATTAATTGGCTTTGCTGGTCCAAGGGTCATTCAGCAAACTGTACGTGAAACCTTACCTGAAGGTTTTCAGCGTAGCGAATTTTTACTTGAAAAAGGTGCATTAGATATGATCATTCATCGTAAAGATATGCGTTCTAAAATTGCCAGTTTATTAGCTAAATTAATGAAATTACCAAGCCCTTTTTATGATGTCACCAATAACGAGACAAATTAAGTGAGCATTCAAAATAAGAAACCTAATGCTAAGTCTGATTTACAATCATGGCTTAGTTATTTAGAGCAACTACACCCTTTGGCCATTGATTTGGGGTTAGATCGTGTTAGAGCCGTTGCTCAAAGGCTTAACTTATTACAACCAGCTCCTTATGTATTTACTGTTGCAGGAACAAATGGTAAAGGCACAACGTGTAAAACACTTGAAATGATATTGCTTGCAGCAAATATGCAAGTAGGCGTGTATAGTTCCCCTCACCTTTTACGTTTTACTGAACGCGTACGAATCAATAATCAAGAATCGACCGAGCAAGAAACAATAAATGCATTTATTGAAATTGAAAATGCTCGAGGTGATATTTCACTGACTTATTTTGAATATGCAACACTTGCGGCTTTATATCAATTTAAGCGAGCCAATTTAGATGTTGTTATTTTAGAAGTCGGGTTAGGTGGGCGTTTTGATGCGACTAATATTGTTGATGCTGATGTGGCTATTATTACTTCGATAGCTATAGATCATGTCGATTATTTAGGTAATACTCGTGAAAGCATTGGTCGAGAAAAAGCAGGTATATTTAAGTCTAAAAGTATTGCTATTGTTGGGGAGCCAGACATTCCTCAATCAATTTTTGATGTTGCAAATGCTGTCCATTGTCCTTTATATGCGGTAAATCAAAATTGGTCTTATCAGCAAACAGATAAAAGTGTTTGGGAATTTTGTTCTGACAAATGTCAATATCCATCTTTAGTGACTCCTCATGTGCCGTTAGCAAATGCAGCCACTGCTATTGCTGCGTTAAATTATTCATCAATTAAGATTTCTCAGCAACAAATAAATGAAGGATTAGGTAAAGCAAGCCTAACGGGACGATTTCAAATCGTAAAAACTAACCCACTTGTTATTTTAGACGTTGCACATAACCCTCATGCTGCGCATTATTTAGCTAATCAGTTAAATTCTTTAAAAGCCGAAAATAAGCATATTGGTCGAGTCATGTTTGTAATTGGTATGCTGAAAGATAAGGATATCAAAGGTACTTTGTCGTTATTAAATGGGGATGCTTGGTATTGTGCATCACTTTATGGCGATCGAGGGTGTAGCTGTGATGTATTAAAACAATATTTAGTAGAGAATAATGCCCATAATGTTTTAACATTTGATCATGTTTGTGATGCTTACCGGGCAGCACTTCAAGATGCTCAAAAAAATGATATTATTGTGGTGTGTGGATCTTTTCATACTGTATCTGCAGTCTTAGCTGAAATTGATGATTAATTTTATGGAAAATAAAAAAAATAATAACAGCACTCCAAATAGGATCCGAAATCGATGGGTCGGTTTTGCCACTTTATTGTTAATTTTAGCAGCAGTTGCTCCATCGATTTTAACCGATAAATCCAATTTACCCACTTCTTCAACGCCTATTTTACAACCAGAAATTGTTAACCAGCAAAATCAAGTTATTACATCACCAACTGAATCTGGAAACCACCTTGATAATTCAAATAATGAGGTTGTTGATATTCCTTATATTCCGGAAGATGACCAAAATTCAAATACGTTATCTTCAAATAATATTTCAACAAGTGATGATAGTGTTTCATCAGTAAATAATAAGCCAGTAGTATCAAGTCAAGAAACTAAACCTTACATGATTCAACTTACTGCGTTAAAAAATAGACAAAAAATAGAAGAGCTTGTAGCTTTATTACGATTGAATAACTATAACGTTAGGCTAATTCCCAAAAATCCTGAACCTAATCAGCTTATTAAATTGCAGGTTGGGCCTTACGCTAAAAGAGAACAAGCAGAACAAGTTATTGTTGATCTAGATACTTTGACAAAACTTAAAGGTATTATAGTGGCGAACTAAATACAGTAACTATAATAAAATAAATTCTTAATATAAGATTGTGAGTGATTATGATGATGAATTGGGTTGATTTTACGATTATTGGGGTCATTGTTTTTTCTGCATTAATTAGCATTGTTCGAGGTTTTGTTCGAGAAGCTTTATCCCTTATCAGTTGGATACTTGCTTTTTTTATTGCTAGCCGATTTTATTCTCATATTACTCAGTATTTGACTTATTTTGATAGTGATGTGGTTAAAATTGCGGTTGCTATTGCTATTTTGTTTATTGCTACATTATTGGTTTGTACTATAGTGTCTTATATTATTGGTCAGTTGGTTCAAAAAACTGGGTTATCAGGTACAGACCGCGTTTTAGGGATTTGTTTTGGTGTGTTACGTGGTATTTTAGTCGTTGCTGCAGTACTTTTCTTTATTGATACTTTTACTCCTTTATCACAATCTCAATATTGGACTCAGTCTCAGCTTATTCCACATTTCCATTTTATTATTCGTTGGTTTTTTGATTATATCCAAAATTCGTCTTCTTTTTTAGCGCATTAGATTTGAGGTGATAGTTATATGTGTGGTGTTGTTGGTATCGTAGGATGTAGTACAGTTAATCAATCAATTTATGATGCTCTAACGGTGTTACAACATCGAGGGCAAGATGCGGCCGGAATTGTTACTATTGATGAGCAAAATCGCTTTCGTTTACGTAAAGCTAATGGTTTGGTTAAAGATGTTTTTCAAGAACATCATATGCAACGGCTTCAAGGTAAACTGGGTATAGGGCATATTCGTTATCCAACAGCAGGTAGTTCTAGCCCATCCGAAGCTCAACCTTTTTATGTTAATTCACCTTACGGTATTGCGCTTGCACACAATGGTAATTTGACTAATACCGACCAATTGCGAGATAAAGTATTTGAACTTGCTCGCCGCCATATCAATACTAACTCAGATTCAGAAGTCCTTTTAAATATTTTAGCTAATGAACTGGATAAATTTCCAACTTACCCGTTAACGGCTGATAATATCTTTCAGGCTGTTCATCAAGTACATAATATTATTCAGGGTGCTTACGCTTGTGTTGCTATGATTATTGGGCATGGGCTTGTTGCATTTCGTGATCCATATGGTATTCGTCCTTTAGTGATAGGAAAACGCGTACTTGATAATGGTAAAACTGAATATATGGTTGCGTCAGAAAGCGTTGCATTAGATATTCTTGATTTTGAATTAATGCGTGATGTTGAACCCGGGGAAGCTATTTATATCACTCAAGATGGTCAATTATATGCGCAACAATGTGCAGATAATCCTCAATACTACCCATGTATTTTTGAATATGTCTATTTTGCCCGACCAGATTCGCTAATGAATGGGGTATCTGTTTATCAATCTCGTATTTTAATGGGGCAAAAGTTAGGTCAAAAAATAGCGAGGGAATGGAAAGATATCGATATTGATGTTGTTATTCCAATTCCTGAAACTTCTTGTGATGCAGCACTCGAAATTGCACGTATCTTAAATAAACCTTATCGACAAGGATTTGTTAAAAATCGTTATATTGGCCGTACATTTATTATGCCAGGACAAAGTGCACGTAAGCTTTCAGTGAGAAGAAAGCTTAATGCTAATCGTATAGAATTCGAAGGAAAAAATGTTCTTCTGGTTGATGATTCAATTGTACGAGGCACTACTTCAGAGAAGATTCTTGAAATGGTACGCTCTTGTGGTGCTAAAAAAGTGTATTTGGCTTCGGCGGCGCCAGAAATAAGGCACCCTAATGTTTATGGCATCGATATGCCCGTTGCCAGAGAGCTTATTGCTTATAATCGTAACGTTGAGCAAATCGCTAAAGATATTGGTGCAGATAAACTTATTTTCCAAAACCTTGATGATTTAATTGCTGCAATACGAGAATTAAATCCTAACATTACTCATTTTGAATGTTCGGTCTTTGATGGCAAGTATATTACTCAAGGTATAAATGATACTTATTTGTCACTTTTAGAAAAAAAACGCAACGATGATAAAAAAGTGTTTTGCCAAAAAGAATCCGAAAATTTAGAAATTTATAATGAAGATCAATCGTATAATTGATTAGTTGAAGATATCTAAAAACAGATAAATTTTTGTTAATTTGTCTGTTTTTTTATTTATTTTCTATTTTTCCCTCTCGATATCTTTTCAATAACAAAAAAGTCATAAAAATAATATCATTATATATCAATTAATTATAACTTAATGTAAAAAAGCCTTTTAATAATTAAATCATATTAATCATTTGAAAAAAAACAATATTTGATATATTTACAAAAAAAAATCAAAAAAAAATAATAAAATCATTTTGATAAATGACAGTTTTGTAATATGATCCTAGCCAATAAGAGGTTTTGTAAAAAAATCCACAATTTTTAAATAAATTTAAGTATAGAAAAACAATAAATTTGAACCATAAGTGTACAAGGTTTGATGACAACTATGCTTATTGAGAATAAAAAAACTTGTTACTTTGTAGCAATGTTGCCGGTGAAATATAAGGAATAATTAAGATGAGAAACAATCTTAATTTAAAAGTTATCTCTGCGCTAATTGTTATAGCTCTAGGTTGTCAAACAACATGGGCTGCGGACAGTAACGTTTCTAGTCCAGTAACTGCTGTTGATAGCAATAAGATAATTGAATTAAAAGATGGTACTAAAGTTCGTGAAATGGTGAATAACCAACAACGTAGCTTATATCAAATTGCTTTGCTAAGTAGTATATCTATTGCTGAATTAAGAGCAATGAATGCTGGTCGTTATGATAAAAAAGATGTGGTTGAGATTGGGGAACGATTGGTTCTTCCTGAAAATTCGCCATTATTACCAGCGATAAAGAAAGTAGATCCTGATAGCCAAAATAAATATGCGAATTTGCCTAAATTAGGATCTGATGACACATATGATCCTAAAGTGGATAAAAGTGCTTTAGCCAGCCAAGTTGCATCAACAATTCAAACTTTAGCGAGTCAAGATTGGAAACAGATAACCTCTCCAGATAATGGCGGTTTGTCAGGTCATATAAAGAGTAGAGCTAAAGATTATGCTGAGGATTATGTCCGCAGTGGTGTTAGAAACCAAGTTGTTGATCCAATCAAAAGTGCAGCACAAGACTTTTTAGGTCGTTTTGGTACTGCGCAATTGCAATTCGATTTAAGTGATAAAGGTACGTTTAATAACGTCAATCTTAAATTGTTTAGCCCTTGGTTAGATACAGAAGATACATTGATATTTACTCAACTTTCTTTTCAAGAATATGAACATAATCGGCGTATTGGTAACTTTGGTATAGGTCAACGTTGGGATGTAGCAGATAAAAAGTGGTTATTGGGTTATAACGTATTTTTCGACCATGATTTTCAACGATCTCATAACCGTTTAGGGGTAGGTGCTGAAGCTTGGACCGATTACATGAAGTTTGCTGTTAACTATTATCATCCATTATCAGATTGGAAAGACTCCAAAGACTTTGATGATTATTTAGAACGAGCAGCTAGAGGATTTGATATCCGTTTCCAAGGCTATTTACCTCAATATCCACATCTTGGTGGTTCTTTAATGTATGAACAATACTATGGTGATAAAGTCGCATTGTTTGGCAAAGATAATTTGCAAAAAGACCCAAGAGCAATCACGGCTAGTATTGATTATACGCCAGTTCCGCTTTTTACGATCAAAGCTGAACATAAGCGTGGACAAGATAATAAAAAGGCAACTAAAGCTGAATTGACGATGAACTATCGTATTGGTACACCTTTAAAAGATCAACTTGATCCTGATATGGTTCAGGCTGCTCGTTCAGTTAAAGGTAGCCGTTATGATCTTGTCGATCGTAATAACTATATTGTGCTTGAATATAAAGATAAAAAAATGAGTGTCGATCTAGGACTTGAAGCACTTCAGTTACTTGAAGGTGAGTCTTACGGCGTTACTATTGGTGTACATAATGCTAAAGGTTTAAATAGCCTTTCATGGTCTGGTGACATGATGGAAATTGATGCTGGAGGCGGATTTTTATGCTCTACTGTTGGAATATGTACAGCTTCTAGTTGGATGACGCCTCCTGCTGATACAAATAATTGGAAGATTGTCGCGCCGAATTATGTTGATGCAAACGGTCAGCGTCACCCAATCAGTACTAATGGTAAATATACTTTATCTGTTACAGTGACTGATGGTAAAGGTAAATCGGCGACATCTAACTCTGTTACTTTCGAAGTTTTGCCTAATCCATCAATGCGCAAAATTGGAGTTTGGGCTGTAGATAAAGGTGGGAATAAAACTGCTTTAGCAATGAATCCAGCAGATGGGCAAAGTGCAATAACCGTATTAGCAACGTTAGTTAAACCAAAGGTTATTAATGGTTCAATTACCTCTGCACAAGATGTAATAGGTTTTAGTGATGATGATTTAATGAATCGTATTCCAGAAACTTTTGATGCAGTATTAAAAGGCTGGACAGCGACTAGTAATGGTAAGAAAATTAGTTTAATTAATGGTGTTTCTGGTAATGTTAGCTCTTGTCCGACACAAGAACCTTGTATTATTGTTAAAGGTTTTGAAAAAGTAAAAATGGGACAAAAAGCTTCTTCCAAGTCAGCAACAGCAGCAGGTACAGAGGTCATAGGTGATAGTTATCTTTTAGATGTTGCTTCTAACATTGAAGGTGTTGTTGAGTTTTCTATCACAATTGATCAGTTTGGGACATCGTTTAATAAAGCGACCGTAGATTTCTCCGGCGGTAAAGCAGGAATAGTAAAAGTTTATCGTAGTGATGGTGTATTAGTAGCAAGAAGCGAAGGTCATCTTCTTCAATTTGACCCAAGCGGCCCAAATGAGTGGAAAGTTGATTCTGAATATTATGTAAAAGCTTATCCTATGGGTTACGAAGATGAAGCACATGAAATTAAAAATCCATTTATAATTTGGTCATTAGTGGGTTCAAATGAGCTTGCATGTCCTGGTAGTAAGGCAACAAGTGCATTACCAGATTTTGTGAAGAACCCTAATGGACCTTGGTTTAATGTCGCTATGGGTGTTGATGCTCATTACACATTAAGAAGTTTAAGAACACAAAGTTATGCGTCTTCAGGGAAGAGTATTGAAAAGAGTGAAGGAGCGCCGACTTATTTGAATTTAGCAACACTTAATGCATCGCCACTAGCTTGTGCTGGGGATCAAGGATTTAAATTGCAAGTCGTTGTTAATTAATAATAGATTTTAGGTTGTCGAAGTTAATCGACAGCCTATTACTGGGAACACCAACCAAAGTGGTGTATTTATATAAATACAACATGTTAATTTAGAAATAAAATAGGAAGTTAAACATGAAAAATTTAACGTTAAAAAAAGTTGCATTCGGCTTATTATTAGCTGGTTATGCTTCAAGTAGTGCATTTGCTGCTGTACTAACAGCAGAGACATCAGCGCCAATTCATGGTAATGCGCCAATACTTTCAAAGACAAGTGCGGATGTAGACCATACTGTGTCCTTAACAATTACAACTGATGCCGCAGGTCAAACACCAATTGCAGATACAGATCAAGTTAAAGTTGGTCAGTATTTTAAAATTTCATATAATTTGAAAGATAAAGATGGTGATGTTGATAATAAAAACATTGAACAAACAGTTACTTTTTTCGTAAGACAAAAAGATGCTGCTGGTAATTTTGGTGATTGGAAAAAAATCAATACACTTGAAGGTTTAACATCAACAGCAACAACAAATGTAAATGGTGTGTCTCAAGGTACAATTATATTCAAGATCAATAGTGAATTTAGTGGTGCTGATGAAATTGGTTTCACCTTACAAGAACAGACAGAATTTGGTTTACCAAATACGAATAAATGGTTGAACGTATCTGATATCTGGTCAAAAGTGCCACCTGAAGTTGATGACAATAAGCCAACAAAACCTTCAGAGGAAAAACATGGTCCTGGTGATACCCCTCCTAGTAAAGGTCCTATCATCGATGATGGCTATAGAGTTGGTATTTTCAAATATGATACTGATGGTAATTTAGATTTAACTGTTAACTATACAGTTAAACCTGCGACAGGTGATGCTCCAACACCTAAATATTATGAAAAATATGGTGCTGTAGTATGGGACGACGCAAACAAGAACAATCTTCCTGATGCAGGCGAGTTAGTGAAAACATCTTCATATACATACACTTGGACGCTATCTAATGATCCAGCAGCAACAGCTGATTATCAGGATGCTGTAACCACTGAAGCTTTAACCGGAACCTCAACTACAACAGGTACGAATGATACAATCTATTTAGGTAGTTCAGACGGTGCCAAGAATAATAATGAGCTTTATAACACTAAATACAAAGCTGGTGCGCAAGGTTACTTGTTGAAAGTTGCAACAGACAGATAATATTATTCGTATTGAATTAATATAGTTCTGTTTTTTAATAGATTAAAAACCACTCTTATGAGTGGTTTTTTTATTAGTTTTTTGTAAGTTACTATCTTTATAGCATGCTATTTCTATTATAGAATAAATATCACAATCACTTATTTGATAATATTATGATCATTCCATGGCAAGAACTAGATTCAAATACGCTGAATAATTTAATTGAATATTTTGTGTTACGTGAAGGTACGGATTACGGTTTGCAAGAAATATCACTTATTGAAAAAGTAGATAATGTTAAATCTCAATTGATTGCGGGAAAAGCGGCAATTTTTTGGTCTGAACTGCACCAAACGATCGACATCAAGCTTGTTAAATAATCACTAAATTCCTTATAGCTTAGTATATAATTTATCGCTCAACTTTGTTATAGTGTGTAAATTGGAAATTGGATTGAGAGGAAGGAATAATGATTGGTAAACAGCACACGGATACAACATTAGAATGGTTTTTATCGCATTGTCATATTCATAAGTATCCCGCCAAAAGCACTCTCATTCATCAAGGCGAAAAAGCAGAAACTCTCTATTACATTGTAAAAGGCTCTGTTGCGGTATTAATTAAAGATGATGAAGGCAATGAGATGATATTATCTTATTTGAATCAAAATCAATTTTTGGGCGAATTAGGTTTGTTTGAAGAAGGTACAGAACGAAGTGCT
Organism: Gilliamella sp. wkB171; assembly: GCF_001693755.1. Classification (GTDB taxonomy): domain Bacteria; phylum Pseudomonadota; class Gammaproteobacteria; order Enterobacterales; family Orbaceae; genus Gilliamella; species Gilliamella apicola_F. The sequence continues at coordinate 10,047 of NZ_LYST01000031.1, forward strand.
TGGGTTAAAGCTAAAACAAGTTGTGAAGTGGCCGAAATTTCTTACAAAAAATTTAAGCAACTTGTTCAAGTCAATCCTGATATTTTAATGCGACTTGCAAGTCAAATGGCAAGCCGTTTACAAGTAACATCAGAAAAAGTGAGTAATTTAGCCTTTTTAGATGTTGCTGGTCGCATTGCTCAAACGCTATTAAATCTAGCCAAACAACCCGATGCAATGACTCATCCCGATGGTATGCAAATTAAAATTACCCGTCAAGAAATAGGTCAAATTGTTGGCTGTTCACGTGAAACTGTAGGTCGAATTTTAAAAATGCTAGAAGATCAACATTTAATATCGGCACATGGTAAAACCATTGTGGTTTATGGAACCCGTTAATTGATGATGGCTATATTTGATCAAAAAATTTATAAAAAGCTATATATGGATTGGCATACCTCATGATTCAACAAAGATCTATTCCCAATCATGTAGCAATTATTATGGACGGCAATGGTCGTTGGGCTCAGCAACGAGATCAATTACGTGCAGTTGGGCATAGGGCTGGTTTAAAAGCTGTTCGTAAAATTGTCAGTTATGCATCAACCTTAGGTGTTAAAGCTTTGACTTTATATGCATTTAGTAGTGAAAATTGGAAGCGTCCTCAAAATGAAGTTTCAGCATTACTTTCACTTTTTATTTACGCGTTAAATCGTGAAATGAAAAGCCTGCATAATAATAATGTAAAGTTAAATATTATTGGTGATATTTCGCAATTTAATGAACGATTGCAAACTATGATTATTAAAGCAGAACAACTAACAAAAAACAATTCTGGGTTAGTATTGAATATTGCAGCTAATTATGGTGGGCGATGGGATATTATTCAATCAACTAAAAAAATGGTTAAACGTGTTTTAGATGGTAAAATCACTTTAGATGATATTACCGAAACATACTTTGCTTCACAAATCAGTATGAACGAATTACCCGATGTCGATCTCGTTATTCGCACTGGCGGTGAGTATCGAATTAGTAATTTTTTGTTATGGCAAATAGCATATTCAGAATTTTATTTTACTGAAGTTTTATGGCCGGATTTTGATCAAACTTCATTTGATAAAGCAATTGATGTTTTTAATACCAGAGAACGACGTTTTGGTGGTATTCAAACAGAGGAACATTCATGTTAATTCAACGATTATTGGCTGCAATTGTGCTCATTCCACTGGTGCTAATTATACTTTTTTTTGCTCCATTATCCGTTTTTGTTGTTATTATGATGATAATTGGTGGTATAGCAGCATGGGAGTGGGCTCAATTCTTACACATTACTAACCAACAGAATAAATTGTTTTTCGCTCTTCTAATGGTAGTGATATTGGCTGTACTTTATTTTATCCCAATTTCAATTGAATTAAAATTAACACTCTATAGCGTAATATTATCATTATCCATTGTTTGGTGGTTAATTGCACTAATTTTGGTTATGACTTATCCCAAAACTGCACATTATTGGTTCAATTCTATTACATTAAAATTACTGTTTGCTTTTTTTACATTAGTGCCTTTTTTCCTTGGTATGGTGGGATTAAGGTCGGTCAATTATAGTTCAAATTGTTATACAGGAGCAACTTTGTTGTTATATGTATTTGTTCTTGTATGGGCTACTGATACAGGCGCATATTTTGCTGGACGAAGTTTTGGAAAAAGAAAATTGGCGCCAAAAGTATCACCCGGTAAAACAGTAGAAGGATTTATTGGTGGAGTAAGTCTGGCTGTAGTCATTAGCGTCCTTGCATATTTTTCGAATCTTATTAATATTAAATTTAATGTATTTTTTATTAGTTCATTATTGGCAATTTTGGTTTCAGTATTAGGTGATCTCACTGAAAGTATGTTTAAACGAGAAGCAGGTATAAAAGATAGTGGCAATCTGATACCTGGTCATGGTGGTCTTTTAGATCGAATAGATAGTTTAACAGCAGCAGTGCCTATTTTTACTGTATTATCTTTGCATTTACTATAAAAAGGTTATAGATTTTGCTTTGGTCACTGTTGTTATTTATCATTACTATCAGTATATTAGTGACTATACATGAATTCGGTCACTTTTTTATAGCTCGTTTATGTGGAGTTCGTGTTGAATGTTTTTCCATTGGATTTGGAAAAAAAATATGGTCGCATAAATTTTCAAGTGGAACTGAATTGGTTATTGCTATGATTCCTCTTGGTGGTTATGTTAGAATGCTAGATGGAAGATCGAAAGAATTAGCAACCATTGATAAAAGCTCGGCTTTTGATAATAAAAAACTATGGCAAAGAGCTGCAATCATATTTGCTGGTCCTATGGCTAATTTTGTTCTAGCGGCGGTAATTTATTGGGGTATTTTTTTACTTGGTGTGACAGTTTATCCTGTCAAAATTAAACAAACGATACCCAGCACGCCTGCATCGACAATAAATTTACCTGTCGATGCAGAGTTGAAAAAAGTAAATGATATTCAGATAGACAGTTGGAATGATGTAAATCTAGCTCTGATGTCGGTTATGGGGCAACATAATGTGTCTTTAACCTACTTAGTACCAACTAATAATAGTACAGACGAAATTAGAAAAACTGTCGATATTAGCCATTGGCGATTTGATGTAGAGAAAGAATCAGCAATTACAGCATTTGGTTTTATTCCTAAAGCATTGGAAATTTATCCAATTGTGAGTAAAATTGTGCCAGAATCTGCAGCTGAAAAAGCAGGATTACAAATTGGTGATAAAATTATCAGTTATAATAATAAACTTTATACTGATTGGGATGATTTTTCAGCTGAGATAAAAAAAGCAAATAAACTAACATTGAAGGTCGAACGGAAGAATCACGATGTTGAACTGCTTCTTACACCGACCATTCAAAAAAATGGAGAAGGTGTAGCGGGTTTATATCCTTCTTCAAACGCGGTAGTTAGGCAGTATGGTTTTTTTGAAGGATTAGGTAAAGGCATTGAGCAAACAGTATTAACAACAAAATTAACTGTAGGTTCACTTTATCAGCTAGTGACAGGTGTTATTGGGCTTAAGCATTTATCTGGACCAATAACGATAGCAAAAAGCGCAGGGCAAACAGCAAGTTATGGTTTCACGCCTTACTTATACTTTCTCGCTTTTATCAGTGTAAGTTTAGGGGTTATCAATCTTGTTCCATTACCAATGCTAGATGGCGGGCACCTTGTCTTATTATTATGTGAAAAGATTAGGGGAAAAGCTTTATCTAATATAACTCAGGAACGATTATTTCGTATAGGGTTTTTATTATTGATGGTAATAATGGGAATTGCACTATTTAATGATGTTTTACGATTGTGATGGGATGAGGTTATAAACATTTACAATGAAAATAAATAAATTACTTATAGCATCTTTGCTGTTTAGTACCACAGCGGTATACAGTTCCAACGCATTTTGTGTTGATGATTTTGTGGTAAAAGATATTAAATTCGAAGGATTACAACGGGTTACTCCGGGAGCTGCATTGCTTGAAATGCCTGTTCAAGTTGGTGATTATGTGAATGAAGCCGATCTTGGACGTATCATCAAATCACTTTATGCGAGTGGCAATTTTGATAACATTAGTGTTTCTCGTGATGGTGATCGATTAATTGTTCATGTTCAAGAACGGCCAACTATTGCAAGTATTACTTTTTCTGGTAATAAATCAGTTAAAGATGACATGTTAAAAAAGAATTTAGATAGTTCTGGAATTCGAGAAGGTGAAGCATTGGATCGTACAATGCTTTCAGGAATAGAAAAAGGGCTAGAAGATTTTTATTATAGTGTCGGTAAATATAACGCAAAAATCAAAGCTGTCGTTACACCATTATCTCGAAATCGTGTTGATCTGAAATTAGTTATTGCAGAAGGGAAATCTGCACTAATCGATCAAATCAATATTGTCGGTGCGAAAGCTTTTTCTTCTGAAGAGCTTATTGCCCGTTTTTCTTTGAGAGATGAAGTTCCTTGGTGGAATATGCTTGGTGATCGTAAATACCAAAAACAAAAATTAGCTAACGATCTAGATGAATTACAAAGTTTTTACCTCAATCGTGGTTATGCTCGATTTAATATTGAATCAACTCAAGTAAGTTTAACGCCAGATAAAAAAGGCATTTACGTCACCATTAATATTCATGAAGGTGAGCAGTACAAACTATCCGGTCTTGATTTTAAAGGTAATTTTGCTGGTCATAAAGATGCTATTGCTAAAATGGCAAAAGAAAACGTAACAATTGGTGAGCTGTATAACGGCAAAAAAATTACCGATGTTGAAGATAACATTAAACGTTTACTTGCTAATTTTGGTTATGCTTATCCCCGAGTGGCTATACAACCAGAAATGGATGATGCCAACCATCAGGTCAAATTAACTGTCATGGTTGATGTAGGCCAACGTTATTATGTTCGTAATATTAAAATCGTTGGTAACACTGTTACTAGTGAAAGTGTTGTTCGTCGTGAACTTCGCCAAATGGAAGGGGCTTGGTTAAGTAACGGTTTAGTTGAGCTAGGTAAAGATCGATTAAATCGACTTGGCTTTTTTGATACAGTCGAAGCAAACACTGAACGTGTTCCAGGCGTTGATGATCAAGTTGATATCATTTATAAAGTTAGTGAACGTAACACAGGTAGTATCAAATTTGGTGTTGGTATTGGCTCAGATAGTGGTATAAGTTTTAATGCCGGTATTTCACAAGATAACTGGTTAGGTACAGGTAACAGTGTATCATTTGATGTGAATACTACAGATACTGACAAAACTGCATCCATCTCAATTGTTGACCCGTATTTTACAGTGGATGGTGTCAGTTTAGGTGGAAGTATTTATTATAATACCTATAAAGCTGATGATGATAAAGATGAATCAGAATATTCGAGTAAAACATGGGGAGCCTCTGCTAATTTAGGTTTTCCAATTAGTGAGAATAATTTTGTTCGTTTTGGTACCGAATACGCAAATCATAAATTATCAGATATGAAAGCCCAATATGGTATGTGGCGATATTTTGATAAAATGGGCGAAAACACAAAAGATAAACACTCTATATCGTTTGATACCAATGACTTATTACTAAATGCATATTGGACTTATAATTCGTTAGATCGTGGCTTTTTCCCGACTGATGGTTTAAAAATAACCTCTAACGCTAAAATTTCTGTGCCAGTATTTGATAACCGTTTTTACAAGCTAGTTACTGACGCTTCTTATTATTTACCATTTGATTCTGAACATCATTGGGTCTTTTTAACTCGTGGCCGTTTAGGTTATGGTAATGGTCTCGGCGGTAAAGAATTACCATTTTATGAGAACTTCTATGCTGGTGGTTCAACAGTGCTTCGTGGTTTTAAATCAAATACTGTTGGCCCTAAGGCTGTATATTTCAATAACGGTAAAGGTTGTAGCGGTTTAGATGATACAAGTACATGTACAAGGTCTAAAGATGCGGTTGGTGGTAATGCTATTGCTTTTGCTAGTACTGAATTAATAGTGCCAACACCATTCATTGGTGAAAAATATGTAGATAATGTTCGTACCTCTGTATTTTTTGATGCTGGTACAGTATGGGATACCGAATGGGACTTTAAAGGACATGATATTCCGGATTATAGCTCTGCATCTGATATAAGAATGTCAGCAGGTTTAGCTGTGCAATGGATGTCCCCTTTAGGACCATTAGTCTTTTCTTATGCACAGCCGTTTAAAAAATATAATGGAGACTCGGCTCAACAATTCCAGTTTAATATAGGATCGACATGGTAATGTCATGTCAAAATTAATAAATAGACATAGGTGATAAAAGTGAAAAAAATTATTTCAGTTCTAGGTATAAGTGCTGCATTACTATTTACAGGTATGGCAAATGCAGAAGTAAAAATTGGTGTGGTTGATGTTATGTCAGTTTTACAAAAAATGCCACAACGAGAAACAGTAGGTAAAGCCTTGGATAAAGAATTTGAAGCAAGAGCTAAATCTCTGCAAGAAGAAGAAAAGAAAGCAGGAGATGCTGCTGCTCGTCTCAAGAAAGATGGTCTAACTTTATCTGCTTCTGAAAAAACTAAATTAAACAAAACAATTTCTGATTTTGAAAACAAAGCTAAAGCATTTTCAGCTGATTATCGCAAACGTGAAACAGAAGAAGCTGGCAAATTATTAACTAAAATTCAAGAAGCAGTTAAAGATATTGTTACTACTGAAAAGTACGATATTATTTTAAAAGCTGAAGCGACATTATCAGCATCAGATGCTGTAGATATCACAAATAAAGTGTTGGAAAAGGTTAGTAAATAATGTCAGCTTTTTGTTTAAAACAACTAGCTCAACAGCTTGATGCGAAGTTACATGGTGATGGTGAATTATCCATCACCGGTATTGCTTCAATGCAAAGTGCACAATTAGGGCAAATTACTTTTTTGTCTGATAAAAAATTGCAAAGTAACTTATTAGAATGTAAAGCTTCTGCTGTTGTGATGACAGAAGATAGTCTTGAATATTGGAAGGGGGCTGCTCTAATTGTCAAAAATCCCTATCTTGCTTATGCCAAATTAGCCCAGTTACTTGATACTACACCTGTACCTGCTGAAGGTATAGCAACGACTGCTGTAATAGATCCAACAGCTAAATTAGGTACTAATATTTCGATTGGAGCAAATGCTGTTATCGAAAGTGGTGTTGTACTTGGAAATAATTGTATTATTGGTCCAGGCTGTTTTATAGGAAAAAATACGACGATTGGCTCAGGGACAAAATTATGGGCTAATATCTCTGTATATCATAATTGTATAATTGGTGATAATTGTTTAATTCAATCCGGTACCGTCATTGGTGCAGATGGATTTGGATATGCTAATGATCGCGGTAAATGGATCAAAATTCCACAATTGGGCCGAGTTGTCATTGGTAACAATGTAGAAATTGGTGCTTCAACAACAATTGATCGTGGTGCACTCGATGATACAGTAATTGGTGATGGCGTGATTATCGATAACCAATGCCAAATTGCGCATAATGATGTAATCGGTGATCATACTGCGGTCGCTGGTGGCGTTATTATGGCGGGAAGTTTAACTATTGGTCGTCACTGTATGATTGGTGGAGCGAGCGTCATTAACGGGCATATGGAAATATGTGATCAAGTTACCGTAACAGGAATGGGAATGGTTATGCGACCTATTAAAGAACCTGGTGTTTACTCATCTGGGATCCCATTACAAGAAAATAAAGTATGGCGAAAAACCGCTTCATTGGTATTGCATATTGATGAAATGAATAAACGTTTGAAAGCGCTTGAGAAGAAACTATTAAATGTCTCGACGTAGGCGATTACGGTCGGTATAATGCTTGCCTATTTTATCAATTTTTTTAGCTCAATTATTAAGTTAAACTAATTTTGAGCAGATATTATTTAATAATTTTGAGGTATGAAGATGCAAGTTTCGGTAGAAACAACACAAGGTTTAGGTCGACGTTTATCAATTACAATTAAAGCAGAAGACATTAAAAAAGCGGTTGATAAAGAACTCATTAATACTGCAAAAAAAGTACGTATTGATGGCTTTCGTAAAGGAAAAGTACCTTTAAAAATTGTTGAGCAGCGTTATGGGGCGTCTATTTTACAAGATGCATTAAGTGATTTAATGCAACGAAATTTTGTTGATGCAATTATTCAAGAAAAAATTAATCCAGCTGGCGCACCAACTTATTCTCCTACTCAGTTTAAAGAAGGAGAAGATTATACCTATACAGTTGAATTCGAAGTTTATCCGGATGTAAAAATTAAAGATCTAGATAAAATTGAAGTTGAAAAACCTGTTGCTGAAGTAAATGATGCTGATATTGAGACAATGATCGAAACATTACGTAAACAACAAGGCACTTGGAAAGAGGTAGATCAATCTGCACAAGAACAAAATCGTGTTACTTTAGATTTTGTTGGTCAAGTTGATGGTACTGAATTTGAAGGTGGTAAAGCGGATAATTTTACTCTAGTTTTAGGTCAAGGTCGTATGATTCCTGGCTTTGAAGATGCAATTATTGGTCATAAAGCTGGTGATAAATTTGATATTAATGTCACTTTCCCTCAAGACTATCATGCTGAAAATTTAAAAGGTAAACCGGCTGTTTTTGCTGCAACATTAAACAAAGTTGAAGAGTTAGAATTGCCAGAATTAAATAAAGACGTTATCAAACGATTTGGTATTGCTGATGGTACTGTTGAAAGTTTACGTGCAGAAGTACGTAAAAACATGGTACGTGAGCTTAATGCAACTATTCGTAATAAAATAAAAGCGCAAGTCATTGATGGTTTAGTTAAGAATAATGAAATTGATGTTCCTAATGCGTTGATTGAACGCGAAATTGATGTATTACGCCAACAAGCAGTCTCTCGATTTGGTGGTAATGTGAAACAAGCAATGGAACTACCTAAAGAACTTTTTGAAGCAGAAGCGAAACGTCGCGTATCGGTGGGATTACTATTTGGTGAAATCATTGAAAGTAATAAACTTAAAGCTGATGAAACACGAGTAAAATCATTAATTGATGAAATTGCAACAGCTTATGAAGATCCAAAAGAAGTCATAGAATATTATCATAAAGATAAAAAGGCTATGGATAACCTTCGTTCTGTAGCGTTAGAAGATCAAGTTGTTGATTTATTATTAGCTAGCGCTAAAGTAACAGATAAAAATTACTCATTTTCTGAATTAATGAATCAGCAAGTAGCTTAGTTTTTATTATCTGTTTCATTTAATCAAAAAAGATCACTTTAGAGCCCAAATAAGGATTGTCTGTTTGGGCTATTTTGTTTAATTAGGAGATGAAAATGCCTTTAGAACCATATATGAGCGTTATTCCAATGGTTGTTGAACAAAGCTCGCGAGGAGAAAGAGCTTACGACATATACTCACGATTATTGAAAGAACGCGTTATATTTTTAACTGGTCAAGTTGAAGATAATATGGCGAATTTAATTATTGCTCAGATGTTATTTCTAGAAGCTGAAAATCCTGAAAAAGATATTTATTTATATATTAATTCACCAGGCGGTGTCGTCACAGCAGGCATGGCTATTTACGATACAATGCAGTTTATAAAACCAGATGTAAGCACTATTTGTTTGGGACAAGCATGTTCAATGGGGTCACTACTATTGACAGCTGGTACTAAAGGTAAACGTTATTGCTTACCTAATGCTCGGGTTATGATTCATCAACCATTAGGTGGTTTTCAAGGACAAGCTTCCGATATTCAAATTCATGCTCAGGAAATTTTACAGGTAAAAAGTCGATTAAATAGTATTTTAGCCAAGCATACCGGTCAAGATATCAGCGTGATAGAAAAAGATACCGATCGTGATAACTTCATGTCTGCCGAAAAAGCAGTTGAATATGGTTTAGTTGATGCCATATACAGTAAACGATCATAATAAATAATTTAGGTGGTAAAAGTGAATAAAGAAAGTTCTGAAAAATTACTCTATTGTACTTTTTGTGGGAAAAGTGAACATGAAGTTCGTAAATTAATTGCTGGTCCATCATCTATTTATATTTGTAACGAATGCATAGGATTATGTAATGATATCTTAAAAGAAGAAACTAAGAGCTTCCTTTCTCATGAAGAGTTTGTTAGTAAACCTTTACCGACTCCACATGAAATTCGAAAACATCTTGATGAATATGTGATTGGTCAAGATCGAGCAAAAAAGGTTTTATCGGTTGCTGTTTATAATCACTATAAGCGCTTACGTAGTCATGCTAGCCGTAATGATGTTGAATTAGGTAAAAGTAATATTCTATTAATCGGACCAACGGGTAGTGGTAAAACATTATTAGCTGAAACGTTAGCACGTTTTTTAGATGTTCCTTTTGCTATGGCTGATGCCACAACGTTAACTGAAGCTGGTTATGTCGGTGAAGATGTTGAAAATATCATTCAAAAGTTATTACAAAATTGTGACTATGATGTTGAAAAAGCTCAGCGAGGAATTATTTATGTCGATGAAATCGATAAGATTTCACGAAAATCTGATAATCCATCTATCACTCGAGATGTATCTGGTGAAGGCGTTCAACAAGCACTTTTAAAAATTATTGAAGGAACTATTGCTTCGGTTCCACCTAAAGGTGGGCGTAAACATCCCCAGCAGGAATTTTTACAAGTTGATACTTCTAAAATTTTATTCATTTGTGGTGGCGCATTTAGTGGTTTAGATAAAGTTATCGAAAATCGAGTTTCTACTAACACCGGCATAGGTTTTGGCGCTGATGTTAAAAGTACCAAAAATAAAGCAACTGAATCCGAATTATTGGCGCAAATCGAATCAGAAGATTTAGTCAAATTTGGTTTGATTCCAGAATTTATTGGACGATTACCAGTGATTGGGACATTGTCTGAACTGGATAAAGAGGCATTAATTAGTATATTGACTGAACCGAAAAATGCTTTAACAAAACAGTTTGAAACACTTTTTGATTTAGATGGTGTTGAACTTGAATTCACTCCAGAGGCATTAGCTGCTATTGCAACTAAAGCTTTAAAACGAAAAACTGGAGCACGTGGCTTGCGTTCAATTGTTGAAAATATTTTGTTAGATACTATGTATGACTTACCATCAAACAAAAATATTAAAAAAGTGATAGTTGAAAAAGAAACGGTTGAACAGTCGCAAACACCAAGTTTAGTATACCGAGATAATGTTGAGCTTTCAGCATAATTTTAGATATGCTTGTTAGTTTTTGACTCACAAGCATTAGTTCAAATAATTTAGGTATAATTACGTATAGATCGTATAGATATTGTCAAGATGTTTCAGGAATAGTATGTATTCAAATCATAAATTATAGACTTGAATATCTAAAAACGACCCCAATATCAACATAATAGGTTTTGTACTATTAGAGAGAATAAAATGAAAACAAAACAAACTAACCAAATGATTATGCCTATTTTACCATTACGTGATGTCGTTGTTTTTCCACATATGGTAATCCCTCTCTTTGTTGGTCGTAATAAATCAATACGTTGTCTTGAAAGTGCAATGGAAATGGACAAACAAGTTTTTCTTGTAACCCAAAAAAACCCTTCACAAGATGATCCTGAGATTGATGATTTATATGAAATTGGTACTGTAGCAAATATTTTGCAATTACTTCAACTGCCTGATGGCACAGTGAAAGTGTTAGTTGAAGGCGTCGAAAGAGCAAAAATTGTTGATATTGTCGAGCAAAAAGAAGATGATTTTTTCGTTGCTAGTATTCAACCATTGCATGAAAAAAATAAAGATAGTGATTTGAATGAAGCTTTAATGCGGGTTGTGCTTTCTAATTTTGATGATTATGCAAAACTGAATAAAAAAGTCACACAAGAAGTTGTTGATTCAATTCGATTAATCAAAGAGCCTTCTCAACTTGCTGATTCAATTGCAGCTACGCTATTTTTGAAAGTTGAACAAAAACAAGAGTTACTTGTTACCGCTAATTTAGAAAAGCGTTTTGAATTGCTTATCTCATTAATGGAAGCGGAAATTGATTTATTGCAAGTTGAAAAAAATATCCGCCAGCGCGTTAAACAACAAATGGAAAAAGCGCAAAAAGAGTATTATCTTAACGAACAGATCAAAGCAATTCATAAGGAATTAGGTGATATCGATAATAAACCTGATGAATATGAAGAACTAAAAGAAAAAATTACTAAGGCAAAGATGCCTCAAGAAGCGACTGAAAAAGCATTAGCGGAGCTTAATAAACTCAAAATGATGCCAGCAATGTCTGCTGAGGCAACAGTGGTCCGTGGTTATATTGATTGGATGATACAAATTCCATGGCATAAACGTTCGAAAGTCAAAAAAGATATTGAAGCTGCACAGAAAGTTTTGGATAAAGATCATTATGGTTTAGAGCGAGTTAAAGACCGTATTTTAGAGTATTTAGCCGTACAAGGACGAGTTAATAAAGTTAAAGGTCCAATTTTATGTTTAGTTGGTCCTCCAGGGGTAGGTAAAACATCGTTAGGTCAATCTATTGCTAAAGCAACAGGTCGTCAATATGTACGTATGGCGCTCGGTGGTGTTCGAGACGAAGCCGAGATTCGTGGCCATAGACGTACTTATATTGGTTCTATGCCAGGTAAATTGATTCAACGTATGGTTAAAGTCGGTGTCAAAAATCCGTTATTTTTACTTGATGAAATTGATAAAATGGCATCAGATATGCGGGGCGATCCTGCTTCAGCTTTATTAGAAGTGCTTGATCCAGAACAAAATAATGCATTTAGTGATCACTACTTAGAAGTTGATTATGACTTATCGGATGTGATGTTTGTTGCTACGGCGAATTCAATGAATATTCCTGCTCCTTTATTAGATAGGATGGAAGTCATTCGTCTATCAGGTTATACCGAAGATGAAAAATTGAATATTGCAAAGCAGCATTTAATTTCGAAACAGATTGAAAATAATGGATTAAAATCAAAAGAAATAGAGATTGATGATTCAGCGATTATCGGCATTATTCGTTATTATACTCGAGAGGCTGGTGTACGTAGTTTAGAACGAGAAATTGCAAAAATTTGCCGTAAAGTGGTTAAGCAACTAGCTTTAAACAGTAAGTTGAAAAAAGTAACTATTACGCAAGATAACCTTAAAGATTTCTTAGGTATTCAACGGTTTGATTACGGTAAAACTGATAATGAAAATCGCGTAGGGCAAGTTATTGGCCTCGCATGGACAGAAGTTGGTGGTGATTTATTGACAATTGAATCGGTAAGTGTTCCTGGTAAAGGAAAACTAACATATACAGGCTCGTTAGGCGATGTTATGCAAGAGTCTATACAAACGGCATTGACGGTTGTACGTTCTCGAGCAGAAAAATTAGGCATTAATAGCGATTTTTACGAAAAACGCGATATACATGTACATGTTCCTGATGGTGCGACACCAAAGGATGGGCCAAGTGCTGGTATTGCCATGTGTACATCATTAATTTCTACACTAACCGGTAACCCTGTCCGATCAGATGTTGCCATGACAGGTGAAATAACTTTACGGGGTGAAGTGTTACCTATCGGTGGGCTAAAAGAAAAATTACTGGCAGCACATCGCGGTGGCATTAAAACAGTAATTATACCAAAGGATAATGTTAAAGATTTAGAGGAAATTCCTGATAATGTAAAATCAGAAGTTGATATCAGACCTGTCCAATGGATTGATGAAGTGATCACCATTGCATTACAGAATAATCCATTTGGTATCGAACCACTGAAAAAAAACATTAAATTAAAACCTTCTTCAAAAAAGGCTACAAAAGTAGTGAAAACTAAAATTCCTACACATGCCCAATTGAATTAATAGTCCTTAAAATTAAAAAGATCAACTGATGTTGATCTTTTTTTTATCTCTTATAATTCCGATAATAGCCAATTTAACTAAATATGCTATACTTGCCAAATTAAAACTTAAGGTGTATGGAGAAAAGCAAGAAATGATGGATACAATCCGTAAAGCGGCAAATAATATTGTCGTTAAGATTATTTTTGCAATCATTATTTTATCTTTTATATTTACAGGGATTGGTTTTTTGGGGTTTGGTGGTAGTAACAAAGCTAACGATGCTACACTATATATTGCAAAAGTTGATGGAGAAGGTATTAGTCGAGCTGAATTTGAAGCACGCGCAAAAGAAGTTACCTCAACGTCAATGGGTGATCTTGCATTTATTAAACAACTTCGTCGGAACGTATTTTATTCTGAAATTACCAACTATTTAGCCTATAAATTTTCTCAACAACTTGGTGCAAATATAAGTAATGACCAAGTAAAAGAGTTTATAAGACAGCAAAGAGTATTTTTTGACAATGGTAAATTTAGTAATGAAAAATATTTAGACCTCTTAGCTGCCAATGGTTACACACCAGATACTTATGGTGAAGGTATAAGATCATCTTTACAACAACAACAAGTCATAGACGCTCTAATCAATTCGAGTTTTGTTTTACCTGTGGACTCAGAAATTTCTAAATTGAAGGAGCAAACTCGAACCATTTATACAGCAGCGATTAATCCCAATATTGTTAATCTCGATGATGTGAAAATTACGTTAGAGGATGAGCAAAAGTATTATGACGAACACCAAAGTGAATTTTATAAAAAAGAGAGAGTGAAATTTAATTATATTTTAAATGAAGAATATCAATATAATAAAAAAATTCATGTTAGTGATGATGAGGTAAAACAAGAATTTAATCACAATATTAAAGATTATACTTTTCCTGCAAAAAAATCTTATAGCGTTATTTATATCAAAGATAAACAACAGGCTGATGATATTGTTAATGAATTAGCATCAGGTAGCAGTTTTGAAAGTATTGCTAAAACTGTTAATCAAGATAATGCATCTCCATATGGTAAAAATGGTTCATTAGGTTGGTTTGTTGATGATGATTCTTTACCACAGGCATTTAAAGATGCACACTTGGATACAATAGGACAAATATCTAATCCTATTGCTGTTGATGAAGGATATCTTATTGTCAAATTAGATGATATTCAACCCGCTAAAGCAATGGATTTTGATTATGCTAAGTCTATTATCGAATCAAAAATTAAGCATTCGAAAATAAAAAATGCATTTGAAACTGTAGAACAGAAAATCCAAGCTGCAGTTAACAAAAATCCTAATTCATTAGAATTGATTGCTAAAGAGTCTGATTTACCACTATTTAATTCTGATTGGGCCTATTTTAATGATGTATCAACTATTTTACGTTATCCTGAAGTTAGAGATGTTGCTTTTAGTGATGAAATGATAGTTGATGGTAAAGTAACAGGTAAAGTGTCTGAAATGATAACCGTCGGACAAGGTTTAGATTTGTCTGATTTTGTCATTCAGGTGGTTGATTATCGACCAGAAGGTATTGCACCTTTTGATGAAGTTAAAGATGAAATTAATAAAAAATTACATCAAGATATTGCTAATAGCCGTTTCCAAGCTACTGTTAATAGCACAATGGAACAATTAAATGATAAAGGTAGTTCTGCAAATGTGCAATTTTCCAAAAATTATACCCTGCATCGTAATGACAATGATCTCGATGCGCGTGTTGTAAATATGGTGTTTGATCTGGTACCATCAACAACATCTAAACGCGTGTATGGCGTAGAATATTTAAATGATAAAAGTGCGACAGTTGTTGTGTTAACGGGTGTTAATACTCCTAGCGAATCGAAAGACATATCATCAGAATTATTACCATTATTCATGAATAATACCTATTATTATTTAGCTGAAGATATCCGTTCTAAAGCTAAAATTGAAATAATGCCGGATGCAAATTTGTGATGTAGTTCGTAAAATTACAGAAAATTTGTTTAATTTAGAAAAGTCACTTAGGTGACTTTTCTCATTTTTTAAATGATTAATGCCATATAGTTTTATTCAATGACATAGTAATAAAGCATATTAATTGCATAACTATATTTAAGAGGTTAATCAAATGAAACTATTTTCCCTAGTCTGTCTTTTATTATCGAGTCTAGCATTTTCTAATGTAAGTTTAGCTGATAAGTTACCTAATGAAGCAGCTAAACAAGATCAGCAACAAATAACTCAAGTCAATATCAATACCGCTTCGGCTGAGGAACTCACAAAAGTATTAACAGGAATAGGCGCAAGTAAAGCTAAAAAAATTGTTGAGTATCGTGAAAAATTTGGGCCTTTCGTTTCAGTAGAACAATTAAAAGAGGTATCAGGTATTGGTCAAGCAACATTGGATAAAAATGCTGGTAAAATAGCATTATAAGTTAATTAGGCAGTCGACGGCCAACCTCGTCGGCTGTTTATCTAGATGGCTTCGATTAATTATCTATAGGATCAACATCTATGCTCCACCTAACTTTGCTTGATTCATTCCATTTTTCTATTGCTATAATCAATTGGTCTAAAATCGTTTGAAGCTTTTGCCGATTAGTATGTTGTACTAATAACTGCCAACGATGATAGCCCGCTTTTTTGGCTTGATTTGCTGGCATAGGACCAAGTAACCATAAAGCGGGATCGTCACAATACATTTTTAACCACTCATATATGCGTTGTAAAAATGTTGGTGCATATTGATTATTACGATCTGCTGCACGAATTAATGTTTGGTAACTAAATGGCGGTAATAGGGTTTTTTGACGTTCTAACAACGTCTGTTTGGCAAACTCTTGATATCCTTGATGAAGCAAAATATTTAATAAAGGATGATCTGGATGATAGGTTTGTAAAATTACCTCCCCCGCTTTGGTCTCACGTCCTGCTCTACCAGATACTTGCGTATAGATTTGTGCAAATCGTTCTGTTGCCCGAAAATCACTTGAAAACAATGCACCATCAACATCAACAATACCAACTAAAGTAACATTCGGAAAGTGATGACCTTTAGCTAAAATTTGGGTACCAACTAAAATGTGGGCACCACCTTGCTCAATAGTTTGTAAATATGTATCGAGTGCACCTTTTTTAGATACAGTATCACGATCAATTCGACTAATTTTTATTTCTGGAAATAATATTGCTAATTGTTTTTCAAGTTGTTCTGTACCAAATCCAACAGGTACTAAGTGCGTTGAACCACATTTAGGGCATTGTTTAGGTACACCCCTTGGGGTATCGCAATAATGGCAGCTAAGTTTATTTTGCTGTTGGTGAAAGGTATACGGTCTATCACAACGTGGGCACTCAGCAATCCAACCACAATCATGGCATATCAATAAAGGCGAAAAACCTCGTCGATTTAAAAATAACATGACTTGATTGTTATTGTTTAAATGTTTTTTTATTTGTTCAATAAGTGGTTGAGATAATCCTGCCGATAGGACTAATCCTCTTATATCTAAAATAGATTGTTTTGCTAGCTGCGCATTTCCTGCTCGTTTAGTTAACTGTAATAATTGATAACGATGATTTTGGACATTATTCAAGGTTTCAAGTGACGGTGTTGCAGAACCTAGTAATATAGGAATATTATCGAATTTGGCACGAATAATGGCTAAATCTCTTGCATTATAACGCCACCCTTCTTGTTGTTTGTAAGAGCTATCATGTTCTTCATCAATAATTATTATGCCCAGATCTTTAAACGGTGTAAAAATTGAAGAGCGAGTACCAACGACAATGGCATTTTCACCATTCTTACTCCTTAACCAAACGTTCAATCTTTGCTTATCGGTTAATCCTGAATGTAAAATATCAATCGGTGCGTTAAAGCGTTGTTCAAAACGTCTAATTGTTTGTGGCGTTAAACTAATTTCGGGTACTAATACTAAAGCCTGCTTGCCTTTTGCTAAAATGCCAGTAAGGACATTTAAATAAACTTCCGTTTTACCTGATCCAGTGATCCCTTCTAACAAAAATACTGAAAAATGATCATTTTGTTGATTGATTGTATTAATGGCTTGGATTTGTTCGTTATTTAATACAATAGTATTACGATTAGTTGAAAAATTAGATTGCCATGGAATGTTATTTGGTTGTTGACTGATTTGGGTAATCAATTGTTTTTTTTGTAATTGATGATATATAGTTAAGCTTAAGTCTGAATCATGCAACTGGTTATTTCTAAATAAAGATAATAACAATTTTTGTTTTGGTGCTCTTGATAATGTATTTAAATCAATATTTTGACCTAATTGCGTCAGTTGCCATTGTTTAATTTCATCTTGGCAAGCTTTGCGACCTTGGCGTAACAAAATAGGCATAGCGTGAAATAAAACTTCGCCAACGGGATAATGATAGTAATTAGCTGCCCAATTTAATAATTTCCAAATTGAATTTGTAAACAACGGTTGCTCGTCAATTATTGAGACAATTGATTTTAAGTGTTCAATTTCAATGTCGGTTTGCTGATCTATTTTAACAATAATACCTATAGCAAAACGTTTACCAAAAGGGACTTTTACCCGCATACCCACTTGAGCAGGAGAGGTTAAAAAATAGTCATAAAGTTGGTAAAGCGGTACCGGTAAGGCTACATGAGCGATCAGCATTAAGTGTCACAATTAAAATTAATCAAGGTCAATATTGTACTGAGTTTTTATATAACTCGCAAAAGCTAGCTAACATCATTTGTTTTTTATGGATTTTATCTAATAAGTTATCGATTAAACTTTAAAATTTAAACGGTAACCTATTGATTGACATATGGTATCGTTTTATAAAATTTGTTATCCTCAGATTAGAATAAGTAATATTTTTTAAGGAATACAAAATGCCAGAAAACTTTTCACATATTAATCATAATGGTGATGCACATATGGTTGATGTGTCTAATAAACAAATAACGGCACGAGAAGCAAGAGCTGAATCACAGGTTTTGATGAACTCAGAAACACTAAACATGATTATTGAAGGTAAACATCACAAAGGTGACGTTTTTGCCACTGCTAGAATTGCAGGTATTCAAGCTGCTAAAAAAACTTGGGAACTTATTCCCCTTTGTCATCCGCTTTTACTGAGTAAGGTTGAAGTTAATATTGAAGCTGATATTGTTAATTCTTGTGTTAGAATTGAGTCCGTATGTCGATTGCAAGGTCAAACAGGGGTTGAAATGGAAGCACTGGTCGCCGCATCTATAGCGGCTTTAACGATATATGATATGTGTAAAGCTGTCCAAAAAGATATGGTTATTAGTCAAGTAAGATTATTAACTAAAACCGGTGGTAAATCGGGTGATTTTGCCATCTAATAATAAATTAGTCATAGTATGAATAGAATTATTTTTTTCGCTCAAATAAGAGAGCTCATTGGTGTTGAAAGTATCTTATTAGATGTTAGTCAACTGTCGGTATCTGATCTATTACAAAAATTAAGCCAGCAAGGCAATAAATGGTCAATGGCATTAACAGAAAAAACTGTATTATGTGCCGTTAATCAATCATTGGTCGATTTTGATTATATAATACAGCCTGATGATGAAATCGCTTTTTTTCCTCCAGTGACAGGCGGCTAAAAAAATGGATATTATTCAAGTTGGTGATGAACAAATAGATGTCATCAAATTAAATACTTGGTTATCTGAACTATCACAAGACGGTGCGGTTGTAACATTTATAGGTAAAGTTCGTTCACTTGACGAGCAGCCCCTTAGCCTTTTTTTAGAACACTATTCTGGCATGACAGAAAAAGTACTACGTCAAATTGTTAATCAAGCTCGTGAACGTTGGCAATTAAGTCGTGTGGCGGTTATTCACCGAGTAGGTGAAATAAGTACTAATGAACAAATCGTTTTTGTTGGAGTCAGTAGTGCCCATCGTGCGGATGCCTTTGCTGCGGCTGAATTCATTATGGATGTATTAAAAACTCAAGCGCCTTTTTGGAAAAAAGAACGTACAGGTAATGGGGACAATTGGGTCGAGCCTAAAAATTCTGATATACAAGCATTGAAAAAATGGCTTTAATCTCCATTTAATATATAATAGATAGAGTATGTTACATAATATTTTATAAGAGGTAAAGGATGGCAAATTATTCATCTAATAGTTCAATAATTGAAAAATCGACAAGTCGTGTACAAACCTATATGAGTCATGTTTACGGCTGGATGACTGTTGGACTATTATTAACAGCTTTAGTTGCATGGTATGCATCAACTAATCTGCAATTATTACAGTTATTATATCGAGGTATGTGGGTATTATTAATTGCTGAGTTAGGGCTAGTTTTTGTTATTTCTGGTTTTATCAATCGTTTATCTGGCGCAGCGGCAACCACATTGTTTATGCTCTATTCAGTTTTAAATGGTTGCACGTTTTCTATCTATTTTATAGTTTATACTTCGTCCTCGATTGCTAGTGTATTTTTTATTACAGCAGGCATGTTTGCTGCGATGGCTTTTTATGGCTATACCACTAAACGTGATTTATCAGCCTTCGGTCGCTTTTTATTTATGGGACTAATTGGTATTGTAATTGCCTCATTGGTTAATCTCTTTTTGCAAAGTGAGCCATTAATGTGGGCTGTAACTTACATTGGCGTGTTTGTTTTTGCAGGATTAACTGCTTATGATAATCAAAAACTCAAAGAGTTAGGCGAAAATATATCTTATGATGATCAAAATGTATTTAGACGCTTTGTCATTTTAGGTGCATTAACTTTATATCTTGATTTCATTAACCTGTTCATTATGCTGCTAAGGATTTTTGGCGATCGTCGATAATGGTATTTTTATTGATTTAGAGGGCTCTATTAAGAGCCTTTTTTTGTTAGTTGTTTATTAGTAATTTATTTTTTAGTCTTTTATATTAAAATTTTCGCAGAAAATACTGTGTTTTAATATAGAATACCTTTTTTTATTTCTTATATACTTAGTATTAAGTTTAATATTAGAGAATTACTGTGAAAAAATTATATTCCTTTGTTCTAATAAACATTTTTATTTCATCAATCATTGCCATTCGTTATTTTGTTGTTCCTGGAGCATTATTTAATTGGGCCGGAATTACCTTTTCAATTTTTGCAGTAATTGGACACTTTTTCTCAGTTTATTTATTGCTTTTAATTATTTGTATTCCGCTGCTTTGGATAAAACCATGTTTTCGTAATCTCATTTTGATAGTATTATTTGGTTTTTTTCAAATTGGATTATTTATCGATACTATTGTTTTTCAACAATACCGATTTCACATAAATCTCTCTGTTTTATCAATGGTATTTTCTGGGCAGGTGGTGGATTTTTCTTTATTCACTTATTGCTTAATGTTTGCATTAATTATTGCTTCACTTTGTCTAGAGTGCTTTATTCTTTATTGGATTAATAACAAATTTGCAATAGCACAGACTAAGTCTAAATTTCTACGTTTATCTACTATTTTTCTTATTTTTGCTTTTTTTATTAGCCATATTGTGCATATGATTGCTTTTTATTATGCTTATTCTCCAATTATGGTAGTAAAAGAATATATTCCCTTATATCGTCCGTTTACGTCCAAAAAAATAATGGAATTTTTTGATAAACAAGGGCAACGTAAAGTTATTTATGAAAAAGATGATGAACATACAGGTATCCATTATCCTAAACATACACTTGTTATTAATTCTGATAACAATAAACCTCAAAATATTATGTTTATTGTATTAGACTCCTGGCGTTATGATACGTTTAGTGAGCAAATTTCACCTAATACTTATCGTTTTACACAACAAAATAATGGGGTTATTTTCAATAATCATTATTCAACGGGTAACGCTACTCGGACGGGTATCTTTGGGTTATTTTATGGCATCCCTGGTACTTACTGGGATGCATTTTTGCGTAATAGTGTTCCATCTTTGTTCGTTACGACATTACAAAAAGAAAATTTTAATATTGGTATTTTTACCTCAGCTAAGGTGACTGCCCCAGAATTTGATCGGACAGTATTTGCAACAATTAAAAATTTAAGAATAAGTAGTCACGATGGCCCAGCTTCAAGTCGCGATAAACAGATCACAAATGATTGGTTAGCTTGGTATAAACAACGTGATACCTCTAAACCAAGTTTTTCATTTTTGTTTTATGATGCACCTCACGCTTATGATTTTCCAAATGATTTTGAGGTAAAATTTAAGCCAATTGGCGATCTTGATTATATGACATTAAATAATAATACTGATCCTGTGCCAATTTTTAATCGTTATAAACAAAGCGTCTATTATGATGATTATTTATTGCAAAATGTTTATGATGAACTACTTAAATCAGGAACGTTAGATAATACCTTAATTATTATTACTGGTGACCATGGTCAAGAAATGAATGATAATAAGCTTGGTTTTTGGGGGCACAATGGCAATTATACTGATGCTCAAACCAAAGTTCCGTTTATTATTATTGGCGCTAAAAATTTAGAGCAATTAAAAGATAATGCCGCTAAACTGACTAGTCACGAAGATGTAGTTCCGTCATTAATGAAACATTACTTATATGTGGAAAATGATATAAGTGATTATTCAACAGGGTATGATTTATTTAACCCAATCACTAATCGTAATTGGTTATTGATGTCAAATTATAGTTCCTATGCAGTTCGTACGCCGGATAATATTTATCTTGTTAATAGACTCGGTATTAGTCATTATATGGATTCGCACAATCACGAGATTGATGCAACGCCTAACTATAGCTATATCCAAGCGGCGATAGGTAATATGCGTTATTTTTATCAACCGGCTAATTAGTTAGTTCTCTATCCTTTTATTCAAAAGGATAGAGAAGAATTCTTAACGAACATCAGCGCAGTTTAAACAATAAATATAGCGATTTTGGCTATCGTGAAATTTATTCCATAAAGATACTTGTTGTTTTAACTGTTTAGCTTGTGGTAATTGATCGAAAAATATTTCAGCAGTTGATTTTGGCAGCATTGTTAGCATCTCAGAATAAAAACTATTGAACCAACTTACATCTGGTTTAAGCCAGTCAATTTTATAATCCGTTAAATTAGCTAATGTAACTGCTGTTTCAATAGCGTCATCAAAATCACCAAGTTTATCAACTAAACCAATGTTGCTTGCTTCTGAACCTAACCAAACTTGGCCTTGAGCTATTTTATCCACTTGTTCTGTTGACATATTTCTTGCTTTGGCAACTAATGAAATAAAGGTATTGTATCCATTATCAATATTCATTTGTATTAGTTGGCTCATTTCATCCGGTAGATTTCGAGTAACACTATTATTTGCAAGTGGTGATGTTGTTACACCATCATTGTAAACACCAATGTGAGATAATGATTTTTCAAAGGTTGGAATGATACCAAAAATACCAATAGAGCCGGTGATTGTATTCGGACTAGCAATAATGTAGTCTGATGCTGTCGATATCCAATATCCACCAGATGCAGCCATTCCGCCCATAGAAACTACTACAGGAATTTGATAACTGCGTAGTGCTTCTAACTCACTACGAATCGCTTCAGAGGCATCAACACTTCCGCCAGGACTGTTAACTCGTAATATAACAGCTTGAACATTTTGATTATCCAAGTTGTTACGGATATTTCTAAGCTGTTCAACAATATCTTGGCTGCCCGCTATATCAGTGTTATTTTCACTGTCAGTTATCGTACCATTGACAAAAACAACGGCGATTAATGGTTTATCGTCAGTTTGTTCATTTTTTTCTGTCAATTTATAGTCATAAATACTTAATTGATGTTGATTCTGAACAATATCGAGATCATATTGATAATTGGATGCAACAACGTCAACTAAACCAGTAGATAACGCATATTGACTCATACTTCCTTTAGCTGCTTTTAACTCTGACAACATATCAGTAGGATTTGGAACTAATTGACTAGGGGCTTTTTTACGTTGTACCGAAATATCATTAAGATAATTTTCCCACATGGCTGAAAGCCAGCGCGTCGTATTGCTTTTTGCTGCATCTGACATATCGTCTCGAATGAATGGTTCAATTGCAGATTTGTATGTGCCTACTCGGAAAATATGAGTATTAATTTTTAAGTTATCTAATAAGGTTTTATAATATAAATTATTCGCTGATAGCCCGTATACATTTACTGCACCTAATGGTGTTAAATAAATTTTATTAGCATAACTAGCTAGGTAATATTGGCTTTGGTTAAAATTAGAACCAATTGCATAAATTGGTTTGTTAGCCTCTTTAAATTTGGATAAATATTTACCCACATATTGTAATGAGCTCATATCTGCACCAACAAAATTATCCAATTTTAAAACCATACCATCAATATTAGGATCTGTTGTTGCTTGCGCTATTTTTTGTGTTAATTCAAATAAACTATTTTCACGAGAGGTATTTACTTTTTTGCCATATATTTTATTTTGTAATGCATAAATCTCATCGTCATATCGCGTACTATCAACAATAACACCTTCTAAATCAAGTACAAGCGTGCCATATTGTGGAACGATATCCTGTTTTTTCAAATCTTTTATCAGTTCAATGCCACTAAAAATAAGAATAATAGCAATAAAAAATATTAGATTTAGAAAAATTTGTCTAAAAACGTTGATGGTTTTCCAAATTAATTTTATGACTGATAATACAGATATCATAATTAGCCCTTTTAGTCGTAATGTTAGCTCTTCGCTTCTATATTTCGTTTTTTGAAATATTTTTTATCTTCAAAACGCAAACAGGTTAATTTACCGCCCCAACAACAGCCAGTATCGAGAGCATAGATATTATCAGGAGTACCTTTACCATTTAAAGCGGCCCAATGGCCAAAAGCGATACTGTATTGAGCTGGAATTTTTGAAGGTAATAAAAACCAAGGTTTTAGTTTTGTAGGCGCTTGATCTGGTGATTTTTTGAAATAAAAATCAAGTCGGCCATCTTCATAACAAAACCGCATTCGTGTGAGTGCATTAGCAATGTAACGTAAACGGTCTAATCCTTGTAAATCACAAGACCATTCATCAGGGAAATTACCGTACATTTTATCGAGAAAAAGTGGATATGAATCACTCGATAACATAACATTTAAATCATTAGCACATTTTTTTAATGTATCGAGATCCCATTGAGGTGAAATACCCGCGTGGGTCATAATCAGTTTTAACTTTTCATCTATTTGAACTAATGGTTGTTTACGTAGCCAATTCATTAATTCATCGTAATCAGGCGCATTGATCACACTGTCAAGATTATCTTTCTTTTTTGCTAATGTTACATTGGCATAAATCGATAATAAATGTAAATCATGATTACCTAAAACTAAACGAATTTGACTACTTAAATTTTTTACAAATCTGAGCACGTCTAACGATTTTGGTCCTCTGGCAACCAAATCACCGGTTAACCACAAAGTATCAGATGATGAAAAACCCGCTTTATCAAGCAAACGCATAAACTCATCATAACAACCATGAATATCACCAATGATTAGGTTTGCCATAATATTATTTCCATGCGTTTGCGAGTTTACAATATTGTTGTACTGACAAATTTTCAGCACGTAAATTAGGATCAATATCTAATTCAATTAATTGGTCCGTTGTAAACATATTACTTAAACTATTGCGAATCGTTTTGCGCCTTTGATTAAAGGCTTCTGTAGTGATGCGAGAAAGTATTTTAACATCATCAACTAAATAAGGTTTTTGTTTGTAGGGAATTAACTTGACAACAGCAGAGTTAACTTTAGGTGCCGGTTTGAACGCGGTAGGCGGAACTTCTAACACAGGAATAATTTGGCAATAATATTGTGCCATTACACTTAATCTTCCGTAATCTTTACTATTTGGTGCCGCGACAAGTCGCGTGACTACTTCTTTTTGTAGCATAAAATGCATATCATCAATGATATTGGCATATTCAAATAAATGGAACATTAACGGTGTAGAAATGTTATAGGGTAAGTTACCAAATACTCTTAATGGTTTACCTAATTGTTGATTTAACTCATTAAAGTTAAAGGTTAGAGCATCTTGTTCAATAACAGTTAATTTATTTTTTAACAAAGGATTATCAATCAATCTACTGGCTAAATCTCTATCAATTTCTATAACTGTTAAATGGTCAACATATTTACTGACTGGAACTGTTAATGCAGCTAGACCAGGACCGATCTCTACAAGAGCCTGATCTGATTTAGGTTGAATAGCTGCGACAATACTTTCAATAATATAATCATCATGTAAAAAGTTTTGCCCGAATCGTTTACGGGCAAAGTGACCTTGGTGTACACGGTTAGTCATGTTTTTCTTCACCTGTGATTTTGATATAAGCATCGCCTTTTAATTCTTGGATCCATACTTGCGCTTCTTCACCAAATTTACGGTTGAAAATTAATCGATAAGCTTGATCTTGTTTAACTGCATTTGTACCATCAGTCTGTTTAGTATCGATTAATTGGATCAAATGCCATCCAAACGATGATTTGATTGGTTGACTAATTTCGCCTTTCTTTAATTGAACTAAAGCATTTCTAAAACCAGCGTCATAAACATCGGCTCGACTCCAACCTAAATTACCGCCATTTTCAGCAGAGCCAGGATCTTGAGAATTAGCTTTAGCAGCTGCTTCAAAAGTTGTCGCTCCACTTACTATAGATTTACGGATATCAGACAGTTTTTGTTTGGCAATTTGGTCTGTTACAAGCACATTAGTTTTAATTAAGATATGGCGAGCATTAAATTCATCGATGGTGAATTTTTTCGGTGCTTCAGAACGTGTATCATCAACTTTTAAAATATGTAATCCAACACCGGATCGAATTGGACCAATAATACTTCCTTTTGGTGCTCGAATTAATCTTTCTTCAAAAATGGTAGGTAATTCATTGAGTTTATGCCAGCCCATATCACCACCTTTTAAAGCAAGATCATCATTTGAATATGAGGTCGCTAATTTCGCAAAACTTTCACCTTTTTCGGCTCGACGGATAATGTCGGTTGCTTTGTTAGTCGCATCATCTATTTGTTGTTTAGAGGCTTTTTCTGGAACGGATATAAGAATATGGCTTACTTTAACATCTATATTGTTAGAGGTTTGTTGAGACATATTTTTAGCTAAGTTTTCGACCTCTTTTTCAGAGATTTTAATTCTTGGTCTGACTTCATTCATTCGGGCTTGGTCTATTAACATATCGTTATGTATACGTTCACGATAAGCGCTATAACTTATTCCCATTGTTGAAAGTTTGCTTCTAAGTTGATCGATTGTCATACCATTTTCTTCAGCAATTTTAGCAATCGCATTGCTTACTTGATCATCACTTACTGTAATTTTAGCTTTAGCGGCTTTTTGCAAGATTAGATTTTCAACAATCAAACGATCCAGAATTTGTTGCCTCAATACTTTATCATTTGGCAAATTACGTGGATCGGTGCTTGCTTTTATGGTTTTTAACATATCATTAACGTCACTTTCTAATATGACATTGTTATTAACTACTGCAGCAACTTGCTCAACGACTTTAGCGGCAGCATTAGCTGATAAAGGATTAATCACTGCTATACTTAAACTTAAGTTTAAAGCGATAAGTAATTTAGATATTTTCATATTATTCAACTCATTTTATTTGCTACAGTTGATAATAACTGTAATTAAGTTAATTAGTTATGTTGTGCGTTACTAATATAATTATTCAAATGCTGTTGTATAAGGTAGTTTACCAAAATTCAACATTTTTGCTTTTACATCACGATTATGGCCTAGACCCATTAACTCAAAATTAACTGAAAGTTTATTTTCATATTTACTATCATGGGATATCCAATCCCAATCTGTCAATTTACGTCCATATTGAACAGTCATACCCCAACAGCAGTCACTATAATGTAATCCAACTGAGCCATCTGCGGTTTGCCCCAATTTAATATCATAATAATAAGAACCAACAGCATCTATTGTTTGAGATAATGGCCAAGTAGTCACAATACCTGCTTGGGAAATATCTTGTTTATAGCCTTTATATAACGAACTTTTATCTACCGTATTAATATAGTTATGATTAGCATAACGATAAGATAGCTGTAGTAATTTCTCACTTGAAGGACGATACTCAAGTATCGTGTTGGCTAAAGAAATAGTATCAATACGTGTATCGTATTGTACACCACTTCTAAAAATCACATCGTCAGTAATACGCCAGAAATTATCCGATGCCCAAGTAATACTACCTGTATCAGAATTTTTATCTATTTCGGTATTGTGTTCACTGGTTTTTGATTTAGTAAAATAGGTGATTTGTCCGATTGATAAATTAAATTTTTCTACCTTGCTTTCATCGTAAAAACGAGTCGTCACACCAGTAGCGATATTATTAGCTGATGCAATGCGATCTAACCCACTATAAGGGAGATCTCTAAATAGACCGATATAATCGTATTGTAAGAAAGTAGAATCATAGCTGCCAATATTTGACTGATTGCGATATGGAATATATGTATATTTTACTCGTGGCTCTAAAGTTTGGGTATAACCCTCAATCAGATCAAAATCACGCTCAAAAATCACTTTTCCATCGATACTAAATTTAGGCATAAAACGATTAACACTTTTGTCTAAGTTTTGGTATCTTTCAATAGATTTTTTAATATTATCTTGGTTGTAGTGCGTTGCCATTAAACCACCAGACGCACTTAATGAAGCCCATGTATTGGTGATAGTATAATCAAGAGTAGGTTCAATATGTGCACGCCAAGCTTTCGGGTTATTTTTTCCTGAACTTAAAAAGCGTGATACTTGTGAAAAGGTTTTAAATTTAAATGGACCAAAATCATAATTATAATAGTTCATATTTAATTGTGGTTGAGTTTGGTATAGTGAATCTCTAACTCCATCATGGAATGCTTGGAAGTGTCTATAACCCAGAGTAATATCCCAACTAGGATCATTGTAGCCAATTTTATAAAATTGAGTTAAATATCCAGCTGTTTGTGACGCATATTTAGAGTTCAAATCTGTTAGATATTGATTGTCACTTACGCGTGTAGTATCTGCCTTAAAACGCCAATTGTAATTAATTAACTCATCGTTTTTCCAGTAGAATAACCAACGATGGCGGTTATCATCATAATTTTGACCATTTAATAATCTATCTCGATCATCATCATATTTGTTATCATGTTGTAACCAATCAAAAGCCACCGTGCCTAAACCTAATTGATTTAAATAGCGGAACTCTGTCTGTAACTGAACGCCTCTACGCTGTAATATTCTTGGGGTAAATGTTGCATCATAGTTAGGTGCAATATTCCAATAAATTGGTAACGAAAAATCAATACCATCGACACTATCATAATTTAAATTAGGCATTAGCAAGCCTGAACGGCGTTTATCACCAGTTGGTAACTGTAAATAAGGTGAATATAAAACCGGTACTTTCCCAATACGAAATACTGCATTCCATACTTCAAGTAATTGCTCTTCATTATCATGGATCACTGTGCTACCTTTTACACTCCATGTGCTGTCATCGACAGGACAAGATGTAAAACTACCATTTTTCAAAATAACATAGCGATTTTTTTCAAGCTTCATCTCGTCTGCGTTACCGCGGCCTAGTCGGTTAACCAGATGATAATCACTCGGTGTAATATTCGCATCATTATTATCAAGATTCATCAAGGCATCATTGCCTTTAATTCTTATCAAATTATCTTGATAAGTAATATCGCCTTGCAAAGTAACAAGTCGATTACTTTTATCATGAGAATCAATCGTTACTCTATCTGCTTGTACGGTACGATTCCCTTGTTCGACAACTACATCACCTTGATAAATTATTTTGTCTGGATAAAGTGCTTCAAACTGGTTTGCTTCGGCATCAACAGGCAGTGTTTGGATATCACCCTCAACTAATGGGCGATCGAATTTAGGCACATCGATGAGGCATTGTGGATTATTAATAACAGCTTTAGGTAATCCGATAGCATAACTGCTACTATTATATAGACAAAGAGTAACGGTTATTGCAATAAATGAAGGCGCTAATTTTTTCATTAATGATTAAAAGTAATGATGATTATTTTAATTTAAGCATTATAGCGGTTATTTATAAAAGTGCGAAAGAAAAATTAATGTTTAGCCCTGCGTTTATTTCTTTTACTCAACTGGTTAACCATGCTAATTCTTTTCTCAATTGAGGTATGTTGAAATTCATCCCACCATTTAGCTAAATCTAATAATTCCCCTTTTTCAATAGATGCCCGCATTTCTAATAAATCATAAGCTGCTCGGAATTTAGGATGTTCTAAAATGGCAAATGCACGTTTACCTTCACGCTTTTTCATGCGTAATTGTAGTCGCCAAATATCACCCATTATCGATGTTAAACGTTTTGGAATAGCAATAATTTGACATTGTTCACTTAAAATATCATTGATAGCCATCGAAAAAGCATCATGGAATTGTAAGCCACTTTCAACACACGTTAATTGTGTTTGTTCCATAATTGGATACCAGAAGAAAGCAGCAAATAAAAATGCTGGATTAATACGTTGATTATGATCAATTCGGTAGTCAGTATTTTTTAAAACCTGTTCAATCATCTTTTCTAAATAGCTATTGTTATTTCCGGTAAATAATCGTTGAATAACTGGAAATAATTGTTCAAACAGATGATACTCTTTCAATAATAGGTAGGTTTTGTATCCATGACCTGATTGCAGTAACTTTAATGATTCATCAAATAAACGAGCTGCAGGAATATTTTTTAATAACGGCGCAAGCTCTTTAATTGGTTCTGCTGTTGCTTGCTCAATTGTCATGTTGAGTTTTGCTGCAAAGCGAATTGTTCTTAACATTCGCACAGGATCTTCTCGATAGCGAATTTGCGGATCACCAATTAAGCGAATAATACCATTTTGTAAATCTTTTATGCCTCCACAATAATCGCGCAGTGTAAAATCTTTAACACTGTAATAAAGCGCGTTCATTGTAAAATCACGTCGCAAAGCATCTTGTTCAATCGTACCATAGACGTTATCACGTAATAACATACCGGTTTGCGATCGTTTGGCAACATTACTTTGCTCATCTTGAGAACTATGTTCGCCACGGAAGGTAGCAACTTCGATAATCTCTTTACCAAACATAATGTGTGCAAGACGAAAACGGCGGCCGACTAAACGGCAATTTCGAAATGTTTTTTGCACTTGTTCAGGTGTCGCATTTGTGGTGATATCGAAATCTTTTGGTATTTTTCCTAATAAAAGATCGCGAATACAACCACCGACTAAATAAGCTTCATATCCTTGTTTGTTTAAACGATAAAGAACTTTTAATGCATTTTCACTGATATTTTTACGAGAAATATTATGTTCATTACGTGAAATAGAAATATAGCGAGATTGTTTGTGTTCTTCATGGCGAAACATTTTGCGATAAAAGCGAGAGACTTGTTTAAAAATAGTGCACCTCAAACGTGTATGAACCAAAATGGCAATATAGCGCGCGATTATATAATAATTGCTTATAACTTTCCATTTTTCTTATTATCCGAATTTTAATTGGATGAAAAGCAGGTATTTTCTCATTTTAAATGAATATTCTATTTGATTTTTTGGCAATAATTATCAACAATAGCAGTTTATAGAGTAGAATTAGTCAAATAGCTTTAAAAGGCATCAATACCTGTTTATACATATTTCATGCATTATTTAACAAGCTGATTAAGGTTTACTACAACCTATGCTCAAAACTTCTTTTTTAATTCATTGTAGAAAACAATAGATATAGGAAGCAAATTAAACATTTTGCTTAATTTTGTGAGTAACATGAGTAATAGTAGTTTAACAAATCGCTACTGACAAAAAGTCGATTGAGTATATAACATTAACTGATAACTTATTGGGGGACATTATGAATATTCGTGATTTGGAATATTTTGTTTCGTTAGCTGAATTTCGTCATTTTCGTAAAGCCGCTGATGCTTGCAATGTGAGTCAACCAACATTAAGTGGACAAATCAGAAAATTGGAAGATGAACTTGGTGTAATGTTGCTAGAACGTACTAGTCGTAAAGTACTATTTACACAAACAGGTATGATGCTTGTTGAGCAGGCTAAAGAGATCTTACGCAATATCCAAATCTTAAAAGAGATGGCAAGTCGTCAAGGTGAAGAGATGTCTGGTCCGATGCATATTGGCTTAATACCAACAATTGCACCTTATCTATTACCACATGTAATAACGGTATTACACGAATCTTTTCCGCAGCTTGAACTCTATTTACATGAAGCACAAACTGCCAATATAGTTGCTCAACTTGAGAGTGGTAAGCTCGATTGTGCCATTGTTGCACAGGTTAAAGAAACATCACAATTTATAGAATTACCATTATTTGATGAACCGATGTTTTTAGCGGTTCCGGCTACCGACGAATTAGCCAGTAAAAGGACAATTAAACTTTCTAGTTTAAAAGGGCATAAGTTTTTGATGTTAGAAGATGGTCATTGTTTACGTGAACATGCAATGGGATATTGTTTTCAAGTCGGCATTGATGAAGATAAACAATTTAAAGCGACAAGTCTTGAAACATTACGCAGTATGATTTCTGCTGGGCGAGGTATTACGTTGTTTCCTGAATTAGCAGCACCAAATGAACGTATTCGTGATAATATTTGCTACATTCCTTGTACAGATCCTGTTCCAGTGCGAAGCATTGCTCTGATATATCGTCCGGGATCGCCGTTACGTTCCCGTTATGAAACCATTGCTAAAACAATTCGAGATCACATGCCAAAAGTATTTGCTGAGAAAGAGCGTTTGTTAGAAAAAGCGAATTAATGATTGACTAAGTTAAAATTACCAAAATCGACTGAAATAATGAAAAATGCCAAAACTTCGGGGGTTCGTGCTCAGCAAAAAGAGCGAACTCGTCGTACATTAATAGAAGCTGCATTTAATCAACTTAATGCTGAGCAAGGTTTTGCTAGTTTAAGTTTGCGTGAAGTTGCACGTGAAGCAGGTATTGCTGCTACTTCTTTTTATCGGCACTTTCGTGACATGGATGAATTAGGTTTGGCGATGGTTGATGAAAGTGGTTTAACTCTTCGTCAACTTTTGCGACAAGCACGTAAACGTATTGAAAAGGGCGGAAGTGTGTTACGAACCTCTGTAACAACCTTTATTGAATTCATTGATAAAAATCCTAAAGTTTTTTTATTACTACTGCGTGAAAAAGCGGGTACATCATCGGCTTTTCGTTCTGCTATTGCTCGAGAAATTCAACATTTTATTGTCGAATTGGTTGATTATTTGGATAATGCTAATGACATGCCTCATCAATATAACGAAGCTCAAGCGGAAGCAATGGTTACCATTGCTTTTAATGCAGGAGCCGAGGCTTTAGATTTTGACCTAATACAACGCCAAAAATTAATCGAAGATCTTATATTCCAACTTCGTATGGTTTCGCGCGGTGCCTATTACCTTTATCACAAAGAGTTAATTAAGCAAGAAAATCACTGATTTTAAATTTTTATACTGACATGTAGAGTGAATTTACTGTTTTTAATAAACTAACGTGTCATATTATTTGTTAAATACCTAATTTGATAAATTCAAATATTGATTAACAAATTGTATTATTTATTCTATTGTTAAGTCTTCATATTCATTCCAATTGCAAATAGGCAATTTTTTTAATAGGGATAAATTGAATGACTAAATTCTACATTGGCTTAATTTTTTATTTTATCTTTACCCTTAGCAATTATGCATATTCAGATGTAGGGTTTAAGCAAATCTATTACGATAAACAAAGTAGCCGACCGTTGAATATAGCAATATGGTATAAAGCGAATAATCAACAAGATAGCGTAATGGTTGGCGATAATGCTATTTTTTATGGTTATAAAGTTCTATTCAATGCAACCCCTGTTTTAGATTATCATAAGCATCCCTTAATTGTTCTCTCGCATGGTTATGGCGGCAGCCAGCAAAATTTAAGTTGGCTTGCCTATGAACTGGCCGAAAAGGGGTATATTGTCGCTGCACCAAATCATCCAGGGACTACACTGTTTAATAGAGATATTCATCAATCTTCTAAATTATGGTTACGCCCACAAGATTTGAGTAGAACAATTGATTATTTGAAAGAAGATGAGACTTTAGCAAACTCGATTGATATGAATAATATATCAGCGATTGGGCATTCCCTTGGTGGTTGGACGGTAATTGCACTTGCTGGAGCAAAATTTGATACAGAGCTTTTTAAGCAAGACTGTACAATTCATTCCCATTTGAAAGCTTGTCAATTAGTGACTGAACTCGGCCTTGATAATCCAAAATTAAATCAAAGTTTATTCGATCCAAGAATAAAATCATTTATCTCTTTAGATGCAGGAGTAGCCAGAGGTTTTACTTCGGAAAGTTTAAAAGATATTAGCATCCCTTCTTTAATTATTGGTGCAGGAATTGATGTAGGTGATATGGATGCAGAGCTTGAATCAGGCTATTTAGTGCAGTTCCTGCCAAAATCACTATCTACTTATACGGTGATACCAGATGCGATGCATTTTAGTTTTATACAAGTTTGTAAACCACAGGCAATAGAAATATTAGAGCAAGAAGCTCAAGGCGAAGGTATTATTTGTAAGGATGGTGGGGAACGAACTCGAGCCGAGATTCATCGTGAAATAATTAAACAAATTACTACTTTTTTAGCTCAAATAAATTTAACCCCTTAGCTCTTATAAAATTACTGCGGCTAGGCCGCAGTAATATTTTGTATTCTCTATAAGACTAATTATCATTAAAGATTTTGTAACACTTTTTCAACACTATCTTTGGCATCACCAAATAGCATATAACTATTTTCTTTGAAGAATAGTGGATTTTGAACGCCGGCATAACCGGTATTCATTGAACGTTTAGAAATGATAACCGTTTTAGCTTTCCAAACTTCAAGAACTGGCATACCTGCGATAGGGCTATTTGGATCTTCTTCCGCCGCTGGGTTAACCGTATCATTTGCACCAATGACCCATACAACATCCGTATCAGGGAAGTCGTCATTGATTTCGTCCATTTCAAGCACGATATCGTAAGGTACTTTAGCTTCAGCTAATAATACATTCATATGTCCCGGTAAACGCCCTGCTACAGGGTGAATACCAAATCTTACCTCAATACCCATAGCTCGTAGTTTTTCAGTAATGTTACTGACTGCACCTTGTGCTTGTGCAACCGCCATACCATAACCTGGAACAATAATAACTGAGCGTGCTTCTTTTAAAGTTTGTGCAACTTCAGCAGGTTGAATTTCACGGTATTCACCTTGTTCTTCTTCTGAAGAGCTTGATGAACTGCCATCACTACCAAAACCACCGGCAATTACGCTAATAAATGAGCGATTCATTGCTTTACACATAATGTAAGAAAGAATTGCGCCTGAAGAACCAACTAAAGCACCAGTTACAATGAGTAAATCATTACCTAACATAAATCCTGCCGCAGCGGCCGCCCATCCAGAATAGGAGTTAAGCATTGAAATAACAACTGGCATGTCTGCGCCACCAATTGATGCAACAAGATGGAAACCAAAGACTAATGCTATAAGTGTCATAATGAGTAAACAAAATAGCGCGCCAGCTCCTGTTTGCAGATTGACAAATGTAAACATAAGTATTACAGATACTACAATAGCAGCAAGGTTCCAATAGTGTTTATTTGGAATAGATAATGGTTTTGAACTAATACGACCATTTAGTTTGCCAAAAGCGACAATCGAACCAGAGAATGTAACCGCACCAATAAAAACACCAACAAATATTTCGACCAAATGAACGGTAATTTCACTCGATGAGAAGGTAAAAATATGTGAGTCTAAAAAGCTATTAAAACCAACTAGTACCGCAGCCATACCAACAAAACTATGAAGTAGTGCAACAAGTTCTGGCATTTGTGTCATTTCTACTTTTTTGGCTAAATATAAACCAATAGCCGCGCCAATAATCATCGCAATGATGACCCAATGTAATCCACCATTGATGCTAGCAATCGCGGCAACAAGTGCAATTGCCATACCGATCATGCCATAGATATTACCCGATTTAGCTGATTCTTGATTGGAAAGACCACGTAGACTGAATATAAACAGTAAGGCAGCAATTACATAAGCTGCTTGAATAATTCCATTACTTAACATTATTGATACTCTCCTTTATTTGCCACGTTGGAACATTTTTAGCATTCTTTGGGTAACAAAGAATCCACCAAAAATATTGATACTAGCAATTAAAATAGCAACAAAGGCAATTGCCGTAGTTAAGCCATTATCATCACCGACTTGTAATATTGCACCAACTAAAATGATACCTGAAATCGCATTAGTTACTGACATGAGCGGTGTATGTAAAGAATGAGTTACATTCCATACTACGTAATAACCAACTACACATGATAGAGCAAATACGGTAAAGTGACCTAAAAAGCTTTCAGGAACAGAATTAGCCAACCAGAAGAAAGCAATGATTATTAACGCTAAAATGCCATACTTTTTGCGTGGATCCATTGGTTTAGGTTCTGGTTTAGCAACCGGCGCTGCAACTTTTTTCTGCGGCTGTGCTGATACTTGAATTGGTGGTGCAGGCCATGTTATTTCTTTATCTTTAACTACCGTTACGCCACGAATAACCACATCGTCAAAATTAATGTCGATGTTGCCATCTTTTTCTTTGGCAAGTAGTTTTAATAAGTTAACAATGTTAGTTCCATATAATTGTGATGCTTGAGCTGGCATGCGATTTGCCAAATCAGTATAGCCAACAATTTTTACATTGTTATCTGTTTCATAAACTTCACCTGGCTTAGTTAATTCACAGTTACCACCGGTTAAAGCCGCTAAATCAACAATAACGCTACCTGGTTTCATTGATTCAACCATCTCTTTCGAAATCAGTTTTGGTGCTGGTTTACCTGGAATTAATGCTGTAGTAATGATGATATCAACATCTTTAGCTTGTTCTGCAAATAATGCCATTTCAGCTTCAATAAAGGCAGCAGACATTTGTTTTGCATAACCATCTCCAGAGCCGGCTTCTTCTTCAAAGTCTAACTCTAAAAAGTCAGCGCCCATACTATTAATTTGTTCAGCAACTTCAGGGCGAGTATCAAAAGCTCGAACAATTGCACCAAGGCTAACAGCAGCGCCAATTGCTGCAAGACCAGCAACACCTGCACCAATGACTAATACTTTTGCCGGTGGCACTTTACCTGCGGCAGTGACTTGACCTGTAAAGAATCGGCCAAACTGATTGGCAGCTTCAATCACAGAACGATAGCCAGCAATATTTGACATAGAACTTAGTGCATCTAACGATTGAGCACGAGAAATACGTGGTACACAATCCATAGCCATGACTGTAATATTTTTGGCTGCTAATTTTTCTAGTAGTTCTTTATGTTGAGCTGGATAAATATAACTGATAAGGGTTAAACCCTCTTTCATTAATGCGATTTCATCATCTGTTGGTGCATGAAATTTTAAAATCAAGTCATTTTGCCAAATGTCATGTGTGTTTTGAATTGTTGCTCCAGCATCAATAAATGCTTGATCTTCAAAGTGAGCAGCATGCCCTGCACCCTGTTCTACAGAGACTGTAAATCCAAGTTTTAACAGTTGTCCAACTGTTTGTGGAGTTGCTGCAACTCTAGCTTCATTGGCTAACCGCTCTTTTGGTATACCGATATGCATTTCGTTACATCCTTATGTTTAGTGTTTATTAATGATTTTCGATTTTAGCATAAATTAGCGGCAGTGCGAGTAAGGAATTTATTTTTTATCTACCAAGTCACATTATTATCATAACTAATAAGTAGCTTGTCGATTCTTTCTTAAATGGCGCAATAATCAATTTATTATTTGCCAAGTTGTGTTTGTTAAATATTGATTTCATTAATTATTTAAGTTTTGTTTTTATTTTCTAAATTATGATGTTTATCACTCTTTTTATCATCTAGCTCCGTTATACTGATCAAATAATACTCAAAGAATAAGTCTATTTTTTCGAAAAAATATAAGGTTATTCTGGGATATTTAGATGAACATAAATCTAAAAAAATTTATTTTATTTCAACTGGTTGTAATGAGCTAAAAATAGCAAAGATAAAATGCTAAAAGCAAAAAGAAAGTTATAGAGAAATATCGGTATTTTGTGTTATGTGAATTGTGAATATTGTTATCGCTACACAACTAACTAGAGTGAATATATAAAAGTATAAGTAAAAAAGTATTAATAATTTAGTCAAAACTTAATTGGATTTGATAACTTGATGTAACGAGAACTATTTAGTTAGCGTCCTGATTATTTGCTATCAAGTATGAATTTTTTTGCTTTATCTCATTACGGTAATAAAGCGACCAAAGATACTTTAATTAACTTTGGTAAAGATAATAATCAAATTAAGTGGTTTATTTAATCAAGGATTGATAAAAAATTGTAATGTTAGAAACGAACTTAAAAAAATCTGATATCTTATTAGCGCAACTTGCAAAATCTAGTGATGCTGTTTTTAATGTAATAAAATTAGCTAAAGCTTTAGGCATTGAAGTCATTGTTAATCCTATTGCTTATTTTAACAAGATGATACAACTATTACTTTATATTAATAAAATTACATCTAATAAAATTCAAACAAGTTTAATGTTTGGCATTAACGTAAATAGTTTTGATACGATCAAACTAATTGTTAGTAAAATTCATTCCTTTGATATTCAAACCATTATCACCCTATTCAATAGTAATGGTCCTCTCGCTTTTTATGTTAAAAATTATAGATATATTCAAATTTCTGGATTTGCCTTATTTAGCATGTTCGAAATGGTCAACAATTTTATTTACGCTTTAAGTTTATCACAAGCTGACGGAAAGTTTTTTTACCCGATAGCCGATGGTGCTGTTGCATTTTTAGTGGTTGAACGTGAAGGAACATCAACTATGTCATCTTGTCAAAATGTACTTGATAGAATGGCGAATTAAAAATTTACTAGAGGAAAACGCTTAATGACAAATCAACCTAAAAAAATCATTCTTGATTGTGATCCAGGTCATGATGACGCTATTGCCATTTTATTGGCGCATGGTAATCCTAATATTGAATTATTAGCGGTAACAACTGTAGTTGGGAATCAAACATTAGAAAAAGTGACCCGTAATGCTTTATCAGTTGCCCGTATTGCTAACATAACTAATATTCCTTTTGCCGCTGGTGCTGTTCGACCACTAGTGAGGAATGTTGAAATTGCACCAGATATTCATGGTGATTCAGGTTTGGATGGTCCTGTATTACCCGAACCCGCTATTCAATTGGATTCTAGGCATGCTATTGATTTAATTATCGATACAATTATGTCTCATCCACCCAAAACTATTACCTTGGTCCCAACTGGTGGCTTAACCAATATTGCGATGGCTGCACGCAAAGAACCCAAAATTGTCGAAAGAGTCAAAGAAGTAGTTTTAATGGGCGGTGGTTATCATGTAGGTAACTGGAGTGCAGTGGCTGAATTTAATATAAAAATCGATCCAGAAGCCGCCCATATAGTATTTAATGAAAAATGGCCTGTGACTATGGTGGGATTAGATTTAACTCATCAAGCTCTCGCAACGCCTGAAGTAATTGAAAAAATCTCAGCAATCAAAACAAAACCAGCAACATTTGTACTTGAAATGCTTGAATTCTTTGGAAAAATGTATAAGCAAGCACAAGGTTTTACTTATCCACCAGTACATGACCCTTGTGCTGTAGCTTATGTTATTAATCCGGATTTAATTAAAACTCGACGAGTTCCTGTTGATATAGAGCTTACAGGAACATTAACTTTAGGTATGACCGTTGCTGATTTTCGTTTTCCAGTCGATGAAACTTGCCATACACAAGTGGCAACAAAACTTGATCATGCAGGTTTTTGGGATTTAATCGTTGATGCATTAAAGCGAATTGGTGAGGTAAATGTATGATTGCACAAAGCAACGATAAAAAAAGTATTTTAACATTAATGATTGCGTTACTTGCAGCTTGTGTTGCTTTTCAGCTCAATGCAAGTATGTTAAGCCC
This sequence comes from Gilliamella sp. wkB171, assembly GCF_001693755.1. Taxonomy (GTDB): domain Bacteria; phylum Pseudomonadota; class Gammaproteobacteria; order Enterobacterales; family Orbaceae; genus Gilliamella; species Gilliamella apicola_F. The sequence goes on from NZ_LYST01000031.1 coordinate 49,585, forward strand.
TGTATTAGTGACTATAGCCAAAGAATTAGGCACCAATGATGCAGCTGTTGGATTTTCACAAACTGCTTTTTTTACTGCGGCAGCGCTGTTTTCACTTTTTCTTCCGCGCTTGAGCGATATCAAAGGTCGTAAAAAAGTATTAACGGTTATGTTATTGATTATGACAATAGGAACAATATTAGCTGCTGTTGCACCTAATATTGAAGTTTTATATGCAGCGCGCATTATTCAAGGCGTATCTGGTCCTGTTGTTCCACTTTGCTTACTTATGCTTAGTTACGAAGTAAAAGATGTCAAACAATATGGCATGTTAATGGGTATTATCACCGCAGTGAATGGTGGTATTGCTGGTGTCGATGCGATAGCAGGTGGCTTACTTGCTACTTATTGGGGCTTTCGTTCTGTATTTTGGGTAATTGCAGTGGTAGCAGCTATCTCAACTTATCTAGTCTTTCGTTTTGCTCCTGAATCTAAGCCTTCAGCAGGAACTAAAATGGATTGGTTAGGGGTTATATTAATAGTCTTAACGCTTGCTGCATTATTATTGGCACTGAATGAAGCAGGTAATTTGGCTAATGCAAATTGGTTGATTGTTACTGGCTTAACCGTATTTGCCATTGTTTGTTTTATTGTATTTTGGAATGTCGAAAAACGAAATAAACAACCTTTGGTGACAACAACTCATCTGAAAAAACGTGCTACTTGGGCTTTATTGTTAACAACCACCTTAACTATGACAGGTATTTTTGCCATAGTGAATGGTTTAGTTATGTCACTTGCACAAAATCACGATATAGGATTTGGCTTAAATCCTGATTGGGCGTCATTAATTTTGCTGACACCTTATGCTTTAATTGGCTGGTTTGTCGGACCATTTTCTGGTCGCTTAGCACCAACGATTGGATATAACAATGTCCTCAAATTGGGTTTGATTGGTTGTATTGTTGGTATCTTAGTGATCTTATTTTATGGTGTGCATTCCTTACCTATCTTATCAATCGGTGTAATTGCACTAGGCGTCTTTTACGCAGGAATGGCCAATATTATCTTAAATGGTTTAGGTGTTGTCTTATCACCTGCCGATAATCAAGGATTTTTACCTGGAATGAATGCCGGTGCGTTTAACTTAGGTGCAGGATTAAGTTTTGCGTTATTACCCGCAGTTCAAATGATAAATGGTAATACGATGACGGGGTATTTTAATGGTATTTTAGTAGGATTAGTGATTACTATTTTAGCGTTATTTAGTAGTTTCTTAATTCCTCGACCAATCAATGCAGAAGTAACGCATTAATTAAAAAACGGGATAACCCATCCCGTTTTTACTCTTTCAAAAATACCACAATCAAATTCAACTTTATTAGCCTTGTTCTGTGCATAAGTGTAGGCACTAAGCTGTTAAAAATTTGTCTTGCGTGGCTAAATATTTTTTCAAATTGAAAACTAGTTACAGCAACAATGATATTTAACACTCAATTAAATAGCGCGATTATGACTTGTTCTTTATCATTTGATTATTTGCTTTATCTACATTATTCACAATATCAATAATAGTAAGCATGTTGTTGATTAGATTATTCTCTTTTAAAACTATAATAAAAAAGCATCGGTAGATTTTAATTTTGGGGAATGGATAGTTCAGCTATTGGTCATGCTATATCTTAGGCGATTTTAGAGTTATTTATTGACACGTGGTAAACAACAGGCTTACCTTGCGTGTCCTTAATTCAATATCCACAATTAAACCTAACTGCTACAACAAGCAGCTGTATTATCAACGCGCCAATTATCACAAAATTAACGTGCAGGCATTACATGATCAACAATCCTAACTAATCATGATAGTAATGACTGAACTGTCAGAGACTATTTAGTTTATCACCACTATCCAAATGGCTTTCACTTAAAACTCCCTGGTGTTGAACAACACGGTGCGTTGTATCGATTTCGTTTGCAGAAACGGCTTTTGATACAACATATGCAATAAATCCAGCTAACAGTATGTATAATAGACTTTTCATTTGTTTTCTCCCTTATAAAAAAGATAACCATTATTATTAATATAACTATAAGTCAAGAAAATGGTACAATAATTAAACAATTAATTCCATAACATATCAAGATCATTTAAGATTAAAATTCAATCATGATAATTATTTTTTTGTTGTCGTTGATCTTTTCAACGACAAAAATAGGATTAATCGAAAATAAAAAAAGAAAATCTCAATTATTATATGTATTTTTAATTAAATTGACTTTGTTGCTTTTTAATTAAGTTAAATGATAAATCTCAAACTTAGTTATTTTTAACTACTACAAATTGTTATATAATCGATAATATTTTGTCTTTAGCACAATATATTGTGTTTCTCATATTATTTCTAAGATACGTTTAAAAATTTAGTGTCTTTAATTAAGGAACCGCTATGATGGATTTTTCCCAATCAGTGCCAGAATTGGTCTCTTGGGCAAAAAAGAATGATTTTTCAATTAATTTGCCGGTGGAACGGCTTGCATTTTTATTGGCGATTGCCGTATTAAACAGCGAGCGTTTTGATGGTGAAATGACCGAATCTGAATTAATTGATGCTTTCAGGCATGTTTCACAAATTTTTGAACAGAGTGAAGATACCATCACTGTTCGAGCAAATAATGCCATTAATGACCTAGTGCGTCAGCGGCTAATTACGCGTTTTGCTAGCGAAATGACTGATGGATATTCTATTTATCGTTTGACGCCGTTAGGTATTGGTATTTCTGATTACTACATTCGCCAGCGGGAGTTTTCAACGTTACGTTTGTCTATCCAATTATCCATTGTTGCTCAAGAGTTAAAACGAGCCGCTGATGCAGCATTGGAAGGAGGGGATGACTTACACTGGCATCGAAATGTGTTTGCTCCACTAAAATATTCAGTTGCTGAAATATTTGATAGTATTGATATTACTCAACGAGTGATGGATGAGCAGCAAGCCGATGTAAAACAAAATATTTCGGCATTATTAAGTCAAGACTGGCAAGCTGCTATTACCAGTTGTGAAGGACTATTAACCGAAACTTCGCAAACCTTACGAGAGTTGCAAGATACGCTGGCCGCAGCAGGTGATAAACTTCAAGCTAGCCTATTGTTAATTCAAGATGCGACATTAGCTAATCCCGATTTAGATAAAATTAATAACGTGGTAATCGATCTACAAGGTAAGCTAGATCGAATTATTGGTTGGGGGCAAAAAGCGATAGATCTTTGGATAGGTTATGACCGACATGTTCATAAATTTATCCGTACAGCAATTGATTTAGATAAAAATCGTGTATTTTCTCAACGATTACGTAAATCGATTCAGAGCTATTTTGATTTACCTTGGTCCCTGACTTTTGCTAATGCCGACCGTCTACTTGATATGCGTGATGAAGAACTTGCTTTACATGAAGCTGAAGTCACAGGTGAATTACCATCAGAACTTGAATATGAAATGATTGAAGAACTTCAAGAACATATTATTGCGCATATTGAACAAAATTTATTGGTTTTTAAACAACAAAATAAACCACTTGATATAAGTGTTGCCATTCGTAGCTATTTAGCACAGTTCCCACGCGAACAACATTTTGATATTGCAAGATTATTTATCGATCAAGCTATTCGTCTAGGTATTGCCGAAGATGATTTGCTCGGTATCCCTGCCGAATGGAAACCTATCAACGATTATGGAGCTAAGGTACAAGCACATGTCATCAACAGATATTAAAGAATTAGAACAAACTGCTCATCATATTGATGAGGTTATCGGACGTATTGCAGCGAGCTCTCAAGCGTCAATCGATAAATACATGCCGGTAAAATTAGCTCAAGCAATTGCTAATCCTATTTTTCCTGAATTGGATAGTTTGCTTCGTTCTGGGCGTCATATAGGTATTGATGAACTCGATCAACATGCTTTTTTAATGGATTTTCAACTTGAGCTTGAACAATTTTATCAACGCTATAATGTTGAGCTAATACGCGCACCGGAAGGTTTTTTCTACCTTCGCCCTCGATCAACAACATTAATTCCTCGTTCTGTTCTATCAGAGTTAGATATGCTTGTTGGTAAAGTGCTTTGTTACCTCTATTTAAGTCCTGAACGGCTAGCTCACGAAGGTATTTTTACCTTACAAGAGTTGTTTGATGAACTGGTGTCTTTAGCTGATGAAAGCAAACTATTAAAGTTGGTCAACCAGCGTTCAACTGGGTCTGATTTAGATCGGCAAAAACTCTTTGATAAAGTTAAAACGGCCCTAAATCGTCTGCGCAGATTAGGTATGATCTTTTTTATTGTCGGTAATGACAGCAGCCGTTTTCGAATTAATGAATCTATTTTCCGTTTTGGCGCTGACGTGCGCAGTAGTGACGATGCCCAAGAAGCACAATTACGCCTAATTCGGGATGGTGAAGCGATCAAAATTGAATCATCACTTATCTTAGATGATAATAATGAAGAACAAGATGATGAAGTTAACGAGGAGATTGAATAATTATGATTGAACACGGAAAATTTCACTCCTTAACCTTAATCAACTGGAATGGTTTTTTTGCCAGAACATTTGAATTAGATCAACTTGTCACCACACTTTCTGGGGGGAATGGGGCAGGTAAATCAACCACCATGGCGGCTTTTGTTACCGCATTGATTCCTGATTTAACCTTACTACATTTTCGTAACACTACCGAAGCTGGTGCAACTTCTGGTTCTCGAGATAAAGGTTTACATGGTAAATTAAAACCTGGTGTTTGTTATTCGATGCTTGATGTGATTAATTCACGTCATCAACGGATTATATGTGGTGTTCGATTACAACAAGTTGCGGGTCGTGATAAAAAAGTCGATATTAAACCTTTTCTAATACAAGGTTTACCTGTTGAAATCAAACCAACAGAATTAGTAACAGAAAGAGTAAACGACAAACAAGCACGAATTCTATCACTGCCTGAATTAAAAGATAAAATTGAATCAATAGAGGGCGTGATTTTTAAACAATTTAACTCTATTACTGATTATCACTCAGTGATGTTTGATTTTGGTATATTACCAAAACGATTACGTACCTCATCTGATCGAAGTAAATATTACCGATTAATTGAAGCGTCACTTTATGGTGGGATTTCAAGTGCCATTACTCGTTCATTGCGTGATTACTTATTACCTGAAAACAGTGGTGTACGTAAAGCTTTTCAGGATATGGAGGCGGCACTACGTGAAAATCGCATGACATTAGAAGCGATTCGCGTTACGCAATCTGATCGCGATCTATTTAAACACCTCATTACTGAATCAACTAATTATGTGGCAGCGGATTATATGCGGCATGCTAATGAGCGCCGTGTTCATATTGAATCGGTACTTGGTTTGCGTCGAGATATGTTTAAAACACAAGATTTGTTAATCAGTCATCAATATCGTCAAGTTGAAATGGCAAAAGAGCTCAAAGAGTTTCAAGAAGCCCAAAATGACCTAGAAACTGATTTACAAGCGGCAAATGACCATCTTAATCTAGCGCAAACAGCTTTACGCCAACAAGAAAAAATTGATCGCTATCAAGCGGACTTAGATGATCTTAATCTAAAACTTGAAGAACAAAATGAAGTTGTTATTGAAGCGAATGAACAGTACCAAAGCTACCGTGATCAGGCTGAACAAACTGAACAAGAAGTTGATGAAATAAAAACGCAATTAGCTGATTATCAACAAGCTCTTGATGTGCAGCAAACGCGGGCAATTCAGTATCAACAAGCTTTGCAAGCGTTGAAAAATGCACAGTCTTTATGCCATTTACCAAAATTGGGGATCAGTAATATCGAAAATCACTTTGACGTTTTTTCTGAAAAACAAAAAGAGATTACCGAGCAAGTTTTAGAACTTGAGCAAAGATTAAGTGTTTCTGATGCCGCGATTAATCAGTTTGATCGTGCTTATCAACTTGTAATAAAACTGGTTGGTGATGTTGTTCGTAGTGAAGCATTTACTGCTGCTAAAGAAGCACTAAGACAATGGCCTTCACAATGTTATCAAGCTGAACAAGCTGAACATTTACAATTACAACTTGATGAGCTTGAACAACGCTTTTTTGAACAAAAAGAAGCAGAATCACTATTAAACCAATTTTGCAAACGTATTGGTCGACATGTTAATTATGATGAACTTGATGAACTAAAACAGGAACTTGAAGTTCAGTTAGATGAAAATGCGGAACTTGCTAATCAATCTAGTGAAAAACGCATTGAATTTAGACAAGAACTTGAACAAATTCAATCTAAAATAGCGGATTATCGACAAAAAGCACCAATGTGGATAAAAGCACAAGATGCTTTAATTGCCTTACAAGAACAAACCGGACAAAGTTTTACCCACAGTCAAGCTGTCACGCAACATATGCAGCAGCTGCTTGAGCAAGAACGAACATTGGTTACAGAGCGCGATCAGATAACTTTTAAACGAACTCAATTAGATACACAAATAGAACAACTCAATCAACCTAGTGGTGTTGATGACGGCCGTTTATCGGCATTAGCTGAGCGGTTTAATGGTGTACTTCTTTCTGAAATTTATGAAGATGTGACTATTGAAGATGCGCCTTATTTCTCGGCATTATATGGTCCTTCAAGACAAGCGATTGTGGTACCGGACTTATCGTTAGTCAAAACGCAGCTTGAAAATCTTACTGCTAGCGAAGAAGACTACCCTGAAGATATCTATTTTATTGAAGGCGATCCTTCTTCATTTGACGACAGTGTATTTGATTGTGAAGAGATGAATAAAGCGGTATTGGTTAAAACTGGTGATCGTCAATGGCGCTTTTCCAGTTTTCCAACGGTACCATTATTTGGCCGAGCTGCTCGTGAAGTTCATCTGGAAAAATTATCGGCAGAGCGTGATGAACTTCATGAACGTTATGCCACTATCTCGTTTGATTTACAAAAATTACAACGTATAGAACAAAATGTGGGTCAATTTATTGGTGAATATTTATCCGTTGCCTTTGATATTGATCCTGAAGCAGAAGCACAAAAATTATCAACCAGACGCAACGAGATTGAGCGTCAATTATCCTCTCAAGAAGCGATAGATAAGCAGAATCAACAACAAGTAGCTAATTGCAAAGAGCAGTTAGCAACGGTTAATCGTCTAGTTGCGCAAATGCATTTATTAGCTGACGAAGATTTAGCGGACCGGGTTGATGATTTACGTGAACAAGTTGCCGAAGCACAAGATGCTGCACAATATGTTGGTCGCAATCGTCACACTGTTTCTGAGCTTGAGCCTATTGTGGCCGTTTTACAAAGTGACCCAGAACAGAACGAAGCGTTACGTGAGCAATATAATACCGTTAAGTCGCAACAACAGACTATTCGTCAACAAGTGTTTGCACTTACTGAAGTTATGCAACGCCGAGCCCATTTTAGTTATGAAGATTCAGCCGGCATGTTAAATGAAAACGCCGATTTGAACGAAAAGTTACGTGCTCGTTTAGACGTTGTAGAAGCACAGCGAACTGATGCTCGTCGCCAAATGCAGCAGTATCAAGATAAGTATAATCAATACAATCAAACATTAGCTTCATTAAAAAGTGCATTTGAAACTAAACGTGACATGCTTAATGAACTGCATAAAGAGATTGAACAAATTGGTGTTAAAGCTGATGCCATCACGGAAGAGAGGGCTAGGGTACGTCGTGATGAGATCCATCAAAAATTAAACAGCAACCGTCAGCACTGTAGTTCGCTCGAGAAACAACTGATTATGTGTGAAAGCGAAATGACGCAAATGCAAAAACGTTTAGCTCAAACACTCCGTGATTATAAACAATTACGTGAACAGGTTGTTGAAGCCAAAGCTGGTTGGTGTTTAGTTTTACGGCTCGTCAAAGAAAATAGCGTTGAACGACGATTACATCGTCGAGAATTAGCTTATTTAAGTGCTGATGAACTGCGCTCAATGTCAGATAAGGCGCTAGGTTCACTACGTTTGGCTGTGAATGATAATGAACATTTACGTGATGTATTACGATTATCTGAAGATCCAAAACGTCCGGAACGTAAAATTCAATTTTATATTGCGGTTTATAAACATCTTCGTGAACGAATTCGTCAAGATATCGTCAAAACAGATGATCCAATTGAAGCAATTGAGCAAATGGAAATTGAATTATCACGTTTAACTGAAGAATTAACCTCGCGTGAGCAACAATTAGCGATAAGTTCGAAAAGTGTGGCAAACATTATTCGAAAAACTATACAGCGTGAACAAAATCGTATCCGTATGCTTAACCAAGGTCTACAGGCTGTGGCATTTGGACAAGTTAACGGTGTACGCTTAAATGTTACCATTCGTGAAGCTCACTCATCATTATTAGCTGCATTAGCCGATGATCAAAATGAGCATCAAGATCTGTTTAGCAATAATCGTATTACCTTCTCAGAAGCGTTAGCTAAACTTTATCAACGTTTGAATCCACATATTGATATGGGGCAACGAACTGCACAAAATATTGGGGAAGAGCTGTTAGATTATCGAAACTATCTCGAGCTGGATGTTGAAGTTAATCGTGGTGCTGATGGTTGGTTACGCGCGGAAAGTGGCGCATTATCAACTGGTGAAGCAATTGGTACTGGTATGTCAATCCTCTTGATGGTCATTCAAAGTTGGGAAGAAGAATCAAAACGTCTACGTAATAAAGATATTTTACCATGTCGCTTATTATTCTTAGACGAAGCTGCCCGATTGGATGCTAAATCAATTGCCACATTATTTGAGCTGTGTGAACGACTCGAAATGCAACTGATTATTGCAGCACCAGAAAATATCAGCCCAGAAAAAGGGACTACTTATAAACTGGTGCGTAAAGTAATGAATAACCAAGAACATGTACATGTGGTTGGTTTAAAAGGCTTTGCTTAGTTTTTATTTGATATTATCTTAAACAGATTTCGCCGAGTATTATCGGCGAATCTTTCCTTTTCTGTATATTTATCTTCATTAATGTCATTTTATATATCTCGATGATTTACAATGTCTTGTGCGAAAGTTATGACATTGTTGCCCGTTATAGCTGATAATTTTTTGCAGCTATTGTCTGGTCTTGCTGTTAATAATATCGATGGTGATGCAGAAATTGCATTAAACATTTATGTAAAAGGGTGTCCATTGTAAACGAAGGTATCGCTGCTTGTCGTGGTAACAATTTATAGTCGCGTGACTTGTCAAAAAGTTTAAGGAAAGATTAATGCTTATATAAAAACTTGCTTAATCATTTTTTAGATTAGTTGTGAAATAAACTTGTTAAATCATCAATAAAAAATAACCTTCTTTGCCTTAAAAGCTAAGAAGGTATTTACAATCACAATTGTTGGTTGGATTAATCTTGTTCTGAATTGTTACTGGTTTTTTCTTTCATTTTTTTTACGCTTTGTGAGGCTACCGATGCCATTCTACCCATAGTGTCTCTTAAAATTTTTCCATCATCGGTTTTAAACGAAGCTAATTGATCGATACCATTTTCGTCAACTTCAAAATATGAAGCTTCATTAAATCCTAGTTTACTAGCGTAAAATAAATGTGGAATGCTACCACGAGTTGCATTATAGTTTTGCACTGCAGCATTGTAAGCTTCTCGTCTTTCTAGAACAGTATTTTCAATTTCGTCTAATTGAACCATCAATTGTTGATATGTTGTATTTGCCTTTAAATCTGGATATCGATTTGCCAACATTTGAACATTACCTATTATATGAGAGGCTTCTGATGAGGCTGCATTAGCTTGGCTAATACTATCACTTTCAGTAATGGTAAAATGAGTTAATTTTTCATGATCCCCATAGCTTGATGCTATATCTGAAAGGCGTTGTGCTATATCGTGTCTTTTTTTGATTGTTGCATAGATATTTGATTGTTTCTGTTTGACATTTTCGGCTAAACCTCTAAGTTTATTATATGCAAAAAACAGCCAACCAATGATAAGGATGAGAATTATAATCAAAGTTGTAAACATAAATGACCTTTTAAATAATTGTATATTTTTTATTTATTTGAATAAATTTCCCTAATCTTATTAGCATAATATTCACAACTAAGATTAAATGATCACTAACTCGTTTTTGTGAATTTATATCATTTACACTACTCAGGGAGCCTCTATTTTATAGATGTCCAAAACAGTTGTTTTGGTCACAATAGTAAGGGGGCTAATTGCCAATTTATTATTAAATTGGCAAAAGCGATTTGAACGGTATCATATATTTTTAGTTTTTACAACTTATTGTTAATTATAGAATTGTTAAAAATGCTATCTATTTTAAGTTATGATAGACATAATTAATTAGATGATGAAATATAAAAAACCGCCATTTTAGGCGGTTCATTCACTTAACCAACTGGAACGTAAATTCACTATCACTCTTTTGCTATTTTGTTTAAAGCCAATGGCAAGAATTCATTTAATTGACTTTCTACTTTGATATAAGCTTCTAAAGGTTTTTGATAGGGATCAGAAAGATCTTCATTTTTACCTGTAGAAAACTCAGATAATGTGAAGACTTTACCTTTTGCTTGTGGATATTGTTCTAAAATTTTTGCTTTATGTTTTTGTGTCATAGTCAGCAAATATTCTGATTTATCAATATCCGCTTTTGTTAATTGTGTTGCTTTATGTGATGAGATATCAATACCATGTTGTTTTAATACCGTCACTGTCCCTTGTTCTGGTGCGGTTTCTTTAGGATCAACATTCACACCTCTTGATTGCACGATAATATTTAGATTATGTTTTTTTACATAATCATTTGCCAAGGCTTCAGCCATTGGACTACGTCCCGTATTACCAGTACAAACAAATGTAACAATATGATCTAATGCAAAGCAAGAACTACTAAAAAATACAAATAAACAAACTAAAAATTTTTTTAACATAGACATTCTATTTCCTTTATCAATGGCTTATTACAATTTAAGCAAATTTTATACTAAATAACATTAAACACAAGTTTATCATAGTGTTATAACTTATTAGCTTTTGATTTATCAAATAACAATATAATAAAAAACAAGAAACCGATTATGTTTACCTGTTGTTGTTTTGTTTAACTAAATACAAAATATTATTTATGGCGGTTTTAGATTGTTGGCTGTTTTTCCAACAAGTTGAGCCTGTTAATAATGCGCCTTTGCTTAGAATTTCATCTAAAGTGGCGTGGCGTAATTTATCAAAAGAATCAAGTTCCATTTGTTCAAGTCTGTCAATAATTTTGCCACCCACAAATTTTAGTTGTAACAATTGTTGTCGCTCTGTTTCTGAAAAAGCCATATCATTCCTATTTGGATTACATTAATATTAATTTTAATTTATATTTAAACTTGTTCACTTAACTTTTTCCACTTTCTGATTTTGGTTCGAAATGATTTAAACGGTGCCACAGAATTAATATGAATAAAGCGCGCTACGTTCCAAGATTCAGGGAAAGGTTTAGTCCAATTACGTCTGTCTTTAATAAATAACGTATCATCATCCAAAGATTCAATCCAATTATTCCAGATAACAAGTTTCTGGTTAAATAATGTAATTAGTTCTTGTAATGAATAATCCTGATAAATCTTATAAAAGTGTTGATATAATGTGCCTAACTGATTCCATTTGTAGCCTTCTGCTGGTAATGTTGGGGTTTGTCCTGCAAGTTCATCATCATCCCAAGACTTAACAAGATCCAGCCATCCTAACTGATAAGCAATCATTTGCGCAGGAGTACGATCGACACCATGAATTAACTGATCTTTTTGAGATTCTGTTAACGTATCAAATTCTTCAATAAACAATTTAGCGGTTTTGTTTATTTCATTCAATAACTGTTGTTTACTGGTATAAGCCATAGGCAAACTATCCTTATTTCTCTTTATTTTTAAATTGCTTTAATTCTTCATCAATAAAATAACGAACCAAATTAGCATATAACGCTTTAATAATATCGCCATTTAGTCCTAACTCATTGGCCCAAAGCTTTCGTTGCTCAAGCATAGTGTCAACACGGGCTTTGGCTTGTACAGCACTAGCACTTTTTTTAAATTCACTAGCAGCTTTAACATATTCAAAGCGAGCTGCAAATAGCTTAATAACAGTGTAATCAATCTGATCTATCTCTGAACGAATATCGTCCATATTACAGCATTGTTTGGGTGTTAACTTAGGATTATATTGCATGATATTTATCCTGTTAAAAATTAATCAATGACTATCCTAACATTATGCTGTTTTATATAAAACTATTAATCATAATTTTTAATTTTGAATTATATCTTTGTAGCTTTTTGGGGGGATTATTTTTACTATAACTCGTTTTAACTCGTAAATATCTATTCCACTGTCAAACAATGAGTAATTTTTATCGCTAGGCTTGCTTTGGTGTGGCTATCTGTCAAAGGGTGGTTTGAATAGCCACTTTTCACCTTTGGGGGTATCTAATTATAAAGGTACTTTATCCTACCCCAAGATATACTCCCATTATTTTGGTTGTAAATGTGTCCTACTAATGCTTACGAAATAGTAAAACAGGCTATAAGCCTTAATTATACTGGCTTGGATGTGGTTTAAAGGATTTTAAAGAATGTTACTGAATATTGAATTGGTGCCGTGGGCGGGACTTGAACCCGCATGCCCTTAGAGCACTACCCCCTCAAGATAGCGTGTCTACCAATTTCACCACCACGGCGCCGTTTTTATTCTGGAATATCTGATGTTGGGTTCTTATTCTCAGATTTGATAACAGGATCTACTGTCGGTGCTTGACCTGTAGTTTGTTGCGTGGTTACAGGAGCATTATCTTCAATATTATTGAACTCACCACTAGAAGTGATATGGCTGCGACTACCCAAATTAGATAAAATAATACTTAGTATAAAAAATAAAACACCGAGTAACGTTGTTGTGCGAGTTAAAAAATTACCGCTTCCAGATGAGCCAAACAACGTTGCAGATGCACCAGCACCAAAAGACGAACCCATATCGGCGCCTTTTCCTCGCTGGATTAAAACTAAAACGATGATCGCAACTGCGATAATCAAATAACTGATAATCAAAAGTTCGTACATTTCAACCTGTCAATTTTTATGTGTTATACAACAGAATTTAATTTTGCGAAATATTAGCGAAAGACTCGCCAACAAGCAAGTAAAATTTAAGTTATTGTTGGTATAATTTAAGATTTAAGTGTTTAAATCGATGACTACTAATATTTTTTAGCGTTGGTATTAAAATTAATAAAAATCTTTTTTTACTAAAAATTTAAATTAATCTTCATATTTTTTATATAATCAATATAGTAAACAGTTTTCAAAACAATTTTATATTATGGCTAAGTCTAATTTAATGATATTGCCGACCCGTTTAGATTGATATCGCGATATTCGGTTGTGTGTTTTTTGTGAAAATCAGTATAATAGACGCCATTTTTATTTATAGTCCATGCTCGTTTTATGAAATTTATTGTTAAGCTTTTCCCTGAAATTACCATCAAAAGTGATTCTGTACGTTTACGTTTTATTAAAATATTAACCAGTAATATTCGCAATATTCTCAAAAATCATATTAAAGAAGTGGCGGTTATTCGTTACTGGGATTATATTGAAGTTCGCCCAAAAATTGTCGATAGTGAAAATCAAATTTTAGAATATCTAATGCGTATTCCTGGTATTCATCATATCTTAGCGGTTGAAGAGCTCACTTATGTTGACGTCCATGACATCTACGAAAAAGCATTAAATTACTATGCTCCTCTTATTGAAAACAAAACGTTTTGTGTTCGAGTTAAACGTCGAGGAAAACATGATTTTACTTCAATTGATGTAGAGCGTTATGTTGGTGGCGGATTAAATCAACATGTTGCCTCAGCCAAAGTTAAATTAACTCGACCTGATATCACGGTGAACCTTGAAATTGATAAAGATAAATTATTATTAGTTAAAGGCAGATACTGTGGAATAGGTGGCTTTCCAACTGGAACTCAAGAAGATGTCTTATCACTTATTTCAGGAGGATTTGATTCAGGTGTTTCCAGTTATATGTTAATTAGGCGTGGCTGTAGAGTGCATTATTGCTTTTTCAATCTAGGGGGAAAAACTCACGAAATTGGGGTTAAACAGATGGCTCACTATTTATGGGAACGGTTTGGTTCATCTCATAAAGTTCGCTTTATTGCCATTGATTTTTCTAACGTTGTGGGTGAGATTCTAGAAAAAATTGATGATGGTCAAATGGGCGTTATCTTAAAAAGGATGATGATTCGTGCTGCAGCAAAAATAGCTCAGCGTTATAACGTTGAAGCGCTTGTTACCGGCGAGGCGTTAGGGCAAGTATCAAGCCAAACATTAACAAACTTACGTTTAATTGATAATGTTAGCGATAGATTAATTTTAAGACCATTGATAACCCATGATAAAGAAACAATTATTAACTTAGCACGGCAAATTGGCACAGAAGATATTGCTAAAACCATGCCCGAATTCTGTGGCGTAATTTCAAAAAGCCCAACAGTAAAAGCCGTGAAAGAGAAAATTGAAGCAGAAGAGCTAAATTTCGATTTTTCAATACTTGATAAGGCCGTCGAACAAGCTGAAAATATCGATATTCGAGAAATAGCTAAGCAATCAGATACTTCAATTGAGCAAGTTGAGACCGTTTCTACCTTGCACAATAATCATGTTGTTATTGATATTCGTTCATCTGAAGAGCAAGAAGATAATCCTTTACAGTTAGCCGATGTTGAAATTAAGTTAATTCCTTTTTATAAATTGGCAACGCAATTCGGTGATTTGGATCAAAATAAACAATATTTGCTTTATTGTGCAAGGGGTGTCATGAGCAAATTACAAGCACTGTATTTAATTGAACAAGGTTTTCATAATGTAAAGGTGTTAAATTATGCAAATTAACAATTATTTACCATATTATTAACCAGACTATCATTTTTTGCATATATAATAATTGAGTGAAAATACAAATTTTATATTTAATCCAAAAAATAAATGCGATAAATGAATAAAAGAGGATTGTAATGAGTAAATTGCTTGTAGTTGATGATGATCCAGAAATCGCCTCATTATTATGCGAACTACTAGAATTAGAAGGTTTTCAAGTTGAAACAGCAAATAATGGTAAAGAAGCTTTAGAAAAGTTTGATTCAACTTTTGATCTGATTCTACTTGATATAATGATGCCAGAACTGAATGGTCTTAATGTGTTATCCCAACTTAGAAGCAAGTGTACTGTTCCTGTTATATTTTTAACAGCAAAAGACGATGAAATGGATAAAATTATTGGTCTTGAATTGGGTGCCGATGATTATATTTTAAAGCCGTTTAATGATAGGGAACTTATTGCAAGAATAAACGCATTATTACGAAGAACGCGCTGGGATAATATTGCAAATGATGACAGTAATTTACCTTTACAATATACTGTTGATAAACTTACGGTAAATCGTAAACAGCAATCAGCCTATTATGATGATCAATATATCGATTTAACGGGTACAGAGTTTCAAGTTTTACTTAAGCTTCTTGAGAATGGTGGTAAGATAATATCACGAGATACACTGAGCGAAACCGTGTTAGGTAAAGAATTTATTCCACTCGCACGTTCGATTGATGTACATGTATCTAATTTGCGTAAAAAACTTCCACCACGTAGTGATGGATTGCCTTGGATCAAAACGCTACGTTCAAAAGGATATTTATTTATTATTGATAGTCACGATGATTTGTTACAAAATTGACGTAATATTTTAACTTAGGTGTGGTGGTATGTGGATTTTTGATCGTTTAACTATTCGGATATTCACTATCTTCCTACTCACTATCGCATTTTTTTTGGCACTTATTGTATTATTGCCGAGTTTAGATTCGAGAAATTTGACTTATTTATCAAATAGAGAAAAAGAATCAGGTAATATACTTGCTAATCAAATTGAACAAGAGTTTACTCATATCCCTAAGGATAGTTTTCGTTGGTGGATGCGTTTTATTGTTGTGATGGATAATTATCAAAAGCCTGGGCAATTTTTATTCATTCTTACACCTAATGATCAATTTATTACTGCTGATACTAAAAATATTGATTTAGTTAAAAACTTTAGTGAAATATCGCATAATATTGCAGATCCGGCTAAAAAAATTTATGACTCACAAGAAATCATTGGCCCTTTTTTGATTAACTATGCCAATGATCAATATCGATTGTATGTTTTACAACCTTCCTCGGATGCTCAGTCACAATTTGTTAATCTGATTTTTGATCATCCACTTTTGTTATTAACTCTCATGATGTTAATAAGTTCGCCATTTTTACTATGGCTATCTTGGAGTATTGCAAAACCAGCAAGACGATTAAAGCAAGCAGCAGACGAAGTTGCCAAAGGAAACTTGCAACAATGGCCAGAACTTGAAACGATTGGTTCTTCGGAATATAAAGCAACAGGTGCAAGTTTTAACCATATGTTAAGAGAGTTAAAGCGAATGCAGGAATTACAGCAGCGTTTGTTTTCCGATATTTCTCATGAATTACGTACACCATTAACTCGATTACAGCTAGCTGTTTCTTTATTACGTCGTAAACAAGGTGAAAGTAATGAAGTAAATCGAATTAATAATGAAGCGATTAAACTTGATGCAATGATTGGTGATTTATTATCTTTATCAAGACAACAATATAAAAATAATGAAGTGCGAGAATATAAACAAATTAATCTATTGTTTAAGCAAGTTTTAGAAAATGCCGCTTTTGAAGCTGAACAAATTGGTAAGACTTTTTCAATTGCTAAAACGCTTCCTGATGTGGGTATTTTATGTTATCCCATCGCATTATGTAGTGCCGTTGAAAACGTGATTCGTAATGCTTTTCGTTATTCCCATCATCAAATTATAGTCAGTTTTACTGTTCAGCAGGCAGACATAATCATTACTATTGATGATGATGGTCCAGGTGTTGCCGACAATGAGCTGCAACAAATTTTTAGACCATTTTATCGAACAAGTGAGGCCCGTGATCGGGAATCGGGCGGGACTGGTTTAGGTTTATCTATTGCTTCTAATGCTATTACACGAGATAACGGCACAATTAAAGCTGAAAAAAGTCACTTAGGTGGATTAAGAATTGTGATAGTATTGCCAATTCAAAAACAAAAACACTAAAGAGATATTGTTGTGTCTAATGTTGCATTAAATATTGTTTTATTTGAGCCCGAAATTCCAGCTAATACTGGAAATATTATTCGACTTTGTGCTAATACCGGATTCAATCTACATATTATAGAGCCTATGGGCTTTTTTTGGGATGATAAAAAATTAAGACGAGCAGGACTTGATTATCAAGAGTTTGTTGATGTTAAGCGTTATAAAAATTTAAATCATTTTTTAGATAGTAATCAAATTGATTTACTTACTCAAATTTATGCTTTGACAACTAAAGGGCAAAAACCACATAGTGATGTTAGTTATAAACCCAATGATTTTTTGATGTTTGGGCCTGAAACACGAGGATTGCCAGCAACCATTCTTGATGTTTTACCTCAAGATAAAAAAATTCGTATTCCAATGTTAGCTAATAGTCGTAGTATGAATCTATCTAATTCTGTTGCGGTGGTGGTTTATGAATCTTGGCGTCAGCTGAATTATGTTGGTGCTAAATAATCATTTAAAGTTTGATTAAATGTTGTAGCTAATTGAATATTTGAGATTAGTTAGTATATTTAAAATAAAGAGGTCTAATTAGACCTCTTTATTCATTGATTTTATAAAAACAAGTTTTATGTTTAAGTAAATCCGTATTATTTAACTCGTGAAACGTATTCGCCAGAACGTGTGTCTATTTTAAGAACTTCACCAATCTGTACAAATAGTGGTACACGTACTACTGCGCCAGTTGATAATGTTGCTGGTTTACCACCTGTTCCTGCTGTATCACCTTTTAAACCTGGATCGGTTTCAACAACTTCGAGTTCAACAAAGTTTGGTGGTGTGACCGCGATAGGTTGACCATTCCATAAAGTTAAAATACATTCTGCTTGATCAACTAACCATTTTGCATTATCGCCTACCGCTTTAGCATCGGCAGATAGTTGTTCGAATGTTTCATTATTCATAAAATGCCAAAACTCACCATCAGTGTATAGATAAGTTAAGTTCATATCGACGACATCAGCGCCTTCAACCGATTCACCTGATTTAAATGTTTTATCGACAGTTTTACCTGAAAGTAATTTTTTAATTTTAACGCGGTTAATTGCTTGTCCTTTACCGGGTTTATAAAACTCATTTTCAACTATTACACAAGGCTCGCCATCTTGCATTATTTTAAGACCGGCTTTAAACTCATTAGTACTATAAGATGCCATAAAAGCTCCAACTATCATTCTGAATTACAAAAAATGAGCCATATTATACAGCAAAAAGTTGAACTACCAAACAAAGATGACTGGATTTTTGATCTTGCTAATGTCGTAACCGATATCCAAAAGCTTTATCGTTATCTTGATTTGGATCCGAACGCTATTTCGTTATCAATGTTACAGGCGAAAAAACAATTTCCGCTGCGTGTCCCCATGGCATTTATTCATAGAATGAAAAAAGGTGATAAAGACGACCCTCTTTTACTGCAAGTGCTTTGTAGTGACAGCGAAATGTTAAAAGTTGATGGATATAGTGAAGATCCTTTACAAGAACAAAATAATGACATTGCTGGACTCTTACACAAATATCATAATCGTGCGCTTTTAATCACTAAAACGGCATGTGCTATTAATTGTCGGTACTGTTTTAGACGACATTTTCCTTACTATGATAACCAAAGTACTAAAAAAAATGTTAGTACAGCACTAGACTATATTGCTAATCATCCTGAACTTGACGAGATTATTCTATCAGGCGGTGATCCATTAATGGCAAAAGATAACGAACTGGCTAATTTAATCGATGCGTTATCAAAAATTCCCCATATTAAGCGGTTACGTATTCATACTCGGTTGGCTGTGGTTATTCCTTCCAGAATCACTACCACACTTTGTCAATTGTTTATGCAAAGTCGCTTACAAATAATAGTGGTTACTCACATCAATCATCCAAATGAAATAGATAATAATGTTGCTTATGCAATTAAACAGTTAAAACAAAATAGGGTTACGGTACTTAATCAAAGTGTGTTGTTAAAAAAGATTAATGATAATGCAGACATTTTAGCCGAGTTGAGTAATAAACTTTTTGATATCGGTATTTTACCTTATTACATTCATTTACTCGATAAAGTGCAAGGTGCGGCGCATTTTTTAGTTGAAGATAAGCAAGCCAAAACAATAATGAAACAATTAGCTGAAAAAGTCTCGGGTTATTTAGTACCTAAATTAGCGCGTGAAATTGGTGGTGAAAAGAGTAAGCGCGTACTTGCTGTTGATGATTAGTATTTTCCTATTGGTATTTATTCATGATTAAATATCTTTTAGGCTAAATATCATTAATTCAAACCATATTGCCTATGTTATTAACAGGCTAATATTGACATTATGTGCAAAATGAATAAGGCTTAAGTGTTGTTTTACGCTATAGCAAATAGCTATCTTTTTTATTATCAATAATTGTGATAAAAATATCACGATAATATATCATCTATAAAATTCTCTATGAAAATCTCATTGACGATATCCAAAATAGATCCTATAATTCCGACCTCTTTAATTAATGCTGTAGGGTTTAAACTCTACAACTTGTTGATAAATTAGATTTGGATATAAATCGTCATGAAACGCACATTTCAACCATCAGTATTAAAACGCAATAGAACTCACGGTTTCCGTGCTCGTATGGCAACAAAAAATGGTCGTCAAGTTCTTGCTCGCCGTCGTGCTAAAGGCCGTGTTCGTTTAACTGTTGCTAGCTGATTTAAAGTTGAGTGATTAAACTCACTTTTCCTCGGGAGTTACGTTTACTAACTCCCTTCGATTTCAATTATGTATTCCAAGAATCTGTTCGAGCGGGTTCCCCATTCCTTACTTTAGTCGCACGAAAGAATACTTTAAACCATTGTCGTTTAGGTTTTGCTATAGCTAAAAAGCAGATCAAACGATCGCATGAACGTAATCGTATTAAGCGGTTAGCGAAAGAGTATTTTCGTCATCATCAACACCAGTTTCCTAATATTGATTTTATTTTAATGGCTAAATCGCCAGCGATAGAATTAGATAATCAAAAACTTGTTGCAACACTAGAGAAACTATGTCAACGAATCATCGAAAAACAAAGCGTCTAGATAAAATTGTATCAATTATAAAACAACACATTGTTGCATGTAAGATTCTGATAATTAATATTTTTATTTTTTTTATTCGTTTTTATCAGCGTATTATAAGCCCACTATTAGGCCCTAAATGCCGCTTTACGCCAACATGTTCACAATATGCAATAATTGCACTAAGACGCTTTGGAGTGATAAAAGGTGGTTGGCTAACGGTCAAACGTGTATTAAAATGTCACCCTTTACATGAAGGAGGAGAAGATCTTGTTCCTCCAAAAACTAAAACCAATAGAGAAAAACACTAATGGGATCTCAACGTAATATTTTAGTCATTGTTTTACTTTTTGTATCTTTTTTAATTTGGCGAGCATGGGAAGATGATCATGCACCTAAACCGCCGATTACGAATCAATTAACTCAGCAAGTAAGTGAAGAAGATTCCAATACAAATTTTGCATTAGGTAAGACAATTACTGTAAAATCTGATGTACTGTCACTAACTATTAATACCTATGGTGGTGATGTGCAGGCGGCTCAATTATTAAAATATGAGCAGACTTTACATTCAGGTACACCTTTCCAATTACTGACTTCACGACCTGATTTTATTTATATCGCTGAAAGTGGCTTAACGGGTAAAGATGGTCCAGACAATGCATCTCAAGGTTCAAAACGTCCGATATATCAAACTGAGCAAACAGAATATGTTTTAGCTGATGGACAAGATGAATTACGTGTACCACTTACTTATCAAGTCAATGGCGTAACTTATACTAAGTACTACATCTTACATCGCGGTAATTATGCTATCGATGTTCAATACGACATTAACAACCAAAGTGGTTCACCTGTTGAAGTTTCAATGTACGGTCAATTAAAACAAACTATAAAATTACCTGATGATGCAACAACTGAAGGTGGCGGCGGCTTAGGGTTAAGCGCGTTCCGTGGTACTGCTTACTCAAGCTCTAGTACCAACTATAGCAAATACAGTTTTGATGATATTAAAGATAAAGCATTAGCGGTCGAGACTCAAACAGGTTGGGTTGCAATGTTGCAACACTATTTTGCGTCAGCTTGGGTGCCGGCTCAAGATCAGAGCAATCTTTTTTATTCACGTGCTACAGCTAAAAATTCACAAGCAACAATTGGTTTTAAAGGACAATCGACGGTAATTCAAGCGGGTAGCTCTGAATCGATTGCAGCTAAATTATGGTTAGGTCCAGAGATTCAAAGTCAATTGAAACAAACAGCAAATCACTTAGATTTAGTTGTTGATTATGGTTGGTTATGGTTCTTATCACAACCACTATTTTATTTACTAAAATTTATCCATAGTTTTATTGGTAATTGGGGCTTTTCAATTATTGTTATCACCTTTATTGTACGTGGTATTTTATTCCCATTAACGCGTGCTCAATATCGTTCTATGGCAAAAATGAAGTTACTGCAACCTCGCTTACAAGCTTTAAAAGAGCGTTATGGTGATGATAGACAAAAAATGAGCATGGAAACCATGGCACTTTATAAGCAAGAAAAAGTCAATCCATTAGGCGGGTGTTTACCTTTAATTATCCAAATGCCGATTTTCTTGTCATTGTTCTATATGTTAGGTAATACTGTTGAACTGCGTCATGCACCGTTTGCACTTTGGATTTATGACTTATCTGCACAAGACCCATACTATATTTTACCGTTGTTAATGGGCGGAACTATGTTCTTGATTCAAAAAATGTCACCAACACCAGTGACTGATCCATTGCAACAAAAATTAATGACTTATATGCCATTAATCTTTACAGTATTCTTCTTATGGTTCCCGTCAGGTTTAGTTTTATACTATATCGTGAGTAACTTATTTACGATTGCTCAGCAACGTATAATTTACTGGGAACTTGAGAAAAAGGGACTTCACGAAAAGAAAAAGAAATAATATTAATTGTAAGGAGGGGTAAAACCCTCCTTTTTAATTGTTATTTTTGGTGTAATTGATATGAACATTCAGCAACAATTTAAGTTAACTGGTAACGAAAAAGGTTATTGGTTTGTGAGTAAAAATGGACGACTATGGTTACCTAATGGAGAGGTGCCAGTTGGTGGTGCAAATGATTTCTGTTTTAATGGTTTACTTGCCCAGCCGATAGGGGAATGGCAAGGACAAACGGCATGGTTAATTTGCCAAGAAATGAGCCATTCAATGAGTTCAATCAGACCATTGCTGGACAATAGTGATCAGTCATTATTTAACATGGCAGGTCGTGCTGTACAATTGTCCGAATTTTATCGTTCACATAAATTTTGTGGTTATTGTGGACATGAAATGTATATCAGTAAGACCGAATGGTGCTGCTTATGTTCAAATTGTAAAGAGCGCTATTACCCACAAATCTCACCCTCGATTATTGTCGCTATTCGCGATAAAAATAAAATTTTATTAGCTAAGCATGTCAGACATAATCAAGATAATTTATATACGGTATTAGCTGGCTTTACAGAAGTTGGTGAAACGATGGAAATGGCCGTTGAGCGTGAAGTATTTGAAGAATCACAAATCAAAATAAAGAATATTCGTTATGTCGGATCCCAACCTTGGCCTTTTCCTAATTCACTTATGATGGCTTATTTAGCTGATTATGAAAGTGGCGAGATCACCATTGATAAAAATGAACTTGTCGACGCTGCTTGGTATCACTATACCGAGTTACCTAAAATTCCGGAATATGGCACCATAGCTAGAAGGTTGATTGAAGATACTATTGTACTTTGCCGTGAATATGACGAATTTGGTGAAAATTAATCATATTCACGTTAATATCAATAGGCATATTGTCTATTGATATTCAATTGTTCTTGTTAAGTTAATGGTTTTGGATTCTTCACCTGATGTAACGCACACCGCTTTAGTCCAGTCGCTGTTTTCATTATAGTCAGAGTAAGTACATGTTTCAGTTAATTCAACTTCTTGTTGGTTCTTATCGTTAATAATGATGTCACCATTTGATGCTAATTTAAATGTTTTGGTAATCGTTTTTTCAAGTTGATTATTGGCGTTGTAAACGATGTCTTTTTCTTGCGCTAAAACAGGAAATCTTGTTTTGTTATCAACAGGTACATAGGCATTATACAACACGAGTTCGACACGATCGTTTTCATAAACAATTTTACTATTGAAAATAACGTTATTTTCGGCGAAATGTGATAGATTTGTTTCAATCAGATGCCCTTGTTCATCAAATTCAGAACTGGCAACAATATCGCCATCATTGTTTTTCATACCAAGAATATTTTTTTCTGAATCAAAAGTAATATCATATTCATTTTTGGTATTGTTCATGCCATAAATGTATTTAGCTGTATCATAATTGACTTCACCATTAAGACCTTCTAAATTGTAATTGGCCACATAACCTTGCGTATTATAGTTAATGATTTTATTGCTCTTTGCTGAACTTTGGATTTTTTGTTGTTTGAACAGTTTATTGTTGGGTAATAATTCTGGCTCAGTATGAAAAAGATAACTATTAATAATTGCGACCGTTAATTTTGGAGTAGATTGTTGTGATGGCTGGGTTGTTTGTTCATCTGAGTTTACCGTTGAAGGCGCATTGGATGTCGTTACAGTATTTGTGGTATCAGCAGATGTGTTTTTATCGGCATTACTTTTGCTATTGTTGTTAGTCTCAACACTTTTATTGGTTGTTGTGTCGGTTGTTGTGCCATTTTTTTTATCATCACAGCCTATTAATAATGAGGTGCCTAATAAACAAATGGAGATATAAGTTATGTAATTTTTCATATTATTGGCTCTATTTATGTTAATGTTTAAAAGATATTATTTTCTTTAGTTTCAATTGGTAATATTTCAAATCATCTATTCTTTTTAATGGCTTTGACACCAGATCGCCAGAGCATCACAGTTCCATTGTTTCATCATGGTGCACCATGTTGATCGCCAGCTCCTTATTGTGTTATCGGTTAATTTTAGTTTTTTCTCAAGTTGCGCGTTAGTTTCACCAGCAACAAGTAAATCGATAAATTGCAACCATAATTCGGGTTTAGGTAAACGATTTAATTTGGTGCCGTTTAAAATATTAAAACTATGTCGGCATCGCTTGCAACGATAACAAGTTCGATTGCCAACTTTGGTCGTATCGGTTGAACCACAGTGTATACACGTTGGGTTTTGTACATTGAGTAATGTTGTTATTTTTGCATTCACTACTTTATGTTGTTCAATCAAAACCGGATTTAGGCAGCTCTGTTGTTTTTTGGTATACCATTGATACAATGAGTGATAGTGCGATTTTAAATAATCAATCATTGCGTGATCACGTCGCATCACTTTCTCAATTGAACATCCCAAATTGTTAGCTATGGTATTATAGCTTTGATTTTGAATACGGTTAATAAAAATAATTTCTAGCCAATTAAAGGGCGTTAGCCGACTAAAAGGTGTATTGACTGCTACAGTAAAATATTTATAACACGCTTTACATCGATAAGTTGTGGTAGGTTTGGAGCGAATCAAATAAAATTCATTTTTGCCACAAAATGGACAAGCATCAATATGTTGAGATGTTATTTTTTCTAGATCGTGACGAAAAGCATTTAGCTCCTCATGCAATTCTAGTGGTATGAGTTCATCGATCATTGTTTACTCCCTTATCCCTTATCTACCTAAATATTATCAGATTTTTACATAAACATATAGCTTCCCTTAAACTTTTTTACATTATTTAATTTGCTGAAGTCACGAAAGTTATAAATAGCTTGAGCAAGTGATTAAAGAAATAAAATTAGCCTATGCATAGCATATTAGATTGGTAAGTAAATAAAAAGGTAGTATTGAGTATTGATAACGGTAAATTGCTTTAATTTAACCCATAAAACGGCAACTAAAATCGACATTAACATTTGAATATTAATAGTCGATTTTAGTTAATTTGAAAAATTATTGATGATTTAACCATTCTGCTACTTGTTTAGCAAAATAGGTTAATATGCCATCAGCACCTGCGCGTTTAAAGCAAAGTAACGATTCAATTATGGCCGCTCTTTCATCTAACCAGCCATTGTCAATAGCTGCTCTTAACATGGCATACTCTCCGGATACTTGATAAGCAAAAGTCGGTACGGCAAAATTGTCTTTTACTCTTCGTACAATATCAAGATAAGGCATACCGGGTTTTACCATAACCATATCAGCACCTTCACTAATATCTTGATAGATTTCTTGTAGTGCTTCATCACTATTTGCAGGATCAAGTTGATACGTTTTTTTATTGCCACCTTTGATATTTTTGGCAGAACCAACCGCATCGCGAAAAGGCCCGTAAAAGCTAGATGCATATTTGGCGGAATAGGCCATTATTTGTGTATTAACTAATTGCTGTTGTTCTAATGCATCACGTATAGCGCCGATACGCCCATCCATCATATCGCTTGGTGCTATAATATCCGCACCTGCTTGTGCCTGCATTAATGCCTGTTTAACTAAAGCTTCAACCGAGATGTCATTTTGTACATAACCTTGTTCATCAATGATGCCATCTTGACCATGAGTTGTATAAGGATCTAACGCGACATCTGTTAATATACCAAGTTCTGGTACTTCTTTCTTCAAAGCCCGTATCGCTCTTGGCACTAATCCATTTTCATTATAAGCTTCTTCTGCAAGTAAGGATTTTTGCGAAGGGTCAATGGCTGGAAAAAGTGAAACAACAGGAATACCTAATTTAGCAATTTCTTGCGCTTCTTTTAATAAGACGTCAATACTCATACGATTAACTTTAGGCATTGATGAAACGGGTTGTGTAATGTTTTTCCCTTCCATAATAAAAACAGGATAAATTAAATCGTTAACGGTCAGATGATTTTCAGCCACTAAACGTCGACTAAAATCCTGATAACGATTGCGACGTAAACGTCGTTGCGGATATTGACCAGTAAAATATAATGACATAACACTACCTAACTATCTTTGTAAAGAATTGCTTTATTATCGAACTGTGTTACGAGATTAGCAAATTAATTTGTTATGGCGTAATAATTCGATATTTTACTTTACAACATAGTTATATTAGAGGTAAAATTGCGCACTAATTTTTAGTCCTTTGTGATATTAAACAAATTTGAGGTGAGAGGCACATGCCAGTAATTAAAGTACGTGAAAATGAACCTTTCGATGTAGCTTTACGTCGTTTTAAACGTTCTTGTGAAAAAGCAGGAATTTTAGCTGAAGTTCGTAACCGCGAGTTTTATGAAAAACCGACGACAATTCGTAAACGCGCTAAAGCAGCAGCTGTTAAACGTCATGCTAAAAAATTAGAAAGAGAAAACGCTCGTCGCACTCGTCTATACTAATATTTATACAGAAAATTATAATTGATATAAAAATCAATTTTATCTATTTTTGATATAAAGAATTTTTAACAAGCCGTACCCATAGATACGGCTTGTTGTCTTTGTGTAATGCCAACATTGATATCGGTTGAATTTTTATCATGAAAGGTCTTATTCCTCGCGATTTTATTTTAGATTTGATTGCTCGCACCAATATTCTTGATGTGATCGGTAAACGCGTTAAAATGAAAAAGAAAGGAAATAACTACTTTGGTTGTTGCCCTTTCCATGATGAAAAAACAGCCTCTTTTTCACTCAGTGAAAAAAAACAGATTTACTATTGTTTTGGTTGCGGTGCATCTGGCTCTGTTGTTAATTTTTTAATGCAATATGATCGCTTATCGTTTCCTGAAGCGATAGAAGAGTTAGCCAGTATGCAAGGCGTTCGTGTTCCTTATACCGATACGGATAATAAGCAAGATGATCAAGCGAAACACATTGAATCACGTAATGTCCGTAAAGACCTGTATACACTGATGGCAAAAATCACTCATTTTTACCAACAACAGTTAGCATTACCTACCTCGATTGATGCACAACATTATCTTGAGCAACGAGGCCTAAATCATGAAATTATCGCGAGATATAAAATTGGCTATGCACCTAATGAATGGCGTTTAACTTCGCAAAATGTGGTTAAAAGCAATGCAGAGTCAACATTATATAATCAGGCCGGAATGTTAGTTACAAATGATAATGGCAACCAATATGATCGTTTTCGAGGTCGCATTATGTTTCCTATTCGTGATAGGCAAGGTAATGTGATTGCATTTGGTGGGCGAACGATCATTAATGATTCGGCGAAGTACATTAACTCACCCGAAACACCAATCTTTCATAAAGGTTTTCAACTCTATGGACTTTATGAAGCGCAAGAAGTGAACCGAAATCCTGAAAAACTTATCGTTGTTGAAGGATATATGGATGTGGTTTCGCTAGCACAATATGGCATAGATTATGCGGTAGCTGCGTTGGGTACTTCGACGTCGGAAGAGCATATCAAATTATTGTTTAGAGCAAGCGATTCGGTCATATTTTGTTATGATGGTGATAATGCCGGACGAAGTGCTGCTTGGCGGGCATTGAATGTTTTACTACCTTGTCTGATTGATGGTAAAAAGATTACTTTTGCTTTCTTACCACAAGATGAAGATCCCGATAGTTTTGTACGTAAAGTTGGCAAAGATGGATTTGAAGATTATCTGAAAACCGCGCCAACCTTATCTGAATTCTTATTTGATGAATTACTTAAACAAGTTGATTTGAAAACAGCAGAAGGGAAAGCAAAATTAAGTTCTTTAGCGATTCCTTTGTTAGATCAAATTAAAGCAAAAGCGTTTCGATTAAATTTATTGCAACAACTTGGGCGTTATTTGGGATTACTTGATGTATCTCAAATAGAGCAATTACTAGCGGCAAGCCGTCAAAAAAGTGAAGAGAAAGTAACCGAGATAGCGCCCGCATCTCAGATGAAATTAACAACTATGCGTATTTTAATTGGTTTATTGATTCAATATCCGAACCTTGCCAACCAAGTGACTGATATTGCAGTGATGCGCCAAGTTAAATTAGCTGGCATTGATATTTTTATTGAATTGCTTGAATTATGTCAGCGCTACCCAAATATAACTACTGCGCAAATATTGACTGAATGTATTAATAGACCGTTTTATAAGCAATTAAACCGGTTGGCGACATTTGAGTACCATTATCAAGATGAGGAAATAAGCTCAATTTTTTCTCATACTTTAAAAGAGTTGTATGATAATATACTCACCCAAAGACAAGATGAACTTATCGCAAAAGAAAGAGTCTCAGGCTTAAGTACTGCAGAGAAAAAAGAATTAGCGACGCTTATACTTGTTTTATCAAAAAAAGACTAAATATACTGGGTATAGGTAATATAAAACTTTTTAAGTTGCACCTATACAATATACATGACCGAATAACTAAATGTGGACACCTTTTATGGAGCAAAATTCTCAATCACAGTTAAAACTCCTGATCATCCGAGGTAAGGAGCTAGGATACTTGACCTATGCTGATGTCAACGATCACTTGCCAGAAGAAATTATTGATTCAGATCAGATTGAAGATATTATCCAAATGATTAATGACATGGGGATTCAAGTACTAGAAGAAGCCCCAGATTCTGATGAGTTATTACTTTCAGATAATGTCCCTGATGAAGAAGCGGTAGAAGCGGCGACAGCATTGGTATTATCAAATGTTGAGTCAGAAATAGGTCGAACAACTGATCCTGTGCGTATGTATATGCGTGAAATGGGTGCGGTTGAACTATTAACTCGCGAAGGCGAAATTGACATAGCAAAACGCATTGAAGATGGGATTAACCAAGTTCAAACTTCGGTATCAGAATACCCAGAAGCTATCACTTATCTTTTAGAACAATATAATCTAATTGAAAGTGGTGAAGTTCGTTTATCTGACCTCATCACTGGTTTTGTCGATCCTAATGCTGAAGAGTCAACAGAAGAGTTACCTGAAGAACTTGAAGACAGTGAAGCAGAAATCGACCTTGATGATAGCGATGATGAAAACGAAGAAGAGGGAGACTCTTCGGCCGATGATGATGCGTCTATCGATCCTGAAGTTGCTAGGGCTAAATTTGCTGAATTAAAAGAACAGCATGATAAAACATCTGAAGCTATCAAAAAGTATGGCCGTGCGCATAAAAAAGCACAACAAGAGATCGAAAATCTATCTGAAATTTTTAAACAATTCCGTTTAGTTGGCAAGCAATTTGATATTCTTGTTAACAATATGAGAAGTATGATGGATCGTGTCAGAGCGCATGAACGTGCGATTATGAAGATCTGTGTTGAGCAATGCAAAATGCCGAAAAAGCAATTTATGACGCATTTTACTGGCAATGAAAATAATATGAGCTGGTTCAATAAGGCATTAACTGCTAAAGGCGCTTTTGCAGCAAGTTTAAAAGAGTTTGAAGAGCCAATCCAAGCTGAAATTAACTTATTACAGCAAATCGAAATTGAAACCAATCTTTCGATAGAGCAAATTAAAGATATTAATAGACGAATGTCGATTGGTGAAGCTAAAGCTCGTCGTGCTAAAAAAGAGATGGTTGAAGCCAATTTACGTTTGGTAATTTCTATCGCGAAAAAATATACCAATCGTGGATTACAATTCTTAGATCTTATTCAGGAAGGTAATATTGGTTTGATGAAGGCAGTTGATAAATTCGAATATCGACGCGGTTATAAATTTTCAACCTATGCAACATGGTGGATTAGACAAGCGATTACCCGTTCAATTGCTGATCAGGCAAGAACAATTCGTATTCCGGTTCATATGATTGAAACTATTAATAAATTGAACCGTATTTCACGTCAAATGTTACAAGAAATAGGGCGTGAACCAACACCGGAAGAGTTATCAGAGCGCATGCAAATGCCAGAAGATAAAATCCGTAAAGTACTTAAGATTGCTAAAGAACCAATTTCGATGGAAACACCAGTTGGTGATGATGAAGATTCACATTTAGGTGACTTTATCGAGGATACTGCACTTGAGCAACCATTGGATGCGGCAACTTCTGAAAGTTTACGTAGCGCAACACGTGATATTTTATCTGGATTAACACCTAGAGAAGCAAAAGTATTACGTATGCGATTTGGTATTGATATGAATACCGATCATACGCTTGAAGAAGTTGGTAAACAATTTGATGTAACACGTGAACGTATTCGTCAAATTGAAGCTAAAGCTTTACGTAAACTACGTCACCCTAGTCGCTCTGACGTACTTCGTAGCTTCTTAGAATAATTATTTTTACCCATTTATATCGCCACTTTTGTGGCGATTTTTTTTGACTTATTATGCTTAACGTTATGAATATACTACAGCGTTTTAAAATTGATCCTTTTTTGCTAACACTGATTTGTGTTGTTATTACGGCTAGCTTTTTTCCTTGTGAAGGGCAAACAAAAGTTGTGTTTCAATACCTGACCACATTTGCAATTGGTTTGCTTTTTTTTATGCATGGCGCAAAACTTTCATTAGATGCCATCATAACTGGCATAAAAAATTGGCGTTTACATCTATTCATTTTTAGTACCACTTTTATCATTTTTCCTATACTCGGAATAATGATGCAATTTTTAGTTCCCACTTTTTTATCGCAAGAACTTTATCTAGGATTTGTTTACCTTTGTGTATTACCTGCAACGGTTCAATCTGCAATTGCGTTTACTTCAATAGCAAGAGGCAATGTTGCTGCTGCCATTTGTAGTGCATCGGCATCGACATTATTGGGTGTGTTTATTACTCCACTATTAGTCGGTTTATTGATGAATACACAATCATCAGGCTCTATGAATATGCTTGATGCAATTTCATCTATTATGTTAAAGCTAATGTTACCTTTTATTCTTGGTCATTTATCTAGACGCTTTATTGGTAAGTGGGTAGATAAGTATAAAAGTGTCATTTCTAAAACAGATCGTATTTCGATTTTATTGGTGGTGTATGTTGCTTTCAGTGATGCGGTGGCAAATGGTATTTGGTCTGAAATTAGCTTACTATCACTTGTACAAATTATTTTCTATTCAATTGCGTTATTAACAATTGTATTACTTATTACCACGTATGGTTCGCGGTTGCTTGGTTTTAATAAAGAAGATGAAATCACCATTGTGTTTTGTGGTTCGAAAAAAAGTCTAGCAAGTGGTATTCCTATGGCAAGCGTTATCTTTCCTATTTCAGTCATGGGGATAATGATTTTACCATTAATGATTTTCCATCAAGTTCAATTAATGATTTGTGCGGTATTAGCTGCCCGCTATGCCAAACGAAAAATATAAAAATTGTTTTGCTCATTGCTTAATTCTCAAGGATAATAGAAGCGCTATTAACAACAGAAAGATATATTATGTTACATCTATTTGCTGATTTAGAATTTTCCACTATTGTATTATTAGTTTTGGCGCTATTTTTTGTGCTTTTTTATGAAGCAATTAATGGCTTTCATGATACAGCTAATGCGGTTGCAACAGTAATTTATACTAGAGCATTAAAAGAGCAACTTGCCGTTTTTATGGCAGGTATGTTTAATTTTTTTGGTGTTTTGCTCGGCGGTCTTAGTGTTGCTTATGCTATAGTCCACCTATTACCAACTGATTTATTGCTTAATGTAAGTTCATTACATGGGCTTGCGATGGTGTTTTCTATTCTGTTTGCCGCTATCCTTTGGAATTTAGGTACCTGGTATGTCGGTCTTCCTGCATCGAGTTCACATACATTGATTGGCTCAATTATTGGTGTGGCAATTGCAAATGCATTTATTATGGATACCTCAATTATTGATGCATTAAATATTCCGAAAATGCTGCAAATCTTCTTGTCTTTAATTATTTCTCCTGTTGTTGGGCTTGTGCTTGCAGGATTAATGATTTTTTTACTGCGAAAGTATTGGACTCGTAAAAGCCAAAGTAAAAAAAGCAGTAAAAAACGAGAACGTATCTTTATGACACCAGAACAACGTGAAAAACTTTATGGTAAGAAAAAACCTCCATTCTGGATC
This sequence comes from Gilliamella sp. wkB171, assembly GCF_001693755.1. Classification (GTDB taxonomy): domain Bacteria; phylum Pseudomonadota; class Gammaproteobacteria; order Enterobacterales; family Orbaceae; genus Gilliamella; species Gilliamella apicola_F. The sequence goes on from NZ_LYST01000031.1 coordinate 81,848, forward strand.
CGCATAATGCTTATTATCTCTGCCGCTGGTGTGAGTTTTTCACATGGTGCTAACGATGGTCAAAAAGGTATTGGTTTATTAATGCTGGTATTAATGGGCATTGCTCCTGCTGGTTTTATCGTTAATATGGGCGCATCCACTTATGAAATTACCAATACCCGTAATGCGATTCATAATATTCAAGAGTACTTTGTTACACATAATGATGATCTGATGAATGTTATTGGTAAACAACCCGCTTTAGATACCAGTATCCCTGAAGGCGATCTCAATAAATATCATTGTGATTATTCGCGTTCATTTATCACTTTAGGCATTGCAAATAATTTATTTAATAAAATTAATGATTATGAATCCTTAACCGTCGAACAACGTTCACAAACCCGACGTATATTATTATGCTTATCTGATACGGTTTCGCACGTGGCTAAACAACCAAATGTCTCTTCACAAGATAAACAGTATTTAAAATCATTAAATGATGATTTACTTAAAACTATTGAATACGCGCCAATTTGGATAATTATTGCAGTGGCTTTAGCATTAGCGGTTGGAACAATGATTGGTTGGCGACGTGTGGCTATTACTATTGGTGAAAAAATTGGTAAAAAAGGCATGACTTATGCACAAGGCGTATCGGCACAAATTACTACAGCATTATCTATTGGTATTGCGAGTTATACCGGTATGCCAGTATCAACTACTCAAGTGCTTTCCTCATCTGTTGCAGGTACAATGATCGTTGATGGTGGTGGTGTGCAAAGTAAAACAATTAAAAATATTGCATTAACTTGGATATTAACACTACCAATATCGATTTTGTTATCTGGCTCACTTTTTTGGCTTGCTCAAAAATTAATTTAGTAGTAAAAATAGAGTACTGATTTTAACTTAACTAGGACGTTAACAATAAAAAGGAGTAAAGTATCATGGCTTATAAACATATATTAGTCGCAGTTGACTTATCACCTGAAAGTGAGGTTCTTGTCGAAAAAGCAGTCTCTATGGCTAGACCATATAATGCTCAAGTATCCTTAATTCATGTTGGTATTAACTATTCAGATCTTTACACTGGTTTAGTTGATATCAATATGAATGATATGAAAGATCGTATTACTGAAGATGCGCATCTTGCATTGAATAAACTAGCTGATGATGCTGGATACCCGATTGCACATACTCTTTCTGGAAATGGCGAGTTTGGTCAAGTCTTAATTGAAGCTATTCATGAATATGGTATTGATTTGGTGGTTTGTGGTCACCATCAAGACTTTTGGAGCAAGTTAATGTCTTCTGCTCGTCAACTTATCAACAATACCCATATTGATACATTGATAGTTCCTTTAAAAGATGAAGAGCCTTCTGAAGAGACAGCCAAATGAACAGCTAAATATCAACCCGCTTAACTAGCGGGTTTTTTATATTTTAGCAATCCTTTTATTTCAACAAATTATATAAAAATATGGCTTAATCTAGTTATTTAATTGCCACTTTTTGCCTATTCATTTAATTATTTAAAGAATATACTCAGATCCAATATTTAGAATATAAGGAGATTGATTATGAATATCGCATTAGTTACTGGTGCTTCTTCTGGGTTTGGTCAGGCTATTTGTCGTAAATTGATTGACGATGGTTATAAAGTCATTGGTGTGGCAAGGCGCGCAGATAAATTACAAAAGTTAGCAGAAGAATTAGGTGCTAATTTTTGTGCATTGCCTTTAGATGTCACTAAAAAAGATGCCGTAGAATCAATATTGTTACAATTGCCTAAAGAATTTCAACCTATCGATATTTTAATAAACAATGCCGGATTAGCCTTGGGATTAGAACCCGCTTACCAAGCTAATTATGAAGATTGGGAAACTATGGTTCAAACTAACATAGTTGGCTTAATTCATCTGACTCACCATCTTTTACCTGGCATGGTTGAACGAAACTTTGGTTACATAATTAATCTTGGCTCTGTCGCAGGGACTTATGCTTACAAAGGTGGAAATGTATATGGCGCAACAAAAGCCTTTGTTAAACAGTTTAGCGCTAATTTACGTACAGATTTGTTAGGTAAAAAAATTAGAGTCACAAATATAGAACCTGGACTATGTGGCGGTACTGAATTTTCTAATGTCAGATTTCATGGCAATGATGAACAAGCAGCCGCTGTGTATGAAGGGGTTGACTATATAACACCTGATGATATTGCTAACACTGTTTCATGGCTGGTTAACACGCCAACACATTTTAATGTCAATGCACTCGAAATTATGCCAGTTGCTCAAGCTTCTGCTGGATTAGCCGTTTATAAAGAAACCAAATAGATAATTGACGTCGATATTAGATAAACAATATCGACGCGGTTTAATGTTAAAAAAATAGATATGGTTAACAAAATAGACTTGCACTTCTGTCAATGGATTGCTATCCTTTTCCCTTGTAATTTTGATTGAGGTTAATGGTAATGACATTTACTGAAGTAACGAAAACATTTGCGACAAGCTTGCCAGGTACAGATAGTTATGTAAAACTGCGTAAAGCTATGCGTACATTAATTCAAGAAGATCCAAATAATGCTTCAGTTTATTTTTTGATCTTTGGTTTTGCGCGTACTTATGTCATGTTATATGAAGATCAGGAAGTCTCACCAAAATTTGCCGAAGAGAATCAAAAGGTTATGCTATCTTATCTTAATATTCTTGATGAAGCGTTAAAAAAACAAGACGCTAAAACTCTTTATCAAGCTTTAAATAAGGTAGTTAATGAGTACGAAAATAGCAAAAAAGTATTTTAAATAACAGCCTGACATGAAAGTGTCGGGCTGTTTTGTTTAGAGTAAAAACTAATTAGGAAAAATGATGACAATGTTAATGATCATTTCAGGCATTATTGGCACCTTAGGCACTATTATTCACTATAGGGCGGGTTGATTTTTCCTTAAAAAAATATAAAAAACCCGCTGAAATAAGCGGGTTTTTAGTTTATATAAAACATGTTCAAGAGCCTTAAAAATAGGAATTTGAAAAAAATAATATAGTTCAAATTGATACGCCTGTTTTCAAAAACTATTCATTAGTTCAGGTAAACGGGTATTTTGAATTTTAATTGGCATAAATTAGGATAATAAGTAAAGGTGTGATATGAAAGTTTTGAAATTTGGCGGGACCTCTGTCGCTAACGCAGAACGTTTTTTGCGAGTTGCAGAAATTATTGAAAATAATGCTAAGCAAGAACAAACTGCAACAGTTTTATCTGCACCAGCTAAGATTACTAATCATCTGGTTGCGATGGTTGAAAAAACCGTAGCAGGGCAAGATATACAAAATAATATTTATGATGCTGAAAAAATATTTGCTGATCTATTAGCCGGTATCGCAAAAGAACAACCTAATTTTGCCTACGATAAAATGAAAAGTTTTGCTTTAGATGAATTAAATAATATAAAGCAATTATTAGAAGGCATTCGTTTATTAGGGCAATGTCCCGACAGCATTAACGCTTCAATTATTTGCCGAGGTGAAAAACTATCGATTGCTATCATGCAAGAGTTGCTCAAGGCAAAAGGGCACTTAGTCACGGTAATTAATCCTGTTGCAATGCTAATTGCCGAAGGCGGTTATCTAGAATCAACTGTTGATATAGCAGAATCCTCACATCGCATTAGTGAAATGCATATTCCACAAGATCATATTATTTTAATGCCAGGTTTTACCGCTGGAAATGATAAAGGTGAACTTGTTGTGCTTGGCCGTAATGGTTCAGATTATTCCGCATCGGTATTAGCCGCCTGTTTGCGCGCAAGTTGTTGTGAAATTTGGACCGATGTAGATGGTGTCTATACCTGTGATCCGCGAATTGTACCAGATGCTAAATTGCTTAAAACCATGTCTTATCAAGAAGCGATGGAACTGTCTTATTTTGGTGCCAAAGTGCTTCACCCTAGAACTATTTTACCGATTGCGCAATTCCAAATCCCATGTTTAATTAAAAATACCAATAACCCAGATGCACCCGGCACGCTCATTGGTGCAAATGTTGTTGATTCAACAACCCCAGTAAAAGGCATCACTAACCTAAATAATATGGCGATGATCAACGTATCAGGTCCAGGCTTAAAAGGTATGGTTGGTATGTCCGCGCGTGTTTTTTCAGCTATGTCTTACGCGGGTATTTCTGTTGTTCTCATTACTCAATCTTCCTCAGAATATAGTATTAGCTTTTGTGTACCACAAGCAGAGCTCTATCGAGCAGAAGAAGCATTAGGTGATGAATTTTATTTAGAATTAAAAGATGGATTATTAGAACCAATTGAAGTCATTGAAAAACTAGCGATTATTTCAGTTGTGGGTGATGGAATGCGCACTTTACGCGGACTTTCTGCTAATTTCTTTACAGCATTGGCTCGCGCCAATATTAATATTGTTGCCATTGCCCAAGGTTCATCCGAACGCTCAATTTCGGTTGTAGTCGATAATGATGTTGCAGTGATGGGCGTAAGAGTTACTCATCAAATGTTATTTGGTACCGATAAAATGCTAGATGTTTTTGTAATTGGTGTTGGCGGTGTTGGCGGTGCGCTTATTGATCAAATTGAGCGACAACAAAAATGGCTCAAAAATAAGCAAGTTGATCTGCATGTTTGCGGGCTATTTAACTCTAAGCACAGCGTACTTAATCGAGATGGTATCAATCTGACAAATTGGCGAGAGCAAATAAAACAGAGCGAAACAAGCTATACTTTAGATAGTATAATTGAATTTGCTAAGAATAACCGATTACTCAATCCAATTTTAGTTGATTGTACATCAAGTAGTGAGGTTTCTGATAAATATGCTGACTTTTTAGCTAATGGATTCCATGTCGTTACACCAAATAAAAAGGCTAATACCAGTTCAATGGCTTACTATTTACGTTTACGCCAAGAAGCCGCTAAAAGTAAACGTAAATTCCAATATGATACCAATGTTGGGGCAGGACTACCTGTTATTGAAAATTTACAAAATCTACTTAATGCCGGCGATGAGCTAATTAGATTTTCAGGCATATTGTCTGGTTCATTATCCTTTATTTTTGGTAAGCTTGATGAGGGTATGTCACTATCTGAAGCAACAAAACTTGCTAAAGAAAAAGGTTTTACTGAACCCGATCCTCGTGATGATTTATCAGGTACCGATGTAGCAAGAAAATTATTGATTTTAGCCCGAGAAGCGGGTTTGCAGCTTGAGCTTGATCAAATTAATGTTGAATCTGTTTTACCAGAACAATATGCACAAGGTAATGTGGATGAATTTATGGCTAAATTACCGCAACTTGATGCTGAGTTTAAATTAAAAGCTGAGCAAGCAGCTAAACAAGGCAAAGTATTACGTTATGTTGGTAGTATCGAAAATAATCAATGTAGCGTTAAAATCGAAGCTGTTGATAGTGATGATCCACTTTACAAAGTTAAAAATGGCGAGAATGCATTGGCATTTTATACCCGTTATTATCAACCTATTCCACTGGTATTACGGGGTTATGGTGCAGGCAATGATGTAACCGCAGCCGGTGTCTTTGCTGATATTTTACGTACGACATCAGGCAAGATTGGAGGTTAAATGAAACAGCAATCTTTAACGGTTTATGCCCCTGCATCAATGGCAAATATCAGTGTAGGTTTTGATATTTTAGGCGCGGCAATTCACCCAATTAGTGGGGCGATGCTAGGTGATTGTATTACTGTTGCGCCCGCTGAGGAATTTACCCTTACCAGTAAAGGGCAATTTGTAAAAAAATTACCGCGTGATCCAAAATACAATATCGTTTATCAATGTTGGCAACGATTTTGCCAAGCTATGGGTAAAACGTTACCGGTGCATATGACCCTTGAAAAGAATATGCCAATTGGTTCCGGTTTAGGTTCTAGTGCTTGTTCTGTAGTTGGCGCTTTTGTTGCTTTAAATGAATTTTTTGATAAACCATTTAACGAGTTTCAAATGTTGTCAATGATGGGTGAACTTGAAGGTCGAATTTCAGGTAGTGTACATTATGATAATGTAGCGCCTTGTTATTTGGGTGGTTTACAACTTATTATTGATGAAATTGGGACAATCAGTGAGTCGATTCCGCACTTTAACGATTGGTACTGGGTAATGGCTTACCCAGGGATTAAAGTGTCGACAGCTGAAGCTCGTGCGATTTTACCTGCTCAATATCAAAAAGCTGACTGTGTTGCGCATGGTCGCTATGTAGGTGGATTTTTGCATGCTTGTTATACTCAGCAACCAAAATTAGCGGCGGCAATGTTGGTTGATAATATTGCTGAACCTTATCGTAAACAGTTACTACCTAACTTTGATCAGACGCAAAAACGTGTTAAACAGCTTGGTGCGTTAGCATCGGGTATTTCGGGATCGGGTCCAACAATGTTTGTCATTGCTGATAAACTTGAAATTGCTCAGCAAATTGAAGCATTACTCAAAAGTGATTATTTACAAAATGATGAAGGTTTTACACATATCTGTAAAATAGATACACAAGGTGCAAGAGTTATTTAAAATCCTATAAAAAGCGTAATTGAAAAAATTACTTTTTTTTCATTGATAGATAATAAAACGAATAAATTATTACAGCATAAATATAACTGGAACATATTATGAAATTGTACAATTTGAAAGATCATTCGCAGCAAGTTAGCTTTTCCCAAGCTGTGCAACAAGGATTAGGAAGAGGACAAGGTCTATTTTTCCCGCAAGAATTACCAAAATTTTCTGAAAATGAAATTGAAGCATTATTAAAACTGGATTTTATAACTCGTAGCGCCAAAATTTTATCGGCGTTTATTGGCGATGAAATTAGTCAGGATGATATGTATCGATTAGTTAATAATGCTTTTCAATTTCCTGCGCCGGTCAAATCGGTTGAAGCAGATATTGGTTCATTAGAGTTATATCATGGTCCAACACTTGCATTTAAAGATTTTGGTGGACGTTTTATGGCACAAGCGTTAGTGCAAGTGGCTGCGGATAAACAAATTACGATATTAACAGCAACATCGGGTGATACAGGTGCCGCAGTTGCGCATGCTTTTTATCATTTACCTAATATTCGTGTTGTAATTTTATATCCAGAAGGAAAAATTAGTCCATTACAAGAAAAGCTATTTTGCACCTTGGGCGATAATATTCATACTATCGCTATTGAAAGTGACTTTGATGCGTGCCAAGCCTTAGTTAAAAAAGCATTTGATGATGAAGAGTTAAAAGCGCTAATTGGATTAAATTCTGCAAATTCGATTAACATCAGCCGTCTACTGGCACAAATTTGTTACTATTTTGAAGCTTATGCTCAACTGACACCAGCGCAACGTCAACAATTAGTGATTTCAGTGCCTAGTGGTAACTTTGGTGATTTAACAGCCGGTTTATTGGCTAAAACAATGGGATTACCAATTAAACGCTTTATTGCTGCAACGAATGCAAACGACACGGTGCCACGCTATTTAGAAACTGGAAAGTGGGAGCCTCATGCAACAGTTGCTACGCTTTCTAATGCTATGGATGTGAGCCAACCGAATAACTGGCCTCGTATTGAAGAGATCTATCATCGCGAAGGCTGGGTGTTAAAATCACTTGGACATGCGGCGGTGTCTGATGAAGTCGCTTCACAAACGGTAAGAGAATTAGATAAAAAAGGTTATTTGTCTGAGCCTCATGGCGCGATTGCTTATCGTGCATTGCGTGATCAGCTGCAAGCAGGTGAGTATGGATTGTTTTTAGGAACGGCTCATCCAGCGAAATTCAAAGAGGTGGTTGAAGACATTCTTGGTAAATCAATTCCACTGCCTAAAGCATTAGCTGAACGTGCAGATATGACACTACTTTCGCATCATATGCCAAATGATTTTGCCAAATTACGTGATTTTTTAATTAATTTAACTTGGTAAAATTCGTTCCGCTGCCAATCGGTGGCGGATCATTCTTTATCATCAGATATGGTTTAGCTAATTTCAGTTGTTTATTTTGCTATTAAATTTATCTTCACGATTTTTACATTCAATCACATATACATTATTTTAGTAAATGCTAATCAATAGTATTTATTTTGCTGTTTAGACATATCTTGTTTAAATCACTATTTTCAGCTATTGTAATATCAATTAGGCCATTATAAGGATATTGTTATGTACTGTCCGTTTTGTAATGCAGATGATACAAAGGTGATTGATTCGCGTCTTGTTGGTGAAGGTTATCAAGTCCGTCGTCGTCGTCAATGTGTTGAGTGCAATGAGCGTTTTACCACATTTGAAGTGGCAGAATTAATTATGCCTAATGTGATTAAAAGCAATAAAGTTCGAGAACCATTTAATGAAGATAAGTTGCGTAATGGAATAAAACGAGCACTAGAAAAACGTCCAGTTAGCTTTGATGCAATCGAAGATGCAATTACGCGCATAAAATCAAAAATCAGAGCTACCGGTGAACGTGAAGTGCCAGCAAAATTAATTGGTAGTTACGTTATTGAAGAGCTAAAAAACCTCGATAAAGTCGCTTACATACGTTTTGCATCTGTTTATTTTAGTTTTGATGATATAGAACAATTTAGTAATGAAATTGCTAAATTACAACAAAAATAATGACCTTTATGACAGCGCCTTACGATACCGATCAACTTTATATGAATCAAGCCATTGAGCTTGCTAAACTTGGTCGTTTTACCACAACGCCCAATCCCAATGTTGGCTGTATTATCGTTAAAGATAATCAGATTATTGGTAAAGGGTACCATCAAAAAGCGGGGCAACCCCATGCGGAAGTTTATGCTTTGCAAATGGCGGGTGCTAATGCCGTCGGTGCAACTGCATATGTAACATTAGAGCCTTGTAGCCATTTTGGACGCACTCCCCCTTGTGCTAACGCCTTAATTAAATCAGGGATTAAGCGTGTTGTGATTGCTATGCAAGATCCTAATCCTAACGTGGCTGGTAATGGTATTAAACGTTTACAAGATGCTGGTATAGCGGTAACTGTCGGTGTTTTAGCTGACCAAGCGGAAGCGATTAATCAAGGTTTTTTAAAACGTATGCGCACAGGCTTACCTTTTGTCCAACTTAAACTGGCTGCTTCGTTAGACGGAAAAATCGCCATGGCATCAGGCGAAAGTAAGTGGATAACCTCAAATAAAGCCAGAGAAGATGTACAACAGTTTCGTGCTCAAGCCAGTTGTATATTAAGTACCCGTAAAACAGTACAAACCGATAATGCAAGTTTAACCGTTAGATATCACCAATTACCCGATGACATACAGAAAATCTATCCTATCGAAAAGATAAGACAACCCATTAAAGTAATTATTGATGGTCAACATCAATTAACTGGTGATGAAAGTATTTTTCAACAACCCGGTGAAACTTGGGTTGTGCGAAAGCAAAATTTATCGATTGCAATGCCTAATACATCGTTGATTGTAGAGCCTTCAGCTAATCAGTATATTGATTTAAAAATTTTACTCGAAAACTTAGCGCAAAAGCAGATAAATAGTGTTTGGGTTGAAGCAGGTGCACACCTTGCTGGTGCGTTAATTGAACAAAATTTAGTTGATGAACTGATTATTTATTATGCGCCAAAATTGCTAGGTCATAATGCTAAAGATATGTGTATTTTACCCAATTTGCAAAAATTATCCCTAGCTCCTCAATTTCAATTTGAATCAGTTGCAGCAGTTGGTGAGGATATGCGCGTTATTCTAAAAAGAAAATCATCTGCAATTTGATGACAGTTCAATTCCCTATTTTAAAAAAAGGAAAACGTTAATTTGAATAGTGAACGGGGCCTTTTGTATGAAAAAGCTAGCTTTAACAAACTGGATATCGATTGTTTTTTTACTTTAGATGAGTATCAAATTATCGACGATTTTATTTATGCGGATATACCAGGAATAGCAAAAGTTTGTGGTTATCAAATTCTGTTTTTTTATATTTTGGGGCATGTTGAAGTATTATTACTGGAAGATGTGGTGGAGAACACGTTTTTACGTGATAAAGCTAATCAAATTTTAACTTATTTAGGTTTTGATTTTAAAATGGGTCACCCGTTTGAGTTAACAGATGAGTTTAATCATAATTTTAAGTTTAAAGACTCTATTAATAACGATCAGGTGCGTTTTTACTATGACTTTAACGAGATGTTAATTGTTTTAGGTATTAATTGGCAGGGATTTTTAGTCTCATTCGAAATGGTAAAAGATAAGACAATTATCCATAATCGCCTGAAAAATTTTTATTCATAAATGAACTGTATTTTCTATTGCAAAAACGAACTGTGCTCAGTTGAGTAACGGCATCTATTGTTAATAAGATGCCGATACCCCCCATGAGTTAAAGGTGAATACTTCATTCGGTAATTATTATTAATTACCTTGAAGAATGGCTAATAGTTGTTCTGGTGTCTTTACTGCTAAGATGCGCTCAAGTGTATCGTCTGCAATCACGGCACGCGTTAATTTACGTAAGATATCTAAGTGCTCATTTGATTTAGCTGCAATGCCAACGACAACATAAGCAATATTATTATCTTCATCCCATTTTATACCTTGTGGGTAATAAATCACTTTAAGCCCCGTTTCGATAACACTATCACGTTTTTCGGTTGTGCCATGTGGAATTGCTATACCATTACCCAAAAAAGTCGAAATTTGTGCATCACGATCGAACATTGCTTGAGTATAATCATTCTTGACTAATCCCGCGTTAATCATCTTTTCAGATACCGCTCTTATCGCATCTTGTTTAGAAAAAGAGCCATCTATGATTGAAATATCATTTGCATTAAGTTTTAAATCGCTCATTTGTTATCCTTATTTTGTTAGTCTACCGATAATGAGCGGTAGACTAATTTGTTGATTATACTGTTGCTTTAGTTGCTAATTTTCTGTTTTGTGCAATACGAACTAAACCTAATAAAATGGCGCCAACTATTGCACCAGCGAAAATACAACCTACCCATAAAAATGGTTTATTAACCAGTGGTAGCACTAAAAAACCACCATGTGGTGCAGGGACTTGAATTTGGCATAAAAATGTCAATACAGCTGCAATGGCAGACGATAACATCATAATTGGGATCACACGTAATGGATCTTTTGCTGCAAAAGGTATTGCTCCTTCTGTGATATGTGTTGCACCCAAAATATAATTGACCAGTCCAGCTGCACGCTCTTCTTCACTAAAGGCTTTATTGCGGAAGATTGTTGTTGAAAAAGCAATAACAAACGGTGGTGCAATACAAGCTGCAGAAACACCAGCCATAAAATAGAAATTACCTTCACCTAACAACATGGTACCTGTTACGTAAGCGGCTTTATTTACTGGGCCACCAAAGTCGAATGAACACATAGCACCAATAACAATACCCAATAAAACAGGATTAGCAGATTGCAGTGATTCTAGGAAAGACTTCATGGCATTATTTACTGTCGCAATCGGACCACCGAGTAAAAACATACCTGCACCAATCACAAATACGCCAATGAGTGGCATAATGAAAATGGATTTAAGCCCTTCAAATGAGCGTGGAAGTCCATCTAACAATTTTTTGACAAATAGCATTAAATAACCGGCAGCAAAACCAGCAATAATCCCACCAAGGAACCCAGCTCCGGTGATATTAGCAATCAGTCCACCGACAAACCCAGCAACCATTCCTGGTCGGCCAGCTATAGAGTACGCTAAGAAACCCGTAAAGATAGGAACCATAATGCCAAACGCTTGCCCACCAATTTTCATTAATAACGCGGCAAACTCATTATATTGAGCATTATCAGGGTTAGCTGAATATATCCCCCATAAAAACGATAACGCAATCAAAACCCCGCCAGCTACCACAAAGGGTAACATGTTCGAAACGCCGCTCATTAAATGTTTATAAATTTGGCGACCAATGGATTCTTTAACTTCTATCGGGTTAGATGATGAATTGGATTTGTCTGTATTGTTATTTTTGCCTTTACGGATGGGAACAGCGCCAGATGTGATTTGTTCAATAAGTACTTTAGCTTTATGAATACCATCTTTAACAGGTACTTCAATAACAGGTAAACCATTAAAGCGGTCAGGGTTGACATCTTTATCAGCAGCAATAATTACCCCAATTGCCTCGTTAATATCTGCGTCTGTAATGGCGTTATCAACACCGCCAGCGCCATTGGTTTCTACTTTTATTTCAAAGCCTGCTTTTTCAGCTGCGCTTTTTAAGGCTTCTTCCGCCATATATGTATGTGCAATACCAGTTGGACATCCTGTGACAGCTAATATTTTTTTCATAATGCTCTCCTATTTACTTGATTTGGGTAACGACAACTTGATCCATATAAATGTCAATTTTGTCTAATTGACCTAATCCATCTGACTCGGCAACATTAGCGCCTGTTGCTGAGGCTTTTTTCATGGCTTTTTCAATACTTTGTTGTTCAAAAAGCCACTCACTAATAAATGCAGCAAGCGATGCGTCACCAGCACAAGCCGAACTAACTAGATTTATTTTCACCGCATTACAAAACCAAATATGCGTTCCGTCTGAAAAGTACATTCCTTTGTCACCCATTGTTAATAAAATGTTTTGTGCACCTTGTGAATGAACAGTTTCCAGTGCGGTTATGATTTGCTGTTGGGTATTGGTTTCAAGTCCAAAAATTTCTTTTAGTTCATCGTCATTAGGTTTAATTAATAATGGCTGATACTTTAATAATTCACTTAATTTGGGATGACTAATATCAAGAATGACTTGGATATTTTTGGACATACATAAATCTAAGATAGACTGATAATAATCTGGCTCAATATTATTTGGCAGACTTCCGCTGATCACTAAATAACTGTTATTGGCTAGCGAACTAATAATCTCTAGCATTTCGCTTTTTTTGTTATCAGGAACAAACGGTCCTTTCCCCACCAATTTATATTCATTATGCCCATCGTTGACAAAAACATTGATACGCGTGATGTCATCAATAAAGCAAGGTTTGGTTTCAAGTTGCAATTTAGTTAATTCATCAACAATGTACTTACCCGAAAAACCACCAAAGAAACCTAAAGCACAGGTTGGTTTATTGAATTTATGTAATACAATCGATACGTTGATAGCTTTACCATTTGGGCTATATTCAGTATGCGAAGTTCGATTGACGCAATTGGGATAAAGCCCTTGGCAACGAATATTCATATCAATGGCGGTATTGAGTGTTAAGGTATAGATCATCATGCTTAGCCTCTACAATTTTCCTGCACATCCGCATGTTGTGATGATTTTTTTGACGATCTCTTTCATTGCTGCTTTTGCAGGTTTCATATAGTGGCGAGGATCATTTGCATCGGGATGTTCAATAAAATATTGTTTGAGGGCATCAGAAAACGCTATTTTTAATTCTGTCGCTACATTGACTTTACAAATACCGCGTTTAATACATTCACGTACATCTTTATCTGGCACGCCTGATGCGCCGTGTAATACTAGTGGAATATCGACCATTGAACGTATTTCAGATAAACGATCAAAGTCTAGTTTGGGTTCCGATTTATAAAGGCCGTGCGCAGTGCCAATTGCAATTGCCAGTGAGTCAATACCTGTCTTTTCTATAAATTCAACTGCTTGTTTAGCATTAGTGTATAAAGCATCTTTAGCATCAACAACTAAGTCATCTTCAACGCCACCTAGTCGTCCTAATTCTGCTTCTACACTGACATCGTAACGGTGAGCATATTCAACGACACGTTTAACAATGGCAACATTTTCAGCGAATGGAAAATGAGAACCATCAATCATCACAGAACGAATACCCGCATTGATTTTAGTTGTTATATCCTCATAGTCTTCATGGTGATCTAAATGAAGTGCTAAAGGAACATTATGTTTTTTCGACAACTCATAAGCAATGGCGACAATATTTTCTGTTCCTGCATAACTATAGGTTCCTGGGGTTCCTGCTAAAATGACAGGGGACTGTAATTCAGCAACTGTTTCTACAATGACTTGCATTGTTTCTAAATTATGGATGTTAAAGGCGGGTACGGCATAGTGCTCTTTTTGCGCTTTTTTTAACATATTGTGGCTGGAAATAATTGACATATAACTTCTCCTCAAATTTTTATTAACTACTTAATTTTTTAACTTTCGAATTGAAAGTTATTTTTTTAAATTATGATTGCAAAACGAAAGTTATACTAGTGTTAATAGCGTGAGTTGGATCACAAAAATAGATTTTAATATGTCTAACAAGATAAACTTGTTGCTAAAGTTTCATTTTAACGTTTAACTGGTCAAGTCTGATTTAAGACTACTAAATCGCGATAATTAACATTGATTCATGTTTAGGAATAAATTTCTTCACTCAATTGATGTTGACCACTTGTATGATAAATTTTATTATCATCGTTAGATATTTATCAGTTATATAGGAAATAAAATTTGGCTAGAGCGTCTTCAGCCCTACTAAAACGTAGGTTAGATATTGCCGAAATCGTACGTAAACAAGGTGAAGTAAAAGTAGATGACTTATCTGACAAGCTTCAAGTGTCTAATGTTACTATTCGGCAAGATTTAACATATTTAGAACAACAAGGTTATTTAAAACGATCCTTTGGTGGAGCAATTTATATTCCGCCTGAAAGTTTAGCTAACCAAACTTCTTTCGACTCTGTAAATTATAGTAATACCAATTTAAATATCAGTGAAATCGATATCGTTAAAAACTGTTTAGATTATATAAATGATGGCGATACACTTTTTTTAGGTCATGGCACTTTAATTCGAAAGCTCATTCCTTTTTTGCATAATAAAAAATCCCTACGATTGATTATGAATGATATTCAAAATGCTCAATTGGTTAAGGAGTTTTCAGATGCCGAAGTGATATTAGTTGGCGGTATGCTTTTAGAGGGTAATTTTTTGCAAAATAATAATGCGCTAACTGACATTGTTAACCAATTTTCTATTACCCATTTTATTGTCGAATTGGCAGCTATCAATGCTAATAATCATTTAATTATTGCTAATATTGATCAACAAAAAACGTATCAACAAATATTTAAAAATGCTGACCATACAATTGGCCTTTTACCTCAACGATTGGTAATGAATGATGAACACAGTATTGGAAAATTGAAGCATTTAGATACTGTTATATTATCAAGACCTGTTGTCACCGAATATCATCAACAATTATTAGATTCTAATTTTAAACAAGATGCGGTTAACAAATTTTGCGTGATCTATCGTAATGCAAAGGGGATGTAATATGCAATTTAAAATTTGTACTATTGGAGAATTGCTAGTTGAGTTTTTAGCTAAAGAAAAAAATCAACGTTTTGACGAACCGGGTGAATTTGTCGGACCTTTTGTCAGTGGAGCCCCAGCAATATTTGCAGATCAAGTTGCGAAATTAGGTTTTCCCGTTGTTTTTTTTGGTTGCGTTGGCAAAGATGCTTTTGGTCACATGTGCACGAAGCGATTAAAACAAGATGGTGTGATTATTGAGGGTATTACAACGCATTATAAAGCCAATACAGGCAGTGCATTTGTAACCTATAAAGGCTTAAATGAACGTGATTTTATTTTTAATATCCCAAATAGTGCCTGTGGCCTACTTTCGTTCAATCATATAAATGAAAGTTTATTAAAAGATTGTACTCATTTACATGTGATGGGCTCTTCACTTTATTCTTTTCGCGCTATTGATGCTATGCGTAAAGCACTTGATATTATTAAGAGTAAAGGCGGCACAATTTCGTTTGATCCAAATTTACGTAAAGAGATGTTTAATATTCAGGAAATGGAGCAATCGTTTGATTATATCATGGAGTATACCGATATATTTTTACCAAGCGAAAGCGAGGTGAGTTATTTTGCGCATAGCCATGATGAGAGTGAACAACAGACCATGTTTTCATTACTCGAAAAAGGAATTAAACATATTGTGGTGAAAAAAGGTAGTAATGGTGCAGACTATTATGGTCACGATGATAAAAATAAATTATATACACTGCATGTAGACGGTTTTGCCACAAACGTAATTGATCCAACTGGAGCGGGAGACTGCTTTGGTGCAACCTTTGTTAGTTTGATGTTAGCGGGATATTCTGTCAAACACGCTTTACGCTATGCTAATGCGAGTGGTGCTCTAGCCGTATCTAAAAAAGGTCCAATGGAAGGGACATCGACAATAGATGAATTAAAACAATTTATTTCTGAATATAAATAAACCTATTAAATACAATTGGTTGATTAAATTTGCAAAAAAAATCCCAATAACATGGTTATTGGGAAAACATAAGGAATAGGAAAACAATGAAATAAATGCATTGTCGATTCTTAGTATGCACCTTTTTTTTAAAAATGTATGTAAAGATAACTAAATGATTGCTTAAATAGATTGTATCTATCTTGTTAAATAAATGTAAATGTCTTTGTTTTTATTAATAACTCATTATTTTTTAATGTGTTATCTATAAAAAGATCTCTAATAATGAGTTTAAAAACAGCTTGCCGTGCTCGGTTATTTGCCAATTATGTTTATTTTCAATTAAATAGTTTTGCTCGATGGCAAGGTCAATCTGCTTACTTACCGATTGCAAGGGTAAAAAAGTACGTTGTTCAAATTCGTGCTTTGGCGTTGCTTCAAATAATCGGAAACGGTTCATAAAATATTCAAAGGGTAGATCTTGCGACGCTACTTGATAAGAGTTTTCTAAATATCGACCTTCTAAATACCCTTTGGGGTGGCGTGTTTTTACTGTCCGGATAATTTTGCCATTCGATTGTGTAATTTTTCCATGTGCTCCGCAGCCAATTCCTAAATAATCGCCAAACCGCCAATAATTTAAATTATGTTCGCATTGATATCCGGGTTTGGCATAAGCTGAGGTTTCATATTGTTGATAGCCTTGTTCAGTTAAAAGTTGATGCCCTTGTTGATAAATTTCCCATAAATTATCGTCATCAGGTAAAGTCGGTGGTTTGGAACCAAATAAGGTATTGGGTTCAATGGTTAACTGATACCAAGACAAATGCGGAGGGGCTAGCTTAATGGCTTGCTTTAAATCATACAAAGCATCATCAATGGATTGATTCGGTAAACCATGCATTAAGTCTAAATTAAAACTATGTAAATGTAGGCTATGGGCAAGAATGGCTGCATTCATGGCTTCTTCTGGGTTATGTATCCGTCCTAAATTTGCTAGTTTAGTCGATTGAAAGCTTTGTACGCCAATTGAAATACGATTAATTCCTGCTTGCTGATAACCCTTAAACCTCTCTACATCAACAGAATTTGGATTTGCTTCAATCGTTACTTCTGCTTCATTTTCTATTGGAATAATTTTATTAACTTCGATTAATAACTGATTAATCAATTCCGCTGAAAATAGGCTTGGTGTGCCTCCACCGATAAAAATAGAGTGAATTGAGCGATCATGACACAGTTTGGCATCTTGCCGTAAATCTTCAATAAGATGTTGAATATAGGCTTGATAATCAGGTGTTTTTTTCACCGTATGTGAATTAAAATCACAGTAAGGACATTTTTGAACACACCAAGGCATATGGATATATAAGCTAAGAGGAATTTTATAATCAAACATATGCCTTTCCATAAATTTTTGTCAAATACGCAGAATAAGTTTAAATGAGCTGGCTATATTACTCTCATTTATTAAAAAAAGCTTTTTTACCTTTATTCTATTTCTAGAATGTGTTGAAAAAGCGTAAAATAAAAACAATTTTAGATTTAGTTTATGACATTGATTGTCGATCAAATTAAATATTATAGGAGTAATTATGAGTATTTTAAAACAACTATTGGATAGCGCTAAACAATCTCAGTCTTTAAGCCCATCTGTTAAACAAACCACCTATGGTGAATTACCTATTTTAGTCATTAATCACCAAACTTGCACTGCCGCGGTTTCACTACAAGGTGCACATTTATTATTTTGGCAACCTACAACTGAAACTGCACCAGTCGTTTGGTTAAGTAACAACGCTGTATTTAAAAAAGGTACCGCTATTCGTGGTGGCGTACCCGTTTGTTGGCCTTGGTTTGGTAAATTAGGTGATCCTATGCATGGTTTTGCCCGTATAGTGCAGTGGACTTTAGATTCATGCAACGAAAATAATGAGGGTGTTGATCTTGTTTTATCGTTAACCAATAATCAACAAACTGAGCCGTTTTTTTCAAAACCTTTTCATGTTTGGTTACAAATTCACATTGGTACTACTTGCCAAGTCACGTTAACTTGCCAAGGCAATTTTGAAGTAACTAGTGCATTACATACCTATTTTGGTGTAGATAATATTAACAATGTACTTGTTAAAGGTTTAGGAGACAGCTATCAAGAACGTTTAACAAATGAAAATAAACCGACTACCGCAGGTCAGCTGACTTTCAATCAAGAAGTCGATCGTATTTACACTCATGCCGATAATAAGTTAATCATTAAAGATGGGCAACGTACTATTGAGCTAACTAATAATCATTCGACCGATGTTGTAACATGGAATCCATGGATAGATAAAGCAAAAGCAATGGCTGATTTTGCTGATAATGAATATCAATCTATGGTTTGTGTCGAAACTGCGTGTATTACTCAACCCCTAAAACTTTCGCCAACAGAAAAAGTGTCTTATGGTTTTAAGATAGAATTAATAAAGTAAATGGTAAACTGGTGTTACAAACTTAATCGATACTTGGTTTTGATTAATAGTAGTATGATTATTTGATTGCGTTTAATTGCATAACGCTTTATAATCGCTAGCGCTTTTTAAGCAACTATTTGATAGCCAATTACTGGGTCGCCTGTAATTGGTTTTTATTTGAAATTACTAAGAGAAATTAAAATGTTTACATTAAAAGCAGAAGTAAGAAAAGAGCATGGTAAGGGTGCGAGCCGCCGCCTGCGTCACGCTGGTCAATTCCCAGCTATTATCTATGGTGGAAGTGAAGCAGCAGTTTCTGTTGTGCTTGATCACAACCATATTTTTAATATGCAAGAAAAACCAGAATTTTATTCTGAAGTATTAACTATTGAAGTTGATGGCAAAGCAGTTAAAGTAAAAGTACAAGCAGTACAACGTCATCCATTCAAACCAAAATTAGTGCATATGGATTTTGTGCGCGTATAAATTATCCATCAGTTGGGTCGCACCCAACAATTACTAATTCACGCAAAAGGTCGCCTTCATGGTGACCTTTTGTTTTCGTATCAAATAAGGCAAATACCTATTGTTATGATTAACTCCACTAACTGAGTGTACATAGGTAGGACAACGTAATAAAATAGATAATATGCTTTTTTTAGGAGAAAATTATGTCTGATATCCCAGTTTGCGATTTAGTTATTTTTGGTGCTAAAGGGGATTTAACGAGACGTAAATTATTACCGTCTTTATATCAATTAGAAAAATATGGTAAGTTGCCAAAACAAACTAAAATTTTAGGCGTAGGTCGTGCTGATTGGGATCATGCTGCTTATTGCGAAGTAGCCAAAGAAGCATTGTCTACTTTTATGCCAGAACCTATCGACGAGGCGATTTGGCAACGATTTAGTCAACGACTTAATTTTCATAAATTAGATGTCAATAATCTTGCTGGTTTTAGCGCATTAAAGAGTGAACTGGACCAAACTAGACCAACTATTTTTTATTTTGCCATGCATCCTGGTGCGTTTGGTACTATCTGCCAAGGTTTAGCTGAAGCTGGATTAAATCAAATACAAAACCGAATTGTGATGGAAAAACCACTCGGTACCGACTTACAATCATCGCGTGAAATTAATGATTCAGTTGCGAAATATTTCAATGAGTCACAAGTTTATCGTATTGACCACTATTTAGGTAAAGAATCCGTTTTAAATTTATTAGCATTACGTTTTGCAAATCCTGTATTTGCCTCATTTTGGGATCGAAATTCAATAGATCATGTTGAAATTACTGTTGCTGAGCAAGTCGGTATTGAGGGACGTTGGGGATATTTTGATAAAGCTGGGCAAATGCGTGATATGGTACAAAACCATCTATTACAAATTTTAACTATGATTGCGATGTCTCCACCATCTAACCTTGGTGATGATAGCTTGCGTAATGAAAAAATAGCAGTACTTAATGCTCTTAGACCAATTAATAAAACCAATATTCGTGATAAAGTTGTTAGAGGCCAATATACCTCAGGATTTGTTAACGGTATTAATGTACCGGGATATTTAGAAGAAGATGGTGCAACTCCAGACAGCCATACTGAAACCTTTGTGGCTATCCGTGTCGATATTGATAATTGGCAGTGGGCGGGAGTCCCTTTCTATTTGCGTACAGGTAAGCGTTTACCAAGCAAATGCTCTGAAGTGGTTGTTTATTTTAAACCATTACCACTGAATTTATTTAGTGAATCTTATCCTGAACTGCCACAAAATAAGTTAACCATTCGATTACAACCTGATGAAGGTATGGATATTGAAATCCTCAATAAAGTGCCAGGGTTAGATAGTACCCATACTTTACAAACAACTAAACTTGATTTAAGTTTTAGTGAAACTTTCCATCAACATCGTGCCGATGCTTATGAACGCTTGCTACTTGAAGTGATGCGAGGACGACAAGCACTATTTGTTCATCGTGACGAAGTCGAAGCTGCTTGGAAATGGGTTGATTCTATTATCAATGCATGGGATGCTGATAATGACACACCAAAAACTTATCAAGCTGGTACTTGGGGA
Organism: Gilliamella sp. wkB171; assembly: GCF_001693755.1. Lineage (GTDB taxonomy): Bacteria > Pseudomonadota > Gammaproteobacteria > Enterobacterales > Orbaceae > Gilliamella > Gilliamella apicola_F. The sequence continues at coordinate 102,576 of NZ_LYST01000031.1, forward strand.
CCGGTTGCATCAGTCGCTTTAATTACTAAAGATGGCTATTCATGGCATGAATTTGAATAAAAGGAATATCAAATATGGTTACACTAAATAAATATGCAACAAGTGAGTTATTAGTTGAAGACCTGACTTCACACATCGTGAATGAACTTACCAAAGCGATTGAAATTAAAGGACAAGCTTCGATAGCCGTATCAGGGGGTAAAACGCCTATTCCTTTATTTATTTCTCTTAGTGAGCAAAATTTAGATTGGAGCCGAGTATTTATTACTCTGGTTGATGATAGATGGGTTGATGATACTGATGATGCCAGTAATGAAAAATTAGTCATGACTTACTTATTACAAAATAAAGCAAAGTTGGCTAATTTCGTCGGTTTAAAAAATAGCTGTAATAATCCATTTGATGGCGCGTCAATTACTGAAAAACAGTTAGACAAAGTACCAATGCCATTTGATGTATTAATTCTAGGTATGGGGGAAGATGGTCATACTGCGTCATTATTCCCTGGCGCTGCGAATTTAGCTGCCGGTTTAGATATGAAATCAGGCCATAAAGTTGTCGGTATGACACCATTAACAGCGCCTCTAGATCGAATTACTTTAACGCTGCCTACTATTTTAAATAGTCACAATATCTATTTACATTTAGTTGGTGATAGTAAAATGTCAGTATTAGAACAAGCCGAACAAGGTAAAGATATTAACCAAATGCCTGTTAGAGCAATTTTACAGCAAGATAAAGTCAATGTGACCATATTTTGGACTGCTGCGTAAAAAACTATTGATTGTGCCGACTTATGTCGGCCACAATCCTTATTTAAAGCCTCAATCATTATTCATCCATTATTAGTAATATTTAATCTCATTACTTTATTCACAACACCTCTTAATCATATTTTTTACTATTTTAGTACGAGCGTTATTAAAAAAATAACGATTTAACAAATTGATTTAAAACAATATTTTTAATATTTAAAGTTGGAGCTATTTTTAATAAAAATAGCGTGCACTTATTTTTATGCGTATTTGCGAAATTAATTGATTAAATACCTATTATTTTTGTAACTTTTGTGGTAAAAAGTGGGTTTAAGTGGTAAAAAAGTAAGAATTATTTAACCATCTGATTTTAATCAATAAAAAAATAATAAAAATTTAAAGAAAACGGTGCTTTCATGTTCAGTGGTGCAACTTCAGTCAATTTAGATAGTAAAGGGCGGATGGCTATTCCTACTCGCTATCGTGATTCTTTGTCTGAAGGCATGGTTTGTACAATTGGTTTATATCATTCTTGCTTGTCACTTTACTCAATTTCTGAATGGAAAAGTATTGAAAAGCAACTATCAACACTTTCTACTATTGTTGAGTCAGAGCGTCGAATAAAACGATTATTATTAGGCTATGCAATTGAGTGCCCTATGGATAATTCAGGTAGGATTCTATTACCGCCTACATTACGCACATACGCAAAATTAGAAAAACATGTCATGTTTGTAGGTCAATCTAATAAATTTGAAATTTGGGATGAAGTCATCTGGTATCAACAAATTAGTGAAGATATTGCTGAGCTATCGGCTGATATTACAAACTTATCCGATAATTTAAAAAATTTAACGATTTAACTAAATAATAGAGTACAAGACTAATGAGCTATCTACATACAACTGTTTTACTAAATGAAGCTATTGCAGCATTAAATATAAAAAAAAACGGTATTTATGTTGATGGGACTTTTGGTCGAGGCGGTCATTCTCGTTTAATTCTCGATCATCTAGGTAATCAAGGAAGATTAATTGCCATTGATCGCGATGCCAAAGCTCAACAGGCAGCGAGTGAAATAATTGATCCGCGATTTACCTTTATTCGTGGTGAGTTTTCTAATGTATATCAATATATTGATAATTTAGGCTTACTTGGTAAAGTTGATGGTTTTTTATTGGACCTTGGGGTTTCTTCTCCGCAACTTGATGATCCACAAAGAGGATTTTCGTTTATGCGCGATGGTCCGCTTGATATGCGGATGAATAATCATCAGGGCATGACAGCAAGTGAGTGGCTATTAAATAGTGATGAAGCCGATATAGCATGGGTATTAAAAACATTTGGTGAAGAAAAATTTGCTAAACGTATTGCGCGAGCTATTGTCGAAAAAAACAAAATTATGCCCATTACTCGCACATTAGAGTTAGCCAATTTAATTGAACAAGCAACACCTAAAAAAGATAAACATAAACATCCAGCAACACGGAGCTTTCAAGCAATTCGTATATATATTAATAGCGAACTTGAAGAAGTTGAACAAGCGTTGAACGCCAGTTTGTCGATACTTGCCAACCAAGGACGGCTTGCCGTAATTAGTTTTCATTCTTTAGAAGATCGAATAGTTAAGCAATTTATTAGCAAACAGAGTAAAGGACCTGAGTTGCCAGCAGGATTACCACTAACTGAACAACAAATTAAACAATATGGTGGTGCCCAGTTAAAATCACTTGGCAAAGTAAAACCAAGTATGGATGAGATTAATCACAACCCGCGTTCAAGAAGCGCAATATTAAGGGTAGCTGAAAGGAAAAATGAACAGTAATCAAGCAAATGATAGCGAAAATTTTTATGCTGAAATCGACAATCAAAAGCGGCCAAGTAAAAGTTTATTTGGCTTAATTGTTGGTGATTTGCTAGGCCATCAAAAAATTTCATTATTATTACTTATACTTATCATTATTACAGCTGGAGCAGTATTAATCACAACGCAACAAGTTCGTAAGCAACTATTTGAACGTGAGCAACTTTTACTAGAACAAGATGTTTTAGAGAGCGAATGGCGTAATTTAGTTATTGAAGAAAATGTACTTGCAGATCCGAAACGTGTTGAAGATAAAGCTAAAAATCAATTGGGTATGTCATATGTGACGCCTCAAAATGAAACCGTTATTGTGATAAAGAGTAAATAATGAAACCTGTAGTGAAAAATAATAAAGATAAAACTAAAAAGGTTGTAAAAACAAACAAAGCAAATAAACCGAACAAAAAACAGTTTTTTACACCTAACCGTTTTTATGTTGTCTATGGTTTTATTATATTTGCTATTGTGTGTTTAATTATTCGAATGGCAATATTGCAGATAATAGAACCAGATAAGCTTATTGCTGAAGGTAATAAACGCTCCATTCGCCATCAAGAAATGGATGCACCGCGTGCCATGATCACTGATCGTAATGGTCGAGCGCTTGCTGTAAGTGTACCAATGTTTGATGTATGGGCAGATCCTAAAATTGTTGTACAAAAAGGTGGTGTAAAGGCTGATGATATAAGGTGGCAAGGTTTAGCCAAAACGCTCAATATTTCAATGTCAACCTTACAGCAAAAATTGAGTAATCCATCTATGCGTTTTGTGTATTTAACTAAGCAAATTACACCAACAATAGCGGATTATTTAAAACAGTTAAAATTACCGGGTATTTCGTTTGCTAAAACATCCAAACGTTATTATCCCGCTGCTGAAAATATTGCGCAGCTAATTGGTTTAACCGATATTGATGACAATGGAACCGAACGGGGTTCTGAAGGGATAGAAAAAAGCTTCAATAAATGGTTAATTGGTGAATCAGGACAACGAATCGTAAGGCGTGACCGAGTAGGTCGGGTTATTGAAGAGTTAGAACGAACTGATAGTGAAGCCGCATCCGATTTAACGTTAAGTATTGATGAACGCTTGCAATCTTTAGTGTATAGCGAATTAAGCCAAGCGGTTGAATTTAATAAAGCAGATAGTGGAACGGCTGTTTTAATTGATGTACATACAGGTGAAATTTTAGCGATGGCAACTAGCCCATCTTATAATCCTAATAATCGTTCTTCTATTGATTATAACTTATTACGTAATAGAGCTGTCACTGATGCGTTTGAACCTGGTTCAACAGTTAAACCATTAGTTGTTATGGCCGCATTAGAGAAAAAAATTGCAGATGTAAATACTATCATTGACACCCGACCATTTTTTGTTAATCGGTACGAAATTAAAGATGTGTCGTATCAAAAATCATTAAATCTAGCGGGCATTTTAGAAAAATCAAGTAATGTTGGGGTCAGTAAATTAGCATTACAAATGCAGCCAGGCGAGTTAGTTGAATTTTATAGTCGTTTTGGTTTAGGTCAGCCAACGGGATTAGGATTAGGTGGTGAAGTTAGTGGATCTATTGCTGCTGATCGTACCAGAAAATGGGCGGATATTGAGCGAGCCACCTTTGCATTCGGGTATGGTTTAAGTGTCACACCGTTACAATTAGCCAGAGCTTATGCAACTATTGGTAGTTACGGTATATATAGACCTGTTTCAATTTTAAAAATAACAGAACCGGTTAAAGGTGAACGCGTAGTACAAGAAAAAATAGCCAAAACGGTAGTGCAATTGATGGAAGCTGTGGCTGTGACAGGTGGGGGAACTAAAGCTTCGGTACCTGGTTATAGTGTGGGTGTTAAAACAGGTACTGCAAAAAAATTATCGGGTGGACGCTATGTCAATCAATATCTAGCTTATACCGCAGGAATTGCACCGGCAACCGGCCCTAAATATTCATTAGTTGTCGTTATTGATAACCCGAAAGCTGGTCAATATTATGGTGGTTCAGTATCCGCACCAGTTTTTAGCCGAATTATGGGGGGCGTTCTTCGAACAATGAATGTGAAGCCAGATCGTCAAGTTGATGGGCAAATGATTATTTATTAACAGGTGGTAAATGATGTCTACAAGCACATTTAAAACATTATTTGAATTATTAGGTGGAACTAGCAAATTAGAATTAGCTGATTTTCCGCTTAATCATTTACGTATCGATAGTCGTCAAGTGGAAAAAAACGATGTGTTTGTTGCGATCAAAGGGAATGCCGTAGATGGTCGTAATTTTATTGAACAAGCTATTTTGGCGGGTGCCGTTGCGATACTTATTGAAACTAATCGGAAATCAAATAATTTAAAAATTGATTATCTTAAGCAAGATGATAAGTCTGTAATACCACAAATAAGTATTTTTCAATTGTCACATCGTTTGTCGATGATTGCTAATGATTTTTATCATTCACCTTCCAAAAAATTGTCAGTGATTGGGGTAACCGGCACTAATGGTAAAACCACAGTGACACAACTTATTGCTCAATGTACTACATTATTAAATGAAAAAACCGCTATTTTAGGTACTATTGGCAATGGTATTTATAATAATCAGCTTGAACCATCAAACAATACCACGGCGTCAGCTATCGATGTACAAACTTTATTAGCGGATTTTGTGAAAAAGCATGTCAAAGTTGTAGCAATGGAAATTTCTTCACATGGTTTAGCCATGGATCGCGTTAAAAGTTTAAATTGTGTCGCAACCGTATTTACCAATCTTAGTCGAGATCATCTTGATTATCATAAAACTATGAGTAAATACGCGAAAGCAAAATGGTCATTATTCACTCCAGAAGAAAAGCAAAAGCAAGTGCTAAATTCGGGCAAATCAATTGTTAATTATGATGATAAATATGGCAAGCGATGGATTGAAAAACTGACACAAGTAACAGCGGTATCATGCCAGCCTAAATCGTTACGTCGTTTAAAAGCATTAAATATACCTTATGCTGGCGTATCGATGATTGAATACCACGATAAAGGTGCCAAAATTCATATGGAATCAAGTTGGGGAAATGCCATTATCAATAGCCGATTATTAGGTGAATTCAATGTTGCTAATCTGCTTTTGTCTATTGCAACCTTATTAACTTTAGATTACCCATTTTTTGCTGTCGTGAATATGGCCTCTTTTCTTAAACCAATTTGTGGACGAATGGAAGTTCTGCACGAAAAAAATAGTCCTACAGTCATTGTTGATTATGCGCATACGCCAGATGCATTACAAAAAGCGTTACAAGCTAGCCGAATTCACTGCAAAGGAACGTTATGGGTGATTTTTGGTTGTGGTGGTGATAGAGATAGTGGAAAGCGTCCATTAATGGCTGAAGTGGCTGAACAATTTGCTGATCAAATTGTACTGACTAATGATAATCCGCGCACTGAAGATGAAATGAACATTATTCATGATATACAACAAGGGTTACATGATGGTACCCATGTAAAAGTCATCCCTGATAGAAAACAAGCGATTACTTATACACTAAAACAAGCTAAATCTAATGATGTAATATTAATTGCAGGCAAAGGGCACGAGGATTACCAAATTGTAGGTAAAACCAAATATCACTATTCCGATCAAGAAACAGTGAAACAGCTTTTAGGAGTAGCGAATCAATCATGATTCCATTACAAATTAAACAAATCAAAAAAGTCGTAAATGGTGAATCTTATCATATCTTAAATGAAGATATGATGATTGACGCTATTTGTACAGACTCCAGAAACATTATCAAAAATGCAGTATTTATTGCCTTAGTGGGTGATCATTTTGATGGACATGTTTTTGTTGAACAAGCAATAGAACAAGGCGCTAGTCTGGTTATTGTTGATCATAAAATTGACAATAATGCTATTGCTCAAATTGTCGTTAAGGATACAAAAATTGCGCTTGGGCTTATTGCGGCGGCCGTTCGTCAGTTAAGTCATGCTAAAATTGTTGCGCTCACAGGTTCCTCGGGTAAAACCTCAGTTAAAGAAATGACTGCCGCAATTTTACAACATTGTGGTCAAACACTTTATACTCAGGGCAATTTTAATAATGATATTGGTGTACCATTAACGTTATTTCATCTAACTGAGCAAGATCAATATGCAGTAATAGAATTAGGCGCGAATCACATTGGTGAAATTGCGTATACAACTAATATTGTTAAACCCCAAAGTGCTTTAATTAATAATATTGCACAGGCGCATCTTGAAGGCTTTGGTTCGCTTGATGGAGTAGCAACCGCTAAAGGTGAAATTTTTGCAGGATTAGCGAATAATGGTATTGCTATCATCAACTTAGATAGCTGTAGCGATAAGTGGTTTAATTCGTTAGGTAACAAAACGGTCTGGACTTTCTCATTATCTAATCCATCTGCTAATTTTTATGCCAGTAATATTCAAATCGCTCAGACCACTTCATTTATCTTACATACGCCTAATGGTCAATGTGAACTAGAACTTCCCTTGATTGGTGAACATAATGTTTCTAATGCGGTTGCGGCGTCAGCTTTAGCAATTTCTGTAGGCGCAACGTTTAATCAAATTAAGCAAGGTTTAGCTACCTTAAAACCGGTAAAAGGTCGCTTGTTTCCAATACAATTAAATCAAACCCAGTTAATTTTGGATGATTCTTATAATGCCAATGTTGGTTCAATGTCGGCTGCTATTAAGGTTTTAGCAAAACAACCTGGCTATCGAATTTTAGTCGTTGGTGATATGGCTGAATTAGGCGAAGATGCCGAAAAATATCATCAGCAAATAGGTGAACTTGCTCATCACGAAAAGCTTGATTGTGTCATTAGTGTCGGTAATTTAAGTCAATTTATTAGCCAGTATAGTGGTGTCGGCCACCATTTTAATCATAAACAAGATGCAGTAAATTATCTGTTAATGTTACTACGTCAGCATCCAATTTTAACCATGCTAGTTAAAGGATCACGTAGCGCTAAAATGGAAGAGCTCATCGAAAAAATTCAAATTGAACAATGTTGATTCAGGATTAAAATTATGTTGTTTTTAATATCAGAATATTTAGTTAAATATTTTACTTTTTTTAATGTTATTTCTTATTTAACGGTCAGGGCTATCTTAGCGCTGTTAACTTCATTAGCCATTTCATTAATTATGGGGCAAAAGGTCATTGATTGGCTACAAAAATTGCAGATTGGTCAAGTTATTCGTAATGATGGACCAGAATCGCATTTAAGCAAAAAAGGGACGCCAACAATGGGGGGAACCCTTATTTTGGCATCAATATCGATTTCAGTTTTTTTATGGGCAGATCTACGTAATCCTTATGTTTGGGTAACCTTATTTGTTTTAATTGGTTACGGCATTGTTGGTTTTGCTGATGACTATTTAAAAGTTATTCGTAAAAATACAGCCGGCCTTATTGCTAGATGGAAATACTTTTGGCAATCGGTTATTGCCTTAATTGTTGCGTTTGGCCTTTATGCCTATGGTAAAGATACTGCGGTAACCGTATTAGTCGTTCCTTTTTTCAAAGATGTGATGCCACAATTAGGATTGTTCTTTATTTTGCTAACCTATGTGGTCATCGTTGGTGCCGGTAATGCAGTTAATTTGACGGATGGACTTGATGGACTTGCAATCATGCCAACAGTATTTGTTGCAGCGGGTTTTGCTTTGGTATCTTGGGCTACAGGTAATGTTAATTTTGCAGCTTATTTACATATTCCCTATATTAAATTCAGTGGAGAACTCATGATTGTTTGCACTGCAATCGTCGGTGCAGGGCTTGGCTTTTTATGGTTTAACACGTATCCGGCAATGGTATTTATGGGCGATGTCGGTTCTTTGGCTTTAGGTGGTGTGTTTGGCATCATCTCAGTGTTATTACGCCAAGAATTTTTATTACTGATAATGGGCGGTATATTTGTTATTGAAACATTATCGGTAATTTTACAGGTTGGTTCCTATAAGTTGCGTGGTAAAAGAATTTTCAGAATGGCGCCAATACATCATCATTATGAACTTAAAGGTTGGCCAGAACCTCGGGTGATTGTTCGTTTTTGGATTATTTCATTAATGTTAGTATTAATTGGGTTATTAACATTGAAATTACGTTAATTAATAAGATCAGGATTAAATCATGATTAGCTATCAGGGCAAAAACGTTGTAATTATTGGCTTAGGCATCACAGGGCTCTCTTGTGTTGACTATTTTCTTGCTCAAAATGTGATTCCCAAAGTCATTGATACACGTTTAAAGCCACAAGGATTAGAACTATTAGACAGTCGTATTGAATACCATTTAGGTGATCTAAAGCTTGATTGGTTGTTAGATGCTGATTTAATTATCGCAAGTCCTGGTATAGCTTTATCTACGCCACAATTACAGCAAGCGGCAAATCAAGGTGTTGAAATTATAGGCGATATAGAACTTTTCTGCCGCGAGGTTAACAAGCAAGCCAATAAGCAAGTAGTTGCCATTACTGGAGCCAATGGTAAAACAACCGTCACAACATTGGTTGGTGATATTGTTAAATCATCAGGTATTAAGGTTGGTGTTGGCGGTAATATTGGTGAGCCGGCATTATCACTTTTAAAACAAAATGCTGATGTGTATGTGCTTGAACTGTCAAGTTTCCAATTAGAAACAACTTATAGTTTACAAGCAACTGTAGCGACGATTTTAAATATATCCGAAGATCACATGGATCGCTATCCGCTAGGTTTAATGCAATATGCTCAAGCTAAACAACGCATCTATCATAATGCAAAATATTGCGTATTTAATCAAGATGATAAATTAACAATACCCGAGTCTAATGAGCAAAATTGTGTCTCATTTGGGGTAAATAAAGGCGATTACCATTTAGATAATAATTGTGAACACTTAATTGCACAAAACGAAGTGGTTTTATCGACTAAAGAGATGAAACTAATTGGGCGTCATAATTATTTAAATGCGTTGGCTGCGTTGGCTATTAGTGATCGATTAGGTATTCCCAGAGCATCAAGTTTAGCAACCATAGCTACCTTTCAAGGTTTAGCTCACCGATTTGAATTGGTATATGAACAAAATGGTGTGAAATGGATTAATGATTCAAAAGCGACCAATGTTGGAAGCACTGAGGCAGCGTTAAATAGTGTAGTTTGTCAAGGTAAGTTATATTTATTATTAGGTGGTGATGGAAAATCTGCCGATTTTACCCCTTTAATTCCTTACTTACAAAATAACCAGATTGAAGTTTTTTGTTTTGGACGAGACCGTCAGTTACTTGCAAAATTAGCTCCGAGTAAAACTACAATGACAGAAACCATGGCAGATGCAATGCAACTAATCGCTAATAAAGTTAAGGTGGATGATGTGGTATTGCTTTCTCCTGCGTGCGCCAGTTTAGATCAATTTAAAAATTATATTGAGCGCGGTAATCAGTTTGCTCAACTGGCAAAGCAATATGCTCAAAGGAGTGAAAAATGACGTTTTTTTGGATAAAAAAACAGGTAAATCCAAATATACCGTTTGATAATTCATTACTATGGACAGTATTTGGTTTAATGATTTTTGGTTTAATTATGGTGACATCTGCATCGATGTCATTTAGTGAAACTAATCCTTTTTTCTATACCCAGCGTGAATTAATTCAGTTGGCTATGTCCCTGTTTTTAATGTTTGTGACATTGTATATTCCTATGCAGCGCTGGCAACAATTTAGTACCGCTCTTTTAATTGTTGCTATTATTATGTTAGTTATTGTTCTAGGCATAGGCTCTTCAATCAATGGTGCATCGCGTTGGATCCCACTGGGCGTTTTTAATTTCCAACCGGCTGAGTTAGCCAAATTATCTTTATTTATTTTTCTAGCAGCCTATCTTTCACGCAAATCAGATGAAGTGCAAAATCGTTTTTGGGGATTTTTTAAACCCATGGTGGTGATGGCTGTTTTATCAATTCTACTCTTAAAACAACCCGATTTAGGTACCGTGATTGTGCTGTTTATGGTAACCATTGGTATTTTATTTATTGCCGGTGCTCAGTTGTGGCAATTTATCGCTATTTTGTTAACGGGTGTTGGTGCTGTGATATGTTTGATTTTATATGAAGCTTATCGTTTAACCCGTTTATTAACTTTTCTTGATCCTTGGCAAGACGCAACAGGATCGGGTTATCAGTTAGTTGCCTCATTGATGGCCATTGGTAGTGGTGGTATTACCGGTCAAGGAATGGGCAATTCAATTCTTAAATTGGGCTATTTACCCGAATGTCATACAGATTTTATTTTTTCCATTATTTCTGAGGAATATGGTTATATTGGGGTTGTTGCTTTATTGATGTTGTTATTTTTTCTCACATTTAAAGCATTAGCTATTGGATATAGAGCACTTAATGATGGTTCGCAGTTTTCAGGTTATTTAGCTTGTGAAATTGGTATTTGGTTTGGCTTTCAAACTTTCGTTAACATAGGCGTAACATCAGGTATGTTACCAACTAAAGGGTTAACATTACCATTTATTAGCTACGGTGGTTCAAGTCTTATTGTAATGAGCATTGCTGTTGCTATATTACTGCGAATAGACTATGAGTTTAGACAAAAACAAGCACAAGCAAGAATAAGGTCAATAAAGTAATGAAAAAATTATTAGTGATGGCTGGTGGCACAGGCGGTCATGTATTTCCAGGTATTGCCGTTGCACATTATTTGATGAAACAAGGGTGGCAAGTTAGGTGGCTTGGTACGGCAGATAGAATGGAAGCGCATTTAGTTCCTGAAAATGGTATTGATATTGATTTTATCCAAATATCAGGTTTACGCGGAAAAGGGATAAGCGCTTTATTAAAAGCGCCTTATAAAATTGTTAAAGCGGTTTTGCAAGCAAGAAAAATTTTGAAAGCTTATCGTCCTGATGTAGTGCTTGGTATGGGCGGATATGTATCTGGTCCAGGTGGCATTGCAGCTAAAACTTTAGGTATACCTATTGTATTACATGAACAAAATGGTATTGCTGGTTTAACTAACAAATGGTTAGCGAAAATAGCAACTAAGGTGCTTCAAGCTTTTCCTACAGCTTTCCCCCATGCTGAGGTTGTGGGTAATCCGGTTCGCAATGATTTATTACAACTAGCTGATCCTATTGAAAGATTGAAAGATAGACAAGGCCCAATTCGAGTATTAGTAATGGGCGGTAGTCAAGGTGCTAAAGTGATTAATGATATTGTGCCTAAAGTGATAACCAAATTGTCCGATAAATATGTAGTTTGGCATCAAACAGGAAAAGGAATGCTAGATTCAGTTTCTCAGTCTTATCAAGATTGTGATATGACAAACAATAAAATTACTGAGTTTATTTCTGATGTTGCCGAGGCTTATAATTGGGCGGATATTGTCATTTGCCGAAGTGGGGCACTAACAGTGAGTGAAATTGAAGTGGTCGGAATAGGGGCGATTTTCGTGCCATTTATGCATAAAGATCGCCAACAATATTGGAATGCCAAATCTTTAGCTGATATTGGTGCTGCAACCATTATTGAACAACCCGATTTTAATGTTGCGTCGCTTTCTCATTTACTTGAAAATTTAAATCGATCTGAGTTAATAGATATGGCCGTTAAGGCTAAAAGTTTAGCTATTGTGAATTCGACAGAAAGAGTGGCTCAAACCCTGTGTTCAGTAGTAAAATGATTAATTTTTTATATAATGTGATGTAATCATCTTACTTAAGGTGTGTAAGGTTAATAATATCGTTATGTCCTATCAATCATTGAGTTAATTAATAATAAGCATAATAGCATGCTCAATAAAGTTATGACATAACACGTAAATAAAAACAGAATAATTAGGAGTTAGATTGTGAATACGAAGGAATTAGCTGAATTAAGAGCAATTATTCCCGAAATGAAACGTGTCAAACATATCCATTTTGTTGGGATTGGTGGCGCTGGCATGGGAGGAATTGCCGAAGTTTTGGCTAATGAAGGTTATCAAATTAGTGGATCGGACATTGCAGAAAATGCAGTAACACAACATTTAGAGACATTAGGCGCAAAAATTGTTATTGGGCATGCGGCTGAAAATATACTCGGTTCAAGTGTTGTTGTGATATCTTCAGCTATTTCGCAAGATAACATAGAGGTTGTTGCGGCGCGTGAAGCGCGTATTCCTGTTATTCAACGGGCAGAAATGTTAGCCGAACTAATGCGTTTTCGCTATGGTATAGCCATTGCTGGTACACACGGTAAAACCACAACAACAGCCATGGTCACAGCCATCTATGCTGAAGCAAAACTTGACCCTACTTTTGTTAATGGTGGATTGGTTAAAGCAGCAGGTACACATGCGCAACTAGGTAGCAGCCGTTATTTTATTGCCGAAGCAGATGAAAGTGATGCTTCATTCCTTCATTTGCAACCAATGGTATCGATTGTCACCAATATTGAACCTGATCATATGGATACTTATCAAGGTAATGTCGAAAATCTTAAACAGACATTTATCTCATTTTTACGTAATCTTCCTTTTTATGGTTTAGCAATAATGTGTTATGACGATCCATTTAATCGTGATTTATTACCTATTGTAGGGCGTAAAATTATCACTTATGGATTTAGTGAAGAAGCGGATGTCGTCATTAAAAATTATCGTCAGGAACAAGGTATCAGCTATTACACGGTGTGCCGACCAAATCATGAAGATTTACAGATAGAATTAAATGCACCAGGAAAACACAATGCGTTAAATTCAGCTGCTGCAATTATTGCTGCCACAGAAGATGGTATTGACGATGAGTCAATTATTCATGCATTAGCTAAATTTGCGGGCACCAGTAGACGGTTTGATTTATTGGGGGTATTCCCTCATGTCAATGGCAGCGATATTATGATGGTGGATGATTATGGTCATCATCCAAGTGAAGTTAATGCAACAATACAGGCAGCAAGAAATGGTTGGCCCGATCGTCGATTAGTCATGCTATTTCAACCCCACAGATATACTCGAACACGGGATTTATTTGATGATTTTGCGCAAGTTCTTTCTCAAGTCGATGCGCTGGTTATGTTGGATGTTTATTCCGCCGGTGAGCAACCTATTGCGGGAGCGGATAGTCGATCTTTATGTCGTTCGATTCGTAATCGGGGTAAAGTTGATCCGATTTATGTTTCCGATTTAGATCTTCTACCTGAGATTATGCAGGAATTATTGCAAGGTGGTGATTTATTATTAACACAAGGTGCTGGTAGTGTGGGTCGCATTGCTCGACAATTGGCCAGTGCTCAATTATATTCAAAAGAGGTATAATAATCATGAACGATAAAGTAGCTGTATTATATGGTGGTACCTCTGCGGAACGTGAAGTATCGATTAAATCTGGCCGTGCGGTGCTAGCCGGATTATTGGCCAGTGGGATTGATGCTCATCTTATTGATACTAAAGATCATGCAATTACGGATCTAAAACAACAAGGTTTTAATAAAGCTTTCATCATACTGCATGGACGTGGCGGTGAAGATGGTATTGTTCAGGCCATTTTAACTTATCAAAATATTCCTTATACAGGCAGTGATGTGTTGTCATCTGCATTGACAATGGATAAATTAAAAACCAAATTAATTTGGAAAGCAATGGATTTGCCGGTTGCCAATTATGTTATGGTTAATAAAACCCAACCTGTTGATGTTGAGTCTATTGTTAAACAACTTGGTTTACCGCTATTTGTAAAGCCAATTCATGAAGGCTCAAGCGTTGGGATGGCAAGAGTTAATGAAATTTCCGAATTGAAAGATGCTATAGATGTTGCTTTTCAATATGATGATGCGGTGATGGTTGAGTCATTTTTATCTGGACCGGAATTTACAGTAGCAATTGTTGGTGAAGAAGTTTTACCTGCAATTTACATTAAACCCGCTACCAAATTTTACGATTATGATGCAAAGTATCTATCTGACTCAACACAATACTTTTGTCCAAGCGGGTTACCAGAAAATAAAGAACAAGAAATTCGTAAATTGGCGCTTGATGCTTATAAAGCAGTTGGATGTCGAGGATGGGGAAGGGTAGATATTATGTTTGATGATAATCAAAATCCCTATTTACTTGAAGTCAATACTGCTCCAGGTATGACAGATCATAGTTTAGTGCCAATGGCAGCCAAGCAATACGGTTGGTCATTTAGTGAATTAGTTACACGAATTTTAAAACTGGCAACTATATAAATGGCCCTATTTCTATGAAACAAGTTAGGCAAGCAGCACATCGACGAGAAGACAAAAAAAGAAGGCGGCTGCTTATATTTCGTAGTACAGAACAATTAATGGGATTTTTGTTCTTTATTATGATTATTTTAATTAGTGCTTGGATTGTGCAAAGTATTAAAGACTGGATGGATGATCCTGAACAAATGGTATTGTCCCAGTTAACATTGAGCGGAGAACACACTTATACAACGGAAAATGACCTTCGGGAAGCGATTTTAGGTTTAGGTCTACCTAATACTTATATTGGACAAGATGTTGATGATATTCAGCAAGAGGTCATGCGCTTTCCATGGGTTAAGCATGCCAGTGTACGAAAACAGTGGCCGGATCGATTGATTGTTTATGTCGAAGAGTATAAACCGGCATTTTATTGGAATGATTTATTTTTACTTGATGAAAATGGCGTTGTATTTAGTGTACCTTTGGATCGTATTAGCGATTTAAAATTGCCAAGGCTATATGGTCCTGAAGGTAAAGCAAAATCAGTACTCGAAACATACTATAAATTAGATAATTTATCTAAAAAACTGGCTAATAATCAGTTGGCATTAAAGATTGACGCGGCAATATCCGATGAGCGAAATGCTTGGCAACTGATGGTAAAACAATGTATTGCTGGTATATGTGTTGAAGATCAGGAAATAAAATTGGTGTTAGGAAGTGAAAACATCGAAGAGCGTTATCAACTATTTATGAAATTATTTCCTGAAATACAATCAAGAATACCAACAAATGAAAGAATAACGGTCGCTGATTTACGTTATGAAAATGGTATTTCAGTAACAAGAGAAAAAATAGCGCAGTAAGGAATAAATAAAGGCTGAAGTATGAAAGCAACAGAAAAAAAATTGGTTGTAGGACTAGAAGTTGGTACATCAAAAGTACTTGCTCTTGTTGGTGAGGTTCTTCCCGATGGTATCATTAATATCATTGG
Source organism: Gilliamella sp. wkB171 (assembly GCF_001693755.1). Lineage (GTDB taxonomy): Bacteria > Pseudomonadota > Gammaproteobacteria > Enterobacterales > Orbaceae > Gilliamella > Gilliamella apicola_F. The sequence continues at coordinate 118,382 of NZ_LYST01000031.1, forward strand.
TGTAGGGCATTGCCCATCAAAAGGCGTTGATAAAGGTGGTGTTAACGATCTAGAATCTGTGGTGAAATCAATCCAACGAGCTGTTGATCAAGCTGAGCTAATGGCAGATTGCCAAATATCTTCGGTTTATTTAAGTCTTTCTGGCAAACATATTCGTTGTCAAAATGAGATTGGTATGGTGCCAATTGCAGATGAGGAAGTGACCGCCGAAGATGTTGAAAATGTGGTGCATACAGCAAAATCAGTCAGAATTTTAGATGAACATCGAATCTTACATGTTATTGCCCAAGAATATTCCATTGATTTACAAGAAGGGATAAAAAATCCGATTGGTTTGTCTGGCGTACGTATGAAAGCTAAAGTGCATTTGGTCACTTGCCATAATGATATGGCCAGAAACATTGTAAAAGCTGTTGAACGTTGTGGTTTAAAAGTTGATCAGCTTATTTTTTCTGGTTTAGCATCGAGTTATGCAGTATTAACTGATGATGAAAAGGAATTAGGCGTCTGTGTTATTGATATGGGCGGCGGCACAATGGATGTGACGGTGTATACGGGTGGTGCTTTACGTCACTCTGTTGTCATTCCTTATGCGGGAAATGTTGTCACTAGCGATATCGCTTATGCTTTTGGTGCACCGCCAATGGATGCTGAAAATATTAAAATTCGCTATGGTTGTGCTGTCGGTTCATTAATCGGTAAAGATGAAGTCATCGATGTACCGAGTGTTGGTGGTAGGCCATCTCGTTCTTTACAAAGACAGACACTTGCAGATGTCATAGAACCTCGTTATTCTGAACTTCTTTCCTTAGTTCAAAAAGAATTACTTTCGCTACAAGAAGAACTCAAAAAACAAAATGTCAAATATCAACTCGCAGCCGGTATTGTATTAACTGGTGGTGCAGCTCAAATTAAAGGTATGGTTGAGTGTGCGGAAAAAGTTTTTCAAAATCAAGTGCGTATAGGTCAACCTTTAAATATTTCGGGTCTAACTGATTATGTACAAAAACCTTATTGTTCAACGACAGTTGGGTTATTACACTATGGGAAACAGAGTTTATTAAATGATGATGGCAAAGATAGTGACAAATCATCATTAAAAGGGATAGCTAAACGTTTGACCGGTTGGTTTAAAAAAGAATTTTAGCTAATATATTTCAAGAACTTCGTGGACATTGTAGACGGTTATCTGTACAATGTTCTAAGATCGTAAAATTGGAGATAAGTTATGTTTGAGCCTATGGTTGCAGATGATGAACCAGCAGCAGTCATTAAAGTTATTGGTGTTGGTGGTGGCGGTGGTAACGCCGTTGAACACATGATTGCTGAACATATTGAAGGTGTAGAATTTTTTGCGGCAAATACAGATGCACAAGCATTAAAAAGAATTAAGGTAGGTCAAACTATCCAAATCGGTACCAATGTAACCAAAGGACTTGGTGCTGGTGCTAATCCTGAAGTGGGTAGAAATTCTGCCGAGGAAGATCGTGAGGTCATTCGTAGTGCTATTGAAGGCGCTGATATGGTATTTATCGCAGCGGGAATGGGCGGTGGAACAGGTACAGGTGCTGCCCCAGTCGTTGCTGAAATCGCTAAAGAATTAGGTATTTTGACCGTTGCTGTAGTGACAAAACCATTTGGTTTTGAAGGTAAAAAGCGTATGGCTTTTGCTGAGCAAGGTATTGCTGAATTAGCCAAGCACGTTGACTCGCTTATTACTATTCCCAATGATAAATTACTAAAAGTATTGGGTAGAGGCGTTAAATTATTAGATGCTTTTGCGGCGGCAAATGGTGTGTTAAAAGGTGCGGTACAAGGTATTGCAGAATTAATTACTAAACCTGGCCATATCAACGTGGACTTTGCCGACGTTAGAACAGTGATGTCAGAAATGGGATATGCCATGATGGGATCAGGTCGCGCAAGTGGTGATAATAGAGCCGAAGAAGCTGCTGAAATGGCTATTTCTAGCCCATTATTAGAAGATATTGATTTATCTGGTGCGCGCGGCGTCTTAGTTAATGTTACAGCCGGTTTAGATCTTGGCTTAGAAGAATTTGAAACAGTGGGTAGTACAGTTAGAGCATTTGCTTCTGATAATGCAACTGTTGTTGTCGGGACAACTTTTGATCCTGATATGTCAGATGAAATTCGTGTTACTGTTGTTGCAACAGGCATTGGTATGGATAAGCGTCCAGAAGTTAAAATTGCTAAACCAATTTCACAAAACTCACTATTTGGTCAAAGCAGTAATTTAGGACATCAAGAAGAGAAATTAGCTAAAGTGGTTAACGAGCAGAGCATTTCTCCTCTGGAAGAAAATAAAATTTTAGATATTCCTGCTTTTATCCGTAAGCAAGCGAATTAATGTTGAACTTATTTGGTTTTTTATTGTCTAATGTCAATAGAAACAAATAGAATAGTAGGTGTAAAGTGAAACAAAGAACATTAAAAAGGACAATACAAGCAACAGGTGTTGGTTTGCATACCGGCAAAAAAGTTACTTTGACGTTACGCCCTGCGCCTGAAAATACAGGTGTTATTTATCGTCGTACTGATTTGAATCCATATGTTGATTTTCCGGTGGATGCAAAATCAGTGCGTGATACTATGCTTTGTACATGCTTAGTGAATGAAGATAACGTTCGTATCTCAACTGTTGAGCATATTAACTCAGCGCTAGCAGGTCTTGGCATCGATAACATTATTATCGAAGTTGATGCACCTGAAATTCCAATTATGGATGGTAGTGCAAGTCCGTTTGTTTACTTACTGCTTGATGCAGGTATTACCGAACAAAATGCACTTAAACGATTTTTACGCGTTAAAGAAACCGTTCGCGTTGAAAATGGTGACAAATGGGCTGAAGTTAGACCTTATAATGGGTTTAGATTAGATTTTACTATCGATTTTCATCATCCGGCAATAGATAGTAGTTCACAACGTTATCAGTTGGACTTTTCGTCTGAATCATTTATTCGTCAAATTAGCCGAGCAAGAACATTTGGTTTTATGCGTGATATCGAAGCATTACAATCAAAAGGTTTATGTTTAGGCGGTAGTTTAGATTGTGCAATTGTGGTTGACGACTATAAAGTCCTTAACGAAGATGGTTTGCGTTTTGAAGATGAATTTGTTCGTCATAAAATGCTTGATACTATCGGTGATTTATATATGTGTGGCCATAATATGATTGGCGAAGTAGTTTGTTATAAATCTGGTCATGCTTTAAATAATCAATTATTACAAGCTTTATTAGCAAAACAAGATGCGTGGGAATATGTCACTTTTACCGAAGAGCAAACTGTTCCACTTGCTTTAGGTACGCAGCAACTTGTTTTAGCTTAAAAATTTAAATACATTTATTTATCTAATAAGCGCTTCCATATATTAATGGAAGCGTTTTTTATTTTTAAATCAAAAAGAGTTTTCCATATGAATACTAGTCATTTTTTTGCTCATTTGTCACGATTAAAATTGATTAATCGCTGGCCTTTAATGCGTAATGTGAGAACTGAAAATGTATCTGAACACAGTTTGCAAGTGGCTTTTGTTGCACACGCCTTAGCTATTATTAAAAATAAACGATTTAATGGTAATGTTAATCCTGAAAGAATTGCACTATTAGCTATGTATCATGATGCATCAGAGGTTATCACGGGTGATTTACCCACACCAACAAAATATTACAATCCTCAAATAACGGTTGAATATAAAAAAATTGAAAAAATAGCACAACATAAACTCATTAATATGTTACCCAAAGAGTTACAAGACGATTTTAGATGCCTAATTGATGATGATTTTTATACTGAAGAAGAAAAAAGCATTGTGAAACAAGCTGATGCTTTATGCGCATATCTTAAAACAATTGAAGAGTTAAGTGCGGGTAATAACGAATTTAAACTGGCAAAACAGCGCCTTAAAAAAACTTTATCTGAGCGAAGTAGCCCTGAAATGGATTACTTTTTAGATGTTTTTGTACCGAGTTTTAATCTTTCTTTAGATGAGATCACCGCATAGAGGATTATTGCTATGTCGATTTGATGATGCTCTTTTTTGAAAAAACATTAGAGCATCATCTTTGTCTAGTTAGTTTCAGTGATTAAAAACTAATTTTTGTAAGAGCCGTAATATAATTTGAATTTCTTTTACTCTCACCAAAGTATTGATAATTAATATTTACATCAACTAAATTATATTTATAGGTGATGCCGCTAGCAAAGTTATATTGATTTTTGCTACGGTTGGATGAGTAGGCACGCATTTTAGATAAATTATCAATGCCATTAATAGTGATATCACTATCAAATTCATCATTACTCAAATTAAATGCATAACCGGTTTTTGCGGTTAACAATAATTGACTATCCTGATTTTGCCAAACTAAATAATTTGCTGTTAAATCGACAGGAATCAATAATGATGAATTAGATGATTTATCATATTTAACTAAATCAATACTGTTATAACTGACATTATGTGCGCTATTTTCAGTATACGCATAAGTTAAACCAATCGCAGGTGTTAATGTTAATTGATCAGTACTTTGCCAGTCATAACCAATCGAACCACCAATATTCCACGTATTACTATGGAATTTTTCTTTGATAGTATTGTAATTGTCGTCTGCTTTTAATCGGTTTTTTCCATAAGAGTAGCCGGCGTAAGTTGATGCAATGATATTTGTTGGTGATTTATAAGTAGAATAAAGCTGAATTTGATAATTATCGATATCTGAATCATTGGATGAAGCTGCTTTATTTTTATAATCACCTGACGAATAACCGATTGCCGAGCCTACTAGTAGGTTATCTAGCAACTCTTTGTCATATCCCATCATAAATCCGTTAGAAGAGTATTTATAACCAGAAATACCATCATGGTTATCGGTATTTTCATCATGATGGGTAAGGTTTATCCATAAATTATCATCATTACCAGCTAATTTTTTATTTTGAAAATATTGTCCAACTTGTTTGTCTAAGATTGATTTAGTGTAATTGAAGTTGTTAAGTGCAATTTCAGACAAGTGTAAACCTTGATTATTATTATATAATCCAGCTAAAGCGCGATTAAATTGTAACGTCGTGCCACGATTTTCAATAGCTAAATTACCTCGTCCTATTGCGCTTAATACTGCCCAGTTTAAATCGCCAGCTAACGATTTATCAGAAATCACACTGCCATTGTTAGTCGGATTATAGAATGATTCATACGAAACTTTAGCTACATTTTGTGCAAATCGTTTTGCTACATTTTTTGAATTAGTACCGACTTGTTGATAATAACGGGAAATTTGACGATCAGCAGCAGCTTTTGTTTGAGCGGCATTACTAAAGTCAGTGACATTAGTCGCGTTAACAAATTTTAACTCATTGCCTGTTAATTTGAAGTTCAGATCGCCATAAATGTTTTGAATAAGTGCTTTTGTTTCATTATTTTGAATATTAGCAATTTTCAAAGAATTATTTGCTGATAACACGGTGGCATTGGCTTCAGAAAAGGTATATTTAAATGCGTTCTTTATAAAGTCATCTGTAGCAGAAAATTTTGCTGTTGCATTAACATTGACATTATCACCATTAATTTCATTAATCTGTTTTGTATCAGAAACCCCAAAACTGATAATGCCATCAATATTTAATTGTGATGTTTGGTTATTTTGATCACTAATGAAAAGAGAACCTTTAGATGATTCGATTGTAGCATTTTTACCGATATATACCTGTCCATTTGATGCCAGTTTGACAAAACCATTACCTCGGCTAGCACTTAAAATACCTTGATCAATCACGTTGAAATTACCACCAATGCTGACATCAACAGTTCCCCCTCGCATAATAATCATTTTACCGGTCTTACCTATGGTCACAGAAGACTTATTAATATCGTTATTGGTTGTTTCTAGTACTGTTTTTGCTCCGATGATTTCAATATCACCACCGGTTAAATTAAAGCTACGAGTGATTAACTTAGCTGGTGCTAAAGCGGTACCGGCTAAATGATTATCGCCACTGCGAATATTGGTATCGCCATCTACTTTTACGGTGGTTTTACCTGTCGCATTTACTCCTGTACCCATGACATTACCAGCCAATATCATGAGTCCGCCTCTTTCTTTATCTGCACCTAATTCAACATTAATATCGCCTGTTACATGGACATTAATGTCTTGATTGATAGGGTTAAATGGATAATCTTTATGCAACCCTAAATATTGAGTAAAGAATTTTGTATCAAATTTACCAATCCAAGTATCATTATAAATTTGAAAGTTACCGTTGATATTCATATTGATATCACCTGCAGCAAGTGAAGCTGCTTCACTATCGGTTTTACCACTAAAACCTAAGTGAAATGAACCATCACTATTAACAGTCAAACCGTCAGGAACGCTAATATTAATCGCATTAGTACTATTGTTAGTTATGAAATAACGTTCATTAATTTGGTTAAAAGGTAAAATGACATCAGAGGAAGCGTTATAGTTGTAAGCTTGTGCTTGATTGGCACTAAATACTGTGATTATTAATAAAGAAATTGATTTGAGTTTCATGGTTGATCTAAAAATCCTTTTAAAAATGAGAATAATAAACTATCAATAATAATCAATAATCTTTATTTTTGACAATTAATATTTATTATCAATATGTTAAATAAAAATGATCACAAATTACTTTTGATAAGTATAACGTTTTACAGGCCTACCAATGGATAAATAGGTCAAATAACTTTCAATTTCACCTAGATCTTCTAAATAATCAAGATATTTTTTTAATGATATGCGTGATAATGGTATTAACTCGACAATATCGCTCATCGAAAACTCATGATTATAGTTAATAATAGTTTCACGGACTTTTTTTAATGTTTGGCTATCAATTCCTTTGGGTAATTCTTTATGGTTTATCGGTGGTTTAGCAAAAATACGATCGTCTAATTGATGTTGATTAAGTATTTTTGATGAGGACAATAAACGTACTCGTTCTTGATATGAAATAAGTGCAGTTCTTAAGCGTTCAAAGGTAAATGGTTTGACAATATAATCAATTACGCCCAAACGTAATGCGGTTTGGATATCACTGGTATTACATGCTGCTGTCACCATAATAATATCAATTTGAGGATAACTGATACGAATATGTTGCAACAATTCAAGCCCATTAAGTTTAGGCATAAAGACATCGAGTAAAATGAGATCTACGTGATTGTCATGAATAAAATGTAGTGCTTGTTCGCCATTACTGACATTGGCCATTAAATGAAATCCTGTCATCCTTTGTAGGTATTTTTTATTTAACTCTGCCACCATTGGATCGTCTTCAACAATCAATACATCAACCATTACTCTTTCTCTCTATAAAGTTCACAAAGTGGTAATGATACTTTAAAACAAGCTCCTTTTTTATTAATTGGATCACACAATTGAATATGTCCACCAAGCTCATCAAGGCTAGCCAAAACTAAATAAAGTCCTATACCTCGGTTATCTCCTTTGGTTGAATAGCCTTTGTTGAAAATATATTGTATATCTTGTTGCGCAATACCTTCACCATTATCAATGACTTCAATTTCAAAAATTTCATGGCTTATCAATAAATTAATAATGATCTGTTTATCATCTAAAAATTGAATCGCATCTAATCCATTATCGATGAGATTGCCAAGAATGGTAATTAAACTGTGAGTCACAGAGATATTCGGGATGAGTTTTAATTCACCTTTAACATTTAAAGATAATGATATACCGAGCTCTCGAGCTCGACTAAATTTGCTATTTAAAAATCCCGCAATAATGGGGTCTTTTATCGTTTGACTAATTAGCTTAGATTCAGCTTGTTTGTTACCTATTATTTCTTCAAGATAATCGATTAATTCTTGTTTATTATCATTAAATGCTAACCCATAGATAACATGTAATTTATTATTAAATTCATGAGATTGTGAACGTAATGCATCAGCATAACGATTCACCCCCGTTAGGTTTTCGGCTAATTGGCGTACTTCAGTCATATCCCTAAATGAGGCAATAGCGCCAACGAGTGATTCTTTTACAAATAATGGTGTTCGGTTAGTTAAAATAACAACACCATTGATGTTTTGTTCACAATCATATTCAGGAATACCTGTCATCATGACATCACATAATCGAGTATTAGGAATAATCTTTGCAATTGGATAGCCGATAATATTATCTTTACTATCTGGTAAGCGTAATATTCTTCTCGCTTCATCGTTAATTTGAGTTATCAGCCCTTCACGATTAACAACCACAATCCCTTCTTTGACTGTTCGTATAATTGCATTTCGTTCTTCAAATAAGTGAGCCATCTCTAATGGTTCAAGTCCATATAATATTTTTTTTATGTTTCGAGATAGTAAAGAGGCTAAGATAATGGCGATGATTAATGATGCGGCTAATGATAACCAAATAGGTTGACTGGTTTTAGCTGCTGAATGATTAATTTTTTTTAGCGTTTGTCCAACTAGCACGCCACCAATTTGCTGGTGTGATTGATTAAAAATAGGTCTAAAAGCACGCACTGAATCGCCTAAGGTTCCCTTGGCAATTGATGAATAAGATTCACCTTTTAGTGCTGGTTGCTCATCGCCGCCAACAATAAGTTGCCCAATTTTGTTTTTATCTGGATGGGAAAGGCGTATGCTTTGCATATTAAAAATAACCACAAAATCGACTTGAGTCATTATCCGTGCTTGTTCAGCAATAGTTTGAATGGATGCTAGATTTTCTGGTGTTGGAACTTGCATTTTATTGATAATATCATCGGAGGTTGAGATGATATTAGCAATATTTTCAACCCCTTGACGTGAATGCATTAAATATTCGTCATTAACAACATGTACAATATAAATATTTTGGGCAATAACCGATAGTATAAATACCAAACAAATTAAGCTAATTAATTTAATTTTTAGTGTTAATCGATTAAAAAGATACTTCATATTCATCATTCATGTTAAATCACTAATAGTCTGATTATATTAACTTATTAATGGTAAAAACCTACTACCCAATTATTTTGATAGTAGGTTTTGATTGTTAAGTTTATTTATTAATTCTCTATTACTTATTCACTTTTAGCCGCATTTTTTACACTTTCGGCTACGACTTTGGCGACATTAGGCTCAAAAGCGTTGGGTAATATACACTCTACAGAAAGTTTATCTGGCGTAATAATGTTGGCTAAACCTTTAGCTGCTGCTAACTGCATGGCTAATGTAATATTTTTGGCTCTCGCGTCAAGCGCACCTCTAAAGATGCCTGGAAAAGCCAGTACATTATTAATTTGATTTGGATAATCACTACGCCCTGTCCCGACAATGTAAGCGCCAGCGGCTTTTGCTTCATCAGGAAAAATTTCGGGTGTCGGATTTGCCATTGCAAAGATAATTGATTTTTCTGCCATGGTTTTGACCCAATCGGCTTTTAAAACCCCAGGTGCAGATACGCCAATAAAAACATCGGCATTTTTTACTGCATCTTCAAGTGTTCCTTTTTGTTTTGATTTATTTGTTCTTTTGGCTATCGCTAAATGATGAGGAGGTAAACGTTGATCATCTTCAGATAAAATACCAATTTTGTCGACGATTTTTAGATCGGTAACACCTGCCGCTAAAAGCATATCGGCAATAGCTAAACCGGCAGCTCCACCGCCGTTAATAACAACTTTGGCCGATTCAATTGTTTTACCCGCCACTTTTAATGCATTATATAACGCGGCTAAAACAACAATAGCTGTGCCGTGTTGATCATCATGGAAAACAGGGATATCTAATATTTCTTGCAATCTTTTCTCAATTTCAAAACATCTTGGCGCGCTAATATCTTCAAGATTAATTCCGCCAAAAGATGGGGCTAATGCTGCAATATGCTTAACTAACTCATCAGGATCTTGAGTATTGAGTGATAATGGAATGGCATCAACATTGGCAAATTTTTTGAATAATATCGCTTTGCCTTCCATGACGGGTATTGCCGCTTCAGGTCCTATATTTCCTAGCCCTAATACCGCTGAACCATCAGTTATAACCGCAACCAGATTGCGTTTGCTGGTATACTCGTATACTGATTCAGGATTTTTAGCAATTTCAGTACAAACTGCAGCAACCCCAGGGGTATAAGCCACACTCAAATCCGACATAGAGTTAACCGGGACTTTAGCATTTATTTCAAATTTGCCATGCATTTGTTTGCTGATAGCTAAGGCTTTTTCTTGCACTGTTGTCATAATTATTCCTTTTTAATTATACTCAATCAATTTTTTATAAGAGGTTAGATAATTGGATATCTAAACTGTTAACCTAATCATGTAACATGATAATTATTACTTATTTTAACTCATCTTTTTTGCTACTACATATGTAAATATCTTAATAGTGCTGTTGTGCATATCACCATTAATGCGCCTCCTAAACGTGTTGCGACTTGCGCAAAAGGCATTAGGTTCATTCGATTAGCGGTTGAAAGTATCGCAACATCGCCTGTTCCCCCCATACCACTTTGACAAGATGAAATAATCGAGGCTTCAACAGGGTACATTTTTAGGAAGAAACTACATACAAAACCGGTCATCGAAACAGTTAATACAACCGAAATGATGGTAATAAAATAAGGCACGGTTAATACATTGACTACACTGCCTAAATCAATATACAACAATCCTAATCCTGCCATTAATGGGAAGGTAAAATTACCAGAAATAAACTTATACCATTGCTGGCTACCCCGTTCTACACTTTCAGGTAGCAAACGGAAGTATTTCACTATTGCTGTAGCAATGATCATTAAAACTGGTCCAGGGAAGTGAGTTATCTTTTCTAAAATCATACCGAAAATAAATAAGGTAGCTAGAATCATTATCGCACCGCTCATGGCTCTAGCATCTAATGGTGTTTTATCCTCTTTTAATGCGTCGGCAAGTCCATCAAATTCAATTTTGACTAATTGACCATGACCACTTAACTGCGGTTTTAACTCACCAACTCGACTCATAATAGCGGTGAAAGTAATAGCAAAGAAGTTGCCTACAACTGTTGCTGGGATTAATGCACTCACAAAGGAATCATAATTTTGATTCAGGATATTACTATAAGCATTAGAGAGCTGTAACACACCTTCACCGATTCCGCCAGCCATAACTGGGGATACTGTGTAGAAAAATGCATGTTCCCATGTATCACCAAAAGCGACAGCTACTGCAACGCCAACAACGGCTGCAATGCACATGCCAAGCAGCATAGGAATCATCATACGAATAAAACCTTGAATCAAAATGACTCGATGCATACCAAGAATGCTACCACAAACTAAACTTGCAATATAAAATAGGAGGAAATTAGAATCCTTCATCAACATTTTTGTGGCGGCTAACGTGTTTTCATCAAAAACGCCATAATATACAAGGATTGATGGCACAATTAAGGAAAGTATAGCTGGCGCACCAAATTTTTTAAAAAAAGGAATATTTTGCCCAATAGTGCCTAAACACCATCCAAGGGGTAAAATCACTGCAAAACCACCAATTAATGTTTTAGGTAGCATGTTTAACTGGGCTGCAATGATAACAATAATTGAGCACACAATAAAAATTGGTAAGGGTAACGAACCTACATAAATTTTATTTTCTTGTATTTTCTGCATCATGCCCATAACTGTATCTCTCCTTTCTGTCATTTTATTATTTCTCTAAATAACAGTAGTATAGTTATACAGTTAGAAATCAGAAGAATATGAAACTTATCTAACTAGTTTTGTAATTAATGTAAGTAGTTAATTTGTCTTTATGTTCGTTATTTTACTAAAGCCATTAGCCATCAAGCAGTTTTGGCCTTTTTCACTAAGTAAAAAACCAATAAATAATTTCGCCATTTTATGAGCCGGTTTAAGTAAGGCAATACTATAATCTATAGCAGGATTAAATTTGGCAGGCAAATTAATAATAGTTAATTTCGGATTTTGTAAAATTGTTTGTGCGTAATTAGCATAACCAATATAGGCGTCAACGGTGTTGTTTAGTAAAAAAAATTCAGCCGGATGCATTGCTTTAGGGATATGACTCTCTAGTGATCCCCCGACTAATTGTTTTGCGCGGTGTTTTAATTGCTCACCCATACCCGCATAACTGGTACCTATGTTATCAAATAGCTGAAAAGTATAATCTCCAGATGGATCTTTTTGCGGAGTAGACATACCAATACGTGTTTCAGGATTTAATAATAATTTGATGATATCGCTTGATGTCCATTTTGATTCATTTCTTACTGTTACACATAAGCGATTATGAGCAAAAACATAATCAGATATAGCCTTTCTGTGATCTATGAGTGTTTTAGGATGCAACGTGTTTGCCGATGCAAATAAATGAATATTATCGTCAGGGGTTTTCTGCAATAGTTTTTCACATAGTAATCCGGCCGGTCCAAATTTTATATGAATTTCGGTTGAAAAGCTTTGTTTGAATAGTTCGGCTAATGCAGGAAATGCAATACGTAAACTTCCCGCTGCATAAATATTAAGTGTTGTCATAATGATTACCCATTGTGTAAAGGGGAATGATGGTTTGGCAGTCAGAAAAAACTATTTTTTTCATTGTGATGTTATATAACTGGGTTAATTGTGTCTCGGTTAACAACGTTTGGGTAAGACCATATTGGTAACCTGTTTCATCAAGTAATAATACTTTGTTAGCTAAACTCATTGCATGAGCTGGATCATGAGTCGTAAACACAATAGTTAAATTTTGTTTCTGTACTAATGATGACAAAATGTTTAACACTTTATTTTGATTATGTAAATCTAAGGCACTTGTTGGCTCATCGAGTAATAAAATTTTCGATTCACTCATTAATGCACGGGCAATAAGCACTAACTGTTTTTGACCGCCAGAAAGCTGTGAAAATAGGTGATGACTATAATGTGCTAATCCAAATTGGGCTAACTTATCTTCAACTAACTGCAAAGTGTGTTTATCCGGTTTTCCAAATAATCCCCACTTTTTAGCGCTTCCCATTACTACAATTTCCCATACTTTATAATCTATATTGGGCATGAAATTTTGTGGAACAAAGCTACAATAATAAGGATTGGTGATAGTGCCACTTAAAGGCTTAAGGGTTCCCATTAATGTATTGAGCAAAGTACTTTTTCCTCGGCCATTCACGCCAAGAATGGCGATAATATCATTGGTATGAATTGTAATATTTATCGCTGTAGTTAAGGGCTTACTCTGTTGATAACCACAAATTAAGTTATGTGTTGTTATAATGGCTGATGTCATATTAGGATTTCTGTAAAATTTGATGTCGTAATAACAAAACAAAACATGGTGCACCAACCAGCGCTGTAATAATACCGAGTGGTATTTCAGCCGTGTTGATGGTTCGTGCAATATCGTCAACAATAATCATAAAAGTACCGCCGAACCAAAATGTTATAGGCAGTAGTCGTTGATGATTACTACCGACCAATAATCGCGCGGCATGAGGAATGATTAATCCTACCCAGCCAATGCAACCACTAACTGCAACTTGCATAGAAATAATTAAGGTACACAAAATTAAAATTAACCATCGAGAGAAAAGAATCGATATACCTAAATTTTTAGCTTCACTGTCCCCTAATGATAAAATATTTATCCGCCAACTTAACTGGATTAAAAAATAGCTAGCAATAACAATTGGAATGGCTAATGTCATTAATTTATCCCAATTAGCTGTTGAAAAACTCCCTAATAACCAAAATACAATATTGGGGAGTGTTTCTTCACTATCTGCGAGGTATTGTATTAAACTCACCAGTGCATTAAAAAAACCACTTAATATTAATCCAACTAATACTAGAACTAGCACATTGTTTTGTTTAATAACGTGAGTTAATAATAAGATTAAAAAGAGTATTAATAGCCCAAATGAAAAAGCTGAAACCATCAGTCCAAACGTTGAAAAATTTAACAAAATGGCTAAAGTCCCACCAAAAGCTGCACCTGATGTCACACCAATGACATGAGGATCAACAAGCGGGTTATAAAATAACCCTTGTAATACTGCGCCACAAATTGCTAATCCTGCACCAGCTAGAAAAGCTAATAAAATACGTGGCAACCTTACTTGCCAAATGACTTGATTATCAACCACCATTGTTTGATCTATTTGTGATGTTGGCAATGAAAGCAATACATGGATAACTTGGCTAACAGATATTGAATAGTGTCCAATAATTAATGAAACAACTATTAATATTATAGTTAATATAATCAGGCCAACATGTAAATGGCGATAGGAAAAGCCGATCATATTATCTTGCTATTCCCCTTGATAGTTGACGCGGTAAAATCGCCAGTAATAATCATTGGCTTGTTTTTGCATATCAATATCTTTAAACAAATCTGGGTAAAGTTTTTTTGCCATCCAAAGCTCACCGATAGCTAAAGCTTCAGGCATAGGATATCCCCATGCTTTTGCGTATTCGGGCATTAAATAAACTTTTTTTTGCTTAACTGCATCAATATTTTTCCATAAATCATCGGATAAAATTGTTTCAACGACTTGTGGATATCGATCTTGCACAAAAATAACTTGTGGATTCCATTGTATGACATTTTCTATCGAAACTTGTTTAAAGCCCTGAATCGTTGCCGCAGCAACATTAATGGCGCCTGCATGTTCCATCATTAATCCAGTATATTTGCCCGAACCATAGGTAGTGAGATCTGGGTTAGCCATATAAACGCGTATGCGTTTTTCAGGTGCTATACGTTGTAATCGATCTGTGACAATTTTTCGATGCTCAAAAGTATAGTTGATTAAGTCCTCGGCTTCATTGTTAGCATTAAGCACGTCACCAATTAGGCGTATTGCTTGTTTTAATCCTTCATTGTAAGTTGTCTCTTCATCAACCATAATGGGATTTAGTTTATCTGCCTGCGAGGCTATATCTTTGCGTAACGAGATAGCAATAACCGGAATGTTGAGTTTTTCAATTTGATCGATAACCGCTTTGGGCATGTAGTTTGTGACAAAGACAATTTGCGGTTTGAGAGCAAGTAAACTTTCGATATTAACCGAAGTTAGATCGCCCGGTGTCGGTAGGTTAGATAAAGTTGGAGCAAATCTGACAAAGTCTTTTCCTAATAATTTTTGCCAAGAAGACAAAACACCTACAAGGGTCTGTTGACGGTTTAGTTGTACAATTAGATTTAATGTTTGATGTTGCAAAACGACTACTCTTTCCACTTTATCAGGGATTTGAACAGTGCGGTTAAGTTGATCAGTCACTTGTTTAGCTTCACAGGTGACTGTTAAGCAAAGTGATAAAAACAATCCAAATAGTAGTAAAAACTTTTTATAAATTTCCATCGTTCATCCTAATAGACATATAATGTGTTAATTAATAATTAATTAGTTTAAAATTATATTCGCTATATAATTTTAAATATAGCGAAATTTTAGTTTAATAACAATTAATATTCATTGATGTTTGGTGATAATGGGTTTATGAAAATTCTTTAGCTTCAGATGGGAGAAGTATAAAATCAACGTTATACTGATTCTAAATTAAGCAACTGTAACTAAGGTGAATTATGCTATGTGTTAACGGAGTAAACCTTTACTATCTAAAAACGGGTACAGGTGAGCCTTTGATTCTATTGCACGGTAATGGGGGAGATCATCGGGTTTTTTTGCCTCTCATTGCCAAATTAACATCACATTATACTATTTATGCAGTGGATAGTCGTAATCATGGACGCAGTGATAAGACTGATGTTTATGATTATAACGTTATGGCTGATGATGTTGAGGCGTTAATTAACAAACTAAGTCTTAAGTCAGTGAATATCATCGGTTTTAGTGATGGCGCCATTATTGCATTATTGTTAGCATTGCGTAATAAGAGAATGATTAAAAAAATGGCATTATTGGGGGTGAATTTGAAACCATCCGATTTTACTCAACAAAGCTATCAATACGTA
Organism: Gilliamella sp. wkB171; assembly: GCF_001693755.1. Classification (GTDB taxonomy): domain Bacteria; phylum Pseudomonadota; class Gammaproteobacteria; order Enterobacterales; family Orbaceae; genus Gilliamella; species Gilliamella apicola_F. The sequence continues at coordinate 134,374 of NZ_LYST01000031.1, forward strand.
CAACAGCACTACGAACAAACAAACGATCCATTATTTAAAATGATGCTTGAACAACCCAATATCGAACTCAGTTCGTTAACTAAAATTACAATACCAACTTTAATTATTGGTGCAGAAAATGATATTTATAATCCTGCAATGTTCGTTGAAATTGCTGACAATATACCCAACTCGCAATTGAAAATTATGACAAACCATGATCATGGTAGCTATATCATTAACAATGATATGTTATATCCTGATTTGGTTAAATTTTTTGAAATAGATTAAGATGTCATTATTTAAAATAGAAGATTGGAAGTTTTAAAAAAATAGTAAGTTAATGTTTATAAAAATAAAACTAGTCAATATCGAATAATGACTAGTTATTTTTGTTACAAAATATGTTGAAACGTATAATCTTTAAAACATATCTTTACAAGATAAGTGTATTGCTTAATTTTGTATTATCGCAATAAGCAAGCTTGAATTTTATCAACCTCTTTATTTAATGCATCAATAACTAAGTTTGGATGCGCGCTTTCTAATGTTTTTACGTTTTCAAAGCCGTCATTGACCACTGAACCAGTAAATTGCTGGGCTTGTTTAATATTACTAAACAGATAACGGATATCATTTTGATTGCGTGTTGTTGTCAGGGTATAACTAACAAAATACTTAATATAATATTCGTAGTCTGTAACTGCGTTAGCGACAACACTATTTCCTTCAACTAATTTAATTGTATCACCACCACTGACTGTGACGGCCTGTTGTTGAACTGGCATGTTATAATATGACCACCAGCGTGAACCAAAATAGTTATCACTGGTTAATACCACAGGGCTATTATCAAGTTCTTGAGCTATACACAGTGCTAAAGAGGAGTGAAGGGCAGTAATAGGGCGTGAAGTAGTATATTTATTCACTATATCAACACCAGATGAATTTTGACCGATTTCTACACCTTGCGTTTGATAAATTGACATCATCTTTTGAGATGTACACCCAGTTAGCATCGTAAATATTGTCACAATACCAATTAACTTTTTCATACCACACCCTTATTAGAATTAACTGATTAATTCTAGCTGGTTATACATAGATTTGCTAGTGTTTCTATGGTTTGAAAAACGAATAAAATGATAATCTATAAACTAGATGGAGGGCTAATTTTTACTAATTAAATCTTCAAAGGCAACAGTATGTATTAATAAATTAAGAGAGAAGTTTTACCTTCTCTCATCTGGTTAATTTAATCTTTTTTACCACGTATTTTTCGTGATAATTTTTTAAAGCCATGGGTAAATTTTTTAATTGCCATTGCTAAAACAGGGACTTTGATTTTGATATTGAAGCGTTCTTTTAATTCAATAGCATCATTCGCTTTCGTTAACCAAATAAAACCAGAATTAGTTAAATCAATCGCTTTAATTTTGCCGTCAGGTGTTAAAATAAAATTACCACCATGTACGTCATTAGAAACTAAATTATAACTGTGTAATTTTTCAATACAGTCTTTTATTTGATCGCCATACTGCTCCATTTCTTCCCATTTTAATGAGCGGCCTTCAATAAAATTGAAAATCATATAATGGCGCTGTGTTTTTTTGTCAAAAGCAACCAAATAAAGCTCATAAGCAATATCACATTTATCTAATGATATTTTTGCCAACTTTCGAATGAGGTTGAAATAAAAATCGCCAGTAATTTTGGCAATAAGCTTGCGCTCTAAACGATGTTCGATCCCACCATCAATTTTAAAGATAAATTTGCTTTGATTGTGATTGATCAAATAAGTATATCGCTCTAGTTTATCACTGGGGTCGAGGAGTTCGCGATGCCCTTCTTCTGCCAGAAATTGGTCAAAAAGGTCTAAATAATTAATTTCATCATTATCAACATAAGCGAATTTCATATCGCCACGTTCAACTTCAATAATTTTTGCAAAGTTATTCAAATTTTAACGCCTCAAAATATATAACATGGGGACTATCTAGAACAGTAAGTTAAATAAAGTAAAAGAAGTAGTAATCTTACCTAAGTGACTATTCTAACAAAATTCACGCAAATAGGCACATGCATATAATGAATTAATAATGATAAACTATAAAAGATAAATGAATTTATCAAGTTGAGATAACTATGAATAGTAAATCAGTTATGTGGTTTTTATATATTATTAGAACCGCTAAACAATCATTGTACACCGGTATCACAACAGATACGAGCCGACGTTTACATCAACACCAAAGCGGTAAGGGCGCAAAGCATTTAAAAGGTCATCAAGATCTTGCAATTGTGTATCAAGTTTGTGTAGGTGATAGATCAACAGCTTTAAGGCTTGAGTATCGGATTAAACAACTTTCCAAACCCAAAAAAGAACAATTAGTTCAACTTCAGCCTAGTTTAGATGTGTTATTAGAAAAGTTAGGACTTTAACATTACAGTGACACTGGCTGTTTTTTAATTTTAGTTTGTCTATTTTATTTACCTAATTTATTTATCTAACCGATAGCAATTGAATTGCTGGTGATTTGATAGCAATAATTTGCTGTCTAAATGTTGCTAATTGTTGAAGCCAAAAATCCTCATCTGTTATCCATGTAAAAGCGGGCGGAAAAGCGGGATCTTGCCATCGCATTATAATCCAAGCTAGATGATGCACCATACGCATTGCTCTTAAAGGCTCGATTAATTTGAGCTGTGCAGTGTCGAAATCATAAAATTCTTGATAGATTTCAATCAAGGTATCTAATTGTAAGCGTTGTTCTTGCTCGGTTCCATAAAGTAGCATCCACATATCTTGGACTGCTGGTCCATTACGTGCATCATCAAAATCAACAAACATAGCATTATCACGCCATAAAATATTACCAGGATGACAATCGGCGTGAATACGAATAGGTTGCCAATCGTTATGCCAATGCTGTTCGATTGTTTGGGTTAATGTTGATAACGTTTCCGTGAGTTCAAATCGTACTTTATTGGGGACCAGATTACTCGATAATAGGATTTCTTTTGGGTGATATAAATACTCGTCTAATCCGATAGTTGGACGATGTAAAAACAGTTGTTTTGCGCCAATTTGATGAATCCGTGCAAGTAAGGTGGCAACCGATTCCATTTGGTTAATATTATCCATTTCATATTGCCGTCCACCTACGCTAGGAAAAACAGCAAACAAATAGTTCTGATTTTCATGTAATGTACAGCCATTGAGTGTTAATGGTGCAATAGCTGGAATTTCTGCGTCAAATAGTTGCTTAGTAAATTGATGCTCTTCAAGGATCTGCTGCCGATTCCAACGATTGGGCCGATAAAACTTTACTACATAGCGAACACGTTGTTCATCCATAAATTGGTAGACGCGATTTTCGTAACTATTGAGCGCTGTTAAGCCTGAGTCAACATCAATACCAATAGTTGCCAAACTATCGATGATCAATTCTGGTGATAATGATTGAAATGAAAAATCTAATTGACTCATCAAATGGTTTCCTTACTGTTGATTAAACCATTGATCTAGTTTTTGCTTTAATGCATCTAATCCAATTCGTTTAGGTGATGAAAAAGGCGCAACAGTAATATCACCTTGAAAAGGTAGGATTGCCTCTTTAACCATATTGACTTGTTTTTTTAACGCGCCAGACGCAAGCTTATCGGCTTTAGTTAGCAATAACATCACCGGAATTTCAACCGATACAGCCCAATCAATCATCTGTTGATCGAGATCTTTGAGTGGATGTCTGATATCCATCAGTATGACTAACCCTTTTAGGCTTTCTCGTTTTTGTAGATATTCACCCAGTGATTTTTGCCATTTTCGTTTTATTGCTTCAGGCACTTGCGCATAACCATAGCCTGGTAAATCGACCAAACGGCAATTTTCTTCTACTTCAAAAAGATTAATTAATTGGGTTCTGCCTGGTGTTTTACTGGTTCGGGCTAATGTTTTTTGATTCGTTAGTGTGTTGAGCGCACTGGATTTACCTGCGTTAGATCTACCAGCAAAAGCAACTTCAACGCCACTATCACTTGGTAGGTGTGATATATCTGGCGCACTTAAAATAAAGTGTGTTTTTGCGTAATTTAAGGGGCGAATATCGGTCATAACAAAGTATCCTTTAAGTGCATTAACGGCACCTAATTGATTAAAATGCCGTTACTGTATAGAAAAACTTAAGCGTTGACAACCTTTTCGACGGCTTTTGCAAAGCGCATCATGCCTTCTTGTATTTCATTTTCAGAGATGATTAGTGAAGGTGTAAATCTTAGTACATTGGTGCCCGCATTTAAAATCATAACTTTAAATTCTGTTGCAACATTAAGAAAGTCTCTTGCTTTATCATGAAATTGCGGTTGAAGTTCGGCGCCTAATAATAAACCTTTGCCGCGATATTCTCGAAACACTTTAAATTGATCATTAATCTCTTCTAGTTTTTCAATAAATATTGCTCTTCGCTGTTGAACGCCTTCTAGCACTTCTGGCGAGTTAATAATATCAAAAGCCTCACAACCAACGGCACAAGCTAAAGGATTACCGCCATAGGTAGTACCATGCACTCCAGGGTGCATTACCGAGGCTATTTCATTGGTGGTCAGCATTGCGCTAATAGGGAATCCCCCCCCTAATGCTTTAGCCGAAGTCAATATGTCGGGTGTTATTCCATATTGTTGATAGGTAAATAAACTACCAGTACGTCCCATGCCGCATTGTACTTCGTCAAAGATTAACAGTGCTTTATATTGATCACAAAGCTCACGCACACCGTGTAAAAATTCTGGGGTTGCGGAAGTTAAGCCACCTTCGCCTTGTACCGGTTCTAATACTACTGCACAAGTATGGTCATCGATTATTGCTTTAACCGCATCTAGATTGTTAAAAGGAACATGAACAATATCTGCCGGTTTTGGTCCAAAACCATCGGAATATTTTGCTTGCCCACCCACAGATACAGTAAAAAAAGTACGACCATGAAAAGATTGATAAAAGGAGATGATTTTTGTTTTATAAGGGCTATATTTTTCAGTTGCATAGTATCGAGCCAGTTTAAATGCTGCCTCATTGGCTTCAGCCCCTGAATTAGCGAAAAACACACGATCTGCAAACGTGTTATCAATTAGTTTTTGCGCAAGAGTCAAGGCCGGTTCATTAGTAAATACATTACTAACATGCCATAATTTTTCGCTTTGTTCCTGTAGTGCTTTAACTAATCTTGGATGGCAATGACCAAGGGCATTAACCGCTATACCACCAGCAAAATCGATATAATCTTCACCATGCTGGTCCCAAACACGGCTGCCTTGACCTTTAACAGGAATAAATTGAGCTGGCGCATAAACAGGTAAAATAACTTTATCAAATAATTCTCGAGTGATTTTGGTGGTCATCATTTTATCCTTATATTTTATCTAAATTGTTACATCTATTTTATGTAATTTAAATGTTTAGTAAAGTAAATAATTATTCATTATATTTGAATTAAAATTCATTTTCCAAACCGTGAGAACGAAATTGATTAAGGCAACAATTTTATTGTTTTTATCGTACCATTTTCGGGTATAATCGTTGGTCAAATGATAATTGTCTCTCAATAGGAATTAAGATGAGCCGTGTTATTTATTGTCATTATTTAAAAAAAGACGCAGAAGGTTTAGATTTTCAACTTTATCCAGGTGAACTTGGTAAACGAATTTATAATGAAATCTCTAAAAGTGCTTGGCAAGAGTGGCTAAAAAAACAAACTATGTTAATTAATGAAAACAAATATAATATGATGAATTCTGAACACCGTAAAAAAATCGAAAGTGAGATGGTAAAATTTTTATTTGAAGGTGAAGATATTGTCATTGACGGATACAAACCTAAAAACTGAGAACTCAAATGAAAAACAAAATAAAAATTATTTCATTATTCGTGACAGTGAGCCTTTTAAGTGGTTGTCCTAGTAAAAATTCCAATAAAATCGACGAAGATTATTATGTAAAAGATACCAATGCGTTTAATATTTTAATTGGTCAATATGCAAATAATATCGAACAAATATGGGGTCCTAAAGAGGTGCTTATAGCAGGGCCTAAAGATTATGTGCAATATGAGGATAATTTACAAACTCGAGTCCATATTAATTTTGTTTCTGGTGTCATTACTGTTGAGACATTATCCAGTTCTCCACTTGATAATTTAAAAGAAGCCATCGTTTCAACACTATTAATGCCTGAACCTGTTGATATTATACGTAAAGATAAAATCAGTCAGGACTTGTCAAAAGAACCTTTTTTATATAACCAAGTTCTTGACCAAGAACGGCAGCCCATTCGTTGGAGTGCGCGAGCTAATAGCTTTGCTGATTATGTGTTAGCGAATAATTTAAAACAGCGTAAATCAGGTTCTCATTTAATTACTTATGTTGAAATCAAACTTGTGCCTAACCACATTAATCAACGTGCTAAAAAGTTTTTACCACTTGTAACTGAAGCTTCGAATCGTTATTTTATTGATGAACGATTAATTTTAGCAATTATGGAAGTTGAGTCAGCATTTAACCCGTACGCAGTAAGTCGAACCGACGCATTAGGTCTTATGCAAGTTCAGCAACATACAGCAGGTCGTGACATTTTTAAATTAAAAGGTAAGTCAGGCGAACCAAGCCGTAAGTTTTTACTCGATCCTCGTAATAATGTCGATATGGGCACAGCCTATCTATCTCTATTAAAGACTAAATATTTAGCAGGCATTAATAATCCAATTTCTTTAAGATATGCCATGATTACTTCTTATAACGGTGGAGCAGGAAGTGTATTGCGTACGTTTTCTAATGACCGTAACGAAGCCATTAACATTATTAATTCTATGACACCACAGCAAGTTTATCGAAAATTAGTGACTTCGCACGTTTCTCAAGAATCCCGAAATTACTTAATAAAAGTGAGTCGAATTTTAGATAATAAATAAGCGGGTTATAGGGTGATAACGCTTCATTTGCAAAATTAGTAATGAAGCGTAAAGGATATATTTCAAACAATCACAACAAATTTGTAAGAATAGTTCTGAAGTGAATCTATCGATTATTTTAAACGGTATTATAACCGTTATATTTTATAAAAATGTTTATATGGATGCTAAAAAAATAAATTTAATTAATTAGATATTTTAAATTTTGGTGAATAATCTTAGATTAATTATTTATAGTAAAAGTGATTTCTTTAACAAATAATGATTTTTTGTTATAAAATTTTTTAATAAAAAAAACGTGATCTGCTTCAAATTTTGAGTATACTATGGCTCTCATAAAACCCTAGTTTTTTTGAGGATGTTAGTTTGAGTACAGATAAACTCGTGGATTCGTTTTCCCCCGCGCAAATGACCCAGATCGCTGAAGACATCGGCAATTACAAAGTAAATAAACACCCTTGTAGCACGCTTCTTTCTGCCATCATTGCAGGTGTTTTTATTTCCATTGCATTTGTATTTTATATCACTGTGACAACTGGAACGGCTGGTGTTGCTTTTGGTTTAGCAAAATTAGTCGGTGGTATCTGCTTTTCATTAGGATTAATGTTAGTTGTTTGCTGTGGTGCAGATCTTTTTACTTCAACAGTATTAACTATTTTACCTAAAATGACTCACAAAGTGAGTTGGCTAAAAATGCTACGCAATTGGATTTTTGTCTATATTGGTAACTTTATTGGTGCTATACTGTTTGTAGCAGTTATTTGGCTTTCAGGTCAATATATGGTAGCTAATGGATTGTGGGGATTAAACGTTTTACAAACCGCAGATCATAAATTGCACCATACTTTTATTGAAGCAGTATTTTTAGGTTTACTGGCTAATTTAATGGTATGTTTGGCTGCTTGGATGAGTTATGCTGGTCGCAGTTTACTCGACAAGATGTTAGTTATGGTATTACCTGTTGCTATGTTTGTGGCAAGTGGATTTGAACATAGTATCGCAAATATGTTTATGATTCCTATGGGAATTGTAATTAAAAATTTTGCTTCACCGGAATTTTGGTCTGCTGTTGGATTGTCGGCAGATGCATTTAAAGAATTAACTGTTGAGCATTTTATTATAAATAATTTAATCCCGGTAACAATCGGGAATATTTTAGGTGGATTAGCTGTTGCGCTACCTTATTGGGCTTTATATTTACGTAAGCCACATTGATTTTAAAATATTTACCCTCATTTATATGAGCGGTAAATAACTATTTTTGTAAACCTGAGGTGAAAAACTATGAGTAATTTAAACGAAGTACAAGCAGTTGCTTGGAAAGGATTTAAAGATGGTGATTGGCAAAATAATGTTAATGTCCGCGATTTTATTCAAAAGAACTACACGCCATATGAAGGCGATGAGTCTTTCTTAGCTGGTGCAACTGATGCGACAACTAAGTTATGGGATAAAGTAATGGAAGGCATTAAAATTGAAAATGCTACCCATGCCCCTGTGGATTTTGATACAAGTGTTATTTCGACAATTACTGCTCATGACGCAGGTTATATTGAAAAAGATTTAGAAAAAATTGTTGGTTTACAAACTGAAAAACCATTAAAACGTGCGATTATTCCGTTTGGTGGTATTAAAATGATCGAGAACTCATGTAAGGCTTATAACCGTACACTTGATCCTTTAGTTAAAAAAATCTTCACTGAATATCGTAAAACCCATAACCAAGGTGTTTTTGATATCTATACTCCAGATATTTTACGTTGTCGTAAATCAGGCGTTATCACTGGTCTTCCAGATGCTTATGGCCGTGGTCGTATCATTGGGGATTACCGTCGTGTTGCACTTTACGGTATTGACTACTTAATGCAAGATAAATATGCGCAATTCAATTCATTACAAGCTGATTTTGAAAATGGTGTTGACTTAGCTATGACTATGCAACGTCGTGAAGAAATTGCGGAACAACATCGTGCACTTGGTCAAATTAAAGAAATGGCCGCTAAATATGGTTACGATATTTCTGGACCTGCTAAAACTGCTCAAGAAGCGGTACAATGGACTTACTTTGGTTATTTAGCAGCAGTTAAATCACAAAACGGTGCGGCAATGTCTCTTGGTCGTACTTCTACATTCTTTGATATTTACTTCCAACGTGACCTTGAAGCCGGCTTAATCACTGAAAAAGACGCTCAAGAAATTGTTGACCATTTCGTTATGAAATTACGTATGGTTCGTTTCTTACGTACGCCTGAATATGATGAATTATTCTCTGGTGACCCAATTTGGGCAACTGAATCTATCGCTGGTATGGGTGTAGATGGTCGTACTTTAGTGACTAAAACTTCATTCCGTTTCTTAAATACACTTTACACTATGGGTCCATCACCAGAACCAAATATGACAATTCTTTGGTCTGAACAATTACCAAGTGGATTTAAAGAGTTTGCATCAAAAGTATCTATTGATACTTCATCATTACAATATGAAAATGATGACTTAATGCGCCCTGACTTTAACAACGATGACTATGCTATCGCATGTTGTGTAAGTCCAATGATTGTTGGTAAACAAATGCAATTCTTTGGTGCGCGTGCAAACCTTGCTAAAACTCTTCTATACGCAATCAATGGTGGTGTGGATGAGAAACTAAAAATGCAAGTAGGTCCAAAAGAAGCGCCAATTACTGACGAATATCTTGATTTTGATAAAGTTTTTGCTCGTTTAGATCACTTTATGGATTGGTTAGCAAAACAATATGTAACTGCGTTAAATGCTATTCACTATATGCACGACAAATATAGCTATGAAGCATCATTAATGGCATTACACGATCGTGATATTATTCGTACTATGGCATGTGGTATTGCAGGTCTATCTGTTGCTGCTGACTCATTATCTGCGATTAAATATGCGAAAGTTAAAACGATTCGTGATGAAGATGGTCTTGCTGTGGACTTTGAAATTGAAGGTGAATACCCACAATTTGGTAACAATGATCCACGTGTAGATGATATCGCAGTTGATTTAGTTGAACGTTTCATGAAGAAAATTCAAAAACTTAAAACTTATCGTAATGCAATTCCTACACAATCAGTGTTAACTATTACTTCAAACGTTGTATATGGTAAGAAAACTGGTAATACACCTGATGGTCGTCGTGCTGGTGCTCCATTTGGTCCAGGTGCTAACCCAATGCACGGTCGTGACCAAAAAGGTGCGGTTGCTTCATTAACATCTGTTGCTAAACTTCCATTTGCTTATGCGAAAGATGGTATTTCGTATACTTTCTCTATCGTTCCAAATGCGTTAGGTAAAGATGATAGTGCACGTAAACGTAACTTAGCAGGCTTAATGGATGGTTACTTCCACCATGAAGCAACTATTGAAGGTGGTCAACATCTTAATGTGAACGTACTTAACCGTGAAACATTATTAGATGCGATGGATCATCCTGAAAAATATCCACAATTAACTATTCGTGTTTCTGGATATGCAGTGCGTTTCAATTCTTTAACTAAAGAGCAACAAAAAGACGTAATTTCACGTACTTTTACACAATCAATGTAATTTAGTTAATTGATGATTTGCATTAAATAGCGTCCAATTTGGGCGCTATTTTTTTGTCAATTGAATTATTTGCTATCCACTTATAGAAATGTTGCTGTAGGTAAGATAAATTTAATACTTGTTAGTATTTATTTTGTATAATTGCAACTAATAACAGTATATTCAATTAATGTAATTGGTAAAAAATAACATTATATGAGTTAAAATACTTAAATAAATATAAAAGCAATGTGAGTAATTATTAGAGAACATTTATGGAACAAAATATTATTATGACAACAAAACAACCGATTAAAGGTCGTATCCATTCTTTTGAATCTTTCGGTACAGTTGATGGACCGGGAATTCGCTTCATTGTTTTTTTTCAAGGTTGTTTAATGCGTTGCTTATACTGTCATAACCGCGATACTTGGGATTTAAAAGCGGGCAAGGAAGTGACAGTTGATGAGTTAATGAAAGAGATAGTTTCTTATAAAAGCTTTATTATGCCCAATGGTGGTGGGGTTACTGCATCGGGTGGAGAAGCGACATTACAGTCTGAATTTATTACTGAGTGGTTTAAAGCTTGCCATAAAGAGGGCATTAATACTTGTTTAGATACCAATGGTTATGCTAGACAGATCGATCATACTCTAGAAGAGCTAATGGACGTGACTGATCTGGTTATGCTTGATTTGAAACAGTTGAATGATGAGATACATCAAAAGTTGGTCGGTGTATCCAATAAACGTGTATTAGAGTTCGCTAAATATTTACAAAAAATCAATAAGAAAACTTGGATTCGATATGTTGTTGTTCCGGGTTGGACGGATGATGATGACTCAGCACATTTATTAGGTAAATTTATCCAAGGCATGAGTAATATCGAACGAGTAGAGTTATTACCTTATCATAAGCTTGGTGCTTACAAATGGGAAACGTTTGGTGATAAGTATCAATTGGAAGGCGTTGAAGCCCCACCAAGGGAGACACTTGATAGGATTCAATCTATTATAGAAAGCTACGGCCAACCTGTGACATTTAGTAAGTAATATCATCCTTAAATTAAACAGGCACAAGATTTGTGTCTGCTTAATTAGCGAATTCTTTTTCGCTTTATCGCTCTTAGTACAAATATACTTCCTTCCAACGCTAATACACAAACAGATAACCAAATAAATCCATATGAAATAATATGCTGTGATGGGATTGATTCGTGTAAGAATAATAGAGAAACACAAGTTAGTAAAACTGGCTCTACATAGCCGAGCAATCCAAATAAGCCCATAGGTAGTAATCTTCTGGCAACAAAATACATGGCAAAAGCAATAGCGGTAATTATCCCAAGCATAGGGATAAAGATATGAAAATGGGTTAAATCATTAATAATTTGTTGTACGTTATAATTGAAAATAAAATAACTAAGACAACCTAAAAAAATGAAGAAAAAATCTGAAAAGGTCCCTGATATGCCTTCTATTTGTAGTTTTCTTCTTGTCATAAAGTAAATTGGATAACCAAGCGCTATCACTGCTGTTTCCCATGAAAAGGCTCTGGTTGTGTAAATTTCTAAACAGACACCAATAGCAGCAAGAGAGACAGCAATTTTTTGAAAAAATGTTAATGTTTCTCCATAGAAAACTTTGCCAAAAATGACCATTGCTAAGGGTAATAAAAAATATCCCAAAGATGCAGATAAACCATGACCATTAAGCGGTGCCCAAATAAAAATAAGCATTTGGATGGTCAAAAGTAATGAGGATGCTATCAATCCCAAAAGTAATACTGGTCGTTGTTTTATTCGCAAAAATAGATCAGCAATAGCTGACCATTGTTTTTCAAAACAGATAAGAATAATAATTGCAGGAAAAGACGTTAATAATCGCCAGCAAAAAATATCGACAACCGAAAGCGGCTGTAGTAATACTGGATAATAATAAAGTAATCCAAAAAGACATGATGCAAGTATTGAAAGGACAACACCTTTTATCATTTTTTCACCTAAATTAATAAAAAAATAGCGCTATTAGTAGCGCTATCTTAAGCTAAATTGATTTATCTTTAACCAATCACTTCTACGCCATTCATGTAGGGTACTAATACTGATGGTACTTTGATAGAGCCATCAGCCTGTTGATAGTTTTCCATAATCGCAACAAGAGTTCGTCCTACCGCTAATCCAGAACCATTTAAGGTATGAACTAGGTAAGTTTTATTATCTGCTTTATTGCGATAACGTGCTTGCATTCGACGAGCTTGGAAATCCCACATATTTGAACAAGACGAAATTTCGCGATAAGTATTTTGAGCTGGCACCCATACTTCAAGATCGTAGGTTTTACATGAGCCAAAGCCCATATCACCGGTACATAATACGATTTTTCGATAAGGTAGCTCAAGTAGCTGTAATACCTTTTCAGCATGCCCAGTTAGCTCTTCTAATGCTTTCATGGACTCTTCAGGTTTGACAATCTGAACAAGCTCCACTTTATCAAATTGATGCATTCGAATTAAACCACGGGTATCTTTACCATAAGAACCCGCTTCAGAGCGGAAACAAGGCGTATGAGCCGTCATTTTTAATGGTAATACACTTTCATCTAGAATTTCATCTCGCACTAAATTAGTAACGGGTACTTCTGCTGTAGGGATTAGTGCATAATTACTGCTTTCGGCCTCTTCATCAAGTGGTTTAGTGTGAAATAGGTCACCTGCGAATTTTGGTAATTGCCCGGTACCAAATAGGGTAGCTTTATTGACGAGGTATGGCACATAGATTTCTTCATAACCATGTTGCTCGGTATGGAGATCTAGCATAAATTGCGTTATCGCTCGATGTAAACGTGCAATTTGTGATTTCATAACAACAAAACGTGCACCGGTAAGTTTTACACCAGCAGCAAAATCAAGCCCACCAAAACGTTCACCTAAAGCAACATGATCAAGTACCGGAAAATCGAATGTTCTTGGTGTACCAAAACGGGATACTTCGACATTGTCATTTTCATCTTTGCCATCAGGAACGGAATCATCAGGAATATTTGGAATATTTGATGCAATATCTTTGATTTGGTTAAGTAGGATTTCAAGCTCTGCTTTTGCGGTATTGAGCTTTTCACCAAGTTTATTGACTTCTTCACGTACAGCCGTGATATCTTCGCCACGAGCTTTTGCTTCACCAATCGCTTTAGAGCGGGCGTTACGTTCAGCCTGTAAGTTTTCAGTTTCAACTTGTAAAACTTTTCGTTTTTCTTCTAGTTGACTTAGTGTTTCAACATCTAATTTAAATCCGCGTCGAGATAATTTTTTGGCAACAAGATCTAATTCATTTCGAAGTAAGTTTGGATCCAACATAAAAAAAGTCCATTATTATTTATTAAAGCTATCTATCTACTTGAACCGTTATTTTAATCTAGCTAACAACATATATAAATAAAAAAGTAGATTGATAAAAGATATAAAGTTTGTGAGCTTAGTATACTAGAATTATGCCGGGATTCAACCGAAATGGCGCACCCGAAGGGATTCGAACCCCTGACCGCTCGGTTCGAAGCCGAGTGCTCTATCCAGCTGAGCTACGGATGCTTGTAAGTTCGTAAAAAAATGGTGCATCCGAAGGGATTCGAACCCCTGACCGCCCGGTTCGTAGCCGGGTACTCTATCCAGCTGAGCTACGGATGCGTTTTAGAATTTTTTTAAAATGGTGCATCCGAAGGGATTCGAACCCCTGACCGCCCGGTTCGTAGCCGGGTACTCTATCCAGCTGAGCTACGGATGCATATTTTAAATTTTTAAAAATGGCGGTGAGAGAGGGATTCGAACCCTCGATGCAGCTTTTGACCGCATACTCCCTTAGCAGGGGAGCGCCTTCAGCCTCTCGGCCATCTCACCAAAACAACTGTGATTTGGTTTCAACAACAAAATCACAATGTGTGGCGCACATATTACGTTCTAGAAAAAATAAGTCAAACATTTTTTCGTTTGTGCGCACTAGTTGTTTATTTCCTGCCCAATATTACTCTTTGGGCTCAGATATCTCATCAATTTTGTCTTGCGAATGATGGATTCTGTTATATATTTCTTCTCTATGGATAGAAACTTCTTTAGGTGCATTGATACCAATTCTGACTTGGTTACCTTTGACGCCTAAAATAGTAATGACTACATCGTCACCAATAATTAATGTTTCACCTACTCTCCTAGTTAAAATTAACATTAGATCTCCTAATATCAGTTAAGTATATATCCAAACAATTTTAAGATATAGCTTCGTCAGCCTTCCATCGGTGAGACAGAAAGACGGAATTTTACAGAATACACTCTAATGTTTAATTAATATTCATTTGAGCATATCTGGCTAACTTGCTTGTAATTTATTACTGATTTCCTTTTTTACAGAAGATAAAGCTTCTGGTAACGCCGAAAGATCCATTCCACCTGCTTGAGCGAAATCAGGCCGCCCACCGCCCTTACCACCTACTTTTAATGCTAATTGAGAAACTAATTCGCCAGCTTTAACAATGCCTAATAAGTCATTAGTTACGCCAGCTGCTAAATTGATTTTGCCATCATTGACAGCAGCTAAAACTATGACGCCTGTTTTTAATTGATTTTTAAGATCATCAATCATTGTGCGCAACAGCTTAGCTTCGACGTTATCAAGTTTAGCAATTAGTAAGTTTTTATTATTGATTTTTTCACATTGATTTAACAATTGTTGACTTTCTTGGCTAGCTTTTTCAGCCTTCAATTGCTCAATGGTTTTTTCTAACACTTTAGTTTGATCAATTAATTGTTCAACTCGTGTTAAAATTGTCGATTTGTCACTTTTTATAAGTAATCCAATTTGATTTAACAAATTAGCTTCATGATGGATGTATTCCATCGCATTTTGCCCAGATGTTGCCTCAATTCTGCGAACACCAGAAGCGATGCTTGACTCAGAAGTGATTTTAAATAAACCTATATCACCGGTTCTACTAACGTGAGTACCACCACAAAGTTCAATTGAAAAATCACCCATAGTTAATACGCGTACAATTTCTTCGTATTTTTCGCCGAATAATGCCATTGCACCTTTGCTTTTTGCTTGATCAATAGGCATTAATTCTATCTCAACTGGCAAGTTACGTCGTATCTGTTGGTTAACCAGATTTTCGATTTCAATCAGTTGCTCGGATGTAATTGCTTGATTGTGCGAAAAGTCAAAGCGTAAGTAACTATCATTAACCAAGGAACCTTTTTGATGAACATGCTTACCTAATATTTGTTGTAATGCTGCTTGCAATAAATGGGTCGCTGAGTGGTTACGACGAATACGTTCTCTTAGTTCAACATCAATAGCTGCTGTTACTGTATCACCAACTTTTAGTGATCCTTTAGTAATATTGCCTATATGTCCAATACTTTTACCGTATTTTTGGCAATCGATAACTTTAAATTCAACGTTTGCAGCAGTTAACACGCCTTTATCGCCGATTTGTCCGCCTGACTCGCCATAAAAAGGTGTTTTATCTAGTACAATGATGGCTTCATCACCAGCATTAATACTTTCGACTTTATGGCCACCTTGGAAAATGGCAATCACTTTGCCTGAAGCTTCAGTTTCCTGATAACCTAAAAATTCGGTTTTATCATCGAGTTTAATAACATTACTGTAATCGACACTAAATGCACTAGATTCACGAGCTCGCTTGCGTTGCTCTTCCATACATTTATTAAAACCATCTTCATCAATTGTGATGTTTTTTTCTCGGCATACATCGGCTGTTAAATCCAATGGAAAGCCATATGTATCATAAAGTTTAAATGCAATATCACCGGGCAACACAGAACCAGTTATTTTACCTAATTCTTGATCGAGTAAAAATAATCCACGTTCAAGGGTTTTTAGAAATTGTTCTTCTTCGGTTTTAAGGGTATTTTCAACCATTTTTTGATTATGCGCTAATTCTGTTGCAGCGCTGCCCATCACCTCAATTAATGGTTTAACTAGTTTGTAAAAGAAAATATCTTTTGCACCAAGCATATGGCCATGTCGTACTGCTCGTCGAATAATACGACGCAATACATAGCCTCGACCTTCATTAGAAGGCATTACGCCATCTGAAATTAGAAAAGCACAAGAACGAATATGGTCCGCTATAACACGTAATGATTTACTTTCTAAGTCTTTAGTTTGAATGATTTGAGCCGTATCTTTAATGAGTTTTTTGAACAAATCAATTTCATAGTTAGAGTTAACATGTTGCAAAACTGCTGCAATTCGTTCTAATCCCATACCGGTATCGACAGACGGTTTAGGTAAAGGTTCCATAGTACCATCAGGATGGCGATTAAATTGCATAAATACAATGTTCCAGATTTCAATGAATCGGTCACCGTCTTCTTCAGCACTACCTGGAGGTCCTCCCCAAATATGATCGCCATGATCGTAAAATATTTCAGTACAAGGTCCACAAGGTCCTGTATCACCCATTTGCCAAAAATTATCTGAAGCATAAGGCGCGCCCTTGTTATCACCTATGCGTATAATACGTTCTTTAGGTATACCAATTTCGTTTTGCCAAATAGAGTAGGCTTCATCATCAGTTTCATAAACAGTGACAGTTAATTTTTCTTTAGGAAGATTAAACCATTCTTTACTGGTTAATAACTCCCAAGCAAAATGAATCGCATCATGTTTGAAATAATCACCAAAACTAAAGTTACCTAACATTTCGAAAAATGTATGATGACGAGCAGTATAACCTACATTATCAAGGTCATTATGTTTTCCACCAGCTCGTACACACCGCTGTGCGGTAGTTGCTCGAGTGTAGGAACGCTTATCTATTCCAAGAAATACATCTTTAAATTGATTCATTCCTGCATTAGTAAACAAAAGAGTTGGATCATTATGTGGAACAAGGGAACTACTTGCGACAATTTCGTGTCCTTTGCTATGGAAAAAGTCAAGAAAATTTTGACGAATTTCTGCAGTGCTTTTCATTTAGGCTTCCATATTAAACGATAGATTTTTAAACATAGTAATATACCCGTTACAACTAAAGTTGAAAAGTAAATATTCTTTATACTGCGGTGAATCTAACTAATATAACAAGTAAATATAAGGAAAAATAAAAATGATATAGTGAGCTTTCTTTGTAATGGGCTGTGTTTAATTTAACTGTATTATATTCTAGGTATTATACAAACTTAAGTCAATAAATTACATGCGGTTTTAATATTATCTTGGCTATAGCCTCTAGCGGTTAAAAATTGAATTACTTTCTGTTTTTGGCGATAATCTTTTTTAATATCAATGAGTTTAAACTTTTTTAATAATTGTTGATGAGCAATTTCACTCCAATTAATGTCTGTTATTTGTAATAGTTCACGGCTTAAATCGACGTCCAGACCACGCTGTTTTAACTCTAATGCAATTTTATATTGACCATAACCTTTATTGGCGCGTATAGCAATATATTTTTCGATATATTGTCTGTCATTCATCCAATTGTGATCGATACAATATTGAATAACATCAGCGGTTTCAATTTTTAATTGATTTAACTGTTCATGATATTCATCTTCTGAGCATTGTATTTTTTTAGCAAAAAATTGCACTATTTTATTTTGTAATTCATAAGATGAATGATCGCGCTGTGCAAGTAATTGCACAGCTTTATTTAAAATTAATTTATTAAGTTTTTTACTCATGACTAAAAGTTGTTGTCTTCTTCTGATACAACTTCGTCATCATCAGCAGAGAAAACAGCAGGGCTGTTTAGCAGTAAATCTCGTAATTTGGTTTCAAGTTCTTGGGCGATTTCAGGATGCTCTTGTAAAAACTTGATAGAGTTAGCTTTACCTTGACCAACTTTTTCACCATTGTAACTGTACCATGCACCAGCTTTATCAACGAGCTTATGTTTTACACCTAAATCAATTAATTCACCTTCTTTAGAGATACCACATCCATAAAGGATTTGGAATTCTGCTTGTCTAAATGGTGCTGCAACTTTGTTTTTGACCACTTTAACACGTGTGTCACTACCAATAACATCTTCACCTTCTTTAACAGCTCCAGTACGCCTTATATCTAAACGAACAGATGCATAGAATTTAAGTGCATTACCACCAGTTGTTGTTTCTGGATTACCAAACATAACACCAATTTTCATACGAATTTGGTTAATAAATACTACTAAGCAATTAGCATTTTTAATGTTAGCAGTTAATTTACGTAATGCTTGTGACATTAAGCGGGCTTGTAATCCCATATGAGAGTCGCCCATTTCACCTTCGATCTCTGCTTTTGGTGTCAGAGCAGCAACGGAGTCGACGATAATGACATCTACAGCACCAGAACGCACTAATGCATCACAAATTTCAAGTGCTTGTTCACCTGTATCGGGTTGTGAAACTAATAAATCATCAACTTGTACACCTAATTTTGCTGCATAAATTGGATCTAAAGCATGCTCAGCATCGATGAAAGCACAAGTTTTACCTTCTTTTTGTGCTTGCGCAATAACAGATAAAGTTAATGTAGTTTTTCCTGATGATTCTGGTCCAAAGATTTCGACAATTCTACCCATTGGTAGTCCGCCAATACCTAATGCGATATCAAGCCCTAATGAACCAGTTGAAACCGCGTCAACATCTAACGTTTGGGTATCCCCTAAACGCATAATTGAACCTTTACCAAATTGTTTTTCTATTTGACTTAATGCTGCTGAAAGTGCACGTTGTTTGTTTTCGTTCATATTATAAAATTCCGATTAGTAAGGATATTGATGTACATTATACTGTATTGTTATACAGTATCAAGTTTTTTTTATGTTTAATAAGTATTTAATTAACAGTAGCAACTAGTTGATAATATTTTACTTATTTGTAATGAAATAATAGCGTTAAGTTTGAGTTTAAAGATACTTGTATTTTAACTTTTATCCAATATAGCTTTCTCATTTTTATAGGGTTAAATTGCGTTTGTGCGTTGCAGGTAGATTAAATTTTATAATCAAATTGTAGCAATTTGCTTAGGTAATACTTTCATAAAAAAAAACCATTTGTTATTATTAGCAGCGAAATATCTTAACCATTATATGTAGTGTGTTGAAGTAATTATTCCCAATAGTCGTTTTCGAATTAATGAATCAATTTTTTAATGAAATATAATGTTAACTAGAAAAAACTCTATAAATTAGGGCTATTATTTATTGTAATAAGGAAAATAATGACCATTGCTCAACCTCATTACGTATTATGTTCAAATTGTGATTTACTCACTGAACTTTCACAGGTCACATCCGGGCACAAAGCTGTATGTCCTCGCTGCAATACAACGTTGGCAAAAAAAAATATTAATATGAAGTTTAGAGCAACGATGTATGCTATTTGTTCTTTAATTATGATTGCCGTTGCTTGCAGATTTATTTTTATTGATATACGCTTAGTAGGCAATTTTAATGGTGTGAGTATTTTAGATATTCCTAGTATTATGTTCTTTGACAAGTACAGTTATCTATCTGCATTATTTATTGTATTTGTTTTAGCTTTTCCTATTTTTAATCTTGCTATTATCACTGTCCTTTGTTCTAAATTGTCATTGTCAAAATATCGAAAAAGAGATCTATTAATTGTTTATGAAAAATTACAACATTGGTGTATGCCTGAAATATTTTTAACCGGTATTTTGGTGAGCTTTGTTAAGTTAATGAGTTACGGTAGCATTGGTGTAACTGAAACTTTTTGGGCCTTTTGTTTGTTTGTCTTTTTTTATATAAAAGCTGATGTGATTTTTTCTCCAGAAACGATTTGGAACGAAATCCATAATAATAATTTTGCTAATGATGAATTAAAAGTAGGTAAGACAGGAATTTGTCAGCATTTAAAACTGTGTCATTATTGTGAGGCGATTTTACCTGAACATTATGTCAAATGTCCTCGTTGTAAACAAAAAAGCCAAACAAGAAATAGAAATAAAATACAATGGACTATTGCTTTATTAGTGACATCGTTAATTATCTATATTCCAGCTAATTTGTTTGGAATTATGATAACAGTTGTTTTTGGTTCGCCATCAAGTTCAACTATTCTCGATGGCGTTATTTATATGTGGCAAGCAGGTGATATACCGGTTGCATTAGTCATTTTTATCGCCAGTGTAGTTATTCCGATTTTGAAAATTATTTCGCTTAGCTGGCTTTGTTATTTTGCTTTAGCAGCCAAGAAAAAACATCGACATAATTGTCTAAAAATGAAGAAACTATATACCGCTGTTGAATTTATTGGTAAATGGTCAATGATTGATATTTTTGTGGTATCGGTTGTCTGTTCTTTGGTTAGAAATCAGCAAATGATGGGCGTTTACCCCGACATCGGCGTAATATTTTTTGCAACAGTGGTGATTATTACAATGATTGCATCACAAAATTTTGATCCTCGATTAATTTGGGATCGTACAACGAATAAAAAAATAGAATAATAGGAACAATATGGTAACAACAAGTAAATTAGCAAAAATAATTAAAATCAGAGCTATTTCAGCAATATGGATAATACCAATTGTCACTGCTGTTGTTGGGCTTTGGATTATTTATTCTCATTATGCTGACCGTGGCACTCCATTTACCCTACTTGCTAAAGATGCAAGTGGTATTGTTGCAGGTAAAACGGTAATCAAAAATCGCAGTGTCGATGTGGGTATTGTTGATGAAGTAACCCTATCGGATGATTACAACCAAGTGGTGGTTAAAGGTCGAATCTATAACGATATGAAACCATTACTTAAAAATGATTCAATATTTTGGGTTGTGAAACCCGAGATAGGTCGAGATGGTGTTACCGGCTTGAACACTATCTTGTCAGGTGTTTATATTGAGTTAGCATCAGGTAATGATACACATAGCTTTAAAAATAATCCTTTTATTTTATCAGATGCGCCGCCGTTATCTGACCCGAGTATCAAAGGTATACGGTTGAATTTAGAAAGTGATCAAAATGGTGTCATTCCTCGTGGTGCTTCGGTTATGTTTCATGGTTATCGTGTTGGCAATGTTGAAACATCACAGTTTGATGTTGCTTCACGTAAAATGAAATATCAAATTTTTATCACTCAACCTTATGATGCATTAGTGACCCAAAACGTACGTTTTTGGAAAGAAGGCGGTATTAATTTAACGTTATCATCACTAGGTGCGAGTTTAAATGTGCCTTCATTAGATGTTTTATTGTCAGGTGGCATTAGTTTTGATTTACCGGATGGATCAAAGTTAGGTGCACCCGCTGAGCAATATTCTGTATATAAGTTATATGAAAATAAAAAATCCATTCAAGATTCACAATATACTGAATATAAAGAATTTCTTATTATGCTATCTGATTCAATATCAGGGCTTTCTGAAGGTGCACCGGTTGAATATCATGGTATTCGATTAGGTACCGTTTCGAAGGTTCCATTTTATACCCCAGAAATGTTAGAACAATCTTCAATTCTTAATCAAAAAGTTCCTGTTCTGATAAGGATTGAACCAGACCGCTTGTCGGAACTTGTAGATCAGAAGATAGATATTGCTACACTTATTATGGATGAGCAAAAAAATGGCTTAAGGGCATCTTTGAAAACATCAAATATGTTTACTGGTGCACTTTATATCGATCTGGATTTCTATTCTGATCTGAAAAATAAGTATGATGTTAAAAAGTCAAAACAATTTGGTTACGACACGATTGACACCACATCAACAGGAATTGCTCAAATACAAGCTAAAATTATGCAATTACTTGATAATTTTAATAATTTACCACTTAATAACACGATGTCTCAATTTAATAAATCACTTGCTTCAAGCGAGCGGTTAATGAATTCGATAAATCAAATTATGGCAAGTAAAGAAATGCAAAATATGCCAAAAGATCTTCAAAAGGCTATGCATTCATTAAATGAGACCATGAAAGGATTACAACCAGGTTCTGATTTGAATAATCAAATGAAAGAAAGTCTACAAAAAGTGCAACAAATGATGGATGAATTAACGCCATTACTTAATACCCTCAATGATAAAAGTAATGCATTGATATTTTCTGCACCGAATAAGAAAGATCAAGAACCTAAAGCTAAAGGTACAAAATGATGGTTAAAATAATACGACACCTAATCTCAATTGTTGTTGCAATATCGCTGAGTTTATTAGTGGGATGTTCTTCTAATGCGCCAAGCAAAAGCTATTTTCAATTAGCGAGTGATTTACCTAACCAAACGTCACACTCAATGAAAAAAACTCAGCATTTTATTTGGATTGAAACGGTAGATGTGGCAAATTTTTTAAATAGACCAGGAATTGTTTTGCAAACAGATGATATTAAATATGTAACTGCAACAAACCATCTTTGGGCATCCACTTTATCGCAACAACTTCAAGATCGCGTAGTTCAAGACTTAAGTGTTTTTCTTCCTGATTATTTAGTTTCCAGTAAATCACTATCAACACCAACTTTAACGGTAAAATTGTTTATTGAGGGTTTCCATGGTAGTTATTCAGGCGATGCGCTTATCAAGGGAAGATGGGTTATAACAGATAGTCATAATAACATCGAGACTAAACCCTTTGAACGCCATATTCCTCTTATGACCAACGGTTATGATGCATTGGTGAAAGCGTTATCTAAAGGTTGGCAAGAAGAAGAGCAAGATTTTGCAAATTCAATAACGCGTTAATTTAAAAATAAATATTCCGTCATTAATATGACGGAATATGAATCGTTATTTAAGTTAAATTGTGTTTGAATTCATTGAATACTTCATTATCTATTTCCACCCATTTACGCACACTATTTATAAAAGCAATTTTTTGTGCTTGTAACAGGTCAGCTTTATTGATGACTTGCTCTACCAAATGGTGATTGTTTATGTAATATTGTCGCATCGTTCCGGGCAATAACCCCGAACTGACAGTAGGGGTAACCCATTGTTGATTGATAAATAAGGCAATATTGCCATTAACGAATTCGGTAATTTCGTCTTTTTCATTAAAATTAATATACTCATGTCCTTTAGTAATATGCGCAAAATGTTGCCTGTTCGTTGTTTTATGGTACAGATAAACATTATTGCTATTAACACACTTTGGCGCCAACGTTATTTTATTTAACGGCATACCACAATCAATTTTATCAATATCTAAATGATAACTACCATCCTCAATTTTCAGTAACAATCTGACTTTATAGTTACCTTTGCGATACCGATTTGCTAACTCAACGAGCTGAAATTCTATTAATTTTGTATCACATTGAACATCAAAATAATTAGTAGAATCAGCAAGTCTAGCTAAATGCTCTTCTAATAAAAAAAATTGGCCTTCTTCAAGTAACAAAGATTCAATAATCGCATCAGGAATTGATGATTTACGGGTTAATATAGCTGTTTTAGCGAGGATTTCGTCGTACTCATCTTCTGCGGTTGAATCCCATGTAATCCCCCCTCCAACGCCATAACTCATTTGTTGATTATGAATAGTTAATGTTCGTATTGGTATATTAAATGTTGCTTGCTGCATATATGGATTAATATAGCCGATTGTGCCACAGTAAACCCCACGTGGTGAATTTTCAATATTGGCAATAATTTGCATAGTACTTGTTTTTGGTGCACCAGTTATTGAACCACAGGGAAAGATAGCTTGAAAAATCTGATATAACCGAATATTTTCTTTTAATGTTCCCTGAATTGTTGAGGTTAATTGCCAAACGGTAGGATATTTTTCTGCAGTAAATAATTGAGGAACAGTGACGGATCCTGGCTCTGATATTTGACTTAAATCATTGCGCAGCAGATCGACAATCATCATATTTTCAGCGAGATTTTTTTCTGACATTAATCGTGATAATTGTTGAGCATCTTGTTGATGATTTATCCCTCGTTTCGTTGTCCCTTTCATCGGTTTTGTAGTTATTAATCTGTTTTCTATTTTAAAAAATAGCTCGGGTGATATCGATAAAATGTGATAATCATCAAATTCTAAATATGCACAATAATTGGCAAAATTATTTTTTTTTAAAAAATGATAGTAATCAAGGGGCGATTGTGTAAAAGGAGCTTTAAATGCAATCGTATAGTTAGTTTGATAAGTATTGCCCAATTCAATTTGTTCACGGATATAATTGATCTTTTGTTGATATTCATTAATTGTAGTGTCACTCATCAATTCAAATGATTGTGGGGTGTAATCATGACATGGCAAAGACTCAACAATGGAATACTGATCAAAAATACCAAATAACAGTAAAGGTAAATCTTGGTTATTATGGCTATTAATTTTGGTTTGATTTGATTGATTTAATCCCACTGCTGCTTCATAAGCTAAATAGCCAACAGCATAATAGCCTTGTTGGATAAACCCTTCGATCTCCTGTAAATATTGATTAACTAATGAGTAATCATTAGTCTTTATTATCGAGATAGGATTGCAAAAATACTTATGCTGACCTTCGAAGTCGATATATATTTTCATGTTATTATTTACCTATGTACAAAATTATGAATGATTTGTAAACCAAACTCAGTTTTAATCGCTTCTGGATGGAATTGTACGGATTCGATAGGTAATATTTTATGACGTAATCCCATAATTATTCCTTGTTTATTGCGCGCAGTAATCATAAGAGGCGATTTGTCTAAAGGTAAATTGTCATAGGCAATTAAAGAGTGGTAACGAACAACTGATAAGGGATTTTTAATGTCTTTAAACAACCCTTGACCATCATGAACTATCTGATCAATTTTGCCATGCATTGGTTGTGGTGCTTTTCCAATTTGATACCCATAGTATTGAGCAATAGCTTGGTGACCAAGACAAATTCCAAGTATTGGGCAGGTATTAGAAAATTCGGCAATAACCTCAAGTGATATGCCTGCTTGGCTCGGCGTCCCAGGTCCTGGTGATATAACGATTTTAGTAAAATCGAGTTGTTTCAATTCAGTAATCGACATTTCATCGTTTTTAATTACTTTTACATTAGCACCGACTCGGCACAAGTAGTCGTAAATATTAAAAGTGAAAGAATCATAGTTATCAATGAGTAAAATCAAAATAGTATCCACTTTCTATCAGTCATTAACGTTATTACAAATTTGCGTTAATAAAAAATCACATGGGTGCCTTCATTATACAAACAACTTTTAAAAAAAGAGATGTTCTTTTCAATTGATGTTTTATTTTCATTCTTATTTTTTGATATCAACCAGTTAGCTTTTCTTGAATTTTTACCAAATTGAGTCTCTTTTTGTGACAGTAATCACAAATACATACAACTCTACTTGTATGGTAGTATTTGATCGATTAATTTGTTGCTACACAAATTAATTATGAGGTATTCAATGAAAATCGTAAAAGCAGACGTTTTTGTTTGTAGTCCAGGAAGGAATTTTGTCACATTAAAAATAACGACAGATGACGGCGTATATGGCGTAGGTGATGCAACACTCAATGGACGTGAGCTTTCCGTCGCATCATATCTTAAAGATCACCTTTGCCCACAATTAATAGGACGAGATGCCAGTCAAATAGAAGATATCTTTCAATATTTCTATAAAGGTGCCTATTGGCGTCGAGGACCTGTGACGATGTCAGCGATATCTGCAATAGATATGGCATTATGGGATATCAAAGGTAAAGTTGCCAATATGCCACTTTATCAATTATTAGGTGGCGCTTCTCGCACCGGCGTAATGGTGTATTGCCATACCACGGGTAAAGATATTGAAGAAGCATTAGATGATTATGCTAAACATAAAGAAATGGGCTTTAAGGCTATTCGAGTGCAGTGTGGCATACCGGGAATGAAAACCACCTACGGTCAAAGTAAAGGTAAAAACTTAGCTTATGAACCGGCAACACGAGGTAACTATCCAGAAGAGCAGTTTTGGGCAACCGACAAATATCTTGATTTCACACCAAAATTATTTGAGGCAGTAAGAAATAAATTTGGTTTTAACGAACATTTATTGCATGACATGCACCATCGTCTAACACCAATTGAAGCGGCTCGATTTGGTAAAAGTGTTGAAGATTACCGCCTGTTTTGGATGGAAGACCCAACACCAGCTGAAAATCAAGAATGTTTCCGTTTAATTCGTCAACACACTGTAACCCCCATTGCTGTAGGTGAAGTATTTAACAGTATTTGGGACTGTAAACAGTTAATTGAAGAACAGCTTATTGACTACATCCGAACCACAATAACCCATGCAGGCGGTATAACTCATATGCGTCGAATAGCTGATTTTGCGTCGCTTTATCAAGTTAGAACTGGCTCACATGGCCCATCAGATTTATCACCGATCTGTCATGCAGCAGCACTTCATTTTGATATGTGGGTACCTAACTTTGGTGTTCAAGAATTTATGGGTTACTCAGAGCAGATGTTAGAAGTCTTCTCGCCAAACTGGACCTTTACTGATGGTTATATGCACCCAAGTGACAAACCAGGTTTAGGTATCGATTTTGATGAAAA
The DNA here is from genome assembly GCF_001693755.1 of Gilliamella sp. wkB171. Taxonomy (GTDB): domain Bacteria; phylum Pseudomonadota; class Gammaproteobacteria; order Enterobacterales; family Orbaceae; genus Gilliamella; species Gilliamella apicola_F. The sequence goes on from NZ_LYST01000031.1 coordinate 161,360, forward strand.
ATTAGCACAAAAATATCCATACAACCCCGCCTATTTGCCAATTGCTCGTTTAGAAGATGGCACATTGTGGAATTGGTAAGCTCAAGGAGTTTATATGAAAAGTATTGTAATAAAACAGCCTAATGAACTCATGATTGAGGAACGAGAAGTTCCTCAACCAGCCAAAGGTGAGGTAAGAGTTAAAGTAAAACTAGCTGGGATATGTGGTTCAGATAGTCATATTTACCGAGGACATAACCCATTTGCGAAATATCCTAGAGTTATTGGGCATGAATTTTTTGGCGTCATTGATGAAGTGGGTGAAGGCGTGGATCGATCAAGAATTGGTGAACGAGTTTCTGTTGATCCTGTCATTAGTTGTGGCTGTTGTTATCCTTGTTCTGTTGGTCGTCCGAATGTTTGTTCATCTTTAATTGTTTTGGGTGTTCATCGTGATGGTGGATTTAGTCAATATACAACAGTACCAAGTAAAAATGCCTACCGAATTCCTGAGGAGATTAGTGATGAATTTGCTGTGATGATTGAACCATTCACTATTGCAGCGAATGCTACTAGTCATTTAAAACCAACTGAAAACGATGTTGCCTTAATTTATGGTGCGGGTCCAATGGGGCTAACATCAGTACAAGCGCTAAAAGGTGTTTATAAAGTTAAACAAGTTATTGTTGTCGATCGAATTGATGAACGTTTGGCTATGGCACAAACAAGTGGTGCAGATATAGTAATAAACAATACAAATATATTACTAAAGAATGAACTAGAAAAACTTGATATTAAACCGACGATTATAATTGATGCTGCGTGTCATCCTTCGATCCTGCAAGAAGCAATTACTATTGCCTCTCCTGCTGCAAGGATCCTCATCATGGGCTTTTCAAGTGATCCTTGTCAAATCACACAACAAGGCATAACCAGTAAAGAGTTATCTATTTTTTCATCCCGATTAAATGCCAATAAGTTCCCAGTTGTTATTGATTGGTTAAAGAAAAAATTAATCGACCCGCAAAAGTTAATCACGCATCAATTTGATTATACGCAAGTAATTCAAGCTATTGAAACGTTTGAAAAAGATCAAAAACATTGCTGCAAAGTTTTATTGACCTTTGATTAGCACTCAAAAAAGCCTTGTGAATAACCTTTTTAAAGAAAATATTATAAGAGAGAACAGTATGAATAATATGGGAAATAAGAGTGAGAGGGATACTTCGGATTTAGTCAAAGCTGCAGTATCAGGCTGGTTAGGAACAGCGTTAGAATTTATGGATTTTCAATTGTATTCTTTAGGCGCTGCTTTAGTTTTTCATGAAGTTTTCTTTCCAGAACAATCAGCTATTATGGCGTTAATTTTAGCGATGGGAACTTATGGTGCTGGTTATGTTGCACGAATTATTGGTGCCTTTATTTTTGGTCGCATGGGTGATGCAATCGGCCGTAAAAAAGTTCTATTCATTACTATTACCATGATGGGAGTATGTACCACACTCATTGGTGTACTGCCAACTTATGCTCAAGTAGGTATTTTTGCGCCGTTGATGTTGGTTGTTTTGCGTATTATTCAAGGATTGGGTGCAGGTGCTGAAATTTCTGGTGCAGGTACAATGCTCGCTGAATATGCACCAAAAGGGAAAAGAGGGATAATTTCTTCATTAGTTGCAATGGGGACTAACTGCGGGACATTAAGTGCTACAGCAATATGGGCATTTATGTTCTTTTTATTAGACAAAGATCAATTAGTTGCATGGGGATGGCGTATTCCATTTATTGCAAGCGTTGTTGTTATGATTTTTGCAATTTGGCTAAGAATGAATTTAAAAGAAAGCCCTGTATTTGACGAGGTTAATGATACTACTGCACTAAAAAATGATAGTGAAGTAACTAAACATATCTCATTACCTGCAATGTTTAAAAGTAAATCATTTTGGTTAGCTACAGGATTACGTTTTGGTCAAGCAGGAAATTCTGGTCTAATCCAAACTTTTTTAGCAGGATATTTAGTGCAAGCGTTGTTATTTAATAAAAGTATTCCAACTGATGCAATCATGTTTAGTTCAATTGTTGGTTTCTTGACAATTCCTTTCTTAGGTTGGTTATCAGATAGGATAGGTCGGAAAATTCCTTATATTGTACTAACATTGTCTGCAATTATACTTGCTTACCCAATGTTATCGATTATTGTTGATAAAAATCATTCAGTAAATACGATTACAGTATGTTTAATTTTTATTCATAATATTGCAGTTTTAGGTTTATTTGCCTTAGAAAACATCACCATGGCCGAAATGTTCGGTGCTCGCAATCGATTCACCCAAATGGCAATATCTAAAGAAGCCGGCGGTTTAGTTGCTGTTGGATTCGGTCCAATTTTGGCTGGAATTTTCTGTAAAATGGTTAATGATTGGTGGCCAATTGTGGCTATGATTATTGTGTACTCATTTATTGGTCTCATCTCGGCTATGCTTATGCCGGAGGTGAAGGATCGTGATTTAGCTGACCTGCACGATGCGGCAGATAGTAAAAATTAGACGGAACAAATAATGAAATTATCAAATCAAACGTTATCACAACTACCTAAAGAGGTAGTTGTCCCTACTTATGATAGAAGCAAGATTAAAACCAAAATTGTTCATCTTGGCTTCGGGGCATTTCATCGTGCTCATCAGGCGGTCTTTGCGGATATTTTAGCTAATGAACACAATAGTGATTGGGGTTATTGTGAAGTGAATTTAATTGGTGGTGAAAAACAGATTGAAGATTTAAAACAGCAAGATTTTTTATTTAGTGTTTGTGAAATGTCTTATGATAACTGGAATACTCGTGTTGTAGGTGTTGCAAAAGAAGCACTACATGCAGATATTGATGGTATTGAGAAAGTGTTAGGTGTGATGACTCGTCCAGACATTGCAATTGTGTCAATTACTGTAACCGAAAAAGGTTATTGCTATCTACCATCAACGGCATCAATTGATACCAATAATCCATTAATTAATCATGATATTGCTAATCCCCATACACCTAAATCGGTTCCTGGTGTGATTGTAGAAGCCTTACGTTTACGTAAAGAGCAAGGATTAAGACCTTTCACCGTTATGTCTTGTGACAATATGCCTGAAAATGGGCATGTCACTCGTAATGTTGTGCTAGCCTTAGCTAAGCAACGAGATGAAAATTTAGCGCAATGGATTGAGGATAATGTGGCTTTCCCATCCACAATGGTTGATCGAATTGTACCGGCTGCAACGCCAGAAACGATGGCCAAAATAAAAAAACAACTTGGTGGTATTGATGATCCGGTCGGTATTGCTGGTGAACCCTTTAGACAATGGGTGATTGAAGATAATTTTGTGTCTGGCCGTCCAGAGTGGCAAAAAGCAGGCGCAGAATTAGTTAAGGATGTATTGCCTTATGAAGAGATGAAATTACGCATGTTAAATGGTAGTCATTCCTTTTTGGCTTACCTAGGTTATTTAGCCGGTTACTTGCATATTGATGAATGTATGCAAGATCCTAATTATGTAAAAGCAGCCAGACATTTAATGCTAAATGAACAAGCAACTACCCTGCGGGTTAAAGGTGTTGATTTGTCAGCTTATGCTGATTCGTTACTTGATCGTTATCGCAACACCGGTTTAAAACATCGAACTTGGCAAATTGCAATGGATGGAACGTTAAAGCTTCCACAGCGTATGCTTGATTCGGTTCGCTATCATTTGGCTAATGGTACGCCATTTGATTGTTTGGCTTTAGGTATTGCAGCTTGGATGCGTTATGTGAGTGGCGTGGATGATAATGGTAACGTTATTGACGTTTGCGATCCAGCAGCCGAGCAATTAAACGAGTTGGTTTCAAACACTCCTGATAATCAAGATCGCGTTAATGCGCTGTTATCTTTGACACATGTTTTTGGGGAGGATCTACCAACAAATCCATTGTTTATTGAGCAGATAACTAAAGCTTATCTTTCTTTACGCGACCTAGGCGCAAAAGAGACAGTTAAACAATTAACTCAAAATTTTTAATTCCACTAACAATAATTAATAACAAAGTGCAATGATCGTTAGATGATTGCACTTTTATTATTAAATAAAAAACTTTTCTTATATTCAAAAATCCCCTACTATTCTTTTTTATTCTAGTCTGTTATTTAAAAATCATATATGTTCAAATCTGAAGCGTTAACTGTCTCAGAACCAGTTAATCAACAAATTTATCGCCAATTAAGAAAGGCAATCATCACTTGCCAAGTATTACCTGGTGTTTTATTGTCTGAAAAAGACATTGCGGGTCAGTTTAATGTTTCACGCCAACCTGTTCGTGAAGCTTTTATTAAACTAGCAGAAGCTGGATTGGTCCAAATTCTTCCACAACGTGGCACTTATGTAACGAAAATATCAGTTAAAAAAGTCATTGAAGGTCAATTTATTCGTGATGCTGTTGAGTGTGCAATTATTAAACGTGCTGCACAAGAAATTACTGATTCAGATCTTTCATTACTCGAAAAGAATCTAAAAGAACAAATTGATGCTAATAAGCGTAAAGATATTGGTTATTTTCTTGAAAAAGATGATGAGTTTCATCAAATTATAATGAATGTTATTGATTGCCCCATGGCATGGGAAACTGTTGAAAATATCAAAGCAATGATGGATAGGGTAAGATACCTTACTTTAGAAGATATATCCCCACCAGAAGACCTAGTTAAACAGCATGAAAAAATCGTTATTGCATTAAAAAAGCATGATCCAGAAATGGCTACACTTGCACTTCATGAGCATTTAGCAACTATATTAAACACGATAAAAATAGTATCACAACATCATAATGCGTGGTTTGTTGATTAACTTAATTTAACTTAATTTAACTTAGTTCAGTAAAATTTATTTTGACTAATATAATCTTCAAAAATTTTAGCGCTATTGATAATTATACCAATAAATATTAGTAGCTTAATGCATAACCTATAACTTTTACTGTGAATATTGTGTGCTAAGTGTTGAAGCTTTTCTTAAGCGTAATAACTAATGGTTATTTTCTGATTAGCTAATCATAAACATACCAATAAACTAAGGTTTAGTTATCCTTGATGAAGTTGTCTTAAATGTCATTGAATGTGTCTATCAGGGATAGATAAATTGGGATGCATTTTGTTATCAAAAATTTTAAAGTTAGATTAAATAATGAATCAATTTATCATTTAATTATATTTGTGATTTGAACATAATAATGTATTTAATAAATTACCGATTTCTATTTTGTCATTGTTGATTTATTATCAGGAATAAAATAATGGTTTACCTATTTTAATGACCATTACCTTGCGATTAATTATTGCCAACTTTAAAATAAAAATACTCGGTTTTTATATGATAAAACGAATTAAAATATGTGTTAGCGGCCTTGTTCAGGGTGTAGGGTTTCGGTTTTTTACTTATCAACAAGCACAAAAGCTTGGTCTGTTAGGATATGTTAAAAATTTGGATAATGGTAATGTCGAAATTGTCATACAAGGTGATAATTTACAACTGACTCAGTTTACACAGTGGCTTTTGCAAGGGGGGCCGGCTTCTGCCCATATTACGGATATAAAAAGTTGCGAATTATTACCTGAAAATGGATTAACTTCTTTTAATGTCAGATATTAATTTAATAAAAAATAAAGTAAAATGGAAAAATTATTAAACTTCAAGATAATGATTTTTCCTTATAATTGATCAATCTTATTTGCGTGATTAATGTATGTTATGAATAAAAAAAATATAATCTGTATCTTGCTTATTATTGTGGTAATTGGCGTCTATTATAATTATCAAAAAGACAATGACGCAACTCCGCAATCCTCTGTTACTTTAACTGATACGCCAATTTATCAGAGTGATGACATGACAACAGATGTGTATGATTTATCAGGCGAAATTGTATACAAGATTGAATCTAGCAAAGTACGACATTTTGATGATTCAAATAATACGGAATTTGATCTTCCCAATTTAACACTTTATGATCAAGACCACACTGTCACATGGCATATTAAAGCCAAAAGTGCGACGTTGACTGATGATAAACACATTTACCTTTATAATGATGTTCAATTGGATAATTTGACCCCCAATGCTCAATTACAGCGAGTTAACACCGATAATGCTGTTATTGATTTAAATACACAACTTGTAACGTCTAAAGATCCAGTTACTATCAAAGGTGTTGGTTTTTACTCAACAGGTCTAGGATTAGCTGGCGATTTGCAAGCAAAAACTGCAAACATACTTGAGAATGTTAAAACATATTATAATACCGAGGCACAATAGAACATGAAATTGCAACAACAGCTACTTTTTCCATTATTTTTTATGCTATCAACATCGTTTGCTTGTTTTGCCGATGAGCCAGTAAAAACAACAACACAAACCAAAACTGATCAAAAGATGTTTGTTGACAATAAACCAATCACTATTGATGCCGATAATCAACAGATTGATATTGATAAAAATATTATTACCTTTACTGGTAATGTGCAAATTGTTCAAGAGGGATTAACTATCTGGGCAGATAAAGTTGTGATAACTGATATGCAAGACTCGACAAAACAGAAAATTACCGCTTATGGTAACCCAGTAAAGTTTAAACAAATATTGCCAGAAAATAACAAAATTGTTACAGGTCATTCGGATCAAATTATTTACAATGTGAAACAAAGCAATGTTGTTTTACAAGGAAAGGCAGAGTTATTTCAAGAAGATAATCATATAGTTAGCCAAGTTATTACCTATGATGTTAAAAAACAGCTAATTATGGCTCAGCCTAAAAGTGGTCGCGTAAAAAGTACAATTATCCCAAGTCAAATTAAAGAGATAAAAAAATAATATGTCAACTTTAAAGGCTGTAAATTTAGCCAAAGTATATAAAAAACGAAGAGTTGTTGAAGATGTTAGTTTGACGGTCAACTCAGGTGAGATTGTTGGATTGCTAGGGCCAAACGGCGCCGGTAAGACAACAACGTTTTATATGGTGGTAGGAATAGTCACATTGAATGCAGGTAAAATTTATCTTGATGATCATGATATCAGTATTTTACCTCTACATGAAAGAGCGCAAAAAGGGATTGGCTATTTACCTCAAGAGGCGTCTATTTTTAGAAAACTATCTGTAATTGATAATATTATGGCGATTTTAGAGACGCGCCGAGATATCGATAAAAATGAAAAATTAAATCGGGCTGAAGAATTGCTTGAAGAGTTTCATATCACCCATATTCGAGATAGTATTGGTCAGTCTTTATCGGGTGGTGAAAGGCGTAGGGTTGAAATTGCAAGGGCGCTGGCAGCCAATCCTAAATTTATTTTACTTGATGAACCTTTTGCTGGTGTCGACCCTATTTCTGTTATTGATATTAAAAATATTATTAAGCATCTACGTGATCGAGGGCTAGGTGTATTGATTACCGACCACAATGTTCGCGAAACCCTTGATGTATGTGAGCGTGCTTATATTGTTAATAAAGGTCATTTAATTGCTGAAGGAACACCAAATAGTATCTTAAGTAACGAATATGTTAAAAAAGTCTACTTAGGAAATGAATTCCGATTATGATTAAACCAAGTTTACAACTGAAAGTTTCCCAACAACTATCGATGACACCACAATTACAATTGGCGATTCGACTTTTGCAGTTGTCAACTTTAGAGCTACAACAAGAAATTCAAACTGCACTTGAAAATAATCCCTTGTTAGAAGTGGCTGATCAGTATGATGAAATCAGTGTTGAACAAAATACTTCAGATGAAAATATCGATACTCGACAAGCGTTAGATAGTCAGGAGATCCCTGAAGATATACCATTAGATGCTTCGTTAGATGATATTTACACAGCAGGAACACCTTCAGGCACGCATTCTGACTATCGTAATGATGAGTTGCCTATTTATCAAGGCGAAACGCATGAAACATTACATGATTACTTAAAATGGCAGCTTGAATTAACGCCTTTTAGCGATGTTGATCGCGCCATTGCGGTATCGATTATTGAAGCGATTGATGAAAGAGGCTATTTAACAGTTTCGTTAGATGAAATATTAGAAGAGCAGGGTAATAGTGAAATTGAATTGACTGAAGTTGAAACGGTTTTAAAGCGAATCTGGCATTTTGATCCAATTGGCGTGGGTGCTAGATCGTTGCAAGAGTGTTTATCAATTCAAATTCAACATGTTACAGTTCCTTCATTAGTTAAACAAATTATTGATAATTATCTTGATTTATTGGCAACCCATGATTACAGAACTTTAAAAAAAGTATTCAATGCCAGTGATGAACAATTAAAAGAAGCGATTAATTTTATTCAGCATTTACATCCCTATCCAGGTGATGCTGTCAACACAACACCTCCAGATTATGTTATCCCAGATGTGCTAGTCAAAAAAGTAGATGGCAAATGGATTGTTGATTTAAATAATGATACGGTACCGACTCTACGCATTAACCAGCAGTATGCGGCGATGGAAAAGTTAGCCAGTGAAAGTGATAGCCAATACATAAAATCACATCTACAAGATGCCAATTGGTTTATCAAAAGTGTAGAAAATCGCAATGAAACTTTACTTAAAGTTAGCCAATTTATAGTTGAACATCAACAGCAGTTTTTTGAACATGGTGCAGAGTCTATGAAACCTATGATTCTATCGGATGTAGCGGCTGCAATTGATATGCATGAATCAACCATATCCCGCGTAACCACCCAAAAATATTTACAATGTCCAAGTGGCATATTTGAGTTAAAATTCTTTTTTTCTAGCCATGTAAATACCGATTCTGGTGGTGAAGCATCTTCTACCGCCATTCGTGCATTAATTAAAAAGTATATTTCAGGTGAAGATAGTAAAAAGCCATTGAGTGATAGCAAGTTAGTGTCAATTCTTGAAGAACAAGGAATTATTATAGCTCGTCGAACTGTGGCAAAATACCGTGAAGCGTTATCAATCCCTTCATCCAATCAAAGAAAACAACTTTAATAATAAAGCTGTTTGGTTACTACTAATTAATACTAGATTAATTTAGTTGTTTCGATAATCATCATATCTGTCGTAAAAGATCCATCTGTTTGAAGTTCAAAATAGGCCTTTGTATCGTTGGCAGCAGTTTCTTGATACAGTCTTATTGCATCAATTAAGCGTTCAGGTGTTCGCATTCGTTTAACCCATGTGTCAAAGGACAAGGTTAAGCGATGGCGTTTTATATTATCTATACTAAAACCTGCCTCTGTTAAGAATGTTAACCACTCACCTGGAGTATAATCGCGAACATGCGAAGTATCACGCATAGCTTCAATGGTTTGTAGCCAAATATCTAAAACAGGGTGGCCGGGTGACACAACATCCATTATGATTAATTTTCCGTTAGGTTTGATGATGCGGTGTAGTTCTCGTATACTTTTACCTACATCATGCCAGTGATGTGCTGAATAACGACTTACCACAATATCGAATTGGTTATCGGCAAAGGGTGGACACTCTGCATAACCTTGTTTGACTGAAATATTGCTAAAACCACGACTTTCAGCTGTTAAAGCAACCACCGATAACATCTCATCAGATAGATCGTAAGCTGTAACCTGTTTAACATATTTTGCTGCAATAAAACTCACATGACCAGCACCACATCCCATATCGAGTAATTGTGCATCAGAATAGGAACTAAGAAACGTTTCCAAATATTCAAGATCGGGCCCTTGAGCGTGTACTTTACTTGTTAAATAGGCATCTGCTTGCTCACCAAATTGCTTTTTTACGTTATCGTGATGTGTAGCCATAGGTCGTCTCGATATTGGGCACTTTTGTGCCCAAAGTTAAAATTATGCTAAAAATGTCGGTATTTTATGTTCAAATGCACTAATAGCATCTTCATGTTGTAGGGTTAAGCCAATATTATCTAAACCATTTAATAAACAGTGGCGTTTGAATGCATCGATTTTAAACGAATATTGCTTATCTCCAGCGATAACAACTTCATTCTCAAGATCAATCGTAAATTCAATTCCTTCATTGGCTTCAACTATTTTAAATAGTTCGTCAACGTCTTCTTCTGATAAGTTCACTAACAATAACTGATTATTAAACGAATTATTGTAAAAAATATCAGCAAAACTTGAACCAATGATGGTTTTAAAACCATAATCCGCAAGTGCCCATGGTGCATGTTCTCGTGATGAACCACAACCAAAGTTCTCGCGCGCTAATAAAATACTTGCTCCCTTATAACGAGGTTTGTTCAGTACAAAATCGGGATTAGGTTTTTCACCTGCATCATCTAAAAATCGCCACTCATGAAAAGCATGTTTACCAAAACCGGTACGCGTGACTTTTTGTAAAAATTGTTTAGGAATAATGGCATCGGTATCAACATTAGCCGCATCTAAAGGAACGACTAGTCCTGTATGTTTTGTAAATTTTGCCATGACAAGTCTCCTTAAAATGGTTTACGAATATCTGTAAAATGACCAGTAATGGCAGCAGCAGCAGCCATTGCAGGACTGACTAAATGGGTTCTGGCATCACGGCCTTGACGCCCTTCAAAATTACGGTTACTGGTTGATGCGCAGCGATCGCCTGGTGCTAATTTGTCATCATTCATTGCTAAGCACATTGAACAACCAGGTAAGCGCCACTCAAATCCTGCATCGATAAAAATCTTATCTAATCCTTCAGCTTCAGCTTGTTCTTTGACTGGTCCAGAACCAGGTACGACTAAAGCTTGTACGCCTTGCGCAACTTTTCGTCCTTTTGCAATAGCAGCGGCAGCGCGTAAATCTTCAATGCGTGAATTCGTACAAGATCCGATAAATACTTTATTGATCTTAATATCAGACATCTTAGTACCGGCAGTTAATCCCATATAGGCTAATGCACGTTCAGCAGACTGTTTTTCAATCGGATCAGAAAAATCTTGTGGATTAGGTACTTGCTTATCAATAGCGGTTACTTGACCAGGATTTGTTCCCCAAGTGACTTGTGGCGCAATATCTTTAGCTTCAAGGGTGACTACACTGTCAAAATGCGCTCCTTCATCGGTTTTTAAGGTTTTCCAGTAAGCCACGGCTTTGTCAAAATCTTCACCTTTAGGTGAAAATTGGCGACCTTTTAAGTATTCAAAAGTGACTTCATCCGGCGCAACGAGTCCAGCTTTAGCGCCCATTTCAATAGCCATATTACATAATGTCATACGGCCTTCCATTGATAAGGATTTAATCGCATCACCACAAAACTCAACTACGTGTCCTGTACCACCAGCACTGGTCGTTTTACCAATAATCGCTAAAATAATATCTTTAGCGGTAATACCGTCGGCAACCTGACCTTTGACTTCAATTTTCATGGTTTTCGCTCGCCCTTGTTTTAGGGTTTGGGTCGCTAATACATGTTCAACTTCCGATGTTCCAATACCAAAAGCTAGCGCTCCAAATGCGCCATGGGTAGCCGTGTGTGAGTCACCACAAACAATGGTCATACCTGGCAATGTCATGCCTTGTTCAGGCCCAACAACATGAACAATACCTCGTAATGGACTTTGTAAACCATATAAAGATACGCCAAACTCTTTTGCATTCTTAGCTAACTCAGTTAACTGGATTCTAGCCATTTCACTACACGCACTTAAATCATTGCTTTTTGTTGAAGTATTGTGATCCATAGTTGCAAATGTTTTGTGTGGTTGGCGGACTTTACGATTCATCGCGCGTAAGCCATCGAAAGCTTGTGGTGAGGTAACTTCATGAACCAAATGGCGATCGATATATAAAATAGGGGTTTCATTTGGTGCTTCATAAACAACATGTGCATCATATAATTTTTGATACAATGTTTTTGGTTTTGTAGACATTGCTTATATTCCTTTAATATTCTTTAAAAGGGTTAGCATGATTTATTAACCCTTAGTCTAAAAATTAAATTAAACGACAAATGGTATCACCCATTTCATCGGTTGAAACATAACTACCACCACGAGCAAGATCGATAGTACGGGTACCTTGTTCTAAAGCTTTATTAACTGCATTTTCAATAGCTTTGGCGATATCATCACGTTTTAAACTATAACGCACTAGTAATGCTAACGATAAAATTTGTGCGGCTGGATTAGCAATATTTTTACCAGCAATATCCGGTGCACTCCCTCCAGCAGGCTCATATAACCCAAACCCCTGCTCGTTAAGGCTCGCTGATGGTAGCATTCCCATTGAACCGGTAATCATTGCACATTCGTCAGACAATATATCACCAAACAAATTTGAACATAAAATGACATCAAATTGTGAGGGATCTTTTACAAGTTGCATGGTTGCATTATCGATATACATATGTTCAAGTGTGACATCTGGATATTGTTTAGCGACTTCGTTTACAACTTCACGCCATAAAATTGATGTTTGTAATACATTAGCTTTATCAACAGAAGTGACTTTTTTGCGACGAATTTTGGCAGCTTCAAATGCCATTTTAGCTATACGTTCAATTTCAAAGCGGTGATAAACTTCCGTATCAAAGGCGCGCTCTTGAGGGCCAGAACCTTCACGACCTTTAGGCAAGCCAAAATAGATACCACCAGTTAGCTCACGCATACATAAAATATCAAAACCACGTTTAGCAATATCTTCACGTAAAGGACATAATTCTTCTAAACCTTGATACAAACTAGCAGGGCGCATGTTAGCAAATAATTTAAAATGCTTTCGTAATGGTAATAATGCTCCGCGTTCAGGTTGTTGATCGGGAGGTAAGTTTGTCCATTTTGGACCCCCAACTGAGCCAAACAAAATCGCATCAGCTTTTTCACAACCTTCAAGCGTCTCTTTTGGTAATGGACAGCCATGGATGTCAATAGCGGCGCCACCGACATCATATTCACTGGTTGTTATTGAAAGATTATATTTTTGACGAATAACGTCGAGCACTTTATAAGCTTGCTTCATTACTTCAGGGCCAATACCGTCACCAGGTAACACTGCAATATGATAATTTTGTGACATTTTTATTCCTTAACAATTTAATTGATTTATTTTTTATTTATAAAACAACATAACTTAATATGTTATTCATGATGCAATTTTTGTTTTTGCTGTGCAACTTGATTTGCCCGATAAACATTATTTAATACATTAATTAACGCTAATGCAGAGGAATGGACAATATCTGTTGCTAATCCCACACCATGGAATTTGCGACCTTTATAATCAGCAACGATATCTACTTGTCCTAAAGCATTTTCACCTTGCCCTTTTGACGCTAATTGGTATTTAACTATCGTAATTGGCTCGCCAGTAATACGATTTATTGCTTGATAAACTGCATCAACTGGACCATTACCCGTTGCCGCATCTGAATATTTTTGATCGCCAATGATTAAACTCACTGATGCAGTAGAGACAACTGTTGAACCTGATTGAACATTAAAATAGTCCAACACATAATGTTCTTGTTCATCTTTTAATTGATTGATAAAAATTAGGGCTTCTAAATCATAATCAAACACTTGTCCTTTTTTATCTGCTAGCTCTAAAAATGCTTCGTACACTTGGTCTAAATTATAATCTTTATCGTGATAACCTAACTCTTCAAGTCGATGTTTTACCGCGGCCCTACCTGATCGAGAAGTTAAATTTAATTGGATTTGATTTAAACCAATAGATTCAGGTGTCATGATTTCGTAGGTTTCGCGATTTTTAAGCACGCCGTCTTGGTGAATGCCGGAGGAGTGGGCAAAAGCATTACTACCAATAACTGCTTTATTGGCAGGTATTGGTGTATTAGTAATTTGACTGACGATTTGACTGGTACGATAGATTTCTTGGTGATTAATATTGGTGTGAACATTTAGAATATTTTGGCGAACTTTAATTGCCATAATGACTTCTTCTAAGGCTGTATTGCCTGCGCGTTCGCCCAAACCATTCATCGCGCCTTCAACTTGACGAGCACCTTCCTGAATCGCGCTAATCGAGTTAGCCACCGACATACCCAAGTCATCATGACAATGAACAGAGATAATCGCTTTATCAATGTTCGGGACACGTTCAAATAAGGTACGAATAATGCCACCAAATTGATAAGGGACAGTATAACCGACAGTATCCGGAATATTGATCGTTGTTGCCCCTGCTTTAATTGCTGCTTCAACAATCCGACATAAGTTATCAATTGGGGTACGACCTGCATCTTCACAAGAAAACTCCACATCATTAGTATAATTACGTGCATGTTTAATACAGTGCACAGCCCTTTCAACGACATCTTCAAATGTCATTTTTAATTTGTCTTGCACGTGTAAGGTTGAAGTTGCCATAAAAGTATGGATACGAAATTGATCGGCAACTTTTAACGCCTCTGCTGCAACATCAATATCTTTATCTATACAGCGTGATAATGCACATACACGGCTATCTTTAATTGTTTTAGCAATCGTTTGAACTGATTCAAAATCACCAGGGGATGAGATAGGAAAACCAACTTCCATCACATCCACCCGCATTCTTTCTAAAGCTAGCGCTATTTGTAATTTTTCTTTGACACTTAAACTTGCTTGTAAAGCTTGTTCACCATCACGTAGTGTGGTATCAAAAATAATGACTTGATCGCTCATTGTTTATTCCTTATCTATATTTTAGCGCTATTACGGTATTTCAAGTTATGAAAACAAAAAACCCGCACTTTAGCGCGGGTTCTTGTTGATTTGTCGAGTTGTTTAATAGATTATCTCATTACTCAACACACAAGCGATCCGCGCAAAATAATGCGAGGAGTAAGCTAGTGAGGAGAGTAGTTGTTCTAATCATTAAAACGAGTCTCTAAATTTATATTGGTCAAAATAATGTCAATATTTTTATCAAAGAACATAGTTAATGTCAATATCTAATCTTAAAAGGTCATTAAATATTATGATTTTAATCAGCAAAATTCAGTTAATCGATAAAGCAGATAGCTTTTAAGCCTTGAGTATCTTTATCGAATGAAGCAATACTTCCGTCGGTTACATTAACACCATAGAATTTTGTTCCTTCAAAAGACCAATCTATGGGGTCTTGATCACATTCGTTTTCTGGAAATAGTTCATCGTTACCATCATCAGGTATTGGTGGTGGATATAAGGTGCCTTGTTCATCATCATCACCATTATCTTCATCAAAAGGATTAAAATTTCGTAATTTAGATTTTAGCGGCTCAGCTATATCCATATCGTAGTTTGGTTCATATGTCCAAGTGTAATTAGATAGTGCATTTGATAATGTTGAATCGCTTGGATAAACTTCATTTACCGTATTCCCCCATTCAGATAAAAGCGCGCCAATACTACGTTTGTAATTATTTCTTTTATTTTCTCCCAAAAAATAATCCCAATTTTTTGCATTAGTCAATGATAGCCTAGAAGTCAGCCCGACTCTTCGGTTTTGACAACTACAGTAATGACTAGCAGATTTTTGATCTTTAAAAACTACATTTTCAGAAATTAGGAACCATTGATTGATTGTAAAGCTATAAATTATTTTATTGCCGACAGTTAAAGAAAAAACTGTATGATTTGCAGCTGCAATATTATTTTTTAATTTTTCTGAAAAATTGGGACCAACAAACTCAACTCGAAGTACGTTATCTTTACCACTAAGTTTTAAACTAATAGGCGATGTTGTTGGGTATTTAGTATAAGAAATTTGTCTCCAGTTTGCACCTGACAGGACGGCATCAAAATATAATTTATTGGCAGCAGTTGTAGGAAACTTATTATAACTTTCTTCAGACGAACCTCGAGGCAAAAAACCTTTATTGGCATCCCACCAAGGCATATCTTGTTCCCAAGGATTCTGAATATAATTCGCTTCGTATTCTTCTTTTGTATAAGCAAATTCTGGTGGATTACCTTTTTCTAAAGATGGTTGTAGCCAGCAAATCGTAGGGACATCATTGGAGGAAGATGTGACATAATAGGTTTTATTTACGCTTGGATAAGTCCTAATATTAGGTACTCCAAATGTGGTTGAAAGCTGTGATTCTGTTGTGGCTAATGTCAATGCGTAGTAACCAATACAGTTATTTAATTTTTCGCTCGGATCAATAGTATTATTGTTGTTATCTTTTATTGTAAGAGACATCGTCCCACTAGCATTAAACCCATTATCACCATCATCATCTTTCACATATTGATGATCGTTTAAAATAGTTAAAATATCCACTTCTTTTGCATTATAATCAGTTAATAATGTTATTATATTTTCAAAAGTCTCAACAGACTTTGGAAGTACAATTAATTTATCGGGAGATGAATCAAAATCAGGAATATAATAAGTTAAATTAGGATTTTTTATTCGCGTGTCGATCTGAGTTGAATTTTCATTGTTAACCTCTTCTGTCCCATTAGTTTGATCGTTTTCTACTGCAATCCAAAGTAAATCAGTTATGTTTGCTTGTGTATGATCATTATCTATTGATATATAGGGTTCTGTGCCATTTATGACTTGAACAGATGTGGCACTTAATGCATTGGCTGAAAAACAATAAAAAATATTGGAAAAAAAGACTGCTGTATATAATTTTGTTAATATATGTTTACTTTTAAACATCACATTTTCCGTAACGGTACTTTAATATCACTATAAACTGTAAAGCCTTTAAAATTGTGCTAGATAATATTCTCTATTTTTTTTATTGTAAAGATATTGGTGTCGTTTTGTTGATAAATAACTCTATGATATAAATGAAAATTATAATTATTATTTGTTTTTTTTATAAAAAAATGAAGTGTAATAAAACGCATTTTTATATAGGAGCATAGAGACAAGTAAAGATCGGTTGAATTTGTTATTCAAGTGGTAATTAATAGTATTCTAAAATAAATATAAATCATTAAGTTAATTAAAAATAAGTTATCGTTCATTATTAAACAAAAGGTGGAGTCAAAAATATGAATATCGTCGAAATTTCGCAAAAACGTTATACCACTAAACATTATGATCCTACTAAAAAGATACCTGTAGCTATTATTGAGCAACTTTTAACTGTTTTAAGAAACAGTCCATCATCGGTAAATTCTCAACCATGGCATTTTTATGTGATTGAGTCAGACACAGCAAAAAATAAGATTTTGCCTGCTTTTCCTGATTTTAATCAGCCACGCGTGACAGGATCGTCACATACTATTGTTTTTTGTATAAAAGTGCCATTGGATGAAAGTCATTTAGTGAATCTACTGAATCAAGAAGAAAAAGACGGTCGTCTGCCTTCTGAAGATTTAAAAGTATCGCAAGATCAAGGTCGACGTTATTTTGTTAATTTAAATAGTGCAACCCCTGAATCGCAACAGTGTTGGGAAGAAAAGCAAACTTATATTGCATTGGGGCAACTTTTGTTTGCTGCTGCGGCAATTGGTGTTGATTCTACGGCTATCGAAGGATATGATTCAGCTAAAATTGACGAAATTTTAGATCTTAAAAGTAAGGGATTGAAAAGTGTTGTAGTTGCGACATTAGGCTATCGCGCGGCTGATGATGGCAACGCACATCGACCAAAATCACGTTTACCAAAAGAACAACTTTTCACTTATCTATAATTTCCCGCTTTGACATTAAGAATTGTTGCGTCGATTCTTTCGACGCAATAATTATTCATAAAAAAATATTATTATCGTTTTTGATATTGTCACTAATCCCTTTATATTTTTTCTACGCTATATCGATATTGTGTTGTTGTGTTGAGTTGTTCGTATAAATTAATTTATTGTCTGTTCAATTTAAAAAAGTTATTTATAGATTATTTTTTTTATATATGTAAAAATAAAAAATAACGAATAATCAAAATGATTGTTTATTTAAACTTCAAAAGGACTTGGATTTTAGGTTTTGTGTATGTTCAGAATTAAGGATTTTCACATATATAGTAAATATTCTATTTGTAAACTTTTTATAACAAAGAAAAAACTAGTTTTCTTATTTTTTACTCATTTTGCAGTTAATATTTTTAATCAATTATTATTGCAACTATCCTTTAAACGGATAGTTATTTTTAATAAAAAAATATGCTTAACGTTTAAATCAAATTTATACATTATTGGTATTCATTTTTTATTTATTCTTTTTTCACCTTATACCGAAGCGTTATCAAATATTACTGTTAAAACCATTGTAGGTAGTGCACCTTATTTACAATTAAAATCAGATCAAGACGGAAATGTAGGGACTAAAATCAAAGGATTGAATGAATTACTTGGTTTTAGAATGCCTACAACAGAAAATAATAACGCATTAAAATTCGTTGATGTAAGTGAATCGCTCTCTTTTGGTGGTAAACCCTTGCAAGTTCCTGAAGGAACTAAATTTTCTGATATCATTACGATGGTTCCAGCTAATGGTCAGGCAAATGCATTATCACAATTCAACAACGTTGGTGATGATGATGGTGATGCCTCACTTACTGAAAACACAACCATAGAGGGCACACTAACAGCAACCTGGTATGATAATAATAACGTGATAAATGATTTAAGTCGTGAATTCAATGTGTGTGGGGGGCCTTACTTTTTAAAAATTGGTGCTCAAAACGTTGCGGTATCGACTAAATACGGTCAACCTAATAAAAACATTTATGGTAGTCAACCCGTTATTACTTACCAATTTATGCTTGAGGGAGCACCTAAGTTATGCTTTGTTCAACCAGGTATGAATGTTTATAAGAATAGTTCTTACATGACTAAGTACCCTAATGGTTATAACCCAGAGGTATGGGATTCTGGTACAAGCCGATCGTCGACTTATCAACGAGGTGGTGGATTTAAAGCTGAACAATTTAAACCGATAACCGGTTTTAAATATATTACCTTCAAGTTAATCGGCTCGGGAGCCGATCAGAGTCAGTATCGTTGCCAACTAGATAGCAGCAATAGTATCAACTGGGTTACATTGCACTCTTCGGTCGCAAGTGAAGGCTTGGGTGCAAATTGCTATGTACGTTATGACAGTGTCACTAAGCCCACAACACCCTTAACGATTAATATGGAATATACTGCTGATAAAGGCAAAACTTGGCAAAACATCGGTAAAATTACGCTCCCTATACCACAAAAATGGGCAATAATACCTACGAAAGTAAAAGGATTTTTAGATGATGATAGTTATACAGCCTACGATGAATGTAGAAGACTAATAGATGGTCAAACAATACCCAAAACAACATCCGCTCAGGTTAATGATATGTCAGAAGCAGGTAAAGCTTGGCGACAAAAATATCTGTATCGAAGAGATGAATTGACCAACTCTTTACAAGCTAACACACTAGAATGGACAGCTAAACTAATAGATAATGCCAAAAAATATACCTATTCTCGAGATTTAGGTACTTTTCTTAGCGAATGGGGCACTCAAGGATTAGGAGGCCATCTTTGGACAGCTGAAATGTATCGTACAAACAAGCCATTTTCTGTACGAGGACACCCATCAAGTGATTCGTTGGGAAGCGTTTTGGATGACGGTTTTTCTCTTGCTCAAAATCAATCAGCACACATTTTCTGCCGGGGCGAAAATGGAATTAGCGCACTCCCTACAAGATAAAAGCATTACCTAATAAATTATATGTTGTTAGTCGTTTGTCAGGTTAGATATTGATAATCTGACAAATTGTCCATAACGTGGTATTTAACTACATTATAATTATAGTCAAAATACCACTTAGGTCGTAAAACTGTTATTTCGAAAATCCAGCCCTATTGTCTCAGATTTTACTTTTGCTGAGTCGTCAAACGTCAAACGGGTAAAATTGTTATGTCGATTCATTCATTCGGCGCAATAATTCTTCATAAAAAATAATATTATTATCGTTTTTGATATGGCTTTAATCCTTTATAGTCATTCCACTTCATATCACTATAATCTATATCAATTGTATGTTGAATTATGCCTGTAAATTAATTTGTTGATTTACAAATTTAAACAATTATTTATAGATTATTATATTCAAATATGTGAAAATTAAAAAAACAATCAACACTGTGCTGTTATACCGTTAAGTGATAACTAATGTTATAGGTTTGATATATGTTTA
>NZ_LYST01000032.1 GCF_001693755.1 Gilliamella sp. wkB171
TAAGATATACTGTTAAAAAATGAAGATAAATTTAATAACAATATAACTATAATCGAATAATAATTTGATAATATACTAAATGATATGAATTTTTTTGTAATGTGTTTTTCCGTAAAGTTTTGTAAGGCGTTGATGGTGCTTAAAAGTACACGTTGATAGACGGCAAAATATTTATTTTCCGTTCAACCATTAAGCATTGCTACGCTTTTATTGATTGTAGTTATAGGGATTGCCGCTATAATGTGTACCAAAATTTTAGCTAAAAAGATCATTATGACCGCACAAACATTTTTAGATTTAGGATTAGATGAGATCTTAATCGAAAACCTGCAAGCACAAAATATTCATACACCAACAGCCATTCAGGCACAAACTATCCCTGCTGCACTCGATGGTAAAGATATCTTAGGATCTGCACCCACAGGTACAGGTAAAACATTGGCTTTTTTAATCCCTGCGGTGCAACATCTGCTCGATTTTCCTAGACGCAAACCTGGTCCACCACGTATTTTAATTTTAACACCAACTCGTGAACTTGCCATGCAAATTGCAGAACAATCAAAGCGCCTAACACAATCAACGCATTTGAGCACTGCGACAATAACCGGTGGCGTGGCTTATATGAATCATGCTGAAGTGTTTAGCAAAAATCAAGATATTGTGATAGCGACAACCGGTCGATTATTACAGTATATTAAAGAAGAAAATTTTGATTGCCGCGCTGTTGAAATGTTAATTTTAGATGAAGCTGATCGTATGTTAGATATGGGCTTTTCACAAGATGTTGAAACCATTTCGGCAGAGACACGTTGGCGTAAACAAACACTTTTATTTTCGGCAACGCTTGAAGGTGAAGGATTGCATAACTTTGCCAGCCGTATCTTAAATGATCCAATTGAAATTAATGCCGATCCCTCACGCAAAGAGCGAAAAAAGATCTTACAATTTTATTATCGAGCCGATGATTTAACGCATAAAGTGGCTTTATTAATCCATTTATTAAAACAAGATGAGTTGAAAAAAACCATTATCTTTGTGCGTAAACGTGAACGTGTGCATGAATTGGTGACTTGGTTACATCAAGCTGGCATCAATAGTTGTTACCTAGAAGGTGAAATGGTACAAGCCAAACGCAACGAAGCAATAAAAAGAATGATCAATAATACAGTTAATGTATTAGTGGCGACTGATGTTGCTGCACGCGGTATTGACATTGATGATATCAGCCATGTGATTAATTTTGACGCCCCTAAAACAGCTGATGTTTATTTGCATCGCATTGGTCGTACCGCGCGTGCTGGCAAAAAAGGCACGGCGATAATGCTCATCGAAGCTCATGATAATGAGTTATTACAAAAAATCGAACGTTACATTCAAGAACCGATTAAATTAAGAACTATTGACGAATTGAGACCGAAAACCAAAGCCCCTAAACGCGTAACCAAGAAAAAGCCATCACAAAAAGCAAAATTAAAAAGTGAAACCAAAAAACAAGATGCAAAGAATAAAAAAATCAAATTACGCCATCGTGACACTAAAAATAAAGGGAAACCGAAAAAATCAATAAGTAATTTCGAACAAAAACAACAAAGTTAATAGTTTAAACTTATGAAATCAATTGCTTATAACGAATTGGACAAATAGCGTTAATTGCTATAATAAGCCCCGTAGCTTGATTTATATTTTATTTGTTAAGGAGAAAATTATGACATTAGTCACTCGCAAAGCCCCTGATTTTACTTCAGCAGCTGTTTTAGGTACTGGCGAAATTGTAAACAATTTTAATTTAGCTGATCATATCAAAGGTAAATATGCAGTTGTATTCTTTTGGCCAATGGACTTCACTTTCGTTTGCCCTTCAGAAATTATTGCTTTTGATCACCGTTTAGATGAATTTAAAAAACGCGGAGTTGAAGTAATTGGTGTTTCAATGGACTCTGAGTATGTACACAATGCTTGGCGTAATACTCCACAAGATAAAGGTGGTATTGGTGAAGTGAAATTCCCAATTGTCGCGGACATTAAACATGCAATTATGCAAGCATATGGTGTTGAACATCCTGAAGCTGGTGTTGCTCTACGTGCATCGTTCTTTATCGATAAATCGGGTATTGTTCGTCACGAAACTATCAATGATTTACCAATTGGTCGCAATATCGATGAAATGCTTCGTATTGTTGATGCTTTCCAATTCCACGAAGAACATGGTGAAGTTTGTCCTGCGCAATGGACAAAAGGTAAACAAGGTATGCAAGCTAATCCAAACGGCGTTGCAAGTTACCTAAAACAACACGCTAAAGAAATTTAATCATCAAATTATCACTCTAACGTTTTATTCAAAAGCTTTGCGTTAACCGGAGTTTATCTCCGGTTTTTTTATCTATTATTTTATCGTAGTTTAGAATTATCAAAGCATATTTTATGCTGAACTTTTTAGCAGGTTTTTATATGATGATTAATTAGTTAATTCAACTTATCGCTAAGTAGCGATCGCAACAATAGGTTTTATGTTCTAGTAAAGAAATCAGTAACAATAATTCATTAAAATTGATAATATGTGCATCACATCGTCATATGTAATCCAACCACGCCAATAATAATAATTGCTAAACCAAATAAACGTTGCATGTTTTTAGGTTCATTAAATAAAAATATATTGGTTAATACCGCACCAGATGTTCCAAGCCCTACCCAAACAGGGTAAACAATACTTAACTCAAGATAATGAAGTGAAAAATAAAATAATACAAAAGAGATAAAAAAACCACCCCAATATGCAATTAATCGCAGCACATTTTTTTTCTCTGCATAAAGCTTAAGCCCTACTGCACCTACAACTTCAAAAATCGATGCAGTAAATATTAACAGCCAACCCATGAATACTTATCTCCTACTAATATCCTTATTGTTAACTATCAGTACGTTTAAGTTGAATAACACCAATAATAATTAAAGCCACAAAGAACACATGAAGCAATGTAACATGTTTATCAAATAATAACACATCAAAAATGGTTGCTCCGACCGCACCGACCCCTGAAAAAATTGCATACACAGTACCTGTAGGTATGGTTTTGCAGGCATTCGTTAAAAACGTAAAATCAACAATAAGTAAAGTGATAATGATAAGCCAATGCCATAATTCGGTTGCGACACTGAATCCAAAGATCCAACACAACTCAAAAAAACAGGTAAGCACGACAAACGCCCACTCT
Organism: Gilliamella sp. wkB171; assembly: GCF_001693755.1. Taxonomy (GTDB): domain Bacteria; phylum Pseudomonadota; class Gammaproteobacteria; order Enterobacterales; family Orbaceae; genus Gilliamella; species Gilliamella apicola_F. The sequence continues at coordinate 3,216 of NZ_LYST01000032.1, forward strand.
TTATTTATATTAGACATAGCTACCTCATTGCTATCATCAACTCTTTTAATCATTATTTAGTTTTGCTTTTTCACCGAATTTGTATCGTAGAAAACAAAAGATGGTTCGCAAACCAAGAAAGTTGCCACCAAAAGAAATTAGTTAATTTGCTAAAAAAGATAAAGCTTGTTTTATACTTAAACGTATATAATTACTTAAACTTTTTTACAAAAACTTTATTATAAATTGCTTATAATGGGATAATTCTACAACGAAGAAATAGAAATTGCAAGGTTAAAATCGTTTATTATTCAATAGTTCAAGCTTTTATGATTAGGTTAGTTTTGCATGAATTATCATAATAACGATATAATGTTATTGCTATAACATCTTGAGATTAGCTATGAAAAATTCCGATAAAATGAAAAATACAGGGCCAAAAGGACTTGAAGCCCACGCAATGGTAGTGGCAGCGATAGATTTTATGGAGGAAGTTGGCAACTCCGCTTTTAGTGTGCGTAAACTTGCCGCCAAAATCGCTTGTGATCCAATGTCACTACAATATCATTTTAAATCAAAAAAAGGGCTGGAACGGGCAATGGCTGAAGAATTAACCCGTAGAATATCAACTATTGATAACAGTATGCCTTGGGATGAACGTCTTCGACATTTAGCTTATCAATATCGGCAAATAGCTCTTGCCTATCCAAATAGTTTCAAATTAATGCAGCAGTTTTGGAGTACTGGACTTGCCGATTATATTCGAGCTGAATATGTTTGTCAGGCGTTAACAGATGCTGGCTTTAATGATAATCAAGTAACTAGTTTTTGTTTGGGTTATTACGCTTGTATTATTGGACTTGCGGCTTCTGAAGCAGGAGGATTACTTCGCCCTGCTGATGATGCGGATCTAAATGACATTGAAAATCTGCCTCAGCAAGGTTTTACATTAACCAAAAAATTAGCTCCTGCATTTCAAGCTGTTGAACCCGGTCAAGTATTTGCTTTTACCGTCGAGCTATTTTTACAAGGCATAAAAAAAGCATTATAAATAAAACTATCGCTGATCAATTGATCATGTACAGCGAATGAAGAAAAAAGCAAACTTACTTAAAATGAAAGATTTGTACCAATAAATAACGTACGACCAGGTTCATTATAAGTTGCTGCACCCGCACCACGAACGGTTATCACGCCATTTTTTGGATTTTTTAGAGATGATGAATTACCCTCTCTAAATAAACGTTTATTAAAGAGATTATCAACACCTGCAGTTAGGGTAAAGTTTTTATTAAATTGATACTGACCACTAAGATTCAAAATTGCATAAGGGCTTAGTTGATGAGTTGAAGTATCGGTTACTTTATCCCCAAGGTAGTCATATTTTTTCGGTTTTTGTTTACCATACCAAGTTAATGCTGTTAAAAATGAGAGTTGTTCAGTCACTTGCCAGTCAATTGCTGAATTGAGAGTATACTTTGGAATGATCGATAAATAATCCCCTGTTTGTTTATTTTTTGACTGTAACATCCATGTAAGATTATTACGCCAATTAATGGTTGATGTAACCGGCACCGTTAAGCTACCCTCTAAACCTTCAACCACGGCTTTAGGTACATTTTGCCATTGAAAAATATTAGAATTTTTGAAGGCGTTTTTTCCACCATCAGCTTGACCAATTGATCTGATACCTGAATCAATTTTATCACGATAATCATTACGGAAATAAGTCATACCAGCAATAAGACCGTCATTATGAAATTCTAAACCTATCTCTTTATTTACACTAGTTTCAGCTTTTAAATTATTATTACCAATTAGATAACAACTACCACCAGCACCATAACACCCTTGTCCTCGACTATAAAGTAGATAGTTAGGATTTGATTGATACAAGTTTGGAGCCTTATAAGCTCGAGCAATACCTAATTTTAAGGTAAAATAGTCACCTAATTCTTGAGCTAAATTCAAACTTGGGCTCCAGTTGCTACCCGAGTCACTTTGATGATTATAGCGTAATGCAGGTGTTAACATTGTTGTTTGGGTTAACTCAATATTGTCTTCGACAAACATTCCCCATAAATTAGCTGAACTTTCCACGCTTCGATTTTTATCTTTAATCCATGGTACACTGCCGCCTTCTTCTGTGGATTGAGTATTTGAAGTAGGATCTTTCATTTTTTGATGATTATATTCAGCTCCAATGGTAATGGTTTGCGGCACAACAATAGTCAACGGTAAATTGGTTTCATTATGTAAGGTAATATTGTCATATTTGATCGTTGAAAAATCGCCATTATCAAATCGACCTTCTGTACCACCAGCCAAACCTTCATTTAAACGACTGTTGCGTGTTTTTTCTACTTGTACATAAGATATGGTATTGACACCATTATCCCAATAGCCTCGATGGGTTAATGCATAATTTTGCCGATACATTCTATTCGTTTCATCATTGTAAAAACGACTAACTAATGGATTTGGGTTATTATTTTGCGTATCACCCGCATAAATATTACCTTGACGACTCACACCAGCTTCAAATTCCAATGATTGCTGTTTGCTAATATCCCAACGTAGTAATCCATTTAGATCTTTATTGCGTACCCCTTCACGCCCTGCACTAGTAGAATTAGGATTAATCTGATGTTTTTGATTGATATCCCAATCATCAGCCTCGGTTTTATTAATATTCCCATATAAACGCATGCTTAAATTATCGGTTAAACCACCAGTTAATACAAAGTCGGTTCGTTTGGTTGCTCCCTCTTCGCTATGAGATGGTAAATTGATATAGCTGTTTAACGCGCCATGCCATTCATTAGTTGGCTGTTTAGTAATAATATTAATCACCCCACCAGCAGCTCCATCACCATAACGTGCAGCAGCTGGTCCACGAATAACATCAATCCGCTGAACAATATCAGCAGGTACCCAGTTAGTATCACCACGTGTATCACGCTCTCCTCGCCATCCATAACGAACTGACATACGACTTTTTACCGGTTTACCATCCACTAAAATAAGGGTGTTTTCTGGTCCCATGCCACGAATATCAATTTGACGATTATTACCACGTTGACCACTGGTTGAGTTACCAGTCAAGTTAACACCAGGCATGGTACGAATAATTTCAGAGAGATCATTTTTGGGAGGCATTTTACTGATATCTTTTTCGGTAATAACCGAAACACCTAGTGCTTGCCTAGTTTGTTCTGCTGCTGTAACAACCATTACATCATCACTATCATTATTTTTGTTGGTTGATGACGGGGTATTGTCTGCGTAGACATTATGACAAACAAAGCTAATTAAAACCGTCAATAGATAAGTCGATTTACGTTTTAAAATCATGTATTTTATTTCCTAAAAAAATGGGAGAGTTAATTAATAATAGTTATCATTATTAATTAACTGTAAATAATGTAAACCGAATTTACACAAAGAAAGTCTATTTGATTGTATTTAAAGCAAAAAAATTTATAAATTAATCGGCGATAATTCAATATTTTTAATTGGCATTAAAATTTACTTGCATCCCCTCTTGCAGTGCAAAAATAGCCACCGTTTTATGAGACTGATTAGGATAAATAGTATAATTCAATTGTAGATTCGTAATATTAGCTTGTTTTAATTTTTCAAATAGTCGCGTTGAAGAATCAACCATTTTTCGATTTTGACGATGCTGTAATAATATTTTTTGTTCCGCTTCAGGTAAACTCAACTCAGCAGCAAGTAATGATTGCTCGGCTCCACCGACAGAAAGCCATAAATTAACTGGTTTACCCAAAGTTGGGCGCTTATCGTTGGCTAGATGTTTAGACAATAAGTCAAACATATATCCACCACTAAACCACATCGATGGGCTAGAAATAATATAAGTATCAAAAGCTATCGGTTTTGCTAAAAAAGCATAAAGATTAAATAATCCCCCATATGAATGACCAAAAATCGCTTGTTTGTTAGGATTAATAGGAAAACGTTTTTCTATTTCAGGTTTAAGCTCTTTTGTTAGAAAATCATAAAAATCATCTGCTCCACCATAACTTACAGGTAAATTGATTTGATGATTAGGCAAAATTTCGGCAACTAGCTTTTCAGGTTTAGGTAAATAATCCAATCCGCGTCGAGATTCACCCGAATAATCAATTGCGACAATCATTCCTTCCTTAATCACACAACGATCGCAAGCTTGATTGGTCATCATATTGTAAGCAGTTAAAAAATAGCTGTCGCCATCAAGTAAGTAAATAACTGGCCAACCATCTTTGGGTGTTGGTTTATTTGGTGTATAGATAGTTATTTTATAATCGCCAATTGATTTGGAATGAACAACTTCGGTTTTAGCATTCGCCACAATAACATTCATTGATTTTTGACGATCTGTTTGACAACCAGTCAACATAAAAATAACCACAAAATAGACCAAAATTAAACGTAACATAGAGTAAGCCAGTTAAAATTGAAATAGTAATAACTTATTTTATTCATCTAATTGATATAACATCAATGATCACATCATATAAAAATAGTGAATATTTTTAATAACATTATCAAATAATTATCTACGCCGACAAAGTCGGCATAATAAAATCTAATTATCTAGCTTTACGATATTCTACAATATCTTCGATAGTAACCACTGGTAAATTATGCTGTTTGGCAAATTCAACTATTTGCGGAGCTCTTGCCATTGAGCCATCATCATTGGTGATTTCACAAATAACCGCAGCGGGTTTGAAACCGGCCAAAGTCACTAAATCAACCGACGCTTCAGTATGGCCACGACGTGTTAAAACCCCACCTTCTTGTGCAACTAATGGAAAAACATGTCCTGGATGATTTAAATCACACGGTTTAGCATGATCAGCAACGGCCGCTTTAATAGTGGTTACGCGATCTGCGGCTGAAACGCCTGTTGTTACGCCTTGAGCTGCTTCAATTGATATCGTAAATGCGGTATGATTTTTGCTAGTATTATTCGCAACCATCATAGGTAATTGTAATTTGTCACAATAAGCTTTTGGCATACATAAACAGACAATGCCACTGCCATGACGAATAGTCAGTGCCATTTGTGGTGTTGTAATTGTTTCGGCTGACCAAACAATATCGCCTTCGTTTTCGCGGTCTTCATCATCTAAAACTAAAACACCTTGACCGGCTTTGATGGAATTAATTGCACGATCTACTCGTTCAACAGATGTTCCAAATTCATTTAAATTAAACTGATTCATGGTAAATACCCATCCTTTTATAAAATAATTATATTTATCCCAAAGCAATACAAAATGAATCTGATATCGATAGATAAAAAAAGAACAACTAAGTAGATATCATTAAGTAAAACTATAAGTATAAATAAATTAAATACCAGAATCAGGGCAAGTGCTTGACCATAATGATTTTGCTAATAGCAAATTAAGAAAAGATAAGCTACTCTCTTTCATCCAGACTATAACTGTCGGCTTTGGAATTACACCAAATCTGCTTGTCCTTAATGTTTATCAATATTAAATATATCAATAGGATAAATATTAAGCGCTCGTGGGCTATACCACCGGTGGGGAATTACGCCCCGCCCTGAGAACTTTGTCACTAAATTGACGGCAAATACTATAATACAAAATAAATAAAAAAACACGAAAATTTATTAAGTTAGCCTCAAGCAATTGTATCGAAAGTACTATATCAATTAAAAAACACGTTTATAGCTAATTGCAATATGCGCTAACCACTGTTATTTAACTTATCGCTCAGAGTCATTTAGGGTAACAATGTTAATAATTGTTAACAAAATTGTTCAGTATCGATATCTATTATTATACATTAATAGCATAGACCTAAGTGCTTAAAGCGAATATAAACCCAATGATAAAGTTAGCTTACCGCCACATAATTCTATGTTATTCATGTTAACAAACTACACAAAGATAGCAAAGGCTAGCACGGTCACGCAGAGTAACATCCTATTACACGTCAAAATCAGCATAATAATTTATGTTGCGCAATGCATTGAACCAATCAGTACTGATACGGCACAATTACAGATTATGATTTGATAATCTGCCCAACAGCAATTCAAGCGCCAAATAGTTTCGGTTAAATCTTTTTAACAATCACTTATGAAGGATGAGAACAAAATCAGCAAATGCGAATGAAGATATTATTTTGAGATTGTGGGAGTTGAAGAACTATCATTATCAAAGATTCATAACATATTTTTATTAACGTGACAAAATCGATACTAAACTTGTAGTATAAGCGCTAAAACAGAATATAACCTGAATTTAGCGCTTGCATCCTAACACTTAAAAATAACATTAGGCAATGCCTAAGATCCGATTAAGCATCAATATTATCTAATATCCGCGCATTTCACGCATTTTGCGTCGTTCAGCTTTACGCATCCATAACCATGAGATAAATCCAATTATTCCTACTATTAATAAGATAATTGTTGCCAATGCGTTGACCTGAGGATCGACACCTAATCTTACTTTCGAAAAGATTAATTTTGGCAATGTCATTGCGCCAGGACCAGTAACAAAGTTAGCAATAACCACATCATCAAGGGATAGCGTAAACGCCAATAACCAGCCTGAAACTAAAGCCGGTGCAATCATTGGTAACGTAATAATGAAAAATACTTTTAAAGGATTGGCACCTAAATCTAACGCTGCCTCTTCAATTGACTTATCAAGCTCGCGTAACCTTGCACTAATAACAACGGTGACATAAGCAGTACAGAAAGTTGCATGTGCCATCCAAATAGTTATTGCCCCTCGATCTTTTGGCCAACCTAATACTTGTCCCATTCCAACAAATAATAGTAATAACGCCAAACCAGTAATAACGTCAGGCATGACTAATGGTGCAGTAGTCATAAATGAAAAAAGATTAGAGCCTTTAAATCGTCTAAAGCGGATAATTGCATACGATGCTAACGTACCAAGAACAATTGCAAGCGTTGCTGCTCCTGCCGCAATAGATAAACTTAATCCCACCGCTTTGAGTAGGGTTTCGTTATGCACTAGTTCAACATACCATTTAGTCGAAAAATCAGCCCAAACGGTCACTAGACGAGAGCTATTAAACGAATAGACAATTAGAATAATCATTGGGATATACAAAAAAGAAAATACCACCAATAAAATCAGCGCTTTTAAACTGCGACATATCAACGCTAAAGTGATAATCAAGGTAACAATCACACTGAAAATCAAACAACCAATATATAGGTGACTATTGCCAATTAATTCTAATCCTGATGACGAGATCAAAACGGTTAACAATAAAGCGCCTAAGAATGAAGCAATAAAAATAATCACAGCTGATCGCATAATAACAGGTAAATTATTCATCTATTTACCTCCCAATTGTCGATTTTGGAATTTATTAAAGTAGTAAATAGGTATAATTAATATCAACAACATTACCGAAGCCACTGCAGATGCTGCCGGCCAGTCATGGTTATTAAAGAATTCAGTCCAAAGTTGTGTACCTATCATAATGCCTTCAGATGGACCTAATAGTTCAGGAATCACATACTCCCCAACAGCCGGAATAAAGACCAACATACCACCAGCAATTACACCATTTTTAGTTAATGGCACAATAATTTTAAAAAAGGTTTTAATTGGTTTACATCCTAAATCTAATGCAGCCTCGATCAAAGTAGAGTCCACTTTACTTAATGAGGTATAAATTGGCAGTACCACAAAAGGTAAATAAGAATAAACAATACCAATATAAACCGCAAAATAGGTCTTCATTATAATAAGTGGTTGGTCAATAACACCTAACCACATTAAGAAATTATTAAGTAGTCCATTAGGATTTAAAATACCTATCCAAGCATATACTCGAATGAGGAACGATGTCCATGATGGTAAGATAATTAATAATAATAAGATATTTCGGGTTGAGGGTTTACATTGTGAAATAGCCCAAGCTAATGGATAGCCAATTAAGATACATAAAATCGTTGAAATAGCCGCTACTTTCAATGATTGCAAATAAGAATCAATGTAAATGGTATCGCTCAGTAAATTTAAGTAATTACCAAAATTTAAAGCAATATTGAGTAAACCATCATCATAACTGAATAAGTCAGTATAAGGTGGCACCGCTGAAGCCATTTCAGAAAAACTAATTCGAAATACAATTAAAAATGGTAATAAAAACAGTAATAACATCCATAAATAAGGGATACTAATCACTGCTAGTCGACCATATAACGTCATTAAATCTGAGTCATTGCGTTGTTGGCGCATCTTTTTATAAGCAAAATAGATTGCGACCAAACCAGCAGGAATAAATAAAATACTGCCGGCAATAATCAAACGATAAGCAAATTTAGATGGCTTATAATAGGCTAAATATAATCCTAAGCATGACAATAAAAAACTGAATGTCATTGCAGTGAAAAGCGCATCTAAAAATAGATTGTCAAATGAATCTGTTGAGACAAAACGCCAATAAACATTGAGTAATACAAATGCATTTAACAATAAACCCAATAAAATGGATCGCATCATGATATCCTCTTTTGTCTATTCGGTAAGCACAACACAACTATCAATATCCCAACTAAGATTGACAATGTCGCCCCATGTTGGCATACCTTTACGATAACGATGTTCGTTTTGTAACTGCGCAATAATAATTTGCCCACTTGGTAATTTGACATGATAAATTGATAAATCACCAAGATAGGCAATTTCAACAACCTCACCACTCGCTACGTTGTAACCTTGTTCTGGAATTTCGTCACATAATTTAATTTTTTCTGGACGTAGTGCAACTTGAATAGGAACACCTTCAACCGCTGGTGAATCATAATCAACTTTTAATGGGTGTTTGATCATTGGGCAGTTAAGAATCAAACCATCTTCTAATGTTTCTTGCAAAATACCATCAAAAATATTGACTGATCCAATAAACTCAGCACTGTAACGGCTGTTTGGATGTTCGTAAATCTCTTCTGGTTCACCGATTTGTACAAATTGACCTTTATTCATAATGGCAATTCGTCCTGCCATCGTCATTGCTTCTTCTTGATCGTGCGTAACCATGACACAAGTTGCACCTACTTGTTCTAAAATGCTAACTACTTCAAGTTGCATACGGTCACGAAGTTGTTTATCCAAGGCACCCATTGGTTCATCAAGTAATAATAATTTTGGTCTTTTCGCTAGACTACGAGCCAAGGCTACACGTTGTCTTTGACCACCTGATAGCTGATGGGGTTTACGTTTACCAAATTGTTCCATATGAACAAGCGCTAACATCTCTTCAACGCGTTGTTTGATTTCGTGCGCATTTAATTTGTCTTGTTTTAAGCCAAAAGCAATATTTTGCTCAACCGTCATGTGAGGAAATAAAGCATACGATTGAAACATCATATTGATCGGGCGATTGTAAGGAGGAACTTGCGATAGATCCTTACCATCTAAAATAATTTGTCCGGAGGTAGGTTGTTCAAAACCAGCAAGCATACGCAATAATGTTGATTTTCCGCTACCCGATGCCCCTAACAAGGCAAATATCTCACCGGTATAAATGGTCAGGTTGACATCATCAACCGCATAATAATCATCATTAAAAACTTTAGTTAAATTTTTGATCTCCAGTAATGGAGTTATCATCTTTTTTTTAGGCTGTACCTGATTTGTTGTTTTATTGTTCACTCTTTTTTCCTCATAACAACAAGCCATAAAAAACGAGACGGAAAGATCAAATTAACCTCTCCGTCTATATCAGACTAGTAAATAGCGTAGTACCAAGAATATCGGTTATTTACCAGTTTTTAGTTTTGTCCACGTGCGGGTAATAACACGTTCAAGTTTAGGTTCTTTTACTTTTAAAGTGAATAATTTTTCCATTACTTCTGGTTTTGGATAAACCGCTGGATCGTTTTTCACTTCTGGTTTGACAAACTCATCATTAGCCGCTTTATTAGCACTTGCAAAATTAACATCGTTGGTTACTTGCGCTGCAATTTCTGGTTTCATGACAAAGTTTAAGAACTCATGTGCTTCTTCTACATTTTCTGAATCTTTTGGAATAGCAAAAGTATCAAAGAAGACTAATGCCCCTTCTTTTGGAATTTGATAACCAATATGTACGCCATTTTTCGCTTCGTTTGCTCTATCTCGGGATTGTAAAATATCGCCTGACCAACCTAAAATAACGCAGATATCGCCGTTAGCAAGATCTGTAATATATTGTGAGGAATGGAAATAACGAATATTTGGTCTCACTTTTTCTAACAACTCGTAAGCAGCGCCAGTGTAATCTTTTGCATCTGTACTATTTGGATCTTTACCTAAATATTGAAGAGCACTAGCAAAGATTTCGGTCGGTGCATCTAAAAATGCCACACCACAATCTTTAAGCTTTTCCATATTTTCTGGTTTAAATACTAAGTCCCAGCTATCTACAGGTGCATTATCGCCTAAACGTTCTTTCACCTTATCGATGTTATAACCAATACCCGTTGTCATCCATACATAAGGAATGGCATAGGTATTATCAGGATCATGGTTAGCCATCAATTTCATTAAATTAGGATCTAGATTTTTCCAATTTGGTAATTTACTTTTATCTAAAGGTAAATAAATTCCAGATTTAATTTGTCTAGCTAAAAAGCTATCAGAAGGCGATACGACATCAAAACCTGAATGCCCAGCCATGAGTTTTCCTTCTAATGCTTCGTTTGAATCATAAACATCATAAACCAGTTTTATACCTGTTGACTTTTCAAAATCACTGATAGTTTGTGAACCGATTTGTCCTGCCCAATTATAAAAATGGACGACTCGATCTTTAGCTATTGCTGATTGAGATAACGCTAGTGAAACACCAGCTACGATTGAAAGAATTGTTTTACGTTGAGTAAACATGCTCACCACTTCTCCTCTAGTTTAGGGATATTACATGTTAGACACAAGCCCATTGGATAAACTCAATGGACCCCCAAATTTTACCAATAACTTCATTAAAAAGTATGGCGAAACCGAGGTAATCAGGCAATCACAAGTCATTAATAAATTTAATGAACGAGTAGAGCTAACCTTGCATTACGAGGGATAAAATACCTTTTTTTTTTGAGATGTCTACTTAAAATATCAAATATCCTAAGTTTCGGGGTTGAGTGACGATATTTTGACCGCTCAACCCACTATTTATAATAAATTGACAATTAATTTAGCTGTTTTATTCGGCAGTCGCTTGCAAAATTTTGGCGTCTGCTTGCCAGACACGATATTTAACGGTTAAATCATTTGGTACATAAAAAACAATTGGTAAGCGACTATTATAATTTACCGTTCCGATATTATTACCGATAGTTACAAATTGATTTTTATTAGTACTTTCTGGGCAAGCCATGAGTGTAGATATGCCATCTTTGGCTTTATCAACAACATAATACGAATATCCCCAACCTTTTAATTCTTGTTGTTTAATAGTCCCGCTAAGGCTATGCGCATTACAATCAACATTCATATCTTTACCAACTAACACTTCGACACGGGCACTATTTTCATCTTTTAATGCAGGAAGATGAATAGCATAGCGAGTATAGCCAGGCATGGCTTCTGGGAAAGGTGCTGTATCATTTGCATTCTGTACAACTTTAGATGATTTTGGTGATGTAGAACATGCAGCTAATGCAACACTCATCATCATTAATAATATTATTTTTTTCATTTTTACACCTCCGAAAAAAGTATAATGGTTAACACACAACATATGCTTTTTGAATCTTATTGCGTATAATAACATTTTCTAGACTAAATAATACGGTACAAAAATGCCAGCTGAAAAAAATACGTACGATTTACTTAAATTGATTTTAAACCTATTAATAATAGGATTACTAATCATTATTACTTATCGTGTTGTTGAACCTTTTTTGTTTGGTTTTTTTTGGGCGGTCATGGTGGTAATTGCCACTTGGCCATTAATGATAAAAATCCAACAAAAACTATTTAATAAACGCTGGTTATCACTGTTAGTCATGGCACTAATTTTGGCTTTCGTTTGTATTATACCATTTATATTAATTATTAGTAGTGTTGCACAAAATGGCCATTATTTAATTGAATGGGCTAGAACACTACCTCATCGTGAATTGCCGACATTAGATTGGTTAAGTAGCCTACCTATGTTTGGAAATGAATTACACCAAAAATGGTTAGAAATCATTCAAACAGATGGATCGGAGCTGATCTCCGATATCCAGCCATATATCGGTATTTTAGTTGGATGGCTTTTAGAACAAGCCACCAATATCAGTATATTTATCTTCCATGCCGGTGTAATGATCATCTTCAGTTTATTATTATTTCTTAAAGGTGAAAGTATTACAAAATACGTCTATGTTTTTGCTAATCGTTTATCAAAACAGTATGGTAAAACAACCGTTACTTTAGCTGGTCAAGCAATAAGAGCTGTGGCTTTAGGTGTTGTAGTCACAGCTATCACATTGGCACTAATTGGTGGCATCAGTTTTGTGCTTACTAACATGCCCTTCCCTGGCATTTTGACGCTCATTTTATTTATCTGCTGTGTGGCGCAAATCGGTCCGGTTATTGTCATGATAGGCTGCATTATCTGGCAATTTTGGGATGGTAATACCATTTCGGCAATTGTGTTAATTTTTGTCGCGATTATTTTAACAACACTTGATAGTGTAATGCGCGCATATTTAATAAAAAAAGGTGCCGATTTACCATTTTTGCTCATATTGTTTGGTGTTATTGGAGGAATACTCGCCTTTGGTATTATGGGATTGTTTATTGGTCCAGTTGTGCTAGCATTGACTTATAAGCTTATTGAATCATGGGTCGATGAACAAGCTTAACAATAAAGTTGATTAGTCATTAATCGAAGCTTGTCACAAACTTGATTTATGCCCTAATGTAAAGTAAAAAGGAGTATTATTTTCTGGTGTATTTTATGCTATGCTACTACATAGTCCAGTTATAATGATATTTAAATAATGAGAATACCTTTTATTAGATATAACCATCAAAAGCATCTTGATGATTTAGCAAAAATTCCTCAAGATGCTAGTCAATACCGCATTTTATTTGATCCAAATGCATATCGAATTGCTTTGCTCGAAAGTATTCACAAAGCACAACACCGAATTTACATAATAGCGTTATATTTAGAGCAGGATGAAGCAGGACAAGAAATTTTAAATGCACTTTATCAAGCAAAAAAACAAAAACCAAATTTAGACATTAAAATTTTTGTCGACTGGCATCGAGCACAACGCGGACGGTTTGGTGAAGACAAAAATCAAACCAATGCGCGTTATTATAATCAGATGAAACAGCAACATCCCGATATTGACATTCCGGTTTATGGTGTGCCAATTAATCGACGAGAAGTGCTTGGTGTGTTGCATCTTAAAGGATTAATTATTGATGATACAGTCATATACAGTGGTGCAAGCATCAATAATGTTTATTTACATAAATTTAATAAATATCGTTATGACAGATATCATCTTATCACCAATAAAACGCTAGCTGATTGCATGATAAAATATGTCAATGATAATTTTTTACCTTTTGATGGATTGCAGCGTTTAGATGGGGAACAACATAAAACCCGTAAACAAATTAAAGTTGAAATAAAAACATTACGCCAACACCTTAGTGAAGCAAATTATCAATATAAGGGCGATGCAAGTAATAATGAATTAACCGTCTCGCCTATTGCAGGACTTGGGCGCAATAATAGTTTAAATAAAATTATTCATCATTTAATTAATACAACACAACATAACGTTATATTTTGTACCCCTTATTTTAATTTACCCAATATTTTGGTTCGCGATATTATTCGATTACTTAGAAAGGGTAGACAAGTCGAAATTATTATTGGCGATAAAGAAGCAAATGATTTCTATATTCCACCAGATAAACCTTTTAATATTTCGGGTGGATTACCTTATTTATATGAAATCAATTTAAGAAACTTTATTGAACGTTTACAACCTTATATTGATAAACAACAATTAATTATTCGTTTGTGGAAAGATGAAGATCAAACTTATCACCTTAAAGGTGTTTGGGTAGACAATCAATGGATGCTTATTACAGGTAATAATCTTAATCCTCGTGCTTGGCGTTTAGATCTGGAAAATGGCATTTTAGTTCATGACCCTAAACAAGAGTTACAAAAACAAATTAAGCAGGAACTCGATACCATTCGTCAAAAAACGACATTGGTTACTCATTTCCAACAAATTCAAGCTAGTCAATTTTATCCAAAACAGGTACATAAATTGATTAAACGCTTAAGTCGCATTCGTGTTGATAGAATTATTAAACGTTTGTTATAACGTGTTAAACTAAATAAATTTAAATTAGTTGGTATTGAGATCAGTCATTACGTTTTTAATGCCCTGTTAGTCATGCAATTTAAATTATTTCATACTCAAATGTCGCGTTTTTTTAATATTTTTTACAACATTTAACTGTGGGAAAATAAAATCGATGACTCACTCTCAAGATGTTTACAACGATTTCAGAAATAAAAAAATTAGTTGGTTGTTTTGGCAGTATGCTTTACCGGCAGTAATTGGTACTATTGTCAATACACTGTATAACATTATTGATGGTATATTTATCGGTCATTGGATTGGTCGTGAGGCACTGAGTGGGGCTGGTATTATTTTACCTGTAATGAACCTGACAGCGGGTATCGGTATGCTTGTAGGTATTGGGTCAGCGAGTCGCATATCAATTTTTTTAGGTCGTGGAGAAACGGATAAAGCCGAAAAAATTGCTGGAACATCGTTTATGTTAACCGCTGTTTTAAGTGGTATAACTTTAGCATCACTACTCTACTTCGTTGATCCCGTTTTACATTTTGTCGGCTCCAGCCCAACCAATCATCAATATGCTAAAGAGTTTTTGCAAGTATATTTGCCCGGCAGCATATTTATTACATTAACATTTAACTATAACAATATGATGCGGGCAAGCGGTTACCCATTTAAAGCAATGGTCACCATGTTTATTAGTGTCATTGCCAACATCATTTTAGCACCTATTTTTATCATTGGCTTTGGTTGGGGGATGCGTGGCGCAGCTTTTGCAACTACTTTATCGATGTTTATTAGCTTTTTATTTGTGATGCAGCACTTTATCAGTAGAAATAGCAATATTAAACTGTATCGCTGTAACTTTAGACTTAATTGGATATATATTAAATCAATTTTATCAATTGGTATGTCACCTTTTGCGATGCAAGTCGCCGCTTCTATTGTGGTTGTGTTTATTAATTGGCAACTTACCCATTATGCTCCTTTGTCAAACGTTTCAAGTGATGATGCGATTGCAGGTTATTCCAATGCTAATCGATTAATTACATTGATTATTATGATTGTTATTGGTATCAATCAAGGAATGCAGCCAATTATTGGCTATAACTATGGTTCAAAAGACTATCTACGAGTTAAAGCCACTTTTTTCTATGGGGTCAAAGTTGCAACAGTCATTACTAGCATTGGCTTTATTTTAGGTTTTTTTGTTCCAGATGTATTAGTGCGTGCATTTAGTTCTGATGAGGATTTAGTGCACATATCGGCGATAGCTTTACGATATACAACATTATCTTTTGCTTTTGTCGGTTTTCAAATGGTTACCACGAGCTTTTTTCAGTGTATTGGTATGGCAAAAATATCCATTTTATTAAGTCTTTCCCGACAAATTTTGATCTTATTACCAACACTATACCTATTACCGTTATGCTTTGGATTAGATGGGGTTTGGGCCTCATCACCAACAGCAGATCTTTTATCAACTGGCGTTGCATTTACGGTACTATTTTGGTATTTCAAATCGATAAAAAGTCGCTGTCACACTAGTTAGTATTAAAAAATAAATTCATTACTTTTTTGATTAATACAAATTATGGTCAGTTTTAAGGTTAGAGATCAAAAACAAATTGGAATATCACCAACATCTGGGTCATCACATGCTTGAATAAAGTATTGCGTTGACTTTACATAGTTTGGTTCAACAAAAACACCTTGAATAAACATTAACCCTAAGTAATATTTTGCATGAACATCACTTTTTGCAGCAACTTCAAATAGTTTTATTGCTTGAACATAATCTGGTTGGGAACCATCATTATTTATATACATAAGAGCAAGGTCATTTTCAATGTTTAATTTGGCACTGTCTATAATCCATGATTTTGCATCATTATAATTTTTCTCAACGCCGTTACCATTTAAATACATCAAACCTAACATTACTTTAGCGCGATTATCGTTTTGTGCCGCTGATTTTTCAAACCAACTTTTTGCTTGCTGATAATCTTTTTCAACACCATACCCATTTGAAAACAATAAACCTAATTGCAATTGTGCACGTACATCACCTTGTAGCGCTGCTTTTTCATACCACATTTTTGCTTTAGCGTAATCTTGTTCACCAGCATACCCATAAAAATAATAACAGCCTAAAGCATATTGAGCATCAGCATTTCCTTGTTGTGCTGATGTTTCATACCATTGCTTAGCTAAGTGACTATTGTGATCAATACCAATACTATTTTGGTACAATGTGGCTAAATCAAATTCTGCACTAGCATCACCTTGTAAAGCAGCAGCGTCAAGCCATTGTTTTAATTTAATACGATCTTGTATCTCATTACCATCAACGTATTGATATTGAATACCAAAATCATATTGCGGCTTTTCTGGTAAACTTTCAGCTGTCATTTGCAAAAGTTCATCATTACTTAATTTTTTTAATTCATTAGCGTTGACTGTACTCACTGATAATAAAAGTAAAAGTAAAGCGTTTACATTTTTATTCATCTTTTAGTTCTAAACTCCATTACTTGAAATCCCAGTTGTTAGCTCATAACAATAGTGGCTTCAACTATCTTTAATTAAACACTTATTTAGATAAATGCGCTAACAGGTTGTTTTATTCAAATACTATTTTTCATTGAATATACACATCTTCTATTTGATTATTGGCAAATTTGATGTTGAAAACCATTTTCACAAGCGTTTTGCAACCATTGCTTAGCTAATTTAGGATCTTTTTTGACACCTAAGCCATGTAAATACATTATCCCTAAATAATACTGGGAATGCGCAAAACCTTGTGCTGCACTCTGTTCAAAAAATTGTTTTGCTTTAGTAAAATCTGGCTTGATAACATAATTATTATAGCCACTCTTATCATCAACGCCATAATAGTAAATTTGCCCCAAGGCGCTGTTCGCGCGGGGTTGATTTTGATAAGCCGCATTTAGAAAATAATCTAATGAATATCCATTAAACTCGGTACTATCTAGACCATAAAAATCGAAATAAGCCACCATATATGATGCTTTAACATTACCTTGGTCAGCGGATTTCCAGTACCAATAATTGGCTTCAGTATAGTTTTTTAAAGGGACGCCATGCCCCATTCGATACATTTCACCTAGATAAAATTGTGCTTCATCACTCCCCATCAATGCAGAATTTTGGTACCACTGTTTGGCTTTAGTATAATCTTGTTCAACACCATAGCCTTTGTCATATAATAAGCCTAAGTTAAATGCTGCGTTCGCATCATTTTGTGCTGCTGCCTTTTCAAACCATTGTTTTGCTGCGGTGTAATCTTGTTCGATCCCCTTACCTTTGGCATAAATCAGTCCTAACGCCAGTTGAGCACGGCTATTATCTTGTAACGCAGCTTTTTCAAACCACGCTTTAGCAACGGTCGAATTTTGCTCAACACCAATACCTTCAAGATAAAATTTTCCAATATTATATTGAGCATCAGCATTACCTTGAAGCGCCGCCTTTTCAAACCATTCTTTAGCTTTCTTATTATTCTGTTGTATTCCATTATTATTCTTTGAATATAATAATGCTAACTGTAACTGAGCGGTTACATCACCTTGTAACGCTAACTGTTCATTCAAGGCTAACATTTTAGCTTCATGAGATAATAGCGTTGTTTCTTTTGTTACATCATCTACACTTTCAGATTTATTTGTTGCTTTTTTTCGCCACTCTTTGGCTTTAGCTGGATTGGGGGCAACGCCTTGCCCTGTTTCATACAAATTAGCCAATGCTAGTTGTGCATCCATGTTATTTTTTAAGGCAGCTCTTTCAAACCACTGTCTAGCTTTTACATAATCTTGATCGTCATCATTCGCTGTTAAGTACAAACTTGCTAATTGCACCTGCGCATCATCATGCCCTTGCTGAGCCGCTTGTTCATACCACTGCTTAGCTTTAATAATATCTTGCGTAACACCATAACCATATTGATAAAATTTGCCCAAAGCATATTGTGCATTCACATTACCTTGTAAAGCGGCTTTTTCATACCATTGTTGAGCTTTAGTGAAATTAATCTCAGTACCTTGTCCCTTTTTATATATTTCACCTAGATAAAACTGATAATTAGAGTTGCCTCGTGAAGCTGCTTTTTCGAACCATTCATTAGCTTTAACGTAGTCTTGTCTAACACCTTTACCATTTTGATACATTAGACCTAAATTAAATTCAGCAAGATCACTAACTTTTGTTGCCGCTTTTTCAAAATACTCTTTGGCTTTCACATAATCTTGTTTTACCCCATCGCCATTTAAATAAAGTAATCCTAATTGCTCTTGCGGTCTTGAGTCAGGAAGTGCTGCACTTTTCTCAAACAACTCTTTAGCTTTGACAAAATCTTGTTTTACACCATTGCCATTTTTATACAGCATAGCTAAAAAGTATTGCGACAATTTATCATTTCGTTTAGCTGATTTTTCCAACCATTGCTTAGCTTGTACATAATCTTGTTCAGAACCAATACCAAAGTAATAGTAGATACCTGTTTCGTATTCACCATCGAGATCGCCCTGTTCTGCGGCTTTTTCGAACCATTGTTTAGCTTTAGAAAAATTGACATCAATACCGTATGGCTCTTGATTGGTATAACTAAAAGCTAAAGATACCATTGCATTGATATCGCCTTGCAATGATCTTTTTTCATACCACTGTTGAACTTTAATATAATCCTGACTAAGATCATCAACATCTTCATTGTTATCTATTTTGTTAAAATCTGTCTGAGATAATCCTTGTTGACGTGCAGCCTCAAACCACTGATTAGCCAAATCTTCGTCTTGCTTTACCCCTTCACCACGTAAATACAGTTGCCCTAATTTATATTGAGCATAAGCATAGCCTTGCTTAGCAGATTTTTCGAACCAATTTTTAGCGTCAAGATAATATTGTGCATCTTCTTGTGCTTTTGCATAATTTATTATGCCTAAGTAGTATTGGGCTTTGGGATGATTTTGCTGAGCGGCAATATTAAGCCAATATTTGGCACCATCAATATATTGCATCTGCCCTATACCATAAAGTGCAAACTGACCTAAATTAGCTTGAGCATCACTGTGACCTTTATTAGCAGCACTGGCAAACCACTTTCTCGCTAATCTATAATCTTTTATTACACCATATCCATTTTGATATAAAATACCCAAATAAAATTGCGCACTACTATCACCTTCAGCGGCTGCTTTTTCAAACCATTCTTTAGCTTTGGCGTAATTTTTTTCTAATCCTTCATCACCGATAAAATACAAAATTCCAACTCTAAATTTAGCATCATTGTCAGTTTGCGAAGTTAGCTTTTCAAATAATTCTTTCGCTTTTAGATAATTTTTTTCAACACCATTGCCTTCCTGATATCGAACCGCTAATTCATATTGTGCACTTGGAACTTGTTGTTCATAAGCTAATTGTAACAACTCATCTAATTTTAAATTTTCTTGATCATTGGCATGAACCAAATTTATTGACATGAGTAATAATATTAGTAGATATTTCTTCATTTCTTAATTTGTTCCTTGATTATTATTACCTCAGAAAACAATTTTATACCGGACAGCTTAAATTGTTTTATTATGATAAGCATAAACGATATAGAGAAAATTAGAAATCTAAAGATGTATTTATACATCAGGAAAGATTTTATTAAACATGGATTTGATGACAAAACCGTGTAATTGATTTTGCAATTAAAATAGATTTACTTTAGACCAAATGCTTTGGGGATTGATAGCTTATTTACAAATTTCGCTATCAAGTCCATTTTCACATGCTTTTTTGTACCAATTTTGCGCTTGTTCTGGATCTCTTTTTACCGCATTTCCATCTTCATACATGATACCTAAATTATACTGTGCTTCGGGTTGATCTTGAGCTGCGGCCCTTTCAAACCATTCTTTCGCCAATTTCAAATCTTTTTCAACGCCTTTGCCTTCATAATATATCCACGCTAAATTAGTTTGTGCTTCAGCATCACCTTGAAGTGCTGCCTTTTCAAACCACTCTTTTGCTTTGGTATAATTTTGCTCTATTCCTTCGCCTGTGTCATACATAATGCCTAAATTGAATTGAGCATCGACAAAACCTTGTGTAGCTGCTTTTTCGTACCATGTTTTTGCTTGAGTAAAATCTTGTTCAACACCTCTACCATTCTCGTACATCATGCCTAAATTAAATTGCGCATCAACATCACCTTGTGATGCGGCTTGCTCAAACCAGTTTTTAGCTTGAACATAATCTGGAGCACTTCCCATACCAGTATAGTAAATTTGTCCTAAATTGAATTGAGCCTCAACAATACCTTGCGATGCCGCTTTTTCATACCATTGCTTAGCTTTTTCATAGTCCGGTTCAACACCTTTACCCTGTTCATACATTACACCTAAATAAAATTGTGCTTCAGGATCGTTTTGTTCTGATGCTAATTTAGACAAATCGTTAATACTTAAATTTTTAATATCTTGTGCACTTACTGCATTAGTTAAAAATAAAAAAAATAAAATAATTGTGTAAAATTTTTTCACTTCTTATTCCTTAACTACGAGATAGTTATATTATTTAGATTATCGTATTTACATTTTATTCTAGCAATATAAATAATGATTACCAATGAATTTTAATTAAGTTTTTTAAATCACATTTATGCTTAAACTGGACGATAACCGCAAAATATCAAAACAATAGTAGGTTTGTCGTAATTATTTAGGAGGCGACAGCCTCCTTTGTAGTGAGTTAAATTTTGTTAATTATTTACAAATTGGATGATCAACACCATTTTCACAAGCTTTTTCAAACCATTCTGATGCTTTGTCGTCATCTTTTGGTAAACCACCCATACCGTTTTGATACATCACACCTAAGTTAAATTGTGCTTCTGGTTTTCCTTGCTGAGCAGCTTTTTCCATCCAAACTCTTGCTTTATCGTAATCTTTTTTGACACCTTCGCCTAACAAATACATTTGACCATATTGATATTGTGCATTAACAAAACCTTGTTCTGCAGATTTTTCAAAAAGCTCTCGGGCTTTTGCAAAATTTTGCGATACACCACGACCATTTTGATACAAAGTTGCTAAATTGTATTGACCATGCTGATCATTTTGCGCTGCTGATTTTTCATATAACTGTTTAGCTTTTTCATAACTTTGTTCACCAGCAATACCATTTTCATAAAAAACACCTAAATTAGACTGTGCCGGTGCATAACCTTGGGCCGCTGATTTTTCGTATAATTCTCTCGCTTTAGCTTGATCTTTTTCAACATTTATACCGTCTTGATAATCTTGTGCTAAAGAGTATTGTGCTTTAGCATCATTTTTTTCATTAGCAAGTTTAATAATTTCTTCTCGAGGCAGTTTTTCTATATCTTCTAAAGAGGTTTCTGCATTGGCTATACCCGCTAAAAACAAAAACAGTAAGCTTGTGGTTAATATTTTTTTCATGTTTTTTCCTTATCATCTTTATAGGTTAAATAATTTATATTATTTCTATTGTTGTGCTTGGTAATATTGTCAAAATTATTGATCAATAACAACTGACAACATTAATTTTTTGACTAATATCAAAATTTTTTTAAGAAAAATAGGTGATTGATTTCAGAGTGACTATTTACGATGAAAAATCTAATGATAAGGTGAATAAAATCAATTTTATAAATATATCTGTGGAGGATAAATACTATTTACACACAAACTATTTAATTATCTTGTGTTTGAAACTGATGCTTTATTTAAGGTCGATAGCGTAACTAAAACAAGGCAAATAAAAATGAATACTACTCCCAACCAACCTGAAAAAGATAGATACTCATCGATAATTAACATGGCTAAAATAGCTGCAATAACCGGCTCTAATAGTGTAATAGTCGTTGCTGTGCTAGCCGATATTTTTGAAAGCCCATAACCATAACATAAATACCCGATAAACATGGGAATCAATGCCATATAAAGGCTTATGGTTATATTGATTAATGAATCAAACAACTGAGTTCCAGCTAAAATCATAACTGGAATTAACAATAAACCTCCGCATCCAAATGTCGTTCCCATCGCTGACTTGCCAGATATACCCTTTAACATCATTTGACGAGCCGACCAAGAGTATAATGCATAAGTGAATCCAGCAATTAAACCAAGCAAAATACCAATAGCCAAATGACTATATTGCGTTGATGTCGCGCTATTTTCAGAAAAACAAAGAAGCATAATGCCTAAAATGCCAAAAGCCGCACCAATAACCCATTGTTTAGTAATATGAAAATCCTTGCTACTGTACTCAATTATTGCTGAAAGAATCGGTGCCGTTCCAATGGATACTACTGTACCAACAGTCACACCAGATAGTCGCATAGAAGAGTAAAATGCTAGCGGATAAAGGGAAACAGCAATACTTCCAACCAGTAAAAAACCTAAGTGATTTGCTATTAACCTACGTTCTTTAATTATATTAGATAGAGCAAAAATAGATTGTAATAATCCCCCAACCCCCATGGCAAAGGAACCAATAAATAAAGGAGAGAGTGATGGGGCTAAGGTTGCTGCCGTACCTGTTGTACCCCATAAGATTGATGCCAATATGACGGCAATAACACCGAAAGAACGATTCATTGTGACTTAAAGTGAGTTAGTTTTTTACTCAATGTTTTGCACTTGTTCTCTAATTTGTTCAATAAGAACTTTTAGTTCAATAGCACTTGCTGTCACATCGGCATTGATTGATTTAGAGGCAATTGTATTCGATTCGCGGTTAAATTCTTGCATCATGAAATCCAATCTACGCCCCACTGCTTCGTTTTTCTTTAAAATCGAATAGGTTTCTTTCACATGCGTTGTTAAACGATCAAGCTCTTCTGCTACATCAATACGTTGGGCAAGCATAACGATTTCCTGCTCAAGACGAGAGTTATCAAGTTCTATATTCGCTTCTTCAAGTTTGCTTTTCAGTTTCTCTTTTTGCCATTCCAGTATTTGAGGCATACACTTTTTAATGTTACTAACTTGTTCTGTAATACCTTCTAATCGTTGAATGATCAAATCACGAAGAGCTTGCCCTTCTCGTTCACGAACGGTGATAAATTCATCAATGGTAATATCCAATAGTGCTAAAATCTCTTGCGAAATCGTATCAAGGTTTTGCTCTTTCGCTGATAACACACCTGGCCAACGCAATACATCGATAGGATTGACTTCAGCAGCTTGATGTTCGGTTTTAATCCAATCTGCAGCAGTTAAAATTTGTTTTGCTAATTCTTTATTGAGTAATAATTCTTGACCTTGTGCAGCAGAATCCAATTCAAAGCGCAAATTACATTCAATTTTTCCTCGAGTTAAACGATTACGTAGGCGTTCACGAATAATAGGCTCTAACGATCGAAACTGTTCTGGCAAACGGATATACGTTTCTAAATATCGTTGGTTGACTGAACGTAATTCCCACGAAGCATTACCCCATTGTTGATTTAGTTCTTTTCTTGCATAAGCCGTCATACTTGAAATCATAATTGCACCCTAAAATTGAAAAACTTGCTGGGCATTGTATCACAAATTCTGTATAATATGCTCTTAGCTTAGGCTAAACATCAACGTAATCCAGTTGATGTCCTCCTAAATGATTAGCTCAATACGATAATTTTTTAAATTAAACTGCTGGAGAATTGCATGCGCCCGTCTGGTCGATCTGCGGAACAAGTCCGCCCAATCAAAATAACCCGTCATTATACTAAGCATGCAGAAGGTTCTGTATTGGTTGAATTTGGTGAAACCAAAGTACTTTGTAATGCCACCGTTGATGAAGGTGTTCCACGCTTTTTAAAAGGTCAAAATCAAGGTTGGGTTACCGCCGAATATGGCATGTTACCTCGCGCAACCAATTCAAGAACACAGCGCGAAGCGGCGAAAGGTAAACAAACTGGACGTACAATGGAAATTCAACGCCTTATCGCACGTTCATTACGAGCAATGATTGATCTTAAATTACTGGGTGAATATACCATTACATTAGATTGTGATGTCATTCAAGCTGATGGTGGCACCAGAACAGCTTCAATAACTGGTGCTTGTGTCGCGCTTAATGATGCCATCAACCAAATGTTGGTTAAAGGACAAATTAAACAAAATCCAATTAAATCTTTAGTCGCTGCGGTATCTGTTGGTATTGTTGAAGGCGAAGCATTATGTGATTTGGAATATATTGAAGATTCTAATGCAGAAACCGATATGAATGTTGTCATGACCGACGATGGTCGAATTATTGAAGTACAAGGCACGGCCGAAGGTGAACCGTTCAGCCACGATGAATTATTAAAGTTATTGGAACTCGCTAAAAATGGTATTGCCACCATTATTGAAACACAAAAACAGGCCTTAAAAGATTAATTGGAGATAATCGATGAAATCATATAAAAGTGAATTTATAGAATTTGCTTTAGAAAGGCAAGCATTAAAATTTGGTGAATTCACCTTAAAATCTGGCCGTAAAAGCCCCTATTTTTTTAATGCAGGACTCTTTAACACTGGCAAAGATCTAGCTTTATTAGGTCGTTTTTATGCAGCAGCATTAACCGATGCTAATTTACAATATGATGTCATTTTTGGTCCAGCCTATAAAGGTATTCCTATCGTCTCATCAACGGTTGTTGCACTTTCAGAACACCATAATGTTGATGTGCCTTATTGTTTTAATCGCAAAGAAGCGAAAGATCATGGTGAAGGCGGAAATTTAGTAGGAAGTTCTATTTATCAACAGCGAGTTATGTTAGTTGATGATGTAATTACAGCCGGTACAGCCATTCGTGAATCAATGCGAATACTTGAAGACAACAAATCTGAATTAGCAGGTGTGCTCATCTGCTTGGATCGTCAAGAAAAAGGACGCGGTGACCTTTCAGCTATTCAAGAGATTAAACAAACTTATCAATGTGATGTCATTTCAATCATTACGCTAGATGACTTGATTCAATATTTATATAAAGATCCCGCCCGCCAAGACCAAGTTAAACAGGTCGAGGCTTATCGCGCGGAATATGGTATCAGATAAACTTTTCCCACTCAATTAAACTCATCTAACAAGCGCCTTTATGGCGCTTTTTATTTAAGCATATTGCTGAGTTCATCAATGGTGATTACTTTCTACCCAAATAATTTAACTAATACCATGTATACTGATAGAATAACCTCATAATTATTAATAACTATGTAATTTTTTCAAGAATAAGTGAGGAGGTAAAACATGGAAGAATCGTTCAAACCACGGAGTCTGTCAATCAGTGAATTATTTGGAGATACAACAAGTTTATACAAAATACCTAAATACCAACGTCCTTATAAATGGGAAAGTGAACAAGTTGAACAATTATGGGATGATATTTTGGAATCTCATGAAAATGGTGTGATAAATTATTTTCTTGGTTCAGTGATAACAGCTAGTTCTTATGATGAACCTCTATCGCCATATATCGATGTGGTTGATGGACAACAAAGATTAACAACGCTTATGATACTCTTTTGTGTTATACGCGATCACTTTCCAAATCTTAATGAAAACGATTGTGAAAATCCATTAGCAGTAAATATAGATATCATACGTTCAGCAATTATTTTTAACGGTCGAGCGGAACGTTTAAGACTTTACACACATCGAACTCATCAATCTGATTTCCAACAATATATTTTAGATGAAGGAGCTACAAAACTATTAACTGCCCCTTATAAATATCAGATTAAAAATGAGCAAGAACCTAAATTTAAATTTATTAATACTGCTTTAATTTTTATTGACAAATTGAGTTTGTTAGATGCAGATCAACTTGGAAAATTAATCAATTATTTATTTTATAAAGTTAAAATTATTCGTATTGATTGTACTAGTCGGGATTTCGCCATTAAATTATTTCAGGTATTGAATAATCGAGGATTAGATTTAACTTCTGCTGATTTAATCAAAAGTTTTTTATTAGAAAAACTATATAAAAAATATCAAGATGATATAACAACTTCAAAATTAAAAGAAGACACATTCATGTTTGATTGGCGTGAAATGGAACAAGTTATCAAACAATGTGATGATATGAGTTTAAATGATTTATTCATTATTTACGCGCATTATTTACTAGGATCAAATCAAAAGAAATCATTTACTGAAGAATTACAGAGTTTATTTCAAGATCAAGACCCAAATCAAGTTGTTGCTTCTCTGAAATCTTTTGCTAAAAATTATTACGAACAAATATATTGTTCAAAAAATAAAATTATTTATTCTTTCTGGTATTTACGCTGGAGCAATTATTGGAAAGCTATACTAATGACTGCAATAACAACCAAATATGCTGATTTTGAAGCCTTGACTATTGAGCTTAGACGTTTCTACTACTTATATTGGATTGCTGGCAAAACATTATCACAAGTAAAACAAACTTCATTTAATATTATTAAAGCAATAAAAGAGAAAAAAC
>NZ_LYST01000033.1 GCF_001693755.1 Gilliamella sp. wkB171
ATAAATTATTAAATTAATCTATTAAAATAATACATTCAATTTTTACATTATGTTATAAGATAATTTTTGATCTTTTACCGTAAAAGTACAAAAAATAATAATTATAAAGAATGGCAAAACTAAAAAATAACCATAATGTTACGCCAATGTATAACTGAATGTCTTATCCAAATAGTCATAAAAGAAGCTTGTCATAGCTTGTAGACTATAAAACATTTAAGTATGCTTGTGTTTTTATGAATGTTGCTTATCGCAACAACAAAAAAGTTATAGAATAATTGAATAAGTAATAAAGTATTTCTCAATTTTGGATAAATAAATTGCTTTAATCGTATTTTAAGAATAGATAAAACCTAGATATTATCCAAACTTAGTAAATAATGTGATAGCACAGAATTAAAAACATCGCCTAATGACGATACTATAGATTCGAATTTTTTGATGCAGATATGTTTTATCCTCACTTTTAACGCAGTTTTAAACACTCTATCAATTTATAATTATTGTCGAAGACGAACACACAAATCAACCTTTGATACTATTATCGATTGAGAGTAATTTTTTCAAATTTAAAAAAAACTATAATATGATTTTAGATGAAATAAACAATGTAACTAAATACAGACAATAAAAAACCCTAACTATCAAGTCAGGGCCTAACACTGTTAACTCGTTAAGATTAAATTGATGTTATCAGTTACTTACTTTTTGTTTTATACTCATCATAATATTCCTGAGCCAATTTACGCATTGATAAACCAATTGCTGCATATTGATACTCATTTAAATTGGCCAAGGAAGCACGCGCAGACGGATGCTGCACAGCAAATCCTTTACCTGGTAGCAATACCACTCCTGCTTCATCGGCAATTCTAAATAGCATCTCAGAAGGATTTTTATTTTTTAATATCCATTTAGCAAACTTATCATCATAAAGTTCTCGACAAATATGTTCTAGATCAATTAGCGTATAGTAATCGACATTGTTTTCATCTGTTTTGTGTTTTAAACCTAAATGCTGATAAAGTGAAGCCGCACGACGACGAATAATCGTCTTTAAAGTCGCCTTATAACTTTGATCGGCATCCATCATTTCACATAATGCAAAAAGAACCATTTGTACTTGCTGTGGCGTTGACAAACCAGCAGTATGATTTAAAGCAACAGCTCGGCTATCTGCTACTAAGCGATCAATAAATTTGAGATTTTCAGGATCGGTAACAATTGAGCTGTAACGTTTATCAAGAATCTTTCTTGTCTTACTTGGTAATGCTTTAATAGTTTTGTCGATAACATTATCATGGCTAAGCGCAATTACCCCTAAACGCCAACCTGTCGCCCCAAAATATTTAGAAAATGAATAAACTAAGATGGTATTTTTAGGGCAAATAGCAAATAAAGATTGAAAGTTATCAGCAAAAGTCCCATAAACATCATCAGTTAAAATGATCAAATCAGGGCGTTTTTTCACAATATCAGCAATAATTTTTAAGCTTTTATCATCGATTTTAACTGAAGGTGGATTAGACGGATTAACAAGGAAAAAAGCTTTAATGGATGGATCTTCTAATTTACGTAATTCTGATTCAGGATATTGCCAATTTAAATTCGGATCAGAATTGATAAGTACCTCAACCAGTTGATAATCATTTAAACTCGGTATTTCAAGATATGGGGTAAAAATAGGCGCGCCGATAGCTATTTTATCCCCTTTCTCGATTAATCCATTCTCTTTCATTGAATTAAATATATAGGCCATCGCGGCAGTGCCGCCTTCAACTGCAAAAAGGTCTAATTCATCACGATGTAAATACTGTGCGCCCATTTGTTCTAGCACATAGGATTTTACCACTTCCTCACTTAAGGTTAGCATTCGATCGGGAACGGGATAATTACATCCTAAGATGCCTTCAACCATTTCTTGCAAAAACTTATTCTCATCAAGACCTAACTGATCACGAATATAAGAAAATGCTTTACCTAAAAAAGCAACACCTGGCGTTTGGTAATTTTGTCGAATGAAATGCTCAAAACGCCCAGTTAGGCCGGTTTTAATAGGAAAACCACCTACCCCTTCATTCAAATAAGAATAAGACATTTCTGATTCTTGAATAGCAAACACGCCTAATTGAAAAAACGCCTGACGAGGAAAAGTAGCAAGAAAATTAGGATTACCACGACCGGCATTTAACATAACGCGATCTGCACGCCTTTGTGCAAGTTTAATTAAATTATCTTTTAACTCAAAAGGACTCAAATTGGCATACTTTGAAAAGTCTGTTGTATTTTTCATGATCTGTACCTTTACTTTTATATTCCAATTAAACAAAAGCTACAACTAATGGACCTAATAAAGTTAGGAAAACATTAGCTAAAGCATAAGTAATAGCAAAAGAATTGGTTGGTGTAGAATTTCCTGCCTTATTTAACACTTCACCGAAAGCTGGATTAGCACTACGAGCTCCCGCTAATGCGCCAGCAAATACCGCTACATTTTTATAACCAAGAACATATTTACCAAAGTAAATAGCTAATAACATAGGCAAGACAGTAACAACCACTCCAATTAAAAATAGCGATAACCCTTGTTCTTCAATGGTATTAATTGCCTGTAAACCAGAACTTAAACCGACTACAGCAACAAAACCAGCTAAGCCAAAATCTTTCAATAATTGAATAGCACCACTTGGAATGTTACCAACAGTTTGATGAACTGAGCGGTACCAACCAAATAACAAACCTGACAACAAAGCCCCACCACCAGCGCCTAATGTAATTGGGATATCGCTCACACGGATAACAATTAAACCGATAATAAGACCAACAACCAATCCTAAGCCATGGAAAATCCAGTCAGTTTTTTCACTACGGGTAATCGGCGCACCAATTTTATCAACAACACGTTTAAGATCACCATCAGAGCCATAAATGGTTATCACATCGCCTAATTTTAAATAAATATCATTATTTAATGGCAATGACTCGCCATCTCGATGAATTGCAATTAGATAAATACCATGCTTTAATTGAATGACCTCTTCAGATGACAGGACTTGTGTTAAATTTTCACCGACATAACGTGAATTACGCATCTCAACGTCTTGAGTATTCATCACAACATCCATACCCGATACTGAATTAATTTCAGTACCAAGAAGATCACTTGCTTGAATCATTGCATCACGGTGACCAACAACTAAAATAATATCCCTAACTTCAATAACAGTGTCTGGTGTGGCTTCAATAATTTTATTGCCACGCTTTATTTTTTCAATACTTATACCATTAACTGTTTTCTCAATTTCGCTAACATTCTGATCAATTTTATTCGTCACGCGATATAAACGACCGGTAATATCTGACAGTGCTAAATTTTGATTAGAACCTAACAATAAAGAACCATGCAATTGTTCTGCTTGTGCTTTTATAGCGTCATCAGCAATATCTTTTCCCATGATTTTTGGCAAAATATTGACACAAATAATAATGGCGCCTAAAGAACCAAAGATATAGGTTACTGCATAACCAATAGTGACATTAGCTTGCATTTTATGAAGTTCTTCTACACTTAACCCTAATTGACTTAATGCATCAGATGCGGTGCCCATAATGGCAGATTGAGTAAGGCCACCTGCAGCAAGCCCCGCAGCTAGACCTTTATCTAAATTGAATACTTTAGCTAACACAACAACTGTCGCTAAACCTGCAACGGCAATAAATAACGCTAAAAAGATTTCACGCAAAGTTTTGACACCAAGCGAACGAAAAAACTGTGGTCCGCTTTCAAAACCAACTGCATAAATAAAGAGCGCGAAAAGAACCGCCTTAACGCCAGCATCAACTGTCACGCCAAAAACACTCAATGCAACGGCAACCAGTAACGAACCTGCAACACCACCCAGTTGGAATTTACCAATCCGAATAGCGCCAATTAAATATCCTAAACTCAATGAAAGAAATAAAAGAATTTCGGGTGAGTGTTGAATCCCATTTAAAATCCAGTGTGAAAGCCATTGAAACATAATAATTGTCCTCAAGTGCTAAAAAGATGAATTAAGAATGTAAGAAAAGAAATAAAAAGGGACTTAAAGAATATTCATTCAATTTTATGAATACATTTATATATTAAACTGCTATCGCAATAATAGAAAGTTAATTTTTATAATTGATATTATTTATAAAAAAATAACAATGCAATATCTCATTTTTTTATAACACTAAGATCTTTATAAGATCTACACTTTTACTTGTTTGACCATCGTTAATCGTTAGGCAACTATACCCCTATAAATACAACGAATAGAAATATTTTCTTTGATACTTTACATAAAAAAGAGAATGGGAAAAGTTTTCGCTTAGTCAGTATAAACAATTAACATAATCATAATTGTTTATTTCCAAAATATGTTTTATCCGAAAAACTATTTTCAAAAAATATTATTTAAACAAATAAGTTAAATATAAATATCTTACTTTTGAAGTTTCCCTTACATATAAGGCTAACTCGTATGTAGTTTTTTACTATGCGATATATTTTTGTTGAATAATAAAAATTGTAGAAAATAAAAAGGGCTTTACAGCCCATTTCCTTGTCTAAAAAATAGTCTTTCCATACTTTTTACTACGTTTTTTGACAATTTTTCAGAGAGTTTTTGCTTACGTTGATAACTGACCGAGATAATTTTATGGGTATCTAGATGCGATAAGATAAAGTCATCACTGGTGCTAATTTCGTCAACTAAACCTTTATCTTTAGCTTGAGTAGCAAACCAATGTTCGCCGGTAGCAACTTCATCTATATTGATATTAGGACGATATTCTTTCACAAAATCCTTAAATAATAGATGGGTTTCTTCCAGCTCTTGCTTAAATTTTTGACGACCTTCATCCGTATTTTCACCAAACATCGTTAATGTACGTTTGTATTCACCTGCGGTCTGTAATTCAATATCGACATCATGTTTTTTAAGTAAACGGTTGAAGTTTGGAATTTGCGCAACCACACCAATTGAACCGACAATTGCAAAAGGTGCCGCGACTATTTTATTGGCGGTACATGCCATCATATATCCACCACTTGCAGCTACTTTATCAACAACGGCGGTAAAAGGAATATTACGTGTTCTAAAACGTAATAGTTGCGAAGCCGCTAAACCATAACCATGAACGACGCCGCCTGGGCTTTCAAGCTTAACGACAACTTCATCTTCGGGTTTAATAATGGCTAAAACCGCAGTAATTTCTTGGCGTAATTCTTCAACTTCATGTGCATCCATACTGCCATTAAAAGATAACACAAATAGCTTTGGTTTGGACTTTTGCGTTGGTTCGTTTGAGGCTTGAATAGCTGAGCTGTTTACAGGCGTAGTATCTGCCGTTTGTTCGCTACTTTTTGTTTGTTGTTTCTTTTGTTTTATCGCTAATTTTGCTTGTTTTTTCTCATTTTTTTTCTGTTTTTTTAGATCTTTATTAAACTGTTTAGCCTCAACTTCATCCATGCTAGAGATTAACATATCATCTTTAATTTGTTCGTATTCTTCACTGATATCTTTAACAGAAAGGCGTCCTGCTGCCGTTACCGATTTTCGACGTTGGCTTATAATAAAAATCAGTACCGCTAAAATAGCGACTACCACTGTCACGGTTTCAGCTAAAAAAAGTGCATATTGTGAAAAAAAATTCATTTAACAATTATCCTTAGAGTGAATGTTACAATTATTATAACAATATAATAAAGGAATGTGCCGAAAATTAACAAAGATAAAATTGTTGCTTTATTCGGCAAATCAAATTATTTATACTGATACCCTAATTTACAGTTATATGAGAATTAAAATGTCTTTACGTCCAATTACCGAAATCGCCAAGCAAGCTAATATTCCTGAAGAATTTGTACTACCTTACGGCAAATATGTCGCAAAAATTGACTTATCACTTATAAACGCCAACCAAAATAGAGAAAATGGTAAATTAGTCCTTGTAACAGCCATTACGCCAACGCCTTTAGGTGAGGGAAAAACCGTGAATACTATTGGACTAAGTGAAGGTCTAAACTATATTGGGAAAAAAGCAATTGCTTGTATTCGTCAACCAAGTCTTGGTCCCGTTTTTGGCGTCAAAGGTGGGGCCGCCGGTGGTGGACAAGCCGAAGTATTACCAATGGAAACCTTAAATCTACATTTAACAGGTGACATTCATGCGATTACTGCGGCTCACGATTTAGCTTCTGCTGCATTAGATTCTCGTTTATATCATGAAGATCGCTTGGGTGATGAATTTACCGCACAAACAGGATTGGCTCGATTAAATATTGATGTCAATCGTATCGTTTGGAAACGTGTTATCGATCACAACGATCGTGCTTTACGTAATATTACTGTTGGAGTTGGTGGAGGCTTAAATGGCGTTGAAAGACGTGATGGCTTTGAAATCACAGCTGCATCAGAATTAATGGCAATTTTAGCGTTAGCTTCAGATTTACATGATATGCGCGCTCGTATTGGTCGCATAATCTTAGCTTACAATACTCAAGGCGAACCAATCACTGCCGAGCAGCTTGAAGTAGCTGGCGCAATGACTGTATTACTAAAAAATGCTATTAACCCAAATTTAATGCAAACAGTTGAGAATACGCCGGTGTTAATTCATGCAGGTCCATTTGCTAACATTGCACATGGAAACTCCTCGGTGATTGCTGACCGCATTGCATTAAAGCTTGCCGACTATGTAGTTACTGAAGCTGGATTTGGTTCTGACATGGGAATGGAAAAATTCTTTAATATCAAATATCGTCAAGCTGGTATTAAAGCCGATTGCGTGGTATTGGTGGCAACTGTTCGAAGTTTAAAATCTAACAGCGGTAAATATAATATTAAACCGGGCCAAGCGATTCCAAAAGAAATCTCTGAATCTAATGTTGAATTACTTGAAATTGGTGCCGCTAACTTAGCATGGCATATCAAAAATGCCAAAAGTTATGGACTACAAGTCATAGTTGCAATTAACCGTTTCCCACATGATAGCGAAGAAGAACTCGCATTCTTACAAAAATATGCCGTTGAACATGGCGCATTTGCCTGTGAAGTTAGTGAAGTGTTTACTAAAGGTGGCAAGGGCGCTGAAAAATTGGCTAAGCATGTAATCAAAGCGTGTGATATGCCAAGTGAAATTAAATTACCTTACCCTAATACCATGCCACTAATTGATAAAATCCAAACTATGGTGAAAAAATACGGTGCTAACAAAGCTAACTTATCAGCTAAAGCGATCGAAAATATCAAAGAAATTGAGGCATTAAAACTTGATCATTTACCGCTATGTATTGCTAAAACACCAATGTCAATTAGTGCTGATGCCAACTTAAAAAATGTGCCAACCAACTTTGACGTTGACATTAGCCATTTAGCAATTTCAGCTGGGGCGGGATTTATTCGTGTTTATGCGGGCAATGTGATGACTATGCCAGGGCTTGGGACTAATCCGGCTTATCGACAAATCGATATTGACAAAGATGGTAATATTGTAGGTTTAAGTTAATGCAAGAAGTGATTATGCAAACCAAACAACAATATAAAGCGTTTATTGATGAACAAAACTGTATAGGTTGTGGCAAATGCATCCGCGTATGCCCGACAGATGCAATTGTGGGCAGCAAGCAAGTATTACATACCATTTTGCCGAAGTTATGTACATCATGTAGTAATTGCATCAATACCTGCCCTACCGACTGTATTACCCTAAGTACTTTAGGCGAGGCATTAACCGAAAGTGAAGAGTTACAATTAACACAAAAAAAACAACAACGGTTAAATCACAATCAACTGGTACCACCAACGATCTTATTTCCACGCACAATGGAAGTTAAAAACACAAGTGATACGAGTCAAAAAGATCGAAAACAATCCATTGCTGATGCAATAGCCAGAGTTAAGGCAAGAAAAAACCTCGCTAATTAGCGAGGTTTTCAATTTAAGCAGAATAGATGCTAACATCCTATTGGGCTGTTAGCATTCTCAACAATTAGTCTTTATTGTTACTTCTAAATGCACGCTTACGATCATTTTCAGTTAAATGACGTTTACGTAAACGAATAGACAATGGCGTAACTTCGACTAACTCATCGTCATCAATAAACTCTAATGCTTGTTCTAATGACATTTTCACTGGTGGTGAAAGCGTGGTTGCCT
The DNA here is from genome assembly GCF_001693755.1 of Gilliamella sp. wkB171. GTDB lineage: Bacteria > Pseudomonadota > Gammaproteobacteria > Enterobacterales > Orbaceae > Gilliamella > Gilliamella apicola_F. The sequence goes on from NZ_LYST01000033.1 coordinate 8,187, forward strand.
CATCAGTACCTGATGCTCGCATATTAGTTAGCTTTTTACCCGTTAAACAGTTAACGGTTAAATCATTAGAGCGTGTATGAATACCAATAATTTGACCTTCGTACACTTCGGCACCATGACCCAAGAACAACTTACCACGATCTTGCAAGCTATAAAGTGCATAAGCTAATGCTTTACCTGTACCGTTAGAAATCATCACACCATTATTACGTTGGCCAATTTCACCAGGGCGAACATCATCATAATGACTAAAAGTCGAATAAAGTAAACCAGTACCTGAAGTCATTGTCATAAATTCGGTTCTAAAACCGATAAGACCACGGCTAGGAATGACATAATCTAAACGCACACGCCCTTTACCATCAGGTAACATATTGGTTAAATCACCTTTACGCAAACCAAGTGCTTCCATCACTGAACCTTGATGTTGTTCTTCAATATCTAGCGTTACTTGTTCAAAAGGTTCTTGTTTTTTACCGTCGATTTCACGATAAATAACTTTAGGGCGCGAAACACCTAACTCATAACCTTCACGGCGCATATTTTCAATTAAAACAGATAAGTGCAACTCACCGCGACCCGACACTTTAAATGCATCAGGATCAGGCGTTTCCTCAACACGAAGTGCCACATTATGAACCAGTTCTTTTCTTAAACGTTCTAAAATTTGACGAGATGTGACAAACTTACCTTCCTTACCGGCAAAAGGTGAACTATTTACGTTAAAGAACATAGTAACTGTTGGTTCATCTACGGTTAACGCAGGTAAAGCTTCAACACAACTATTATCACAAATTGTATCAGAAATACCCAATTCACCAAGACCAGTTAAAGCAATAATATCACCCGCTTCGGCAACTTCAGCTTCATAACGTTGCAAACCTAAATGACCTAAAACTTGCCCCACTTTACCTGTGCGTTTGTTGCCTTCACTATCAACAATTGTTACTTGTTGATTTGGTTTAACCCGACCACGTTTAATACGACCAATCCCGATAACACCAACATAATTATTATAATCAAGTTGTGAGATTTGCATTTGGAATGGACCATCTAAATCGACTTTTGGTGGCTCAACATATTTCACAATTGCTTCAAATAATGGCGTCATATCTTCAGCCATATTTTCATGATCAAGACCTGCGATACCCATTAATGCTGAAGCATAAACTATTGGGAAATCTAACTGTTCATCAGTTGCACCCAAATTAACAAATAGATCAAAGACTTGATCAACAACCCAATCAGGTCGTGCACCTGGACGGTCAACTTTATTAATAACAACAATTGGTTTTAATCCATAAGCAAACGCTTTTTGTGTTACAAAACGGGTTTGTGGCATAGGACCATCCATTGCATCAACCAGCAATAATACCGAATCAACCATCGACATTACGCGTTCAACTTCACCACCAAAATCAGCATGTCCTGGGGTATCAACGATGTTAATGCGATACCCATTCCAATTAATAGCTGTATTTTTGGCTAAAATAGTAATACCACGCTCTTTTTCAAGCGCATTTGAGTCCATTATTCGCTCGTTATCATCACCACGCAAATTATCAAGCGTGCCCGATTGTTTCAACAATTTATCAACCAATGTTGTTTTACCATGGTCAACGTGCGCAATAATGGCTATATTTCTTAAATTTTCAATCACAATTAAAATCCCAATTAGGAGACAGATTCTTTAGGCGCAATATTGTACACCTTTTTACTCGAAATGTTGATCTATATCACAAAGTTTATTTATCTGACTATTTATTGGTAAAAAATCAATAAAAATCTTATTGTTTTATACCATCTAAAACTGATGGTGCACAGACTTGCTGATAAAATTGTGCGGCAAATTCATCAACATTTGTCCAATTGGTATATTCAATCACAGGTTTAGTCACATCAGTATCCCCCTTTCCTAACCACATAATAAAGCGAATCATATTACGATCGAACCAATTATATTGAGGATAATAAAGTGCACCAGCAAAAACCGCTTTAATAGTCGGTTTCCAGGCAATTTTAGCTAAAAACTTTTTAGTATATAAATTGGTTTCTGGCGTATTTTTATTTGGTTTACGAGCCACCACATTAACACCAAAAAAACCTGATCGAATAGAATTTAATTGCTGATAATTATCATCGATAAATTTCTTCATTACTTTACTATAAAAACCATAACGTATTGAAGATCCTAACAAAACTGCCTGATATTTGGTTAAATCAATATGGCTATCAGGCAAAAGTTGAATAACATCACAGTCGCATTTATCACCTAGCTGTGTTTTTATGCGTTGCATGATTTTAAGGGTTTGCTTTTCATGCGTAGTATAAAGTAATAAAACTTTTACAACATGACTCATAACATTGCTTCCTTATCTAATAAGACATTGGCAAATTTCACTATTACTTTTTTCATGATAAAAATTAATAAATTCGGGGTGATTTCATTAAAAACTTTGATTATAGTAATAAACAAATTTACACAAAATTAAAGAAACCGGACAGATTATGACGATTTCAGTTCCAAAACTTAGTGCTATTATTTTGGCGGCAGGAAAAGGCACACGGATGTACTCCAACCTACCTAAAGTTTTACATAAAATTGGCGCTAAACCGATGTTACAACATGTTATTGACACAGTTCAACAACTAAATACCGATCAGATCAATATTGTTTATGGTCATGGAAAAGAGCAATTAGAACGCGCACTCAAAAATCAACCTGTGCACCTTATTTATCAAGCAGAGCAGCTCGGTACGGGACATGCAGTACAACAAGCTATTCCTTATATTGCAGATAACCAAGACATTTTAATTTTATACGGTGATACCCCGTTCATATCACAACAAACTTTAGAAAACTTAATTAACAGCAAACCAGAACAAGGCATAGCACTATTAACAGTTATACTTGATGATCCAACGGGTTATGGCAGAATAGAACGGAAAAATGGTCAAGTCGTTGCCATTGTCGAGCAAAAAGATGCGTCACCAGAGCAACAAAAAATAAATGAAGTCAACACGGGCATAATGCTGGTTACTGGTAAACTACTCAAAAAATGGCTATCACAAATAACCAATAACAATGCCCAAAAAGAATATTACCTAACCGATATTATTGCGCTAGCGCATCAAGATGGCTACCCTATCCTTACATCTCACCCAGTGCAACAATTTGAGGTAGAAGGTGTAAATAACCGCTTACAATTAGCTACCCTAGAACGCCAATACCAGCATCAACAAGCACAAAACTTATTACTAGCTGGTGTAACATTACTTGATCCTAACCGCTTTGATTTACGCGGCACCCTTATCCACGGTAAAGATGTCACCATCGACAGTAATGTTATCGTTGAAGGGCAAGTAAAGTTAGGCAATAACGTCACCATTGGTGCAGGTTGTATTTTAAAAAATTGCACTATTGACGATAATTCAATCATAAGTCCTTACAGCATAATAGAAGATTCAACAATAGCACAGCAATGTACTATAGGTCCATTTGCTCGACTCAGACCGGGTTCACAGCTTGATGAACAAGCCCATGTAGGTAACTTTGTCGAACTCAAAAAAGCTCATCTAGGCAAAGCAAGCAAAGCGGGACATTTAAGTTATCTTGGTGATAGTGAAATCGGCAACAACGTCAATATTGGCGCTGGCACCATCACCTGTAATTACGATGGCGCAAACAAATTTAAAACCGTTATACAAGATGACGTATTCGTCGGCTCCGACTCTCAGCTAATTGCCCCAGTTAACATTGGTAAAGGTGTCACTATTGCTGCCGGCACAACTGTCACCACCAACGTTAAGGATAATGAATTGGTAATAAGCCGAGTAAAACAAAAACAGATTTCTGGGTGGAAACGTCCAACAAAGTTAAACAATAAGGAATAAATTATGTGTGGAATTGTGGGTGCTATCGCCAAACGAGATATTGCTGAAATATTATTGGAAGGATTAAAACGTCTGGAATACCGAGGGTATGACTCAGCTGGACTTGCTATTATCTCACCAACAGGCGAGCTGCAACGCGTTCGCCGTGTAGGAAAAGTACAAGCATTAAAAGATGCGGTTGAAGCCCATCCACTCAAAGGCAGTACAGGAATAGCCCATACGCGATGGGCAACTCATGGCGAACCTGTCGAACGCAATGCCCATCCACATGTATCGGATTTTATTGCTGTAGTTCACAATGGTATCATCGAAAACTTCGAACCTTTACGTGAAAAACTCATTGCCAAAGGTTACCAATTTCGCTCTGAAACCGACACAGAAGTGATTGCCCACTTAATTCACGACATCATATCAACTGAAGGTTGTCCATTATTTGAAGCAGTACAAAAAGCCATACCTCAATTAAGAGGTGCTTACGGCACCGTTATAATGGACACACGTAATCCAGATATTCTGGTTGCGGCTCGTTCAGGCAGCCCTCTCGTCATTGGCTGTGGTGTTGGTGAAAACTTCATTGCTTCCGATCAACTTGCCTTATTGCCGGTTACACGTCAATTCATCTTTTTAGAAGAAGGTGATATCGCACTAGTGACACATCGCACCGTGACCATTTTAGATAAAAACTTTTGTGAAACAACGCGCCCTTGTGTTGAATCTGATGCTAGATACGATGCCGGAAGTAAAGCCGGTTTTAATCACTATATGCAAAAAGAGATTTATGAACAACCAAACGCCATTAAAAATACCCTTGAAGGTCGTATGCAACATGGCAAAGTTGACTTATCCGAACTGGGCGAAAAGGCTGAAACCATCTTAAAACAGGTAGAACATGTACAAATTGTTGCATGTGGAACAGCTTATAATGCTGGCATGGTAGCACGATATTGGTTCGAGGCTTTAGCGGGTATACCTTGCGATGTCGAAATCGCTTCAGAATTTCGTTACCGCAAGCCTGCTCGTCGCAAAAATAGCCTATTTATTACCCTATCGCAATCAGGCGAAACCGCAGACACCCTAGCAGCATTACGCTTAGCGAAAGAAAATAACTACCTAAGCACATTAGCTGTTTGTAATGTGGCGGCATCAACGTTAGTACGTGAAGCGGATTTGGTACTCCTTACCAAAGCAGGGGTTGAAATTGGCGTAGCATCGACTAAAGCCTTCACGACGCAATTAACCGTACTCCTTTTATTAGTTGCCAAACTTGGGCGACTCAATGACATGGCCGAAAGTACTGAACAAGCAATAGTCCATGCGCTGCAAACCTTACCAAATCGTATAGAACAAGTTTTAATGACAGAGCCACAAATCAAAAAACTTGCAGGTCAATTTGTCGATAAGCATCATGCACTATTTTTAGGACGAGGTGACGAATACCCAATAGCCATGGAAGCTTCTTTAAAGCTAAAAGAAATATCCTACATTCATGCCGAGGCTTACGCAGCAGGCGAGCTCAAGCACGGTCCATTAGCACTAATCGATGCAGATATGCCTGTCATCGTGATGGCGCCAACGAATGAAATGCTAGAAAAATTAAAATCCAATATCGAAGAAGTTCGCGCGCGAGGCGGTCAACTATACGTATTTGCCGAACAAGAAGCAGGATTTATCAGTGATGACACGATGCACATCATCAACCTACCGCATATAGAAGAACTCACTGCACCGATCTACTACACGGTTCCAACGCAGCTACTGGCGTATCACGTAGCATTAATTAAAGGAACTGACGTCGATCAACCAAGAAATCTGGCAAAATCGGTAACAGTGGAGTAAATTTCGCTGTATAAAATGTGAGGAGTTAATGTATGGTTTTGATATCATAATCAAAACCAACGTTCTCACATTAAATCAATTAGATAAAGATCAAAATGACCGTCTCGAGTTGATAAAAGATCTATATGAAAAAGGTCTCACTTCCAAACAAATTGCTCACTATCTTAATCAAGAAAATCTCCTTACTCCTACGGGTAAATTGTATACCACTCAACTCGTTTTCATGACCCATTCAAAGTATCTCAAAAGACTACAACGAATGAATAATATTCAAGTATCAGTTAAGCAAGATTATTTTTATGTAAAATCAGGAGTCGAATTATGTCAAAAGTAGTTATTTATGGACGAGTATCCACAACAGAACAAACAATTGATAACCAAATTGTCTTTCTAAAAAGGATAGTTGAGCAAAATAAATGGGATCTAATTGATATATACATCGATGATGGAATTTCGGGTTCCAAAGATCGAGATAAAAGACCAGAATTTGATAGACTTTGCAAAGATATGGTTAGGCGTAAATTTAATAAAATACTGGTTTGGGATGTATCTAGATTAGGGAGATCATTACAGCATTTAGTTGAATTTTTGAATGATGTACAATCGGTAAATTGTCATTTATACATACATCAATCTGGATTAGATACGTCTACTCCCTCAGGTAGGATGATGTTTCAAATGGTGGGTGTTTTCTCCGAATTTGAAAGATCCATGATTTCTGAACGCGTAAAACTAGGTCTACAACGTGTAAAATTAGATGGTAAAAGTTTAGGTCGCCCAAAGAAAATAAATGATGTAGTGAAAAAAGAGATTATAAATCTAGTTAATAATGGATGGTCACTAGGTAAAGTAGCAAATCATCTAAATTTATCTAGGATGTCAATACACCGAATATTGTCTCAACATAAGTTCGAATCTATTTTATCGGTGTAACAAAAACCCCCTATATTTCAATAAAAAATATATTTGATTTTATTGAGATTTATTTTGCGCATTTATAAGTAACAAAAATAGTTGTTTTTGTTACTTATAAACAAACTCCGCATAAGACATTTAATAAAATAATGAATACAAAAATACCAATGATGCCTTTGTGTTTTCATATTGATTTTTTTAAATTTTTTAATTTAAAATCAATATAATTACAGTTTTTATTACAGTTACAATAATACTAGTAAAGATATTTCTACACAAAAGATGAAGATTTATTATTGTAATAATAACACATTATATATCAAGTAATGATCCAGTTATTATCAAACTAATATTAATGATAAAATCTAACTAATTGGTTTAGGAAAGGATTTACATTGTGAGTGAGATAAAAATTAATAGATTGGTATTAATCGGTAATGGATTTGATCTTGCACATGGATTAAAGACATCTTTTTTTGATTTTATTAATTATTGTGCATTTAAAATAATTAAATACACTGAAGATTTACTTGAAAATAAAAGATATTCTTTATCTTACTTTTCAAGACAAACTAAAGAAATAATATTTGAAGAAAGCAACTATTCTATTTATATTTCCAACGATATAAATATTCATAATCTATTCAGTTCAAATGCTAATTATAATGAAACATATATAGACAAATATAAAAACATTTGTAATC
>NZ_LYST01000034.1 GCF_001693755.1 Gilliamella sp. wkB171
TTAATACCGCTATCGCTGGTGGTAAAAATGCGGTTGAGAATAACCGATTACTGACGCCAAAAGAAGAAAAACGCCTTTGGGAACTAGCCAAAGATGATTTACAGCAATATTTATTGTATAAAGCAGCAGCTTGTGCTTTAGTGCATTGCTCTAAAGAGTTTGCTGATGACGACCCAAGGAAAGCAGAATATTTAGCGTTAGAAGAACTAGGAAATAGTTCTGAACTAGATGCTTATAGAGAGGAGTTAAGTAAGCAAACAGATAGTGCCAAAGTTAAATTGCCCAACTATACTACAGGTGGAGGAGAAGAGTATTATAGAAAACTGGAAAAATTATTTGAATATACAACTGGCGATAGCATTTCTGATAATGTCAATTATTTTGACAGTAAATATAGCATAAGTATAAGAGCGGGTGGAGTATTGCAATTGGGATATGCTGCACTCGATGGTGTAGCAGCTGTCGCACTATCACCCGCATGTGGTAGCGTAGCAGGTTGTGCGCCAAGTGTTTTATTAACATGGTCTATGGTTGATAATGGCGCAACTGCGCTAATGGTTATTTATAAGGGGAAGACATACTATACTCAAACAGCACAAGGGCTTTCAAAAATATTAGGCACATCAGAGTCAGATGCTGAAATGTTATTTGGTCTTTCAACTGGAGCGATTTCAGCCAATAGTTTAAAAGCATTAGCATTGACATCTCGAACAACCGGGCAAAAATTAACCGAAAAAGAAATTGAGCAAATAAACAAAAATGTTAGTAATATAAATAAAGAAAAAGAGGTTACAAATGCTGGAAATGGGACGAAGCTTGAAATAGATCCAAATAAATTTGATTATCTTTATGGCAAAGTAAATAGCGGATCACATAATACTGCTCGTTCAACTCAATTATCCCAAATGATGAGACGGCTTGGGCTACAGACCAATGAATCAGGTACAGCAGTTTTAACAGAACACTTTAATAAAGTAATAAATACAAAAGGTAATGTTATTGATACTTATAAAAAAGGTTCTCAGAGTTTTGAAGTTAGAGAATCTTTCTTAATGGGGCCTTCTGGAAAGGGTACTATATTACATACGTCATTTGAAATTATGCCAGATGGTTCTCGTAGATTTGTAACAACAATTCCAAAAGAAGGAAAAAAATAAATGTTTATTCGATCTTTTCCAGATGAAATAGATTTGTTGGCTTTTTTTGAGGGAGAGCCTATTTTTCAAAATGCAAAGGATTTGCACTTTGCATACAAATATACTGATCAAAATGAAATGTCTCTGACATTTTCGTTTAGTGCAACTGAAGGTTGGATACAAACAGTTATAGAGCTTAAACAGAAAAAAATAGCACACAATTTAATTGAGGGTGTAGAATATTTTAAGATAGTAAAAGATGTAGATGGCGAGTACCTAATGACGGAGGTTGTACTTGAAGATACAAGAACGGAGGTTGAAATAAGATTGCAGCCTTTTATTGTTACTAAATTTTTAACGTTAATAAAATAATTAATTTATCTGTCTGTCTTTGATTTAATCATATTGAAAATGATCAAGTTAAAGCACTTTTACAACGCCCTGATATTGTTAATAAACCTGTTTATAATCCAATTCAAATGCCGGAAAGGGAACGACAGGGATAACAAGTAATGGCTATAAAGTCTCAAATGGCGCTGATAGTGTAATCGCTAAGGCTGATTTAGATCATCCAATTACCCAGTCGCGCATTAATGTCCAAAATGGAGATAGCAAGGCGGGTTGGAATCATGTTATTGATCGACATTTTTCTGATAAAAACGCTAGTCAATTTACAATTAGTCAATCTGAATTGAAGACAATTCTTCAAAGTAATGAAGTTGCTAAAGTACCTATTAGTAGAATAATTGATAGTGCTGATGGGCCTCGCTATGAACGCGTGATTATATTTGATAAGAATATAGGTGTGGATAAATTTAGTAGAAGTCCAACCAATACTATGACTATTTTGACTGATTCAAAGGGTAATTTGATCACAACAACACCAGGTAGAATTAAATGAAATTAATAGGCTCTAGAACTGAAAACTTAATACGAGAACGATTAGAAAAATTTGAACGGATTATTCTAAATAATGAGGCTATATATAATCTTTTGATTAGTAATTTTGGAGAAGTTAAGCATAGTTATTGCTTAAGCCAGATTATAGAACAAGCTGAAGATATATATACTTTATTAGTTAACGGAAAATATGTTATTGAATTTGAATTGTCCCGATTAGATTATTCTATTAGTGATGTACATGTAGAGTCATTAAATGAATATTCTAAAAAAATTAAGGATAAATCATCTAAGTTGACTCTGGCTATTGCTATAGATCTATCTAAAAAATAGTAAAAAAATCCCCACCTAACCAGCGGGGAGCTCTCTTGTTGTTTTTAGAACTGACAGGCAAATTCCACAATCTTTATTCGTTATGTACTTATTTCTAGTAAGTATGATTTTAGCTGGAAAAAAATTATTGCTGAATGCTAAGAAAAAACTAACCAAGCAGCCATTAACAAAAGTTAAAAATGGTATTTATACCGCACGTCTTCAAGATCGAACTAATATTACATTAAGAAATGTATCCAATTCAAATACGGGCGCTCGTTGGACTATTGATATAAAAAATAACCCAACGTTATTAAGATTATATAATGGACTTAATAAAGCTGAAATAAAATTTAAGTGAGAAAATTATAAATATGATAAAAGAAACTGAGTATAACTGTGTGGTTGATTGTGCAGAACAACAATCATTAAATGGGTTATGGGCGTATATTGCACCAAATATGTTGCCGTCCTTAAAAGTTACTGGAAACGAGATTCCATTCCAAAAAAGAAAAGCGTTATTTTTTTATTTTGTTCATAGATTACTAAAAGAAGGTCGTCTTAAGTTAGCAAAAGATGGACATCTTCTATCGGGTTCAATAGACGATCAAATAAAATTATTTTATGACGCTTTTCCAAAAACGACGGATGGAATGTTTGATAAACAAAAATTAATGGATGATTATTGGTTTTTTGATGATTCTTGTCCGGCAGAAGCCGTCTGGGTTTTGGATGATGGTTCTTTAGAATGGACTTAGGTAGTGAGTTCACAATAAATTATCTTCTGATTATGCGATCTGCTTCGCAAGTTCGACAATTAACTTGCCCAGCTCAATCTTAATTATAACAGGGCAGCCTACATAAAAGCCGAATTGCTCCTGCCACCTGCCTTTAATTGTTAGTTGTGGTCTTGGGTTGGGTTTTGTGCCTTGTAGCACGTAACCCACGGTATAAAACCGCCCATTAAGTTGTGATGGTAGTGCACCGTTAATCTGCGCTGTTATTTACTGTCTTGTGTAGCTTCTCTTGTTTAGCTCGCTCGGTTTTAATCAACCAAGCAACTGCTTAGCTTGATGTTTTAAAATCATCGCATCTAAAATCTCTTTTATTGACTTCTGCTCGTCAGCAGTCACCTGCTTGACCACCTCAAACTTAAGCTGAAATCCGTCCCGTGGCTTTAGTTCCTCACTTTTTCAACTATCCACTAATCAAAATTATATCGAAAACCAAGCGGATTATAAAGTCAGTAGCAGCAGTGTTGGCGTCAGCACCATTGGCATGCCAATGGTGCCAGCCGGTTATAATAAAAAAGACAATGAACAATCGATAACGCATTAAGCAATAGATAATGGTGAGTTAATTATTCGTGATAGAAAGAATCAGATTCTGGAAGTGAATTAATATGTTAGATTTAAAAACAGTCGTTCATAAGTGTTTAAAGTAAAGTACATGATATTTTTCACTAAATTCTCTACAAGTTGAGATAAAGATGCATTATGTCATATTAATAAAAAACAGTTATTGAATTGATTAATTGAAATATATAGTCAGCCTCCAACAAAAAGCACTACTTAAGACTACATCAACGTTTTTTTAATATTTTATCGCATGTTAATTACAAAATCAGGTAAGAATTAACACTGCTCGAATATAAACATACAAAACAAAAACACAAATAAAAACATTTTTAATCGAAAATATAGATGCATCAATTAAGCTCAAATGTGGCAAACAAATCTCGACATTCGATACTTTTACAACCATAATGAAAACGCATCAAAAAAACACATAGACACATTTCGCATAACTTATTGAAAAATAACAAAAATAATAACACCTAATAGGAATAATAATGATGAAACTTTTTAAATTGTTTATAGTAACCTGTAGTATGTTAAGCCTAATTTCTTGTGCTAATAGAGAGTCACTACCTAGAACAATAATTGTAAATACCGATACAATAACGTTAAATAATGGCACAACAGTTGATATTTTAACTGAAAACGCGATTAATGGTGACGTTGTAGACGATACAAATAATTATTTAAATATTGTCTCTCGTGCAGATACAGCAAAAGTTGTCGGATTAAAGGTTCTTGAATTTGCCACACTATTCCTTGATGGGACTGGTAGCGGTAGTATTGATGGTTTTTCAAAAGAGGATTTAAAAGGCAGTTATATCAATTCGGTTCCAAATAAAACTATGGATTATTTAACCCCACAGTTATATACAATAATTAAAAAATTCGATGCTAATAACCAAAAAGACAATGTTATAACCATACAACCTTATAAATTTAAATTAATTTATGATGGATTAACCGATAATAAATATAATTTTATTTATAACACCACTATACGTACTAATGGATTTCATTTTGATTGTTCTGAGCAAAACGATCTGACACCAGAAGAGAGAACTAAGCCCTTTAATGAATGGGAGATCAATAATTATCAATTAGTACAAGATACCGCCAGTAAAGCAATTAATGCCTGTATAAACCGATTAAAATCAGAGCAAAATATAACTAATTTCGAAAATGCGCTAAAATAGAAAATAAATTAAGTTAATTTCTTATAACATCTAGACCAGATAAAAAATAATTAATATCTGGTCATTAATTTATTAAATCAGCTCAGTAAGTTGCTACTATTTTACAGTGTCACCGTTACTGACTGTTTTAATTCCTTATTATTTTCAATATTAATTAATCACTATTAACTTTATAATACCTAAAACTAAACTTGTGCTGTTCTTTTAGCTAAGATTAGCTTTCTATTCGCATTAGATGATAATTTATTGCATAATACACCGCGTATTGAATACATAACATAAGTTAGGAATTATTATGGAACTTCTGTGCCCTGCTGGATCTTTACCTTCACTAAAAGTGGCAATTGATAATGGCGCTGATGCTGTTTATATCGGTTTGAAAGATGACACTAATGCTCGTCATTTTGCTGGTTTAAATTTTAATGAGAAACGATTATTAGAAGCTTCAGACTATGTGCATAAACGTGGTAAAAAATTGCATATTGCGATTAATACTTTTGCTCATCCTGAAAACTTTGAGCGCTGGCAACATGCGGTAGATACCGCAGCTAATATTGGCGCTGACGCATTAATTATTGCAGATCTGGCCATGCTTGATTATGCAGCAGAGAAGTATCCAAATCTTGAACGCCATGTGTCGGTGCAAGCGTCGTCAACCAATGAAGAATCAATTAAGTTTTATTATAATAATTTTCACGTACATCGTATTGTTTTACCCCGCGTTTTATCTATGCATCAAGTAAAACAACTTTCACAAGTTTCACCGGTACCTTTAGAAGTGTTTGCTTTTGGTAGTTTATGTATTATGGCTGAAGGTCGCTGTTATTTATCGTCTTATTTAACTGGCGAATCACCTAATACCGTTGGCGCCTGTTCACCCGCAAAATTTGTGCGTTGGGAAGAGACCGAAAAAGGTCTTGAGTCCCGTTTAAATAATGTGTTAATTGACTGCCATAAAAAAGGCGAAAACGCCGGCTATCCAACTCTTTGCAAAGGACGTTACTTTGTTGGTAATGAGCTTTATCACCCAATTGAAGAACCGACGAGCTTAAACACTATCGAATTATTACCCGAACTGTTTGCAGCCAATATTGCATCAGTTAAAATTGAAGGTCGCCAGCGTAGCCCAGCTTATGTTGAGCAGGTAACAAAAGTTTGGCGCCAAGCGATAGATCGCTATAAAGCTAATCCTCAAACATTTCAGGCAGAAAAAAGTTGGATGGATACACTTGGTTCAGTTTCTGAGGGAACACAAACAACATTAGGGGCCTACCATCGTAAATGGCAATAATGTGATATTGGTCGACTTAAAATACCACAATTAAACATTTAAAAAAGATTAAATCTTTTTTAAATCGCTTCTTTTTTGAAGAAATGATGTCGATTAACAATTATTATTAATCACTTTTAACAATAAAATATCAATATAGTGAGCAAAACTATGAAATACGCATTAGGTCCAGTGCTTTATTATTGGCCTAAAATCGAAACAGAAGCTTTTTATCACGCAGCTAAAGATAGTGAAGCTGATATTATTTATATGGGTGAGACCGTATGTACTAAGCGTCGTGAAATGAAAGTGGCTAATTGGTTAGAATTAGCAAAGCAGATCGCGAAATCAGGTAAGCAAGTTGTCTTGTCAACACTTGCACTACTCGAAGCCCCTTCAGAACTTAATGACTTACGACAATTAGTTAATAATGGCGACTTTTTAGTTGAGGCTAATGACTTAGCTGCAATAAATATAGCGCAAGAACATAAATTACCCTTTGTAGCAGGCCCTGCGATTAACTGCTATAACGCTTTAACCTTAAAATTATTACAAAAACAAGGTATGGTACGTTGGTGTATGCCAGTTGAACTGTCACGTGATTGGTTAACTAATGTACTTAATCAATTTGATGGTTTAAATATTGAACGAAAATTTGAAGTTGAAGTGTTCAGTTACGGCTATCTACCTTTAGCGTATTCAGCGCGTTGTTTTACTGCAAGATCAGAAGATAAACCTAAAGATAAATGTGAAACTTGTTGTATCAAGTATCCGGTTGGTCGAGAAGTATTTTCCCAAGAACAACAAAAGGTCTTTGTACTAAATGGCATTCAAACACAAAGCGGTTATTGTTACAATTTAGGAAATAATCTTAAAGACATGAAAGGACTTGTCGATATCGTTAGAATTTCGCCACTTGGGCTAGCAACACTCGACATTGTTAAGCAATTTAAAGCAAATGAAGATGGATCACACCCATTAAACATTGAACATAAACGAGATTGTAATGGTTACTGGAATGGTATCGCCGGACTTGAACTCAGCCAATAAACATTTTTCGCCTAAACAATTTAGAGCGGATTTTCCTGCATTAAATAGCGAAAGTGTTTACCTCGACTCAGCAGCAACCGCACTCAAGCCTAAAGCGATGATTGATGCAACAATGCAATATTATACCCATAATACGGCAACTGCTGAGCGTAGTTTACATCACGATGCTGTAAAAGTGACGGAAGCAATCAAGCAGGCCAGACAAAATGTTGCTGATTTAATTGCAATCAAAAACAGTAGTGAAATTATTTGGACCAAAGGGGCGACTGAATCAATTAACTTAATTGCACAAAGTTATGCTCGCCCTTTATTAAAGCCGGATGACGAAATTATTGTTAGTGAATTAGAGCATCATAGCAATTTATTACCTTGGCTAATTGTTGCGCAGCAAACCGGTGCCAAAATTATAAAATGGTCATCCAATGTTGATGAACTAACATCGCTACTTTCATCGAGA
The DNA here is from genome assembly GCF_001693755.1 of Gilliamella sp. wkB171. Taxonomy (GTDB): domain Bacteria; phylum Pseudomonadota; class Gammaproteobacteria; order Enterobacterales; family Orbaceae; genus Gilliamella; species Gilliamella apicola_F. The sequence continues at coordinate 7,680 of NZ_LYST01000034.1, forward strand.
ACTAAAATTGTAGCTATCACGCAAATGTCGAATGTCACTGGATTTTGCCCTGATTTATTCGCTATTAGTCAGTTAGTACATCAATATAACGCCATTTTAGTGGTTGATGGCGCCCAAGGCATTGTTCACCAACCGATCAATGTAGAAGCTCTCAACATTGATTTTTATGCTTTTTCTGCCCATAAATTATATGGACCAACAGGTCTAGGTATTTTATATGGTAAAAAAGCATTACTTGAACAAATGACGGTTTGGCAAGGCGGGGGCAAAATGTTAAAAAAGGCGTCCTTTACAGAATTTGTTGTGGCAGATCTACCATATAAGTTCGAAGCAGGTACCCCTAATATTGCTGGAATTATAGGATTTAATGCCACACTACAATGGCTTAAAAATTGGCCATTGACTCAACTTGAGCAATATACAGATCAATTATCTCAGTATGCTAAAACACAGTTAACACAATTAGCTAATATCAAGTTTTACAGCGTTGATAATAGCCCCATTATTAGTTTTAATATTAATCAAATTCACCACAATGATATCGCGATTTTATTAAGTGAGCAGCAAATAGCTATTCGAACAGGTGAGATTTGTGCTCAGCCTTTAATGAATAAATTAGGTTGCCACGGCGTGATCCGTATATCACTCATGCCATATAATAATCAGAATGATATTGATAAATTCATTACAGCATTAAAAAATGCGATGAATGTATTAATCTGACTATACATACATTAGCTTAATCTACTTAACAAGTAATTAGCGATAAAAGGGTTTAATTATGCTATCACCGCAAATGTTAACTGAATTATTTTCAGCACAACAAAACTGGCAAGATCGTTATCGCCAGTTAATTATACTGTCCAAACAGTTACCCGATTTTCCAGACGAACTCAAAACCGAGCAAAATCTAGTACAAGGTTGTGAAAATCGAGTATGGTTAACTTGGCAAAAACAAACAGATGGTACATTCATTTTTCAAGGAGAAAGTGAAGGTAGGATTGTAAAAGGGTTATTGGCTATATTGATTATATTGGCAAATAATAACACAGCACAGCAAATTAGTAATATTGATTTTCTGGCTGTTTTAAATAAGCTCAAAATTACTGATGAATTAAGCCCTTCACGTTTACACGGATTAAGCCAATTAATTACTCGGATTCAATCTATAGGTTAATTGCAATTAAAATGGGGAGTTAGTTCCCCATTTAATCATCAGATAAATTAATTTTCTGGAGAGGTAAAGAGCGTAATTACCTTTTTAACGCCATCAACTTTACTTGCAACGTCAGCAACAGATTTGCCTTCTTGCTCAGTAACAATACCGATTACAAAAACTTCTCCGTTTTCGGTCACAACTTTTATTTTACGAGCTTTTGTTTCAGCATTGAAAATTAATTGAGATTTTACTTTGGTAGTGATCCACGCGTCATTAGTCATGGTACCTGCATCAACAGGCTCACCAACACGAATTTGATTATAAACTTTTTTTACTCCCTCAACTTCATGGGCTAAGCTATCAGCTTTTTCAATTTGTTCATTCGTTGCCTGACCAGTTAAAAGAATATTACCATCATAAGCAGTTGTTGCAATGTGGGATCCAATAAATGTGGATGCGTTATCTTTTAACTTCATGCCCATACGTGAATTGAGTGTAGTGTCATCAACTTGTGTTCCTGCTGTTCGAGGATCTGAAGCCACTTTAGCAGTAGCACCTGCCCCTGCGCCAATTACGGCAGCAACACAACCTTGCAACATAAACACACCAAATATTAATATTGCGAATAAAGCAATTTTTCTCATGGTGACTCCTTTTTATTTATTGCTTAATAGTAATCAAATAGTGATTACTTTGCTTTTATTATGCCTTGTTGATATTGATTTGCAAAATATAATTACCGTAACTTGCAACAATTCTAAGATTCATTTCACTCAATTAAAGGGATTTTTAAAATGTATCTAATCCCATTAATTTAAATAACAATTTCTTTTTTTAGCTTAAATCTGCTATCTTTTTATATTAAATAATATAAGTAATGATATAAAAAATATGAATCAAGATATTATCGATTGGTTATATGGATTGTCAGCACCAATGGTTGTATTACATAAAGATAAGGGTGCCAGTTATACTTCACCATTTTTTTATCCTCAACAAGATTTTGTTGATATGAGCGAAAGTTGGGGGATTGATTCTCGAGAAACTTTACTAAATTGCGTGTTTGATATGGTCGATGATGGACATGCTTCAACCCTATCTCAATACTATTTTATCTATTCACGATATGCAGAATTTGACTGGTGTAACTATTATAATGAGCAAACTGACTACCAAAAAGTGTTGCTTGATTTTGTTAAACAAACCTTTCCTATATGTGGTGTAGCTAGCATCCGAAGTTGGGATTATGCACGAATGGCCTATATTTTACGTAATGGTATCACAAACAAATATATCACCGAACAAGAAGCATTATGGATTTTATTCAGAATTGGTATTCGTGCCCAATACTATTATAGCTCTTGGCAACATTATTTCACCAGTTGGTTTATTGGCTATCAGTATTGGATATCACTAAATAATAAAGAAAACTTAGAATTACTACGTTGCGAATTATCCAGAGCTTCAAACGCACATACCATGACCAATTTATATTCAGACTTACAAGCACCATTTAACCGCTTACCTTGGTTTATTGATTTGGATGATCAACAAAAACCTGAATCATTAATGGAGTATCAATGGTCATGAATGAAGATATTTGGCATTTATTAGGGATTGTTCCAACAAAAGATATCGCAGTTATTCGTCAAGCATATCGAACTAAGTTACCTGATTATCATCCTGAAAGGGATCCTGAGGGGTTTAAAGCGTTACGTCAAGCCTATGACAATGCAATACTGTATGCACAATCTACCGAAACAGTAATTGATCAACCACAAGCAGAATCTGAAGTAAAACCCAACGATCCTGTAAGTGACGAACAAATTCAGGCCAATGAAATTTGTGCTGCTTATCAAGCGCTATTAAACGATCCTAACCGTTGTTACAAAATTGATGAGTGGCAAAAATTTATTGGTTCATTTTATGATTATCCAATGGCGGTAATAGATATCGTCAAATGGCAATTGCTAGAAATAAGTTATGAAACTACCAATATATCACAATCATGTGTTAACTTATTAGCCGAAAATTTGCGTTGGCGACAACAACTCATCACCCAATATCCCGATCAATATGAACACTACAACAATTTTTTAAAATATCTTGAGGGTGGGGATTTTTTTGATTACACCGCCTTACCCACAACGAATAAGCAAATACAAAATGTCACAATTGACTATGTGTATAATGCCAAATGGACATATTGGGAGCAACGTTCAGCTGACCTTTATGCCTATTTACAACAAGATACTGTTATTTATTTGCCTGATGATAAAACATTGATGCTTGCTTTAAGCTACTGGCATTGTGTGGCTGAATTAGAAAATCAAGCAATTTTAGACTATGCGCTATCAGCAATAACACAACCAGATCAAGCCGAACATCTGATTATTGAATGGAAATATATTGCGGCAAATCAATATACTTTACTCAATAATAAACAGCAGGCTTTACAAGCTTGGATTGATCTTTACCATTCAGGGCATTATGTAGAAAAAGCAGAAAGTTGGATTGCGGGTTGGTGTGCATATTATGCTAGTAATTACTTACCATTATTATTTGTTGCGCTTAATGACTCTTACTGCCTTGAAGTAGATAAAACTGACAATTATCTATTTACCATTCCACAATTTACACCAACCACCATCGCTCGATTAGCCAAAATTGATCCGAGCGAATATAACACTGAGATTGCGGATTTTATTAATTGGGCTTTAAGTACAAACTGGAATTACCGACAAATATTATTAATGTTATTACATGATGATGGTAACAATCGCTTATTCCGTTTATATCGTCATGCCATCATGTTACGTCACGGTAACGAAACATTGTTACAACAAATTTTAGATGAACAGAGCGATGATCCATTTGAACAATTTATTCTGACTAATTTAAAGCGACAAGCTAAACAACATTTAGCATGGCTATCAAGGCTTACACCAGTAAAAGAGTTCAAAGCTTGGCTATATGATAATAATGAAAACTTACCTATTCCGGCTAGATTCGATCCAGATGAAAATGGTGATCAGTTTTTATATAGCCGATTGTTCCTTGATAGGTTCGATCATTTACCTGACATCGCAATATTACATCTTTATAAAAATCTAAACTACACGCATATGGAGATGTATGACTGGGTTGTATATTTTAAATTTCAAAAAATTTATCAATTACCCTCACCACCCAATGACAACACAATATTTTACAACGAAAATAAATATTGGCAGTGGTATCGTGAATGTATCTTGGCGCTAGCCATTGTTAACTCGCCTTTTAAAACCGCTCAATACCTGCAACAACACAGTAATACCTTTAATTTATCGAATAATAATGAACTTAAACCCATTATAGATATTTTTAAAAATCCTAAATGGCAAACAAGCGATGAATTATACTGTCTGATTAATAATGATAATAAATTGATTAATAGTATGTTAATCAGTTATCCAGATTCGATAGAGTCTTTTATTGATGACCCAAACAGCGTTGATTTTGATGATATTGAACAAAAATTAGCGCACTCATGGCATGCTAAATTAAAAAATGGCAATCGAATTTATTTAATGTTTTTATATAAAATTGTCTTAAATAAACCTTCGCAAGCTAAACAGCTAGATCAAATACTAAAAAACTTTGCTGGTGATGATAAAGCATTAATCAAATTAGCAACTAATTTAAATAAAGATAGGGGTTTACCCTATTTAAATAACTTCAAACAAAACGCCAGCCATTACCAACCAGCTCAATTGATACAGTCAATGATTGCACTTTTATCTCAAAAATATGGTATATGTTCAGAAACTGAACTTGAAAAATTAGAAGAGCTAAAAGATAACACAGATAATGATTTGATACTGCGACTTTGTGCCACACTACTTTTAGCCCAAAATAACCAAAAACAAGCGTATTTAAACTCGTTATCGCTGCCTAAAAATGAATGGACGCAATTTTGGCGTTGGAATGGACGTACTGACCTATCAGGATTTGTTAAACAATCATTTGTTAGTTTGATTATCATTGCTTACGGTAAGATATTTATTGATATATATAATCAAACGCCAAATATATTTTATGTACTCCTGACTATATCTTATATTTTTGCCGGAATAAATATCGTGTTTGCCATAAAACGACGTCTGAATGATAGCTATCAAGGACAAAAATACTTTTTTAGTATAGGCACATTTTTGTTAATCTTTTTACTGTATCCTTGTTATCAGCCTAGTTTAAAACAGATCAATCGTTTTGGTCCGCCTTTAGAATAAGGCAAAAGTAATTAGCCAAACGCCCCCTTTTTTAAATCAACAAAATAAAAGGGGGGGAATTAAACGTTCATCAAATCATGCAGCTAAGCGATTACCTACCTAACTCGTTTAATTGTGACTCAATTTCAACGCGCATCTGATTTATTTCATCTAAATTTTGTTGATTTAATACCGTTAAAAAATCTTCAATATAAGATCCAATCAACAGTCGTTCATCGCCTAGTGATTGCGCCCACGCACGTTCTAATCTTGCCAATAAAGTACGATTTGGCATTTCATCACGTGGATGTATTTTTAACGCTGTTAACCGCTCATGGCTTTCCTGTTTTTGCTTATCGGTTAATCCAATTGGGCTTTGATCGATCACTTTACCATATTGTTCACCGGTCTCAAGTAGAACGACGTCAACTTCTAATAATCCATTTAAATCATAGCTAAAACGAACATCAACACCCTGTGTTTTTTCCATCGGTGTAAGTGGTATTTCAAACTCATCAATCAACACATTATTTTCTACGCGAGGATTTTCGCCTTGATAAACCGAAATGCAGATCGCTTTTTGCTGTGGTTGCGTTGAATAAAACGTTTTTACCTTAGATGTTGGCACAATAGTGTTACGTTCAATGATAGGTGAAAACAAGCCACTTACCTTACCTGAACAACTTTCAATACCAAGTGTATAAGGACAGACATCAGTTAATATTACCTCTTCTACATCTTGATTGCGCAAACGGCAAGCCGCTTGTACCGCCGCACCTTGTGCCACAATCGTAGTCGGATTGATGTGACGATAAGGTAATTTACCAAAAAGTTTAGTCACCAATTCACGTACTACACCTAGCTGTGATGATCCCCCCACTAATACGATATGTTCAAGTTGAGCTGGTTTTAAACGCGCATCACTTAAGGCTTGTTCAACTGGCGCTCGCAAACGATTAAGCAGTGGTAACCAAATCACTTTAGCTCGACTTTCATTAAGTTCAAATTGCCACTCTTTATCTTGCCAAAACCAAGTTAAATATTGCATTTGTTCACCATTTAACTTGCATTTGACTTGTTCAGCTAAATCTAATAATCGAGCATAATCATCAACAGCAATATCTTGTTGTTTAAGCTTCCATTCACTTAAACAAGCTTGAACAATTTCATGGGTAAAATCTTCACCACCTAAATAGTTATCACCCGCTGACGCGTGAACTTCAATAATGGGTAATGCATATTCAAGCACTGTTACATCAAAGGTCCCGCCACCTAAATCAAATACTAACGTATTACCTGATTGTTCTTCATGTAATCCATAGGCCATGGCAGCAGCGGTTGGTTCATTAATCAAACGAACTGCGTTTAAACCGGCTAACTCGGCAGCAAAACGAGTCTGCTTTCGTTGTTCATCATTAAAATAAGCCGGAACAGAAATAACGACATCACGAATTTCTTGTTGCAAAAATGCTTCGGCATCGGCTTTTAACGATTTTAAAACTAATGCTGAAAGTTCTGTTGGGGTGAATTTTTTACCCGCAAGCTCATAAATTTTATTTGAACCTAAAAATCGTTTAAATGCGGCAGCACTTTTATCAGGATGAGTCGTTAAACGAGACAACGCTGCACGACCAACTAAAATAGAATCATCTTCATCAATACTTATCACAGAAGGTGTTACAACTTCACCGATAGCATTGGGAATCAACGTTGGCTTACCTTCTTGCCAGACACAAATTAAACTGTTTGTCGTACCTAAATCAATACCAATTGGAGGATTCATACACTTTTTAAATAAAATAATAATTTGTTATGCTCGAATTATATACTAGTGCTAGCCTAAATTGCAAAGCAAATAACACATTGAAATATCAATAAAAAATATAATTTTCAGCAAGTTTTAACAATTCAATTAATAAATACAGTGAACAATCAATTTAAATATCAGCCTTGTGATAAAGCTTATTTAATTTAGATCGAATACTCTTAATTTTTATATTCACTGAGATTACTTTGAGGTGATATCTTTATCATCAATTGTAGTAATTTGACTAACAAGTTTACCTTGTTTTAACCTGGTAATAATGAAATCACCAACGGTAACTTGTGCAGCACAGCCAACTACCGCATTATCAACCGTTGTGGTCACTGAATAACCTCTTTCTAATGTGGCAAGTGGACTAACACTATTAAGCTGTGAGGTTTGTAAGGCAAATTGATGTTGTGATTGAGTAAATTTTTGCTCAATCAGATGGATTATTTGTTGCTGACGTTGATTAATTGTCAGCTGTAAAGCGCTTATCGTATTTTGCGGAGAGAGACGTAACAATCTTTTATCTAAATAATTATAGAGATTTGTTTGTCGAAGCAAATATTGCTGAATATTGTCATATAAGGCATGACGATAAGTTAATAACACATTTAACTGTTTGGCTAACTTTGCTTGCGGATGTTGAGTTTGTAATCGATGATACCCTTTATTTAACATTTCACGACATCTTGTTAAATAGTAATCAATAGCCATAGATAAATACTGTTCTTGAATCTGTAGCCGCTTTATTTGATCTAAGCTATCTTGGCTAACTAATTCAGCAGCAGCCGAAGGCGTAGCAGCTCGAACATCAGCGACAAAATCAGCAATGGTAAAATCAATTTCATGCCCAACTGCGCTGACAATCGGCAAACGGCTGGCAAAAATCGCTCTTGCTACGACCTCTTCATTAAAAGACCAAAGATCCTCTAACGATCCCCCTCCACGACCAACAATTAATACATCACATTCTTGCCGAATATTGGCAATTTCAATCATTCGAGCAATCTGCGCGGCAGCCTCAGTACCTTGTACTTGTGTTGGATAAATAATTAAATGCAAACTTGGATCTCGGCGCTTTAATATCTGACAAATATCATGTAGTGCTGCACCGGTTGATGAAGTAATAATACCTACTGTTCGAATATTATCCGGTAAGGTTTTTTTATAAATAGCATCAAATAGCCCCTCGTCGGATAGCTTTTGCTTTAACTGTTCAAATTTTTGTTGTAATAAACCTGCACCTGCTGGTTGTAGCTTATCAATCACAAGTTGATATTCACCGCGTGCTTCATAAAGTGTGACAGTTGCTCGAACTAAAACTTGCTGGCCATTTTGTGGAGTAAAGCCCGTTCGAAAATTACTATTACGAAACATAGCACATCGCACTTGAGCTGCATCATCTTTTAGCGTGAAGTACCAATGACCTGATGATGGGCGAGAAAAATTAGAAATCTCACCCACTAACCAAATCTGGCCAATAGCATCTGAAAGTACATCTTTTACCATTTGATTAAGATCTTTAACTGATAAAATTGAACTACTTTGCATGCTATTATCCTTACTAAATAGGTGTATAAACTTAAACTAAATCAAACTCTGCCCAAATTGGCGCATGATCAGACGGCTTTTCCATTGCCCGAATTTCATAATCAATACCTGTTTGCTGACAATGAGATAATAGTTTTGGACTGGCTAATATTAAATCAATTCGAAGCCCAGTACCGGTATCAAAGCCTTTGGAACGATAATCAAACCAAGAATATTCTTGTTTTGTTCGATGTTCATTGCGATAAGTATCCGTAAAGCCAAGCGACATTAAATTGTTCATCCAATCTCGCTCTTCAGGTAAAAACGAACATTTACCAGTACGTAGCCAACGTTTACGACTATCGTCTGATATACCAATATCAATATCAGTTGGACAAATATTCATATCGCCCATAATTAAACATAGCTGTTCACTTAATTGTTGCTGTTTTAGGTAATTAATCAGATCCTGATAGAACTTACGTTTTGCTGGATACTTGATTTCATGATGTAAACTCTCGCCTTGAGGAAAATAACCATTAATCACCGTTAAATTACCTTCATTGGTGGGTAACTGTGCCATGATTAAACGACATTGGGCATCTTGTTCATCGGTTGGAAAGCCACATTGTACTGATATAGGCTGTTGCTTGGTTAAAAGTGCAACACCATAGTGCCCTTTCTGCCCATGATAATGTAAGTGATAACCAAATTGGGCTAACTCTTCAACCGGAAACTGATCATTATGGACTTTCGTTTCTTGTAAACCAATTATATCAGGCTGATGGGTATCAATAATCGCAGCGAGTTGATGAATTCTGGCGCGAAGACTATTAATATTAAATGAGATAACTTTCATAATAAATTTATTATACTGGAATTAACGTTGTCATTGACTCATGCTACCAAAAATACGTTATACTGTTAAGCTATTACAGTAAAAGCTTCAATTTGTGCTAAAGGAATCCCATCTATGTCAACGGAATTACTCACACTACGCGATAAAATTGATGAAGTTGATAAAGCAATTTTATCGTTAATTAATCAGCGATTAGCGCTAGTTGCCGAAGTTGGCAAAGTAAAAAGTAAACATGGTATTCCAATATATGATCCAAAACGTGAAGCTGAAATGTTAACAAAAAGACGACAAGAGGCACAAAATATAGGTGTATCCGCCTCTTTAATAGAAGATATTTTACGTCGGTTAATGCGTGAATCCTATATCAGTGAAAACGACAAAGGTTTTAAAAAAGTTTACAACGGCAAAGGCTCGATTGTCATCATTGGTGGTAATGGTCAAATGGGAAGACTATTTGCCAAACTATTTACCCTATCAGGTTATGAAGTTAAAACCTTAGGTTCAAAAACCATGCATCAAGCTGCTGAAGTTGTCGCTGATGCCGCTGTAGTAATAGTTACGGTTCCTATCAATAAAACGTGTGATATTATTCATCAATTACCACCATTACCTAAAGATTGTATTTTAACTGATTTCACGTCTATAAAAGCCAAACCATTACAAGCCATGCTTGATAAACATTCAGGGCCAGTAGTTGGATTACACCCAATGTTTGGTCCAGATGTCCCCAATCTTGCCAAACAAATTATTGTTTATTGCCAAGGTCGTTATCCAGAAAAATACCAATGGCTTATCGAACAAATGCGAATTTGGGGTGCTAACTTATGCGCAATTGACGCTAAAGAACATGATAAATGCATGTCGTTTATTCAAGCTTTACGCCATTTCACCTCTTTTTCATATGGCGTTAATCTACAACGTGAACAAGCCGATTTGGAGCAGCTTATTGCTCTATCATCGCCGATTTATCGATTAGAACTCATGATGGTCGGTCGTTTATTTGCTCAAGATCCAGAGCTCTATGCCGATATCATCATGGCATCAGATGATAATATTGAACTAATCAAACGCTATTATGAATGTTTTGGCCAAATGGTGAAATTAATTGAACAAAGAGATAAGACTAAATTTGTTGAAAATTTTAATGAAGTCACCAAATGGTTTGGTCCTTATGCCGAGCGATTTATAAAAGAGAGCCAAGTTTTATTAAAATTTGCCAATGATAATCGAGATTAAAATTACAATTAACATTCAGTAAAATTTAAATATTTTACGATAAATTAGTCATTAATTGCGCCTTATTGGCGTGTGATTATTAATTATTAATGTTTAATAATAAAAATTACTCATTATAAATGGGTAAATCAAAAATACTTTTGTGTGAGGGAATAAACATGTCGAATCGAAAATACTTTGGAACCGATGGAATTCGAGGAAAAGTGGGTCAATATCCTATCACGCCAGATTTTGCACTTAAATTAGGTTGGGCTGCCGGTCGCGTATTAGCGAAAGATGGAGTAAAAAAAGTTCTTATCGGTAAAGATACCCGCATTTCAGGTTATATGCTTGAATCAGCTTTAGAAGCAGGATTTGCTTCTGCGGGCGTGGCTGCTGCTTTTACTGGACCAATGCCAACGCCTGCTATTGCTTATTTAACCCGAACATTTCGTGCAGATGCTGGGGTTGTCATTTCAGCTTCACATAACCCTTTTTATGATAACGGTATTAAATTTTTTTCGACAGAGGGTAAAAAACTTGATGACGAAATTGAATTAGAGATCGAAGCTCAGCTTGAAAAACCAATAGACTGCGTTGAATCAAAACAACTGGGCCGAGCTAGTCGTATTACTGATGCTGCTGGCCGCTATATTGAATTTTGTAAAAGTACTTTTAACCATGATCTTAGCTTATCTGGTTTAAAAATTGTTGTCGATTGTGCTAATGGGGCAACCTACCATATCGCCCCTAAAGTATTACGTGAACTTGGTGCCAACGTGATAAAAATCGGTTGTGAACCAGATGGCGTCAACATCAATGATAATTGCGGTGCTACAGACATTAGAGCATTATCCAAACGTGTAATTGATGAAAAAGCGGATTTAGGTTTTGCTTTAGATGGTGATGGTGATCGCATTATTATGGTCGATCATAAAGGCTGCAAAGTTGATGGAGATCAGATCATCTATATCGTCGCCCGAGAAGCTTTAAGACAAGGGCAACTGAAAGGCGGCGTTGTCGGCACATTAATGAGTAACATGGGACTTGAGCTAGCGCTAAAAAATCTGGGTATCCCATTTGAAAGAGCAAAAGTTGGCGATCGTTATGTACTAGAAAAACTGATTGAAAAAAACTGGCGACTCGGTGCTGAAAATTCTGGACATGTCCTTTTACTAGATAAAACCACAACTGGCGATGGCATTGTTGCTGGTTTACAAGTATTGGTTGCAATGGTACACAATAATATGTCTTTAGCCGATCTTTGTAGTGGTATGACTATGTTGCCGCAGGTATTAATCAATGTTCGATTCACAAGCCAACATGATCCTCTACAAAGTAATACAGTAAAAACCGCTATTGAACAAGCCGAACAACAACTTGGTAACCATGGTAGAGTTTTGATTCGTAAATCAGGCACAGAACCGCTTATTCGAGTTATGGTAGAAGGAACCGATCAATCCGAAGTTCAAAACCTAGCTGAACAAATTGCCCAAGCAGTCAAAGCGCAAAATTAGCCCCATTTATCCCCATTAATTTAGCTATTGATGGGGTAATATTTCTAATAAAGTTATTCTTACAGCTTCTATTCTTTACACAAAATTAGTAAAAAGTGTCTAAATTCTTAATTTTGTTAATCAGTTGTTGACTTAATATAGGCAATTGGGTTTAAAATAGTAGCTTCGGTTATTACAGCGATTGCTTATACCTTTTAAGGTTAAAAATAAGCAGTGTTTTTTTATTATTAGAAATAGGTAAGAGGGTTATATGTCAGTTTCCTCTCCAGCTTCACCACAAGCTTATATTAAGCATCACCTTGAGAACTTGCAGGTGGGCTCGGGTTTTTGGACCTTTAATCTTGATTCATTATTTTTCTCAATTTTACTTGGTGTTATCTTTTTGTGGATTTTCCACCGTGTAGCCAAAAAAGCAACCAGTGGTGTACCAAGTAAACTACAATGTGCTGTCGAGATGATCTTCGAATTTGTTAATAATACTGTCAAAGACATGTTTACAGGTCAAAATAAACTCATCGCTCCACTTGCTTTAACAGTGTTTATCTGGGTTTTCTTAATGAATTTAATGGACCTTATCCCTGTTGATTTTCTACCTTATGCAGCGCAATGGTTAGGTCTTTCTCATTTAAGAGTGGTACCAACAGCTGATGTTAGCATTACAATGTCAATGTCACTCGGCGTGTTTGCACTTATCATTATTTATTCAATCAAATATAAAGGGATTTCAGGGTTTATTAAAGAATATACCTTACATCCATTTAATCATTGGGCATTTGCGCCGATCAATTTAGTGCTTGAGTTAGTTAGCCTTTTAGCTAAACCGGTATCTTTAGGTCTTCGACTATTTGGTAACATGTATGCAGGTGAGCTTATCTTTATCTTAATTGCTGCACTATTGCCTTGGTGGTCACAGTGGGTATTATCATTACCGTGGGCCATTTTCCATATTTTAATTATTACATTACAAGCATTTATTTTTATGGTGTTGACGATCGTCTATTTAGCAATGGCATCGGCAACGGAAGATCATTAATTTCACTATTTTTTTGATAATAAACTGGAGTATATAATGGATAGTATGTTATTTGTAGCCGCAGGCATAATGATGGGATTAGCTGCAATTGGTGGTGCAGTTGGTATTGGTTTACTAGGTGGTAAATTCTTAGAAGGTGCTGCACGTCAACCAGAATTAATGCCTATGTTACGTACTCAATTCTTTATTGTTATGGGTCTAGTTGATGCGATCCCAATGATTTGTGTAGGTATTGCACTATATGTCATTTTTGCTGTTGCAGGTTAATAAAATTTTAAGAGGAATCGTCTCATGAATATGAACGCAACTCTCCTCGGCCAAGCAATTACATTTGTATTGTTTGTTTGGTTCTGTATGAAGTTTGTTTGGCCTCCAGTTATCCGCGCGATTGAAAAACGCCAAAAAGAGATAGCTGAAGGACTTGCTTCAGCAGAAACAGCAAAAAAAGATTTGGAATTAGCCAAAGCAAATACATCTGACATAATGCAACAGGCTAAGGTTGAGGCTAATGCAATTATTGAGCAAGCGAATAAACGCAAAGCAGCCATTCTTGAAGAAGCTAAACAAGAAGCTACTCGTGAAAAAGAAAGGATTGTTGCTCAAGGACTTGCTGAAGTTGAAGCTGAGCGTAAACGCGCTCGTGAAGAGCTTAAACAACAAGTTGCTACACTCGCTATTGCCGGTGCAGAAAAAATTATTGAACGTTCTGTTAATGAAGCCGCTAACAGCGACATCATTGATAAACTCGTAGCTGAACTATAAGGAGAATAGAGCAATGGCTGACTTAATTACGATTGCTCGCCCTTATGCTAAAGCCGCTTTCGACTTTGCTGTTGAAAAAAATAGCATCGAATCATGGCACAAAATGTTAGTGTTAACTGCTGAAGTGAGCAAAGATGCTCAAATAAAAAGTATTTTAACATCTGACATGAAAACCGATTCAGTGGCGAACTTACTCATTAACATCTGTAAGGATGTACTTGATGAGTTTAGCACTAATTTTATTAAAGTGATGGCTGAAAACAAACGCTTATCCCTTCTTCCTGAAGTGTTAACACTGTTTGAGCAATACTGTTTAGAAAGAGAAGCACAGGCAGACGTTGATGTAATTTCTGCCAATGAGCTGACCAGTGAACAACTTGATAAAATTTCTGTCGCTGTCGAAAAACGTTTATCACGAAAAGTAAAACTAAAATGTCATATTGATAAATCGCTCATTTCTGGTTTTATTATTCGTACGGGCGATATGGTTATTGATAGTAGTATCAGAGGACGTCTAAATCGACTAAATGACGTTCTACAGTCTTAAGGGGACTGATAATGCAGCTAAATTCAACTGAAATAAGTGAACTAATTAAAGAGCGAATCGCTCAGTTCAATATTGTGAGTGATGCTCACAATGAAGGAACAATCATCTCAGTAAGTGATGGTATCCTTCGAATCCACGGATTAACTGATGTCATGCAAGGCGAAATGATTGCATTACCCGGCAACCGTTATGCAATGGCATTAAACCTTGAAAGAGATTCTGTTGGTGCGGTGGTCATGGGACCATACGAAGACTTGTCTGAAGGGATGAAAGTACAATGTACTGGTCGTATTTTACAGGTACCAGTAGGTGATGGTTTATTAGGCCGTGTTATCAACACACTTGGTGAACCAATTGATGGTAAAGGTTCGATTCAACATGACGGCTTCTCACCTGTAGAAGTCGTTGCACCAGGCGTTATCGACCGCCAATCCGTTGACCAAGCGTTACAAACTGGTTATAAAGCGGTTGACTCAATGATTCCAATTGGCCGTGGTCAACGTGAACTTATCATCGGTGACCGTCAAACTGGTAAAACTGCTTTAGCGATTGATGCCATTATTAACCAACGTGATTCTGGTGTTAAATGTATCTACGTCGCAATCGGTCAAAAACAATCAACTATTGCTAACGTAGTACGTAAACTCGAAGAGCACGGTGCACTTAAAAATACCATTGTGGTTGTTGCATCAGCATCTGAATCAGCAGCATTACAATACTTAGCACCTTACGCAGGTTGTGCGATGGGTGAATACTTCCGTGATCGTGGTCAAGATGCACTAATTGTTTATGATGATTTATCTAAACAAGCAGTTGCTTATCGTCAAATTTCATTACTACTTCGTCGTCCACCTGGACGTGAAGCTTATCCTGGTGACGTGTTCTATCTTCACTCACGTTTACTTGAACGTGCAGCGCGTGTTAACGAAGCTTATGTTGAAGAGTTCACTAAAGGCGAAGTAAAAGGTAAAACCGGTTCATTAACTGCGTTACCAATTATCGAAACTCAAGCGGGTGACGTTTCAGCGTTCGTACCAACTAACGTAATTTCAATTACAGATGGTCAGATCTTCCTTGAAACCAGCTTATTCAACTCAGGTATCCGTCCTGCGGTAAACCCGGGTATTTCGGTTTCTCGTGTTGGTGGCGCGGCTCAAACTAAGATAATGAAAAAATTATCAGGCGGTATTCGTACAGCACTTGCACAATATCGTGAATTAGCAGCTTTCTCACAGTTTGCATCTGACTTAGACGAAGCAACAAGAAACCAATTAAGCCATGGTGAAAAGGTAACTGAATTGCTCAAACAAAAGCAATATTCACCAATGACAGTTGCTGAGCAATCAATTGTGCTTTACGCTGCTGAACGTGGTTATCTTGAAGATGTTGAACTGACTAAAGTGTTACCATTTGAAGCAGCACTCCTTGCTTATGCCCATAGCCAATATGCCGATTTTGTTAAGGAAATCGATGCAACAGGTAACTACAATGATGAGATTGAAAATAAGCTAAAAGCAATGCTTGAAAGCTTTAAATCAACTCAAACTTGGTAAGGATGGGATAACAAATGGCTAATGCAAAAGAGATTAGAACGAAAATTGCCAGTATCCAAAGTACACAAAAGATCACTAAAGCAATGGAGATGGTTGCCAACTCTAAAATGCGTAAAACGCAGGATAGAATGGCAGCTAGCCGACCATATGCTGAAATGATTCGTGAAGTAATTGGACATTTAGCGTTAGCTCAAATAGGTGCCAAACATCCCTATTTAGAAGAAAGAGATGTTAAGCGAGTTGGCTATCTTATCATTTCAACCGATCGTGGTTTATGCGGTGGTTTAAATATTAATCTTTTTAAAACTGTCATTGCTGATATGTCAGCATGGCAGGAAAAAGGTGTTGAGTCTGATGTCGCTTTAATTGGATCACGAGGGGTATCGTTTTTCTCATCAGTTAAAGCGAACATATTAACCCAAGTAACCAACTTAGGTGATGAACCAACATTATCTGATTTGATTGGACCGGTAAAAACAATGCTTGAGGCATATGACAATGGCAAGGTTGATAGATTATATATTGTCACCAATAAATTTATTAATACCATGTCACAAAAGCCAACTATACAGCAGTTATTACCATTACCACATTCAGATGATGAAAAGCTTAAAGCTTCATCAGGGGATTATATTTATGAGCCAGATGCGAAATCATTACTAGATGTGATTTTACGTCGTTATATTGAATCACAAGTCTATCAAGCTGTGGTTGAAAATCTAGCGAGTGAACAGGCAGCAAGAATGGTAGCCATGAAAGCAGCAACCGATAACGGTGCAAACTTAATCAATGAATTACAAATTGCGTATAACAAAGCACGTCAAGGCGCAATTACCAATGAATTAATTGATATTGTATCGGGTGCCGCTGCTGTTTCAGGTTAAGGCTAAATATTGGCTAATAGTTAAGAAAAAGACGTAGAGGATTAAAAATGGCTACTGGAAAGATTGTCCAGATCATCGGTGCGGTGGTTGATGTCGAATTCCCTGAAGATGCTGTACCAAAGGTATATGATGCATTAGAAGTGGAAACCGGCACTGAAAAATTAGTTCTGGAAGTTCAGCAACAATTAGGTGGTGGCGTTGTATGTTGTATTGCAATGGGCTCATCTGATGGTTTAAGACGTGGACTTAAAGTAGTAAATACAGGACACGGCATAGAAGTTCCTGTGGGAACAAAAACACTTGGCCGAATTATGAACGTACTTGGTGATCCTGTTGATAAAGCAGGTCCTATTGGTGAAGAAGAGCGTTGGGCGATTCACCGTGCAGCACCAAGTTATGAAGAATTGGCTAACTCAACAGAATTACTTGAAACCGGCATCAAAGTTATCGACTTAATTTGTCCTTTTGCTAAAGGGGGTAAAGTTGGTCTATTTGGTGGTGCGGGTGTTGGTAAAACCGTTAACATGATGGAGTTAATTCGTAACATCGCGATCGAACACTCAGGTTACTCAGTATTTACTGGTGTGGGTGAACGTACACGTGAAGGTAACGACTTCTATCACGAAATGAAAGAATCAAACGTACTTGATAAAGTATCACTGGTTTATGGTCAGATGAATGAGCCACCAGGAAACCGTTTACGTGTTGCATTAACCGGTTTAACCATGGCTGAAAAATTCCGTGACGAAGGTAAAGACGTACTCTTATTTATCGATAATATTTACCGTTATACCCTAGCCGGTACCGAAGTATCAGCTTTATTAGGACGAATGCCATCTGCAGTAGGTTACCAACCAACACTAGCAGAAGAAATGGGTATTCTTCAAGAACGTATTACCTCAACCAAAACGGGGTCAATCACCTCAATCCAAGCGGTATATGTACCAGCGGATGACTTAACTGACCCATCACCAGCAACAACCTTTGCTCACTTAGATGCAACAATCGTATTAAGTCGTCAAATCGCATCATTAGGTATTTACCCAGCGGTTGATCCACTTGACTCAACAAGTCGTCAATTAGATCCACTTGTTGTTGGTCAAGAACATTACGATTGTGCTCGTGGCGTACAGTCAATTTTGCAACGTTATCAAGAATTAAAAGATATCATTGCAATCCTTGGTATGGATGAATTATCAGAAGATGATAAATTAACTGTTGCTCGTGCACGTAAGATTCAACGTTTCTTATCTCAACCATTCTTCGTTGCGGAAGTATTCACTGGTTCGCCAGGTAAATACGTACCATTAAAAGACACCATCAGTGCATTTAAAGGTATTATGAACGGTGATTATGACCATATTCCTGAACAGGCATTTTATATGGTTGGTTCAATCGACGAAGCGATTGAAAAAGCAAAATCTCTCTAAGAGATTTATAGAACGGAGAGAGCATTATGGCACTAACTTCCTATCAATTAGAAGTTGTTAGTGCTGAATCTCACCTTTTTTCAGGTGATGTTCAGCGAATCAGAGTCACAGGACAAGAAGGTGAACTTGGGATCTATCCCGGTCATACCCCATTACTTACCATGATTAAACCGGGTATGGTAGGTATTGTGAAAGCGGATGGTGAAGAAGAGTTTATCTATCTATCAGGTGGCATCTTAGAAGTGCAACCAACCCTTGTAACGATTTTAGCCGATACCGCTATTCGTGGAGAAGACTTAGACGAAGCCAGGGCGCAAGAAGCAGTAAGACAAGCGCAAGAGCATATTAATCATCCGAGTGATGATATGTCATTTGCACAAGCTTCTGCCGAACTGTCAAAAGCGTTGGCAAAAATCCGAGTCATCGAATTAACTCGCCGTATTGGACAATAACTGAGTTACCCTATCCAAACTTAAAAAAGGTTACAAAAATTAGATTTGTAACCTTTTTTTACATTTGAACTAAGTGTTAAATGTTAACTATTAATTTTAGACAAACCTGCAAGTATTTTATTTTTTAAACTTTCAATAAAACATCTATCAACGTCAATCGGGTAAGCACCCGACTGCCATGATCGAAGATAAGCGATTTGTTGAGAGGTTAACTTTACATAATTATTGTTTAAATAAACAACAGCGCTTTGCTCCGACGCCTGCTTCTCGTTCGTTTGCAACGACTCGTTGCTGGCTTTTGCCTTTACTTTCGCTCTGCTCTCTTCACGGCAACGTCGCTCATACCACTGCTGATAATCATCAATTTGATAGGTACATTCCAGTTTAGCACCAAAATCGGTTAACACGGCTTCTGGCAATCGTTCGCTCAGCTTATTTAATGGAAAGGCACAAGCAATAACCCATCTATTTTGATATTTTTTCAGTCGTGCCGTTTGTAATTTTAAAGCGTAACCAAATAACTGTGTTAAAACATAAGCACCTTGATTATAACTACGTAAAAACACACCTTCTTTAAAAAGTAAAATACCCTTAAATTGGTGTTGTAAATTGAGTTTTTCAGAGATATTCATACAAAATATTATAATTCATCAGCCTCGACAAGCAGTCATAATTACCCAACCTAAATTAGAACCATCATCAAAATAGATATCTCCCATATATGAAGAAACAATATAACGACGAGTTCCATCAGAAGTTGTATTTCTAGTTAAGAACCATGCACGTTCCCAATTAGAATTTGGATAAGAAAGTTTTTCTGTTCTGCCCCATTCATTAAATATACCGCCACCAATAGCACGGGTGAATGCGTAACCACGCTGAGACGAAACCCTAGAATTAGTTAATTCTGAACTTGATAAGACATTATATGCACCATTACAAACTACTGTCGCAGTTTGCCAATCAGTACTTTGATTATAAGGTTTAGCCCAAACATCAGTTGGCATAAAACTATAATCAAAATAATAATTAACATTATTTTTGCGTAATGTTGCTCGCACAGTGACTTTACCTGTTGGTTTTGCAATGAATAGAACATTACCTGTACTATCTACTGTCACTGCATTACCAGGATTAACTGGAACACTGTAACTATAATCACTTTGCGCTCCCTCCATGATTAATTGAAATTGAGCCCCAACAAAACCCGTAGTTGGAAAAAATTTATTGGAACTAATAGGCCGAGCTCTAAAACCTTTATCTGGAACATAATCAGCAGTAAAACCACCGCCATATGTAGCATCGGGCTGAGTTATATTACTACTATTCCAGCCATATATAATATTACTATCGCCATCTGCAATTCCTGTATCCTCATGTCTTCCTGAAGTATCGTAACCAATCCATTGTTCATACGGGAAAACTTTAATCGCATTTGGCGATAAATAACATATACCCTTAGGTTCAATTTGATAGTTTTTCTCAATACGTCGCCAGTCGCCTTCATTCGGTATACCATATTGTGACAAAGCTTTTATGTCAGTATAAATTTTTAATTTTAATGGTAATTTGAAATTACTATCACAGCCAATCATGTTGCCATAATTTGAGGCTGGAATTTCTTGACCAGTGGCATCATACCAAGTGTACTTGATTGGATTTATATTAAATGGTTGTGAATTTGCTATATCGCCATCTCTATCAGCATAATTTTCTGCTACATTCAAATTACTAGCAGTATAATTTTGTACAATAAAATCACTTAATTTATTAGTTGCAGAAAAAGGATTAACAATTGAACTATTAATATTACCAGCATACTCACTATAGGTTTTACTGCCAATTGTGAAACCTAATTTATTTTGCGCAGCATCAGTTATAACAAATTCTGGTTTATATCCTTGTATGATATTTGCTGTTTTGGTGGTTAAAGCATGGACTGGCGTTATATAATAAAACAAAAAAATAACCGCACTTATACGTTTAAGATAAAATAATATGGAATTGAACGATAAAATGCCTGAAAAGAAGACTAAATTAGGAACTAAAAAATTAGAACTGATTAAATGATGATTGAGAATTTCCCGATGCCCGATGCCCGATGCCCGATGCCCGATGCCCGATGCCCGATGCCCGATGCCCGATGCCCGATGCCCGATGCCCGATTAAGACCACATTTTAACATATTTTTGCTACTCCTTGCAGCGATTTACTTAATTTTTTCATAAAATTCAATTGGATAATTTTATTTATCTTTAGTCATTTGGTTAAATGTTGTGAGAATTATCTTACAAAAAACCTATTTTACATGATAAATATGTTTAATCGCTTTGTAATCTAATTTAATGTAAATGTTTGTTAAGATATGGTTTTCATCTCACTTACTATCAACGTATTTTAGAATTTCTTTTGCTCTAACTAACAGACATTTTAGCTATATTTTTATAATAAAAATGACTCGCGAAATATTAAACAACAACAAAGCGCTTTTTGTCATTTAACGAGGCTTAATTTAAGAATTTCTACAAGTCATAATTTTGACTCACTTTTGCTTATTTTTTAAGCTAGTTCGGCGCCGGCGGCTCCGACGCCAGCATATGCATTAACATCGCATATGCCGGCTATTGCCATTATAGGCGCATAGCGCCAACAATGGCATCGTCGCCCATATCATCACTTATTTTTTATAACGCTGCTTTAATTTAACGTTTACACGCCACTCGCCCACCAGAACTATTAGGGGCCTCCATATGTGAAACATAACCGGAAAAATTCACAATAAAATAAATATTATAAGCAGACCAATCTAATTCGCGCGTCCAATAGTAAGAGAAATAGGTATTTTCCGTTTCCCAATTCGAATTAGGATAGTTTGTGCCTACTACCAATCCCCATTCTCCCATAATAGAACTACCAATTGCGCGGATAAAGCTGTTCGTATAAACAGTCCAATTGACGCCAACTGAATTTGCTGGAGAGTTGGTATAATCGCGCCTTGATGGCACATTAGCAAGTCCACCACATAAATTTTGCGCGGTAGCCTGATTTATATCGCCACTCTTTACAGGAACTAACCATACTGATGTTGGATTAAAGGTATAATCATGCGATATCGATTTATCATACCCTAAAGTTGCGCGCACTGTCACATTACCTGTTGGCTTATCATTTAATGTAATAAAACCTAATGAATCTACAGCAACCTTCCCACCAGGATTACTGATCAAAGTGTAAGTATAGTCCGTTTGTGCACCAGTCATCACTAACTGAAATTTAGCTCCAGGAAAGCCAGTTGTCGGAAATGTTTTTGCAGATACCGTTGGTTGAGCTTTAAATCCATAATTAGGCACATAATCAGCTGTGTAACCACCACCATGAACAGCATCCGGCGTGCCTTTAGAACCATTCCATTCCCAAGGTCCTGAAACAGGTGAAGTTATTGTTTCATCATAAGTTCGCCACTGCATCTTAGGTGAAAGAACGATGTCATTAGATTTAGCATAACAAATCATAGATTCAGGAGCGATCTTATATTTTTTGGTTAACGTCACACTATCACTTTCATTGGGTATGCCGTATTGAGAATAGGTTTTGAGCGCTGCTGATATCTCTAATGTTAACGGCATGACATAACCACTGCCACAACCGATAATATTATTCAAATCACTATTTGGTATTTTATTTCCCTTTCCATCATACCATTGAGAACTTGTCACTGTGAGTAAAAAAGGCTTAATGGGATCTGCTTTATCTCCATCAATATCTGAAAAATTAGTTATACTACTTAAGTTATTGTAATAATACATTTTGACAACAAAATCGCTGAACCGAAGATTTCCATCAAATCTTTTTACTACATCACTAGTAATATTGCCACTTGCTTCGCTATAAAATACATTTTTTACCGTAAAACCATGTTTATCGGATGCTTCTTTTACATTTGCCACTTTCGGCGCATTACCTATAATATTTTGCACGGTAGTAGAGGTTAAGCCATACGCATTTGGTTGCAAAAATAAACTCATAAATAATATAACGATTATTAACTTTATCTTCGCTATCGAAAAATATAAATTGAAAAATTTTGAGCTAAAAATATCGAAAAAGTGAATAGATGATTTTACTAATGTAAATGGAAGAATATTTTGTAATAATGCCAATACAGAAAGTCGGTGTTTACTCTCTAATTGACTTAAACCCGATGCCCGATGCCCGATGCCCGATGCCCGATGCCCGATGCCCGATGCCCGATGCCCGATGCCCGATTAAGACCACATTTTAACATATTTTTACTAATCCTTGTAGTGATTTACTTAATTTTTTCATAAAATTCAATTAGATAAACATTAAAACCATTTCAACAAGCCAGTATAAAAGCTTGTAAAAGTTTTCGTCATAGTAAATAAGTTCGAAAATTTTGTAATGATAATTTTGGTAAAGTTATGTAAAAACTAATTTATTCAATAAGATAGACAATTGGCAATATGATCATGAATAACATTTTTTAATGTTCATTTAGTTTGCATTGATCAAAAAAACGTATAGTCGATTATTCAGCTGTTAACAGGTTTATACGACTTTTAAGCACAAAATTTTTAGTAACAATAATCATTGTAATCAAGTAAATAGCGTTGTATTTAACAATGAAAAATCAACAAGTTAAACAAGACAATAGTTCAACTTTAAAAGTTTTGGCAAAAAAGAAAAACGATTTTGTTGTTGATAAGTCAGATTAATTATTAGTTTATAATCATAAAGTCGATTACTGGGCTAATTTAGACACGTCATCACCTCAAAGTGTAATTAAGCGAGCAATATAGTTTAATTCTTTCACAGCAAAATAGGTTATGATCCACTATACATTTAGTAAATTAAATGCCGATCAATAGCAAGTTTGATAAAAGAGAATATAAAATATTTTGTTTCCTATAAAATGGATCCCCATGTTTTTTGGTAACTATAGTTTGTAGGTGATTAATTTAAAATAAACATACACAGTTATCATTCAAAGACCTTGTCAGCATTTATCATAATTAAGCTAAATGATAAAACATTAAACGTTTGCCTTTTTCAAAAGGAAAATCCTATCGAAAATATTCATGCATAAAAGATCAAGTGTGAATAATTATCGTTGCTGGATTTATTAATCACTATCAGCGATAATTTCAGGTAACTATACTAATTTTGATGTGATTATGTTTACCATTTACCATTCAAATCAAGTCGATTTACTCAAGTCTTTGGTAAGTCAATTAATGCGACAACAACCATTAAATGATCTATTTATGCCAGACATGGTTATTGTGCAAAGCCAAGGAATGGCACAGTGGTTACAAATTGAGCTTGCTAATGAATTGGGCATTATAGCCAATGTTGAATTTCCTTTTCCTACTCAATTTATTTGGCAACTTTATCAAACGCTATTACCTAATGCTCCCATTGAAAATACGTTTAATCCGGAATCTATGGCTTGGCGCTTATATTATTTATTGCCTAAAATTATCGATGAGCCTGAGTTTATTACCCTTAAACATTATTTAAGTATTGATAAGCAAGATAGAAAGTTATATCAACTTGCAACTCGTATTGCTCGTTTGTTCGACCAATATTTAGTTTATCGTCCTGATTGGCTAGCACAATGGGAAGCCAATAAAACAGTTCAAGAATTAAACTTACATGCCGATGAAGTTTGGCAAGCAAAACTCTGGCGTAAATTAATATCAATTAGTCAACCTTACCATCGCGCTAATATCTATCAACAAATGTTGGAGATTCTAGCAGATCCTCATTTCGATCCAGCACAGCTGACGCCATTACCCAAACGAATTTTTATTTTTGGTATAACTTCACTTCCACCAATTTATTTATCACTACTTTCAGCATTAGGACAACATATTGATGTCCATTTAATGTTTAATAACCCGTGTAAATGGTATTGGGGAGATATCGTTGAGAAGCAATTATCACAAACACATAATGACCCAACCCAAATACCCAATGCTCTATTAACCTCGTGGGGAAAATTAGGTCGAGATAATCTATTTTTATTGCAAGAGTGTATGAATAAGCAAGATATTGATGTGTTTGTCGATCAACAACGTGATTGTTTATTACACTCTATTCAACAAGATATTTTGGATCTTTATCCCCAAGTGGCAACTCAACAATATATACAAACTCAAGACCGCTCTATCTCTTTCCATGCTTGTCATAGTGAACAACGCGAAGTTGAAGTGTTATATGACTATCTTTTGTCAATTTTTGATGCCGATCCATCACTTGAGTTACGAGATTGCATTGTAATGGTATCGGATATTGATAAATATGTTCCTTATATTCGTTCAGTTTTTGGTAATGCTTATGGGCAACGCTATCTACCTTTTACAATTTC
The DNA here is from genome assembly GCF_001693755.1 of Gilliamella sp. wkB171. Classification (GTDB taxonomy): domain Bacteria; phylum Pseudomonadota; class Gammaproteobacteria; order Enterobacterales; family Orbaceae; genus Gilliamella; species Gilliamella apicola_F. The sequence goes on from NZ_LYST01000034.1 coordinate 33,072, forward strand.
AGATCAAAAAGCTCGCAATATTGATCCAATAGTACAAGGTTTCTTTGCGATATTAAATTTTCCACAAAGCCGGTTTACTGCTGAAGAATTGTTTAACTTACTTGAAATACCTGCTATTTCCAAAAAGTTTTCAATTAATGAATCACAATTATCACTATTACGAATTTGGATTGTTGAGTCAGGCATTCGCTTTGGACTTGAACATAGCCATAGTTGGCTATTTGGGCTTGAACGATTGCTACTGGGTTATACCATGGCAAGTGAACAAGGTGGTTGGCAACAAATTTTACCTTATGATGGTGCAACGGGTTTAGATGCTGAATTAATTGGTCAATTAGCTGAATTTATTGGTGTAGTCAGTAAATGGTTGGTGTTATTAAATGAAGATAAACCTTTGGCAGAATGGCAAAGCTGCTGCCTTGAAATTATCAATGACTTTTTTTTCAAGGATACTCAAAACGAATCAATATTATTGATGATTGAACAAGAGTGGCAAAAACTGATAGACAGTGGATTAACAGCCAATTTTTCTGACAAAATTTCAATTACAATTTTACATGATGCAATGCAGGCACGTTTAGAACAAAACCATTTAGCCCATCGCTTTTTAATTGGTAAAATTAACTTTTGTACTATGATGCCGATGCGTTCAATTCCATTTAAAGTGGTATGTTTACTCGGTATGAATGATGGTGATTATCCTAGGACTTCATTACCACTAGATTTTGATTTAATTGCTGAGCACCCAAGGCGAGGTGATCGAAGTCGTCGTAATGATGATCGTTATCTTTTTTTAGAAGCAATATTATCGGCTGAAAATCAATTATATATCAGCTATATAGGTCGTGATATGAAAGATGATAGTGAGCGCTATCCATCTGTTTTAGTTGATGAACTTTGCGATTATATAGCACAATACTATTGTGAAGAAGGTGATAAAAAAACAGAAAATACACAACATTTTCCTGATTTTTTATGTACCCATCATACCCGTACCCCTTTTAATCCACAAAACTTTTTACAAGAACCAAGAAGTTATGCCGATGAATGGTTACCTGCCGCATTACAGCAAGGTAAAACTGTACCTTTTATCAGCCAAATTGCCACTATCACAGTAGATAGTATCAATGTTGATGAACTAAAAAGGTTTTATCAGCATTCAATAAGGTTTTTTTTACAAAAACGCTTCAATTTTTATATTAATTATTTAGATGATAACTTACCGGATGCAGAAAATTTTAATTTAGATAACTTAGAGCGTTATCAATTAAATATAGCAATACTTGAACAACTAATTACAAAAGATGGCAATAATTCACAAGACGATCTTTATCAACGTTTAGCATTAAGTGGTGATTTACCCGATGGCGCTTTTGGACAGATCATCTATGATGAGCAAAATCAAGCTATGCACACTTTAGCTGATAAAATTAATCAAGAACGCCTAAACTTTACTACTCAAGAAGTCAATTTAACTATTTCTACAAGTCAATACGATTGTCAATTGCAAGGATGGTTAACCCATATTCAACAAGATGGTATTTTAACTTGGCGCCCATCTAAATTATCAATTCGTAATGGGATTTCGTTATGGATTGATCACTTACTCTATTGTATTTTAAATCCCGATAAACTTGAAACTCAAAGCCGTATGTATGGTCGAGAAGAGACCCAATGGCGTTTTTCATATTTAAACGCTAATCAAGCCTTAGGTTTTCTGACTGATTTAGTCGAAGGGTATTTACAGGGGATAAATGAACCCTTATTTATGCCAATCGAAAGTGCGTGGAGTTGGTTAATGACAGCCTACAACCCGAAAACCGGTGAAATTGTACCAAGTGAAAAAGCCAATAATAAATTGTTAAGTACTTGGCAAGGTGGTTTGTTTCATCCAGCTGAATGTGATAGTTACTATCAAAGGCTTTATCCTGAACTAACCCAAAATTTGATAGAACAAATTAATGTTTTAGCTAAGCGATTTTTATTGCCGATCTTATTACATCAAACAACAGTTGAATAGGAGGCATTATGTTTATTGATACACATTGTCATTTTGATTTTCCACTGTTTACCAATCATTTAGACGAATCAATAAATTATATTCGACAAGCAAATATTAGGGGATTGATTATCCCAGCAGTCGCCGCTCATCATTTTGATACAGTGCTACAATTAGCCAATCATTATAATGAAATTTATGCTGCATTAGGATTACACCCAATATTTAGCCATACTGAAGCTGATTTAGACCAATTACGTAATCGACTCAGCCATCTTCCCCAAAAAGTCGTTGCAATTGGTGAAATAGGTTTAGATAAATATAATCTGACGATCGATTGGCAACAGCAGTTATTCTTTTTTAGATCACAATTAATGTTGGCTAAACAATTCGATTTACCGGTTCTTATTCATTCGCGTAAAACTCATGATATTATGTATCACGAGTTACGCCAAGCCGATCTACCTTGTCGTGGCGTGATACATGGTTTTTCAGGTAGCTATCAACAAGCGATGCAATTTATTAAGCTTGGTTATTCTATTGGTGTTGGAGGAGTAATTAGTTATGATCGCGCAAACAAAACACGCAACACAATTGCTAACTTGCCGCTTGCAAGCCTTGTGCTCGAAACTGATGCGCCCGATATGCCATTAAGTGGCAAGCAAGGTCAAGCAAATCGACCTGAAAATATCGTCGAGATATTTAAAATTTTAACCGAATTACGCAGTGAATCGCCCGAGCAAATACTTAACACTATCTTAACAAATACCTTGACGCTATTTAGTAGAATTAATAGAATGACCACACTGTGCAAAAAATAAATAACTAATTAATTATTATAAAGATATTTTATTTAACTAACCAGATGGTGTTTTTTTATGGCGAAACGTTATAACCAATTTTTTATTCAATCACTCATATCCCTTACACGCTTATTCCCGCTGTGGGCAATACTTTGTGCCGTAGCAGCCTATTTTTTTCCAAGTACATTTTTACCTGTGCGCCCTCATACATCACAGTTATTAATGTTTGTAATGTTTACTATGGGCGTAACGTTAAGTATTGATGATTTTAAACGCGTCGTTACCAAACCTAAAGCGGTAATAATTTGTACCCTACTGCATTATATCGTCATGCCACTGACCGCTTTAATCTTATCTAAATTGTTTACCATGCGACCTGAGTTATTAGTTGGCATGGTTTTAGTCGGTAGTGTTGCGAGTGGTACCGCATCAAATGTTATGATCTATTTAGCAAAAGGCGATGTCGCGTTATCTGTCACAATTTCGTCAGTATCTACCCTAGTTGGCGTAGTTGTTACCCCGCTACTCACGTTATTATTAGTTGGTACCACTGTTGAAGTTCCGGTTCTGGATATGCTTGTTCATATTGTGCAAATTGTGTTAATTCCCATTATATTAGGTTTATTGGTGCACCATTTACTCAACCCATTAGTAAAAAAATGTGAACGTTTTTTACCACTTTTATCAATGATCTGTATTTTATTAATTCTTTGTGTTGTAGTTGCAGGTAGCCATGCACAAATAGGACAAGTTGGTTTTACAGTTATTTTTGCAGTTATTATTCATAATGGCTTAGGATTACTGGGTGGCTATTGGGGCGGACGTTTATTTGGATTTGATGAATCAACCTGTCGAACTATGTCACTGGAAGTAGGTATGCAAAACTCAGCATTAGCAGCAACCCTTGGTACAACTTATTTTTCAGCATTATCCGCTTTACCAGCAGCAGTATTCTCAGTTTGGCACAATATTTCAGGTTCATTACTTGCAGGATATTGGCAAGGCAAAGCCGTTAAAAATAAGAAAAAAGCCAACAATTAATAAATAATATTGTAGAATAACCTTCAGTACTTTGTCGGGCTTAATAATCGATTAAACCCGGCAAAACAATATAAATTCAGGGCTGATATTTTTCCCCTGTTAAGCCCAGTATTCCGATGAATTTTAGGTTAATTAAAATGAATAGCGAATTACAATTATCCCCTTTTGTGTATCGCATATTACCGTGGATCGCGGCATTTGCTTTTTTTATGCAATCGCTCGATACCTCGATATTAAACACTGCACTGCCAACCATGGCTAAAGACCTTAATCAATCACCGTTAAATATGCAATCAGCTGTCATTAGTTATGCTTTAACACTTGCATTATTTATTCCGGTTAGTGGTTTTTTATCTGATAAATTTGGTACCAGAAATATTTTTGTTATGGCGGTGGGGTTATTTACCTTAGGGTCATTACTTTGTGCTTCATCCAATTCATTAATTTTCTTAGATATCTCACGCGTCATTCAAGGTATTGGTGGCTCCATGATGGTTCCAGTATCACGTTTGGTGCTCATCAAGTCATTTAAACGAAGCGACTTTTTAGTCGCTTTAAACACCGCCACTATTCCCGGTTTAATTGGACCGGTATTAGGGCCAGTACTCGGCGGTTATTTAGTTGATATGGTAAGTTGGCATTGGGTATTTTTGATCAACCTTCCTATTGGTCTACTAGGGATGATAATTAGTTTCCGATATATGCCCAACATAAAAGGTGTACGAATGCCTTTTGATTTATTTGGTTTTATATTCATTGTCATTACTTTTATTAGTGCAACGTTAAGTGTTGAACTTTTAAATCAAAATCAACAATATCAGCTACCCTTGTTACTTGTAATAATTAGTATTGTGTTTTTATTTATTTATCGTGGATATGCAAATAAAAAACCCGCGCCGTTATTTCCTTTATCACTATTTAAGATTCGTACATTCAAAATAGGAATTATTGGCAATCTAATTTGTCGTTTAGGCATATCGGGCGTGCCTTTTTTAATTCCTCTATTATTACAAGTAGGATTTGGTTATTCAGCCATTTTTGCAGGTGTGATGTTAGTACCAATGGCGCTAGCTTCAATCTGTACCAGAATATTCATTCCTCGAATTTTAGGGCGTTTAGGTTACCGTTTTGTGTTAGTTGCCAACACCATTTTTGCAGGCATTATGATTGCTTTAATGTCACTTTTGAATTCATCATCCCCGCTTATCTTTATGTGTTTATTGCTATTTTGTATTGGTGGCATTAACTCTATTCAGTATACAGCGATGAATAGCATCACATTAGCAAATTTAGAAGGCGAAAATACTAGCAGTGGTAATAGTTTAATGGCAGTAAACCAACAATTAGCGATTAGTTTTGGTACAGGATTTGGCGCAGTATTGGTACGATTGATTAGTAACTCAACCAGTACTATTCATGCATTTCAGTATACCTTTATTATACTTGGCGTTGTTACCATATTATCAAGCATGATCTTTGCCCAGTTAAAAAAAGAGGATGGACAAAATCTAACCTCTCATCATCAAGAAACAAGGAGATAACAATATGTTCCAGTATCAAATCATTCCAGTTACAGCTTTCCAAGAAAATTGTAGCATCATTTGGTGTGATAAAACCATGGAAGGCGCAATTATCGATCCTGGTGGTGAACCTGAATTATTAGAAAAAGCAGTAGAAAAGTTAGGCGTTAAAATAAAACAAATTTTGCTAACACATGGGCATTTAGATCATGTAGGTGCAGCGGTTACATTAGCAACTAATTTTGGTGTGAAGGTTATCGGACCCAGTCAAGAAGATGAGTTTTTATTTAATGCTTTACCACAACAATCAATGCAATTTGGTTTTCCCTATACCGAAAGTTTTTTACCCGATCGCTGGCTGAAAGAAGGCGATAAAATCCAAGTAGGCAATATTACACTTGATGTACTTTTTTGCCCCGGCCATACTCCAGGACATATCGTATTTATTAATGCAAAAGATAAAATTGCATTTGTTGGTGATGTACTATTTAAAAGTAGCATTGGACGAACCGATTTTCCTCGTGGAAATCATGCTGATTTAATCTCATCAATAACCCATAAACTTTTCCCACTGGGTGATGATTTTATCTTTGTTCCTGGCCATGGACCTATGTCGAGCTTTGGCAATGAACGAATGACTAACCCTTTTTTAGTCTAAGACAACTATTGGTTTAAATAAAAAGCAACATTAATAATGTAAACTTTTTAATGTTAAAAAAGTTTACATTATAAATTTTTGTATTATTATTGCACTACTGTTTATCTTTTAATGGTAGAAAATAATGAAACTCACAACATATTATCCAACTTATATCAATACACTATTTAACTTATCATCTTGGCAACGCAAACTGTGTGCAACTACAGGGGCGGCCCTACTGCTAGGGTTAGCAGCTAATATCAGTATTCCCACATACCCAGTACCATTCACACTTCAATCGTTAGCCGTATTGTTAATTGGCGCTTTTTTAGGTCGTAAACTAGGTGCATTAACCATACTTCAATATCTTTTTTTAGGTGCGATAGGTCTACCATTATTCGCCAAGGGTAGTGGTGGAATTATGGCACTGGCTTCACCATCAGCAGGTTATTTATATGGCTATGTATTTAGTGCTTATGTAGCTGGTTTTGCTGCCGAAAAAGGTTACGATCGTCGCTTCATTCTAGGCTTAATCGCTTTCGCTTGCGCACACCAACTATTGTTTGTATTTGGTGTCGTTTATCTAATGGGATATATGCATATTTCACTTATCGAAGCACTAAAAGTCGGCTACTTACCTTTTGTTGGTGTTGATGCAGCTAAATTTATTATTGCAACTTGCGTGATGTTCTCATTGTGGCATCATCACGCAAAAAAACATTAATAACCATGCAAATTGGCGATATTATATTTCAATCCCAGAATGAAGAAAGCAAATTCAATACAGCGATTACTCATTCTGGTGCCCAAATCAGCGATGATGACATAATCAATCAAATAAGCCATGTTGGGTTATATATTGGCGATAATATCGTTATTGAAGCCACCCAAAAACATGGGGTAATCTATACCCCCCTTAATGACTTTTTAGCCGTTGCAAAATATAATCTTGTCGCAACCATTTATGATGAGTCAGTCATCAAAAATGCATTAACACGAGTTCAAACCTGCCTTGGGTTGCCCTATAACCATAGTTTTCGAGCAGATGATAAGGGCTTTTACTGTAGTGAACTGATTACTTTTGCCTTTAAATACCCGTCAGGTAAAGATTATTTTCAATTATATCCAATGAATTTTAAAGATTCTGTTACTAACCAAATTATCCCCTATTGGATCGATTATTATCGAGCACTTAACCAAACTATTCCACAAGGTGCATTAGGTTCACATCCACAACAGTTAATGCGGCAAACACATTTATTTAAAACTATCCGAACATATTAAGCTTAGCAAATAAAGTCAATAAAATAGGTCAATTGAACATAAAAAAGCGATTTGAAATAATTTAATTGTTGACATAACGGCATTAAATCTATAATATGCGCGCTACATTTCGGTTCCTCCATAGTTCAGTCGGTAGAACGGCGGACTGTTAATCCGTATGTCACAGGTTCAAGTCCTGTTGGAGGAGCCAACTTCATTCACCTTATGTTTTTCCAATCTTAGCAAATCATTTGAATTATCGATTTTCAAAGTTACTGATGAATACTTGGCGTTAAGCTAACTAGAAAGCTTCTTTAAATGGCATAATGCTGTTGAAATTATAAGCCTCAATCATCCTTCAATCCTGCAAAACGTTATAAAACAAAATTGTTTTGCTAAAATCCTAAATGATAACGGTTTAATGATATTATCTAAATGAGTTTGAACTGTGACTCACCACTAGAATATAGAATTTAAAAAATAATTTTAGTTGATAAATTGAAAGAATATCTTGCAAAAAAAATCAATCAATAGCATATTTAATACTATTTATTTGATTTAAAGCTTATTTTTAAAATAAGTTAGCTGCTAAAACGCATTTATGAACAATGGCTTAAACGATTAACAATCGTCAATAATTTATAATAAAATTAAAATAAATTTTGTAAAAATGAAATTTAGGAAAAAGAATAATGCATATACATTTTATTATTCATGAAGAGTTTGAAGCACCCGGCGCTTATGAACAATGGGCAAAAATACATCAACACACAATTAGCTATTCACGTGTCTACCTTGGTGAACCCCTTCCAGATAATATCAATAGTATTGATTTTCTAATTATTATGGGTGGACCACAATCACCGGCAACCACAAAACAAGAATGTGCCCATTTTGACTCGTTAGCTGAGCAAGCTACCATTTTATCTGCAATTAAAGCCAATAAAGTTGTTATTGGTGTTTGCCTTGGTTCACAACTAATTGGTGAAGCACTCGGTGCACATTACGAACATAGCCCAGAAAAAGAGATTGGCAAATTCCCAATTACGTTGACCGAAGCAGGCAAAAAAAATCCGCTTTTTTCTCATTTCGGTGATAGTTTGGCGGTCGGCCATTGGCACAATGATATGCCGGGTTTAACCCCAAATGCCCAAATCATTGCCTATAGCGAAGGTTGTCCTCGGCAAATTATTGCTTATGGCAAATTGGTGTATGGTTTTCAATGTCATATGGAGTTAACTCATGAAGTGGTTGCTAAGCTCATTGCACATTCTCAAGATGATATTAGTCAAGCTGCAAATTATCGCTTTGTCGATACAGAAGACAAATTACGCGCGCACGATTATAGCCAAATGAACTTAAAGCTGTTTATTTTTCTCGATAAACTTAACAAGTATTATCACTCCACCTGTAAAAATTGATCCATTATTCGATATAAAAACAGTCAATTATGCAAAAATTTGTAGTAGATAAACCGGAAAAACGCAGCTCTTTAAGGTTAAAATTAGGAAAAGAATACTTTATTTTAAAACGTAAACTAAATTGGTGAAAAAATCGTAAGCTATATAGTACTGTCGACATCAATAATCATTCGTGTTGTTATTCCCCAAAAAAACATCGATCAGTTTTATTAAGGCAGTTAAAAGATGTGGATATGTATCTGCAATACAACAAAATCACCAATCTACGCTTAGCGGTAGAAAAACTCAATGGTTCAATCATAAAACCGAATCAACGTTTTTCGATCTGGCATAATGTCGGGCGCCCAACGAAAAAACGTGGTTTTTTAGAAGGTCTTTCACTGCACAATGGCAAAATTGGTAAAGATATTGGAGGGGGAATCTGTCAGTTAGGCAATTTAATTTATTGGATGTTTTTGCATTCTGAATTAACGGTTACAGAACGCTGGCGACATAGTTTTGATGTTTTTCCTGATGTGAACCGCACTATCCCTTTTGCTTGTGGTGCGACCTTATCTTATAACTATGTTGATTTGCAGCTACTCAACAAAACCAATACGACATACCGACTCAATCTTTGGTTTGATGATAAATATTTACATGGGGAACTACTTGCTGATACACCAATATGTTATCAATATGAAGTTTTCGAAACGGATCATCGCATTGAGCAACAATGGTGGGGGAGGTTACACAAGGCACAATAAAATATGGCAACGAAAAACCCATTTAATAGATCATTATCAGCAAGAAAAGCTGATTAGTGAAAATCATGCCATTATGATGTACGTACCCTATTTAAAAAATAATGAAGATTAATTAACAACCATAAGAAAAATAGTAATTTTCACAAACAAATAGTCATCAACTATCTAAATAATAGTTTGTGAGCCATATTAATAACTCGTATACTGTTTAGATTAAGTAGTTAATAATATATATGAAAGGAGCAACTTCATGGCCTACACTTTACCAGCGCTACCTTATGCGTATGATGCATTAGAACCTTATATTGATGAACAAACTATGCATCTACATCATGACAAACACCATCAAACTTATGTCAATAATGCTAACGGTATTTTAGAAACACTATCCGATGAAATCAAACAATTAAGCCCAGAAGCTTTATTAGCTAATTTGGACAAAGTGCCAAGCGATAAAGTTACTGGAATTAGAAATAATGTGGGTGGACATGTTAATCACACGTTATTTTGGGAACTCCTAAAAGTGGGAACTGAACTTAAAGGTGAACTAAAAGCCGCAATTGAAAAAGATTTTGGTACAGTTGATGCGTTTAAAGAAAAATTTTCAGCAGCAGCGGCAAGTCGTTTTGGTTCAGGTTGGGCATGGTTAGTATTACAAAATGGTAAACTTGCCGTTGTTTCAACAGCAAACCAAGATTCTCCGCTAATGGGTGAAAAATATTCAGGTGTTTCTGGTACACCAATTTTAGCACTTGATGTTTGGGAGCATGCTTATTATCTAAAATACCAAAACCGCCGTGCTGATTACATTGGTGCATTTTGGAATGTCATTAACTGGGACAAAGTGGCTGAACTTTATGCTCAAGCTAAAAAATAATTAATTTAAATAGTTCTGTTTTGAGTTAAAAATGACGCATCATGCGTCATTTTTATTTTCAACAATAATGTATCAAAGCAAGGATAAGGCATAAAATTGCCAATTGCTAATTTATGTATAAATCCGCTACAATGTGCGATTATGCCAAAGTTATAAAAACTAACAAAAATAAAACATGTTTGAAATTAATCCAATAAAATCCAAAATAGCTGAACTTACCGAGCGCACAAATGTCATTCGGGGGTATCTTTGACTATGATCTCAAGAAAGAACGTCTTGAGGAAGTCAATGCCGAATTAGAACAATCCGAAGTTTGGGCCGATCCTGAAAAAGCACAAGCATTAGGTAAAGAACGCGTTGCGCTAGAAGAGATCATCAATACCATCAATACTTTAGAACAAGGTCTGGACGACGTCGAAGGTCTACTTGAACTTGCTATTGAAGCAGAAGATCAAGACACTTTTGACGAAGCCAATCAAGAACTTGAACAACTCGAAAAAAAGCTAGCCAGTCTTGAATTTCGCCGAATGTTTTCGGGTGATTATGACAGTGCTGACTGTTACTTAGATATCCAATCAGGCTCAGGTGGTACTGAAGCCCAAGATTGGGCTGAAATGTTACTGCGAATGTATTTACGCTGGGCTGAATCGAAAGGTTTTACAACTGAAGTGATGGAAGTATCAGACGGTGATGTAGCTGGCATAAAATCAGCCACAATCAAAGTAACCGGCGATTATGCTTATGGTTGGTTACGCACTGAAACCGGTGTGCATCGATTAGTACGAAAAAGCCCATTTGATTCAGGAAACCGCCGTCATACCTCATTTGCATCGGTATTTGTCTATCCAGAAGTTGATGACAATATTGATATCGACATCAATCCAGCCGATCTGCGCATCGACGTTTATCGTGCATCGGGCGCAGGTGGTCAGCATGTTAATAAAACCGAATCTGCTGTACGTATTACCCACGTACCAACGGGAATTGTGACACAATGTCAAAATAACCGCTCGCAACATAGTAATAAAGATCAGGCCATGAAACAGTTAAAAGCAAAACTGTATGAGCTTGAAATGCACAAAAAGAATGCCGAAAAACAACAAATGGAAGAAAACAAATCCGATATTGGTTGGGGCAGCCAAATTCGTTCGTATGTACTTGATGATTCACGAATCAAAGACTTACGCACAGGCGTTGAAACACGCAATACGCAAGCCGTTTTAGACGGTGATTTAGATCAATTTATTGAAGAAAGCTTAAAAGCCGGTTTATAACTGGTAATAAATAAAAGGTAAAATTATGTCAACACAGCAAGAGCAACAAAACCATATTGAAGAGTTAAATAACGAGCTTACAATACGTCGTGAAAAGCTAGCTGCAATTCGCAAACAAGGCATTGCTTTCCCGAATGATTTTCGTCGTGACGCAATTTCAAGCGATCTTCATAAATTGTATGATGAAAAAACTAACGAAGAGTTAATTGAAAATAAAATTACTGTCACTGTTGCCGGTCGAATGATGATGCGCCGTATTATGGGTAAAGCCTCATTTGTATCATTACAAGATGTTGCAGGGCAAATCCAGCTCTATGTCACTCGTGATGATCTACCCGAAAACTACTACAACGAACAATTCAAAAAATGGGATCTTGGTGACATCGTTGGCGCTAAAGGCTACTTATTCAAAACCAAAACAGGCGAACTATCAATCCACTGTGAAGAAATCCGCCTACTAACTAAAGCATTACGCCCATTACCCGATAAATTCCACGGCTTAGCAGATCAAGAAATGCGCTATCGTCAACGTTACCTTGATTTAATTACTAATCAACAATCACGTGACACCTTTATTGCTCGCTCAAAAGTGGTAACTGAAATTCGTAACTTTATGTTAGAAAATCACTTTATGGAAGTCGAAACCCCAATGATGCAAGTCATTCCTGGTGGTGCATCAGCCAAGCCATTTATTACTCACCACAATGCGCTTGATCTAGACATGTATTTACGAATTGCCCCTGAACTTTATTTAAAACGTTTAGTTGTAGGTGGTTTTGAACGAGTATTTGAAATCAACCGCAATTTCCGAAACGAAGGGGTATCGCCAAGACATAATCCAGAGTTTACCATGATGGAAATGTACATGGCTTATGCCGATTACAAAGACCTGATTGTTTTGACTGAAGCATTATTCCGCCGCCTTGCAATCGCCGTAACGGGTAATCCAGTTGTACAATATGGCGAGCATACTTTCGATTTTGGCAAACCATTTATCAAAATGACTATGCGTGAGGCAATTTGTCATTACCGCCCAGAAACCGATAATGCTGATTTAGATGATTTTGATAAAGCGTGTGCAATTGCCAAAGCTGTCGGTATTAAAATTGAAAAAAGTTGGGGACTCGGTCGAGTAGTGACTGAAATCTTTGAAGAAGTTGCCGAGGCTAACTTAATTCAACCAACGTTTATTACTGAATATCCGGCTGAAGTATCGCCACTTGCTCGCCGTAACGACGAAAATCCATTTGTAACAGATCGATTTGAGTTCTTTATTGGTGGACGTGAAATTGGTAACGGCTTCTCAGAACTTAACGATGCTGAAGACCAAGCACAACGTTTTGCCGATCAGGTATCGCAAAAAGATGCGGGCGATGACGAAGCAATGTTCTATGATGAAGATTATATCACCGCATTAGAGCACGGCTTACCGCCAACAGCTGGACTAGGAATTGGGATTGACCGAACAGTAATGCTATTTACCAATAGCCATACCATTCGGGACGTCATTTTGTTCCCAACTATGCGTCCAATTAAATAAACCCAATACCATAAAAAAACTCATCTATTAAAAAATAGGTGAGTTTTGTCAGTAAACACTCATATTTTCTTTAACTTTTCTAAAATTATTTTACTCACAATAAGCATATTATATATACAATATATATCTAATTAGACTTTTCCAATTACCAATCAAGTTCAATTAACATTAATATAATTTAGCATCATGCTTAACTCCACACATGTAGCCTGTAACTTAATTAGCAACAGATAAATAATATAGTAAGTTATTACTCACTATAAACATGACCACTAAACGTGGATTACGAATATATAAAGGTTTTATCAAGACTTTTCATTAAACTAAATACTGAAAAGTGAATTTTACATAAACATAACTTAGCAATCATAGAGTATATTTGTTTGATTCATACCCAAATAAGTTATTAACTTACGCTAAAACAAATCAGCAGTCTTTGCGTTTTTAATGCTCACTATTATTTAGCATTAGGTTCACTTAATTACATAAATAACCATAATATGATAATCAATCACGTATAGCTTAACCTAGAAAGTAAGTACTTAATCACTTTAGATCATAACCGATTGTTCATCAATACAATAACTTAGCCTTTATGTAGATTTTGGGTTCGCAAGCAACGTTGGCTATAAATTTAACCAACGTGATGTTACTGCAATTTACTCAACTATATCGGTACAGGCTTAGACACCACAAAATTACTATTTATCGCTCACAAAACCATTTAAGTTAACGAATAAACACTATTTTTGCTAACCCTCAACTTTCGCGCTCAAGAAATAAGCACTAAGGATAGACACAAACCAGATCGTTTCGGGAGGAGTAGTCGTGAACGACGCCTATGTCGTAAAAAACAGTCAACAGTGTCGAATCATCACCGATGGCAATAGCGGTGCTGCCGGTAAAAATGGAAGAGATATAAAAATGCACATTGCCCCATTCAGAAAGGAAACCTGCGCCGATATTAGCATCGGCATAGTTACCACTGGATGGCGGTGTGGCAGGTGTCCATGTTCCCCGTACAATGTTGCTTTGAACTGCGTTAGTTAAGTCTTTTACTTGTGGCAGACGATAACCACCGCCTAAACTGCTACACCAGGATGAGGCGCTATCAACAGTGATATCGCCTACGCCTAATGGGCGGGCAACAAACCACTGCTTTAACACAAAACCATAGCTTAATACCGCTTTATTACGACTATCTTTACCCGCTATCACAAAAGTCTGCGGCAAGCTAGCTGGAGCAACACTACCCGGTAATGCTGAATCCTGTTGGGCTTTTGTTACTGCTGGACCAGTAAGCGTGACACGTATGAAATTTGGCTTAGATGGTGATGGTGTCATGGTAGCGGTAATACCACCTTGAGTGACAGTTGGCCAGGTTAATGTAGAGCTATCAATATTTTCTATGTCTAAATCAAAATACAGATTATTAGCACCGGTAGTCGGGAAGTTAAGCTTGTACTGTGATGGCTCAGCTGCTTGCTTTACAAAACCCCGTTGTCGATTCCAAATATCGGAAGGTTTGGAATAAACGGGCCCCCCCTGACGACCCGGCCATGCGTAACAGATTTTAGGCACGGATTTAGGTCTGCTGATATAATAGGCAGCAGTGCTACCACTAAAATTACCACTATTTGGTACCCCATACTGGGTGGTTAAACTACCAGCAGTACTGGTTAATTCTACCTTATAAGGTGCCATACAGTTATCTACATTGGCACTACGCGTCACTGCTCGATTCAATCTATCGGTAATGCTCACGCTTAAATTACCAGTCGCGGTAATTCCATTAGTACCCTGACCATCACCATCATCATCCCCCCAATAATTGTAAGGCTCACCAATTAAGTCGTTTAAGGCGATAGCGTTAACAGTGGCAGGAACCAGCATTCCAATATCGCTAAAGTGTTCATTGGCTTCTGGGAGAACGATTGGATTATCTGCGGTTGAAGTATTATTGTCCGGTGTGTAGGTGGTTTGAGTCGTGCCGTCAGAGACGGTAATACCTAACAGCCCTTCAGTCGAGGTGACCTTAGTGACCCCATTATCAAAGGTTAAATAGGGCGCACTACCATGAATGACTTGCGCCGTCGTTGCCGACAATGCTTGAGTCGTAGCGGCATACAGCAATAATAACCATGGTATCGATGCTAAAGCCAGTTTAGATAACGGGCCTGATGCTTGAATTTGCGTAAAAAACAGGGTTGGACGTAAGATTAACCTTAAATTTATCGCTTTAATTAAGCGATAGCATAACGCTAAACTAAATGTGCATCTTTTGCTTACTCTGATTGCTGAAAAACGATGGTGAGTTACCTTACTTTGATGAAATAAGTTAGGTGTAGAAGTAAGAGTTGAATTAAATTTTAGCCTAAAGAGAGATTGGGGAGTTTTTAAAACATTGTTTTGCCAGCGCTGGTGTCTGGTGTCTGGTGTCTATAATTATACTGCATGGCGTTCCACCCGTCAACTAATCTGTTATTTTATTTGATTTTTTTATGTTAAATGGCTATAAATCAAGCTTAAATAAGCTTAATTTTCGGAATTATAAGGCTATGATAAAAAAAAGTCACTCATTCAGCCGAATTATTTGTAAAGAAATGTAAATAACACCATAAATAATAAACGCTAATAGCCTTTAAATAGTCAGATATAGTTAAAATATAGCGGATTATTTTTATATTCAAAAATATATCCCCCGCTCTTTTCGAAAAAATAAGCGACATTTTTAGCCGTTAATCAACTTAATAATTAACGGCTATTTATTAGTCAGCTGATTTATGAGGTAAAATTAAATTTAGTAGAATCGCTAAAATTCCACATAAACTGATTCCTTGCAAAGCATAAGATCCAAAATCAAAAATCATGCCGCCAATACCAAATACGAGTACTAATGAGACGATACACATATTACGTGATACAGAAAGATCAACTTTATGTTTGACTAAAATATTAATGCCAACCGAAGCTATCGAGCCAAAAAGTAATACCATAATTCCGCCCATTACAACTGTCGGAATAGAGCTTAAAAAAGCACCAATCTTACCAATAAATGACATTAAAATAGCCCAAATGGCTGCCCAGGTCATTACTCTAGTTCTAAAATTACGCGTTAATGTGACTGCGCCAATAACTTCAGCATAGGTAATACATGGCGGGCCACCAAAGAAACCAGCAGCAGATGTTGCTAACCCATCCCCCAGTAACGTGCGCTGTAATCCTGGTTCTTTAGTGTAATCTTTACCGGTGACAGAACTAATAGCCATAATGTCACCAACATGCTCGATAGTTGGTGCTATAACGATCGGAATCATATATAAAATGGCTTGCCACTGAAACTCAGGAAAAGTGAAATCGGGAATTTTAAACCAAGGTGCATCGATGACTTGTTGAAAGTTGACAATACCAAAAATACAAGAAAACATGTAACCAACAATAATTCCAGCAATAATTGGTACTAATTTAAAAAAACCTTTTGCCCAGATTGCCACAATCAACGTCGTTAATAAAGAAGCCATTGAAATAATAATCAATTGATAGTTTTCTGCGGATAAACCGCTATTTTTACCCATTGCCATGCCAACCGCTACCGGCGCTAAAGATAAACCAATAACCATAATAATTGGCCCTGTTACAACTGGAGGTAAAATGCGATCAATAATATGGCTGCCATTAATTTTGACTAAAAAAGCAAAAAACATAAAAACCAAACCTGCCGCAACTAATCCACCTAACGTAGCTGGAATTCCCCACTGTGCAACCCCAAAAGAGATAGGTGCAATAAATGCAAATGAAGAAGCTAAAAATACAGGCACTTTTCCTTTAGTGGTTAATTGAAATAATAACGTACCCACACCCGCTGTAAACATTGCAACATTTGGATTTAATCCAGTTAAAAGTGGCACTAAAACCAATGCACCAAAGGCAACAAATAACATTTGCGCACCGGTAAAAATATCTTGCCAAGCATGTTTAAGTGGCGAGATATTATTGTTTATTTGATCAAGAGCATTTTTAGTCACGTGGTCCTCTCTTAATTACTCTATTAATTAATATTTATTTCTTTACTAAATAGCGGACATAAAAAAACCGGATAAACCGGTCTAAAATTTGAGATTTTATTTTGTGCCGAATATCTTATCTCCAGCATCGCCAAGCCCTGGTAATATATAACCTTTATCGTTCAATTTATCATCGATTGAAGCAGTATAAAGTTCAACATCAGGATGAGCTTGTTCCAAGACTTTAATACCTTCTGGTGCGGCCACTAAAACAAGCACTTTAATATTTTTACAACCTGCTTTTTTTAGTAGATCAATTGTTGCAACCATAGAACCACCCGTTGCTAACATTGGATCAACAACTAAAGCCATACGTTCATCAATATCAGAAGTTAATTTTTGGAAATAAGGAACAGGTTCAAGCGTTTCTTCATTACGATAAAAACCAACAACGCTTATACGTGCACTAGGTATATGCTCAAGTACACCATCCATCATGCCTAAGCCGGCACGTAAAATAGGTACTACGGTAATTTTTTTACCTTTAATTCGTTCAACTTGTACTGGTCCACACCAGCCTTCAATGGTCACTTTTTCAGTGGGTAAGTCAGCGGTAGCCTCATAGGTTAATAAACTGCCAACTTCACTAGCAAGATCGCGAAAATCTTTAGTGCTAATATCATGTTCGCGCATTAAACCAATTTTATGGCGTACTAGAGGGTGTTTTACTTCAACTATTTTCATGGGAGGGCCTCAGTGTTACTTTTTATCATCTATTAGTAGGTATAAATAACCACTGAGCGATAATGTTAACATAGATCATTGTAACTGAAAACCTATAATCGTGAGCAAAGTATAGCAAACATAAAAATAACATATTGTTTGTTAATATATTATTAGTGATGTGTAAATATTTTGTTTTATTTGTGTTTTTTTATTAGAATAGTCGCCGCTTTAAATAGCAAAAGTCAAATATAAATAAAGAAGGAATTATAACAATGAATTGGTTTATCAGTTGTATGACAAAAAATTATGCAAACTTTAGTGGTCGAGCTCGTCGTAAAGAGTATTGGCTTTTCACCTTATTTGTCGCTATATTTTATTTGGTATTAATCATTTTAGCTTCACTCAGTGAAACTATGGCATCAGCAATGTCACTAATTGAAGTAATTTTTTTACTTGTTATTCTTATCCCAAGCATAGCGGTGACTGTACGTCGTTTGCATGATACCGATAAATCAGGCTGGTGGTATTTAATTAGCTTCATCCCATTTGTTGGTGGTATTATACTGTTTATTTTCATGTGTATAAATTCTACACCAGGTAGTAACCAATATGGTGATAATCCGAAAGGATTATAATTGCTTGTTTACCTCATCAATTTTATTGATGAGGTTCTATTATTCCAACATTATTTTTATGCAATTAAATACTTTCTCCATCTAGATATTCAACAGACAAATCCACCACTTTTTGATCTATCCTTTCCCCATTAATTCTTTTTAATAATAGTTCTGCAGCTATTTTACCCATTTCAATTCTTGGAGTATGTATCGATGCTAATCTTGGATTCATATATTGACCGATTTGATGCCCATGAAAACCAACAATAGCGATTTGTTTAGGAATTTCAATACCCATTCGTTGACATTCAAGCAGTACTCCTAAAGCCAAATCATCGTTAGTACTAAAAATCCCATCAACGGCAGGAAACTCTTTTAAAATTTGGTGTAAAAAACGTGCGCCAAGTTCATAAGAGGAGGCTTCTTTAGTCGCTAACGTACGCGGCGTTAACCCTGCTTCTTGCATAGCTTTTTCATAGCCTTTTTGCCGAATGATGCTACGTTGATCTTGCCTTGCGCTAAAATAAACAATATTGCGACGCCCTTTTTCGATCATACGATGAATCATATTTCGGGTTGCAGTAAAATTATCAAAACCAACCGCCATATCAATACACGGTGATACACTATCCATAATTTCAACTACAGGAACGCCCGAAATTTCGATCATTTTTAATGTGGCAGGATTATGGATTCTTTCAGTTAAGATTAATCCATCAATATTATAAGAGAGTAACGAACGAACCCGTTGCTCTTCTTTATCGGCATTGTATCCTGTATGAGTAATCATGGTCTGATATCCTTTGGCATCAGTAACCATCTCAATTCCTTTTAAAATATCAGCAAAAACTTGGTTGGTTAACGATGGAAACACAACCCCAATCGCATTACTTTTTGCATTTGATAACATATCAGGTGCTTTATTAGGGATATAACCAAGCTGTTCGATTGCTGCTGAAATCTGAGACTGTAGTGGTTTAGACACTAAATTAGGATCGCGTAAATATCGACTCACTGTCATTTTACTTATGCCAATTAAATTAGCAATTTCTTGCAAACCAGTTCGCCGTTTTTTACTATAACTCATTACTGTTTTTCCGGAAGTTGTGGCTGCCAATCAATCGGGGTTTTACCCTGTTTTATAATAAGATCGTTTGCCTTTGAGAAATGCTTACAACCCAAAAAGCCACGATGTGCAGATAATGGTGATGGATGCACAGACGTTAAAACATGATGTTTTTGCCGATCGATAAATTGCCCTTTTTTTTGAGCGGGTGATCCCCACAATAAAAATACAACACCTTCAAGATATTTATCAATTGCCGCAATAACATGGTCAGTAAACGTTTCCCAACCTATTTTAGCGTGGGAATGAGCTTGTCCTGCTTCAACAGTTAATACCGTATTTAATAAAAGAACACCTTGATTTGCCCAAGAACCTAAATAACCATAAGAAGGAATTTTAAAACCCTCAATATCCGTCGAAAGCTCTTTATAGATATTAAGTAACGATGGGGGTGGTTTAACGCCAGGTAGTACTGAAAACGACAAACCATGAGCTTGATTTGGTCCATGATATGGATCTTGTCCTAATATCACGACTTTAATGTCATTAAAAGGCGTAAAGCGAAATGCATTAAACACATCATGCTGTGGAGGGTAAATCACTTTACCTTTAGCTCGTTCTGATGCGACAAATTGCATTATTTGTTGAAAATAAGGTTTATCTTTTTCCGATCCAATGACATCATGCCATGTTAATTGATTACTCATACAATACCTATATTATTATTTCATATGGCTCAACAACATTATCAGCCGATAACATTAATTATACCTAAAAATAATAATAAACCTAACAGTAATCAAGTACGTTTAATCTAAATAAACACGCTTAAAAATTCAGTCAAACATAAATTAGACATAACTTGTTCGTATAGTATCAATATTTAACGATCTTTTTTGTAATAATCCAAGTTTATGAATTAAGATCTGAAATTTGGATTTATTAATAATCTGATTAATTTTATTAATGAGTAACACACTCATCATCAAAGTAATCATCCCAAAGGGATTAATGATATTTATGGTTTATTGGTAATGTGTATACTTGGATGAATAAGATAAAATATACATAAAATCATATTTGTATTGATAAGCGTATTGCTATTGATAAAAAATTATTAAATGATAATAGGCTAGGTGTGGCATTAAAATTTACTTTTTCCTTAAGTGAACCACTTAAAATTGAAGTAAAAAATACCGTTTTTAAGGCAACTTGATTTACCTAACTTATTAATCATCGTTTTATTACTTGTAAAGTATTTTAATACAATTGAATAATAATATCTTACATATCAATAAGTTGATTAGTTTAAAAAAATTATTAATCATTTTTTATCAAAGGTATTACTTATCGAATTAATAGCTTTTTTTGACTTTAATCAAAACTTGAAAGTGCTATATTAACCTTAATTATTTTAGGGCAATAAGGCCCCGTTAGGAGGATTTAAAAATGATTACAGGTATCCAAATTACTAAAGCAGACAATGCAGCACTTCTTAACTCTTTCTGGTTATTGGACGACTCAACAAAAGAAGCTCGTTGTGTAGCTGCAAAATCAGTTTATAAAGAAGATCAAGTTATCCCAACTGCAGAACTTGGTCAATTCGAATATCGTGAAGTTCCATTAGATGTTGCTCCAACTATCAAAGTTGAAGGTGGTCAACACTTAAATGTGAATGTTCTTCGTCGTGAAACTTTAGAAGATGCTGTTCAACATCCAGAAAAATATCCACAATTAACTATTCGTGTTTCTGGTTATGCAGTACGTTTCAACTCATTAACTGCTGAACAACAACGCGACGTTATTGCTCGTACATTCACAACTAAAATGTAATTTTAGTTTATTATCGAATGATTAAAACCCAGCTTATGCTGGGTTTATTTTTATGAAAAAACAAATTTCTTTGTTCTAAACTAGTCTACCCAAGCTAAATACTCCATCCAAGCAGGATCAAACTCACAGTCGATTTTTACTGATAGATCTTGATATTGATTTAATATATTTTGAATTATTTGAGTAGCACGATGTTTATCTTCTACATACCAAAGCATAGTTCTTGTTGCTTGGTGTAAAGAATTTTGGGCATGAATGCCTTTCTTATTTTCACGGAAAGCGGCGCTAATGGCATCTTCTATATCGTAAACCAACGATAAGGTCTCTTTACAATCTAGTTCTATACTCAGATTAAGTCCATAACCATAATTAATATCACAAGCCAATGCATTAGCCGTCTCGTTACGCTGCACTAAAGTCGTATCATCAGGATCATCTTTACTTGCCAATTCGAATACAAACAATTGATCTTCACTTTCAGAAATAGGAAAAATACCGGTGTGTTTTAAATCATTTTTCCAGATATCATCAAATCGTTTAGCAAACTCTTCAGCCGTAATACTATTAGAATCAAGCATTGTGTCGACAAAATTAATTGATTGCACTTTTATAGCTAAGTCGTACTCCCCTAAAAGATGATCCAAAATGACTAAAGCTAATGTTTGTGCATAATTTATTTGATCTTTGGCGATTGGTTTAGCAAACATTAAATCCAAAGCAATTTTACGATGATCTTCATGATATTGAATCAATAAATCTGATGCCCCCAATGAAAAAGAGGTACCATTAAAATTTATTTCAAAATCAGAAATTTTATTAGCTCGTTGACGAAATGCCTCGACTTCAAATAGATCTAAACTAGGTGCTAATTTAACAATTTCTACTACTAGTTCAAAACGTTCAATTTTACCTTCGGCAGTAAAAATAATTTTATGTTTTTTTACCTCTCCCCCCATAATTTCGGCAATAACGTCTAATTGGTTTTCACTTAACAAGTTATTGAGCTTTTCCATTAAATCTAAGGGTTGCAATTCACTAAGCGACTGTTCTGACTGTTTAACTTTATTCCAAAAGGATTGGATAGCTATTTTGAGGTTATCATCTGGTGTTGATTGTTTTGGAATGACTACATTTTGTGGTCGCAATTTTTGCCAAAGTTTTTTAAAAAACATAGAAAAATCCTATAGATAAAAGTGATTAAAATTATGTACAAATAAAAATAATATGTAATTCAATATACTACATCAATTTAATTTTGAACAACATCGATTATCTACGTTTGATACAAAATATTGCACAAAATTTAGCTATCAAGAATTAACAAAAAAACATTTAAAAATGAGGGTTTATTGATATGAACTAGATAAATAAAAATGGCGAGGTAGTTTTTCTGCCTCGCCATTTGTACATTATTGAAAATTATTAGCCAAAAAACTTTTTCACTTTATCAAAAAAGCTTTTTTCTTTTGGACTATGCTTAGAACTTTTATCGGCTTTAAAACTTTCGCCTAATTCTTTTAACAACTCTTTTTGTTTACCCGTTAAATTAACAGGAGTTTCAACCACAACATGACAATACAAATCACCCATTGCACTACCGCGTAATGATTTGACACCTTTACCACGTAATCTAAACATTTTTCCTGTTTGTGTTTCGGCCGGTATTGTTAAACTGACTTTACCATTAAGTGTTGGTACTTCAACTTCTCCACCTAGTGACGCCAATGCAATATTAATTGGAATTTCACAATGTAAATTATTACCATCACGTTCAAAAATACCATGTGGTTTAACTTGCACTTGAACATATAAATCACCAGCTGGTGCACCGTTTAAGCCTGCTTCACCTTCACCGGAAAGTCGAATACGATTACCCGTATCCACCCCCGCAGGAATAGTTACAGAAAGTGTTTTTGTTTTTTGGATACGACCTTCGCCATGACACTTTTTACAAGGATTTTTAACTACTTTGCCTCGTCCATGACAAGTTGGACACTCTTGCTGTACGGCAAAGAAACCTTGGCGCATTTGCACAACCCCTGCACCATGGCAAGTTTCACAGGTAACAACATCTGATGCCTTTTCTGTACCTTGGCCATGACAAGTATCACAAGTAACCCATGTTGGTACTTTTATTTCTTTGCTGACACCTGCAGCGGCTTCTTCAAGTGTTAAGGTAATATTGTATTGCAGATCAGCACCACGTGATGCGCTTTGCGCTCGTCCGCCACGACCACCACCAAAGAAATCACTGAATATATCATCAAATGCTGAACCACCACTAAAGCCGCCGAAGCCACCAAATCCACCGGCACCCGCTCCTGCACCACCGCCAAAACCTTGCTCGAAAGCAGCATGCCCATATTGATCATAAGCTGCTTTTTTCTGCGCATCGGTCAAAACTTCATAAGCTTCTTTCACTTCTTTAAATTTTGCTTCTGCTTCAGCTTTATTATCCTGATTTTTATCAGGATGATATTTCATGGCAAGGCGTTTATAGGCTTTTTTTATTTCAGCTTCAGTGGCACTTTTACTTACGCCTAATGTTTCATAATAATCTTTCTTCGCCATAATTTACCTTTATTTTTATTTATTACATAAACAACTAAACGGGCTTGAGTTACCTCGCGCCCGTTTAATGTGTTACATGTTTAAAACTCGTTGAAATAACTCATTAAAAAACACAGCGGTTAATGCTTATTTTTTATCATCATCAACTTCTTTAAAGTCTGCATCAACAACATCGTCTTGCGCTGTAGAGCTACTTCCAGCTTGGTCTGACTGTTCTGTCTGACCTTGTTGCTGTGCTAATTCAAGCAATTTTTTAGATGCTTCCATTAATGCATTAATTTTCGCTTCGATTTCAGCTTTATCTTCACCACGCGCTGCAACTTCTAATGCACTCACTGCATCTTCAATGGCTGTTTTATCAGCAGCTGGTAATTTATCGCCTGCATCAGACACTTGTTTACGTGTTGAGTGAACAAGGTGATCTGCTTGGTTACGAATTTGAGCTAACTCTTCAAACTTACGGTCAGCTTCCGCATTCGCCTCAGCATCATTTACCATTTTTTGAATCTCTTCTTCACTTAAACCAGAAGAAGCTTTAATAGTAATATTTTGTTCACGTCCTGTGTTTTTATCTTTTGCTGATACATGTAAGATACCGTCAGCATCAATATCAAATGTTACTTCAATTTGTGGCATACCACGCGGTGCAGCTTGAATACCATCAAGATTAAACTGACCTAATGATTTGTTATCACTTGCACGTTTACGTTCACCTTGTAACACATGAATGGTTACCGCTGATTGATTATCTTCAGCTGTTGAGAACACTTGACTATGTTTAGTTGGGATAGTTGTGTTTTTCTCAATCAAGGTAGTCATCACACCACCCATTGTTTCAATACCTAAAGATAATGGTGTTACATCAAGTAATAACACATCTTTAACATCACCACCAAGTACCCCACCTTGTACTGCTGCACCTACTGCTACAGCTTCATCAGGGTTAACATCTTTACGTGGTTCTTTACCAAAGAAGTCAGCAACCGCTTTTTGCACCATAGGCATACGAGTTTGACCACCGACTAAAATAACATCTTTAATATCAGATACTGATAAACCAGCATCTTGTAGTGCAGTTTTAACCGGATCCATTGAGCGTTTTACTAAATCTTCAACTAATGATTCAAGTTTAGCTCGTGTCACTTTAATATTTAAGTGTTTTGGACCTGATGCATCAGCAGTGATATATGGTAAGTTGATATCAGTTTGTTGTGCTGATGATAATTCAATTTTCGCTTTTTCTGCCGCTTCTTTTAAACGTTGCATTGCAAGTGGATCATTTTTAAGATCGAATCCTTGTTCACGTTTAAATTCATCAACTAAATAGTTAATTAAGCGTGAGTCAAAGTCTTCACCACCTAAATGAGTATCACCATTAGTTGCTAATACTTCGAATGTTTTTTCGCCATCAACATCATCAATTTCGATAATTGAGATATCAAATGTACCACCACCAAGGTCATATACAGCAATAGTGCGGTTACCTACATCTTTATCTAAACCGTAAGCAAGTGCAGCGGCTGTTGGTTCGTTAATAATACGTTTAACATCTAAACCAGCAATACGACCCGCATCTTTAGTTGCTTGACGCTGTGCATCATTAAAATACGCTGGAACAGTGATAACTGCTTCAGTTACTGGCTCACCAAGATAATCTTCTGCGGTTTTTTTCATTTTCTTCAATACTTCAGCAGAGATTTGCGGTGGCGCAATTTTTTGACCTTTGACATCTACCCATGCATCGCCATTATCAGCTTTAACAATTTTATAAGGCATAATAGCAACATCACGTTGTACTTCGGCATCATCATAACGACGACCAATTAAACGTTTAATTGCAAATAGTGTATTTTGTGGATTGGTTACTGCTTGGCGTTTAGCGGGTTGACCAACTAAAATTTCACCATCTTGTGTATATGCAATAATTGACGGAGTTGTACGATCGCCTTCGGCGTTTTCTAATACTTTTGCTTGACCATTGTCCATTACTGCAACACATGAATTTGTTGTACCTAAATCAATACCAATAATTTTACCCATAATCTTTTCTCCTCAAAACCTGTATTTTATTTCTTGTATATAAGTCTTAAATATTTATTTTCAAGAGCTTATTTTTCACAAAGAAATGTTATTGTTTCCACATAAATGGGAACATTATTATCAATATCAAGGGGAAAAAAAATTATTTTTTCTTAAATCTTGATTATCAGCTTTTCTACACTTATTATTGCCGCTCTTTTTTATTATGATAATTATTTATAGGATCCTTATGGAACAAACTAAACTTGCAAACCCAGGTCCACTTGGCTTGATGGGATTTGGCATGACCACCATTTTATTAAATATTCATAATGCAGGATTTTTCCCTGTGATGACAGCAATCGTTTCTATGGGTATTTTTTATGGTGGGCTTGCGCAAGTCATTGCTGGAATTTTAGAATTTCGCAAAGGTAACACGTTTGGTACAACTGCATTCACCTCTTATGGTTTCTTTTGGATTGCATTAGTGGGAATTTGGTATTTACCAACATCACCAGCAACTGCACCAACTGATGCAACTTTTGTCGGTATTTTCCTTGCGTTATGGGGGATTTTTACCGCTTTCATGTTTATAGGTACCTTAAAAGCTAATCGTGCATTACAATTTGTTTTTGCTAGTTTAACGATTTTATTTGCTTTATTAGCAATTGGTAACATTTGTGGCAACCATGACATTATTCATATAGCTGGTTTTGAAGGTATTATCTGCGGAGCTAGCGCTATTTACCTTGCCATGGCCGAAGTACTTAATGAACAATATGGTCGTACAATTTTACCAATTGGCGCGCCTAAAGGTGCTGCACATTAATAATATTAAGTCGTCATGCAATGACGAATAAGCGAGTAATAAAAACGGGGGTATACCCCGTTTTTTTTATAAAAAATTACTCAATTAATGAATTATTTAGTGTGTTTGGTGAGTAAAGCCTTGCATACATTTACAAGAGATTGAGTATGCTTGGTGATTATTTGCTCTGATAGATAATTATCTTTTGAAGAGCTAGCATTCTTGATAAGAATTTTACTATCTTGATCGATATTACCAGATGTAATCATTAAGTAGTTGGTTAATTGTGTTGCCATTTCACCAGAATGAAAAGTCACACCATCTAAAGTTAGCATTGATGTTTTCGGTTTTAAAAAAATTAAATCATCCCCATTACCAATACTATCGATAAAAATAAATTTTTTATCTTTTATTTGTTCCGAATAGCTTTCTAACATTTTTAAACCATATTGGCCACCATTACCATCGTCGTATAAAACAAACGCAATTTTTTTCTTTTCTTTTTTATCAAACTTATGAATTAAATTAATAATTGTAATAATACTTGAAGTATTACAAACAAAATTCTTTTGATTGGGAATGCCATTTTTGTATTTTAAAACAATAAAAAATAATAAAATGGTCGAAATAATCGACAATATGCCGGAAATACTAAAAAATCCCTCAAATTGAATTTTAGGAATAAAAACAAAGTAATTTAATATCAGTGACGCGATAAATAAGATAATAATAGGTAAAATACCTACAAAATAACCTAATTTACTAAATTGAGGCGTGAATGCGTATTTTTTCTGAAGATTAAAATTTTTAATACCTGTATCATAATAAGTACAAATAATTAATTCAGCATTATTTAAATCACCAATATAAGCATTGTAATAATTTTCATATCGTCTTGTTGCTAACTTTAATTTTGCTAATTTGGCTTCAACACTATAACCTAATTGAATCAGTTCTTTCGATATTACTCTTAAAAAAGTAATTTTCTCTTTAGACGTAAATCGTTTACCAAAAATGACACAATATCTTAGTACAAGGTCTTTAAATTTATCCATTTTTAATCATTATTTGAATTTAGAAAAACTGTTAGTGCGATTTATCATTCACACTAACAGCGAAACAAATAGATAATATTAAAATGATGATTATCTATTGAAGATGTAAGTTTAATCAATAATCATCTTCGTTTTGAGATTGGGCTAAATTAGCCATATTGCCAATAGCTTCTTGAATATTTTCTTGTCCTGCCTCAATAGACTCTTTTGCTAAATCCAGTAGTGATAATGAATCCCTATTACATACAGCATTAATGACCATTGGCAAGTTCATACCGGTAATTATCCGAACATTCATACCTAATTTTTCCCACTCAGGTAAACATCGCATTGATGCGTTATAAGGCGAGGCACCAAACAAATCGACAAAAATTAATACACCTTTACCACTATTAAGTGACTTTGAACAATTAAACAAATCGGTTTTTAATTGATTAATATCTTGTCCTGGATTGAGCGATAATGATGCAAATTTATCTTGTTCGCCAACAATCATTGTGACACTATCTTTAATCCCTTCAGCCATCTTGCCATGACTAACTAATAATACACCTATCATATTATTTTCCTCGATTATTCAAACATTTTAATCGCTTCACTTAACGTTACTTTTTTCAAAGAAGGGGTTGCTTGAAAATAGATATCCATATTGGGATAGCTGTTTTGTAAATCGATTAGCAAATCAAGTTGTTGTTTATTAATTGATACTTCTTTAATTATTGACGTTGCTCCCGGTACAAGTGGTAAACCTCCAATATTAAGATTGGTTATTGGCACGCCCGCTTTAATAATTTTATACATGACTTCAATATTTTTAGTAATCAAAATAACATTAAAATCATCATACTGGCGATCATTCCAATATCTTACTGCACCATCTTCTTTTAATACTCTTATTTTATGTCCTGTACTGGCACCAGCACCTAAAATAATATTTTTAGTAAACTCATCATTTGCAGAGTAATCATCAGCTACAAACAACGCATTTGCTCCGGCTGCTTTAGAAACATTAGTGGCAACTTGACCATGAATAAGGCGACTATCTACGCGCGCTAAAACGACTTTTCCCATAATTTAACCTCTATATTTTTTAACTTTATAAAATGCCAATAGCTGCTAATACACCGAGTATTACTGTTAATCCAACTAATGCTTGAGTTACCTTTAATCCTTTCTTATAAAAATAGAAATATAATCCCATCACAACCATAAGTGGCAAAACACCAGGCAAAATTTTGTCCAACGTGTCTTGGATCACAAAATCTTTGCCTGATAAAGTAAATTTTAAACTTGATGATACTTTAATATAACTAGCAGCTAAAATACCCATCATAAACAACCCTAAAATGGATAGTGCTTCAATAATCATCTGCATTTTATTACCAACAACTTCAGTTGCCGCATTTCGACCTAATTTAAAGCCTAACTGAGCAAAATAATACCCCACAAAAAGTTGATAGATAACAAAAGCAAAGAAAGGAAATAAAGCACCGATTGCTAGACCTTCTTGAGCCCAAGGTAGCGCAATGGCTATGAAGATATACTGAATGGTTCCTGAGTCAATCGCGTCACCAATTCCCGCTAAGGCCCCCATTAAACCCGCTTTGGTATTATAAAGTACATCATTATCAATACTGATCGATTTTTTCTGATAAACTTCATCAGCTCTTACAGATTCTAATGAAGCCATAATGCCTGAGATAGTGCCGCCTCCCCAGGTTATCTGAGTATTAAAAAACAGCAAATGTCTTTGGTAAGCAGCAGCTAACTCACTTTTTGATTTATATAATTTTTTAAGAATTGGCATTAATCCCCACATTAAAGAAGCAGCTAGATAACGGTCAAATGAGTGTGGGATCTCATTAGCATAATACCACCGTAACCAAGCAAAAGTGATATCTCGTTTAGTAATTGCCTCTGGTTTTAGATCGATACTTTCTTGTACTATTTGTGTCATTATAAAATTCCTCATTCTAATCTATTAATCAAATAGTTACAGATTAATAATCATCATCATCAATTTGATTGTTATTATTTGAATTACTTCTTGGTTGATCTGCGACAGAATTAACTGCTTCACTTTTTGCTAGAACAAAAATAAATGCAATGATAGCGCCAACAATCGCGTAAGTGACCATGGTGATATTAAGTGGTTTTGCCATTACAGCCATAAAATACGCAAGTAAGAAGAAAATAATGTAACTTTTTTTACCAATAACATAGATAGTTAATGCAATACCAACAGCAGCAAGTCCGCCACCAATAACATTAAGAATGTGGAAAACTAATCCCCCTGCATTTGTTTTAATAACATCCGCAATAATTGGTGCACCAAAATACAGTGCTACAAACATAAATGGGACAAAAAGAACAAAGCTACAAATTATTGGTAGTATGATGATTGATAAAGTTAGACCAGAGCTATTTGCCTCTTGTGCATACTTTTCAGTTAATTTCATAATCATCGTATTAAAGAAAAATCTTAACTGATATAGGTAAGATCCCAATAATCCAACAGGCACTGCAACAGCAACTGCGGCGGTTGGTTCCATTTTACCCAGTAAAGCGACAGGAACCGCAACGGCTGTTGCTATAGCGGGTTCTGATGGCATTTGCCCGCCTGGTGAAAAAACGCCCATGTAGATTAGCTGAATAGCTGCTGTGGTTATCATGGCATTATGAATATCATTAAAGACAATACCGACAATTAAACCCGTCATCATCGGTGTAAATCTGAGTGTCAAAGTTGCGCCACCTAGTCCGCGAGACATAACCATCGCAACCCATATTGAAATAATAGCGGCTTGTAGAAATGTAACATGCATATCTTGCATATCTAAACTCCTTGATATTGTTATTATCAATTAAACTTTAAAATAAACCCTTAAGAAACAACGGATTGCAATTGTAATTTATTGACAAAATTTTCCACATCCTGCACACATTTTTCACCCATACCTTGTAAACATTCAATGGCATAAGCTGAAGTATGAGGTGTGACAAGCACTTTTGGATGCTGGACTAAGGGATTATCGTTATATGAAGGTTCAACGTACATTACATCTGTTGCATGTCCTGCAACAATACCACTATCTAGGGCGTTAATTAATGCACTTTCGTCAATCAATTCGGCTCGTGCGGTATTTGTAATATAAACACCTTTTTTCATCAAAGAAAATTGAGGTTGTTTTAAAATATGGTAGCTTGTTTCGTTTAATGATGCATTTAAAGAGATGATATCAGCATTTTTTAGCAAATAATCTAACTCAACAATTTCAATATTGTGTTTACTCGCCCATGTTTTGTTAACCTTAGGATCAACAACCAGCAATCGAGCATTAAAACCGTGTTTAAATATCTCTGCTACGCGGCTACCAATATTCCCACATCCTATAACACCAACAGTTTTACCCGTAACATTGATGCCTAGAAAAGAGGCTCTTTTTTTCCATTCATTTGCCTTAACCGCAGCTTGAGATTGAACTGTTTGTCTAATTAATGCTAATAAATTAGTCACAGCATTTTCGGCAACCGCATCACGCTCCACTAAAGGCGGCACAATAGTGACGATAGTTCCATGCTCTTTAGCTGCTACAACATCAACATTATTAAAGCCGATGCCATGGCGTGAAAGTAGGAGTAAAGGTTGTTTTTTATTATCAAAAAACGCCTTGTTAAAAAAGGGTCTAACACTTGCTATAACAATATTGAATTCTTGCAATGCGTCGGCGAGTTCTATTCCGGGAATATTATTTTCGAAAGTAAAATGTTTTACTTCACCAATTTTTTCTAATCGTTTTAAATGATCAGGAAAATATTTTCCAAAACTACTTGAGTTGATTATTGCAATTTTATAATTTTTCACTCAATGCTCCTAATTAATCATACACCCTTACGTATTAATTATCGGAAAATAAAGATAATTTACTTTCCAAACAGCCATAATGTGACTGGTAACATTTAGTATAGTTTATAAGATTTAGAAAAAAGTGAATTTAGATCACAGATTTAATAAAAAACTTTTCTATTAAATAGAGCCCAAAAACCAGAGATATTGGAAAGCCAATAAAACCATTTTTGATAAAAATCTTAATGCAATTTAATCGATCAATTATCAAATTAACCAATCCAATTGAATCGTACTGAAAATGAGAATCGGTAATAGAAATAATTGATCACGGCAGGTGAATGATAAGATCCCGAACAGATAGGACCATAAAGAAAGCATTTAGACTTCACTGAAAATAAAAAAGGGCATATAGCCCTTTTTATAATTAACTCAGATAAATAAGCGAGTATTTAAATTTGATATATTACTTTTTATAAGCATCATTATGCACGCCTATCGCAGCACGACCTGATGGATCATTGAGATTTTTAAATGATTCATCCCACTCAATCGCTTTTGCAGTTGAACAAGCAACAGTTGGACCACCCGGTACACAGTGAGCAGCACTTTCAACTGGGAATAATTCATCAAAAATTTCACGATACATATATGCTTCTTTTGAAGCTGGTGTGTTATACGGAAAACGGAATTTAGCATTTGCTAATTGCTGGTCAGTAATTTTACTTTCAGCAATCTCTTTTAATGTGTCAATCCAGCTATAACCTACACCATCAGAAAACTGTTCTTTTTGACGCCAAACAACAGATGCGGGTAAATAAGACTCAAATGCTTCACGGACAATATGTTTTTCCATTTTGCCGTTGCTACCACACATCTTATCTTTAGGGTTAATACGCATAGCCACATCTAAGAATTTTTTATCCAAGAATGGAACACGAGCTTCAACGCCCCATGCTGCCATTGCTTTATTAGCACGAGCACAATCATACATATGAAGTGCTGCTAATTTACGAACCGTTTCTTCATGGAACTCTTTGGCATTTGGCGCTTTATGGAAATACAAATAACCACCAAATACTTCATCGGCACCTTCACCCGATAAGACCATTTTAATGCCCATCGCTTTAATTTTTCTAGCCATCAAATACATTGGTGTAGAAGCTCGGATGGTTGTTACATCGTAAGTTTCAATAAAATAAATCACATCACGAATAGCATCAATACCTTCTTGAATAGTAAAGTTAATTTCGTGGTGAACGGTACCAAGATGGTCAGCAACAGCCTGTGCAGCTTTAAGATCAGGCGCGCCTTTCAAGCCAACAGCAAATGAATGTAGTTGTGGCCACCAAGCTTCAGATTTTTCATGATCTTCAACCCGTCTTGCTGAGAATTTTTTGGTAATAGCTGAAATAACCGAAGAATCAAGTCCTCCAGAAAGTAGTACACCATAAGGTACATCAGACATAAGATGGCTTTTAACCGACTCTTCTAATGCTACACGAAGTTCGTTAATGTCAGTTTTATTATCTTTGACATTTTCGTAATCCATCCAATCGCGTTTGTAATAAGTTTTGATTTCACCTTCAGTGCTTGACAAATAACTGCCCGGCGGGAAAGCTTCAATTGTTTTACAAACTGGGACTAATGCTTTCATTTCAGAAGCGACATAAAATGTACCATTTTCGTCATAACCCATATACATAGGGATAATACCAATATGGTCACGACCAATAAAGTAAGCGTCTTTATTAATATCATAAAGAACAAAAGCGAACATACCTTGTAAGTCATCAAGGCAATGAATGCCTTTTTCTTGATACAGGGCAAGGATCACTTCACAGTCTGATCCTGTTTGAAATTCATAACGATCTTTGTACTGATTTCGGAGTTCTTGATGATTATAAATTTCGCCATTAACTGCTAAAACTAATGTTTTATCTTTATTATAAAGTGGCTGAGATCCAGTATTGACGTCAACAATTGATAAACGTTCATGAGCAAGAATTGCTTTATCAGAAGCAAAAATACCAGACCAATCAGGTCCACGATGACGCTGTAGACTTGATAATTCTAGTGCTTTTGTTCGTAGTTGTTCTGGATCTGATTTAATATCAAGAATACCTAAAATCGAACACATTGATTTTCTCCATTTAAAATCGCATACGCGATACTATTACAAAATAAAAAACTAACTATATAAAAAATTCATACCATTGTTATTAGTAAAATAAGGTATGTCAAACTATCTGTTTAACAGCATACACATTATTCATACACAATTAAAGTACAATGTGATTATACTTTTCCTATTACTGCGAAAAGCTAAAAATTATTTTTTTAACCAGCGACCTTGTTGCTTGATATATTGCCCTGTTGGGGTTTTCTCTTGGGCTTTACTACCCGCTCTTTTTTCAACTTCACTTAAAGACACATTAGTTTCAGCAGAGACTTTTTGATATTGTGCTTTACGAGCCTGGTTAATTAATTGAGCAATTTCACTTGCATTAGCTTCATTTTTAACTACACCTAAATAACCATCATCTTGCTCACCGACAAAACCTTGTGCTTTAGCTTGACTCAATGCATCCATTGCTTGATCTAAATTTAATGCAAAAACGGAAAAAGATAAAACCATCGACAATAAAACACATGATACTTTTTTATAGATTGTCATAACAACCCCCTAAACAATTACATCATAATTTATTAAATTGAATATAAATAACAAAAGTTATTGATATACCATATTAAATTTTTATTTATTATTTTTAAAAATGCCAATCAAACACTAAAATCCAATCATTTAATATAAGCCAGATTTATTAATAATATTATCTAATGCTTTATCAACTTTAATATTAATTTGGTGATCTATCTTTACATTTAAATTAATATTAATAGGTTCACTTGGCGCTTCTACTTTAACTGTGGGTGAACATCCACTTAATATAGTGGCAAATATCACCATTGCAATAACATTTCGTAGCATAAAATAACCTCTTATTTAAAAGATTCCTTCTTTAAATGTGCTTCAATACGTTGACGAATCGGTTCACTAATGTGATCTGATAATTGTAAGCTCATCAATAATTTGACAATATTTTCTTGTAGATTGATATTTAAATTAACGGCTTTGCCTTTTTTTATTTTTGGATTTTTGCCTTGAATGTTAATCGCTAAATTTGCTATTTCATCAGCATAATTAACACTAGCGGCAAGTTTAGTATATTCAAAATTCTGTAACACATTGGTGACTAATTGCATGTTAGGATTGTTTTTTGCATAATCTTGCAATGCTGAATTATTAAATGCTAAATACCCTGATGCAGTTGTAGCAAGTTCACCGTTTTCAATAGAGACATTATACCTATTATTATTTGCTGTTGAAATCTGAGTTATTTTGATTGGTAACATACCATCAATAGATCCTTCACCTTTAAGTCCCTCAACCGGATAAGTGGTTAAGATATCTTTTAATTGGATTGCTTTTAAATAGACTCTGATAGTTTGCTTAAGTTTATTGAAATTTATTGTGCTATTGTTAACCAAAATTTTTCCAGAAAAAAGCTTTGACTCAAAGCGATGCCAACTTAATTTGCCTTTGCTTATGGCTTCAAAAGATGCTAAATATTCTCCGGCAAATTTTACATTTTCAAATAATATGCCGACATTCACATTTCGTATTTTTGTATTAAATGTTTCAATCAAGAATTTATTATCTTTAACTAAAAGTTGCCCACCACTTGATGCTGATTTAATTTCAACATTATCATAAATACCATCTAAATTTTGGATATTGAATCTTCCATCAATTATGACATCTTCAATATTGACTGGAATTTTAGATTGCATTGCAAAATTAAGTGTGCCATTAAGATTAGCTAACATTATGTTGGGTGAAATATTTACTTGCTCTGCATTTATTGTCGAGTTACTGACATTGAGTGAAAGGCGATCATTTTTTAGCCAGCCATTAAAAAGAACCGTTATTTTGCCATTTTTTATATCAGCTTGATTTAAGATAGTATTAAATTCAGCAGTGGTTATATCCACTCGAGATTCAGCACGATTTAACAATAAATTAGCTGAAAGTTCACCACTATAATTTTTATTGAATGAGGCGTGAAGTTGCAATGAATCTAGCTGCTTTTCGACATTAATTTTAATATCAATAAGTTCATTTTGTTGCTGATAAAAACGTAATGAATCAATATGTATTAATTTTGGAAGCCATGCATAAAAACTAGCGAAATTGGAAAAGGGGCTATCTGATTGTTCAGTATGACTTTTATCATCTATTGGCAATGAATCTGTATCGATTTTACTTTGATTTGCTTGCCAGTAAATTTCTAAATCTGTTGCCGATAAATTCGACCACGAAAATTTTAAATTTTTACCGGTAATTGTCAGTTGAGATTGTTTAGTTAGGGTCAGTTCATCAAAACATAAACCATTAAAACTAATACTCATACCTCGCCAATCAACTGTAAGGCCGAGTTCTTGTTTTAAAGTCTGCCAATACCACCATCCAAATGAACTAAATAATAGCACAATGAGTAATAGAAAAGATGGGATCGAATAACGCTTCTTTAAACGTACCATTTAATATTCCTAACCCATAACATTCATTGCCGGTTTTGCCGGCAATGATAATTAAATCACACTGATGTCTGTTCTCGTTGAGCAATATAAGCAAGCGCTTTATCTATGCGCGCTAAAGTACGTTTTTTACCTACAGCAAAAACGGTTGCATCAACCGATGGAGATTGACCAATACCCGTTACAGCAACGCGTAATGGCATACCCACTTTACCCATACCAACCTCAAGCTCAGTTGCGGTTGCTTCAATAGCATGATGTATTTTATCAATTTGCCAATCAAAATCAGCAATCGCCTCAATTTTCGCTTTAATCGTTAATAGTGGCGCTTTAGCAACTGGGCGTAGGTGTTTTTTAGCTGCATCAGCATCAAAATCATCAAAATCTTGATAACAATACGCACATGACTCAGCCATCTCTTTCAAAGTTTTACAACGCTCAGCAAATAATTTAATTATGGTTATAAGATCAGGGCCTTTACTTAAATCATAGCCATGTTGGTTCATATGCCAAACTAAATGCTGCGCAACATAATCAGCATCCAAATGATTAATATAATGATGATTCAACCAAAGTAACTTTTCGGTATTAAATGCACTAGCAGATTTACTTACTGCATTTAACGAAAATAAATCAATCATTTCAGATATTGAAAATATCTCTTGATCACCATGTGACCAACCAAGACGCACCAAATAGTTGAGTAATGCTTCAGGTAAATAACCATCATCACGATACTGCATCACACTTACTGCACCATGACGTTTTGATAATTTTTGCCCGTCGTCACCTAAAATCATTGAGACATGCCCGTACTCCGGAAGCGGTGCACCTAATGCTCTAAGAATATTAATTTGACGAGGCGTATTATTAATATGATCTTCACCACGTATAACATGCGTAATTTGCATATCCCAATCATCAACGACTACGCAAAAATTATAAGTAGGTGAACCATCAGTTCGGCGAATGATTAAATCATCAAGTTCTTTATTGGCAATTTCAATTGGACCACGGATTAAATCATTGAAAACAACAACACCATCAACTGGATTAGCAAAACGCACAACATGCGGCTCATTATGATTATGCTGTTGTTGTACAGCATCACAACGACAATGCCCATCATAACGGGCTTTTTCCCCTTTTGCCATCTGCTCTTCGCGTAGTTTTTCTAGACGCTCTTTAGAACAATAGCAACGGTAAGCTGTCCCTTTCGCCAACATTTCGTCAATAACTTGATTATAACGATCAAAACGCTTTGTTTGGAAATATGGACCTTCATCCCATGACAATTTAAGCCAATTCATACCATCCATAATAGCTTCAATCGCTTCTGGTGTTGAACGCTCAAGATCAGTGTCTTCTATACGTAAGACAAATGAACCTTTGGCATGGCGAGTATAGAGCCAAGAATAAAGTGCAGTACGAGCACCACCAACATGTAAATAGCCTGTTGGACTTGGCGCAAAACGAGTTTTAATTTTCATGAAATAATCCTAATAATAACAAAAGTAAGCTTGGTCATGAAAACTCAAAACCAACGCTTTTTTCTCTAATTCGACCCAATCAGTCAATAGAATAACTTTTTGATATAAATTCAGTTTAGTTGCTTATTCTAGCATGGTAAAAGGTTTCGGCAATAGCCGATTACTATCGGCAACATTATCGCGACAATCGTTAATACAGTTAAGTTGATTTAGACGATTTAATATAAACCGCTGAACAACTAAATCTATTGGTGTTTTAACTAAAAATTAATGTGCTTCATCCCAATTATTACCCACACCAACATCCACTTTTAATGGGACTGATAATTGGTAACAATTTTCCATAATAGATTTAATTTCAGTTCGATACGCATCAACTAATTCATGCTTAACCTCAAACACTAACTCATCGTGCACTTGCATAACCATTCTTATATTGCCAGCTTGCTGTTTTTTAATCCATTTGTTCATCTCAATCATGGCGATTTTGATAATATCAGCAGCAGTGCCTTGCATCGGCGCATTAATCGCTGCGCGTTCTGCGCCGCGGCGCTCAATACCATTTGTTGAGGTAATTTTTGGTAGATATAAACGTCGCCCCGATAATGTTTCAACATAACCATGTTCAGCGGCAAACTGACGCGTTTGTTCCATATAAATTTGCACACCCGGATAGCGTTCAAAATAACGATCAATATAAAATTGCGCTTCTTTACGAGCTACATTGATTTGTTTCGACAAACCAAAAGCACTCATGCCATAAATCAGTCCAAAATTCACCGCTTTTGCTCGACGCCTTTCTTCTGATGTCACTTCACTTTCTGATTTACCTAAAATTTCGCCCGCAGTTACACGGTGAATATCTTTGTCATGAGCAAAAGCATTAAGTAGACTTTTATCTTGCGATAAATGCGCCATTATACGTAGCTCAATTTGGGAGTAATCAGCCGAGATGATCTTATACCCTTCTGGGGCGATAAACGCTTGACGAATGCGGCGACCTTCTTCATTTCTAACTGGAATATTTTGTAAATTTGGGTCATTGGAAGACAAGCGCCCTGTCACTGTACCAATTTGGTTATAATTGGTATGGATACGATGATCAATAGGGCTAATCATTAACGGTAATTTATCGGTATAGGTATTTTTTAATTTTGCCAAGCCGCGATAAAACAAAATTATACGTGGCAATTGATAATTGTTAGCAAGTTCACTTAATACTTCTTCACTGGTTGAGGGATCGCCCTTAGGTGTTTTTTTCAATACCGGCAATTGATGTTTATCAAATAAAATAGCTTGTATTTGTTTTGGCGAAGCTGGATTAAATTTTTCGCCAGCCAGTAATTGTAGTTGCTGCTCGGTTTCCCTAAGTTTGGTATCCAATTCCTTTGAATATTCATTGAGTAACTTAGCATCGACTAATACCCCTGTTCTTTCCATCTCGGCAAGTACCAGAGCAAGCGGCATTTCAACATCAGTAAAGAGTTTGATTAATTTTGGATCTTTTTCAAGGCTTGGCCACAATTTATTATGCAGCTGTAACGTAATATCCGCATCTTCAGCGGCATATTGGGTGGTTCTTTCAATATCAATGGCATCAATAGTTAGCTGTTTTTTATCTAACTTAGTCAGCTCATTATAAGTAATAGTTTTATGATTCAAGTAACGATTAGCCATACTATCCATATCATGGCGTTCGGTGCTATTTAAGACATAAGATTCAAGCATCGTATCAAAAGCAATGCCTTGCACTTTAATATCATAATTAGCCAAAACACTATAATCAAACTTAGCATTTTGCGCGATCTTTTTGATATTAGGATTTTCTAAAATTGGTTTTAATTTTGCTAATACTTCATCAAGTGGTAACTGATCTGGAACTCCTAAGTATTGATGAGCTAGAGGAATATAAGCGGCTTGATAAGGAACGACACTTAACGATATTCCAACGAGTTTAGCATGCACATGATCAACACTATCTGTTTCTGTATCAAAAGCAAATTGCTTACTACTACTTAACTTAGTGAGCCATTGCTCAAGTTGTGCTGAAGTTAAAATGCATTGATAATCAGTTTCACGCTTCGCTTTAACTGTACTCTCATCGTCAGTAAACAGCGAAAGATTATCATTAATTTCGGTTACTCGTCCTTTCTGCTGTTTTAAAAAGCTACCAGCCATTAACTCTTTTTGCCAGCGATGAAAACCGTAGTAGGCAAATAATTCGTTTAATGCATTGACATCAATATCACTTACCATCAGTTGTTCGCTGGTAAAATCTAATTCTACATCAGTTTTAATGGTGGCAAGTAGATAAGAGAGTTCAGCCTCTTTTTGGTTATCAATCAGTTTTTGTTTTAAAGATTTTGCGCCACGAATTGAAAGTTTTTCAATTTCATCAAGACGAGCATAAATATCTGTGATGCCACTAAATTCAGCTAATAAGCTTTGAGCTGTTTTTTCACCAATACCAGGAACGCCAGGAATATTATCGGAAGAATCGCCACGCAGTGCTAAATAATCAATAATTTTCTCGGGTGGAACACCAAATTTTTCCATCACCCCTTGAGGATTAAGTACGGTGTTATTCATAGTGTTAATTAAAGTAATGTTATTACTCACTAACTGAGCCATATCTTTATCACCAGTACTAATTAGCACATCCAAATTTTCGCTTTCAGCTTGTCTGGCTAACGTACCAATAACATCATCGGCTTCAACACCTTCAATACATAGTAAAGGTAATCCCATCGCTTTCAAAATAGTATGAATAGGCTCAATTTGCGGTCGAAGATTTTCAGGCATCGCCTCTCGGGTTGCTTTATATTCGCTATAAATCTCATTACGAAAAGATCCCCCTTTAGCATCAAAAACCACAGCGATATGAGTCGGATTAAATTGGTTAATTAAACTACGAATCATATTAATGACACCAAAAATAGCCCCTGTTGGTTCACCTTTGGCATTAGTTAACGGAGGACATGCAAAAAAAGCACGATAAAGATAAGAAGATCCATCAATTAAGATAATGGGTGTGTCATTTGGCATCATAATCACCTAGGTTATGCTATATAATAGTCAATAGTATAACCTAATTGGCAATAATATTCTTATTATGACCGATAATATAACGTAAAAATGTTTAATGTAAGTCATACACTTTAGTATAAAAAACGCGTAAAAAACTGTATCTTACACTGTGACTGTTATATAATATCGTATCTATTTTTTGCCTGAGTATTTGATAAATGACACAATTAAGTCTAGCTGCGCAAAAAGTCAAAGCGGCCTTAGCTGATAAAAATCTTGAAACGCCATCATGTCGTCTAGCTATGGATAATAGTGAGCGTAAGGCTAAAATTGAGGCTCATTTTCGTGAAATTATGAAGTTAATGGAACTTGATTTAACAGATGACAGTCTGGCTGAAACACCACATCGAGTTTCTAAAATGTACGTTGATGAGATTTTTTCGGGGCTTTACTATGAAAACTTTCCGAAAATCACCTTAATTGAAAATAAAATGCAAGTTGACGAA
The DNA here is from genome assembly GCF_001693755.1 of Gilliamella sp. wkB171. Classification (GTDB taxonomy): domain Bacteria; phylum Pseudomonadota; class Gammaproteobacteria; order Enterobacterales; family Orbaceae; genus Gilliamella; species Gilliamella apicola_F. Next base: position 74,367 of record NZ_LYST01000034.1, read on the forward strand.
ATGATAACCGTTAGGGATATTACGCTTACCAGTGTTTGCGAACACCATTTTGTCACCATCGACGGCAAAGCAACAGTTTCTTATATTCCTAAAGATAAAGTGATTGGTTTATCAAAAATTAATCGTATAGTTGAATTTTTTTCGCAGCGCCCTCAAGTACAAGAACGACTGACCCAACAAATTTTAGTCGCACTACAGACCTTATTGGGAACGGTCAATGTAGCAGTATCTATTGATGCAACCCACTATTGTGTTAAAGCGCGAGGCATTAAAGATTCAAGCAGTAGAACAACGACAACAGCTTTAGGCGGCGGGTTTAAAACAAACCCAAGTACTAGACAAGAATTTTTACGAGCACTCAATCATTATTAACAACAATAACCCGATTTGATTGATATTGATGTTAAGCCCAAACTTAGCATTAAATATCGGTCCAAAACATATTAAAATAAGTGATGTAAGACAATAACAAATCCGGCTTTATATTGCGTGCATCTTCAAGAAAGATTGGTATAATTCTCGGCTACTTAATATAAATAACATTGTTTTCATGAAGATTATCCGTGGTATCGCTAATTTAAAAAATCAATTTTCTCAATGCGTTTTAACATTAGGAAATTTTGATGGTGTGCATTTGGGTCACCAGCAATTAATTCATCATCTTATTAAACAAGGTAAAAAATTAAATTTACCGACTGTTTTAATGTTATTTGAACCACAGCCATTAGAGTTTTTTAATCCTAATAATGCGCCCTCACGGCTAACATCATTTCAAGAAAAGGTGATTTTTATTAAAGAACTTGGGATTGATTATATTATAGCGATTCCATTTACTCAGACCTTTGCCCGCATGTCAGCTGATTGTTTTATTCAAGATTGGTTAATCAATAAGCTAAAAGCCAAATTTATCACTATTGGTGATGACTTTCGATTTGGATTCGAACGGCAAGGTGATATCAACCTTTTACAACACTATGCACATCAACACGATTTTACTGTGGAAAATATGCCAACATTTGTTTGGAATCATTTAAGAATTAGTAGCACAGCAGTGCGCCAAGCTTTGTTGAATAATGATTTTCAATTAGCACACAGTTTATTAGGGCGTGATTACACCATCCAAGGTCGTGTGGTGCACGGTAATGCGTTGGCAAGACAACTTGGTTTTCCAACAGCTAATATTCATCTACATCGCAAAAAGCCAGCATTGCAAGGGGTTTATGTGGTTAAAGTTAAAAATTGCTGTAACCAACAATATTATTTTGGCATTGCTAATATTGGCTTAAGACCGACTATTCAAGGAAAAAAAGCAGTTTTAGAAGTGAATCTATTTGACTTTTCGGGTGACATTTATGGACAATATTTAGACGTGACATTTGTCCAAAAATTACGCGACGAGAAAAAATTCGACTCATTGGCTGAGTTAAAACAACAAATTACACAAGATGTTTGCACTGCCAAACAGATCAGTGCACAATTAACCCATTAAAAAGAAGTAGTATCAACCAAATTAACTGGAATAAATCAGCATGACAGATTATAAAAATACACTAAACTTACCGGAAACGGGCTTTCCAATGCGAGGCGATCTTGCTAAACGAGAACCGGCAATGTTACAAAATTGGTACGATAAAGAACTTTATCGTAAAATCCGCCAAGTAAAAAAGGGTAAAAAAGCCTTTATTTTGCATGATGGACCTCCATATGCCAATGGCAAACTTCATATTGGTCATGCAGTTAACAAAATAATTAAAGATATTATTATTAAATCAAAAGGTTTAAGTGGTTATGATTCCCCATATATTCCAGGTTGGGACTGTCACGGTTTACCGATTGAGCAAAAAGTTGAAGAACAAGTAGGAAAACCGGGCGTAAAAGTAACACCTGCTGAGTTTCGTCAAATTTGTCGTGATTATGCCGCTTCACAAGTTGAACTACAAAAAGCCGATTTTATTCGTATGGGTGTACTGGGTGATTGGCAAAATCCATACCGTACAATGGACTATGATACTGAGGCGAATATTATTCGGGCTTTAGGTAGAGTGATTCAAAATGGTCATTTAGTCAAAGGCGCTAAACCTGTTTATTGGTGTACTGATTGTATGTCATCGTTAGCTGAAGCCGAAGTTGAATACTACGATAAATCTTCACCAGCCATTGACGTAAAATTTAAAGCGATGGATAACCAAGCTGTTGCCAATAAATTTGGTGTTAATACTGATTTAACTATCTATGCCGTGATTTGGACAACAACACCTTGGACATTACCAGCAAGCCGAGGTATTGCCTTAAATGCTGACGTTGAGTATCAACTAGTACAAATCAATGATAAAGAGTGTTTAATTTTAGCGACTGATCTTGTCGAATCCGTTATGAAACGTGCCGAGATCTCAGCGTGGAAAATTATTGGCAGCTGTAAAGGTGATGCTCTAGAACTATTACGCTTTAAACACCCTTTCCTTGACTTTGACGAACCTATTGTACTGGGTGATCATGTTACCGTTGATGCCGGTACAGGTGCAGTGCACACCGCACCAGGTCACGGCGCGGAAGACTTTATTGTCGGTCAAAAATATGGTCTTGAAGTGGCTAATCCTGTTGGTGGCAATGGCTGCTATTTACCGGGTACAGGTGCAGGTTTAGATGGCTTATTTGTATTTAAAGCTAACAAAGTTGTAATTGAAATTTTAAAAGAAAATAATGCATTACTGCATTTTGAAAACATTGAACATAGTTACCCATGTTGTTGGCGACATAAAACACCGGTCATTTACCGAGCAACACCACAATGGTTCATCAGCATGGACAAGCAAGGGCTACGTGCACAATCATTAAAAGAGATCAAACAAGTTCGTTGGATCCCTGATTGGGGACAAGCGCGAATTGAAACCATGGTAGCAAACCGTCCAGATTGGTGTATTTCTCGTCAACGCACATGGGGCGTACCAATGACGTTATTTGTGCATAAAGAGACCGAAGCGCTACACCCAGACACATTAGCGTTAATTGAAAAAGTCGCTAAATTAGTTGAACAAAATGGTATTCAAGCTTGGTGGGATGCTGATATTAAAGATCTATTAGGTCCTGATGCCGATGATTACCGTAAAGTACCCGACACATTAGATGTCTGGTTTGATTCCGGATCAACTTTCTATTCAGTCGTTGGTGTTCGTCCGGAATTTGCAGGTCATGAAGCAGACATGTACCTAGAAGGTTCAGATCAGCACCGTGGTTGGTTTATGTCTTCATTAATGTTATCAACTGCGATTGATAACAAAGCTCCTTATCAGCAAGTATTGACCCATGGCTTTGTAGTTGATGGTCAAGGCCGCAAAATGTCAAAATCACTTGGCAACATTGTGACACCACAAGAAGTGATGAATAAACTGGGAGCAGATATTTTACGTTTATGGATCGCATCAACTGATTATTCGGGTGAAATGAGCTATTCCGATGAAATTATCAAACGCTCAGCCGATAGCTATCGTCGAATTCGTAATACAGCTCGCTTCTTATTAGCTAACTTAAATGGCTTTGACCCAGCTAAGGATATGGTAAAACCGGAAGATATGGTGGTGCTAGATCGATGGGCTGTTAGTAATGCTAAAGAAGCGCAAGAACAAATCATACAAGCTTATGAAAACTATGACTTCCATAAAGTTGTTCAACGTATTATGCAGTTCTGTTCGATCGAAATGGGCTCATTCTATTTAGATATTATTAAAGATCGCCAATATACAGCAAAAAGCGACAGTATTGCTCGCCATAGTTGCCAGACAGCGCTATATCACATTGCGCAAGCCATGGTACGTTGGATAGCGCCGGTATTATCGTTCACAGCGGATGAAATTTGGCAATACTTACCAGCATCACAAAAATCAGAATTTGTGTTTGAAGATGAATGGTATTGTTCACTCTTTAGTTTATCTGATAGTGAAGCATTAAATAGCGAATATTGGGCACAAATTTTAGCTATTCGTAGCGAAGTCAATAAAGTGCTTGAACAAGGTCGTAACGATAAAGTAATTGGTGGTTCACTTGAGGCTGCTGTGACACTTTATGCCGATGCAAAAATTGCTGATGCTTTAGCAAAATTAGAAAATGAGTTACGTTTTGTTTTATTAACTTCACAAGCTAGTGTTAAAACTTTAGAGTCTGCGCCTGAATCAGCAATACAAAGCGATATCAAAGGTTTGAAAATTGAATTGGCTAAAGCGCAAGGAGATAAATGTCCTCGTTGCTGGCATTATACTGTCGATAATGATCCAACAACGCATTTATGCAAACGTTGTGAACAAAACATCCATGGTAATGGTGAAATCAGACATTTTGCTTAATAAATAGTCATTAATTCATCAAACAAGGGTTATAGGCAACCACACTATAACAATTTAATTTCTTTACCGCCGACAATTGTCGGCGGAAACATAATGAGCATATACGCTATGAAAAAAAACAATGGGCTTTACTGGCTATTGTTAGCAATAGTCGTTTTTATTGTTGATATTGCAAGTAAATTCTGGATATTAGATCGCTTTGCTTTATATGAGTCAGTTAATCTTTTACCTTTCTTCTCAATCACTTATGTGCGTAATATTGGTGCAGCCTTTAGTATTTTTGAAGGTCAACGTTGGATGCTTGCATCTATTGCATTAATTATTAGTGCTGTAATTATCTATATGTTATATCGCAATACAGGCAGACAAAAATTAGAAAACTTTTCATTATCATTAATTTTAGGGGGCGCATTAGGAAATTTATTCGATCGCCTTTACCATGGTTTTGTTGTCGATTTTCTTGATGTCAATTTTGGTGATTGGCACTATCCAACATTTAATATTGCAGACTGTGCAATTTGCGTAGGTATTGGATTATTTATTCTTAGCAGCTTAAAAAAACCAAAGAAGACCATCTAACATGCAAATTATTTTAGCGAATCCACGAGGCTTTTGTGCCGGTGTTGATCGTGCGATTACTATCGTTGAACGAGCGCTAGAGTTATTTGGCGCGCCAGTTTATGTCCGTCACGAAGTTGTTCATAACCGCTATGTGGTTAATCGCCTTAAAGAGTTAGGGGCTATTTTCATTGAAGAGATCAATGAGGTGCCAGACAATGCAATTTTAATTTTTTCAGCACATGGTGTGTCTAAAAGCGTTCGTGAAGAAGCCAAACAGCGCCAACTTCGTATTTTTGATGCCACTTGTCCATTAGTCACTAAAGTGCATATGGAAGTGGCTCGATCGAGTTATCGAGGTGAAGAAGTCATTTTAATTGGTCATGCTGGACATATTGAAGTCGATGGCACCATGGGGCAGTACAATAATCCAGAAGGTGGAATTTATCTGATTGAATCCATTGAAGATGTTGAAAAACTAAAAGTGAAAAACGAACAACACCTTTGTTTTACCACGCAAACCACACTATCAGTTGATGATACAGCTGAAATTATTGCTGCACTAAAAAAGCGTTTCCCAAATATCCGCAGCCCTCGTAAAAATGACATTTGTTACGCCACAACTAATCGCCAACAAGCGGTTAAACAGCTTGCTTCACAAGCGGATGTGGTATTGGTTGTTGGCTCTAAAAACTCGTCTAATTCAAATCGTTTAGCTGAACTCGCTAGACGTAATAGCAAGCATGCTTATTTAATTGATTTTGCCTCTGATATTGATCCCGCTTGGTTAGCCAATGCCCGTACAATAGGAGTGACGGCAGGCGCTTCTGCACCCGATATTTTAGTCCAACAAGTTATCGATCACTTAAAAAATTTAGGTTGTACAACACTCACCGAAACCGACGGTATTTTAGAAAATATTACGTTTGAAATACCTAAAGAACTCCGGATTGAAGTAAAAACAAACTAACAGTTTAATTTGAGTGTTTTAGTTGTTCAAATTTTGCCAGTAGCTGATCATGGGTCTCGACATGCTCAGGATCAGCAATAATCGCATTTTGAATAGGACAAACACGTTGACAGGTTGAATGATCATAATAACCCACACATTCAGTACATTTATTGGGATCAATTTCGTAGGTGTCAAACCCCATTGAGATTGCCTCGTTCGGGCACTCAGGTTCACACATATCACAATTAATACACTTAGAGGTTATTTTTAACGCCATTACTTTGTTATTCTTAATTCATTTAAAAAATTTGCGCCATTATAACGCAATCCTTAATAAAACCTAAGATAAGATGCAGTAAGCAAATTCAAAATTAGTCTGTTTTATAAAAAAGTAATGTATCAGTATACCCTTATCTAAATAAGGTAATATAAACTATTAGATTAGTTAAATGAGTATTTTTGTTGAAATTCAAAAATATATTTCAATTTTTAATGCTACAACCAAAGAGAGCCTTAACACACTTAAAATTGCTTAAAATATTTTCATAATTATTACAATTTATTATCGTTAGTTATCAATGACATTTGATTTTATACGATACAATGACAAAAAATTTTATAAAAAATAATAGGATGAAAAGATTGTCAAAGTTTTTAAAAATTAAAAATATTGCTATAACCTTTATTATATTAGCCATTATTTATCTTGTTTATTGGATTTTATCCCCTTCTGAAAAAGCGGTAAATTATATTACCGCCCCAGTGACCAAAAGTAATATTGAAAAAACTGTTCTTGCCGATGGAACTATCAGTGCTTTTAAGCAAGTAAGCGTTGGTGCTCAGGTTTCGGGTCAGATCAAAAAATTATATGTGGAATTAGGCGATGAAGTTAAACAAGGCGATATGATTGCCGAAATTGATGATCTTAAACAAAATAATGATTTAAGACAGTCAGAAGCCTCATTAAATAGTTTAGAAGCTCAACGTAAATCGAAAAAAGCAAAATTAGTTAACTATCAACTTACTTACGATCGTCAATTAAAGTTAGTCAATAAAGGGGTTGGTATTCAATCTGATTTAGATGCCGCTAAAGCTGATCTTGATGGAATTAAAGCCGATATAGCAGCACTAGATGCAGATATCATCAGTGCTCAAGTTGCCGTTGATACCGCTAAAGTGAATTTAGGGTATACTAAAATTCGCTCACCAATTGACGGTGTCATTGTGGCAATTCCGGTTGATCAAGGGCAAACTGTTAACTCTGTTCAAAGTGCACCAACAATAGTCAAAGTCGCACAACTGGATAAAATGACCATTGAAGCACAAATTTCTGAAGCAGATGTGATTAATGTAAAAAAAGGCATGCCTGTTTATTTCACGATATTAGGTCAGCCTAATAAACGTTTTGAGGGGTTAACACTACGAGCAATCGAGCCTGCACCAGACTCAATTAATACCGAAAGTTCATCTAACTCAAGCACCTCCTCTTCAACAACTAAAACAGCTATCTACTATAATGGTTTGTTTGATGTTGATAATCCAAATCATATTTTACGCATTTCGATGACAGCTCAAGTTTATATAGTATTATCACAAGCGAAGGATGTGCTTGCGATTCCATCACAAGCTATTGAAAAGAATTTAGATGGCGATAAAGCTATTGTTTACGTACTTAATCAACATAATGATATTGAAGAGCGAAAAGTCAGTTTAGGTGTCAATAATAATGTTAATGTTGAAATCAAATCTGGGCTTAAAGAAGGAGAAGTCGTCATTGTGAGTAGTATCAATGGTGCACAACTCAATCCTAATGGACGGACCCCAAGGATAAGATTCTAATATGACAAATAATAATCCGCTGATTAAACTGGAAAATATAGTACGTGAATTTCCTGCTGGCGATTCAACCATAAAAGTGCTTAAAGGTATCAATTTGTCGATTAACGCTGGTGAAATGGTTGCCATTATTGGCGCTTCAGGATCGGGCAAATCAACTTTAATGAATATTTTGGGCTGCTTAGATAAACCCAGTTCGGGGGTTTATACTATTGGAGGTCGAACCACTAATCAATTATCTCCCGATGAATTAGCCGAATTACGTCGTGAACATTTTGGTTTTATCTTCCAACGTTATCATTTATTAAGTGCCCTTACTGCGCAAGGGAATGTCGAAATTCCAGCAATTTATGCTGGCGCATCTAATGAATTTAGGCAACAACGTGCTGTTGAAATTTTAACGCGATTAGGGTTAGAAGATAAAATTAATAACAAGCCGAACCAATTATCTGGTGGTCAGCAGCAACGAGTCAGTATTGCGCGCGCGTTAATTAATGGTGGGCAAGTAATTTTAGCCGACGAACCAACCGGCGCGCTAGATCGTAAAAGCGGTTTAGAAGTTATGGCAATATTGCGCGAACTTCATAAACAAGGACATACCGTCATCATTGTGACTCACGATAGCAATATTGCTCAAAGTGCACAGCGCATTATAGAAATCAGTGATGGAAATATTATTTCAGATGCTAGCAATCCTAGCTATCATGATGATGACGATAATCGACAAATTAAACAGATAGAAACAACCAAAACACAAGATAACTGGTTAGCCAAATACTATCGTTTTCGTGATGCATTTAATATGGCAATATTATCTATGTTATCGCAGCGACTACGTACTTTTTTAACCATGCTTGGTATTATTATTGGTATCGCTTCTGTTGTATCAATGGTGGCATTAGGGCAAGGAACCAAGCAAAAAATTCTGTCTGACATTAATTCATTAGGAACAAGCACGTTAGAAATTTATGCTGGTAATGGATTTGGTGATCGTAATGCCGATAAAATCACAACATTGCGATCTTCTGATGCTGACTTTTTAGCTAAACAAAGTTTTGTCCATAGTACCACGCCTAACCTTTCAACTAGTGTCTATTTTCGCGTTAATAATTTGGCGGTAACAGGAACGGTTAATGGGGTTGGTGAACAGTATTTTACTGTACGTGGTTATAATATAACTAAAGGTAAAGCGTTTGATCACACAAGTGTTCTGTCGTCCGCGCAGGATGCTGTCATCGATGAAAATACCGTTAATCGCTTATTTAACAATCAAGATCCAATTGGTAAAATTATTATGGTTGGGCAACTACCAGTTAAAGTCATTGGTATTGCAACTAAACAACAGCAAGGCTTTGGTAGTAATGAAAGCCTGAATATTTGGTTACCTTATACCACAGTGATCAATCGTATGGTTGGGCAAACATCATTAAAAAGCATTACTGTTAGAGTAAATGATAATGTTGATCTATCCGTAGCAGAACAAGCGATTAATAAGATTATGCTACAACGCCATGGCACCAAAGACTTTTTTATATTTAATTCCGATAGTATTCGTGAAACCGTTAACTCTTCAACATTGGTGTTAACCCTATTGATATCAACTATTGCGTTAATTTCACTGTTGGTTGGCGGTATTGGCGTAATGAATATTATGCTGGTATCAGTCACAGAAAGAACGCGAGAAATTGGGGTAAGAATGGCGGTTGGTGCTCGCTCTAGTGATATTCTTCAACAATTTTTAATTGAAGCAGTGTTAGTCTGTTTAATTGGTGGTATTTTAGGAATTATACTATCATTTGTGGTTGGACTGATTTTCAATTATTTTGTCTCTTTATTTGCTATGAGTTTTTCAATCATTTCAATTATTGCGGCATTTAGTTGTTCAAGTATCATTGGTATTATTTTTGGTTATTTTCCTGCCAAACGAGCGGCAAAACTTGATCCAATTTATGCACTAGAACGTGAATAATAATCCAATAAAATCCCTTTGCTGAAATAATTCAAACAAAGGGATTGGTTAATTTACAGCTCGCTAATTGATCAAAACAATGAATATTTGCTATGTATTTATCAATTATTTAAAAAGTAATAAATTACTCATTACTGTTTTCTTGATTATCATGTGCTTTGACATTTGGATCTAAACCAACTAAAAAAGCAGTAACTCTCGCATAATCTTTAATAAATGCATCATCACTCGACACATCTAACCCTTGAGCATTGATATAGAATTTACGATTAACAATCAGTGTTGGTATGGATGTTGGCTGCATTTCTTTAATAGCATTAGCTTGTTGCGTCATAAAAGCTTTAACTAAAAAGCTGTCTTTGGTTTTATCATAAGTTTCAGAATCCACTCCGAGTTTAGCAAATACAGCTTTAATATCATCTGGCGTTTTTATACTATGATCTTTTTGTACTGCATTATAAAGTGCTTGTGAAACATTATCTTCAATACCAAGTACATTAGCAATCGCCCATGCTTGAGCTAAATCTTGAGCAAGTGGACCAAAATCCAATAAATGATAACGTTTAATTTTGATATCTTGAGGGATAGCTTTAGCAATAACTTGTGAACCATGATATTGGTTTTCAAATCTATAGCAACTAGGGCAATTAAACGAAAAAAATTCGATCACTTCTTTGTCTGGCGATGGGTTAGTGGGTAATACAATATATTGTTTATCCACTTCAATCGGAGCTTGAGTCGTCGCCGGAGTGGTTGTTTGCGATGCGTCTGTTTTTGCATTAGAAGGCGCTTCATCGGCAAAACAATTTACCGAAAACAGTAATACTCCCATAGCAATAAGCGTTTTTTTCATTTAACTAATTCTCCTTATTCTTTAATAATGCCGCGAGCTTTTAATAGTGCGGTTTTAAAATCTTCTTCATAATCTTTTTTTAGTCCAGGAATGACTTCACTTTTATCAGCATCACGCATCTTTAAGTGATAGATTAACACTTCATCACCCAGATCTTTTAAATCGCCCTCGAAACCAGCTTCCTGACCGAGTTTAACTAAAAATTGTAACAAACTGAGATCTGAATCATTTTCCCAAGCTGACTTTAATAATTCCATTACTTCATCAATACGATGACATTTCATAAATTATACCTTTTTTGAATCTTCAAACCCATTGAAGATGATGATTTAATATTTTATTTTGATATTGTGTTACTTGTTAGTTTAAGCATAACACTATTGATAAAAACAATTTATCAAAATAAATGATGTAAACATGTTTAATTGAATTTATCAACTATTCCATACCTGAAAAACCAATACAGATATATTTCATTTTGCAATTACAACACTTGATAACTTAATCTAAGTATAAAGGCTATGTTATAAATTGTACGATTTAAAATAACTTTGCTATATAGTAATGCTATTTTGTGTTTTGGCAATGTAAAAGAGAAATAATTTATGCAGAAAAGCGCTATTACCGCATTCATTTTAGCTGGAGGTCAAAGCTCACGCATGAATGGTGATGACAAAGGCTTAATCTTATTAAATGATAAACCTCTTTATCAACATGTTATTGATCGCATTGCGCCTCAAGTCGGCACACTAATGATCAACTGTAATCGTCATTTAGATCAATATCAAAAAGCAGGTTATGCCATATTTAGTGATGATTTAGACGGTTTTTTAGGACCACTTTCGGGCATCTATAGTGGATTACGTCGGACCAATACCGATTGGAACTTATTTGTTAGTTGTGATACCCCTTATTTACCCAAGGATTTAATTGCCCGTTTAGCAAAATATACGATAAATTATAGCGCTATCTACCCTTTTGATGGCAAATACTCGCATCCAACGATTTTACTTATACATCGTTGTGTACTTGTACAATTAGAACAATATTTAGCACTAGGAAACCGCAAACTAATGCTATTTTTACAGCAAGTACAAGCTAAAGGCGTAGATTTTAGTGATACGCCAACATCTTTTGTGAATATTAATACCTATGACGAATTAGCCAATGCACATTTATCCTAAATAAAATTTTACGATAACCATGATTGCAATAGTCTCTCTAACCTATCAATTTCATCTATTTGAGTTGACCATGAAGTACAAAAACGTAAACAGCAGTTATGGTCATCAATAGGACCTAAATTATCAACCGCGTAATGAGCAATAATTTTTTCAGCCAGTTGGTTTGGAAAATTAACAAATAGTTGGTTAGTTTGTGGTTTGCTGGCAAAAGTTAATCCAGCTTTTTCAAAGACAGTTTTTAGTTTATTAGCCATATTATTACTGTGTTGTCCCAACTGGAAATACAGATCATTTTGCATCAACTCATTCATCTGTACAGCAACGATCCAGCTTTTTGCTAATATCGCACCTTTTTGCTTCATACTAAAACGAAAGTCTTGATTAATAGATAGATTATTAAAAATAACCATTTCACCAGCAAACGCCCCGACTTTGGTTCCACCAATATAAAATACATCCGTGTATTTAGCTAAATCAGGCAAAGCCAGATCATTATCTTTTGCTGCCAATGCCATCGCTAAGCGGGCTCCATCTAAATAGAGAAAAAGATGATTTTTTTGGCAAAATTGATAAAGATTTTTAAGATCTTGCTGACTATATATTGTGCCTAATTCGGTGGTATTAGAGATGTAAATAAGCTTAGGTTGTACCATATGTTCATCACTGTGATGAAATAATACAGGTGCTATCAATTCCGGCGTAAGTTTTCCATCTGCTGTTGGTACCGTGATTACTTTATGCCCTGTCGCTTCAATCGCTCCGGTTTCATGCACGTTAATGTGTCCGGTATTAGCGGCAATTACGGCTTGATAGGGTTTTAAAATATGTGAAATGACCGTTAGATTGGTTATTGTGCCACCAGGCATAAAATGCACATCAGCATGAGGAGATTGTAATCGTTTTTGGATATTTGTTATAGCTTGTTTGCAATATTCATCTAAACCATAACCCGCTAATTTCTTATTATTAATATCAATAAAACTTTTTAACAAACTGGGGTGAACAGTTTGATTGTAATCATTCAAAAAATCGTTCATATTATTCTCTTTTTGAACATCTGCTGCAAAAAATCATGTAATATTGTTTATCTATAGAATATAGTACATTAACATAAACTAGTGATGCATAAAAAAAAGATTATCGGAATTTGTGGTTATAGCGGTAGTGGCAAAACTACATTGTTAAAACAGGTTATTTCACTACTTATTAAACAGGGCTTTAATGTAGGCTCATTAAAACATGCTCACCATGACATCGAATTAGATATCCCAGGTAAAGATAGTTATGAGTTACGTAAGGCCGGCTCAGTACAAACAGCCATCGTATGCGATAATCGTTATGCAATCATCCATGAAACCCCCAATAAACCAGCAGATCTGGCCACAGTGATAAATCAGTTTACTGATGTAGACATCATATTAATTGAAGGATTTAAACACGAAAAAATACCTAAAATTATCTGTCATCGTCAAACCATTAATCATCCCGTTTTTATCGATGACTTAACGCTTGCTATCGCCAGTGATAACCAATTAAATATATCGATTCCATTACTGGATATCAATCAGCCACAACAAGTTGTGAAGTTTATACTCGATTACCTATTTAACTGATCTAATGATGATGTTCTGATTGGCAATAAAACGTATTGAGTAAAGTTAATTTTTTATAGCGATGTAACTCATTTACTAGCTTGTTTAACATAAATAGCCAATTGAAAAAAAGAAAGATTGCTATTCCAAACAAAAATTTATAAGTATTGGATAAAACAATGTAAATGATATGTTAATATAGCTAACCTTTAGCCATATCATGATTTAAGTAATATGCATCCATTATTAAAAAAGATATTAATCAAAACAAGAAACGTAGTTATTGGATTAATGCTGTTATCTATTTTTCTTATTTTAATAATGCGTTGGATCGATCCAATTGGCTCAATGTTAATGGTGGAAAGAAAAATTGTTAATTGGGGCATCACACAACAGCGGGAATGGAAAGATTGGGATGCAATTTCAGACAATATTAAAATCGCAGTTATTGCTTCAGAAGATCAGAACTTTGCAACACACTGGGGCTTTGATTTTGATGCAATTAATCGAGCATTAATACATAATCAAAATGCAAAAAAAATTCGTGGCGCAAGCACTATTACCCAACAAGTAGCCAAAAATATTTTTTTATGGCCATCACGAAGTTGGCTACGTAAAGCAATAGAATCTTGGTTTACTATCTGGATTGAGTTAATTTGGTCAAAACAAAGAACCCTTGAAATCTATTTAAATAGTGTAGAATGGGGTGAGGGGATTTTTGGCATTGAAGCAGCATCTCGTTATTATTTTAATGTCAGTGCAAACCAATTAACGCCTTATCAAGCGAGTTTACTTGCAGCAACGTTACCTAATCCAAGAAAATGGAGCCCAACCAACCCCACAAACTATGTCCAAAAAAAAGCAGAATGGATTCGAGCGCAAATGGCTAACCTTGGCGGTAAAAATTATTTAAAACAAATGGAGTAAAGACTGTTTTAAATTAATGTCTGAATAAATTCGGGTACCACCTGACTTGCAGGGCCATAAATTTTAGTTTGAAATAAACTTTCACCTAAACTTGGTTCTAAATTAAGTTCAATCGTTTTAGCACCGGATTGATTAGCAATTTGAACAAAACCAGCAGCAGGATAGACATTGCCCGATGTGCCAATTGAAATAAAATAATCTGCTTGTGATAACGCATCATAAATTTGATCCATCTGTAATGGAATTTCACCAAACCAAACAATATGCGGCCGTATTAATTTATTTTGTTGATAATTAATATCGTTGAAACAGTCAATAATTTCTCCTGTTTTTTCATTACGCGCTTTTAATAATTCTCCATGCATATGAATAATATTTTTCGATCCAGCTTGTTCATGTAAGTTATCAACATTTTGAGTTACAACCAATACATTATTTGAACCGAGTTTTTGTTCTAACTTAGCCAGTGCAATATGAGCTTGATTAGGTTTTACCGATGGATCTTGCAATTTTCTTCGTAACATATTGTAAAAATTATGAACCGCAATGGGATCTCGACGGTAACCTTCATAAGTGGCAACATCATTAACATCATAACCTTCCCATAATCCATTTTGGGCTCGAAAGGTTGATAACCCCGATTCGGCTGAAATGCCAGCCCCAGTTAAAATGACAATTTTGGGTGTTTTTAACATATCTATTTTCCTTTTTATTGATAAGTTAAATAATTTACCGTGATATAAAAGATTATTGGCTATATTCGGTGGTAAATATATGTAAGGCTGGTTGACTTAATTTTTGATATTGGCTGTAAGCACTTGCTACTTTAAGCCTTATTTCATCTTTTGATTCACCATCCAACCAACTATTAATCATAGCATAAATACTATAAGCTTCTGGCGCCATACGGTGCAAGGTTAAGATCAATGGATTAATACCTAAATGAGATAGTGGTGGAGTAAAATATTTCTGACTTTTACAAGCAAATACAGCAGCATAACGCGATTTTTGCTTTTCTTGTTGAGTTTTGGATAATGTGATCCAACGCCAACTACCTGGTAAATAACTGCGCCAAGATGACGTTTCCATTAATGCGTTATGCCCAATATAAACAACAAGATCAGCATTACCACCAGAATTGATTTGCTTTTTATCTACTGATAATGACAGCGAATTTTTTCCCGCAGAATAGTCAATAAAATCATTTACCGTATCATCAATGTATTTACCATCATAGGCTTGAGCGATAAGGTAAACATCTTGATTTTGATGCTTATAGATAATCTCTTCTAATATTTTACCATCTTTAGGCTTATTAACTTGTATAACTTGCCACTCTTTTTGCTTAGCAAAATAGGTTTTAAAACCGTAAGCCGCGCCCCAATAGAGATTATTTTTTGGATCTTGACCATTACCAATCGCAGCTGGAACAGGTGCTATACCTTGATATTTGTTATCACATAATGCGACCAGAACATGAATAACTTTTGTGTCGGCTAAACATGAAAAAGATAAAAAAAACGATAAGAATGATATCAACCATAAATAAGGACTAATTTTGTTCATAACTGATACTTTCCCCATCAATTTCATATTTAACTATAACTAAATTTTTATACATCACTTTGCAAGAAATACATTCCAGCATACCGGCAGCATTCTGTTTAATCAATGTATCTTTCCAGATTTCATGATTTCGCTAAATAACACCGTTTTGACCAATAACGGCATTTTTCATCAATATAATAATTACATTGATTTTCTTGATTATACAATAATTATTTTCCAGCTAATGCGAGTCGACATTTAATACAATTTGCAAAACTTTATCAGTCAGATTATAGCGCATTAAATCGACATAAGTATAAAAATAACCCTATCCAAGCCAAAAGGTAAAACACGTTCTTTATCAGGAAAAGGTTCAAAGCTGTAGTTACCGCTTGCTACGATGTCTAGTTCTAAATAGATTGCTAGCCAGTATGGTGAGATAGCTAATTTGACCAATATCCTTACCAAATGGAACATCATGGGCCCAATAACGCCTGGTTTTTGAGTTGATTTGCCAATCAGTCGACAAAAAGAGAAGCACCAAGTAAATAGTAAGGTAATCAACATTGGTTTACGCTTAACCATATAGCTTAGTGTGATAACTTAAAAGCAGTTTCCTTATAAATTTTATGGTTGTAATGTAAAAAATAAATAGGCTGTTTTATGTTATCTAATTTTAAATAAAAAAATTAACCGCCTTAAATAAATAGAGTGAACCCTTGCTTAACGATCGAAAGTTGATATTAATTAATTTTACAGATGATATGATATTATCAATTAGTTGAATAAATTTTTATAAGGTATTTTAAATGAAAACAATTGGCTTAATCGGCGGTATGAGTTGGGAAAGTACCGTTACCTATTATCAAGTAATTAATCAAATGGTAGCAAAATCATTAGGGGGATTACATTCAGCGAAAACGCTATTATATAGCGTAGATTTTCAAGAAATTGAACATTGTCAAGCCAATGGTGAATGGGATAAAAGTGCACTGATTTTAATTGATGCAGCCAAAAGATTACAAATAGCAGGTGCAGATTTTATTGTCATTTGTACGAATACCATGCATAAAGTCGCAGATCAGATTCAAGCAGCAATTACTATTCCAATTATTCATATTGCAGATGTCACAGCTAAAAAATTGATTCAACAAGGTATTAAAACTGTAGCATTGTTAGGTACTAAATACACAATGGAGCAAGATTTTTATAAATCAAAATTAATTGACCAAGACTTAACAGTATTAATACCGGATCAAGAAGATAGAAATGTTGTTAACCAAATTATTTACGATGAACTCTGTAAAGGGATTATTAAACCTGCATCTAAACAAGCTTACTTAACTATTGTTGATAAACTAGTTGAACGCGGAGCACAAGGTGTTATTTTAGGCTGCACAGAAATTGGTTTATTAATTTCACAATCAGATCGAAATATCCCTTTTTTTGATACAGCCTTAATTCATGGAGAAGCCGCCGCTATGCTAGCAATAAGTAACTAAGCATTATCATTTTTATCGTTAATATATTCTAAAATATCTCCAGGTTGGCAATCTAAATATTCACAGATTGCCTCAAGTGTGGCTAATCTAAAACCTTTCACTTTACCTTGTTTAAGCAAAGATAGATTTTGTTCTGTAATACCGATAGCCATAGCTAAATCTTTAGATTTTACTTTTCGTTTAGCGAGCATTACATCTAGATTTATAGTAATTGGCATGTTTAATTCCCCTATACAAACTGCTGATTTTCTTCCGCTAGTTGGCATGCTTTTTTTAATATTTGTCCAATAACCATAATACTGATAGCTGGGAACAATACCATAATATCATCACTTGAAAACGAAAAAGAAAAATAACGTTCAGCTTGGTTGAAACTTAAAATTAAAGTTAATAAAGGCTCAGATAAAATACTAAAAATAGACCAGATGACTAACATTTTCCCAAAAATATAGCAGTGATTAGCTGACCTTTCTGAAAAGAAATCAGATTGACTGTATTTTAAAAAAAGTAATCGCAACTGATAAAATGCATAAATTAAAATAAAGATTTGTATAGTATCAATTAACGTTGCTAAAAAAGCCTGCCAAAACTCGAGTTCAGTTGGATCAACATCAACACTGTTAGATATAAAAAAAGAATATCCTCCTGAGGATAATCCAATATTTTCAATATTAAAAAAGTAATAAAGTGATGGTGATAATGCACCAATCAACATAACTATGATAATAAGGGTTGTTAATAGTACCATAAATCGACAATATTGATTTAAGCGTAAGTTTGATCGAGCTAATGTTGTGTTCATATTTATTTCCTTTTTTATAAAGATTGAGCACAGTCTAGCCTATAAAAATAGAAATAACAATAATAAATTAAAGTAAAACGATAATTTATTATCGTTTAAGATTTATTTTAAATAAAAATAGCAAAATCAATAGTGAGTAAAATTTAGTTATAAAAAAACCTTACTTTGTTACAAGTAAGGCTCAGGAAGTTAACATTAACGAAAAAAAATTATGCTTCGATTGCAACTCGTAATTTTTTCATTGCATTTTTTTCGAGTTGACGAATACGTTCAGCAGAAACACTATACTTATCAGCTAAAACTTGCAAAGTTGATTTACTATCGTCGGAATCTAACCAACGTGCTTTAATAATATCCTGACTTCGTTCATCCAATTGTGATAAAGCATCATGTAATTTATCTGTTGCGTCATTTTCCCAATTATCATTTTCAATTGATTTTGAGAAATCAGAATTACTATCTTCTAGATAAAGTGCCGGAGCAACAATTGAATTATCATCGTCATCACTATCTACATCAAATGACATATCTTGAGCAGACATTCGCGATTCCATCTCAAGGACATCTTTAGGTGTTACACCAAGTTCATCTGCCACCATATCGACTTCTGCATTATTAAACCAACCTAAACGTTGTTTATTTTTTCTTAAATTAAAAAATAATTTTCTTTGTGCTTTTGTGGTTGCGACTTTAACAATTCGCCAATTTTTAAGTACATATTCATGAATTTCAGCTTTTATCCAGTGTACAGCAAAAGAAACTAATCGAACCCCCATTTCAGGGTTAAAACGACGCACAGCTTTCATTAATCCAATATTACCTTCTTGAATTAAATCTGCTTGCGGTAAACCATACCCAGAGTAACCTCGAGCAATATGCGCAACAAAGCGCAAATGAGATAAGATTAATTGCCGTGCAGCATCAACATCATCATGATAATAAAGTTTTTCACCTAACGATTTTTCTTCTTCTGCTGTTAACATCGGATAGGTGTTAATCATACGAAGGTATGATTCTATATTGCCTTGTGGGATTAAAGCACTTACTGGCATTTTTAAATCAGTACTCATTTAATTCCCTCCTTCATTTAAACTGATTTTGTTGCATAATTTTAAGTATGCAACAATTTAAATTCTAACTATTATATTAGACTACAAAAAAGTCAATTAGTTCACATTTTATTAAAATTTTTAACAATAAGTAACTATCTTATTTTTGTAATTAAGTAATGTACATTACTTTCAAATATTTTTTAGTCGCGATTAAGGCTGAAAGCCATCCAATAATTATTGAAAACAAGATAATTAATACACTTTCATCCCATGAAAGCCCTTCTAAAGTAAATTTTGTTCCAAAAACAGTTGAAACGTGCAAAATAATTGAATCAATTTGCCAAATGAATATTTTGGATAATATTAATGCAAGTACTGCACTGATAAACCCAATAAAAATCCCATTATACAAAAATGGTCTTAATATAAAACCTTCAGTAGCGCCAATTAATTGCATCACCAAAATCGTTTGACGACGGGAAAAGATACTTAATCTAATACTATTGCCAATAACAAGTGATACAGCAATAATCATGAAAATCGAAATTGTCCAGACTATTGATTTTACCATGTCTGTTAATGCCATTAATCGCGTAAACCAGCTATCATCAAGTTGTACATCATCAACTCCTTCTATTTTCAAGATTTGTGATTGTAATCCATGTAAAATGCTAGTTTGCTTAGCCTCTTCTTTAGGAAAAAGAATAGCAACGGCAGGTAAAGGGTTTTCATCTAAAAGATCAAGTGCTGTTGCAAAACCAGACCAAGTTTTAAATTCTTCTCGTGTATCATCTCGTGAAAGATAATCTATTTTCTCAACTTCCGGGTATGTTTTAAATTTACTGATTAATTCTTTAGTTTGTTCTGCCGTAAGTGATTTGTTGATATACACGGTTAAGTTTGGAGTTGGATACCATTGATGCGCTGCTTGATTTGCATTTTTCCACAACAAATAACTAATCGTTGGTAATGTTATTGAAATTGCAATGACAAAGATTGTCAATATTGAAGCAAAAATATGCTGACGAAAATCATTAAATACGTTATGCCATGCATAACTAATTTGTCTTTTCCATCGGGATAAAAAGCTATTTTTATTTTTTAATTTTGACTTAATAGTGTTAATGTTAGCGTTTATCATTATGTTATTCCTCTAAACGCCCTTGATTTAAATTTAGTATTCGATGATGTTTACGACGAATAAGCCCCATATTATGGGTTGCCATTAATACGGTGACGCCTGCTTGGTTAAACTCTTCAAATAGCTTTAAAATATCTTTCGAAAGTTTATCATCTAGGTTACCGGTTGGTTCATCGGCTAATAAGACGCTTGGGCGATTAACAATAGCACGCGCTATTCCTACGCGCTGTTGTTCACCACCTGATAGCTGTATAGGATAGAATTTCATTTTATCTATCAAACCGACTTTATCGAGCGCGGCCGAAACACGTCTACGAATTTCTTCTATAGGTTTTCCTAAAATAATTAATGGAATAGCCACATTATCATAAACGGTATGATCCATTAATAATTGGTGATCTTGAAAAATCATCCCAATTGTGCGGCGTAAAAACGGCATATCTTGTTTTTTCAAGCTAGATACATTGATACCATTTAATAATACTTTGCCGTCGTTAGCTTTTTCTAATCCACAAATTAAACGCATCAAAGTACTTTTACCTGCACCAGAGTGACCTGTTAAAAATGCCATTTCTCCGGATAATAATGTAAAGTTTATATTTTGAAGGGCGGGCTTTCCACCTGAGTAAACTTTACTTACATGCTGGAATTGGATCATGAGTTCTCTCTATTCATCTGTTTGTTCAAACAGCGCATTAATAAAATCATCAGCAACAAAAGGTCTTAAATCTTCAATTTTTTCACCAACACCGATGTAACGGATTGGAATATTAAATTGATCAGCAATGCTAAATATAATACCACCTTTCGCAGTACCATCTAATTTAGTTAATGTCATTCCTGTTACACCAACAGCCTCATTAAATAATTTAGTTTGGCTAATGGCATTTTGGCCTGTTCCTGCATCTATTGTTAACATGATTTCATGTGGAGCAGTCTCATCTTGTTTTTTAATCACTCTAACTATTTTTTTCAATTCATCCATTAGATGTGATTTATTTTGTAAACGACCTGCTGTATCGGCAATTAAGACATCTATTTTTTTTGCCTTTGCTGCTTGTATTGCATCAAAAATAACTGAGGCAGAATCAGCATTAACATGCTGTGCAATAACGGGGATATTATTTCGCTCACCCCAAACTTGTAATTGCTCAACTGCGGCTGCACGAAAGGTATCGCCTGCGGCAAGCATGACTGATTTACCTTGTTGTTGAAATTGACGAGCTAATTTACCAATTGTCGTTGTTTTACCAACACCATTTACCCCTACCATTAAAATAACAAATGGCTTATGACTTTCAATATCAAGCGGTTGATCAACCCCGTCTAAAATAGACTTCATTTCATGCTTTAAAATTTCATGAAGTGCATCTGCATCTTTTAACTCTTTTCTTGAGGCTTGTTGTGTTAATGAGCTTATTAATTTCTGTGTAGTATCAAATCCTACATCTGCAATAATCAGTTGTTCTTCTAGTTCTTCAAATAATTCATCGTCAATTTTTTTGCCTTTGAATAAATTTAAAAAACCCGACCCAATATTTTGTTTAGTCTTGAAAAGACCTTTTTTTAAACGAGCAAAGAAACCTTCTTTTTTTTGTTCAACCATAAATAAATTGTCCCATGAGCATAACTGATAATCATTTTATCTTATTTTAGAATAAACCCCAATGTATTCAATAAATGTGAATAATATTATTGAGTTATATTATGATAAAATAATGATAATAAGTGATGATTTAGTATTTATTAATGTGATCTATTTAAGCCTAAAGATCATTTACGCTGATAGATTGCCATTCACCTAACGGCAGATGCTGAGTAAAAAGATTATAATTGCCAATTTGAACACGTATTAAACGTAAACAAGGATAACCAACCGCAGCACACATTCTTCTAACTTGACGATTTTTTCCTTCCGTAATAGTTAAACTCAACCAAGAAGTAGGAATAGCTCTACGTTCTCGAATAGGCGGAACGCGTTGCCATAGATTAGTCGGTGCTTCAAGCTTTGTCGCTATAGCTGGAGCAGTATAGAACTCTTTTAACTGAACACCTTGAGCGAGTTTGTCTATAGCTTGTTGACTTACTATGCCTTCAACTTGTACCCAATAAGTTTTTGGTAATTTAAATTTTGGCGAGCTGATTTTTGACTGCAATTTACCATCATTGGTCAGTAATAATAATCCTTCACTGTCAGTATCCAGCCGACCTGCGGGGTAAAATTTGGGTAATGAAATAAAATCTTTTAATGTTTGATATTTTTCATGGGGAGAAAATTGCGTAATTACATTGTACGGTTTGTTAAAAGCAATTAATGAGCGCATTTTATTCCTATCCATTTAACTATTAACTATGTTCAATAACAATATTTTTAATAATATAGTAAATCATTATCGATTTTCTAGCACTGTTAGTCATAATTATTCAGCCGTTAAACCGTAAAAAGCAAAAAAGCCCAGCATCTCTGCTGGGCTCTCGCGCTAATTTAAAAGTCTGGCGGCACCCTACTCTCACATGGGTAATACCCACACTACCATCGGCACTACGGCGTTTCACTTCTGAGTTCGGCATGGGGTCAGGTGGGACCACCGCGCTATTACCGCCAGACATATCCTGTCTTCTCTTTCTCTCAATTGACGAACATTATCACATATCTTCATCAATCGCTCAATCCGGAACAAACTGTTTTATTAATCTTTAACCATCTTTCGATGACTTCTTACTCTCAACTTCGCGTATCCAAAACAACTCCGAGTTGTAAGGTTAAGACTCTCGGTTCATTAGTATCAGTTAGCTCAATGTATCACTACACTTACACACCTGACCTATCTACGTCTTAGTCTCAAACGGACCTTACTGATTCTC
>NZ_LYST01000035.1 GCF_001693755.1 Gilliamella sp. wkB171
TTCTTGAACGTTATCAGTCATAATTCATGGTTTATAATAATGTCATATTATAAAATATAATTGAAAAATATCTATTGTAAAAACAAACTAGATTACTCTAATTTTATTGGATGTGAATGACCAAGTAACCTATTACAACTTACATAAAGATAATAATAATAATTTATTGGTTTCACTAACCGGTTTTATTAAAATGTTGACTATTCTCCAGTGGGTAACAATCCATACAAAGTTAGCGTGTAGAACTATCATAGTTAATCCCAAAAAGCATTAAACGAGCTTATTAACCATCCATTAAAACGTATCAACTCTTATTTTTATGATAATAAGGATTATTGTTTAGCACTAGCAATTTGAGCTTTAAGCATTGCTAACCGACTCTGCCCTTGTTGCATTTTTTTTTCGGGTGATAATTCAGTTGATTGATCTTGCCATGCTAAATCATCTTGAGGTAACTCTAATAAAAATCGACTTGGTTCAACATACATTGTTTCCCCAAATTGTTTACGTTGGCGACTAAATGAGAAAGTTAATTCTCGTTGAGCACGCGTAATCCCAACATAAGCTAAACGACGCTCTTCTTCAATATTATCTTCATCAATACTGGTTTGATGAGGTAATAGCCCTTCAGACATACCAACTAGGTAGACATAAGGAAATTCGAGCCCTTTAGATGCATGCAACGTCATTAACTGAACTTGATCTAACTCTTCTTCCGATTCATTACGTTCTAACATATCTCGCAAAGTAAACCTAGCGACAGCTTGCTCAAGTGTCATTCCTTCATCTAGGTCATCACCTTGAAGCATATCATTTAACCAGCTTACTAACTGTTCTACATTACGCATTCGCATTTGCCCTGCGGTTGGGGAAGCTGATGTTTCATAGATCCAGCTTTCATAATGAATACCATGTATGAGTTCATGAATAGCATTCATAGGTTCACTATGTGATTGCTGAATAAGTGAGTCAAACCATTGAATAAATAATTGTAAAGACTCCATTCGTTTACCGGATAACACTTCTGTTAGTCCCATATCATGACTAGCTTGAAATAAACTAACACCGCGATGATTTGCCCATTCCCCAAGTTTTTGTATCGTCGCTGGGCCAATTTCTCTTTTTGGTGTATTGATAATGCGAATAAAAGCATTATCGTCATCAGGATTAGTTAGTAAACGTAAATAAGCCATTAAGTCTTTAATTTCGATACGAGAAAAAAACGAAGTACCACCTGATATACGATAAGGAATTCGATATTGCATTAGCATCTTTTCAATTAAACGCGCTTGATGGTTACCTCGATATAAAATTGCATATTGACCATATTGGCTATTATTAGCAAAGCGATGAGCAATTAAATCATTAACTACTTTTTCAGATTCGTGCTCTTCACTATCAGCCGTAATCACTCTTAATACTTCACCGTAACCATGTTCCGAAAACAGTTTTTTTTCAAATATATGGGGATTATTTTCAATTAAAATATTAGCTACTTTTAAAATACGACCTGAAGAACGATAATTTTGCTCTAACTTAATCACGGCTAATTGAGGAAAATCTTGCTTAAGTAACACTAAATTTTGTGGACGAGCGCCTCGCCAAGAATATATCGATTGGTCATCATCCCCAACAACAGTAAATTTAGCGCGGTTGCCAACTAATAATTTGATAAACTCATACTGACTAGTATTGGTATCTTGATACTCATCAACCAGTAAATAGCGCACACGATTTTGCCATTTTTCCCGCACTTCTTGATTGTTTTTTAATAATAAAGTAGGAAGCAAAATGAGATCATCAAAATCCAAAATACTACATGCTTTTAATTGTTTTTCATAAAGTTGATAACAATGGGCAAATAACTTTTCTTTATTGGTTTGAGCTCGTGCCATAGCGACAGTTGCATCAATAATATCATTTTTCCAATTCGAAATGGCTGATCGCAATTGGTTAATTAAATCTTTATCACCTTCTAGCCATTGCAAAGTCAATTCTTTTAGTAAGGCAATTTGATCATGATCATCAAATAATGAAAAATTAGCTTTAATGCCAAGATGGTGATACTCTCGGCGCACAATATCAAGGCCTAAAGTATGGAAGGTCGAAATTTTTAACCCTCGCGTCTCTTTTTTAGTCAAAGACAAAGCAATTCGCTCTTTCATTTCTCGCGCAGCTTTGTTGGTAAACGTTACCGCAACAATATGACGAGGCAAATACTCTTTAACGCGTATTAAATACGCGATTTTATTAATAATAACACGAGTTTTGCCAGAACCAGCCCCAGCTAAAACTAAACAAGGTCCGGATACATATTCAACCGCTTGTTGTTGACTTGAATTTAAACGCACTGATTTTAACCATTAGAAGAATTGGCACTTAGTATATACTGTTTTTATAACTCGATACAAATGCCGATAATTAAGCATTTTGAATGTTTTTTATTCAAAAATTAATGAATAAAAGCCAACGCCTGTTCAACGACTTCAATCCCCGCGCCTTTTTTATGAGCATTTTCACTGAGATAACGACGCCACTGTTTAGCGCCTTTGCGACCATTAAAAATACCTAGGGTGTGGCGCATGATATGATTTAATTGTGCGCCTTGGGTCAATTGTTGTTCGATATAAGGATATAAAGCTTTTATAGCTGATATACCATCAATACTTGGTTTATCGATACCAAAAATTTGAGCATCAATTTCAGCCAGTAACAAAGGATTTTGATAAGCTTCCCGACCAACCATCACCCCATCAACAAATTGTAAATGATGTTTGATCTCATCAATTGTTTTTACGCCACCATTAAGCGAAATAGTTAATTGTGGATAGTCGCACTTTAATTGATAAACACGAGCATAATCTAATGGAGGGACTTCACGATTTTCTTTTGGACTAAGCCCCGATAACCATGCTTTGCGAGCATGAACAATAAAGGTATTAGTAAAAGGTAAAAGTGTATCAATGAATTGACGTAAAAAGTCATAACTATCTAAATGATCAATACCAATTCTTGTTTTGACCGTAACGGGAATATCAACCTGCTCTTGCATCGCCGATACACATCTTGCCACTAAATCAGCATTGCCCATCAAGCAAGCGCCAAACATCCCATTTTGCACACGGTCCGAAGGACAACCGACATTAAGATTAATTTCGTTATAGCCTCGTTGCTCAGCCAATTTAGCACACTTTGCAAGTGCAACAGGATCGCTGCCACCTAATTGTAGGCATAAAGGTTGTTCAGCTAAATTAAAATCTAAATAATCACCTTTACCAAATAAAATCGCACCGGTTGTAACCATTTCGGTATACAACAATGTTTGCTTAGTTAATATGCGATGAAAATAACGGCAGTGCTTATCGGTCCAATCGAGCATTGGTGCTACCGAAAAGCGGTTTAGACAAAAATTAGCCAACAAAACACCTCGACTTCAATCAAAAACCTGTTATTCTATCTGCCATTTTTAAATAGTGCAATAAATAATATAAGGAATGAAAATGGACACAAACAACACAAATATAATTTCCATTCAAATAACAGAATTACTCCAAAAACGTCTACGCTTCATTGCGGTGATGCAACAGATTTGTGGTGTTATATCAATTATTTCTGGTGCATTAACTTGCTTAGGTATCATCACTGCAATTTTTGGTGTGCCGCTCCTTATTGCTGGAATAAAGCTCTTTCAATCGGGTAGTGCATTTAGCCTGACTGCTAATACAAAAAGAGGTGAAGATCTAGTAAATGCAATTACTAACTTGCATTCTTATTGGAAATTATTGTTGATTACTATTATTGCTATAGTATTAACTTATGTGTTGCTATTCGTTGGTATGTTAGTGTTGATACCGATGTTAGGTTCTAGATATTAATTACAGCATGATATAAACCTCGCTATTTAGCGAGGTTAGTATTTATTGAGAGTCAGATTCAGATTTCGCTTCTGAACTACTTTGCTCATCATCTG
Organism: Gilliamella sp. wkB171; assembly: GCF_001693755.1. Taxonomy (GTDB): domain Bacteria; phylum Pseudomonadota; class Gammaproteobacteria; order Enterobacterales; family Orbaceae; genus Gilliamella; species Gilliamella apicola_F. Next base: position 3,971 of record NZ_LYST01000035.1, read on the forward strand.
ATTTAATATCAATAGGATCGGATATCTGTTGTTGATTCATTTCTTCTAACGATTTAGAACCTTCTAACTCTGTAGCTTTAATATCAGTGACAATACCCATTTCGTTAAAGTAAACAGTATAATTTCTTTGGCTTACTTGACCATGCTGTGGTTGTTGTCGAAATACATAATACCAAACATTATCACCAAAAATAGAGGTTAACATTGGTGATCCCATGATAAATACAACCTGATCTTTGGTTTGACCTGTTTTTAATAGTTCAATTGCTTCTGGTGTTACATAATTACCTTGATTGATATCTGGTCGGTAGACCCAACGATCAACGACTGAACAACCAGTTAATAACACACTAGTTACAATGACAAGCGAGGTAAATTTACGAAACTGCATCTACACTTAATCCATTTTTAAAATTTAATAACGTCTATTATCGCTGATATTTTGGCTAAGTGCTAGCCAAATTAACAAATTCTTTGTTATTGAGTGATGAAATGGTCATTATTTACGACTAAAACAAATTACTTCTTGACTTTTATGCGCGTATCTACAAACTTATAAACTTCTTTATAAACCTTATCAACTCATCATTAAAGGTCAAAAATGAAATTAGAAACTATCGAACAAAAAGCCAGCTATGCAATTGGATTACAAATTGGACAACAATTAAAAGAGTCAGGATTAAAAAATTTAGAACTTAATGCGTTAAAATTGGCGATGGAAGATGTGCTATCAGGCAATCAACCCGCATTACCATTACAAGAACTACATGATGCACTTCGTCAAATTCATGAACAAGCTACCCAAGAAAAGGCTAAGCAAGCAGAAAAGATTGCACAAGCAGGTAAAGAGTTTCTTGCACAAAATCTAAAAAAAGAAGGGGTAAAATCGACTGAATCAGGTTTACAGTATCAAATCATTACCAAAGGTAATGGCGCTTTACCTAAAGCAACCGATCGCGTACAAGTACATTACACAGGGCAATTAATTGATGGAACCGTGTTTGATAGTTCAGTTGAACGTGGTCAACCTGCTGAATTCCCAGTTAATGGCGTGATTCCTGGCTGGGTTGAAGCATTACAATTAATGCCAGAAGGTTCAAAATGGCGATTATACATTCCACAAGAGTTAGCTTATGGCGCACATGGTGCAGGTGCATCTATTCCACCTTATAGTGCTCTTATTTTTGATGTCGAGTTATTAAAAGTATTATAAAAAACAAGGACGCTTGCTCGCGTCCATTTTTACTTATCAATCTATCCAATCTATTTTAAGTTTTTAGGTAGAAAATAGGAACTTAATGCAGCCATGAGTAATAAGATGCTTGCTGCACCAAAAGCGACTAAATGGGTATGTAAATTATCATACGCCCAACCACCTAACCACGAACCTATCATGGCACCGATTTGATGACCTAAGTAAGTTAATCCAGAAAGTAATCCAACAATTTTTACACCATAAATATCGGCAGTTATTGCCCCTGATGTAGATAATGCACCTGCCCAAACTAAACCACCAATAGCCGCGATAGTAAAAAGTTGCCATTTGGTCGAGGCTAAGACCAACGCAATAAAACCGATTCCTCGAACCAAATAAACGAGCATCAAAATGTTTTTACGTTGCACAATATCAGATATATAACCCAGTACTAAAGTACTAAAAATAGCAACTAAACCTATCAAGCCAATTCCTGTAGAACTGGTTACCGAATCAAAACCATGATCAACCAACATCGGGACACCATGTGTGCCTAATAAATTCATACTAAATCCACAAGTAAAAAGCCCAAAACTAAGTTGCCAAAAAGGACGTGTTTTTAAGACATCAATAAGTTTGATATTAACCGGTTGTGTTTGCACTGTCGCTTGTTCTGGCCGGTCGATATCGGCGTGATTATCTTTCATAATAAACAGTGCAATAGGCATGGCTAGAATCATAAAAAATAGTGAAAACGCCACTAACGTATTTTGCCAACCATATAACGGAATAAAAAAGGCAAATACAGGTAGCATCACAGCAATGCCAGCCATACTGCCTGTTGATACAATAAATAGTGCTAACCCTCTTCGCTTATGAAACCATTTCGCCACAATAGGCGTAAAACTGACAGCCCCCACAAATGAAGTACCAAATGACAAAGCAATACCAAACGAAAAAAGGAAGTTCCAATAATCACGAGACATTGCTGACCATATTGTTGAGAGAATAATCATCACTGCACCAATTAACAACACAAAGCGCGTACCATATTTACCCACTAAGTAGCCGGCTATCGGCATGGCAATACCCGAAAACAACATACCAATAGCAATAATGCCTGACAAGACGCTACGACTAAAACCCAGATCATTTGCGATAGGTAGAAAAAACACCCCCATGCTCATTCTCAGTCCACTAGATAGCAGGGTTAAAAGTGCAGCTGCAATAACAATGTTCCAGCCAAAATACCATGGACATCTCATGATTGTCTCCTATAACGTTTCCTTAAAAACAACGTTGAAAAAGTATATAATTTTGAATTATGTATAACTTTTTTATTTTCCGCTATAATATTTATTTATCTAAATCTAAAAAAAAGTTAAGGATAGTTATATGTCAACAAATATGATTCGTATTGCAATCGCTGGCGCTGGCGGCAAGATGGGACGACAGCTCATCCAAGCTATTTCTCAAATTGACGGTGTTACCTTAGGTGCGGCTTTTGAGCGAAAGGGCTCTTCATTGGTTGGTAGTGATGCGGGAGAGCTTGCAGGAATCGGCGTTTGTAACATAAAAGTCACCGACAATTTAGAACAAGTAAAAGACAAATTTGATGTATTAATTGATTTTACGCGTCCTGAAGGTACTTTAGCCCACTTAGCTTTTTGTGTAGCACACAGTAAAATGATGATAATTGGTACCACTGGATTTGATGAAGCGGGTAAACAAGCTATTGCCGATGCAGCAAAAAAAATCGCTATTGTATTTGCCGCTAATTTTAGTGTTGGCGTTAACCTTGTTTTAAAACTACTGGAAAAAGCCACTAAAATTATGGGCGATTATACCGATATCGAAATCATTGAAGCACATCATCGTCACAAAGTTGATGCACCATCTGGTACAGCACTTGCCATGGGTGAAGCAATTGCTGATGCACTAGGTTGTCATTTAAAAGATCGTGCTGTTTATTGTCGTGAAGGCCATACTGGTGAACGACCTAAAGGTGCTATCGGCTTTGCGACTATTCGCGCAGGTGATATCGTTGGCGAACACACAGCTATTTTTGCCGACATTGGTGAGCGTGTCGAAATCAGCCATAAAGCCTCTAGCCGTATGACTTTTGCTAACGGTGCGGTGCGTGCTGCATTATGGCTTGCTAAACAGCCTGTCGGTTTATATGACATGCGAGATGTATTAAATTTGAATAATTTGTAATTGCATTGCTATGTCTGATGAATATTGGATGCAACATGCATTAATGCTTGCCAAGCGCGCCGAATCTATTGGAGAAATCCCCGTCGGCGCAGTAATCATTGATGAAAATAATCAAATAATCGGCGAAGGCTTTAATCATTCCATTATTAAAAATAATCCGACTGCGCATGCTGAAATTATGGCAATAGAGCAAGCTGGTATTTTATTAAATAACTATCGTTTAATTAATACCACCCTTTATGTGACTCTTGAACCTTGTATTATGTGTGCTGGAGCCATCATCCATAGCCGTATAAAACGTGTGGTATATGGGGCAAATGATTTGAAAACAGGCGCAGCAGGATCGTTTATTGATATCCTGAATTATCAAGGTCTTAATCATTATGCCGAAGTAACAGGCGGAGTTTTAATGGATGAATGTAGTGCAATATTAAGCAACTTTTTTAAAAAACGACGCTTACAGAAAAAATTATTAAAGCAATCACGACAAAATAATGCTGAACAAGGGTAGATATTGTTGTTAGTTGAATAAATAGATTTTGCTAAACTTAAAAAAGTGCAAAAAATAAAAAATATTAATCAATTAGTATCAAAATGAAATCAAATTTTGCCGATTTGAGTTTTAGAAATACTGAGTAAATTAATACTATTGCGTACTATCCAATAAATTTTTAATATACTCAGCCTGTAAAGCAATTATTTCCCATCCTGATGATCAATTGAATTTGTAGTTGGTCAAATCACTATTATTTCAATCTTTTACAAAGTCCTTGAAGGGGTTCAAGTAAATCTGTTTACTCGAACACATAAAATATCCATACAAAATTCTCACAATATGCAATAGCCAAAATTGCACAGCAGCAAAATATAAAGCTTCGGTTTATTATCATTAAATGAAAATATCTAATCCTCATATCAGCTAATATTATCATTATTCTGAACTTTCAATAAAAAATGCTCTTAGTTGTTCTTTTTATCGAGGAATATTGTTAGAATCTAAAACGATATTTTTAAAAAATTAATTCGAGCACTATTCATGAAAAAGCATACCTTAGAAATGATGATATCTGCACAAGATATCCAAAAACGCGTTTTTGAACTTGGACAACAAATCAGTAAAGATTATCAAAATAGCCAAAATGAACTCATTTTAGTCGGGCTTTTGCGAGGATCATTCATCTTTATGGCAGATTTAAGCCGTGCCATCACTGTTGGACATGAAGTTGATTTTATGACAGCATCAAGTTATGGCAATGCTGTAGTAAGTAACCGAGATGTTAAGATATTAAAAGACCTTGATGAGGATATACGCGATAAAGATGTTTTAATTGTTGAAGATATTATTGATACAGGCAATACCTTAAGTAAAGTTATGGCAATATTAAAATTGCGTCATCCCCGCAGTATTGAAATTTGTACTTTGCTTGATAAACCTTCTCGTCGTGAAGTATCGGTGCCGGTTAAATATATTGGATTTTCTATACCTGATGAGTTTGTCGTTGGTTATGGTATAGATTATGCACAGCATTATCGCCATTTACCTTATATTGGGCAGGTCAAGTTAATTGAAGAGTAATAAATAATTTATGACTATCGAAAACTGGTAGAGTAAAGATCGTCCCAAACTATCTTACATTTTTAATATGTTATGCAAGATAGCCATTATTTGAATTAACCGGCATAAACCAGCAAGCTGACTGGAGATCAAATATTGCCGGTTATCATTTTCATCAAGTATCAATCAATTTTATTAAGATCATCGCCTCACCTCATTATTATTGGCGATTTGAAAAAACTGATTCCTTTTTGCAACCGATAATAAGGCTTATACTAACAACCTATTACATATTATATTAAAAATATGTCTTTATATCTGGACATTTCGTTATCGCAATAGCAAGAGGTAAATTAACATCAATAAACGCGCACAGCAACTTGATGTAAAATAGATTAATCTGCTTGATTCACACAATTAAACGACTGAGTTTTGCCTTTTCATAAATTAATAGATAATCAATGTAGCCAAACAACGCAACAATAGATAAACCATCACTGACCAGCAAAGCACTGCTTGTCAATAATTTAATGCTTTTTTACTTAGCTTATCATAGACGATGATAAGCTTAATATGATAAATTTGTCATCAAAACGATTTCGAAAAATTAACCTAATATAGATAGTATTTAAAATAATCAATCTTATCGAGGTATACGTGTCACGATTTTCCCGTTCATTATGTCTAGTTTTGATGATAACCACAGCGTCTAGTTATGCTGATATGAAATTATCGATTAAAGGGTTATCAGGAGAACTGGCTGATAATGTCGATGCGCGTATTTCGTTAATTGAGCCGAGTAAAATTAATAATACGCCCAATTTTAAACGTTATTTTGAAAGTGAAGTTCAAAAAGCGCTACGCGCTTTAGGTTACTACTCCCCTACTTTTGACTATGACGAACAAGATCCTAAAGTCTTAAAAGTAAAAATTACACCAGGTGAACCCGTCATTGTTGAACAACTAAATATTAATATCACAGGTGAAGGTCAACATGATGACGATTTCAAAGCGTTACTCAAAAATAAACTTCCCAAAATTGGCGATGTGCTCAACCATGGTATCTATGAGTCATTCAAAAAAGCATTACTCAATTTGTCGCTCGACAAGGGTTATTTTGATGCCAATATGACTAAACACCAGTTAGCAGTCTCAAATTATGAACATCAAGCTTTTTGGAATATTGATTTTGATACGGGTCAACGTTACAAATTTGGTAAAGTTAGCTTTCCCGATGCCAAAATTCGCACCGATTATCTAGCTAACATAGTGCCATTTAAAGAAGGTGATATGTATACTGCCGAGCAATTATCGTTATTGAATCGGCGTTTAAGTTCAACTAGCTGGTTCAATTCAGTTGTTGTGACACCCGATTTTCCTCACTTAACAGCAAATAAAGAACTCCCGATCGATGTCGCAACGGCACCACGTAAAAAGAATAATATGGACTTAGGACTTGGTTATTCAACCGATAATGGTGTTCATGGAAAAATTGGCTGGAATAAGCCATGGATAAATAGTCGTGGGCAAAGTTTTCAAAGCAATCTTTCGTTATCGTCACCCGAACAAACAATAACCATGAGTTATAAAATCCCCCTAAAAAAATCTCCATTAGAACAATATTATACGATCCAAGGTGGCTACAAAAAAATTGATAATAATGATACCTACTCGCGCTCATATACCTTTGGGGTATTACGAAATTGGGATCATTTTGAGGGTTGGCAAACGGCTTTGGGTTTAAATATGTTACGTGATAACTTTACCCAAGGTGATTCAAGTTATAAAACGTTTTTATATTATCCTTCTATGAGTTTATCGCGAATCCGTAGTGATGGTAATTTATTAGCCATGTGGGGCGATTCACAACGGTATTCAGTTGAAGCGGCGGCAGATGCATTGGGTTCAGATATCAATTTAGTACGCTTTCAAGCGCAACAAACTTGGATCCGCTCATTGCAAAAAACGCATCGATTTATTGCTCGAGGTAATTTTGGTATTATTCAAGCGAGTAATTTTGATAGAGTACCACCATCGTTTAGGTTCTTCGCTGGTGGTGATCGTAGTATTCGTGGCTATAGTTATCAATCTATTTCTCCTGAAGATAAAAAAGGCAAGTTAAAAGGCGCTTCAAAGTTGATCACCGGCTCAGGCGAGTATCAATATAATGTAACAGGTGCATGGTGGGGAGCCGTATTTGTAGATACTGGTGAAGCAATCGATAAAGTTGATAAAGCAAAATTCTATACAGGTACAGGTGTTGGCGTTAGATGGGCATCACCTGTTGGCCCAATAAAATTAGATTTAGCCACCCCATTAAATAGAAAAGATAAAGGCTCTATCCATCTCTATATTGGTCTAGGAAGTGAATTATAATATGGCAGAAAATTCTATTAATTCGAAGCAATCTAAAGCATCGCATAACCTACATAAATGGAAAAAGCATAGTGTTGTCATATTGTCTATTTTTATCTTCTTGATAACATTTGTCATTGTCATGATTTACACCAGTTTAGGCGTAAAATTGACAATGTTTGCGCTAAATAAATTTTTACCTGAATTAAAAATCGAACAGGTAGAAGGCACTTTTCATAATTTACATATCAAAGGGCTTTCTCTTAATTTGACTGGTGTTAATGTATCTGTTGATGATGCATCACTCGAACTTTCAGGCTCATGCTTGATTCAAACTGTAGTGTGTTTAAAACATTTTAATGCTGATGGAGTCAATGTTAATGTTAATACGCAAGAAATTGAAAGCTCACCTGACGAAGTGGTTGATAATACCTCGCGTTTTACAATAAAAACCCCCTTACCTATCAAATTACAATCCACTCAACTCAATAATGTCAAAGTGAGTGTTGATGATATGCAATTTGGTCTATCAAGTTTTAATGGTAAAGCAACGTGGGTCAATGAAAAAATTTATGTTTACCCAACTACTGCAATGGGACTTTATGCAATATTTGCTGATACACCTTCAACACCGACACCAGCACAAAAAAATGAAACCAGTTTAGCTATTAATGAACAGATTAATCAATTGTTTAATCAACCGCTAATAAGTTCATTACCTCAAGTTAGTATTCCTTTAGATATTAATGTAACGAGTTTATCTGGAAACGATTGGTTGTTACATATTGGTGGGCAAGATTATCACTTCAATCAGGTCACAATAAATACCGATATGGTAAACAATCACATTGTTGTAAAAAAAGTGGATACAGAGATTAAAACCCCTTATGCTAATGGTCACGCCTTAGTATCGGGTGAAATCACACTGGGTAATGATTGGCCAATTGTTGCCTTAGTCAAAGCTGATACCGAGCAAAACCACTTTAATGGTCAATTTTCTGGAAAATTACTGGGTGAATTATACACTAACACTCGCTTAGAAGGGCTAAACCAATTTGATCTTGATGGCCATATCAATTTTATCGAAAAATATTTACCGGTGATGACCAAACTCCAGGGTAAATACATTCAATGGCCAATTGAAGGGGCAGCCCAATATCAACTTAACGATTTTGATTTAACGCTGGACGGTAACGTTCAGCAGTATGGTTTAACCGCAAAAGGATCGGTAGCCGGCGAAAATATTCCCGCAACCACATTCGATATTGCCGGTAAAGGTACAAATCAAGATGCAACTTTAGATCATAGCAGAATTAAATTGCCGCAAGGCAACATAGACCTTAGTGGTCACATTAGTTGGCTAAATGCGTTGCAATGGGATACTATTATCAAGCTTGATCATGTCGACATTACCAAAGAACTCCCTGATTATCCGGTTCTGTTAAATGGTCAACTTAAAACAAGTGGAAGCTTAGAAGGTGATAATTGGCAAGTGAATATTACCGATCTACAACTAAAAGGTAAAATAAAACAAGCTGATTTTGCGGCTAATGGTAATATGTTTGTTGATTCGAATAAGTCCTTATCGGCAAATAATCTTGCTATTATGTGGGGAAAAAATCAAATTAGTGTTGATGGTTCAACACAAAAAGCGAATTTAAATACCAAACTAAATTTAGCGTCGTTAGGATTACTTTTTGATGATATGCAAGGGTCTATTGTCGGCAATATCAAAATGAATGGGACAAGTACAAATCCAATTGTTGACTCGAATTTAACTGTCACTGCATTAAGTTTAGCCAATATGTCCATTGCTAAGGCAAACTTATCTGGAAAAATTCAATATCAAAATCAGTTAAGCGGTCAGCTGAAACTAATTGGTGATAATATCCAATTAGCAAGCGAGACAATAAAAAAAGCCAATATCGAACTGACAGGTAACGAAAAAAAACATACTTTAACTCTAGCGCTCGATGGACTGCCAGCATCGTTAAAGACAACCTTAACAGGTCAAATTGATAAAGATCATACTAAATGGACCGGAAACATTGCTAATGCACTGTTAAATTTAGATAATAATAACCACTGGCAGTTAACCAAACCGATATCATTATCTTATGATGTCACCAATCAGATCCCAACAATCGGGGCGCATTGTTGGCGTAATAATTATTCTAACCTATGTTTAGACAAACCATTATCAATATCAGCCAATAGCTCAAGCACAATTTCCCTTAAAGACATTGATTTGGCTAAATTACCGATACCCAATGATGGGGATACTAAAATTACCGGGAGTTTAGATGGAAGAGTCGATATTAAGTTCAATGACAATAACAAAATTCCATCCATCAAAGCCAACATAAATAGTAATAAAATTTATGTACAGCAAAGTATAGGTAGTCAAACTTTACCTATTCCTTTTGATTTATTTAACATTAATGCTGAATTTAATGAACAACAAGCAAAATTAGATTGGCGTTTTAGTTTAAAGCAACTAGGTAAAGTAAGAGGTAATTTGATAATTGATGATCCAATTAATCAGAAAAAACTAGGTGGCCAATTAATTATTGATAATTTGGCATTAGCTATACTCAACCCATTATTGGATAAAAATGAATATGCTAAAGGCGCAATTAATGGTGCCGTAAAATTTTCCGGTTCGCTCAACGATCCGTCTTTAACAGGTGACATTAACCTAAAACAAAGTGAAATCAAATCTAATCAGCTACCTGTTGATATTAATTCAGCTATGGTAGATATAAAATTAAATGGTAAATCATCAACATTAAAAGGAATTTTAACTACGCAAGCCGGTAATATTAATATTAATGGTCATGCTAGTTGGCTGAATTTAAATAAATGGCAGGCTGAAATCACTGTCAATGGTGCAGCAATGCAAGTCACAGTGCCACCAATGATTGTGATGAATGTTGTGCCTGATATTAAAATTAATGCATCTCAAGATGAATTAACGTTATTAGGTAAGGTTAGTATTCCAAAAGGTAAAATTACCGTTGATTCACTGCCACCATCGAGCGTGGATGTATCGTCTGATGAGGTCATGCTGGATAAAAATCGTCATCAGATCGAGCCGCAAAAATTTGGTATGAAAATCAATAGTCATCTAGATATCGAAATTGGTGATGATGTTACCGTTGATGCCTTTGGTCTAAATGCTTCATTAAAAGGTAATTTAATCGCTACCCAGACAAATAAAGGATTGGATTTACACGGTGAAATTCATATTCCAAACGGTCGATTCCATGCTTATGGGCAAGATTTAATCATTCGTAAAGGTGTCATTACCTTTTCTGGACCAACCGACCACGCTATGCTTGATGTTGAAGCCATCCGTAATCCGGATTCAATGGACAATAATAAAATTACTGCTGGCATTCGTGTTACTGGTTCGTCAGAAGATCCGAAAATCGAAGTGTTTTCAGATCCGGCAATGTCACAGCAAGAAGCTTTGTCATACTTAGTGCGAGGTCAAGGGCTTGATAGTACTGATCAAAGTGACAACGATATGATGACAGCGCTATTAGTCGGGATTGGTACATCGAAAACAGGGAAATATATTGGTGATATAGGGAATGTTTTTGGCATCAAAAATTTGACTTTAGATACACAAGGCGCAGGCAATAGCTCAAAAGTAGTTGTAAGCGGCTATATTTTACCTAACTTACAGCTTAAATATGGTGTCGGTATTTTTGATTCGCTAGCCACTTTTACTTTACGTTATAGATTAATGCCAAGTCTCTACTTAGAGGCTACATCAGGACTTGCTCAAGCACTCGATCTCATTTATCAGTTCGAATTTTAGTATTAAATAATAAAAATAGTGTTAAGTTAATAATACTGTTAATTAATAAGCGAAAGTCAGTGTTTATTAAAGCGGGGATTGATTGTATTTTACTGCAATGTTGCTATTGAGTAAAAGCGAGCAGCCCCCATGCTAAGCAGGGGCCATTAATGCGATTATTGTTCTAATTTTCCGTCATTGAAAGGCGCATATCCAATACCTCTTTCGATGTAAGCATCTTTTACTTGACGACATGGATAGGTTTGTCTAATTGTTTCTTCTAATTGAATTCCTTTTAAAAAATCTGAATTTTCAGCCTTAGCTTGTTCTAGTCTATCGATGCAAGCATTATAAGTAGTCACAAATTCTGTATTGTTTTGAGTATAAAACTTGACAAGCTTGTTATGTTGATTTTGCCAAGCGTTATTCCAAGCAACTCTACACACCGCTAAAAGTTTTAAATCGTCAGCACAATAAATGGGCTCTTTAGCTTTAATTGTTTGCAGATCATCGTTAGCTAATTCTTCAGTTGCTTTTTCTTGTAATGCTTCTTGCGCGATACTACAATTAGAAATAGTTCGTTTATCTAGCTTACATAATGATGTCATTTTAGTTTTAAGTTGATCAAAGGATAACTGTTTTAGCTCTTTTTTACCTTCATCAACTTTTTCTTTAAAAATAGTTTCCCATGCAACACATTTAGGATTACCGCTTGTACTTGAAAATAAAGCTTTTTTACATTCATCAATCTTTAAATACTCATCAATAACGTCAGTCCATGCCAAGCCATTAACTTGTTTTTGAATATCTGCCATTGCTGAATCAATGGCTTGTTTTTGCTCAGCTTCTTTACGCTGTTTCTCTTGTTCATCTTTTAGTTGTTTGTCTTTCTTAATAGCACTTTCTGCCGCCAAACACTCTGGATTATTACTGACTTTTTCAGCAGCATTTTCATCTTTTGCCATAAAAGCTTTTTTAAAATCTTGGGTGCATTGTTCAAGTTTTTCGGTTGCTGCATCAATATTTTTTAGAAAATATTCTTCATTTTTTTCTTCACAACCAGCTAAAGCCATCGCGCCTATTAACGCCAGTGGTAATATTTTAAAAGTTTTCATGTTTTCTCCTGTTCAACTTAAGTTGTACTTTCCTTATGTTATTAAAAAATAATCTATTGTTATATTTCAAGATATTATATCAATGAGTTTATAAATTTTAGTAAATTGTTGAATTATTCGTTACCCTATTCACTTATCTTATTAATTACAAGATGATTGATAATAAATGATTATGACAATTTTATCTACTTAGCATAACTTATCATTTATAGCCAATTAGCATTTCTCGCTTTATCCCAAATCCTTTTTGCTTATTAACAACAAAGCCAGCACTCAGTAAATTACGGCGCACAAAACCCGCTGCGGTAAACGTTGCAAAACTTCCACCTGAGCGAGTTAGCTTATAGCAAGCCTTGAACAAGGATTCAGACCACATGTCGGGATTTTTAGCCGGTGAAAAACCATCAAAAAACCAAGCATCAATTAAAATATGTTGTTTAGTTAAAAATGTTGCAAATTGTGCAACATCATCATAACAAACCGATAAATTGACATCTTGACTTAATAACGTGGATTGACTTAAATGCTCACGCAATTTTTTTGCTAATGGCGCTAATGGATGATCTTTTGCAATTACACTATTGTGTATTTTTTTCATTTCATCCATCGATAATGGGTATTTTTCGACACTAAAAAATTGCAATTTTTTTAGTGGATGATCGGGGTTGTGCTTTTTAAATTGTAAAAAATGATACCATAAAACTAAAAAACTCAGTCCTGAACCAAAACCGGTTTCACCGACAATAAATGTATGATGATCATGTTGTAAAAATCGCAAATTAAGCTCATTGCCTTCAATAAAGACATATGTTGTTTCAGCAACCGCACCATCAGTATTGAAATATACATCATCAAAATAACCAGAAATTGCTGTATTATTATCCCAAATAATTGTCGATTTTTGCATAAATACCCTTAATATGTGAAACAGAGAAGCTAACTGTATATTAGCCTAGATTAAGTATATAATAAGCACATTAAACTTATGAGGTAAATTATGGTTTTTCTTTTTCGCTTAATTAGTGTGGTAGTTATAGGGATTATTGTTTGTGTCTTAGGTATAGTTTTTTGTCTATTTAATCCACGTAATCCAAAAAATATTGCTCGATTTGCTCATCTTTTTAGCTTCTTTTTTAAACCAATCTTAGGGCTAAAAATTGATACACGTAAATATCCTGATATTGAAAAAATAGGTAGTTGCGTCTATATCGCCAACCACCAAAATAATTTTGATATGATTGTTGCTGCCGATATTTTTCAACCTAAAACAGTTACAGTTGGTAAAAAAAGTCTTGCTTGGATTCCTTTTTTTGGTCAGCTCTATTATCTCACCGGTAATATTTTAATTGATCGCAAGAATAAATCTAAAGCGCATGATACGATTGCATTAGTTGTTGATGAAATAAAAAAACAAGGCATCTCAATTTGGATGTTTCCTGAAGGTACCCGTAGTCAAGGTCGTGGCTTACTGCCATTTAAAACCGGTGCATTTAAAGCTGCGATTGCCGCCGGTGTGCCAATTGTGCCTATTTGTGTTTCTGATACCAATTCGATTAAATTAAATCGTTTAAACAACGGTCATATGATTGTTGAGATGCTCGCACCGATCGAAACTAAAAACCTACGAAAAGAGGATGCTCGTACTTTAATGGAACAGTGCCACCAATTGATGAGTGACAAAATCGAACAAATCAATATGCAAGCCAAGCAACAAGATAATCAAAAATAATTTATGACTAAACAAGACCGTAACTTTGATGATATCAGCGATAAGTTTGCACAAAACATTTATGGCACAACAAAAGGAAAAATTCGTGAAGCGATTGTTTGGCAAGAGCTAGTTAAAATCTTAACATGTTACCCTGCCAATCAATCATTAAGAATTCTTGATGCAGGTGGTGGACAAGGGCAAATTGCTTGTCGATTAGCCCAAATGGGACACCAAGTCACGCTTTGTGATATTTCTGAGCACATGTTAGCTTTAGCCAAACAAAAAGCCCAAACTGAAAACCTTACGTTGAATTTCATCCATAGCTCAATTCAACAGCTCAGTAATTATGTTCATGAACAATTTGATCTCGTCATTTGTCATGCTGTTTTAGAATGGGTGGCAGAGCCTGTTGAGGTCATCGCATCTTTAAAAAAATACTTAAAACCTGAGGGTTATCTATCTTTGATGTTTTATAACCTTGATGCATTACTATTTAAAACTGTCACACTAGGCAATTTTGGTTACACCCAAGCAGGTCTTCGTAAACGTAAAAAAAAGACGCTCTCACCTGATTATCCAAGAAAACCTAATGATGTCTACACTTGGTTAACTCACCTCGGCTTTGTTATTACCAATAAAACAGGGATCCGAGTTTTTCATGATTACTTAAATAATAAATCCAAAGCTGAAAGTCATTTTGAACAATTACTTGAGTTAGAAAAACAGTATTGCCAAACTGAACCTTATCTGAGTTTAGCTAGATACATTTTGATAAGTGCAAAATTAAACAATGACGATTGAGTGATAGATAAAATATAGCCTGATATTAGGCTATATTCATCTTCTAAAATAAGTAGAATTAAGCCTTTACTATAAATAAACGTTCTGTCCGCATCGCCTAATAACAATTGGGGTTGCCTTCGAACATTTTAATTTGTTCTTTTACTTCGACTCATCTAATCAGCAGTTAATTAGCTAACAAGCGTACTCTATAAATTTTACACAAACAATCAAGACTACACGACAATTAGCCTTAAATTATGCTTTAGCAATGATAGTCATAAAACTAAAAAATTTTAGGCAAAAACATTCTACTTGTTATCATTTTAGAGATAACGTTGAACAAGTTTGGTTAACAATGCCTAAACAGTTGCTGAATCGACATCCATAAAAAATCGATAGTAAAAATAATACAACGCTTTTATAGGCAGGCAATGTTTGCTTTGACAAAACAGGGATTAGCGCTGTAACCATTATTGATACAACAAATTCTTTTGTTGGTATTATTAATTATGATGTTATTTGAAAATAGCTCAACGGTTATCCCTGATTTACACCATAAATACGTTTATAGTGGCATAATAACTGGCTACATTATCAATAATAATAACCAATATACTAAATGCAGTCATAGCACTGACAGAACACTATAGGCCAAATCAAATTACCGCTTTGCTAGTACTTAATGATCAGCAAAACTAGTAGGAATACTTTATATTTCTAATATCCAGTATAAATTACCCCATTTTTTTAGTTAAGTCGTCAATTGTTCTGTACAATTTAGTTACTAATGCTCAATTATGACTTTAACTTAAATGATTACTCGAAAATTTTTGCATAAATCGGTATCATAAGTAGATTAAATAGATTAGTTAAGGAAAATGATTATGATCGTAGTAACTGGTGGCGCTGGGTTTATAGGAAGCAATATTGTTAAAGGATTAAATAATCAAGGATATCAAGATATTTTAGTTGTCGACGATTTAACCGATGGAACTAAATTCGCAAATTTAGTCGATTTAGATATTGCTGACTATATGGATAAAGATGAATTCATTTCAGCAATTATTGCTGGAGAACAGCTTAATATTGAAACCATCTTCCATCAAGGTGCTTGTTCATCAACAACAGAATGGGATGGCAAGTTTATGATGGAAAACAACTATGATTATTCAAAAGATTTGTTACATTACTGTTTAGATTTCAATATTCCTTTTTTATATGCGTCATCTGCGGCAACTTATGGTGGACGAAGTGATAACTTTATTGAAGATCGCTGTTATGAAAAACCGTTAAATGTCTATGGATATTCTAAGTTTCTTTTTGATCAATATGTAAGAAAAATCCTACCTGATGCAACTTCACAAGTGTGTGGTTTTCGCTATTTTAATGTTTACGGGCCACGCGAAAATCATAAAGGCAGTATGGCTAGCGTTGCCTTTCACTTGAACGAACAAATCCATAAAGGTGAAAAACCGAAATTATTTGTTGGCAGTGATAATTTTAAACGCGACTTTATTTATGTTGGCGATGTAGTTGATGTCAATTTATGGTTTTGGAAAAATAATATCTCTGGAATTTACAATTGTGGTACTGGCCGCGCTGAGTCATTCCAAGCTGTTGCAGATGCGGTACTAAGTTATCACAAAAAAGATGAAATTGATTATATTCCGTTTCCTGATCACCTCAAAGGACGTTATCAACGTTTTACTCAAGCAGATTTAACTAAGTTTAGAAAAACGGGTTGTCCAATTGATTTTAAAACAGTAAGTGAAGGGACAACTGAATATATGCAATGGCTTAATGCGCAATAAAGGAAGTCAAATGAAAACGTTGATAATTGGCCCGTCTTGGGTGGGTGATATGATGATGTCACAAAGCCTATATCGAACTTTAAAACAACTTGATCCCAGCGTTGAAATCGATGTCATGGCACCCGCTTGGTGTCGAGCATTACTGAATAAAATGCCGGAAGTAAATCAATCGATTGCGATGCCTTTAGGTCATGGTGAATTTAATCTCATGCAACGTTATCATTTAGGCAAAGAGCTACGTAATAACAATTATGAACAAGCTTTTATTTTGCCTAATTCGCTTAAATCAGCATTAATTCCTTTTTTCGCCAAAATTCCTAAACGAACAGGTTGGAAAGGTGAAATGCGTTATGGATTGTTAAATGACTTGCGCAAATTAGATAAACCAGCGTTTCCACAAATGGTCGAACGTTATGTTGCGCTTGCTTATCCTAAACAACAAATTCATTCAGCACAAGATCTGCCTAAACCATTATTGTGGCCAAAATTAGAGGTTAGCCAAGAGGATATAACCAATACTTTAACCATGTTCAATATTGCAAACGATGAACCTTTAATTGGTTTTTGTCCTGGCGCTGAATTTGGACCGGCTAAACGATGGCCCGATTACCACTATGCAGCACTAGCCGATATGATTGTAAGCCAACATGCTAAAATTTTAATATTTGGTTCTGCCAACGATCGGGAAGTTGGAAATCAAATTATGGCCAAAATGACGCATAGCGATCAATGTATTAATCTTGCTGGCGAAACACAGCTTGAGCAAGCAATTAATTTAATTGCAGGCTGTAAAGCAATTGTCACTAATGATTCTGGTTTAATGCATGTTGCTGCTGCATTAGATAGGCCACTAGTTGCGCTTTATGGTCCAAGTAGTCCTGATTTTACGCCACCTTTATCCAACAGAGCAGAAATTATTCGATTAATCACCGGGTATCACAAAGTACGTAAAGGCGATGGCGATCAAGGATATCACCAAAGTTTGATCGATATAAAACCCGCTCAAGTGTTCGAAACGTTAATGAATCTCATCGTACGTTGTGAAAAAGAGTAACTAACCATGCGTGTACTTGTTGTTAAAACCTCTTCGATGGGAGATGTGCTGCACACACTACCTGCACTAACTGATGCAGCAAATTGCTTAACTGATGTTACTTTTGACTGGGTAGTAGAAGAGAACTTTGCCCAAATTCCCAGTTGGCATTTTGCGGTAGATACAGTTATACCAGTGGCAATCCGACGTTGGCGCAAAAATTGGTTTGCAAAACCAATACGGCAAGAACGTCACGCTTTTATTGAACAACTTCAACAGAAGCAATATGATGCAATTATCGATGCACAAGGGCTAATTAAAAGTGCGTTTTTGATTACGCGCAAAGCTAAAGGCATTAAACATGGTCTAGATCGTCAAAGCATCAAGGAACCCATAGCGAGTTGGTTTTACGATATAAAGCACCATATACCCAAGCAAATGCATGCAATTGAACGTGTTAGGATGTTATTTGCCCAAAGCCTTAATTACCCTACTCCAACCCTCACTGGCGATTATGCTATTGCTCGCCACTTTCTGAGTACTTTACCAAGTGATGCAGGACAATACCTTATTTTTTTACATGCTACAACGCGTGATGAAAAACATTGGAGTGAGGAGCAATGGCGAGAATTAATCAAACAAATTGAGCCAACAGGATTAAAAATTAAATTACCCTGGGGCGCACCACATGAACAACAACGAGCAATTCGCCTTGCACAAGGTTTTAACCATGTTGAAGTTTTACCTAAACTCTCATTAAATGATATTGCGACCATTATTGCGGGTGCTAAAGCGGTTGTTTCAGTTGATACCGGATTGAGTCATCTAACAGCAGCATTAGATAGACCAAATATTACGCTTTTTGGTCAAACTGATCCTAAGTTGATTGGTGGATATGGCAAAAATCAATACAGTATTATTTCACCTGAAAAAAGCATGAAAACAATCACTGCACAGCAAGTTTACCAAAAATTGACTGATTTGTTATAAATGAGTCAATTCATCATTGCTCAACTAAAAAGGGATAAAATTAATGAATAATTATTGTGAATTAATTCGTGAAAAATATGCACAAATTGGCAGTAATGAACTTGGTTATATTGAAGATGCGCTAAGTGCTGTTATGCAAGCACTTGATGAAGTAGCCAGCAACCAACTTGTCCCTAAAGAGTTAAGAGATAAAGCGGCTTACGCAGCCGCAAATTTACTAATTAGCGACTTTAATGTCACATAGCAGTGGGTAAATTGATAATAAATCGTGTAGATTGTTCATCAGACTCGACATAAATAGAGCCTTTATGCGTTTCAATTATTGATTTTACAATTGCTAATCCAATACCCGCACCAGAAGCATCATTTCCATTACGATGACGAGATTCATCTACACGATAAAACCGGTCAAAAAGATGAGGTAAATGCCGGCTATCAATTTTCTTACCTGGATTAGAAATGATAATCTTCACACGTTTATCGGTGACTTGACTTAAAACAATTCTGATAATTTGATTTTCAGGCGTATAACGAATAGCATTGGATAAAATATTACTTATTGCTCTAGCTAGCATCATTTTATCACCTTGAATATGTGCACAATTACCTTCCAGATTAAAAGCAATATTCTTTTCATCAGTAAGGGGTTCAAAATATTCACACATTAAGCTGAGCATATTATGTAAGTCAATATCGATTAAATTTGGCACTAATTGACGATTATCAGCCTGAGCTAAGAACAGCATATCTGATATCATTAATGACATTCTTTCATACTCTTCTAAGTTAGAATATAAAATTTCTCGGTATTCTTCAGTTGATCGAGCATTATTCAATACGATTTGAGTTTGAGTAGTTAAATTAGTAATGGGTGTTCGCATTTCATGCGCAATATCAGCAGTAAAATTACGTTGACGAAGAAAAACATCTTCCATACGACTAAGCATATTGTTAAATGCGCGTACAAGGCTGACGTATTTGATAGGAACAGTCGAGGTTGAAATTCGATAATTAAGGCTTTTCATATTAATACGCTCAATTTTCTTAATTAAGCGATTAATCGGCTTTTGAGTATAATATATCGAAATGATTGATCCAATTAGCGCAAGTACACAAGAGATTGCAATGAGGAGACCAAGCCCATTTCTTAATCGATTAATAAATTCCAATTGCAAATCACGACCAACAGCTACAATAGTGGTATATTGATTATGTGGTTCAACCATAACGCGTGAAGCGGCAATTCGATAAGATGATTTATCCATATTGGATATTGCAGTCGTATGCTCAGTAACTATCTTTTCAAATTCATCTGGTTTTAGAGCAAGCATTAAATTAGGACCACGTGTTCGATATAATATTTTACCAGAATCATCAATAATATAGACAAACAGATGATGATGACCTGTCAAAATTAATAATAAATTTTGAAAAAATTCATCACGGTTATCATCAGGAGAATAATAAGTAAGCTCTCGTTCAATCGAAGAAATGACTGAATTTAATTCAGTGACATTTTGTTGAATCGAAAATTTTTCAAATGAACGTTCTATCAAATAACTAAAACAATAAAGTAACCCACATGTCAGTAAGCACACAATTAAGGGCAAACGAAATGAGATAATTTTAATCCGCTTCATCCAATACATCTAATTTATATCCCATTCCACGCACAGTATGTATTAATTTAGGTTCAAACCCAGCATCGATTTTATTTCGTAATCGTCTAATTGCCACATCTATCACGTTGGTGTCACTATCAAAATTCATATCCCACACTTGTGAAGCAATAAGCGATCGTGGTAAAACTTCGCCAGGATAACGTAAAAAATACTCCAGTAACAAAAATTCTTTATTAGTTAATTCGATTCTTTTATCCGCTCGCGTAACTGTCCGCTTAGGTAAGTCCATCACCAAATCAGCAATGGTAAGTTGATAATTGTTAACTTGAGGAACATTACGTCTTAATAATGATTTTACCCTCGCTAAAAGTTCAGCAAACGAAAAAGGCTTAACTAAGTAATCATCAGCACCTAAATTAAGTCCTTTAACCTTATCATCAACACTACCCATTGCGGTAAGCAAAATAATTTGTGTATCTTTGCCTGCCTCACGTAATGATTGGACTATTTTCCAACCAACGATATCGGGTAACATCACGTCGAGTATGATTAAGTCATAATCTTCGGTCATAGCACGATGGTAACCATCTAAGCCATTATCGGTTAAATCAACAATAAAACCAGATTCAATTAAACCTTGGCGTAAGTATTCGCCTGTTTTATGTTCATCTTCAACAACTAACAATTTCATTTTGAGTATTTCCTTTATTATTTTATTTGATTATCGAAATTGCATAATGCTGTAATAGGATATATGAAAAAACCAAATGACATCATGACAAATTGATGACTATATTGTAATTTTTATGTCACTAATTAGTTTGTTTGTCTCTGTTATAGTATGCACACAATGATTCATGAGGCTAGACATTATTGTTTCATTGTTTTATTTCCTTTCATCCATTCCTTGCAATTTAATGCAGCCCTAGTTTATCTAGGGTTTTTTTTTATTAATAATAAAGAAAATAGCGATCTATAAACCAAACACCGTTTTTGCGTCGAAAGGTGTATGTCATTTTAGCAAAATTAAAACATTTTGGGTACGCAAAGAACTATTTTTTCTTTAGTACTACACCCATTTCTATATGATCTGTATATGGGAACTGATCAAACATAGCTAAATGTTTAATTTCATGTGTTACGGTAAGTTGTTGCAAATTTTCTTTTAAAGTATAAGGATTGCATGAAATATAGATAATTGTAGCGTAGTTTTTAAGATTATTGATGGTGCCTTGGTCTAATCCACCTCGTGGTGGATCAACTAAAACGGTTTGGCACTGATAACTGTCTAAATCAATACCTTTTAATCGATTAAATTCCCGCTCTTTTTTAATTGCGCAAGTAAACTCCTCGGCAGATAGTCTGGCTATCACTAAATTATCAATCTGATTAACCGCAATATTATGTTGTGCCGAATAGACCGAAGCTTTGGCAATTTCTGTCGCTAAAACTTTACGAAAGTTTTGTGCTAAAGCAACCGAAAAATTACCATTACCACAATAAAATTCAAGTAAATCGCCAGATGAACCTTTAGTCACTGAAATTGCCCACTCTAACATTTTGATATTGACTGCAGCATTAGGCTGAGTAAAACTATTTTCAACTTGACGATATTGAAATGTTTTATCCAACACTGGCAAAACCTCATCTACATAATCAACATCAATTGAAATTTTTTGATTACTTGAACGCCCAACTAAATTGACATTGATTCCCTGATCGGCTAATTGTTGCTTTAACAATCTAGCTTGAGCGATCCAATTTTCATCGAGTTTTTTATGATATAACAACGTAATTAATAGTTGGCCACTTAACGTGGAAAAATAGTCTATTTGAAAAAGTAAATGACGTAATGATTCATTGTACTGTAAAAGTGGTAAAACAGCTTGCATAGCTTGATTAATAAGCTTTGTTGCAATAGGAAAGCTATCTATACGAACCCGTTTCTTAGTTTTTTTATCATACATAATATGATAAAGATCTTCGCCATTATGCCATATTCTAAATTCTGCACGCATCCGATAATGACTTACTGGAGAAGAATAAACTTTCAATTCAGGTAGCACAAAATCGCTAAAAAGTGTTTTTAGAGTATTGATTTTGTTTTGTAATTGTCGGTTATATTGATCGTTGGAAAAACATTCAGTCATCTTAATTAAGTCATCGCTATTAGGAAAATATGATAAAAGAAATACTGCTTATCGTAGTATAACTAATCAACTACCATAAATAATCCAATTAGATGATTAATTAAAAACGCTATTTAAAAGCAGTAATAGTATGATTTTATAAAATCCTGTTAATCATAACATATACATGAAGGCTGTTATAACAATAAACACATTATTAGCCTAGGATTTAGGCATTTTACTTAAAATTTAATATAAATTTTTGTTATATATAACTGCATTGCTTAATATATCATTCATAAATCATCTTAAATTCAAGATATTGAATTAGATTTTATTTAAATATCGCATCGGCTATTTTTAACAAATAATCCTTTGTATGTTTTTTGCGCTCTAAAAATTGCGCCTGCTCGCTAAGCGAGCTGGAGGCAATTTTTAACATTCAAACACTAGCTATCTGCTCTATGATTAATGACTTACAACACATTTAACCAATGACAAAAGTTTAGAAAAATTTTATCGATTAAAGCGCTATTTATGATCTCTCTTGAAATAATAATTGTTTTAATTGTTTATCATGCCACAGGCGATAAACTAAAAGATCAACAGACCTGCTATTGGGCAATGAATAACCAAACTCAGTTTTTGTTAAACCTGAAATATCCAGATTTAACAGAGTCTTATCAAGTAAAGCTGCCTGTAAAATCGGTTTATTGGCTAACTTTTTATAGCGCTTTATTCGAATAATTAAGGGTAAATTTAACACCTCTAATGCCAAATAAAGCGATACACCGTAAAGCTGGACAAACATTCTTTCTCGATAAAAGTAGATATTATCAATACTTTCACTCTGTTTGAGTTTTTCGATAATTCTCATGATAATTAGATCCCGATTTTTTAGAAAAACCAATACACTAACTTATTATGATTAAATTGGTTTTATCTAATTTATGTTGTTATCTTTTACACATGGCTCGTAATCCAACACCATTATCCCATACCTGTATTTGCCCTATCCAAGCATCGATTGCATAAATATCGGAATATCCGGGATGGTTACGATTATCAAAATGATCTCGGGAATAAAACCACTGCCATTGTTGTTGCCAATTAGATTTAGGATAAGCTGTTTTGGTTGTTTCTCCCCACTCAGCAAACAAACCCTCGCCAATAGCACGCGTGAACGTATCCCATTGTAAAGGTAATTCTGTCCATGTCGCTGGCGCATTTGGCGAGTTAGTCATGTCAACTCGGGTGGGAATATTTGTCTCACCCCCACATCGTTCTATGGCTTGAGCATAAGTAGAATAAAGACCTTCTTGAGGTTCAATCCAGACCTTGGTTGGATTAAAGGTATAATCATATAAAAAAGAGGATTCCCATTTTGTTTTTATTCGAACAGTCACCTCACCTGTTGGTTTATTATTCAAGGTAACATTGCCCATTTTGTCAACGCTAACACCGCCACCCGAATTATTGATGACACTATAGGTATAATCGGTTTGTGAACCTTTAACCAATATTCGAAACTCAGCCCCAGGGAAACCGCTAGTTGGAAAGGATGGTTTAGCTGAGGGTTTAAAGCCTAATTTTGGATCGAACACATTAGCATCATATCCACCACCACAATAATCATTTCGTTTTTCGGTACCAGGTTGATTCCACCCTGTACCCTTTGGATCAGAAATAGATTCCTCCAAAGAATCATACCCCTTAAAATTACACTCTTTAACACCGTTAATATTGACTATATAAGGACTTGCCCAAATTCGATTAGGATGGACAAACATCTGATTTGGCTTTATTCCACATATTTCGGGTGTAGTGACAATCTGATAACGTTTAGTTATTGGCACAAAATCACTTTCGTTGGGTATTCCGTACTTAGAATATGTCTTGAGTTGTGTTGTGATTTCTAATGTTAATGGCAAACTATAACTCTCATTCTCACAAGTACTAATGGTTTTACTTTGATCGGTTAAGACCTGACCATTTGCGTCATACCATTTAAAACTCGTATTGGTAAGTAAGAATGGTCTGGTTGTGTCAATATCATCGCCATCATTATCGGCAAAATTTAGTTTGTTATCTAATGAATCATAATAAAAATTCTTTATGGTAAAATCTTTAAGCCTTAAATCTCCACTAAACTCTTTAACTTTATTCCCGTTGATATTATTGTTTGCCTCACTATAAAAAACACCATTTACGGTAAAGCCATGTTTATTTGCTGCTAGTTCAGTATTAACAACTTGGGGCGCATTGCCTTCTATTATTTTGGCGGTTGCTACATTTAGGGAATTAGCATCACTAAAGATAAACAAACAAAAGCAAAAAATTGTTATAACTTTCTGTAGCAATGAATTTATTTTGTTAGGGGATAGAGATAAATAGCGATGTTTTATTCGCAAATTATTGGAAATATTGAAATATTGAAATAAATAATTTTTAAGGGGGAATAATGATTGAGTCTGTGCTAAAAACTGAGAAAATTGGCGATAGCTAATGCCCTGCTGTTCTAAAAATGCCCGATGCCCGATGCCCGATTAAGACCGTATTTTAACATATTTTTATCATTCCTTATAGTTATTTGCCAAATATTTTTAAATAATTCAATAATATATACTATTAAAAAATAAAGATAACTTCAATAACAATAGTACTTTATTAAGTAAAGGTTGATATCATACTAAATGATATATATTTTTTTGTAATGTGCTTTTGAGTAAACTTTTGTAAAGATATTATTTTATTGAATTAACTGTTCAATAAAATAGAAACTTATAAAAAATAATAACGATGCTAATGAGCAATATCCTTAGTTGATGAATCAATTATCCTAATTTTAAATTCAAGATATTGAATTAGATTTTATTTAAATATCGCATCGGTTATATTTAACAAATAATCCTTTGTATGTTTTTTGAACTCTAAAAATTGCGCCAGTTCGCTACACTCTCTGGAGGCAATTTTATCATTAATCCTTTTCCTTAAACTGCATCGATTACATCGATTTGCTAACGTTCTTAATCGCTAGCAAATCATCCATTACGCATTATGTAACAAACTATTTTTCTTCTTCCGATAACAACTGTTTTAACTTTCTATCATACCAATTATGGTAAGATAATGAATCAAATGACCAACTGTTAGGGATTTTGAAGCCACTATCAGTTACAATTAAATCAGTTATATCTAAATTTAACAAACTTTTTAGTGGCATGCCCGCATTTAAAATTGCTCTATTTCCTAGCATTTTATATCGTATTACTCGCACATTTAACGGTAAACCTAACTCTTTTAACGACAAATAAAGCGATACACCATAAAGCTGGACAAACATTCTTTCTCGATAAAGGTAAATATTATCAATACGCTCACTCTGTTTTAATTTTTCAGTAATGTTCATTATCCTTTTATTACCTTCTAAAATGTTATACAAGCAACTCTTGCGCTTGTTGTTGTACTCCAGGAGGTATCAACGTCACCATAATTAGAATGAACATTAAATACAAGTCCCCCCGTTGTTTTATGATTAACAACGTAGTCACCGGTATACCAGTTACTGCCTGTATAATAGTCATTATTTACCATTCCCCATTCGTTGAATAACCCGCCAATCCAATGCTCATTCCAATAACTGATTCTTCGTTGATAAACATTACCTTGACCAGGCAAACCCATCGCCAATCTTTCACCAGATACAATATCCCTACCGTTTGCATTCGTTAAATCAAACACTTCAGGAAGTTTATAATTTCCCCCCAAAGAACGACAAAAAGCCTGACCATCATCAAAAAAAGTATTATCAGTACTTGGTTTTACTAAATACCAACGCCAAATGGTAAATTGGTAGATTAGATTAGTTTTACTTTGATCGCTATAGAGTTTAAATGTTGAAACTGAAAACGACTTATCTGGTGAGTCTATAGCAGGTCCTTTCAATGTAATACGTACAGCATAATCACCTTCGCGACTGAGTGATAAAGAAATTCCAGTACCCGATGAAGCATTGACCGTATTACTATTTATTGCAATAAATTCATTTGCTGTTAGACCTGCCAATTGCATAATAAAAAAGAAATTATTAGAACCGGTTGTTGGAAAATTACTTGTGGCATCATTAATATTTTGCGGCTTAAATCCTCTATCCGGATCCCATTGCTCAGGGGGACCTGCATAATTGCCGTTTTCATATATATCTCCTGGTTGACTTCCTTTACCGAAAACTAAATGAGGTTTTAAATAACACGCTTTTTTTACATTCGGAATAATGTAATAGCTATGACTTCCGCCCTTGAATGAACTCATATCCGGTATGCCATAATTGGTTACTAAAGTACCATCATCGGCACTAAGTGTTAATTTATAGGGGGATTTACACGCATCTAACTCACTATTCGGATTCGATTTAATATTGTCTGTTACATCGACACCTTCAACATCCTCCCACTTTGCTTTCAAATAACCCGTGACTGTATAAAGCTTATCCCCATCAGCATCACGCCAATAATTATTTGCTACTATCACATTGGCTAACGGCATTGATGGATAATTAGTAAAAGGTAAATTGGTTTTGATATCAGCAAATGTTGGTGATGGTTTATCTATTACTATTGGATTTAAAGAAGTTGAATTATCTTCTAAAACGGATATTGCCTGATTATTCGGTAATATTAACGATAAGAGTGGTAATACCGTCGTTGAAGTTGTCTTTCCATCATCAAAACTGATATAAGGACTATTACCATTTATTACCTGTGCTGTTTGTGTCGTTAAAGCATGTACCGATTTTATTGATACCACTGTAAAAAACACCAACAAAAATAGAGTGCATAAACCTGCTTTTACTATCCCCTTTCTTAAAAACGCTCTGAATAAGGAGATATTATTAGGCTGATTGTTATAGAAAAAATAAAGAAATAAATTTGAAAACAGATTTTTGTATAAAGAATGAAACTCTTGATAACAATTATTATAACTATTAACTAATAAAAACGATGCCCGATGCCCGATGCCCGATGCCCGATGCCCGATGCCCGATGCCCGATGCCCGATGCCCGAT
>NZ_LYST01000036.1 GCF_001693755.1 Gilliamella sp. wkB171
ATTGAATTATTACCTGAAAATTTTTCCATTCAAGGAAATTTAAATCTAAGAAACACTAAAATTAAATTTTTACCCAAAAATTTGTTTATTGGTGGCAATTTAGATCTGAGCTATAGTGATATAAGAACATTGCCGGAAAATTTATTTGTTAATGGCTCTTTAAACTGTGAGTTTTCAAAAATTGAGTTTTTATCAAAAAATATTATTGTTAATGGTGATATAATTCTAAGACATACTCCAATCGAAATTTTACCTGAAGATTTTTCTATCAACGGCAGTTTAGATTTGGGATTTTCTAATATAAAAAAATTACCAGAAAATTTAAAAATTGCTGGTTATTTGAATTTAACTAACACTTCAATCGATATATTGCCTGACAATTTGTCAGTTGATGGAAATTTAAATTTAGTCAATACAAATGTTAAAAGATTGCCTAAAAATTTATCAGTCGGTGGGAGGTTATTTGTAAACAAAAATAACTCTTTGGAATAATATAAATACTACTACAGTAAGATGCGACTGCTAAGCTACTAGGCAAAAGACGCAACTAAAATCAGGTATCTTTTAACCAACGACTCTAATTTTCACGGTCCTCACTATCCCTACGACGCACACGTCCGTACCCACAGTAAACAAAGTGCCAGCGTACTACTACGATGCTGAACACCGCCTAATCGAAGTGCGTATCGAAAAATTAAACTGTACCGAACGTTATGGCTATGTCTACGATGCCTTAGGCCGGCGTATCGAAAAGCACCAGATAGACCGATCGGACAAAGCCTGCAACCTTACCCACTTCCTGTGGAACGGACTAAGAATGATTCAGGAAACCCGTACCGACAGAAGCAAAAGCGTCTACATTTACACTGATGAAAGCGGCTATAAACCCTTAGTCAGAGTAGAGACCACCATCAGTACAGAACAAAAAGCCTGTACTACCACACCGACGTCAACGGCATCCCTGAAGAAAACAGTCACATTGTTTGAGCATGCAGCTATCAGCTGTGGGGCAGACCGATACAAGAAATCGAACATAGCCAAATACAACAGAACCTAAGGTATCAGCGACAGTATAATATGTGTATTGGGGACAATACCAAACTTTTGAGAAGTGAGTAAGAAGATATATTGAAAAAATGGAGCAGTAAAGATTGCATGGAATTTTATTTATGACAAAGGTAGTACTAGGTCAAAAAATACAATATTCTGTTTCTCAAAATAGTAAAAATGTGTTAAGCGAAGTATCTTATAATTAGGTAAATAAAATGAGTTTAGAAAATGCAGAAAATGTTTTAAAAAATTTTATTATTGCAATGAATAATTGGGAGAAACATTATTATCCACTTGTAAAAAATGGTTCATCAGAGGAAGTTCGCTTAAGTATGATTAATGATTTGAATTGTATATTTAATAAATTCTGTACAAAGAAAGAGCGAAAATATGGCCGACAAGTTTCATTGGGCTGTGGTAATCCACCTGAATATTCGCCAGATGAAAAATTTTTAAAAACCGAAGAATTGAAAAATACTAAAATAGTAATATATACTCAAGAACAAAAGGGTGTAAAAGATCAATTTCGATATACTTTACATTTTAAAAATCATGAATGGCTGATTGATAAAAAAGAAGTTTACGATGACATAGATAATAAATGGGAAAAATATACTCTTTAATTTTTCTTAAATATTATTATCAATTCAATCAACCATTTTTATTAAACTAAAGAATTTAAGTGAAAACAATTAACGTTTAATCACCTTCATAATGCTAACGTTGTCGACTTTACCGCAGGCAGCATAGCTGAAATTACTAACTATTTCTGACGTTATGCTATCAGTACAGCAAAACGGGTAACCGCATCGCCACCATACTACTGGCGGGAGCACCCTCAACAGCCTGTATTAGGTTCCACCATCTACACCAAATCTACCTAGACTACACAACCATCACCGACATCGAACGCGACCACCTAAATCGCGAAATCTTACGTAGCCAAGGACAACTCAACACCGAATTCAGCTATGACCGTAACAGCCGCCTACAACACAAACGCACAACACTATCCAACCCGACATCCTCACCGAACGCTACGACCAGTACAATAACCTCGACCAACTGGTGAGTAAAAAACACATTCATCAAGGACATACCGACTACCACTATGACCGCACCGGCCGAATCGAAAACTGTTGCACCAAGACAGAAAAAGCGAAAATCAGAACCTAATACGTTGCAGACAGTTACATAACTTATGTGGACTGCAATATACCTATGACGCATACGACCGTACCCTTAGCAAACAGATTGCAAAGGTACGCAGTACGACAGCTACGAAGCCTTAGGCAGGCGTATCGAAAAGCACAAGATAGACCGAGCGGGCAAAGCCTACAACCTTACCCACTTCCTGTGGAACGGACTAAGAATGATTCAGGAAACCCGTACCGACAGAAGCAAAAGCGTCTACATTTACACTGATGAAAGCGGCTATAAACCCTTAGTCAGAGTAGAGACTACCACCGGTACGGAACAAAAAGTGCCGTACTACCACACCGACGTCAACGGCACCCCTGAAGAAAACAGTCACATTGTTTGAGCATGTAGCTACCAGCTGTGGGGTAGACCGATACAAGAAATCGAACACAGCCAGATACAACAGAATCTAAGGTATTGGGACAGTATTTAGACAGAAAAACGGGCTTCCATTACAATACTTTCAGGTACTATGATCCCGGATATAGGCAGATTCACGCAGCCGAACCCGATTGGGCTCTTGGGTGAGTTTAATTTGTATCAGTATGCGCCTAACATCACTAATGTGGATTGATCCGTGGAGGAATAACTACGGAAAAATAAAACTTAACCAATAAAATTAATCTTTCAAACAAATATTGTTGATTTGAAAGATTGCAACTGTAAACTTAAAAAAATGCTTTACCTAAAAAGGAAAGGTAAAACTTCAATTTGCAAATGAAAGATAAATATTATGAAGAAAGATATGGCATATGCAATAGAGCTACCTTATTGGCAGGCTCCAAATGATGATATTGTTTTGAAGTCAAAAGGAGATTCATTAACTGCTTTTTTTAAAATATGGAATTCTTCTGCTAAATATTCTGTATTTACTGGTATATTCGATTTTTCTTATGTTTGGGCCATGAGATACGAACGTAATAAAAATTTAAGTTATTATATTCCTCGTGAAGACGATGATTTCCGTGCTTGCTATTGGATTGTCAAAGATTCATCCTGGCTAGAAAAATTGAAGATAGAAAGAAGTTCTTTTTTTTCTGAGTGGGATAAATATGATATTGGAGAATATTATCATTACATTATCCAAAGTGATTCATTTTATGTTGAGATTATTGCTAAAGATTTAAAAATATCAAGAAAAAAATTAACAGGTATTTTTTAAAGTATTATATAGACTAGATAATATACCTATGCTGTAGGAAAAATGGATTTTAACATAACTATTTTCACTGATTAAAAATTTGATATGAATTTAAATATTTATAGCTGGCAGTTAAATGTCGCAAAATTTTATAAGCATGTAGCTATCAGCTGTGGGGTAGACCGATACAAGAAATCGAACATAGCCAGATACAACAGAACCTAAGGTATTGGGACAGTATTTAGACAGAAAAACGGGCTTCCATTACAATACTTTTAGGTGCTACGACTCAGATATAGGCAGATTCACGCAGCCGGATCCGATTGGGCTCTTGGGTGAGTTTAATTTTATCAGTATGCGCCTAATGGGTTGATGTGGATCGAACCTAGGGGCTGGAGCTGTAAACCTTCTAAAGGATTCAAACGTAAAAACAGCGTAACTAAACGTTGGTTAAATCGTTTGACAAGTAAAAAGCCAGAAGAAATTTATGATTACTTGATATCGAAAGGGAGAAAGGTAACAAAATCATAAGCAAAAAATCCGAACGCTATTCAATATACTGTTTATGTTAAAACAACTAAATCTGGTACAACATATAAACTGGATTATCATACAGGTGGTTTTGCATCTCAACCTAATATACACAGTAATGATTATTGGAAAGTCTATAAATCAACAGGCAAAGGGCCAGATGAGGTTTTAGGTAGAATTGGCCATGGGGAATTTAAAAACTATGATCGTATTCAAGATTCACCTGTCTATATTGACGGAATGCTTATGAATGGAAAATGGAAAATGATTGATTTTAATGCAGATATAGTTAGCTATAAATCTTTAGGAAATATTGAATTGGAACGCCATATAGATTTTTATTTAGATGAAATATACAAAAATTTTACGGTCGAAGTAAAAGAATATATGACCCCTTACCCTTTTAATGAAAAAATGTATGCATATTTTTTAGAGGCTGGGACAATAATAATTTCTACTAATTCTGAAGGTGGAATTATTGCTGTAGGATGTAATGAACATTATCAAGGGAAATATAAGAAAAAATTGTATGCGGGAATTACGATGAAAGAACTTATCTTGTTAACAAAAAGTCAGCGCATTCTAAATGGTACGCTTATTGTTGACGAAGATTACGGTATGTCTTTTACACTTCCTTCACCGTATGATGAAATGGCTGATTATATTGAATCTATTCCTTTAGATTTAAAACTGAATGAGATTTTTGTTTCTGATGATTCTTTTTGGGAACCAAAAGAAAAATAATATTTATTTAAAATAATAATGTAATTTATCTCAAAAAATTAACCTACTCTAGATTGATTAGCACAAATCTTGACGTTATTGTAACACCTAGAATGAGACTTCCAACGGCACCCTGTATTAGATTATGACGTCTAACACCGCCTAATCGAAGCCGTATCGAAAACATCGACTGGGCAAAGCTAGCAACCGTCTTTTGATGCAGTTCTTGATGCCGCTAGGAAACTGATGTAGATTGTCTAACAAATATTGAAGAAAAATATAATTAATAATAGATATAAGGTATATCCATGAAGCGTGAACCACTTTATCACCTGTATTATTCAGGAATAGACGCTGTCGATCTCGTTCCCGAATGGGAGCATAAAAACAAAGAGCAATTTTGTCATTATTGCCATACACTAAAACTACCTCACGGTGGTATGAATGTAATTACGAATGGGAAAATAAGGAAAAACCTAGGTATGGCCGATGTAGGTAATTTTATGATACCTGGTATTATGTCGCTGCGCTTATTTAGTTTGCTGGGTGAAGAGGCTGAAAAACATTTAAATATAGGTTTTATTTATAATAAAGTGGAAAGTGAAAAGCATAAACAGCCATTTATAACTTTTATTAGTAAATATGATTACGTTGTACTGAGAGGTGAAAAACCATATATTTTTGATGGACAACCTATTCCTGAAAATGAGCGTCTTTTTGTTTGCCCTGAATGCCATTTCCACGCAAGAAGAGAACATGCGCCGTGGTTTTTACTTGAGAGCGAATATCCGAAGTATCCAATATGCTGTACGGAATTGGGTTTACTTTTATATGAAAGTATTTATGAAAGGCTGAAAAATATCAAATTAGTTGGGGTACTTGTAGAGAAAGTCAAGGTTAAATAGCAATATACTGATTCTGTTGAAAACGCTTTCCAACAACAAAACCAGTAGAGACAGTGAAAATTGATGAGCATTATACAAAAACAGGAAGAATTCCAGTTGGCAATCAAAACAGTGATAAACCGAAAGGACAATGTAAATGAAAATTGATTTTTTACAATTATACGCTGAAGTTGGCGTTTGCTATGAAATTACTGATGCAGTTTTAAATCCGTTGATAGAAAATCTTAATGAATTAAACAAAACTCTACCACATTATGACAAATTGTTTAAAACAACAGATTATGAATTAGTATTTACTATATCTGCTACACAAGAACACAAAAATTTAGTCTACGGTCCTACAACATCGTCAAAAAACAAAGTGGTTTATTTCACAATTTTTATACCTTATAAAACGTTTAGTTGCTATACGCAACAAATGTATTACATTCTTGATACCATCGCAGAGGGAATGATTTTTGTATTTAATAAATATAAAGTGGATCCTTCAGGGATAAACGAAGTGTTTGAAACATTAAAAACATTGATTGCAAAGGATCCAGAAAGATATCAAAAATGGTTAAAAGATCTCGAGGACTGATAATTTTGAGAATTTATAGCGCTTTACTACATTTTTATGTTTTCTCTATATCTTGAGTGGCTTTTGCTATCAATCATCGACATAACCAGTTTGAAATAATAGTTTATCAACTTAAATCTTTATTTAAATTAATGAGTTGCATCGTAATGGCGTTTAATAATTAAGTATGATATTTTATCAATACAAAATAAAAAAGCTTTTATTATAAAAATAATGTATCAATTTGATTATGTAAGGAATAAGCATGTTTAAATCAAAATATCGTATACCCAAAGATATTGATAAATGTATTACAAAGTTAAATTTAAATACCAAAATAAATCATGCCTATATCGAATTTCTAAAACGATATAATGTGATTATTTTAGATGATGAAGCTGAAATAGACTATTGTATCGATTGCGATGGCGAAGCGTTACCCTTAGAGGTTATTTTTGGTTTTTCAAAAAAAGATAGAGAAGATTTACTGGCAATCAATGACAGCTATTTAGATCGCATTCCAGAAAATTATTTAGCAATAGCTCGCCTTAATTACGGTGACCTACTTTGTTTAAGCCCGAAAGGTAAAATTTATCACTGGGATCACGAAGTTAATGATCTATATTTTGATATGAAAGGGGGCTATTTAGAACAGGATACAAACTTAAAATTGGTCGCCAACGACATTGATGCCTTATTAGCGATGATAACAAGAACAGAAGTTGAAGATGACTATGATCCAGATGAAGATGATTACAATAACCCTAACATTCCCTTTCCAGATGATAGCTTAGATTCTTTTATAGAATATCCTAAACGAATTTCAATAATTCCTGAAAACAGGCTGGCTATTTATTTAAAAAAAATGGAACTTTCTGAAAAAGGGCGTGAAGTTCTCGCTAAATTACGAGAGCAGGGTTTAATAAACTAATAGATAAATTCAAATCAAACAAAATTAACTATTATATTATCTAAAGGTGAAAAAGGACTTATGGAAATAGCTACGCACAGTGGTAAAGGCGTTAGGTTTGGAGGCTATATACGATGTCTAAAGAATTGAGAACCCAATTTGAAAAAGAATTACAAATTTTTTTAAAAGATAAATTAAAATCATATCCTTATATTAAGGTTAATAGGAATAAAATTATTTTAGACAATAAAAAGGGAGCTAAGGCAAATATATTTTTTGAATATATGAACAGTGGTTATCAATATGTATTCAATATGTATGTATATTCATCTGAAATTAAAGATTTCATTGATAATATCTCACCTCCTTACCCATCGAATCTACATAAGTTGGATAGTATTTATAAGTCAAATTATCTTGATGAAAAGAATTCTGTTCCGATTTTACTACCCAAAACAGAAAGTGGGAAAAAAAATATTTTTGATGCAATACTTAAAATATTGAATACCATCTATCTTGAAAGAGCCTATAATCTTATCGAAGTAAATAAAAAATTGATTAAGGATATAATGTATAAACCACACGCATACGCTTATCCATTTTTAATCAGTCTATATGCTATACAAAAGAATAAAATCTCGTACCAAGATATTGATTTGGAATATTTATTGAGTGAGAAAATGCTAGGATATATCAATGTTAAGGATTTAAAAATTGCATTCAATAAAGAAATAATTGATTATCCTTTATACAATATTCCTATGTTGCTTAATAAAAATAAAAGTAAAAAACTTCAAGATGCTGTTATTGAAACTGCCACAGCTTTATTCGGTTTTTTAAAAAAACATAAATTATTGATCGATATTGAGCCCTTTGATGAGCAAGGAAAATTAAAAACCGACACAGTTATAAAAAGGGAAAATGTAACACCAGAAGGTCTAGCATTATTTAATACAGCTGTAGAGGGATGGCTTAAATATTTAAATAGAAGTCAAGCTGCTAACAAATATGAAAATCTTAGTCGTCTTGAAAATGGCTTAGCTCAAATCAGAGAAAGTAAAAAATAATTAATTTTAAATATTTTACTTTTATAGTCTGTACTGGATTCAACTTTGTTATAGCCGGCTATAATTGTCATACCTTGATACTGACAGAACCCCATTGTCTTGAATAGGCAGCACCGCCGGTACGGAACAAAAAGTGCTGTACTACCACACCGATGTCAACGGTGCCCCGGAAGAACTTACTGATGAAGACGGTCATATTGTATGGGCATGCAGCTATCAGCTGTGGGGCAAAACGATACAGGAAATCGAACACAGCCTGATACAACAGAACCTAAGGTATTGGGACAGTATTTAGCAAATAAATCGGCTTACATTACAATACTTTTAGGTACTACGACCCTGATATAGGTAGATTCACACAGTTGCCCCCATAGGGCTGGCAGGTGGATTAAACCAGTATGCGTATTCACCAAACAACCTATTGATCCAGATAGATCCACTTGAATTAAGTAAATGTGGTGTTGGTGAATATAAAGATGTTGTCGGGCATCACATTATCGGAAAGCTGGTTTTAAAAATAATCCAAACTATGATCCTAAGAAAGGTTTTTCAATTAGTTAGGACTATATGAATCATAAAGAATGGCGACATCAGGATATGACTAATTATCAACTGGCTAAGAGTGGTCGCCCGAATACCTTGGCTGAACACACAAAAATAGCTGTAGATGCTCTTAAAGGCCGGTGGTGCTACCACTAAAAAGGAAAGGGATTTTGTCGCTCAATCTTTATGGAATTTAAGATCATAGGGTGTAACTTCACCATCAAATATACCGTGGAATTAGATAGGAGTAATTAATATGTCAGATAAGAAATTACTTGATTCCTTTGGTCAAGAGTTTATCTCTAGTATCAGAGATCAATCTATTTTTGAGTTTGAAGCCATATTAAATGGTAGAATGAAATCTAAAAGCTCTATTGAGCTGAGTAATGAAATAAAAGCCTTTGATGAAAATCAAATTAAAGTTTTGAAAAAGGTAGTTTTTAATTCTATTGACAGTGTTATTTATAATGTTCTTAATATGCTTGAGCAAAATGAAGAAAACATGAAGTTGTTGATATCTCAAGATGGGAATGATGGAAAAAACATTGTTGAGCTCAGTGATGGATTATCTGGTGAACTTTTTACAGAAAATGGTTGGATAGAGAAATTTAGTAAATATGAATAGATGTTATATCTAATGTCGGGAAAATCTATCTCTCCCGGCTATTTTCTAAATATTTATATCCTACCTTAAATAAAAATTCAATTAGGCCTTCCAAAGGATATTGATATGATTTATAGATTTATGATAGGTAATTATCCTGATAGTTATTGGTTTCAATATGACTCAACTGTAGTTGCCAATTACGAATTTTTACAATGCAAGGAGATTCAAACAAATAAACCCTTAGTTTTTAAAATAGAAAACAAAGTCAGTGAAAAACGTTTATTATCTTATGATTTTTTTTTCAGTGATGGTCCTGAATTTATCTCGCCTAGACTTGCCAATTTACTTTCAAACAATCAAGATTTTTTACATGATGTCCAGCTAATAGAGGCAACTATAATTGTTAATGGTTGCAGCCATTCTGGTTATAAGGCATTAAATTTTCTTCGTTTAATATCATGTATTGATATGAATAAATCTGAATATATACCATTATTAGAAAGTTTGCCTGATGGACCAAAAGAATTTTATAAAATGGTCTTTAAAGAAAATATAAATGAGCAATTTTGTATGGCAAGGTGTGAAGAATCTGAAGGGCGAATTGTGATTTCAGAGTCGTTACGACAGTTTTTTATTAAAAATAAAGTAAAAGGAATAGATTTATACACATAATTTAATTTAGTAAACCTGGCTATTAACAATAGTCAGGCAAGACATCTGATAAACGAAATGCCATCTGTGGGACGGGCTAAGCATAATTCAGGAAACCCGTACCGACAGAAGCAAAAGCGTCTATATCTACACTAATGAAAGCGGCTATGAACTCTTAGCCAGAGTAGAGACCACCACCGGTACAGAACAAAAAGTGCTGTACTACCACACCGATGTCAACGGTGCCCCGGAAGAACTCACTGATGAAGACGGTCACATTGTATGGACATGCAGCTATCAGCTGTGGGGCAAGCCGATACAGGAAATCGAACACAGCCAGATACAACAGAACCTGAGGTATCAGGGACAGTATTTAGACAGAGAAACAGGCTTACATTACAATACTTTCAGGTACTATGACCCGGATATAGGCAGATTCACGCAGCCGGACCCGATTGGGCTCTTGGGTGGGTTTAATTTGTATCAGTATGCGCCTAATTGGATACATTATCTAACCAAGGGGCTAGAGAGCCTTACTATATTGGCATTACCAATGACATTGACAGAAGAACGATTGAACATCGAGAAACTGGAAGATTATCTGCATCTGGACGAATGGAAGTATTAGAAAAAAATATTATTTATGGGCACGCAAGAGGTTATGAACAATATTATATTGAAACGTATGGAACGAGAACTGGTAAAATAAGAGAAAGAATTGTCTTCGACAAATAGAGGAAATAAATATAATTCCATCAACTATCAGCGTAATGATGATAGAGCTAAAATATTTCAAGAAACCTATAACAGTAAAAAAGCGAGTGATGTAAAGAAGGGTAAGTCAGGGAAAGGAAAGTGCTAATGAATGATTTTAAAATATGGGGTTGGGATAAAAAACCTCGTACGATGTTACGCTACATTAAAGCCGGAGACATATTCTGTTTTAAATTAGATAATCAAAATTATTGTTTTGGAAGAATTGTTATTAAATTTATAGTTGGCCATATTGCTGAAATTTTCGATATTATTTCCAATTCTCCAGATTTATCAGAAGCAAAAATTAGAAATGCTCACCGAATGATTGATCCGGTAATATTAGATAGCTATTTACTATTTGATAGAAAATTTGAAGGTGATTGGAGAATAATTGGGCATCAACAAAACTACTCACCCAATAATATGCAAAATGTATATTTTACATATGGAATAGAGCCTTGGTTTAAAAAAGTAGACATATGGCAAAATGAAACATTGATATCTGAAAAAGAAGCTGAATCTTTGCCTCGCGTATCGCCACTTAATGATTATCATATTAAACAATTAATGAAAAATTTTAATATTAAGCTGAATGTACATTAAGCTTTCTTTATAACATCTATTTTTATTATGGATATCAATTTAGTTATCTAATGAATTAAAATAATAATTTGATATCAACTTAATTTGCATTGAAAAATAATTACTATACTAATAACTAATAGTAAACATGAATATTATCTTTTTTTCATAATAAAATTGTATGTGTTTTTTAATGAATACTTAAAAAACTGATGGAAAGAAATGGTAACCAAAAAACAAATAAATCAAGTAAATTACAATATTCGGCGTCTATATAAAAGATGGGTTGTATTCATTAGCGCAATCCAGAAAAAACCATTGGATGGAGTTTTTTAATATATTTAATGATAAAGATGAATGGGATGGGGTAGACCTGAATAAGGTTAATATCTTATTTATCTATTCAGTAGCTGCACACAAACTTAAAGAGTTATTAGTTTCGATATAAGATGAACATGTACAAAAAAATGTACGCCCACAGGAGTCCAAAATTATCACTTATACAGGTCCATTAGCAGAAAAGATAGGTCTGGTGGAAATGGATGATAGATATACTTCTGTAGATCAAAAAGTTTTGATTCCACAGCTAACCGTAAAAGATTACTTAGATATTATTCAAACCAAAGAGTATGCAGGAATGAATGGAAATTCTAAAGACATCCAAAATCATCTACTTAAATTCTATGAAAATGGCATTAATTGGGATGAATCTAAAAAATTTTTATTTCCTGATGTAACATCGCCAGCACCTACCAAAATACCTTTAACCAAAGAAAATTATATGCACTAGTAAATAAACTCGTCCGCAAACTCTTTATTAAGTGTTATGTTGAACAAGTTATAACTATAGTCTACTAAATAGGAAAAGAAGGAGGTTGCCAAGATAAGTTTTGAAAGGTAAATCTGCTTTTAATTTATCATCTTTCCCAAATTACCATTACATTAACCGTAGTCGAAGCCAACACATCATTTCAGCTACAGTTCTAAGAAGATGCTTCTAAGAGAAACCGATGCTTAAGGCGCATGCAGCCATCACTACAATTAACTAAGTAAACAAATTACCACCACACGTCCGCAGCATTCGATACACTTGCGACGTACCACAGCAAACAAATTGCCAGCGGCACGCAGTATTACTACTACGATGCCTAACACCGCCTAATCGAAGCCGTATCGAAAACATCGACTGGGCAAAGCTAGCAACCGTCTTTTGATGCAGTTCTTGATGCCGCTAGGAAACTGATGTAGATTGTCTAACAAATATTGAAGAAAAATATAATTAATAATAGATATAAGGTATATGAATGATGCGTGAACAACTTTATCACCTGTATTATTCAGGAATGGACACTGTCGATATCGTTCCCGAATGGAAGCGTAAAAATAAAGAGCAATTTTGTCATTATTGCCATAGAGTAAAACTACCTCACGGTGGTATGGATGTGATTACGGATGGGAAAATCAGGAAAAATCTAGATATGCCCATGGTAGGTCGTCTTCTGATACCTAGTATTATGTCGCTGCGCTTATTTAGTTTGCTGGGTGAAGATGCTGAAAAACATTTAAATATAGGTTTTATTTATAATAAAGTGGAAAGTGAAAAGCATAAACAGCCATTTATAACTTTTATTAGTAAATATGATTACGTTGTACTGAGAGGTGAAAAACCATATATTTTTGATGGACAACCTATTCCTGAAAATGAGCGTCTTTTTGTCTGTCCTGAATGCCATTTCCACTCAAGAAGAGAAAGAGCGCCGAGGTTTTTACTTGAGAGCGAATATCCACCTTACCCAATATGCTGTACTGAAATGGGTTTGCTAATATATGAAAGTATTTATGAAAGGCTGAAAAATATTAAATTAGTTGGTGTACTTGTAGAGAAAGTCAAGGTTAAATAGCAAGATACTGATTCTATTGAAAACGCTTTCCAACAACAAAACCAGTAGCGACACTGAAAATTGAGGAGCATTATACAAAAACAGGAAAAATTCCAGTTGGCAATCAAAACAGTGATAAATCGAAAGGACGATGTAAATGAAAATTGATTTTTTATTATTGTGGGCTGAAGTTGGCATTCGCTACGAAATTACAAATACGGTTTTAAATCCGTTGATAAAAAATCTCAATAAATTAAACAAAACGCTTCCACATTATGACAAATTGTTTAAAACAACAGATTATGATTTAGTTTTTACTATCTCTGCCACGCAAGAACACAAAAATTTAGTCTACGGTCCTTTAACCTTATCAAAACGCAAAGAGGTGCATTTCTCAATTTTTATACCTTATAAAACGTTTAGTTGTTATACGCAACAAATGTTCTATGTTCTTGATACCATCGCAGAGGGAATTATTTTTGTATTTAATAAATATAAAGTGGATCCTTCAGGGATAAACGAAGTGTTTGAAACATTAAAAACATTGATTGCAAAGGATCCAGAAAGATATCAAAAATGGCTGAAAGATCTCGAGGATTGATAACTTAAAAACTAATAGTGCCTAAGGCGTCATTGCCAGAGTTGGAAAAAATATATATAGCTATTAATTGTGCGGCAAACCGATACAAGAAATAGAATATAGCCAGATATAACAGAATTTAAGGTATTAGGGACAGTATTTAGGCAAAAAAGTAGAAGAAGCCGGTCTGGTTGCATTTGATTTTTCAAAAGAAATAGAACTTTCATAAAAATAAATAATGCTAATCAAGTACGGTTAAAATCTTGTTGGTACTAGACTATATTATTATGAATAGAGAAAGTTTTACTATTGATGAAAAAAATATCCAATTGGTTGGAGATTCAACTCTACAGAATGCATCTTATCTTCTGAAGAAAAAAAGAGGATAATTTTTCTTGATGAAGATGAATCTAGTCGCTTTTGGGATATGATGTTTCCATTTGAACATTTAATAAAAATGAAGTCATCATTCTGTTCTATTAGAAAAAAAGTTGATTTAAATTTTGATTATCCAAAAAAATCTTCTCATTTTTTTGTAAATAAATTAATAGATGTACCATTTGTGTTTTTCTTCTGGAATAAAAAAGCAAGTGCAATTGTCCCAGTAAATATTTTCATAAAATCATGGAATGATTTTTTTTACCCTAGTGACGAAACAAGTATTCTATTTATCGCCTCTAAAAATAGAATGATCTTTTCTTATAACGAAACGTTTTTTTACGCTGATATATTGAGTAATTTAAATTCACAAATAATAGATGGATGAATATGAATGACTTAAGGTTATTGTTTTTAAACGGATTATTTTATCTGCTTGATAATAATTATACTGCGTCAAACGTGGCGAATTATGCTTTTGAATTCTATTTAGATCATCGTATTACTGATGCAAAACTAGCCTATGTTATCGATTATTTAAGCGGCATTGATGCAAGTCCAGAATTTGAAATGGATAAAGACGACGTCATCTCTTTTATTAATAACAATTTACTACAATCCTAACTAAGCGAGAAAACTTGCTTATAGCGTTTTACTACACTTTTATGTTTTCTCTATATCTTGAGTGGCTTTTGCTGTCGAACATCAAAATCACCAGTTTAGAATAATAGTTTATCAACTTAAATATTTATTTAAATTAATGAGTTGCATCGTAATGGCGTTTAATAATTAAGTATGATATTTTATCAATACAAAATAAAAAAGCTTTTATTATAAAAATAATGCATCAATTTGATTATGTAAGGAATAAGCATGTTTAAATCAAAATATCGTATACCCAAAGATATTGATAAATGTATTACAAAGTTAAATTTAAATACCAAAATAAATCATGCCTATATCGAATTTCTAAAACGATATAATGTGATTATTTTAGATGATGAAGCTGAAATAGACTATTGTATCGATTGCGATGGCGAAGCGTTACCCTTAGAGGTTATTTTTGGTTTTTCAAAAAAAGATAGAGAAGATTTACTGGCAATCAATGACAGCTATTTAGATCGCATTCCAGAAAATTATTTAGCAATAGCTCGCCTTAATTACGGTGACCTACTTTGTTTAAGCCCGAAAGGTAAAATTTATCACTGGGATCACGAAGTTAATGATCTATATTTTGATATGAAAGGGGGGTATTTAGAACAAAATACAAACTTAAAATTGGTCGCCAACGACATTGATGCCTTATTAGCAATGATAACAAGAACAGAAGTCGAAGACGATTATGATCCAGATGAAGATGATTACAATAACCCTAACATTCCTTTTCCAGATGATACCATAGATTCTTTCATAAAATATCCTAAACGAATTTCAATAATTCCTGAAAACAGGCTGGCTATTTATTTAAAAAAAATGGAACTTTCTGAAAAAGGGCGTGAAGTACTAACTAAATTACGTGAACAAGATTTAATAAAATAAAAAAATATTCATTACCAAAATAGTCAATATGTAAATTGGTTAAAACTGATTTTATAGCTGACATCTTCGCTTTTTCATTTATAGCAGAAAAGTGTACAGCGTAAGATGTCATTCAAGTCATGATGTCATTTTGCCTGTTTGTTACAGTGTCACGATATAACTATTCGATTGAATAAAAACTTATTAAGCAAAGTAACGCAGTAGTAGGGTTAATTAACCAGGGGAAAAGCTAAGATAATACCCACCCAACGCTATAGATTTATCATTAGGTGAAAGGGATGTTTGACAAAAATAATTTTTATGAATGCGAAAAGAAGTTAACTATTGATAACCTAACAGAATGTGAAAATAAGTTAGGTATTCAATTACCGTCATCCTTAAAACAGCTGTATCTTACTTGCAATGGTGGCCTTGTATATAAGAGCGTGTATAAGGTAGGCGAGCCAGCTTATATTGTTGAAATTTCAAATTTTATTCCAATAAAATATAATCAAGCATTTAAAAATGATCCCAAATTTGTAATAGAGGGAATTGCATTACAACATTGGAATGAAGACAAATTACCTAAGTTTCTACTACCATT
Organism: Gilliamella sp. wkB171; assembly: GCF_001693755.1. Taxonomy (GTDB): domain Bacteria; phylum Pseudomonadota; class Gammaproteobacteria; order Enterobacterales; family Orbaceae; genus Gilliamella; species Gilliamella apicola_F. Next base: position 16,186 of record NZ_LYST01000036.1, read on the forward strand.
TGCTCGCAGTTACCAGAATGGATTTTTATGTATAAATATTGATACTGGTGCTATATATCAATACCTAAGATCAGTTTGGGATACAACGCTTAGTAAAGAACAAAATTTCGAAAAAAATAGTATTTATTTATCTGAATCTTTAGAACATTTCTTAGGTTGTCTGACCGCGGATGAAGAAGATAACGATTACGCTATCGAATATGAAGATATCAAACCCCGTAAAAGTAACCAATTTTATCATTCTGAAAAATCAATTGATACCAATGATATTGCTGAGATTGAAAGTATCTTAAAAATTAAAATCCCCGAACAATTAAAAGCGTTTTTATTAAAACAGAATGGTGGAATGCCCGAAAATAATACTTGGATCGATCCACAAGGCGAATATGATTATGTCACGATTCATGAATTAGTTCCGATAAAATATTATGCAACTTTAAATGATAATAAAGCCTATTTGATGGATCATATTGCCCAACAATTTTGGAATAGAGAATTATTGTCGAAACAATTATTGCCGTTTGCCAACGACGCGGGTGGTAACTACTTTTGTATTAATATCAACAATGGAAAAATTTACTATTGCACCTTTGATACATGGTCTGACAATCTATCGGTATTAGATAATCAAAGCAAAAGTACACTTTTCCTGTGTAATAGCTTTAATGAATTTATGTCTAAATTAATTTGTGATGAAGATCTGGAAGATTTTTAAAAATATCTGATGACTAATAGTACTGCGCAAGATTAATACCGATAACGCATTTAACATAGAAATTGCTTTTGTAATATCGTACACGATAAAATAATACACAATATATTGTGTATTAAACGTATTGTTTATGATCGATTTTTCTTATTTATCCGATTTCGATGGCATTAAACCATCGTTAATTTTACATGATAATATCATTAAAAAATTAGAAAACTCATTTTGCTATTTAAAAGAAAAAACTGGGATTTCTATTGACCCATATGGTAAAACCAGAATTTATCCCGATCATCAAAAAATACTTATTAGCTATTTAGCAAAGAGTAAAGACAGCGACATTATCAACTTTATTAATTTTCTTGTTAAAGCTAGCAATGAAAATGAAATTATCATCGCAGAGGGTGATTAAAAAAAACAGGTCGAGTATTATTCAATACTTGAATTGAAAACAAATATACCGTGTAAGTTATAAAAATAGTGGCTAAAGAATGATTGATAAACAGCCATTATTTGAAAATTATTAAATGGTTAAAGGTATTGGGATAAAAAATGTTAGAAATTAATGCATTCGAAAGATTATTAGACATATTAAAAAAACATGATGATGGTCAGTACTTAGCTAAAAGCCCAAAAGAGGTGGATTCATCCTATTTACATAACAATCAATGTTTAATCGAGTTTTACCGTCAATTTGAGCTACAACAGCTTGTTATAGAGACGGGCATGTCTTCTTTAGCATTTATTGACTATTTAAATTTAGAACAACGAAACAGCAATTACTCTTTTTCTAATTTAAAAAAGCAAGATTATATTGTTTTTTTAGAACAGAACGGAGGCGGCGAACCTATCTTATTCAACTTTCATAATGAGAACAATAGCCCCTCTATTTTTGCTGCATATGACGTTTTAGAACCGTTCAAAATCGCCGATAATTTTCTTCAATTTATACAAGCATTAACCGTAATTGTTGATATTGTCTATAACCAATATAATATTTATGAAATATATACAAATGATGATTGTGATGAAATAAAACCTGAATTTTTACCCAAAATAAAAATGGCGCTTTCTCCGATTTTAGGCGAAAACATTGATCGTTTTATGCAATATTTTTATGGTTAATAAGTTTGCCTAAAATGCAATTATTAGTTAGCTAAAAATTAATAATTTTTCAAATAGAGTGATGACTAGTCCATTCATAATAAGAGCAAAAATACAATATTCTGTTTTTAAAAATAGGGAAAAACGTTAAGTGAAGTCTATTATTATCAACCCAAGCCACCATCTTTATTAAACTTAAGAATTTAAGTGGAAGAAGAAATTCAAGAGACTACAGGGATATTCAATAAAATGTACATAAATATAATGCCAAGATAGGTTGTCAATAATGAATAAAGAATGGAGCCCAATGTTTCAAATTGAGATAATGGATATTATTAATAGTTTACAACTTAACAAGTTACATGTTGGATCACCGGATTCTCTTATTGATGAAACATTGGGTGAACCAGAACTACCAAAAGCAAAACTAAATAAAAAATCTAAAATATACAACTATTTGTATGGTAATGTCAGCGTTTTATCTGAAAATAACATTGTAATAAATATAAGTATTGATATGCATGGTATTAGAAAAAAGATGGTGACGCTAGGTAGCGTAAATGACTGGACACTAGATAAATGGCTCGAACTATCTAAATTAAAAAAATGGAATATAAATAAATTTTGCGATGTTGTTAATCTTGAAGGAAAAGGCTTGATTATTTCTTTATCATTGGAAGGCAAATTAACGATGCTCACACTTAATTAAACAGTTTAAAAATAGATTATAAAGATCACAAAAATAGCATAAAATATATACCATGCCGATGGTTTGGTGGCAGCAAAAAATAACGTATCGTTAATAATGATTGGAGATAATAAATGAAAACTATTATGGGTATTGATGGATTATTAGTTCTTTATAAAGAGCGTCCAGAATTATTTGGTTTTTTATATACAAGTACTAAAAAAAGCTATGAAAAACAAAATATAAGAAATGGAACTTTTTATCTTCCTGAAAACGATGAAGAAGAAGAGGAACTGAGTGAGTTATGTGATGAATATCCTGATAAGTATCAAGATTGGATAGAATATCAAACTTTTTTAGATATTATTGAGTATAAATTAGACCATCATCCTAATGCTACAAAAGAGGATATATTAGATGCTCTTGTTTATTATCTTGAAAATGATGCTTTTTTAGATTAATAAAATGAAGGATGTCGTTGGACTTACCATTTTAAATACGTAACATTATTTACAATATTAAATATTTTATTACTGAATTTATTCATTTAATAAGCTATCTTTTATTTATATGTTGACTTCAAGCATAAGTAAATAGTTGTTACAAAGTGGTTTATTTATCAATATTATTTTGTTTATGAAAAAGCAAATCATATGGAAAAGTTTTTAACATTACTGAATAAGAAAAAAATAGAATTTGTTTTACAAGACAATAAAATAACTGTATTTCAAGATTTAAATTTAAGAAATAGTGGAATTTCAGTTTTACCAGACTATTTAACAGTGCATGGCAATCTAATTTTAACTTATACAAGAATTAGAGCATTACCAAAAAACTTTTTAGTTACTGGCGATTTAGATTTAAGTAATACAGAAATCAAAATATTACCAGAAGAACTACACGTAAAGGGTTGTGTTTATTTAACCAATACCGAACTCAGTGCATTACCCTCAAAATTTTTTACTGATGGAAGCCTAAATCTAGCAAATACAGAATTAACTACTTTACCAAAAAATTTAAATGTAAAAGGTGATTTAAATTTAACAATGACAAAAATCAAAGTATTGCCTGAAAAATTTTTTGTTGGAGGTAGTTTATATTTAGGTTTTACTGAATTAAAAACATTACCTGAAAACCTTTCTATTAAAGGCAATTTGGATTTGAAATTTTCAAATATCGAGACTTTACCTGAAAATCTATCCGTTGAGGGTAATTTAAATATTGAATCCACTAAAATTCGTGTATTACCTAAAAGTTTATATGTTAAATTAGGCATATATTTGGATGTAAATGAAATACAGAATGTTGTTTATTTTCAAATGTCTGAAGATAATCCTCAATTACTTTTTGTTTGTTGGGTTAACGGCGGAATTTCAATTCAAACTAAGGATTTTTGGGGTACAATGGCTCAGTTTGAACAAATGTTAGATAAAAATTATTCTGAAAAGAAAGCTGTAAAATATAAAGAAATTGCAAACAAATGCATGAAAGAATTAATGAATAAGTTAAACAATATATAGTTTTTATTAAATCAGTCTTATTATAGAAATAAATACTAAAAAAATTTCACAGCTATAGTAACCGTGCCGTCGACTTTAACCTTAAACAGCCAGACCCATTTGGGTTACTAACTGGGTTTAACCTCAATTAGTGTCATCTTAACTTCATGATATGGATTGAACCATCTGTATTAAATGTAAAATAATTTTCATGTTCTAGGAGTATAAAATCTTTATAAGAACACCCCCAAACTGTAAAATCAAAAAAAAGTTAATAATTTATTACTAAAAGCATGATAAATATTAAACGTAAGGATAGATAGTGATGAGTAATGTTTTAGTTGAAAAAATCATTGCGGCTATAGAGCAGGGTAAGGTTAGAGGTTTTGATGAAATAAAAGAGATAGACGGTGAGCGATTTTTTTTTCAATATGCACTTAAAAAGAAAAATGGTTTATATAATGCCTATATTTTTCATATCATGGAAAAGAAAATAGAAATTATAGAAGATTATGGGGTAGAAGACATTAAGCAATTTACAAATATATCAGATGCACTAAATTATTTTAAATCATTGGATATAAATGTACAAAAATTCTCTGGTATAAAGGGTGTTTTACCAATTTGAATGATATCGAAATTAATATCTGATCTGTTTTTATTTATGGATGATATTTTTGGAGTTAAAATGTTTACATCAAAATACAGTGTTCCAAAAGATATTGATAAATGTATTACAAAGTTAAATTTAAATACAAAAATAAATCATGCCGATATCGAATTTCTAAAACAATATAATGTGATTATTTTAGATGATGAAGCTGAAATAGACTATTGTATTAATTGCGATGGCGAAGCGTTACCCTTAGAGGTTATTTTTGGTTTTTCAAAAGAAGATACAGAAGATTTACTGGCAATCAATGACAGCTATTTAGATCGCATTCCAGAAAATTATTTAGCGATAGCTAGCCTTAATTATGGTGACCTACTTTGTTTAAGCCCGAAGGGTAAAATTTATCACTGGGGTCACGAAGTTAATGATCTATATTTTGATATGAAAGGGGGTATTTAGAACAAGATACAAACTTAAAATTGGTCGCCAACGACATTGATGCCTTATTAGCGATGATAACAAGAATAGAAGTCGAAGATGACTATGATCCAGATGAAGATGATTACAATAACCCGAATATTCCTTTTTCAGATGATAGCTTAGATTCTTTCATAAAATATCCTAAATCAATTTCAATAACGCCTGAAAACAGACGTGCTATTTATTTAAAAAAATGGAACTTTCTGAAAAAGGGCGTGAAGTTCTCGCTAAATTACGAGAGCAGGGTTTAATAAACTAATAGATAAATTCAAATCAAACAAAATTAACTATTATATTATCTAAAGGTGAAAAAGGACTTATGGAAATAGCTACGCACAGTGGTAAAAGCGTTAGGTTTGGAGGCAATATACGATGTCTAAAGAATTGAGAACCCAATTTGAAAAAGAATTACAAATTTTTTTAAAAGATAAATTAAAATCATATCCTTATATTAAAGTTAATAGGAATAAAATTATTTTAGACAATAAAAAGGAAGCAAAGCAGTAATATTACTTACATACCAAAATGCCAGTCATACATATGTATTTTACATGAATGTATATTCAACTGAAATCACAAATTTTATTGATAGCATTCAACCTCCTTACTCTTCAAATTTCGATAATAAGGATATAGTTTATAATTCATATTAT
>NZ_LYST01000037.1 GCF_001693755.1 Gilliamella sp. wkB171
AAATGATGACTTTGAAAGAAAAATTGAACAGCTTGCAAATAATTATAATACTTGCATAACAATTTATTTAATGGATGATAATAGCCTTTCAAAATTACCAACTACTACAAATTGGACAGTTGCAACCTACTTTCGTTTTATAGTCGCGGATTATTTTTTCAATAAAATAGATAAAATTCTTTATCTAGATGCCGATATTCTATGCAAAGGTGATTTGAGTGAATTATTTACATTGAAATTTGATAATAAAATTGCCTATGTTGTTATTGAAAAAGATCTTATTTGGTGGAACAAATGTGCTACCAGACTTAACGAAAAAAAATTATCATCTGGCTATTTTAATGCAGGTTTTCTTTTAATTAATTTAGCCGCATGGAAAGCATATGATGTAAATAATAAAGCATTGGAGTTGCTTTCAAATGAAAACTTATCAAGAAAATTTACTCACTTGGATCAAGATGTCTTAAATATTATATTACTAGATAAAATTAAGTATCTTGATAAAAAATATAATCAACAAGTAAATATAAATTATGAATTAAAGAATAAAATAAATAAAAACTTTAATTTCTCCGTTACTAAAGAGACCATATTAATACATTATATAGGGCCTACGAAGCCTTGGCATGAATGGGCTAAAGATTATAAATTATCGAAATATTTTCTTAACGTTAAGGAAAAATCACCCTGGGCTACAGTACATCTATTACAGGCTAACACGCCTACACAAATGAGATATTGCGCAAAACATCTGTTACACCAGAAAAAACTATTTTCAAGTATTTTTTGTTTTATAAAATATTACTTTTATAAAATTAAAACTCAGAAAATTTTCAAATTTAGTCGAAAAATTCTATAGTAAAGCGTATAAAAAAACCAAATTGCTTTATTATTCTTACTTATTATTTTATATTTTTTCCAATCTTTTTTAGTAAGTTTACTATTGTCTATATTTTTTGCATGATTATAAAAATCACTATTTGATAAATAATGTTTTATTTGATTATATTTCATCATTCTAACGCAATCAATTAAATATGATATCTCTCGTCGAACAACCCATGCCATTGCTAAATTTATAATTTCTTGCTTATCTTTTTTATTATAATTATCCATTAAGTAATTTAAGATCTTTTGCCTACCTTGAATATCATAAATCCATTTTTCATCCGACCAAGATGAACACATTACCGATCCAACTCTTTGAACATAATTAAATAGATGTTCTTTAACACTAAAACAATTAAAATTACTAAGTAATTTAACAGTAAACAATAAATCTTCAGAAAGATTGCAACCCGCTTCAAAATTTATAGAATATTTCAACAAAATATTTTTACGAATAAGGATACTCGAAAAATGAAAATATCCATTTTTTTGTAAATAAGAATCTAAAATATTTCCTTCTTTAAAGGAACAAGGAATCACTGTAAGCTTTCCTGAATCACTAATTCTATTGTAGCCACAATAAACCAAATCAGCATTTGTTTGTATTTGTTTTGATACCAATTTTTCTAAAAAAGATGGTAAATAGATATCATCACTATCAAGAAATGTTATAAATTCACCTTTTGATAACTCTATGCCTTTATTTCTAGCAACAGATACCCCACTATTTTTCTGATAATAGAGAGTAACATTACAGTTTTTTTTGTTGTATTCTTCTAAAATATCATTTGTATTATCGGTAGAACCATCATTAATAATAATAATTTCATAATTTTCATAAGTTTGTTTTTGTAAAGAATTTAATGTCTTTAGTATAAATGAGCTAGAGTTATAAACAGGTATAATAATTGATACCAAAGGAATTTTATTTTCCATTAACAAT
>NZ_LYST01000038.1 GCF_001693755.1 Gilliamella sp. wkB171
CTCGATGTCGGCTCATCACATCCTGGGGCTGAAGTAGGTCCCAAGGGTACGGCTGTTCGCCGTTTAAAGTGGTACGCGAGCTGGGTTTAGAACGTCGTGAGACAGTTCGGTCCCTATCTGCCATGGGCGTAGGAAAATTGAGAGGGTTTGCTTCTAGTACGAGAGGACCGAAGTGAACGCACCGCTGGTGTTCGGGTTGTGATGCCAATTGCATTGCCCGGTAGCTACGTGCGGAATAGATAAGTGCTGAAAGCATCTAAGCACGAAACTAGCCTCGAGATGAGTTTTCCCTGATGAGAATCAGTAAGGTCCGTTTGAGACTAAGACGTAGATAGGTCAGGTGTGTAAGTGTAGTGATACATTGAGCTAACTGATACTAATGAACCGAGAGTCTTAACCTTACAACTCGGAGTTGTTTTGGATACGCGAAGTTGAGAGTAAGAAGTCATCGAAAGATGGTTAAAGATTAATAAAACAGTTTGTTCCGGATTGAGCGATTGATGCAGACATGCGATAATGTGCATCAGTTGAGAGAAAGAGAAGACAGGATATGTCTGGCGGTAATAGCGCGGTGGTCCCACCTGACCCCATGCCGAACTCAGAAGTGAAACGCCGTAGTGCCGATGGTAGTGTGGGTATTACCCATGTGAGAGTAGGGTGCCGCCAGACTTTTAAATTTTAGCTTTATATAGACACACCAAATACGGTGGAGCGGTAGTTCAGTTGGTTAGAATACCTGCCTGTCACGCAGGGGGTCGCGGGTTCGAGCCCCGTCCGTTCCGCCACCTTATTTAGGGGCGTAGTTCAATTGGTAGAGCACCGGTCTCCAAAACCGGGTGTTGGGAGTTCGAGACTCTCCGCCCCTGCCAAAATAATTGTTTTGCCTTAATTTTAGCCGTTCAGTCGTTTTTACAAGTATAAATAAAAAAATTTTGTTTACAGATTAACTTAGTTAATTATAATTCCCGCCCAACTACTTTTACAACTTAGAGGATATAAGATGGCTGAAAGTTTTATAAGTCAACAACGTTTTTTTGATAATAAAAATTATCCTAGAGGATTTTCTCGCCATGGAGATTTTACAATTAAAGAGGCTCAAATTTTAGAAAAGCATGGCTATGCTTTTAAAGATTTAGATACAGAAATTAGAAAGCCTGTTACAGCTGAAGAAAAGTCATTTGTTGCTGTCTGTAAAGGAAAAAAAGAACCTACCACTGAATTTGAAAAAGCTTGGTTAAAATATTTATCCCGTATTAATAAACCAAAACGTTTTCATACATTATCAGGCGGCAAACCACAAGTAGATGTTGCTGATGATTTTGTTGATACTGATGATTAATATCATTAGCCAATATTTTTATGTAATTGAATTAATAACCTGTCCATAGAACGATAACTCAGTGCTTCTGAAATGTGTTTTCGTTCTATGGTATCAGACAAATCTAAATCGGCAATTGTACGTGATACTTTCAAAATTCTATGCCACGCTCTTGCTGATAGTCCTAATTTTATTAAAGCTTGTTCTAAAAACTCATTATCTTCTTCCGATAACTGACAATAGCATTGAATTTCGTTAGAGTTTAATTGATTATTTAATTTATTACTTCTTTTTAATTGCCTGTTTCGTGTTTCTAATACTCTTTTCTTTACTATTTCAGTCGTTTCCGTTGTTGTTACTTTTTTACTTAAGGTTCCTTTAGGTAAAAGCGGTACTTCTATAGAAATATCAAATCTATCTAAAAAAGGTCCTGAAAGACGATTCAGATAACGAATAATTTGTTGTGGTGTTGTACGGTTATGCGTTCCCTGATAATGACCTGTAGGACTCGGATTCATGGCGGCAATAAGTTGAAACCTTGCTGGAAATTTGATTTTAGCATTAGCTCTAGAAATAATAATTTCCCCTGATTCAATTGGTTCTCTTAACGCATCTAGTACTTTTCGATTAAATTCAGGTAACTCATCTAAAAATAGCACGCCATTATGTGCTAAAGAGACTTCACCCGGTTTGGGAATTGAACCACCGCCAACTAATGCCGCAGTTGAAGCACTATGATGAGGTGCCCTGAAAGGCCTTTGATGCCAGTTTTTAATTGTTCCATTTGCACTAACTAAACTGGTTATGGCTGCACTTTCTAAGGCTTCTTCATCTGAGAGTGGTGGTAACAGTGATGTAAGCCTTGTCGCTAGCATTGTTTTACCTGTTCCTGGTGGTCCTATAAATAATAGATTGTGCCCACCAGCTGCTGCTATTTCTAGTGCCCTTTTAGCATGTTCTTGCCCAATAATATCTTGTAAATTTCTATCGGTATTACAATTATTTTCGTATTCGCGATATTCTACTGATGATAAGTTTGTCTGGTTTGATAAATGTTGGCAGACCTCTATCAAATTATTTGTAATTAAGGTGTTACTTTGATGTATCAACGAGATTTCAGATTGATTCTCTGCGGATATAATCAATGTACGTCTTTTCTTTTGTGATGCAATAGCTGCTGGAATTGCCCCTTTTACTGCTCGAATATCACCAGATAAAGCGAGTTCACCTAAAAACTCATAATCTAGTAATTTATCTGTTGGAATTTGTGCAGTAGCTGCAAGAATTGCGATGGCAATAGGTAAATCAAAACGGCTGCCTTCTTTAGGAAGATCTGCGGGGGACAAGTTAACTGTGATCTTTTTGGAAGGAAAAGTAAAACCACTATTAATAATTGCACTTCTAACGCGATCTTTCGCTTCTTTAACAGTTGCTTCAGGAAGACCAACTAAGACAAATCCTGGTAATCCATTACTAATATGAATTTCGACATTAATTTGAGGTGCTTGTATACCTATTGATGCTCGAGTATAAATAATTGCAAGTGACATAGTATTTACTTTAATTAAATGATTAATTTGTGTTATTACCTTAATTACTATAGGTAATATTTAAATTAACCAATTTAATTAATTCGTTTTTAGTCACAAAAAATATTTAATTTTTTCAGATTTTACTGGTTTTTTCACCAAAAAATAATTTTGAAACAAGCAATGATATAAAAAATAAACAGGTATTACTTAATACAACCGATGGTCCTGTCGGCGTGTCATAAATTAGTGAGAAGAATAAACCACAAATGATCGATAACATTCCAATGATAATTGCAATTAGTGCCATTGCTTCCGGTGTTTTAGAATAGTATTTTGCGGTTGCAGCAGGAATTATCAGTAATGATGTAATAATTAAAGCCCCAACAAACTTCATTGCAATTCCGATTGTTAAAGCTAATAATAACGTTAAAAGCAGTTTTGTGAATTGAATGTTGATACCATGACTAAATGCCAATTCTTCACTAACAGTAATAAAAAGAAAATCATTCCAACGCCATAATAATAAAATGCCTATTAATGCAACACAAATTATAATTTGATAGACGTCAATAAACGTCACGGATAAAAGATCACCAAATAAGTATCCCATTAAATCGATACGAATATTATTCATTAAACTAATTACGACTAAGCCTAGAGAAAGTGCGCTGTGGGCTAATATCCCTAGCAATGTATCTATTGGTAATTGTTTTTGCGCTTCTAACCAAAGTAATCCTAAAGCTAGAATAAGCGTAATAAAAATAACAGAATAGAATAAATTAATATGTAATAAGAAGCCAAAAGCGATACCAAGTAAAGCTGCATGGGATAAAGTATCACCAAAATATGACATTCTGCGCCAAACAACAAAAGTACCTAATGGTCCGGTTACCGTTGTCAGACACAAACCGGCTAATAAAGAAGGTAATAGTAACTCAATCATAGTTTTTTGTCCTAATTAGAGCATGTAACGCAATTATTATGATGATGATCATCATAATCTTGCTTACAAAGATCATGTTGATGGTTGTGATGATGCTTGTAAACAGCAATTTGTGACGCGCCATGTTGACCAAAAAGAGAAATAAATTCAGGATCATTAGAAACAATAGCAGGCGTTCCTGAACAACAAACATGGTGATTTAAACAAATCACTTCATCTGTCTTTGCCATAACAATATGCAAATCATGGGAAACCATTAATACTCCACAATTAAACTCATTTTTGGCATTAATAATAAGATCATATAATAGCACTTGTCCGTTAACATCAACGCCTTGCGTAGGTTCATCCAGAATTAGTAATTGTGGTCGTTTAGCTAAGGCTTGCGCAAGTAAAACGCGTTGTAATTCGCCGCCTGATAGCTGGTGCATTGATTTATCGATTAAATATTCTGCTTTAACCATTGTTAAGACTTTTAGGATATCATCATTATTAAGTCGTTTATTTAGCCGCATAAACCGTTTTACAGTAATGGGTAAAGTTGGATTTAATTTAATGGATTGAGGAACATATCCAATTGTTAAATTGTCGGAACGATTGATTATTCCAGAGGAATAAGGGGTTAGTCCAAGGATAACTTTGACTAATGTTGATTTACCTGCGCCATTTGGTCCAAGTAAGGTTACGATTTGATTCGTACTGATAGTAAACGAAACATTATCTAATATCTTTTGTTGGTTAAGTTCAACCGAAACCCTATCAAGTGAAATTAGCTGTGTCATCTTAGTGTAAATCCTTGCTCACCGACATGTTATGTTATATTATAACAATTAATGCATCTATAATATCATATATTTATAAATATAAGGTAATAATGTGAAAAAATATATATCACTAAATTTTAAACAGTTATTGCGGATTTTGATACTACCAAGTTTGCTATTTATCACGCAAAGTATTGCTACTCGTGCAAATGCCGATGTTTTAACTTCAGTCAAACCTATTGGTTTTATAACTGAAGCTATAACTTATGGTGTAACTGAGACTGATGTTTTATTACCCGATGGTGCTTCCCCCCATACTTATTCTTTAAAACCTTCTGATTTAGTTAAAATCAAACAAGCACAATTAGTGGTTTGGGTCGGGGAGGATTTAGAAGCTTTTATGCCGACCGTTTTAAAAGGTATAGATAAAGACAAACAAATAGAATTAATGGAGATACCAGACATCAAAAAACTACTTAGAACTGGTACTCAAAATCATGAGCATGGAAAATTAGATTCAGATGATGAACATGACCACCATGGTTCATATGATGAACATATATGGCTTTCTCCACAGATAGCAAAAATCATTGCAAAGACCGTGCACGATAAGCTTATCGACTTATATCCTGATAAAAGAGATTTAATTGATGAAAATCTAAACGAATTCACGATTAAACTGGCTGAAACAGAACAAAGCATTGCAAAAAAACTGATTAACGTACAAAATAGCGGGTATTTTGTGTTTCATGATGCTTACGGGTATTTTGAGTCACAGTTCGGATTAAAAAACCTAGGAAGTTTTACCATAAATCCAGCAGTACAGCCCGGTGTTCAAACGGTTTATGCGATTAAACAAGAGTTAAAAGAACATCAAGCAGTATGTGTATTTAGAGAGCCACAGTTTAGCCCTGCAGTTATTGAAAAATTAGTGAATGGAACTGAAGTTCGAATTGGGGAATTGAATCCCTTAGGTACAGATATCGCTTTATCAAAAAATGCCTATTCACAATTTTTATTGAGATTAACACAGCAACTGTTGGATTGTTTAGATAAAAATTAGTTTAGATAATAAATAGTTAAGGTTAATTTTGGCACGAAAGATTGAATCCCCTAGTATTGAAAAAAATAAATTTAAAACTCCCTATTTTTCAGTATTAGGCGTCCTTCTTATTGTTATTTTATTTACCATATTATGGCGACCACTTAATTTGGATCGTACGGAATATGTTCCTCTCACTCCTCAAGCAGAAACGACTGTCACCGATGACGTAAATTCTCCTGTTGTTGTAGGTGATGGTCGAATAGAAGTGGTCGGTGGAAAATCTAAAAATGAAGAGGTTACTGAATCATCAGATGTTCCCGAAGATGAGATTGCTAAAGATGAATTAGATGACATTATTGATGATAAAGACAACACGGTACAATATACTATTGCGCGCGGCGATACTTTGCATGATATTTTGCAACGCTATAATGTTAATAAAAATGATGTTTATCAATTAACCACTAAATTCAAACAACTAGCAAATTTAAGAATAGGTCAACAAGTTAGTTGGACAACTGATGATGATCATAATCTACAAAGTTTTACTTGGACCATTTCTAGTAACAATATTCGTATATATGAAAAATCAGGCGATAAATTTATTGAAAGTTCAGAAACGGCAGAAGCCGTTCCAGAAAATGTTGTCATTAAAGGTGAAATTAAAGCTAATTTTGTCGCAGATGCGCGTAAAAGTGGTTTAACTAGTAGTGAAATAGGCATTATAACCCGAGCATTACAATGGCGATTAGATTTTAGACGCTTGCAAGTTGGTGATAAATTTTCGGTAGTATTATCGAGAGAAATGCATGGTAAACGTTTATCTAACAGTCAACTATTAGGCGTTAGAATCAAAAATGGTAGCAAAGATTATTATGCCGTATTAGCTGATGATGGTAAGTATTATGATATTACTGGTGGCAGTTTATCACAAAGCTTTTTTCGGTATCCTTTAGCTAAGCAAGCGCGAGTATCGTCCAATTTTAATCCTCGTCGTTTACATCCCGTTACAGGTGTTGTTACACCTCATAATGGTGTTGATTTTGCTGTATCTCGCGGTACGCCTGTTTTATCTGTTGGTAATGGTGAGGTTGTGATTGCCAAATATAGTGGTTCAGCAGGTAATTATGTCGCTATCCGCCATGGTCGACAATATATGACCACATATATGCATTTAGACAAGATTTTAGTCAAACCAGGTCAACAAGTAAAACAAGGTGAAAAAATAGCATTATCAGGTAATACTGGTCGTTCAACAGGTCCACATTTACATTTTGAATTACATATTAATAACAAACCCGTTAATCCGTTAACTGCAAGTTTACCAATTTCGGAAGGATTGACTGGTAAATCTAAAAAAGCATTCATAGAAAAAGTTAAAGATATTAAATCACAACTTGTTTTTTAAAGCTTGTGATTTTTTAACTACTAAACTGGATACTTACTTCAAACTCTTTACACAAACAATGCCGTAATATCGGCTAAAAACTGTGTTATTATATGACGAGTTTCATAAAATTTAAATTTTAGGTGCAGTTTGAATACATCAACTCAAAAACGAGCCAATAAAAAAGCTAAAAAAAATAAAGTGACACTAAAGCGAAGACTTTGGTCGTTATTGTTTAAACTTTTTCTTATTTTTGCTGCGGTGACCGTTATTTACGGTATTTATCTTGATCAACAAATCAAAGAGAGAATTGATGGTAACGTATGGGAATTACCAGCTGCTGTTTATGGTCAGATCATCGATCTTGAACCTGATAGTGAATATAGTTTAAGTGATGTCGTTAGTATGTTAGTGGGCGCGCAGTATCGTCAGCAAGATACTAAAGCCACCCGCCCAGGTGAATTTATTGTTAGTAATGATTCTATTGAAATTTACCGTCGACCTTTTACTTTTCCAGATGGTGAAGAACAAGCATTTCGTGTCAAAATAACGTTTTATGAAAACCGCGTTGATCGCATTACTAATTTAGATACTGGGCGTGATTTTGGCTTACTACGCATTGATCCAAAATTAATCACCATGATGCACTCTCCAAATGGAGAACAGCGACTGTTTGTTCCATTAAAAGAATTTCCTGATTCTTTACTGCAAACATTAATCGCTACAGAAGATAAACGTTTTTATGATCATCATGGTGTTAGTTTATATTCGATTGGACGAGCAATTTTTGTTAACCTCACTACAGGACGTACTGAGGGCGGAAGTACTTTGACCCAGCAGACGGTTAAAAATCTTTTTTTGACTAATGAACGCAGCTTATCTCGTAAAATACGAGAAGCGTATATGGCATTAATTTTAGATGCTCGCTACAGTAAAGAACGCATATTAGAACTCTATTTAAATGAGGTCTATTTTGGACAAGCTGGCAGTGAAGAGATTCATGGTTTTCCGTTAGCAAGTCTTTACTATTTTGGTCGTCCCGTTAATGAATTAACCTTAGATCAACAAGCTGTTTTAGTGGGTATGGTAAAAGGTGCATCACTGTATAATCCATGGACACAGCCACAGCAAGTGATTGAACGTCGAAATGTTGTTTTAAAACTGACAGAACAACAAGGGATTATAGATGATGAGCTTTATAATTTATTAAGTCAGCGTCCACTTTCAGTTTTACCTAAAGGTGGGGTTATTTCTCCTCAACCTGCATTTATGCAAGTCGTTCGTAGCGAATTACGAAAACAATTAGGTGACAAAGCTGATCACCTATCAGGCATGAAGATTTTTACCACCTTTGATCCCGTTGCTCAAGCTGCTGCGGAGCAAGCTGTTACTAATGAAATAGATGCTTTGCGTAAATCAACGAATAAAGATTTACAAACAGCTATGGTCGTTGTGAGTCGAGAAACGGGCGAAATTCGTTCCATTATTGGTAGTGCAGAGCCTCGTTACCCAGGTTATAATCGTGCTTGGCTAACAAGGCGAGCAATTGGTTCTTTAGCTAAACCTTCCACTTATTTAACAGCATTAGGCCAACCGGATCGCTATCAATTAAATAGTTGGCTCAATGACACACCAATATCAATTAAACTTGATAATGGCACGTATTGGGAACCTAAAAATTATGATCGTAAATTCCGTGATAGAGTGATGCTAGTTGATGCATTAGCACTCTCACTTAATGTGCCCACTGTTAATTTAGGGATGGCTTTGGGATTGGATGCAAGTAAAAATACATTAGAAGCCTTAGGCATACCGTCAGATCGTATTCCTAATCTACCATCACGATTACTCGGTGCTTTGGAGTTAACTCCCTTAGAAACAGCGCAGATGTTTCAAACAATTGCTAACAATGGGCAACGATCTCCGCTTACCATTTTAAGATACGTATTAACTGATAAAGGCGAATTGGTCTATCAAAGTTACCCTCAACAGTTACAAGCTGTTTCTCAACAATCAGCTTTTCTTACAACTTATGCTATGCAACAAGTTGTTGAATCCGGTACTGCGCGATCGCTAAAAACAAAATATAGTGGATTTAAGTTAGCTGCAAAAACAGGGACAAGTAATGATTCTCGTGATAGCTGGTTTACTGGCATTGATGGTAAAAATGTTGCTGTCATTTGGATTGGACTTGATGATCATTCCCCGATGAAATTAACCGGCGCAACTGGTGCATTGAAGATTTATAGTGAGTATTTACAAAATAATCCTCCGAAAAAATTGGTATTACCAATGCCGCAAAATATTTTTATGATACCTATTGATAGTAATGGCAAATGGCAATGTGACGGCAGTGGTAGTAGAACGTTACCTGCTTGGACTATTAACCCTCAGAGTTTGTGTTCGGGTAATAATCAATCCATGCAAGGACAGCAAGCACCAACTTGGGTCACTGATATGTTAAATAATTGAGTAAATAAATATGCCTGAATTACCTGAAGTTGAAACAACCAAAAGAGGGATTCTGCCTTATCTTAAAGGACAAACCATTAAGCAAATTGTTGTTCGGCAACCTAAATTGCGTTGGCCTATAAGTGAAGCTATTTTTAACGCTCATGGCCAAGAAATTTTAGATGTAAAACGACGGGCAAAGTATTTGTTGCTCCAGTTACCTAATAATTGGATTATTATTCATTTAGGTATGTCTGGTAGTTTAAGGGTGTTATTAAATCCTCAACAAGCTGCTAAACATGATCACGTAGACTTAACTCTTGAAAACGGTGTGATATTACGTTATACCGACCCAAGGCGTTTTGGTTCTTGGCTTTGGGCAAAAAAACTTGACCACGTTACTCAATTACTGCATCTAGGCCCTGAACCATTAAGTGATGAATTGACTGCCAAATATTTATTCTCAAAAGCTCAAAATCGGCATGTGCCAATTAAAACGTTCATTATGGATAACCATATAGTCGTGGGGGTTGGTAACATTTATGCTTCAGAATCACTGTTTATGGCAAAAATAAACCCTAATCGTAAAGTAAATACTTTATCTTTATTCGAATTTGAACAGTTAGTGATAGCTATTAAACATGTTTTGTCTAAATCGATTGAACAAGGTGGTACAACCCTTAAAGATTTTCTTCAATCAGATGGTAAGCCTGGCTATTTTGCTCAAAAATTGCAAGTGTATGGTCGAGATGGCGAAAAATGTTATCTTTGCCAAACCGAAATAAAGTCACAAAAAATAGGGCAACGTAATACATTTTATTGTGAGATATGCCAAAAATGATTATTTTATAATAATAAATCATTATGTTATGTTTTTGTTGTTTATATATAACAACTGATATTTTTGAACTGGACAATCAAATAATTTTGTCTAAATATTGTATATTATTCCTCTTTAAACCTTAATAAAATCGGATTAGTATATACACCTAATCACTTAGTCATAATTGTTAATCTTAAATGTATTGATAATAGCTAGTAGGTAAAAAGTTAATATTTTGAAAATCTTTTTATTTTGAAGAGTATGGACTTGTTACGCGATATCGGCTATCTTTCTGACTATAAAAGTTTTAATCTTTTATAAAGTTTAATATATAGTACTAAATGATTGTAATATATTAAAAAATCACGGATTTTTCTTGCGCGTTATTTCTTGTTTGCATTTATTTTTAACGCAATTTATTTTGTTTTTATTAAGGAATCTAAGATGATCAAATTTGCTTCTCGCTTTTTGATAACTTTTTTTGTGTTATTTTATACAATGATTGCGAATGCAGAAGTTCGCATTATTATTACCGATGGCGTTAGTACTGCTAAGCCAATAGCTGTGGTGCCTTTTAAATGGACGGGTTCGGGCGAGCCTCCACAATTTATAGAAGACATCGTTGCTTCAGATTTACGTAATAGTGGTAAATTTAATCCTATTGATGTGAGCAGCATGCCACAAAGACCAACATCACCTTCAGAAGTTAACCCTGCATTATGGAGTAAACTAGGTGTTTCTGCCGTAGTTGTGGGCACTATTCAACCTGATGCCTCTGGAAAATATCTTATCAGTTACCAATTAATTGATACCGTAACTCGCCCAGGTGCGGTATTAGCTCAAAATCAATACTCTATCGAAAAACGTTGGTTACGTTATGCTGCACATACAGCTAGTGATGAAATTTTCGAATCACTAACTGGTATCAAAGGTGCATTTAGAACGCGTATAGCTTATGTTGTAAAAACAACTAAAGGACCGTTTACTCACGAATTGCGAGTATCTGATTATGATGGCTTTGATCAAATGACAGTACATCGTTCTAAGGAACCATTAATGTCACCAGCTTGGTCACCAGATGGAAAAAAATTAGCGTATGTAACTTTTGAGGGTGGTCATTCATCATTAGTAATCAGAACACTAGATAGTGGGGCTTCTGAAACTGTTGCTTCTTTCCCTAAACATAACGGTGCGCCTGCATTTTCTCCTGATGGTAGTAAATTAGCGTTCGCCTTATCTAAAGATGGGAGTTTGAATTTGTATGTTATGAATTTGGGCTCTAAAAAAATCACACAAATTACATCAGGTCGCAGTAATGATACTGAACCATCATGGATGCCAGATAGCCAAACTATTGTTTATACATCAGATCAGGCAGGTAGACCTCAACTTTATAGTATCAATATTAATGGTGGAACATCACAACGCTTAACATGGGATAATACCCAAAATCAAAATGCTCGCGTTGCACCAGACGGTTCTTTCATTGCAATGATTTCGACTAATAATGGTGAACAACATATTACTCGTTATGATATGTCAACAAGTACTTATCAACGTTTAACTGATACATTCTTAGATGAAACACCAAGTATTGCACCGAATGGTACTATGATCATCTATAGTTCAACACAAGGATTAGGTACAATTTTGAATTTGGTTTCAACTGATGGTAACTTCAAAGCTAAATTACCAGCAACTGACGGACAGGTGAAATTCCCTGCTTGGTCACCTTATTTATAAGAAGAGATTAAAATTTAATCGATATTATGAATATTAAAATTGTACAAAATGTTAGGTCGTTATAATATATAACGCTAATCTGACTAATTAGTAATAATTGTTACTGAGTAGTCAGATAAATAAAATATAAATAATAATTTATTCAAACACAAAGGAGTTAATACAATGCAATTTTCTAAATTTCTTAAAGTAGCTGCGGTTGCTTTACCATTAATCGCACTTACTGCATGTTCATCAAGCAAAAGCAGTAATGCTGGCGGTAGTGCAAACGGTTCTTTATCAAAAGAAGCTTTAGAACAACTTCACAGATTACAACAAACTAATACTGTATATTTTGATTTTGATAAATATAATGTTAAATCTGAATATACTACATTATTAAATGCACATGCAGAATTTATGCGTGCAAATTCTTCTGTAAACGTAGTTGTTGAAGGTCATGCCGATGAACGCGGTACACCAGAATACAATATCGCTTTAGGTGAACGTCGTGCTGACGCAGTTAAATCATACCTACAAGGTAATGGTGTTTCTGGCTCACAAGTACAAGTAGTATCATATGGTAAAGAAAAACCAGCTGTATTAGGTCATGACGAAGCAGCTTATGCTAAAAACCGTCGTGCTGTAGTAACCTACCCTGGTTATTAATAGCTTGTGATAACGGCTGATAATTCAGCCGTTTTATTTTAAAGTTCACGCCGAGTATATAATATGTATAAAAAAACACTCATATTGTTCTTATTTCTTTTGTTTACCGGTTATGGTTGTGCTGCTGGTAGTTCTGAGCTAGATAGAACGGTTCAAGCTCAAGGTCAATTATTAATACAAAATCAGCAACAAATTAGTGATTTACAATCAGATTTGGATACACTTCGTGGTCAATTGGAAGAAACTAAATACCAACTCAACCAAACTATAGAACGTCAAAAGATGATTCTTCAACAAATGGTTGGTGGTTCAGGATTCTCATCAAATACTAATTCTTCACAAGATAATTCGTCTTCACCTGCATCCGCTCCATCTACTGATTCTCAATCAGCTACGCCATCTTCAGACTTATCAAGTTGGACAACGTCAGGTAATGATAAAGCCGATTATAACTTTATCATGCAATATGTTTCTGAGGGTAAACAAAACAGTGATTCTATCGCTGCTTTTCAAAAGTTCATTGACGCTTATCCAAAGTCAAGTTACCTAGCTAATGCAAATTATTGGCTAGGTCAACTTTACTATAAAGAAGGGAAAAAAGATAAAGCATCGTTTTATTATGCGACAGTCGTAAAAGATTTTTCAGCTTCTCCTAAAGCGGCAGATAGCCTTTATAAGGTCGGTATAATTTTATTGGATAAAGGCGATAAAAAAACTGCTAAAACCGTTTTCCAACAAGTTGTCAGTAAATATCCTAAAGATAAAAATACCGTTGATCTTGCTAATAAAAAATTAGCATCACTTTAGTAAAATGTATAAATAACCAGCTATTGGATGCAAAAAGCAAGAAAAGGGTTGCACTGCTTGAGAATAGTAAGTAATATAGCAACCCGAAATTGCTTGTAACTTTAATTCTAAAGCACATTGCAGTTTTTATCTAAAATGGGTTGTTAGCTCAGTCGGTAGAGCAGCGGACTTTTAATCCGTTTGTCGAGCGTTCGAATCGCTCACGACCCACCATCTTTCTTTTGATATTTCAAATACCAAAACAGACCAATTTAAAAAATATTAAACTCCAGTGAATCAGTTCGATATTAATTAGTTTAGAATAGATTTCAACTTTACTTAGTATTAGACTTGAATAGCTAAAGTAAACATTTTTATTCAGTGAAATTATCCTGCAAGCTAAAAAATATTACTAAAAATAGTATTTTTTGAGTAATCACCTAACTTAAACCTCATGCCCTATTTTCTATGAGCTTGATTCATTTTTATAACGATAAAAAAACCTATTAATAAAGATAAATACTTATCTGATGTCACTAAAAATTGAGGTTACTTTGGTATTGGTTATCTACCTCATAAAAATAGGTTTATAGGATTAAAAATCAATAATAATAATCAATCTAAATGCTCTGGATTTACAGTATAAAATGAAAGTTGTAGGTTTATTTATCGCGATTTTTATAAGCCTTGTTCGTTTTAACTAACTTGTTAGGTAAAGAATATTAACGTTGAAGTCGTATGTCTGGTAAGCCATGCGCCTTTATTATGACGGTAAGTTATAAATATAGGGTGCTGTAGTTTGCTAAATGATTGATAGATTTTATAGTGTGTTTATTGATTGATTTCAATTCAGACTAAAGTTGAAAACAGAAAGCTGCAACTCATTGATACAATGTCTAATTAAAGAGGGAATAATTTCCCTCTTTAATTAGATGATCAAACTTTATTTGCTAATTCGATGATTTTCATTGTTACTTCAAATGATTTAAGGAACGATGATAATGGTAAAAATTCAAAGCAAGAGTGAAAGTTATGAGCACCTGTAAAATAATTAGGTGTGGTTAATCCTCTGGCTGATAGTGCCGAACCATCAGTACCACCACGCATAGCAATAGTATTAGGCTCAATATTCAATTGTTCAAATGATTGATAAATTAAATCGATACAGCGACGATCATCACCTAAATAGTTGGCAATATTACTGTAAGTGTCTGTAATTTTACATTCAATTTTAGCTCTTGGATATTTACGACTAATAAAGTCTACTACGTCTTGAATATATGCTTTACGAGCTTGATATTTTGCTAAATCAAAGTCACGAATACTCATTTTTAGTGTCGTAGTACTTTGGTTACCAACGATATCATTAAACCAAAAATAGCCTTCTTTACCTTCTGTGTGTTCAGGGGTTTCGAAACTGTCAAAACAATTAATAATATCATTTGCAACGCGTATAGGATTGATTAATACATTTTTAGCTGACATTGGGTGGGCAGATACCCCTGTAATATCAATGATTGCTGAGCCAGCATTAAATGTTTCGTACACCACTTCACCCAACTCACAACAATCAATAGTATAAGCAAAGTCAGGTTTGAAACGGTTCAAATCAAGTTTTTTAGCACCATTTAAACCGACTTCTTCATCAGGTACAAAAGCCACATAGATATCACCATGAGTACAATTTTGTTTTTGTAACTGATCTAACATTGTCATAACTATTGCAATTGCAGATTTGTTATCTGCACCTAGAACACTTGTGCCATCAGTGACAATCAATTCTTGATTAAGGTATTTATTTAATTCAGGGTGTTCATTAACTTTAAACCAGATATCTTTATCTTTATTTAATAAAATATCTTCACCATTAAAGGTAACTCGCTGAGGGTGAATTTTATCTGATAAGGCTACATCCACCGTATCTAAATGAGCAACATAACCAATGTTAGGCGCATGTGGATTATTGCCCGGTAATTTAGCCGTAACAATACTGTGCTCATCAAGATGTACATCTTGCAAATTCAGTTCAATCAGTTCTTGCTTAAGTAATTTAGCTAATTCGGTTTGTCCCGGAGTAGAAGGTACTTGCGCAGATCCAACTACACTTTGGCTTGGAACACTAACATAACGCAAAAAACGTTCAACTAATTGTTCAGTAATATTCATAATAAAATGACCTCTTATTGGTACTAATTATTTACGGGTGGATAAACGTAACCACTATCAAACCCAATTGGTAGACCTAAGAACCAAAAGAGTAACAAGTTTACAGTTAATGCAATAAGCAGCGCGGCAGTATAAGGAATCATCATAGAACTTAATGTGCCCACTCCTGTGTTTTTGCAGTATTGCTGGCAATAGGCAATAATTAGCGGGTAAAACGCAAACATAGGTGTGCTTACATTCACTGCTGAACTGATACGGTAAGCGGCTTGCGTTAATTCAGGTGAAATACCAACAGACATCAACATAGGCACAAAAATTGGTGCCAAAATAGCCCATTTAGATGAAGCAGAGGTAATTAACACATTTAACATACTGGTTAAAATGATCACACCAAATATTGTTACAACCGAAGGTAGATGTAACGCTTTCAAAAACTCAGCGCCACCAATTGCAATCAATGTGCCTATTTGAGAATTAGAAAACACATATAGAAATTGTGCACAAAAGAAAGCAAAAACAATAAAAGGAATAAGTGATTTAGTGATATTTTCCATCGATTTAACAATATCACGAGAAGACTTAAATGCCCCAGTAATAAAGCCGTGAATCAATCCCGGAATTGCAAAAAATACAAATAATAATGGCACAATAATTTGCATAATTGGTGCTTTATTACTTGTTAAGCTGCCATCAGGTGCACGTAATAAAGAGTCTTGTGGTAATAATAAAAGCACTAAACCAGCAGCGATGACTAAAAATACGATTGATGCAACTTTAAATGCTCGATTTTCAATAGGGGTGATGGCCGGTGAATCAGCAAGGTTATCTAACTGTAAATCAGTATTTATTGGCATATTTGCATTTAAGCGTGGTTCAACGATTTTATCGGTAACAAACCAACAAGCTAATAGGACAAAAAAAGTACCGCCAAAACTTAAAAAATAGTTACAAAGCACATTAACTTGATAAGACGGATCGATGATTTGTGCAGCACTTTGGGTAAAGCCTTGCATGATAGGATCGATAATTGATGGTGTATAACTTGAACTAAAACCACCTGCTAATCCTGCAAAAGCGGCAGCGATGCCCGCAAGAGGATGACGACCAGTCGCATAAAACATCATGGCTGATACCGGCATTAAAATAACATAAGCTGAGTCGGACGCAATATGACAAACCATGCTAACAAAAATGACTGATGGGGTAACCAATTTTTTAGGTGTAACTGCCAATAACTTTTTTAGCAACACATGAATATAGCCACTACTTTCAGCAATACCAATACCTAATGTTGCAACGATAGTAATACCAAGAGGTGGAAAGCTAACAAAATTTGGGACCATTTTAGTAAAAAAAGTTACTAAATGATCGGGCGCTAGCATATTAGCGACAACTAGTTTTTCTTTGGTAACAGGATTGATGTAATCGAAACTGACAAAAGAAAGTAATAAAGAGGCAATAAAACAGATAACTAAAGCATAAAAGAAAAGTGTTGTTACATCGGGGATTTTGTTGCCTATTCGTTCAATAGTATTTAAAAAGCCGCCCGTTTTTATAGGTGACGGATTTGTTGTTTGATTCATAAAAAATTTAGGGTAAATGTTGTTCGAGGCGTCAATTTATCACATATTTATAGTGCAGGTAAATAAGCAAAAGCGTATTGTTTTTATACTTAAGCATTATGTTAACCTTAATTATTTTTACATAAGTATGATGTTACTTCGACTTTTTTATAAATTAACTTCGTCATCGTTTGCAAAAATAGCATTTTCTTCAAAACTAAGTTTATTGAAAAAAGCATGGTGCTTTAAACGAATAGTTTGTAGACTATGTTTCATTGTCAGTGTTAAGTTATATACTTTGTATATAAATCAAATATGAATCTTTTAAAATCTTTAGCTGCCGTAAGCTCTATGACAATGGTATCGCGTGTATTAGGATTTGTACGTGATGCTATTATTGCCCGTTTTTTTGGGGCAGGAATGGCAACCGATGCGTTTTTTGTTGCTTTCAAATTGCCTAATTTACTTCGACGTATTTTTGCCGAAGGTGCCTTTTCACAAGCTTTTGTGCCAATTTTAGCTGAATATAAAAACCAACAAGGTGTTGATGCTACTCGTACATTTGTTGCTTTTGTTGCTGGTTTACTAACATTAGTATTAGCTATAGTGACATTAATAGGCATAGTAACTGCACCTTTTGTCATTATGTTAACCGCACCTGGTTTTATGCAAGAGTCTACCGAAAAATTTGAATTGGCCACCAGCTTATTACAAATTACTTTCCCTTATATCTTTTTTATTTCGCTTGCGTCACTTGCTGGTGCAATACTCAATACTTGGAATCGTTTTTCTGTCCCCGCTTTTGTGCCAACTTTACTCAATGTTAGCATGATCATATTTACGCTATTTTTAACGCCTTATTTTAATCCACCGGTGTTAGCATTAGCTATATCAGTAGTCGTTGGGGGCATATTACAATTGCTTTATCAACTTCCTGCTTTAAAAAAAATTGGTATGCTGGTTTTACCGCGTATTAATTTTAAAGATAACGGTGTTTGGCGTGTATTAAAACAAATGGGGCCAGCAATTTTAGGGGTTTCTGTTGGGCAAATTTCATTAATTATTAATACTATTTTCGCCTCATTTTTAATTTCTGGTTCGGTTTCTTGGATGTATTATGCCGACCGCTTAATGGAATTTCCAGCAGGCGTACTTGGCGTTGCTCTTGGTACAATTTTGTTACCTTCATTAGCTAAAAGCTTTTCGAAAGGTCATCATCAACAATATTCAGAATTATTGGATTGGGGATTAAGATTATGCTTTTTACTGGCATTGCCAAGTACAGTGGCGCTTGGGGTTATTTCACGACCTTTGATTTCAACACTTTTTGAATATGGGCAATTCACTTTAAATGATACGTTAATGACGCAACGCGCATTAGTTGCTTATTCCATTGGTTTACTTGGTCTAATTTTGATTAAAGTGTTAGCACCCGCATTCTATTCCAGACAAGACATTAAAACGCCAGTTAAAATAGCCATTATTACGCTTATTTTAACGCAGCTAATGAATTTAGCGTTTATAGGTCCGCTACAACATGCTGGCTTGTCATTATCAATTGGTTTAGCGGCATGTTTTAATGCAGGGTTACTGTTTTGGCAGCTACGTAAAAAACAACTATATCAACCACAACCAGGATGGTATAAATTTTTAACTAAAGTTATTATCGCAGTCATTTTAATGTCTATAGTATTATGGTTTGGCGCACAACTATTACCTGATTGGTCAACGGGTTCAATGCTAATGCGTGTGGCACGATTATTTTTACTAGTCATTGTTGGCGTTTTTGTCTATTTTGCATCACTTATTGCAATGGGTTTTAAATTAAAGCATTTTATTAAACGTATTGACTGATTTATAAAAGTTAATTTACTAAATTATATTAGTAGTTGAACATAAACTATATTATCGGCGAAGTTAGCTTTAAATATTGCCTGAACATTAGCTAAATGCCGTTATACTTTCATCATCATTATTTAGAATTTAGTCTATGATGTTCTAATTTGGGCTAAATTCTTAATCGTATTTATGCCAATTTTCCTTTTGATTGATACTTATTAACTGGGCTGACAGCGTAGATTAAGCCGAGAATTAAATTGGCTTTATCAGGATAGATTTTACGAATTTAGACGTAGCAAATAATCACAACAAATCAGGTATACACAGCATTAAAAATCGATTTTATTTGTTTGCTAAAATAATTATTTGAGCAATAGAGATAATCAAATTTGAAAAATTTGGACGTCAGTGCAACAAAACAGAAGTTATAAATCACTAAACGCCCAACCCAAAAACTAATTAAAAATTTTTTTAGTTATAATCGTAATAACGACAATTTTAAATTACCTTGCTTATAAGAATGAACGATAAGGTAATTCTGGTTCATCAGTAAAGATATCCCTAAATCCACGATAGTGTTGATAATGCATTTTATTTTTATCGATCGGGTAAGTATATTTACCACCAACTTGCCAAAAGAATGGTGTAAATTGATATTCAAGTCGATCTTTTTTCATTTGCCAAAGCACTTCAATTTCTCGCGGATCACTTTGGAAGTTTGACCAAATATCATGATGAAAAGGAATCACAACTTTGGTATTAAGCGATTCTGCTGCACGTAAAATATCAGCAGATGTCATCTTATCGGTAACACCACGAGGGTTTTCGCCGTAAGAGAGTAAGGCAACATCAATTTTATGATCATTGCCATGTTTAGCATAATAGTTAGAGTAGTGTGAATCACCAGAGTGATAAAGTGAGCCCCCCGATGTTTCAAATAGATAGTTAACTGCGCGATCGTTCATACCATCTAAAATGGCTTTATCTGTCGATGAAACACCCTTAGGAAGAGTAACAAGTGAAGTTCTATCAAAAGAATCTAGTATTTTAATGGTGATATCGCCTACAGTGATTGTGTCGCCCACTTTAGCCACAATACAACGATCTTCTGGCACGCCCCAGCTTTTCCATAACTCAACACAAGCTTTAGGTCCAATAAATTTAACTTTAGGTGAACAATTTTGAATGACCGCGGCTGCAACATT
This sequence comes from Gilliamella sp. wkB171, assembly GCF_001693755.1. Lineage (GTDB taxonomy): Bacteria > Pseudomonadota > Gammaproteobacteria > Enterobacterales > Orbaceae > Gilliamella > Gilliamella apicola_F. The sequence continues at coordinate 20,213 of NZ_LYST01000038.1, forward strand.
AACATCAATATGATCAGCATGATCATGCGTTGCCATAACTGCATCGATTTCTTTAATTGCAAAAGGATCCAACACAAATGGGCTTGTTCTTAAGTTAGGTTGTAATTCTCGTACTCCCCCCATACGCATCATTTGATGTTGCTTATTCATCAATGGATTAGCATGGGTTTTTTTACCCGTACCGCACCAAAAATCGATACAAATATTGGTATTACCTGCTGATTTTAACCAAATTCCTGTACAGGCAAGCCACCACATGGTAAAGGTATTGGGCTTAACTTCAGTCGCTTCGATTTCTTCATTGAGCCAAGTTCCCCATTCAGGGAAGGTATTTAAAATCCAAGAGTCACGGGTAATTTCGTTTACTTTACTCATACTATGTTCCTTATTTAATAGTTAGACTAATATCACTTCAACTCCTTGCTTCTTAATGCATTCAATCACTTCCTTATTCGCTTGTGAGCCTGTAATTAAAATATCAATTTTGTTTACTGGGCAAAAAAGCATGCCAGAGTTTGCTTTGGTATCGATTTTTGAACTGTCAACGACAACCACTAATTTTTCGGCTTTTTCTAATATTTGTTGCTCGGCCACTGCACTTAAAATTTCATTTTTATAAAGGCCGGTGGGTGTTAGTGTTTTACCACTAGTAAACATCCATTTAGCTGCATAAGAATCGGTAATGCTTGCGATTGGATTAAGAATAATGTTTTGAGTTTTGTTATATAAACCGCCCATAATAATGACATTTTCATGATCATGTTCTATTAAGTAACAAGCGAGTGGAAAGTAATTCGTGATGATAGAGACATTTTTACCACATAATTCCCGACCTAATAAAAATGCGGTTGAACCACAATTAATCACGACATTTTCATCGTTACCACATAATTTAGCTGCTCGAATAGCAATTCGCGCTTTTTCGTGATAATGATCAGTATTGTTGTTGGCTATTGGTGCCCAGATAGGTTTTTGCTCCTCTAATCGCATAATGCCATTACGCACTTTTTTAACTCGACCTTCCTGATCTAACTTGGTGATATCTCGTCTAGCTGTTGCCGGTGATATACCGAAGTGATCAATTAATTCTGTCACTTTCACTTCACCTTTTTCATTAACTAAAGCGACGATTTCGTTATGTCGCGTTATTTCATTCATTTATGTTCCTTAATAATTTGATCAGATTTGATTGCTTTGATAATAATTATCATTGCGAAAATTGTCAATTATCTTCATTGATTTAATGGTATAAATCTAAATTTAATATTGATAAGTATAGGTATAAATTTAATTTATTTTAGTTGTTTTTCATCGTAATGTGAAGTTGATCACAGATATTGCTGTTGATTTTTGGGAAAAGTGATCTTAGTCAAAATAATCATAAATAATCATTGTGTGATTCATTGTGATTATGGAATATAGCAATCGTTAATTAAATAAATTTGATTAACAACGTGCAGTGTTAGTTAAGCTCAAAGATTCACTTGATAGTGAACAACCATATAAAGGGCATTAGGATAAAGTTTATCTATAAATTGTAAGCGTAGTATCAACTTTCAATTTAAAAAATGCCCATAATCAATGAGAGGGGCATATGGAAGTAATCTATAACGTATTTTATATTTTTTATAGTCAAGTCATGACCAAAGCACCTTTATTACTAGGGTTAGTAACGATGCTAGGGTACTGCCTATTAGGTAAAGACGTTACCACAATTTTAAAAGGAACCATCAAAACAATTGTCGGCTTTATGTTATTGCAAGTCGGTTCGGGTGTATTGGTTTCAACATTTAAACCGGTTATCGCCAAGTTAGCGGAATATCATGGAATTAAAGGATCGATTATTGATACTTATGCTTCGATGGTTGCTGTTGAAAATGGTATGGGAGAACATTACTCTTGGGTCGGATATGCGGTATTACTGGCGCTGGCTATCAATATCCTTTTGGTTATTTTTCGACGTATTACCGGTATTCGAACCATTATGTTAACCGGTCATATTATGTTCCAACAAGTAGGTCTTATTACCTTATTTTATTTTCTGTTTGGTTACGGAATGTGGGAAACCATCATCTACTCCGCAATTATTACCGCTTTATATTGGGGAATATTTTCCAACATGATGTTTAAGCCAACCGAAGCAGTAACAGGTGGGGCAGGGTTTTCTATTGGCCATCAACAACAATTAGGATCTTGGATTGCGGTTAAATTAGCACCAAAACTCGGTGATAAAAATGATTCTGTTGATAATTTAAAATTACCAAAATGGTTACATATTTTTCACGATAGTATCGCGGCTACAGCTATTGTGATGACTTTCTTTTTTGGCATTATTTTACTGTCATTTGGTTTAGATAACTTACAAACCATGGCTGGTTCAACACATTGGACAATCTATATTTTAGAAACAGGGCTTAAATTCGCAGTAGCAATCCAAGTGATTGTTGGTGGCGTAAGAATGTTTGTTGCTGAATTATCTGAAGCCTTTAAAGGTATCTCTGAAAAACTTATTCCTAATGCAGTATTAGCGATCGATTGTGCGGCAATTTATGCTTTTTCACCTAATGCAATGGTGTTTGGTTTTATTTGGGGTGCATTAGGACAATTTTTAGCAATTGCTTTATTACTGGTATTTAAATCGCCGATTATGATTATTCCAGGTTTTATTCCGATGTTCTTTTCCAATGCCACTATTGGGGTGTTTGCAAATCACTTTGGCGGTTGGAAAGCGGTAATGAAGATTTGTTTTGTCATGGGCATGGTTGAAGTTTTTGGTTCAGCTTGGGTTATTCATATTTTTGCACAAAATGGTACACCAATCGATTCTTGGATGGGCATGGCTGACTGGGCAATTTTATTCCCACCTATTTTACAAGGCCTATCAATTTCTCACTTATTTATCTATCTCATTATTGCTTTGGCTTTAGTGTATATGTTCTTTGCCGCTAAACAATTACGACGCGATGAAGCCAATCAAAAAATACAAGCCGACACGAATGATACCCATCAAGATTTTAATGAGCAAGTCGTTGAAAAAATGGATGAGGTAGCAATTAGCGAAGGACGTCCAATACGTATTCTTGCGGTATGTGGTAGTGGTCAAGGTTCATCGATGATGATGAAAATGAAAATTGCCAATTATCTTGATAAAAAAGGCATTGCTAATGTTATGGATTCGTGTGCGGTGACTGATTACAAATCACGATTACCGAATGTTGACATTATTGTGGCTTCTAAACACTTAATTAATGAAATTGAAGTTAATGAAGGTCAGCATGCTTTGGGGGTACAAAATATGTTAAATCCGCAAACATTTGGTGATGAACTTATTGAACTGATTAACAAAGTGCTTGCTAAATAATTTATTGAATAAAAAGGGAGTACAACATGGCTTTGAAAGAATCATTAATAGAAAACAACTCTATTTTACTCAACGCAAATGCTACAACCTGGCAAGAAGCAGTTAAATTAGGTACTGATATGTTGGTCGCATCTAAAGCAATTCAACCCTCTTATTATGATGCGATTATTCGCTGTGTGAACACAATGGGACCTTACATCATTATTGCCCCTAATTTTGCTATGCCTCATGCTAGGCCAGAAGATGGCGTTAACCGAACTGCTTTTGCATTAGTCACACTAAATAAACCAGTCTATTTTCAAGGGGAAGAAGAACCTGTCGATGTATTAGTGACCTTAGCGGGCAGTACATCTGATGAACATATGCAGGGGTTAATGGAGGTTACTCAAATATTAGAGGATGAAAATAGTCCTACCGGCATCGATCTGGATAAATTACGAGCATGTAACAGTAAAGAAGATGTTTATGCTGTGATTGATAAAGCTCTATTGGGAGGTTAATTTTATGTATCAAGCTTTAAAAGAGAGAGTGTTACAGGCCAATTTAGCATTACCCAAATATCATTTGGTGACCTTTACTTGGGGTAATGTTTCAGAAGTTGATCGAGCAAAGGGGGTCATTGCTATTAAACCTTCTGGGGTTGAATACCACAATATGACCGTTGACGATATTGTGGTGGTGTCATTAACCGGTGAAATAGTGGAAGGTAAGTTAAATCCTTCTAGTGATACAGCAACACATATTGAGCTTTATAAAGCGTTTGAAAATATTGGTGGTATTGTCCATACCCATTCTCGTTATGCCACCGTCTGGGCTCAAGCTGAGTTAGATGTACCAGCGTTAGGGACCACGCATGCTGATTACTTTTATGGTGATGTTCCGTGTACCCGTCGACTTACTGATAGCGAAATTACCTCTGATTACGAAAAAAATACCGGTCTGGTTATTATTGAAGAGTTTAATCGTCGCGGACTCGATCCAATGGCAATGCCTGGTGCAGTGATTTCAGGTCATGCTCCATTTTGTTGGGGTAAGAATGCTTTTGATGCTGTACATAATGCGGTTGTTCTTGAAGAAGTCGCCATGATGGCTATTGCCACTCGTCAACTCAATAAAACAATTAAAATTCAACAAGCGCTGTCAGATAAACACTATTTCCGTAAGCATGGTGCAAATGCTTATTATGGGCAAAAATAGTTCTTATAAGAGGAAAATAAAATGACAAAACCAAAACTACAAATCGCATTAGATCAAACTGAATTGCAACCCGCTTTAGCTGTCGCCAATAATGTTGCTGGATTTGTTGATATTATTGAAGTGGGTACCATTCTGGCTTTTGGTGCTGGGATTAACGGGGTAAAAACCTTACGAGAAAAGCATCCAAATCATATCTTAGTCTGTGATTTAAAAACCACTGATGGAGGGGCAATTTTAGCTAAAATGGCGTTTTCAGCCGGAGCGGATTGGCTGACAGTATCAGCAGCAGCTCATATTGCCACCATTGAAGCGTGTAAAAAAGTGGCTGATGAATTTGGGGGTGAAATTCAAATAGAACTTTACGGTCATTGGACTTTCGATGATGCTAAAGCATGGCGTAAATTAGGTATTAAACAAGCTATCTATCATCGTTCTCGTGATGCCGAATTAGCCGGAGTTGGTTGGGGTGAAGAGGATTTGGTTAAAATGCGTCAACTTTCTGATTTAGGTTTAGAACTTTCCATAACTGGCGGTATTGTTCCTGAAGATATTCATCTGTTTGCTGGAATAAAAACTAAAGCTTTTATTGCTGGTCGTGCGTTAGCCAATGAAAATGGACAGCAAACAGCCCAAGCGTTGAGGGAGCAAATTGCTAAATATTGGTAATTTTACATTGCAGTCGAGTAATCGACTGTTTTTGTTTTATCCTCATGTTATTGGATCATAAATTATGACTGAACAAATAATAAATTTTGTTAAACACGCGCCAGGTATTGGTATTTATGAAAAAGCGTTGCCTAATCAACTTTCATGGCAACAAAAAATGGCTGAAGCAAAGTCTTTAGGTTTTGATTTTATTGAACTGTCTATTGATGAATCTCAAGAGCGTCAAGCAAGGCTTGATTGGTGTGATGATGACATTTATGCCTTACGACATTTATGTGAAAAAAATGGTATTTTTTTTCATTCAATATGCCTAAGCGCACATCGTAAATACCCATTTGGTTCAGCGGATCCAAAAATCTGCGAACAAGCCAAAATGATTATGCTAAAAGCAATTTCGTTTGCTTATAAGTTAGGTGTAAGAGTGATTCAATTAGCTGGTTATGATGTGTATTATGAACCTGCTGACTTACAGACCCATCAACGATTTATTGCGGGTATGCAATGGTGTGCGAAACAAGCAGAAAAAGCAGGCGTGATGTTAGCTGTAGAAATTATGGATACTAATTATCTTAACTCGTTAAGTAAATTTGAAATCCTAAAGGCACAAATTAACTCACCTTATTTTATGGCTTATCCTGATGTGGGTAATATATCGGGATGGAACTTTGATATTAGTACTGAGCTTTTACTCAGTCGCAATCATATTGTTCAAATACACTTAAAAGATACTTATAAAGTTAAACCCAATTATGCAGGGCAATTTAGGGACTTAGTTATTGGTGATGGTGAAGTTGATTTTGTTGCAGTATTTAATACATTGAAATTAATGAATTATTGTGCACCACTAGTTATCGAAATGTGGGCTAATGATGATCATTGGAAAGATAACATCATCCTAGCTCAGCAACGATTAAAGGCTATTGCTCAGCAGGCTAATTTCCCGCTTTTTTCTTCACTTGATTAAAATCAAAAGTTGATTGATATTTTATGTTTAACTCATCACCTTTTTGGTGATGAGGTATTTTTTAAAATCTAACTTATTGAAAAATTAAAACTATATTGAATTATAGTTTAGTCACTTTTCTCATTTTATTTTTGTGATTCACCTTGTGATGAATGATATTCTAGTTGGTAATAGCGCCACCTTGTGGTATTTTGTGCAAATATTTTGGTGATTTTGCAAATTTGATATCATTACTTGTTTAACGTGCAAATTAATCTGTTAAATTAACTTGCCATCTATTTGTTATCATTGAAATTTTTATAAAAAATAGAGAATTAACAGGTTTTAGATAGACTAATGTACAAATTATCCTTTTTTAAGTTGCCCTTTATTTTTATAACACTATTTCTTATTTCGAGTGCTTTTATTTTCAACATTAGATTTGGTATAACCTTTCTTGCTACTTTTCATGACTATAAAAATTTATGGTCTTCACTGTATAAACTTACCCCTTATCAATTGCTACGTTCAATTCCCGAATGTCTGTTGTTGTTTGGCGTATCTGCAATTGCATTTTATCGAATTAACGTTCATTTGGTGACCTTAAAAAATATTGTTCTCATTATACTAAATGTGCTGATTGTTTGTACTATTGGCTATTTATTAAGTGTCATAGCCGATTTAATGTTTGATGAGATATTAATCAATTATATCGATGTTGATTCATGGTTATTTATTTTAGTGCTAAGTATTATCCCTGATGGTCTATTTTATTTGTGTGCAGGTTTACTGACTTATTATTGTATTAGGGCATTAAATAATCAGTTTGAAAAGAGTACATTAGTTTTTGAACTTAATACGCTTAATAGCTGTAAAATTCATTTTATTTTATTTTTAGCCTTTTTCTTTTTTATTTTAATTGGTTTTCCGTCTTTTATTTTAGATATTTTGATCCAACAAGATCACTATCTTATTTCGATTAGCCGCCATATTGCCTTCCCTTTTATCTGTTATGTGTTGATTTTCTGTGTTGTTATAGTTGTTTGCAAAAACACGTTTACTCAAGTATTTATGGTATTACAGATTGATAGAATTGTGAAAAGTGTGGTTTATTCAAATCTGTTTATTTTTGTGTTTAATTTTACTCTTTTTAGCATTGCTGAAAGGTTATTTGACTTGACGGTTAGCCAAACCACTTTACATGATTACACTGCGTTAGTATTGAAAATAGCACTGCCAATTATCTCATTTATTATATCTTGTTTGATTGTGCGTAAAGTTACCCAGTACTATTTTTATCGAAACACTGGGTATAGTTTAACTTTATGATAGTGTTGTTTGTTGTAGCTTAAGTGAATCGGCAATGTGCTGCTGTGTTTTTAATGTTCGAATATTTTGTAATACTTGTGCCGCTTGAAAATAGTGCGATTTTAAGTAAGCTAGCCATTGTTTGATGCGCGCTGAATGATAAAGCGGTTTAACCTCTTCGATAGTTGTTGTAGCGTAATTAATTAAAATCTCTAAAATTTGTTGCCACTGTAACTCTGCATCATTAAAACGAATCATATTGGCTAAGTTTGGGAGAGTTAAAATACCACGTCCAAGCATAATGTCTTGGCTCTGACTTTGGATAAGACAATTTTGCGCATCTTTAACGGAAAAAATCTCGCCGTTAGCAATAACAGGAATATTTAATTTTTGTTTGATTTTTCCTATTGTTTGCCAATCAATTTTATCAGCTTGATAACCGTCAGTTTTTGTTCTTCCATGAATGACAATTTCGTTTGCTCCAGCTTGTTCGATTGCTTTCGCGATATCTAAACAGTAAGATTTATCCGACCATCCTAAACGGATTTTGGCTGATAATTTTGCTGTTGCGCCAATGGCGAGTCTTGTCTGTTTAACAATATTAAATATTTGTTCTGGGTATTGTAATAAGTAAGCACCGCCGTGACTACCAACGACAGTTTTAGCAGGACAACCAAAATTGATATCGATTCCATACGAACCCAAATCAATAGCTTTAACTGCGTTTTCTGCCATCCATTCGGGTGATTGACCAAGAATTTGTACTCGCACAGGCGTACCCGAAGCTGTTTTTCCATCATGGTAAAGTTCAGGGCATAGACGGTAAAATGTTCGGTTAGATAATTTATGATGAGTAACTCTGACAAATTCTGTCACACAATAATCAAATTGATTAATTTGAGTTAAGATCTTTCTTACATTATAATCTAACACGCCTTCCATCGGTGCTAAGATGATACGATTTAATTTCATTGTCGTGCCTGCTTATTTTGTTTATTACCACAGATTGAGCAGTTAGGTTGTTTTGTCAGCTTAACTTGATTAAATTGCATACTCATTGCATCAACCATTAGTAGTCGACCCGATAACGGTGTGCCATAATGAGTCAGCACTTTTATTGCTTCTAATGCTTGCATTGAGCCAAACATTCCCACTAGAGGGGCCATTACCCCAGCTTCAACGCAAGTCAATTGATCGTCGCCAAATAAACGACTCAGGCAGTGGTAACAAGGCTCATCATGCTGATAAGTAAATACAGTTAATAAACCTTCCATCCGAATGGCTGCACCAGAGACTAGTGGTGTTTTAGTTTGAAAACAGCAACGGTTAATTTGTTCTCGAGTAGTTAGATTATCGCTACAATCAATCACAATTTGATGATGTTTGATAAGTGAAAGTAAGCAACTATCATCCAGTTTTTGGTTCACTGTATTAATGATGGTATCTGCATTGAGTTTACTTAGCGTGTGTTTTGCGACTTCAACTTTATATTGATTGATTGTTTTTTCTGTATATAAAATTTGTCGGTTTAAATTCGATTTTGTCACGGTATCAAAATCAACTAAAGTTAATTTTCCAACTCCAGCCGCTGTGAGGTAAAGCGAAGCTGCACAGCCAAGTCCACCTAAACCAATAATTAGTACCGCACTATTTTTTAACACTTGCTGTTTTTCAATATCAAAACCATGCAAAGTTATTTGCCTATCGTAACGAAATAATTCTTGATCAGTTAGCGCTTGCATAATAGATAATTGTTCATCGTAAATTGCTATATTATAGCAGACACTTGACGCCTTACGGCGCCAAGCTGTTAAGATTATTTGTCAAAACCAGACAAAAAGGTGAGATATTCTTCTTTGGTCATGAGTGGTTTGTAATTTGATATTAGCGTTTGTGCTGATTTTGCGTCATCAAAAAGTAAATCGATAATTGTACACGCCATCATTTGTGCAGGGCGAATATAAGCCATTTCTTCATCAAATACGACATAATCTTTTCCATGCAACACGCCTCTCACAGATCCGATCCATGGATGACTTACTGGCATAATGTGCGACAAATCACCTGTATCAGTACTACCTGTCATATGGGGTGCAACTGAGACATTTTCTTCACCAATTAATTTTTCAGCGTTATACTTCAAAAGTTCATTTAACGTAGCATTATTATGTAAAGGAAGATAACCTGGTAAATCTTTGATTTCACAACTTGCCCCAACAGCCATCGCCCCCGCTTGTAAGGCTTGATTAATCCGTTCATTGGCTTTAATCATTGCAGGAACGTTACCTGCACGCACATAACTTTCCATTCTTACATCACTGGGTACGACGTTAACCAAATCGCCTCCTTGAGTAATAATTGGATGGAATCGGATATAATCTTTTTCTTGAAATGTGTCACGAATTGCATTAACACCCATCAATCCCATCATTGCTGCATTTAATGCGTTAACGCCTGCATGTGGGGCTGCTGCTGCGTGAGCTGCTTCACCTTTATATTTGATTAGTTTTCCAATAAAACCATTACTGGTTGTTGATATTTCAATAAAACCATCTTTACGTTCATTTGGTACACTAGTTAAGTGGATTTGCAGCGCCATATCGACATCATCAAATTCACCTCGGGAGATGAGTTCGGGCTTACCACCAATGTATTTAATTTTACCTTCTTCAATAAGCCGATTTCGATAAGTGATTTCCACATATTCTTCAGCTGGTACTGCAAAAGGAACCACATCACCAGCTAAGTATTGCATGGCGCCAGAATCGATTAGCCCCATCGTGACAGCCATCATATTCGCAATTTGTGCATTATGTCCACAGCAATGAACAGCACCAGAGGTTTCATCAGCAGCAGGATGATCTGCACAAATTATGGCATCAAGTTCACCAATAACCGCGACGCTATATTTACTGCCTTTTCCGCCTTTTAAACGGCCTTTAACACCGGTTAACGCTAATTTATTTTTATAGGGCACGCCCAATTTTTCAAAAGCTTGTTCTACTTTTTTTGCGGTTTTGTGTTCTTTGTAACCAAGTTCGGGTTCAGCCCAAATAGCTTCAGCAATGGCTTTTATATCTGCTTTTCGATTTGCAATAGCAAGGCAAACCTGTTGTTTAAGTTCTTCTTTAGTCATAAATTAATTCCTATTCCAGTTAAATAACACCTTCCCAATGTAACGTAATCTGTGCAATGATTGCGGCAAAAATAAACGTACCTGAAAACACCGCTAGCGAAACAGGGATAATTCGCCAAGAGATACTTTTAAACAATGCTAAATCTTTGCCAATAGCAAGCCCTGCGTAGGCAAGTACCGGTGTACAAACGGCAAGTAACGAAACATTGTCCGTAATGGAAACAACTTGTTCATGGAAAGGAAATATAGGGGATGAGGCAATGGCTGCAACTACCGACACCCATAAAATTACTGGAAATTTATTGAGTAAAGGTACTTTGCCAACAAAGTATCCAACAATTGATATAACTACCAAAATAGCTAATGCTTGTAACGATAACATAAAATCAACTTTGTAGCCGACAGTGTTACCCGCTGCCATAATAATAGCTACTAAGATGAGTAAAAATAGTGTTTCTAAACTTTTCATTACAACAATCCTTCCTTAATTACGACGAAAACGAGCAAAAGTGTTATATAAAAAAGAAGCAAAAGGTAATGAAAATAAAGTATAAATGTAGATACCCACTATACTGGACATTAAATTTGCTGTTGTTGCATAGGCTTTAATTTCACTTGCCAGATCTGGATAGAGATCGCTAATTGGTGCTAATGACGCAGCCATCATACTTCCGCTACCAACACCCGCGCCCATAGCTAAAGCATAGGGGTGAAGAATATCTAACTTAGCCATAACACTTGCTAATATGCTCATCCAAATCGCACCATAAAGTGTCCCACAAACGTACATAGCCATCACACCACGTCCTTCGGCTGAATCTAAACCGTATTTATCTGCAACAATAGCAATATTGGGTTCACGAGCAACTGAATAAGTGGCGCCAACCGCTTCACGTTTCATACCTAACATCATTGCTAAAGGTAATCCTAATAAAATGGTACCGGCAAAGTGACCTAGCTCTTGAAAAATGAGTGCCAGTTTTGCATCTTTTAAAATCATATCGATTTTAGGACCAACGGCAACGCCCAATTTGGCAACAAGTAGCATTAATGTGACAATCATAACGGCACTTGCATGATTCATATTTTTTATGTTTAATATTTTGAGTTTAGGAAGGCTTATGATTCCGCCAATAATCATAGCATATAGCATGGGGTATAAAGTAATAATCCAAATAGATTGTTTACCAATAAACTCACAGATCAGAACGACTATTAGTGCTAACAAATGCACTCTATAGTCTTTAATAATTTCCATCCTTATAAACCTCTAATAATAGTTTTTATCAATAATCACTATCCATGATATATAGAATCATAGTCAGTATTTGCACTGCATATTTAATATACATAACCTTGATTATTACCGTCAATAAACAACTGTTGTTAATTTGTTAATCATAATCAAGATTGTCTTTTTGATGAGCTGATTGAAACAATTGAATAATAAATATCAATAAATGCCTTTATAAGCCCTTTATTTGATTTATAATACAGACAATTTTTATAGCTTGAAATTTTAACAGGATATTTTATGCGTTCGATTTATTGTGGTCAGTTAAACTCATCTCATATTAATCAAGAAGTTACCTTGTGTGGTTGGGTTAATAAACGCCGAGATTTAGGTGGTATGATTTTTATTGATATGCGTGATCGCGAAGGAATTGTACAGGTCTTTTTTGATCCTGATTATTTGCAGGCGTATCAGTTAGCGGGTGAACTACGCAATGAGTTTTGTATTCAAATTAAAGGTAAAGTAAGGGCTAGACCAGAAGGCCAAATCAATAAAGATATGGCAACTGGTGAAGTTGAAGTTTTAGCAACTGAACTTGTTATTTTTAATCGAAGTGATGTTTTACCATTAGATTTTAATCAAAACAATAGTGAAGAGCAGCGTTTAAAATATCGATACATCGATCTTCGTCGTCAGGAGATGACGGCAATTTTCAAAACACGCGCTAAAGTGACTGCCTTTGTACGTTCGTTTATGAATGAACATGGTTTTTTAGACATCGAAACCCCTATGTTGACTAAAGCCACACCAGAAGGTGCGCGTGATTATTTAGTGCCTAGCCGAATCCATAACGGTGAATTTTATGCTTTACCTCAATCTCCACAACTATTTAAACAACTCTTAATGATGTCAGGATTTGACCGATATTATCAAATTGTTAAATGCTTTCGAGATGAAGATTTACGTGCAGATCGTCAACCTGAATTTACCCAAATTGATGTTGAAACTTCATTTATGACAGCAGAGCAAGTGCGTGAGATCATGGAGCAAATGATTCGTGAACTATGGTTGCATGTTAAAAATGTTGATTTAGGTAAGTTCCCTGTTATGACCTTTGCAGAAGCCATGCGACGTTTTGGTAGTGATAAGCCTGATTTACGTAATCCGCTTGAAATTATTGATGTGGATGATTTAGTTAAAGATATCGATTTCAAAGTATTTTCAACGCCTGCTAATGATCCAAAAGGGCGTGTTGCATTACTTTGTGTGCCTAATGGGGCGCAATTAACCCGAAAACAGCTTGATGACTATACGCAATTTATTTCGGTTTATGGTGCCAAAGGTATGGCTTGGATCAAAGTTAATGAACGTAGCAAAGGACTAGATGGTGTCCAAAGCCCTGTTGCAAAATTCTTTAATCAGACACAAATGGAAGCATTACTTAATCGAGCTAATGCTAAAGATGGCGATATATTATTATTTGGTGCTGATAGCTACAAAGTTGTTAGTGATGCGCTAGGTGCATTACGCTTAAAAGTTGGTAAGGATTTAGCCTTAACAGATGAAAATAGATGGGCCGTTCTTTGGGTTGTGGATTTTCCAATGTTTGAAGAAACAGATGAAGGGCTTAGTGCCATGCACCATCCATTCACCTCACCAAAAGATTTTACACCTCAGCAGCTAATGGAAAGTCCTGAGACAGCAGTTGCTAATGCCTATGATATGGTCATTAATGGTTATGAAGTAGGGGGCGGTTCAGTGCGTATTCATCGCAGTGAAATGCAACAAGCGGTATTTTCAATTTTAGGTATTAATGAACATGATCAACGTGAAAAATTTGGCTTTTTACTCGATGCCTTAAAATATGGAACCCCACCTCATGCAGGACTGGCATTCGGATTAGATCGCTTAACTATGCTATTAACAGGCACGGATAATATTCGAGATGTGATTGCATTTCCGAAAACCACAGCCGCTACCTGTTTATTGACTGATGCACCGAGCCCGGCAAATCCAGCAGCATTAGTAGAACTAGGAATCGAAGTTTGCAAAAAATAGCGAAATGTTAAATGCAAACATTTAAAAAGCCTGAATCGGTGTTAGTTGTTATTTACTGCCAAAGCACTTTGCGTTGTTTGATGATGCAACGCAAAGATGATCCTAATTTTTGGCAGTCAGTAACAGGCAGTTTAGAGAATAGCGAATTGCCAGTTGAAACGGCAATTCGTGAAGTGTTTGAAGAAACAGGTATTGATATTGTTGGTAGTAATTTGTCGTTAGTCGATGCTAAACATGTGGTTGAATTTGAAATCTTTCCACAGTTTAGACATCGATATGCACCACAGGTTAAGATAAATAAAGAACATTGGTTTTATCTGCCTTTGACTACCGAGGTAAAACCTATGTTGAGTGAACATTTAGCCTATCAATGGATGTCAATTCAAGATGCGGCTAATTTGACCTTATCGCCTAATAATCGAGAGGCGATCAAGAAAATTGTAAATTATTAAAATTCAGTTAAGAGGTCGGGTATGAAATTAAATCGTTACATTATGTCAATTTGTTTATCTTTTTTTACCCTAAATAGTTATGCTGAAATAAACATACCAAAGTGTCAAATTAACCAAAATCAATACATGATTTTTGATGAATATGATACTCAAATTGCAGAAAAAATAATTGATTATAAATTACATGATCAACCTGAAAAACGAGCGAGTAGTATTATTAAAATATTTGCTAATGATAATAGTGAAAATCGAAATTACTGGTTAGCTTCTTTTCAATTTGATGATAACACTACGCAATATTTATTCTTTCAAGTTAAACCAGAAAAGTTTATTGAAGTTGATCAAAAACAATTTCAAACCTTATTACCTAAAATTATTGAATGCAATCAGAATAAACAAACGCCCATTTATAGTGAAAATTTTGATGAAGATTAATCCAAGACATAAGTCAAACATCATTTAATAAACAAAACCCCTTTGGATTGGGTATCAAAGTAACAGGGAGTAATAGTGAATGAATTTTTCTAATTTTCGTGATTTTTTAACTTATCTTGAGCAACAAGGTGAATTAAAAAGAATTACTTATCCTGTTAGTCCTTATCTTGAAATGACCGAAATTGCCGATAGAGTTTTACGTGCACAAGGTCCCGCATTATTATTTGAAAACCCTATTGGTTATACGATGCCTGTATTATGTAATTTATTTGGTACAACAAAACGGGTTGCAATGGCAATGGGGCAAGACGATCCCTCGGCATTACGTGAAATCGGGCAGCTTTTAGCTTTTTTACGTGAACCTGAACCGCCAAAAGGTATTCGACAATTTTTCAATGTTTTACCGAAATACAAGCAGATATTGAATATGCCGGTCAAGCGCCGATCATCGGCCGCTTGTCAAGAAGTGGTATTAAAAGATGAACAAGTTGATTTAACACAATTGCCTATTATGCATTGCTGGCCAGGGGATGTTGCTCCATTACTTTCTTGGGGATTAACTATTACTAAAGGTCCTTATAAAGAAAGGCAAAATGTTGGTATTTACCGATTGCAATTATTAGCCAAAAATAAATTAGTGATGCGCTGGTTGTCGCATCGAGGTGGTGCACTTGATTTTGCCGAATGGCAACAAGCTCATCCTCACGAAAAATTTCCTGTGGCGGTGGCTATTGGCGCAGACCCTGCAACAATTTTAGCCGCAGTTACACCAGTACCCGATACTTTACCAGAATACGCATTTGCAGGGTTATTAAGGCAAGGTCGAACCGAGGTAGTTAAAGCATTATCTAATGATTTAGAATTGCCAGCCACAGCAGAAATTATTTTGGAAGGTTATATTGATCCAAATGAAGTGGTACCAGAAGGGCCTTATGGTGATCATACCGGTTATTATAACGAAGTTGAAAATTTTGCTGTTTTTACTGTTACCCATTTAACTCATCGCAAAGATGCCATCTATCACTCAACTTATACTGGACGACCACCCGATGAACCGGCTGTGATGGGATTAGCGTTGAATGAAGTTTTTATTCCCATTTTACAAAAGCAGTTTCCCGAGATTGTAGACTTTTATTTACCGCCAGAGGGATGCTCATATCGAATAGCTGTTGTGACTATCAAAAAGCAGTATCCTGGTCATGCTAAACGTATCATGATGGGGGTTTGGTCCTACTTACGACAGTTTATGTATACCAAGTTTGTCATTGTTTGTGATGATGATATTAATGCACGTGATTGGAAAGATGTTATGTGGGCGATTTCAACACGTATGGATCCTCATCGAGACACCACGTTCATTGATAATACTCCGATTGATTATTTAGATTTTGCTTCTCCGGTTTCGGGCTTAGGATCTAAAATGGGATTGGATGCCACAAATAAATGGCCAGGAGAAACTAACCGAGAATGGGGCAAAATAATTAAAAAAGATCCTAAGGTCGTTGCTTATATTGATGAAATTTGGGATAAACTTGGCGTGTAGCCAGTTAATAATAATGCTTGATAAACAATATCTTTTACATAAATTTACTTAAAATAAACAAAAACTATCACCTTTTTATGCATTTATGTATAATTATTCCCCATGTTATGGCAATTAAATAATTATGAAAAAATTTCGAATTTTATTGGCGCTTATGTTTTGTTTTTCTTATGGCGCCTTGGCAAGTGAAACTAAAACTCAGACAGATACTGAACTGAAGGTTGCAGATCCTGGTTCATTAATCCCTTCTTTACGGGTTTCAGCTGAAAAAGGTGATGCACAAGCTCAATTTTCATTAGGAACTATTTATAAACAAGGTTTAGGTGTTGAAGTTAGTGATATTCGAGCCTTTTTTTGGTATAAAAAAGCAGCGGATCAAGGGTTAGCTAAAGCGCAAAATAATCTGGCTTATATGTATCAAAATGGTTTGGGTACCACAGCTGATCTTGTGCAGGCATTTCAATATTATAAACGCGCAGCAGACCAAAATTATGCCTTAGCTAAATATAATTTGGCGTTAATGTATAAAAATGGTGAAGGGACAACTAAAAATACCTTAAGTGCAATTGATTATTTTACTCAAGCTGGTGAGCAAGGCGTTTTAGATGCTTACCTTAATTTAGGTATCATGTATTTTTTTGGCGATGGTGTTAAAGAAGATAAAATGGTTGCAGCAGATTGGTTTAGTAAGGCCGCTAAAGGCAACAATCCTGAAGCTCAATACTATTTAGGTTTGATGTCAGAACATGGTGATGGTTTGACTAAAGATTATGTCGCTGCTACTTATTTTTATACTCAAGCCGCAGAACGAGGGCATGTACTGGCGATGTATAACTTGGGTATTATGTATGCAACAGGAACTGGCACAAAATCTGATAATTCTAAAGCTGCATACTGGTTTACTAAAGCGGCTGAAGCAGGTAATGCTGATGCACAATACAATATTGGCGTGATGTATGAAGTTGGTGGCGGCGTGCCAAAAGATGCCAAGAAGGCTGTAGAATGGTACATTAAAGCCGCAGAACAAGGTAGTGTTGATGCGCAATATAATTTAGGTATAAAGTACCTTGAAGGCGAAGGTATTGAAAAAAATACCAATCGGGCGATCTATTGGTTTACTAAAGCAAGCGAGCAAGGTGACAAAGATGCTAAAGCTTATTTAGATCAGTTATTATCAGGAAAATAAAAAGAGCAAATTGCTCTTTTTATTTTTTGATGGTCCGTTACCCTGAATTACGCATACCAGCAGCAATTCCGGATATAGTAATCATCAATCCTTGTTCAACCGTTGTATTTTC
Source organism: Gilliamella sp. wkB171 (assembly GCF_001693755.1). Taxonomy (GTDB): domain Bacteria; phylum Pseudomonadota; class Gammaproteobacteria; order Enterobacterales; family Orbaceae; genus Gilliamella; species Gilliamella apicola_F. The sequence continues at coordinate 37,844 of NZ_LYST01000038.1, forward strand.
TTCTTCACTGCGATTACGCGAACGTCTCAATAATTCAGCTTGTAATAAGTTTAACGGTTCGATATAAGTATTACGTAATGCAACCGATTCAGCAATCCAAGGCAAGTCAGCCATTAAGCTAATATCATCGGTGATAGTTAGTACGGTGTTAATGTCTTGAGTTAATAAATTTCTTAATTCTTCACCTAACGGCCATAAAATCGGATCGACAAGTCTTTGCTCGTAATATTCATGAATATTTGGCGCAGCTTTAGCATATACCATTTCGAGCATACCTAAACGAGCGTTAAAGAATGGCCAATTATGATACATGTCTTTAAGTAAATCTTTTTTCCCTTCTTCAATGACTTGTTTAAGTGCACTACCGGCACCTAACCAAGAAGGCACCATCAAACGGTTTTGTGTCCAAGCAAAAATCCACGGAATGGCTCGTAAACTTTCAATACCGCCACCTGTTCGTCGTTTTTGTGGACGAGAACCAAGTGGCAATCGTCCAAGCTCTGCTTCTGGCGTTACCGCTCTAAAATAATCGACAAATTCGGCACGTTCACGCACATAACTTCGATAGCAACGACATGATATATCAGACATTTCATCCATAATATCACGCCATGCTTGTTTAGGCTCTGGAGGGGGTAATAAGTTAGCTTGTAAAATGGCTGATGCGTATAGCATCAAACTGCTCAAAGCTACTTCTGGTAAACCCAGTTTAAAACGGATCATTTCACCTTGTTCTGTCACTCGAAGCCCACCTTTTAACGATCCTGGTGGTTGTGAAAGTAATGCCGCATGTGCGGGTGCGCCGCCCCGACCGATAGATCCACCTCTCCCATGAAAGAGCACTAGATTGATATTATATTTTTCAAATAAGTGAACCAACTCTTCTTGTGAACGATATTGTGCCCATGACGCGGCAAGTGTACCTGCATCTTTAGCAGAGTCAGAATAACCAATCATGACCATCTGTTTACCTTGAATCTTTTCACGATACCAAGGAATATCCAGAAGTTTTTGCATGACAGATTTGGCATTATTTAAATCATCTAAGGTTTCAAATAATGGAGCAACAGGGATATTTTTTTGGCAGTCGACCATTTTTAATAGTAGGTAAACCGCTAAAATATCTGAAGGCGCTTTGGCCATTGATATAACATAAGATGCAATCGATTCTTGTCCAGCCTTTTTGATAACACGGCAAGTATCTAGAACTTCTTGTACCATTTCTGGTGGTTGCCAGCGGTAAGGCAATAAAGGACGATTTGATTGTAATTCTGCTAATAAAAATGCTTGTTTTTCATCTTCAGACCACTGGGCATAACTGCCTAGGTTGAGCTCTTTAGTTAATGCATCTAGTGCTTCAGTATGGACAGAGCTATCTTGACGAATATCTAACCTGACTAATTGCAAACCAAAGCTTTTTATACGTCGTAACGTATCAAGTAGTGGACCATGTGCTATTGTTGACATGCCATTTTCAATTAATGATTCATAGCAGGTATAAAGTGGCGTCCATAGTTGTTCATTTTTAATTAAAATATCTGTAGGGGGGATGACTTGTTCATTATTTAGTAATGAAACAATATAACTATGGGTTTTCATCAGGCGAGCTCGTAACTGTTTCATCACTGCTCGATAAGGTTCAGAGGCAGATTTATTATTTTCATCTAACAAGTTGATAACCGCTTGGCTACATTCACTCATCGATAATTCACGAACCAGTATTTGAATGTCAGCTAAAAATAACTCAATTGCTTTTAACCTAGCTTGTAACATGACCTTTTCCGTCACTTTAGCTGTTACATTTGGGTTGCCATCACGGTCGCCCCCCATCCATGAGGTAAACTTAATTGGAACATGATCAACCGATAATTGTTCGTTAAATGCATCAACTAATTGATCATTAAATTCACGTAAAAACAGTGGCACCCCTTCCCATAAACTATCTTCAATGACTGAAAATCCCCATTTTGCTTCATCAAGCGGCGTAGGACGTTTTTTACGGATTTCATCGGTGTACCATGCTTGGCAGACAAGTTGTTTAAGACGGCGCATGATCCGTTCTATTTCGTAATCAGCTAAATCATTATGATCTAGTTGAGATAGACAATTATTAATAGCAGTATAGGTATTAATCATTGTTCTGCGATTAATTTCGGTTGGATGAGCTGTTAATACCAGTTCAATCGAAAGATCATTAATAGCTTGTGTTATGGTTTGATTTGAAAAATTGAGTTTTTTTAATGTACTAAATAATTCCGTCATTTTTTTGGGGCTACTCGATGCTTCACCATGAGGAGAAATACCATAATATTCGGCGGCAGTATTAACCAAATTTAAGAATTGATTAAATGCTCGAGCAACATGTAACAAGTCCTCATCATTCAAATTTTCAATCAATTTGAGTAATTCATTATGGGCTTGTTTATTACCTTGCTGTGCTGATTTTGATAATTGCCTTATTTCTTCTACTAAATCAAATGTTTTATTACCAGTGGCGCGTTTGATTGCATCACCGAGTAAAGTCCCTAGCATATTGACGTTGCTTCTCATTGAGGAATATTCACTGTTCATTCTGTTCTCATTTTCTTTATTATGGCTAACTAAACTTTAAACTGTAAAACGGTTATTACAGTTTAGAGGCTAAGATATAAGTCATTGCTAATTTGTTTAAGATATATACTTTATAACAATACCATATTGAATTTAAATAATAAAATTTTATATTCTTTATTATTTTAATTGTTTTAATTATATTCTCATCATTATCTAAAAAGATAAAAAAATTAATTAAGAGTATTTTTTAGTCAGATTATGTTTTTAAATGCTTGTTTTCTGTTAACAGATTGTCTGTAAACTGTATCTTAATAGGATTTGGGTATATACTAACGCAATGATTAATGTATATTGGATTGTTATTTGATGCTTATTGTTTTCTATATTGCGTCGATTATTACTGTTATTGCCAGTATAAAAGTGATTAGTTGCTTACGTGTTGATAAAGCCGTTTTATACCTTATTATTGCGCTTTTTGCTTCAGCTTTAATATTTATTTTACTCGATACGTATTTTTCTGCTGTTTTATACATTATTTTATTTATTGGTGGCACAGTGATGTTATTTTTATCTGTTGCAACTATTCTACGAATTCGTGTCGACAATGTTGAGAATAAAAAACGAGGTATCAGTCCTAAAATTTGGCTAGGTCCATTAGTTTTAGCTTTTATTTTATTAGTTGTACTGATTTACGGTGTAGTGAGTACTGACTACTCACAAATTAAAGAGGCTCATGAATTGATGCATGAAATGTCAGTATATGCTTACATTTTGATGTCGGAATTGGCTGGTTTTTTGTTGTTAGGTGCAGTTGTTATTGCCTATCATTTTATGCATCGACTATTGTCGGAGAAATAATATGATTCCTTTAATGCATTGTCTTATTCTCGCTTCTGTATTATTTGTAATTGGCTTATTAGGCGTAATGATTCGACGTAATTTTTATTTTTTACTGCTAAGCCTTATGATTATGAATAATGGCGCTATCGTCGCAGTGGTTGCTGCAAGTAGTTATTGGCAACAGGCAGAAGGTCAAGTACTGGCTATTTTAGCTGTCATTACTGTATTAGCTCAAGCTTGTGTTGGGCTTGCGTTACTGATGAAATTAATTTATCGCCGTAAAATAATTAATATTGACTCATTGAGTGAAATGAAAGGATGAACTTACTTTATTTAACTATTATTGTTCCCCTAGTCTCTTTTTTATTGTTGGTCTGTCTAGGGAGACATATTCGATCAATTAATGTCATCATTATTGGCTTTAGCACCATGCTAATTGTTGCTCTTATTACGCTATTTTCATGTATTGATTTTAGTAAAAATACTGTACCTGATATGACGTTAGTCTATAGCCGACCACTTTGGAATTGGTTTTCAGTCGGCGATTTTGTTGTTCCTTTATCTTTAACATTAGATGGTTTATCCCTTACTTTTTTGGTGCTAATTGCTTTTTTTGGTCTATTAATTTATTTTTTCGCCGCCTGTTATTTAACTTCCAAAAAAGATATCTATAATTTTTATGCGTATAGCAATTTATTAATTGCTAGTATGTTAACTATTGTACTTGTTGATAATCTCTTGGTTATGTTAATTGGTTGGGAGGGTGTGAGTTTAAGTACATACTTACTTATTGGTATCTATTATAAACAGCTGCGTAATGGCTATGCTGCTGTTAAAGCATTTGTCATTATGCATTTAACCGATATTTTTCTTATTATTGGTATATTTTTACTGTATCAAACTTTAGATACGTTAAATATACGTGATATTTTGACACAGGCTCACGATAATTTAGCTGTCGATTCAGATGTTATTTTTTGGATAACATTAATGTTATTTTTAGGGGCAATAAGTAAGTCAGCACTATTTCCTATGCACTCATGGTTTGTTGAAACAACATTAGCACCTATGCCGGCGGTGGCTTTGCTGCAATCATCTACCGTTATTTTAGCAGGGGTATATTTGGTTCTACGTTTAAGTAATTTGTTTATGATGTCGAGTGATACATTAGCCATTATGACAATTATTTCTTCGTTAACCGTATTATTTGCTAGTTCAATTGCTTTAGTTCAAAGTGACATTAAACGTATAATCACTTTTACTAACCTTGCTCAGCTTAGTTACTTATTTTATGCGTTTTCCACACAAAGTTGGAATTTGTCACTCAATTGTTTAATTAATTATGCGGTAACCAGCTCTTTACTCATTTTTGCCTCTGCGATTTTAATTAAAAAATGCCATGGTGAGCGAGATATCAATAAACTTGGTGGATTAGTCAAATCATTCCCAATGTTGTATGCCATATTTTTGCTTATTATGTTGTCTTTAAGTGCTATGCCTTGGATCTCTGCCTCTTTTTATATCAAAGGTGATATTATTTGGGGGCTAATGGCTAAAGATCATCTAATGGCTGGTACTATTGGTTTATTAGGTATTTTGTTATCAAGTTTAAGTATTTGGCGACTAATTTTTACCGCATTTTATCATAAACCAAAGATTTTTGAGTTTAATAAAACAATGTGGATAAGTTATTGCCCAGCCTTTATCCTATTGATTTTTACAACAGCAATTTTTATCTATTTCCCGCTTCCTGTTCAGGGGCTTATTCCTATTGCTGAACTTGATACTAATGGTCAGTTATCATTTCAATTGTTACTTGCTGCTGTAACATTATTGAGTTTTCTTATTGCCTATATTTTGTACGCGCATCCGAATAGTGAAGTGCAAGAAATACTCAATACACCAATGATTAAATTCTTTGCACGATTATGTAATGGCGATTGGCGCTTTGATTATGTTGTCAGTTACCTATTTGTTAAACCTTATCTATTTTTAGCTAACCTGCTTAAACAAGATCCTTTAGCGTTATGGGATAATTGGATAATGTTAGGGATAAAGAAAATTAACTCATATATTGTCAGCTTAGAAAATGGGCATATAAGGTGGTATATGGTTTCAATTGTCATGGGAAGCATTATTATATTAATGTTACTCGTTTTTATTTAATAAAGGTGTAATCTTTCATGTTGTTATCGCTTGTATTCTTACCTGTAATAGGCGGATTTATTAGTTGGTTATGCCATGTTTTTTTATTGCGAATTGTCAGAACTTCTTATCTACCATCACATTGGTATAAGTTACCAATGGTTATTGCATTTATAACAATTTTAATTACGTTAATGCTTGCTTTAATCTTATGGCTAGATGGGTTAACGGTATTACAACAAGGTAATAACTGGCTTGAAGAAGTGAATATTGAATGGATTCCTTTGCTAAATATTCATTTTCATCTGGTATTAGATGGCTTATCGTTAGTGATAATCGCTTCCACACTATTTATTGTGTTACTGACAATTGTTTATTCAAGTAAAGAAAGTTTGAATAATTTTGGTTTGTTTTATTTATGCATTTTATTTATGACATCAGCTATTATGATGTTATTTGTTATCACCGATCTGTTTTTGATGTTCTTTTTTTGGGAAGCGGTAGCAATTCCTATTTATTTTATCATTTCTTTATGGGGGCGTCGCGACTCAAGTTCCCAATTGCGCTTTAATGGTGCGAGCAAATTTTTGATTTATACTCAAATTAGTAGCTTGTTAATGTTAATATCCATTGTGTCATTAGCGCTAATTAATTGGAATTTAACGGGGCACTGGACATTTGATTATCAAGTTTTAACCAAAACCCCCATTTCTAGCTATACTGAATTTTTACTAATGCTCGGTTTTTTAGCTGCTTTTATTGTACGCATTCCTTTTGTGCCATTTCATCGCTGGTTTATTGATGCGCATATTGAATCATCAACCTCGGGATCAATGATGATTAGTGGTTTACTTCTAACAACAGCTACCTTTGGGCTATTTAGAATTGTGATTCCTTTGTTTCCAAATGCCTCAGTTATGATTATGCCATTAATCTTAATATTAGCATTATTTACTTTGGTTTATGCAGCACTATTAGCGTTCAATCAAACTGATATCAAAAAGTTAATTGCTTATGTACATATTGCTTTAATGGGCTATATGACAGCAATCATTTACAGTGGTTCAGTGATTGCTTATCAAGGTATTGTGATACAAATGATTGCCATTAATTTAGTTATCGTTGGCATGTTTATTATTAGTGGTCTGTTAGTTGAATGTTACTCAACGCGTAATATTAATCAATTTACAGGTCTTAAACAGAAAGTTCGTTATCTTTCGACATTTACCTTATTTTTTATTTTGGCTATTTTAGGTATTCCAGGTACTGCTAATTTTGTTGGCAACTATATGATGTTGCTTGGTAGTTATACATCATTCTCTTATTACACTATTTTGTTAGTGATTGGTTTACTATTATTGTCAATTTCATTGATTATTCGCATGCAACCAATTTTTTATGGTGTTGTCGAAAAAAATCATTCAGCTAAATCTCACCTTAGTAGAAAAGATATTTCATTATTAACGAGTATATTAATGGTACTAGTTTTTATTGGCTTATATCCACAAATAGTGTTGGATATGTCATATTCTATCGTCAACCAAACCCAACAATACATTACAGCAGAGCGCGCGGGAGAGTAATAACTTATGATAGCCTTATCGCCGATATTTGTATTAAGCTTCACTATCATTGTTTTGCTTATTGCCCTATTTTTTCTGAAAATGAATACAAAAGGGTGCGCTTTTTTAACTGTTTTTGGTTTAGTTTGTGCATTGTTATGTTCTTCGATGATTGGTTACAAAATATCGTTCAATACCCAGATGATAACAGATATAAGCAGCGATAATATGCAAATATCTTTAAATTCGGATGTAACAACCAAAGAAGACTCTGTACCAAATAGTGAGGAAACGATTGCTGTTGATGCTGTGCCCACTGAACCCGAAACAAAGGCTGATAATAACGCTCAACAAAATAATCAAACTGATGTTAATTCCAACATAACCTCAGATACCAATAATGAAAATATTGAAGATAAATCAAACACAGATCCATCAGTTGAAGAATGGAAAGCGCATCAAATTACTGCCTTGTTTACTTGTGATGGTTATGGATTGCTTTATACCAGTTTAATTTTAATCATTGCAATTACGGTATCTTGCTTAGCCTATCGTTGGTTTGTTCATGAAAGAGTTGCTCATGGTTTGTTTTATGTTATTTTACTTTTTATGACATTAGGCGGCGTTACACTAGTCTATGCTAGCCATTTGATTTCTTTTTTTGTTGGCATTGAATTACTTTCAATTCCATTTGTTGGGTTAATTGGCTATCAATATATTCAAACTCATTCATTAGAAGCTGCCGTTAAATATATGATTTTATCCGCTGTTGCTAGTGTGTTTTTATTGATGGGAATTGCCTTTTATTATGCAACAACTGGCGAGCTAACTTTTAGCGGGTTAAGTTACCAACTTTCAACCATGTCTTATCCAAGTAATTTATTACTAATGGGTGTTTGTTTAATGTTAGTTGGGATTGGTTTTAAACTTTCATTAGTGCCTTTTCAGTTATGGTTGCCCGATGTTTATCAAGGTGCACCGACAGTTGTTGCTCTATTATTATCAACAGTAGGAAAGGTTGCACTATTTTGTGCCATTGCAAGGTTGTTTTTATTGGCGCCGATTGTTAATAATGAAACCATTCGAATGATACTTGTTATCATGGCACTATTATCAATACTATGGGGAAATTTAATTGCTTTAATGCAAAGTAGTCTAAAACGACTATTAGCGTATTCCTCCATTGCACATTTTGGTTATTTACTCATTGCATTAATTGCTGTGCAATATCAAGTATTAGCTTTAGAAACAATTGGCGTATACTTAATTAGTTATATTTTAGCCAATATCTGCATACTCGGAGTGATTAGTTTAGAATCGCATTCTGATGAATTGCAAGATCATGAAAACGAAGTAGATTTATCGGGGTTGTTTTGGCGTAGACCTATCTTAGCATTAACGATGGCCGTTGGTTTATTATCGTTAGCTGGAGTACCGCTTACTGCTGGGTTTGTTGGTCGATTTCTATTAGTACTATTGGGGGTAACCGCTGAATTATGGTGGTTAATTGCTGCAGTGGTAATTGGTAGTGCTCTTGGTTTATATTTTTATGCACGTTTAATTATTAATCTTTATATAAGGCCTTCTTGTCGAGACGATCAGATATTAAATAGTGCTATTATCAAACTAAAATGGCAGGATATGAAAATAAGCGAGCTCATTATTGCGTTGTCAGCCTTATTAATTCTTATTTGTGGTATTTATCCTAAATGGTTATTTAATCTAGTGAGTATGGCACAATATCTAACGACTTAATAAGCGCTTTTGCGCTTTTAAAAAGTTTTTACAGGTAGGTTGAAATTGATTTGAACAATTTACTTGGGTCTTGTTTACATTAAGAAATATCTGTTACCTTAAACATTTTGACAAGAAATAGTTAATAATAGATTTAGTTATTGTGTTATAATTCCGACCTTTAATATTTTATTTGAATCAAGAGGACCTATATGGACTTTTTAATTTCTAATGCTTATGCAAATGAAGGGGCTGCGGCTGAAAGCAATCCTTATTTTTTACCTATCATGTTGGTTGTGTTTGGTCTGTTTTTCTATTTTATGATTATGCGCCCACAACAAAAACGTGCTAAAGCCCATCGTGAACTTATGGCTTCGATTTCAAAAGGTGACGAAGTGTTAACCAACGGTGGACTTATTGGTCGTGTATCTAAAGTTAACGACAATGGTTATATTGCGTTAGAGTTAAATGATACAACAGAGGTTGTTATCAAACGTGACTTTATCACATCTGTTTTACCAAAAGGGACAATGAAGTCACTATAATAGCAAGTAAGCTATTATAGTTCATTGTGTTAATTAGCTAATTCCACAAGAGAATATGTCGTGTTAAATCGCTATCCTTTGTGGAAGTACATTATGTTGGTCGTCGTTATTCTCGCCGGCCTACTTTATGCACTTCCAAATATTTATGGTGAAGATCCCGCTATACAAATTTCCGGTTCAAATACTGCTGAAATTAATGTTGCTACCCAAGATAAAATTAAAAAACTCTTGACCGATAATCATATAGAACCTAAATCATTTGTCTTTGAAAACAAATCTATTTTAATTCGTGTAGGTGATAATGATACTCAGCTCAAAGCTAAAGAGTTAATTTCACAAGAGTTAGGGAATGATTATATTGTTGCACTCAATTTAGCACCAGCAACCCCAGCTTGGTTAACGGCTCTAGGTGCTGAGCCAATGAAACTTGGTCTTGATTTACGTGGTGGTGTTCACTTCTTAATGGAAGTTGATATGACAACAGCACTCAGTAAGCTCATTGAACAATCCACTGAAAATTTAAAATTTGAGTTAACAAATAGCAAATTAAATTATGCAGCCATCAATAAAGAGGGCAATCAACAAATTGTTGTGCAATTTGCGAATACTGAAGATCGTAATAAAGCTATTACTAAAATTAATGGTTTACCCGATTACAAACTTACCTCACAAACTGAAAATAGTATTACTATCAATATTAGTGAACAGCGTTTACAACAAGCCAAAAATGATGCTGTTCAACAAAATACCACTATTTTACGTAATCGTGTAAATCAATTAGGTGTTGCTGAGCCTATTGTGCAGCGTCAAGGTTCAGATCGCATTGTAGTGGAATTACCGGGTATTCAAGATACTGCTTTAGCTAAACGTATTTTAGGGGCAACAGCCACCCTTGAGTTTAGACAAGTAAATGAAGATAACACCCCTAATTTACCCGCTATTATCAAAGGTGATATGCGCGTTCCATATGGTTCTGAAATCAAATATATGGAAAACGGGCGCCCTGTTTTGCTCTATAAACGTGTAGTACTAACAGGTGATCACATCACTGATTCTTCATTCAGAGTCAATGAATATAGCCAACCAGAAGTTGCTATTACGCTTGATAGTTCTGGTGGTAAAACGATGCTAGATTTTACTCAGAAAAATCTCAAAAAATCGATGGCAACGTTATTTGTCGAATATAAAGATACAGGAAAACGTGACGAAAATGATAAACCTATTCTTGAAAAACAAGAGCGGGTAATCAATGTTGCGACAATTCAAGGTATTTTTAGTGATCGTTTTCAGGTGACGGGGATAAGTAGTGTTGATGAAGCTAAAAATCTATCACTACTATTACGAGCGGGCGCCTTAATTGCACCGATTCAAATTATCGAAGAGCGTACAGTTGGACCATCAATGGGACAAGAGAATATCACGCAAGGTTTAGAGTCTTGTGTTTGGGGACTACTCATTTCAGTCTTCTTTATGCTAATTGTCTATCGTCTATTTGGTGTGTTTGCTAGCCTTGCATTGGTTGCGAACTTAATACTAATTGTGGGTGCTATGTCATTATTACCAGGCGCAACATTAAGTATGCCTGGTATTGCAGGGATTGTATTAACAGTTGGTATGGCCGTTGATGCTAACGTTCTTATCAATGAACGAATTAAAGAAGAGCTCAGTAATGGTCGCGGTGTACAACATGCCATTAACGAAGGTTATGCCGGCGCTTGGAGTAGTATTTTCGATGCGAATATTACGACATTAATCACAGCGGTCATTCTTTATGCTGTGGGTACTGGCTCGATTAAAGGATTTGCTATTACATTAGGTATTGGTATTGTAACATCGATGTTTACATCGATCGTAGGTACTCGTGCATTAGCTAATCTGATTTATGGCGGTCGTCGCGTTAATAAGTTATCAATTTAGAGGTTTATTGTGACTGTTGATAAAAAAGAAAATCATGATGTTAGAGAGCTAAATCATGGACGCAGAGTGCTCGACTTTTTAAAATTTGGTTTTATCGCTTTTGTGATTTCAATGCTACTCGTAGTTGCATCAATTGTCGTTATCTTTGTTAAGGGTTTTAATCTTGGACAAGATTTCACAGGCGGTACAACCGTTGAAATTACTGTGACAAAAGCGGTTAATCTTGATGATCTGCGTAATAGTTTACGGGACGCCGGTTATCATGAGCCTGTCGTGCAATACTATGGTAGCAGTAAAGATATTATCATTCGATTGGCTGCTGCTAAACAAGATAACGGTACGGTATCATCTGTTATTGATAATGCGTTAGGCAGTAAAATTTCTAATTTAATCCATAAAGATATTGATGCTGATGCGCAGATTAAACGTATTGAATTTGTAGGTCCGACTGTTGGTGCTGAATTAGCACAAGATGGTATCTTAGCAATTTGTGCTGCGTTAATTTGTATCTTGATCTATATTGCATTTCGTTTTGAATGGCGATTTGGTACTGGTGCGGTAGTTGCATTAGCGCATGATGTTGTGATAACTGCTGGTTATTTATCGTTATTTCAACGTGAATTAGATCTAACGATTATTGCTGCAATGTTATCCATCATTGGCTATTCTCTTAACGATACCATTGTTGTATTTGACCGAATTCGTGAAAACTTTAGAAAAATTCGTCGAGCTTCGCCTTATGATGTCATTAATATTTCGTTAACCCAGACTTTACACCGAACTTTGATGACTTCAGGAACAACGCTTGCAGTTGTGATTATCCTGTATATTTTTGGCGGTTCAATGTTAAAAGGTTTTTCTGAAACATTAGGCGTTGGTATTATTTTAGGGACAATTTCATCAATTTATGTTGCTGCTTATATGTCACTTAAATTAGGTATAAAACGCGAACATTTTATGCCACCAAAAGTTGAAGTTGAAGGCGCAGATCAACCATCGATTTTACGTTAGTTATATAAAGCTCTTTCACATAATGAAAGGGCTTTATTTGATTGTTTTTTTAACAATTAACATCAAATAGATTGACACCTATGGTCTAGTTGCATATCATTACCACCAGTTTTTATCCCTTTCTATATGGGGCCATAGCTCAGCTGGGAGAGCGCAACGCTGGCAGCGTTGAGGTCAGGGGTTCGATCCCCCTTGGCTCCACCAATTTAATATTTTATAAAATTTTAATATTGATTTTGGGTATACAAAGCTTACAAAGTTTATAACTGCTTTTCTTTGATTATTTTAGTTCGTGAGTTACCATTTCAATTACTATTTTATATAGCTTAACCGCAACTATATTGTAATTTTGTCAGATACTCCGTCTATTAATATTTAATTATTTTACTAATCTAACAAAAGGAATATCTTATGAAAAAATTCATATCAGTATTTTTCTTGTTTATGACATGTATTAGTTATAGTTATGCTGATTCACTACAAGAAAGTTTTAAAAAACAGCCTTCATCTTCCAGTAATCCTAAATTTACTGAATATAAAGCTCAATTAGCTAATGATTTATTTTTGTCTTTTTTTGTTGATGATCAAGAACAAAAAGCGGTTCCCGTTTTAATTAAAGACGGTAAAAAATACCAACCAATTAGTATTAAATATTGTATTAAAAATACTGATGAGTGTTGGCGGCAAATCATTTATCACAACTCTTTATCCCATATCACAAGTAATTTAGATAAACCCGAAAATAGAAAAGATTTATTGATATGGAAGATTGAATATATTAATAATAATCAATTAAATGAAACTGAGTTTTTACAAACGCCACTGACAGGTGCTTTACCGAATGGTGATGATGATTATGATCCTTACATTCTTTGGCAATCTGATTTAAGTCTTTATTAATCCTATTACCGGTTCATTTGATTGGTTGGTCGTTAAGTTAATATAATTCAGATGAAATTTAATAAATCTAATTTTTAATCTTTAATTATATTAACTTACGCGAAATTTTTTGATATCAAAATTTTTTATATTGGCTATTTGAGCATATTGTTAAATTTTATAACGCGTTTAGCTGCATAGAATATCTTATCATTTTTATCGTTGTTGTGGTTGCTCACTAAATTAGTGTTAAATAACTGCACAAAATGTTATTGTTATTTACGCACTAAAGTTTAGTCTATTCTTATTAACATATTTCAATTCATATTTTTCAACAGGCTAAATAGCGTCTGGCAAATACATATCTTTTTTACCTGTATCAATAATACTATTTATTTCAAATGTTATTGTTAATTATTATGCACAATGGCTAAATCTATCAATTATTACGGTTGATCATAATAATGATTTAAATACTGCTATAGCTCGAGATATAACATCCTATTTAATTTCAGTGCTAACTAAATAAACTTAATATAGCGAAGTTATCATGATAACGATAATTGATTGATGTTATTGTCGGCATTTATGATTAAATTGAATAATTTAATTTTGCTCATTTAATGGAAGTTTGGCAAAATAGATAACATTATTATCAATAGTCTATTAACTCTATAATTTTGATAAAAGTGTTAAGCTTAAAACTATTTATTAAGCTAATTGAATAGGAATAGCATTAGGATGATCAACCAAATCAAACAAAAATTATCTACAATACTTGTATCAAGTTGTATGAGTGGATTGGTCATATGTTCGGTAGCGGTTAATGCTCAAGAAAATCAACAAGATGTATTTCAAGTCAATACTTCATCAAATGTGCTTTCAGCAAATCAATCTAATGATAATAATTTAATTGAAATTGTTGGTCCAAAGCCAGTAACTGAAAAAATTTATCACCAAACTGTTTTTTCGCTATTAGGTGAACCTAAATATCACGATGGTTTTCAATATGTTAATTACGTTAATCCTTACGCGCCAAAAGGTGGCGTAATTAAATTGGCTGAAATTGGTACTTTTGATAATTTTAATCGTTATGCTAGCCGAGGAGCCCCCGAAAAAAATTCAGGATCATTATATGATACTTTGTTCACTAATTTAGCGGATGATATCACAAGTTTTTATCCGCTCATTGCTACCTCGATTACTTATTCCGACAAATATCGTTGGGCTGAAGTTTCAATCAATCCCAAAGCGCGTTTTCAAGATGGAAAACCCATTACCGCACAAGATGTTGAATTTACCTTTCATAAATTTATGACAGAAGGTGTTCCACAGTATCGAGTATATAATCAGGGTATTAGTGTTAAAGCTATTGATAATTATCATTTGCGCATTGAGCTACTAGCAAGCGATCGTGAGAAATTGCTATCTTTTGTTGGTAATCTGCCGGTTATTCCAAAACATTTTTGGCAAGATCATAATTTTTCAGAGCCATTAACTATTCCTCCAGTTGGCAGTGGTCCTTATTTTATTAGCGATTATAAAATGGGGCAATTTGTTGTGTATAAACGTAACCCTGATTATTGGGCTATGGATTTACCGGTAAATAGGGGAATGAATAATTTTGATGAAAAACGTATTGAGTATTATATGGATAGCAGTGTTTCGTTAGAAGCATTTAAAGCTGGCGAATATGATTTTCGTGGAGAAGGGCAACCCAAGAATTGGTTTACCCAATATCAGGGGCAGTATTTTGATGCCAAGGATATTATCAAACAAGAAAAATCTGTACAAACAGCAACCGATAGCAAATGGTTAGCGTTTAACTTACAAAAAGAGCTGTTTAAAGACATTAATGTACGCAAAGCCATTACGCTGGCATTTGATTTTGAATGGTTAAATCACGCTTTTTATTACGATAGTTATAAAAGGCCATATAGTTTTTTCGAAAATACCATTTATGCAGCGATTGGTAAGCCAAGCGAACAAGAATTAAAATGGTTAATGCAGTATAAAAACATTATTCCAGATGCTGTGTTTGGTGATGCTTATTATGTACCTAAAAGTGACGGTCAGGGGTTTAATCGCAATAATTTATTACTTGCAGCTGAATTATTAAAACAAGCAGGATGGGTCATCAAAAATGGTCAACTAGTGAATATAACTACCAACCAGCCTTTTGAGTTTGAATTGGTTACCTATCTTGGCGATGATATTAAATATGCTATTCCTTTTCAGCAAAATTTAGCTCGTTTAGGTATTACCATGAAGATTGTTTCACTTGATTATACTCAAGTGACTCGTCGCTTACGTGAACGCGATTACGATATGATGCCACGGACTTATAATGCGTTTAATTATCCAACATCAGATTTGATGATTTTATGGGGTAGTGAGTATCTCAATTCATCATGGAATGGTTCAGGGCTACATAACCAAGCGATCGATAGTATTATTGATGAAATTACTAAAAATGTTGATAATCAAGCTGAGTTAATTTCACTTGGTCGAGCGCTAGATCGCATCTTAACGCAAGAATATCCTATGATCCCAATGTGGTATAACAGTAAAACCTATTATGCTTATTGGAACAAATTTGGGCAGCCAGCGATTCAGCCAACTTACGCTATTGGTGTCGATAGTTGGTGGTACGATGCTGACAAAGCAGCTAACCTGACAAAGAATCGGAAACATTAATATGCTCAATTATCTTATTCGTCGTTTATTATTGATTATTCCAACGTTGTTTGTGATTTTAACTATTAACTTTTTTATTGTACAAATTGCACCTGGTGGTCCGGTCGATCAAGCTTTAGCGATGATTGAAAATGGTCCAGATTCTGGTCAAGCATTATTACCGGGAGGTGATAATGCAGCAGTAAAATTATCACAGCATAAAAATGAGTCTAATTATCGCGGGGCTCGCGGGCTTGATCCACAAATTGTTGCAATGATTGAAAAACAGTATGGCTTTGATAAACCCATTATTGAACGTTATTTTGATACTTTAAAAAAATATGTGTTGTTTGACTTTGGTGACAGCTTTTTTAAAAGTGAATCGGTATTAGGTTTAATTGCTAAAAGTTTACCGGTTTCGATTTCGCTTGGTCTTTGGAGCACGTTAATTGTTTACCTTATTTCGATCCCTTTAGGTATTAAAAAAGCTGTTAAAGATGGCTCGGCATTTGATTTTTGGTCAAGTACATTAATCATTATAGGATATGCAATACCTGCTTTTTTACTCGCTGTATTGTTAATAATATTATTTGCGGGCGGTAGTTATTGGGATATTTTTCCATTGCGAGGGTTAGTTTCAACACATTTTGAGCAACTCGATTTTTGGGGAAAAGTAAAAGATTACGCATGGCATATTTGCCTACCGACTATTGCGATGGTTATTGGTGGTTTTGCTTCACTGACTATGCTAACTAAGAATTCATTTTTAGATGAAATTCGTAAACAATATGTGATTACCGCAAGAGCTAAAGGTTTAAGTGAACGACAAATTTTATATAAACATGTGTTTCGTAATGCGACACTATTAATTGTGTCAGGTTTTCCTGCTGCCTTTGTTGGCATTTTATTTACCGGTTCGTTATTGATCGAAATTATTTTTTCACTCAATGGGCTTGGGCTATTAGGCTATGAAGCCATTATTCAACGTGATTATCCAGTCATTTTTGGATCACTATATATATTTACGTTGATTGGACTAATTGCCAAACTGTTGTCTGATTTATCTTATATGATAATCGATCCACGCATTGACTTTGAGGCACGCAACTGATGAACAGCCATTATTCTATTAATCAGCAACGTTGGCAACGATTTAAACATAATCGACGTGGATACTATTCGCTTTGGCTGTTTTCTTTGTTGTTTGTTATTAGCTTGTTTTCTGATTTTATCGCCAATGATAGACCGATTTTTATCAAATACCAAGATAACTACTATTCGCCTATTTTTCACTTTTATCCCGAAACTGAATTTGGTGGACAATTTAGCACTCAAACAAATTATTTAGATCCAAAGGTACAACAAAAAATAGAATCTAATGGTTGGATTTTATGGGCACCTTTTCGCTATAGTTATAATACGTTAATTTATGACACGCCAACGACGTTTCCAACCCCACCTTCAGCGTCGCATTGGTTAGGGACAACTGATGCAGGTTTTGATGTACTTGCTAATATTTTATATGGTTTTCGTATTTCGATGTTTTTTGCCATTTTACTGACCGTTTTTACTACAATTATTGCGGTAATTATTGGTGCAATACAAGGTTATTACGGTGGTAAAATTGATTTAATCGGACAACGCTTTATTGAAATTTGGTGTGGATTACCAGAGTTGTTTGTCATTATTTTACTTGCCAGTATTTTGCCCCTTGATTTTTGGTGGTTATTGGCAATCACGGTACTATTTGGTTGGATGGCTTTATCGGGTATTGTACGAACTGAATTTTTACGAACACGTAATTTTGACTATATACGAGCAGCTAAAGCGATGGGGGTCGGTGATGTTAAAATTATGTTTCGTCATATTCTACCTAATGCAATGGTGGCAACATTGACATTTTTACCTTTTATTTTATGTGGTTCAATTACTACATTAACGTCGCTTGATTTTTTGGGATTTGGTTTGCCTATTGATTCGCCTTCGCTTGGTCGTTTATTGTTACAAGGAAAAAATAACTTGCAGGCTCCATGGCTTGGTATTAGTTCGTTTTTGATTATTGCTACTTTGCTTTCACTGCTTATTTTTATTGGAGAAGCAGTTAGAGATGCATTCGATCCTAACAAAGGAGGGTATCGATGAGTTCTCCTTTACTGTCTGTTGAGGATTTGAGTATTGCTTTTAAGCATGAAAGTAACACATTATTGCAAGTGGTAAATAATATAAGTTTTGATATTCACGAGCAAGAAACGCTAGCATTAGTCGGCGAGTCAGGCTCGGGTAAAAGTGTAACCGCTTTGTCTATTTTGCGCTTGCTACCTAAAAGCTTAGTGTCTTACCCTACCGGCGATATTTTGTTTGAAGATCAATCATTACTACATGCACCCGATAAAGTACTTCGTCAGATTCGAGGTAATCAGGTAAGTATGATTTTCCAAGAACCCATGGTATCGCTCAATCCACTGCACACAGTAGAAAAACAGTTGTACGAAGTGTTATCATTGCACCGAGGTATGCGCGCTAATGCTGCTCGAAGCGAAATTTTACAATACCTTGATCGTGTTGGCATAAAAGATCCAAAAAATAAATTATCCGCTTTTCCCCACCAACTGTCTGGTGGCGAACGGCAGCGAGTGATGATTGCGATGGCAATTTTAACTCATCCTAAATTATTGATTGCTGATGAACCCACAACCGCATTAGATGTATCAGTACAAGCACAGATCATTCAGTTACTTAAAGAGCTAAAAAATGAATTAAACATGAGTATGTTATTCATTTCTCATAATTTAGGTATTGTCAAAAAGTTAGCCGATAAAGTTGCGGTTATGCAGCAAGGTGACATAGTTGAATATAATAATAAGCAGCGTATTTTTTTACGGCCGGAGCATGAATATACGCAAACATTACTCAATTCAGAACCAAGTGGCGATCCTGTTCCGTTACCTGATACACCAGGAATCTTACTGAATGTCAATCATCTTGATGTTGAAGTGATTACTAAAAAACGACTTTTGAGTAGCCAAAAAAAGAAAATTGTCGACAATGTTGGTTTTACTGTGCATCAAGGCGAAACAGTTGGCATTGTTGGGGAATCGGGTTCGGGTAAAACAACTACCGCATTAGCGGTGTTGCGTTTGATAAAATCACACGGCGATATTTTATTTGATAGTTATCCAATACAGCATTTAACAGGAAAAAAATTACTGCCATTTCGTAGCAGAATCCAAGTGGTATTCCAAGATCCATTTTCGTCACTCAATCCACGTTTTAATATAGAACAGATTATTTGTGAAGGTTTAACAACTCATAAAAAATTGACTAAAGCGGAACAAGAGCAGGCATTAATTGATATTATGCAAGAAGTAGGGCTCGATCCCAATATGCGATACCGCTATCCAACGGAGTTTTCAGGTGGACAGCGTCAGCGTATTGCGATTGCGCGAGCTTTAATTTTAAAACCTGAATTGTTAGTTTTAGATGAGCCTACGTCATCTTTAGATCATACAATTCAAAAGCAAATAATTCATTTACTCAAATCATTACAACAAAAGCACCAGCTTAGTTATCTATTTATTAGTCATGATTTAGCCTTAGTTTATTCAATGTGTCATCAAGTGGTTGTGATGAAAGAGGGTAAAATTGTCGAGCAAGGCTCGCGAGAAAAGATCTTTTATTCTGCGCAAAATGAATATACCAAAACGTTACTTTCGTTTTTAGATAAACCACTTAAAGCTAAAAATAAAACATTTATTCATGCAGATATGGTAAATAACAAAGATAAAAATGATGCAAAAGTAGAAGAACAAGTCGATTGGACCGATGCTTTATTAATGGGAAAAAGTCATCGCTATGTCGATAATTAAATTACTTCAAGTTTATAACACGATTAATAAATTAATTCACTTTATAGGATAATCATGCATAAATATATTTTACCTTTTTTATTCACACCATGCTTATCGTTGATTTCGTTAAATGCAACCGCTTTGACTTGTAACGATAATCCTGCTGAGAATTTGGTTTCAGCCAATAATTATATTTTTCAAATTTTAGATTATATTGATTTGCCAACTAAAGGTATTAAGCAAGAAGTACGCTCTATAGCAACTAAACTTGATAAGGGAAATAGTATCAGTTCTACTGCTAAGCATACCTTAGATTATGACTCGAATGGACTGATAACGCAGAGTCAATATGAGCTGTTTTCAAACGAAAATCAACGCGTTTATTCTGAACATCTGCAAAAAACCAATGTTGGATGGGAAAATATTATTGAAGATGTGGAAGATAGAACAAATAGTATCATTCAATTTAAAACCGATAACCAAGGTAAAATTGTTGAATCACAACAAGCCAAAAAAGCAGTTGATTTTATCTTTATTGAAACTGACAGCTATCAGTATGATGCGAATAATTGTCTAATTAGTAAAAATGTACAATGGAAACTTAAGGGTGTTGATGAGAAAGGAAAATTTACTGGTGTAGATCAAAATGGTGGTTCATCTTATACTTTTGCTTACCAGCAACAGCAATTGGCTAAAGTTTTGTATCAATTTAGTAACAATATGAAAAATGAAAATGATTTTTTATATCAGTTTGATAATAATCACCGTTTAAGCTCAATACAAACTTCTTATTGGTCAAGTGGTAAGAATGTTGCAAATTATATGACTCAATTTTTAACGTTTAATGATAAAAACGATTGGCTTACAGCCAGTAAAGTGAAAGTCGATCAAAGTGATAAACAAACTCAAATTAGTAGGCAGATTAATTATTACTGATGTTTACCGTTCTAACTGAGGGTTATTTATTAAATAACCCTTTTTAATGATTATAAGAATTATATTTGATTTATATTCGTATAAAAAGAATATAAATTGCATGTAAAGTCCAAGCAAGAGCTAGCCCGTAAGTTAGCATTTTTTCACGTTTTGGGTAAATATTAAATTGATGTAATATCGTTAATATCTGTTGTAATCCACACCAAATAGGCAGAGATATCATTAAAAATAAGAATAGTTTTCCTACTTCTGTATTTGCTATTTTTAAGATATAAGAACGCGTTGTTGCATCACCAAAAGGAATAATATAAGCCATTATGATAATAATCACTGGCGAAAAAATTGCTGCCCATATTCCTCCTAAAGCAAACAATCCTTTTGCTACTTTTCCTTGCTTTTTTTGTTCTAAGTGCTGTGTTTGGATTTGTTGATTTTTCATGATGTAAAGACCGTTTATCTTAAAATAAATAACAGTAAGCAAATTGAAATGATGATCGAAACGAACCATAAACCTGCTGTAAGTAGGTAACACTTGGTTGTTTTAGTTGAATTCGCCGAAAAAACTACGTTTGGCGTTAAGTTAAACCAACGTATTGAATGGTAAATTGCTCCTAGCAAGGCAATACAATTAAGTACAATCACAAAAGGACTTTGTAAAAAAAAGATAAAACGATAAAACTCATCTTGTCCCATCATATTGGTATACATACAAATGACCCCGTACATTAATACAAGACTTACCCAAATCATAGAAAAGGGTACCAATTTTTGTATGATAGATAATAGCCAATTCGGTTTTGGTGAAAGATTATTAAGATAATTTTCTATAGGATATTGATTGTTATTTTTTTTATTCATAAATTTCTTTACATTGCCTATTCTAAACTAGGTAATTTATTATGTTAGTGTAATTGGAAGTTGGATCACTCATTATAATAGTAAAACTAATCCATGTCGTTAATTTAAGATTATTTATAATAGCGATTTTCACTATGATTAGGCTTGGCATATCGTGCCGCAAATATAAGTTATTGAATCGTGCGTTTACCAGTGTTATTAAAAACATGGTTCTTTTATTCATTTGATAAAAGCTAGATGAAAAACATCTTGTCAAATGACACAGAGCAAAACATTAAACTATTTCGATTTACTTAATTTTTACCTAAACAGTTATAATCAAGGTAAAGAAACAACAATCATTATTATTCTTATAGTTGCATCAATAAAGTATTATTGATTAATGATGATTATTAGAATTAATAATTTAGAAAATATCTTTTATTTTCATGGTGATAAAGTTAATTTTTTTAAGAAAAGTAGTGATTTAGTATTAACTATCACAAATGTTGTGCAACGATTAATTATTATTTGTATTTTTTGGATAATTGAATAATATAGCAACAAAACTTACTAACGCTATATTATTTGCATCCTCGATATTATGCTAGTTATAACAAGGATGTTTTGATTTAAACGAAAATGAACAACTCAAGTCATAAAATTCCAGTCGGAATTGTGGGTATTATTAGTGCCATTGGTATTGTCTATGGGGATATCGGTACATCGCCGCTGTATGTGCTGAAGTCTATCATTCATGGTTTACCTAATAATCAATGGGCCAACCCTTTCTATATTTTGGGCGCCGTCTCTTGTGTAATTTGGACATTGACTATTCAAACTACCTTAAAATATGTGATTATCACATTGCGAGCCGATAATAAAGGTGAAGGAGGAATTTTATCCTTATATGCTTTAATTCGGCGACGTTACCAGTGGACATTTATTATTGCAATTATTGGAGCAGCAGCGTTACTAGCAGATGGCGCTATCACACCTGCTATTACCATTATCACTGCAATTGAAGGCCTAAATGTTATTTATTCTAGTATTCCAATCATTCCAGTCACCTTACTTTTAATTGTGGTACTATTTTTTATCCAACCTTTTGGCACCGGCTCTTTAGGACGATTTTTTGGCGTTGGAATGCTGATTTGGTTTTCAACATTGGGTATTTTAGGACTGTATCGATTATTGCCGCATTTGAATGTGTTAGCCGCTTTTAATCCTATGTATGCGATAAGATTTATTATTGAAGCGCCCGATGCATTAGTTATCTTAGGTGCTATTTTTATGTGCACAACAGGGGCTGAAGCACTTTATTCTGATTTAGGCCATTGTGGACTGAAAAACATTCGTATTTCTTGGGGATATGTAAAGAGCTGCCTGATTATCAATTATTTAGGTCAAGCGGCATGGGTGATTTCTCATCCGCAAATAATTGGTCCTGATGTCAATCCATTTTTTATGATGATGCCAGAGTGGTTTAGATTAACGGGGATTATTATGTCGGCATTGGCTGCGTTTATTGCGTGTCAAGCCTTAATTAGCGGTGCTTTTACCATAATTAGCGAAGCTATTTCATTAGATTTATGGCCAAATGTGCGGGTGAAATATCCAACTCTGATTAAAGGCCAGATGTATATAAGATCGATTAATTATATATTGTTTACGCTTTCTGCATTGATGGTAATAAGTTTTCAATCCTCAATTAATTTAGAAGCGGCTTATGGATTAGCCATTACTCTTAGCATGTTAATGACCACCGTATTGTTATTCTTCTATTTTATGAAAAATAATAAGCCACTTTGGTATAGTGTCCCACTGACATTATTTTTTATGGTAATTGAAATTGGTTTTTTTGTCGCTAATATCCAAAAATTCTTCCATGGTGGGTTTGCCTCTATTTTAATTGCCGGTTTTATATTTATTATTATGTATTCATGGTTTACAGGGCGTCGTTTAAAACGTGAGCATAATTCATTTGTTAAATTAGATGCTGAATATTTAGCTAAAATTGTAGCAATTAGCCATGATAAAACTATTGATAAAACCGCAACCCATCTTTTTTACTTAACCCGAGCACAAGGGTTACATGCGGTTGAAAGTAAAATCACTTACTCGTTATTTGAACGGAAACCTAAACGCGCTGATACATATTGGTTTGTTTCAATTAATCGCATGGATGAACCCTATAAATTTGAGTATCAAGTTGAAGTTTTAGTGCCATATAAAGTGTTTCGTATCGATTTGAATATTGGTTTTAAAGTCGACATGCATGTTGAACAATATGTACAATTAATTGCAACTAGAATGGAGCAACAAAATTTAGTTAATTTGTCATCACGCTATCCTTCAATAAAAGAACAACGAGGTGATAGTTTATATGTTATTGTTGAACGTACATTACGAAATGTAGATGTCAATTTTATCAATCGCCCAATGCTGGCTATTTACTCTTTTATTAAAATGAAATTTACCTCTGATGCTGAAATGTTTGATATCGATCCAACATTAACATTAGTGGAATTTGTGCCAATGATTGCTAACGAGTATGAATCAGACTGTGAAACGTTAAAACAACTTATTGAGCAATCACAGATGGGAATTACAACTGATCAGGACATTGCAGATGCCATATCCGATACCGATCATAATTGAATTCAACGAAAATTAAAAAATAGCGTACAATAGTCATCATTCAATAAACGTTCATTAATATAGTAGGAAATGAATATGACAGGTAAATTTATTGTCATCGAGGGGCTGGAAGGGGCAGGTAAAACCACTGCAATTGATACTGTTGCTCATATTTTAAGTCAGCATAACGTTGGCGATATTCAATTTACTCGTGAACCTGGTGGAACGCCAATTGCAGAAGCACTACGTAATATTATTAAAAATGGTTTAGATAACGAACCTTTGACAGATAAAGCTGAATTATTGATGTTATATGCTGCGCGCATTCAACTCATTGAAAATGTGATTAAGCCTGCACTTAAATTGGGAAATTGGGTGATAGGTGATCGACATGATTTGTCGACGCAAGCCTATCAAGGTGGTGGTCGTCAATTAGATGATGTTTTTATTAAAACATTAAAAGATCAGGTGCTTGGCAATTTTAAACCGGATTTGACACTATATTTGGATATTGAACCTAAAATTGGTTTATTACGCGCAAGATCAAGAGGTGAACTCGATCGGATTGAACAACAGTCTTTATCTTTTTTTGATAGAATACGCGAGCGTTATTTAACACTTGCGGCACAAGATAATACTATTGTAACAATTGATGCTTCGCAATCAATTGAAGTAGTCACTAAACAGATTGAAACAGTATTAACTCAATGGCTGTCAACACAGGTTTGATGTATATATGATTTTTAATGATTATCCTTGGCTTTCTTTACCTTATCAACAATTAGCTGATAGTATTTTACATCAGCGAGCTCATCATGCTTGGTTAATCAATTATGTACAAGGCAGTGGCGAAGATAAGTTTGTTAATTTGCTTGCTAATCGTTTGTTGTGTCAATCGTCACATCAGTTAGAACCATGTTTAAACTGTCACAGTTGTCGATTATTTTTATCACATCATCATCCTGATTTTTATATAGTCACTAATGAACAAGGTAAGCAATCTATCGGTATCGATCAAATACGAACGCTTACTACTAAAATTTATGAAAAATCGCAACAGGGTGGTAATAAAGTCATTTGGATTGAGAATGCTGCATTAATGACAGAGGCCGCAGCAAATGCATTATTAAAAACGCTAGAAGAACCACCTGAAAATACTTATTTTATTTTGAGTAGTGAGCATAATAGTCATTTATTACCGACTATACATAGTCGGTGTTTTCGTTATTTCATACCTGTTCCTGAATTAGAACAATCTATTTCGTGGTTAAAAAAACAACACATTCAGCCATATAATGATAATGAACTTGCCTGTGCATTGTTATTGAGCGAAAATGCACCAATAACAGCTGTATCGTTATTAGCGCCTGAAAAATGGCAACAACGAAAACTTTTTTGTGAGCAGTTATTAAACGTTTTACCACAAAATGATTATTGGCAATTGGCTAAAACACTTAATAATGAACAAGTGGTTGAATATATAATTTGGTTTTCAAGTTTGTTAAGTGATGCTTTAAAAGCACAGCAAAAAGCGGGACGTTTTATTATTAATCGCGATCAGGTGCCTTTGGTAAGGTTATTGGCGAGAATGGATAATGAAAAAATTTTAGCTCTTTATGATTTATGGTTGCAAGCAAGAATATTATTATTATCGGTTACAGGTTTGAATAAAGAATTAATGGTTTATAATGTGCTTGCTCAATCGGAATTAATTAGTCAATGATACACTAATTATATTTTGTAACTACATTTTCGTTTAATGTATGTTTAAGTAAAAAGGATAACTGTGAGTTATTTATCTATTGAATTTGGCCTACTTTTTATTGCTTTCTTTGCTTTGTATTGGGGATGCTGTTTTTCACCTAATTTACAAAATAAATTACTATTAATAGCAAGCTATCTGATTGTTGCCAGTTATAGTTGGCAGTTCGCACTAATTTTGCTTGTTTATACCTGCATTATTTATCTATTTTCACTTGCTATTGCCTCATCACAACGTCATGCAAAGCGATGGCTAATTTTGGCGTTGTGTGTATCGATAATTAATTTAGCTTTGTTTAAATATTTTGATTTTTTCCGATATGAATTACAAGCATTACTAAATTTTTGCCATTTACCCATTTTATTACCCGTTATCACCGTACTGATTCCAATCGGAATTTCATTTTATACTTTTCATTCTGTCAGTTACTTAGTATCGGTGCAAAAAAAAGCGTTACCTGTAGCAAAATTTTGGGATTTTGCTCTGTTTTTGTCTTTTTTCCCTAGTATTATTGCCGGTCCAATCAATCGCGCAAAAGATTTCCTGCCTCAAATTGCGGTGAGTCAACCTCGTGAAATATTACAACCGTTTCGAGCTTTTACTTTAATAATTTTAGCCGTGATTAAAGTGTATTGTTTAGGTGGGTTAATTAGTGAAAACTGGGTAAAACCAATTTTTGCTAATCCATTAGAATTTAATGTTATTGATTTGTTAGTCGGCCTTTATGGTTATGCAATGCAAATCTATTTGAATTTTTCTGGTTATACTGATTTAGTGACAGCAATAGCTTTATTATTAGGTTTTCGTTTACCAATCAATTTCAACTTTCCTTATTTGGCTTTAAATTTACGTGAATTTTGGGATCGTTGGCACATCAGTTTATCACATTGGATTCGTGATTATATTTACATACCATTAGGTGGTAGTCGAAAAGGATTTATTCGCACACAAATAAATGTCTTGTTAGCGATGTTATTGTCTGGGTTATGGCATGGAGCAGGCATTAACTTTATCATTTGGGGAGCGTGTCATGGCATAGGTATTATTGTCCTTAATATAGGTGATCGTTATTTAGGTCGAAATTGGATAACGTTACGTTCACCAATAATAGCAAGATTAATTACCTGGCATTATGTCTGTTTTACATGGCTATTTTTTAATAGTGAAAGTTTGCCTGATGCTATCGATTATTTAACGGCATTAACACATAACTTTTTTATTGAACCTAATTATATTGGTGCTTTTTTATTTATATGTATTATATTTTTTACTTATCCAGTGTTTAAAAATATTCCTGATTGGTTTACTTTGCAATTAAGCAAAATAAAACCATGGTATTTGCCTTTCATTTTTATTTTGATATTGTGGGTAACTATATACATTGCACCTTCAGGTGTGCCAAACTTTATTTACGCTAACTTTTAATTATGATGTTAACTCATTATGCTATATAAGAAATCGTTTTCGAAAAATAAGAAAAAAAACAGATCGAATGTGAAACGGCGACGTCATAATACGATCAATAAAAGAGAAGTAGCTAATAAGTCTTATAAAAAGAGAGAGATTGCGGTAAATATCAATACTTGTTTATCAGCAAGATGTATTTTTATTTTATTGTTTGTAACTGGAATAGCTTTAATGGTGCTTTATTATAAATCGATACTGATTTATTGGCAGCAAACTTACCATTCTGATCTATTTCATTCTAATACTTTAATAGAAGACTCTTTATCAGAAGAACAAAGTGAAGAATCGAGTGAAGATGCTATAGCTCAAACACAGGATTCAACTATAATAAAAGATAGTAAACATGAGCCACAAGTTGATAAAAATGTAAATCCAATAGAGCAAAACCATACTGTTAAACCAATAATTATTCAACCTGATGCGATTAAGCGATTAAGTAAAGATAAAATTAAAGATGAAATCTTAGCAAAAGATAAATCACTATCAGATAAAAATAAACAGGTTGAAAGTAGTATTAAAAAAACACTTGAAAAATCTAATAAAGAGCCAACGTTATCACCAGTAAAAGAAAAAGATGAATTACCAAAAGTTCAAATACATGATGTCCCGTTGATTCATCAACCGTTGCCAATTGTTTTAACTGAAAATGATAAGGTTTTTTTTGCGGGTGACTCATTAATGCAAGGTGTTGCACCATATGTTAAAAAAATGTTATTCAAACAGTATAAAATAGAAAGTATAGATTTGAGTAAACAAAGCACGGGGCTTGCTTATCCCAATGCTTTTGATTGGCCCAAAACTATTAGTGATACACTAGCCGACGATCCTTCAATTAAGCTGCTTGTGGTTTTTTTAGGGCCTAATGACCCTTGGGATTTTCCCGTTAAAGGATACGCTAAATACGCGAAATTCAAATCTGAATTATGGGAAGAACAATACCGTTTACGTATAGCCAATATTTTGAGTAATGCTCGTGAACATCATATACAAGTGCTTTGGCTAGCTGCGCCATGTATGCGTAAACCTAAATTGAATGATGGCATGGTTTACCTTAATACATTATATAAATCAGAGATTGACAAAACTCAACAGCATTTTTTGACAACCAATGAGTTACTTGGTTGTACCTACGAAAAATTCAATAGTTTTATTGAAACAAATAATGAAAAAATAAAAGTACGGGTGGATGATGGGGTTCATTTTACACCAACTGGCCAAAAGATTCTGGCAAAGGCCATTATGGAAAAAATAATTTTTAAAGAATTAGAGGGTACCCATAGTGATTAAGTTTTTAAAGTATATTCTAGCTATTATTGCGGTAACATTTACTGTTGGATGTAGTGTAGCAGAAAGTACGACCACAACAACTGTATCAGGGATTATTGATTTTGGCGATCCCAACGCTAAACAATTTGCAACACGGTTAAAATCGTTAGCAGCGAACAGAAATAGCGATGATGTTGTTAATATAACCCAATTTGGTGATTCGCATACCGCAGCAGATTTTTTCACCGGTGAATTTAGAACGTTAATGCAAGGCAAATATGGTGATGCGGGGATTGGCTGGATAACGCCTGTTGCGATCAAAGGACAAAGTCATGCAGCGGTTACTTGGAAAAATAAAAATTGGGATGTATTAAGTAGTAGAACACTAAGCAATTTAGATTTTCCTATGGGTGGTTTTATTGCCAAACCGCTGAAGGATTCTGCTGTAATACAAATTTCACCAAAATCATTAACCAATAAAGATTGGCAAGTAAAATTCACTTTTAAAACATTAAAAAATACGCCTAATGTATTTGGAATTTATGATGTTAATAATAAAAAGATTAATTTTAATTATGTGCCTCAAGCGAATGTGTGGCAAACGGCTTCTATTGTGTCGAAACTGCCTTTAATGATAAAAGGGCAAAATGATGTTGAACTCGGTGGAATATGGTTAACGCGTTATCAACAGCCAGGGGTAGTTGTATCGGCTATAGCCACTAATGGTGCTAAGCAAACCATATGGCAAAAATGGAGCCCTAATTGGTTTAAAGAGTTAGCTTTATCAAAAACTGATTTAGTGATACTTGAATATGGGACAAATGAGAGTTTTGATGAAACGTTAGATCCTACTGCTTATCGCAAAAATTTAGTGAATAGTATAAGACAAATTCGTAAATCTTTGCCTGATGCAACTATTTTATTAATGTCACCACCAGATACCATGGCGAATGAAAAAGATACCCCAAAATCTTTTTCAACAATTAAAAATATTCAAAGACAAGTCGCTAAATCCGAAAAGACGTTATTTTGGGATTGGCAACTGGCAATGGGGGGTAAATTTGCAGTTAAAGAGTGGCGACAGCGGGGATTGGCTCGTGCAGATTTAGTTCATCAAACATTACAAGGTTATAAAGAGAGTGCTCGAATGTTTTATGCTGACTTGAATGACTTTGTACAAAAAAAATAGACAAATTTAAGATTAAAAAGGAATAACTAAGTTATGTCATCTCCAATTATTGTTGCTGTTGATTTTGCTGATGTTAAATCAGCATGGAATTTTATTGATCGTGTTGATCCTAAAGATTGCCGTCTCAAAATTGGCAAAGAGTTATTTACCCACGCCGGGCCTGAATTTATTAAACAAATTATGAATAAAGGCTTTGATATTTTTTTAGATCTTAAATTTCATGATATTCCAAATACGGTAGCTAAAGCAGTTTCTGCTGCTGCCGATTTAGGGGTTTGGATGACTAATGTGCACGCAAGTGGTGGTGCTCGCATGATGCAAGCAGCAAAAGATGCACTTTATCCTTATGGTAAACAAGCACCAATATTAATTGCAGTGACAGTATTGACGAGTATGGAGTCTTCAGATCTTCAAGAAATTGGTATTCATGTTTCACCTTTAGAACAGGCTACAAAATTAGCTATACTGGCTAAGAATTGTGGCCTTGATGGCGTCGTATGTTCGGCTAAAGAAGTTCAAAGTTTTAGAACTCGGCTTGGTAGTGATTTTAAATTAGTTACTCCAGGTATTCGTCCAGCCGGTTCGACGCCAGATGATCAACGTCGTATCATGACACCTCAACGAGCTCAAGCTGCGGGTGCTGATTATCTTGTCATTGGCCGACCAATTACTCAAGCTGAAGATCCAGCTAAGGCATTACAGTCTATTTTAACTACACTTGATTTAACTAAGAGCTAAGCAAAAGCATGTCTGATAATTTAGTTGTATATTCAACCGATAAAGGTCGAATTAAACCGAAAGAGACACAATTATCTCGTGATAAAGGTGATGGTATTATTCGTATTCAAAGGCAAACTTCAGGTCGTAAAGGCAAGGGTGTTTGTGTGATTTCGGGTTTTGATTTGGATGATAGCCAATTATCAAAGTTAGCAGCAGAACTTAAAAAACGCTGTGGTTGTGGTGGGTCTGTCAAAGATGAAACCATTGAGATTCAGGGTGATAAACGAGATTTACTGAAAACATTGTTAGAAGAAAAAGGTTTTAAGGTAAAACTAGCAGGTGGTTAACTTTATTAGCTAAAAAAATAACTCCCATTGTGGGAGTTATTTAATTGCAATTAATTTGAGCGATATGTCCGCATTTTTTTGCTAATATCACGGCGTTCTTTAGAAATTTCAGCATTTTTGATAATATAATCATCAACACGATCATCATAGTCACTTTTCATGTTAGCAATAATCGCTTGAAGCTCTTCGTAAGTCATATCAGGCTTAATATATTCACTTAAGTTTTCAAGTAATAGAACGCGTTTTTGGTTGTCACGAATCTTTTTCTCGTTGTCTGCTATTTCACGTTTTAATTTATTTAATCGACGCGATAGACGAATGTACTCTAAAACATCTTGAAACGATGGTGCGCTTGCTTTTTCCTTGTCCATCTGTAACCCCTTATTTCAAAAAAATGGAAAAATATATTAGAGGCAATTATATACTAATAATTTTTCAAGATCATATTAATTATATTTTTAATGTTATCACGATGGTATGGTGATTTTATCTCGTCATTATGCCTTTATAGATATATCTATTCTTTTATAGCTTTTATTTTGATTTTTTTAT
>NZ_LYST01000039.1 GCF_001693755.1 Gilliamella sp. wkB171
AAATTATTGTTAATTCTATTAATATTCCCAGTTATCGTCCTAGCTAAACAAAAAGAATGCGCAGTTAAACCCAGCTATGATATTACTATAACTGAAAAAAATGTGAGAATTTTCAATAAAAATAATGATCTAACTATTTTATCTAATGGGAATGTCGAGCTAAATCAAAAACCCGTTTTGCTAAATGCACAACGACAAAAACAGACGTTAATGTTTCAAAAGAATATTAGGCAACAGCTACCACAACTTGAACAGCAGGCTTTAACTATGTTGTCTACAGTTAAGTTTAGTTTTGAGAATGCGATTAAAAATAAACTTGGCAATGATAGTAAGTTGCAAAGTGAATTAAATAAATTATATAAAAGATTAGTAAAATTGTTACACCAGTCAATTATGACAGAAAATGGTAGGACAGAATTTCACTATCAAAATTTTAATAATTTGAAAAAAGATGGCGAAGAGATAGGCCAACGAATTTTTTATAATGTTGTGGGGGGGAGTATAGTCAATTTTAACTTCTTTCAAAATTATGCCACAATCAATGAAATTTCAAAAAATGAATGGAAAGCACAAAAGCCAAAACTTAAGGCTTTTGAAGCCCATATTTGTTCAGTTATTACCGATATAAATAATCAATATCAGCAAATATTAAGCGAACTCGAGCATTGAGAAATAAGTCAATAGACATTGATACAAACTTTTGCGAAAATAGCCTATCTTTAACGATAGAATGAAAGACATAGAAATTTATGACAGCACGTATAATTGATGGCAAACAGTTAGCTCAGCAAGTTAGAAATGACATTGCAAATAAAGTAAAAGAACGTATCGCTAAAGGATTATCTATTCCCGGACTTGCTGTTATCCAAGTTGGTTCGGATCCCGCATCAAAAATTTATGTGCAAAATAAACAAAAAGCATGTGATGAAGTAGGTTTTGCATCATTTGCTTATGATTTTCCCCAATCAACGACCGAAGCTTTGTTAACACTGATAGACGAACTCAATGAGCGTAAAGATGTTCATGGTATCTTAGTGCAACTTCCGTTACCGGATAATATCGATAAAACTAAAGTCCTTGAACGGATCCATCCGAGTAAAGATGTTGACGGCTTCCACCCATATAATATTGGGCATCTACTACAAAGAGACCCAATTTTACGTCCTTGTACGCCTTATGGTGTAGTGAAAATGTTACAATCAACCGGCGTCAATTTATCTGGACTGAATGCTACGGTTGTGGGCGCTTCGAGTATTGTTGGTCGGCCAATGGCATTAGAACTGTTATTATTAGGTTGTACAACAACTATTACCCATAGCCGTACTATAGATTTAGCTAAACATGTAAGCAATGCTGATATTGTTGTTGCGGGTGTTGGGATAGCTAACTATGTAAAAGGTGAATGGATAAAACCAGGTGCAATAGTGATTGATGTCGGTATTAATCGATTACCAAATGGTAAGCTTGCTGGTGATGTAGAGTTTGAAACTGCCGTTGAGCGAGCCGAATGGATAACGCCAGTTCCAGGCGGAGTTGGTCCTATGACTGTCGCTATGCTTATGAGTAACACCCTTGAAGCGTGTGAAAAATTTAGTCATTGATTTGATAGATTCGTTGAATTTTGGATTGGTAGATGTAAATTAAAAAAATGGAAATAAGGAACATTTTATGATTATATTTCACACTTCTTTAGGTGATATTAAAATTAAAACCTTCGATAATGAAGCGCCAGAAACGGTTAAAAATTTTGTTGAATATTGCAAAGAGGGTTTTTACAACAACACTGTATTTCATCGTGTGATTAATAATTTTATGATTCAAGGTGGTGGTTTTGAACCTGGTATGAAACAGAAAAAAACCAAAGCACCTATTAAAAATGAAGCTGATAATGGTCTAAAAAATGATCGTGGTACCTTAGCGATGGCTCGCACCTCTGATCCCCATTCCGCAACTGCACAGTTTTTTATTAATGTAGTGGATAATGATTATTTGAATTATCGATCACCTGATGTAAATGGTTATGGTTATTGTGTATTTGCGCAGGTTGTTGATGGTATGGATGTGGTAGATAAAATTAAAGCAGTCAAAACAGGTCGAAGTGGAATGCATTCCGATGTGCCTGTTGAAGATGTGATTATTAAGAGTGTAACGGTTGAATAATCCTACTCGTTATTTTATTGCAGATATTCATCTTACTGATAATGAACCTGCTCAAGATCATTTTGATATAACAGCAGGTTTTTTATCTTTCTTAGACAGTTTACCCGATCACTGTGAACTCTATATTTTAGGCGATCTTTTTGATTATTGGATTGGAGACGATGTCAATTCAATCTTACATCGTAAAATTGCCGATGCGCTAAACAATCTTTCTAACCGACATATAAAAAAATATTTTGTACATGGTAATCGTGATTTTTTATTAGGTAAGAAATATGCCAAATCTTGTGGCATGACAATATTGCCAGAGATTAATTGTTTACCTAATCAAGATAGCAATATTGTATTTTTGCATGGTGATTTGTTATGTCTTGATGATCCACAATATCAAAAATTCCGTAAAGTAATGCATAAAAAATGGTTACAAGCCCTTTTTTTATTATTGCCACTTCGTATTCGTTTAAAAATAGCAGGTAAACTACGTCAAGAAAGTAGCGCACATAATCAAATAAAGTCAGAAAATATTATGGATGTTAATCAAGATGCCGTTGAAAATATGATGAGCAATTATAATGCTAACATTATGGTACATGGTCATACGCATAAACCTGCAACTCATCATTTTTTTATTAACA
The DNA here is from genome assembly GCF_001693755.1 of Gilliamella sp. wkB171. Lineage (GTDB taxonomy): Bacteria > Pseudomonadota > Gammaproteobacteria > Enterobacterales > Orbaceae > Gilliamella > Gilliamella apicola_F. Next base: position 2,796 of record NZ_LYST01000039.1, read on the forward strand.
ATCAGCCAGTAACTCGTTTGGTCCTTGGGGCTTGGCATGACGGTATATCTTTTATTAAGCAAGAAACAAACAGTAATATCTTAAAACTTTATAACCACTCTTTTAAATAATCAGTTTGTAAAATGCTATCTTTTTCGCCAAAATCTTTTAATTTACCTTGTTCTAAGATTACTACATAGTTGGCGATACGCTTAACTTCATTAATGTTATGTGTAACGTAAATGACGGGTATTTTTATTTCATGAATTAACTGGTCGATATAACTTAACAGCTCTTTTTTTCTCGGCATATCTAGGGCTGATAATGGTTCATCCATTAATAACAATTGTGGATTAGTTAATAACGCCCGCCCAATAGCAACACGCTGTTTTTCTCCACCAGATAGCATGGCAGGATAACGATTTAATAAATGACTAATATTGAGTACTTCAATCATTTCATCTAATTTTTGCGAACTAAGTTTTTTTATTCCATAAGTTAAATTTTTCAACACCTTATAGTGAGGAAACAACAAAGCATCTTGAAAGACGGTCGCAATGTTTCGTTTTTCAGGAGGAATAAAAATATTTTGAGTGGTGGAAACCAACGTCACTTGGTTAAGCGTGATATTGCCATGGTCAGGTTTAACCAGTCCATTGATAAGATTTATCAAAGTTGATTTTCCCGAGCCTGATACGCCTAAAATTGCTGTCACTCCTTGACAAGGTATTGAATGTTTAAATTCAAATGCAAATGAAGATAGTTGTTTTTTTACATCTATTTCTAACATAACTTATTATCCAAATAATTTTTTCTTATGCCAACGATTGAGCATTTCGGATAAAAAGAGTGCCGCCAAAGACAACACAATGGATATTATACATAACCTCAAAGCAGCATGTTCACCATTAGGCATTTGTAACAGTGTATACATAGCAAGCGGTAGTGTTCGCGTTTCACCTTGGATATTAGAGACAAAAGTGATAGTGGCGCCAAATTCACCTAAACATCTTGCAAAACCTAATACAATACCCATTAAAATACCAGGAAATGCTAATGGTAGTGTAATAGTTATGAATACTTTTAATGGACTTGCACCTAATGTTCGAGCAACACTTTCTAAACGTAAATCAATGGATTCAATTGCTAGACGAATTGACCGTACCATCAATGGAAATGCCACAACTGCCGAAGCTAATGCGGCACCTTGCCAATTAAAACTAAAGCTAATTTGTAAATAATAATTTAACCACTCCCCTATAAAACCATGTCGTCCCATCGTTATTAACAGTAAATAACCTAAAACCACAGGGGGTAAAACTAAAGGCAGATGCACAAAACTATCAAAAAGTGATTTACCTAAAAATTGGCATCTAGCTAAAATCCATGCAGTCAAAATACCAATAGGTAAACTGAATAAAATTGCGGCCCCAGCTATTTTTAAGCTCAGTAGCAGTGTTTGCCATTCAAATTCGGTTAATATCATGAGTTTTATTATTTTGTTACAAAACCATATTTTTCAAATATGCGTTTAGCTTCAGGTGATTTTAAATATTGATAAAACTCTGTCGCTTCTGGTTTTAACAATGCTATTGGATACTCAATAGGATCAAATGAGTTAGCCGGAAAAACACCAATAATTTTGACTTTATCGCTAACCTTTGCATCTGTACTATATACAATGCCTAATGCAGCTTCGTTACGTTCAACCAGCATTAACGCATCACGTACATTACTTGCTGGTGCAAATTGTGGTGCTAATTTATCAAATACGCCTAAATAAGTTAAGGATTCTTTGGCATACAATCCAGCAGGGACATGATCGGGATCGCCAATCGCTAATTTTTCTGTTTTAGGTAAAATTGCATTCCAATCAGTGTTACTATTAATATCGATTTTTTCTAAATTTGACTGTTTAGGTGCGATTAATACCAAAGAATTTTTAAGTAAATCCTCTTTGTTTTTAACTAAATTATGTTCTATTAAATAAGTCATCCATTTTTGATCTGCTGACATAAAAATATCAGCGGGCGCACCTTGTTCGATTTGTTTGGCTAATACCGATGACGAAGCGAACGAAAAAATAATTTCCTGATTTTTGTGATTTGTTTTATATTCAGCTGCAATATCTTGCATCGCATTGGTTAATGATGCCGCTGCAAATAGGGTTACTTTTTCAATAGCTAAAGTGGAAAATGTGGTTAATAAGGTTGTGACTATTAAAAAAATTTTAATACGTGTTTTCATCATATTCCTCACGCTAAAAATAACTTATGTAATTTTGTATATTGATGATGATGCGTAAAGCGGTAACTGAGATTTAACATAAAAATCGATAATTAAAACAGCTATCATACCCCTTACTTATCAGGTTCATCATATTATAATAAACTTTTCGTTATATAAAATAAAATATATCGATAAATTAATAAACCTTTTCTGATTTAATCATAAGTTAATGATTGTTAATTGGATTGTTCCAAATAATTTAATTAGTTAATTGTTCTAAAAGGTATTTGAAAAGTAACATCAATCACTTGACGCAACTTTTTTGAAGGTAGTTGAAAAAACGTCTACAATAATTGAAATTATCTGAATAAGATGTTTTTCAGTTTATCAAGGTGGTGTCATGAGTTTTTCTCCAGAAATTTTATTAACTATAAATTCAAATCAGCAATTATTTACTGATCCAAGGCGTATAGCATTACTTAAAGCCATTGACCAAACCGGTTCTTTAAGCCAAGCCGCCAAATCAATTGGTATAAGCTACAAAACAGCTTGGGATGCAATGAGTGAAATTAATCGTTTAGCACCGACGCCATTTTTGATAACAATAACTGGAGGTAAAAATGGTGGGGGAACCAAACTCAGTGCTTATGCCGTCAGATTTATTCAACTTTATGATCTTTTGACCCACATACAGCATAACGCGTTTAATATTTTGAGTGATGATAACGTTCCATTGGATGATATTTTAAAAGCCACAGCGCGATTATCATTACAAACCAGTGCACGTAATCAATTATATGGTAGTGTTAAACGGATTGAGGCAAATAACATTGCCGGTTTTATTACGGTTTCGCTTGGGGATAATCAAACTGAATTAAAAGCTTATATAACTCACAAAAGTATCGAAAGGTTAAAGTTAACTACGGACAAGACTGTGCTACTGTTAATTAAAGCCCCATTGATTGAATTAAATGATTCGCTTGAAAATTGTTTATCAGTAACAGTTGAGAAAGTAACTACAGATGGTGAATGGACTGAAATTGCCTTTTGTTTAGCATCAGGTATGATGCTTTATGCAAGTAAATTAACGAATACAGTTAAGGATTATGCATTAATTGCAGGCAAAAAGCTGACAATATCAATTGATCCTCAGCATATTATTGTTGCTACATTAGTTTAATTTGAGGTATTTATGTTACATATTGAACACGCACACTATAAAATTAATGATCATAAAGTTTTTGTTATCGAATCATTAACCATCAATCAGGGGCATAGTGTTGCTTTTGTTGGACGTAATGGTAGCGGTAAATCAGTTCTAGCTAAAGCATTAGCCGGTGAACAACCGTTGCTATCGGGTAATGTGATTAATGAGTTTAAATCAATAGCGTATATTTCTTTTGAACAATTACAAAAGTTGGTAGATGAAGAATGGAAGCGCAATAATACTGATATGCTTAGCGAAGGCGAAAATGATACAGGATTAACGACATCGCAAATCATACAAGAATTTAAAACAGATGATGAGCGATGCTTACAGTTGGCAAAACAGTTTGGTATTAGTCAGCTGTTGACTAGAAAATTTAAATATTTGTCAACAGGTGAAACACGAAAAACTTTGATTTGCAAAGCGTTAATGTCAAATCCCGATTTATTAATTTTAGATGAACCTTTTGATGGTTTAGATGTTTTATCGCGTGAAAATTTAGCCGATAAGCTTGGTGAATTGTCTAAACAAGGAGTAACTATCGTATTAGTGTTAAATCGTTTTAATGAAATTCCTATTTTTATTGAAGAGATAGGCCTGCTTGTTGAATGTCAGCTCTTGAAATTTGGTAGTAAAGCAACAATATTAAATGACGAAACAGTTAAACAGCTAGCTGATCTAGAAAGCTTACCAAATGTACCTTTACCTGATGCAGATGTGCCTCCTGCTGCATTATCTAACGAAATCGATCGTGTGGTTTTAAATAATGGCTATGTCCATTATGATGATAAAGCCATTATCGATGGGTTAACTTGGCGGGTAAAAGCGGGTGAAAACTGGCAAATAGTTGGACCTAATGGTGCAGGTAAATCAACGCTATTAAGTTTAATTACGGGTGATCATCCTCAAGGATACAGTAATGATCTAACACTATTTGGTCGTAAACGAGGTTCAGGTGAAACTATTTGGGACATTAAAAAGCATATTGGCTATGTCAGTAGTAGTTTACACCTTGATTATCGCGTCAGTTCTAGCGTTAAAACAGTACTTGTTTCAGGCTTTTTTGACTCAATAGGTGTATATCAAGCCACAAGCGATAAACAAGCAAAGCTAGCCGATGAATGGCTTAAATTGCTAGGGTTATATACACAAGCTGATAAGCCTTTTCAGTCGTTATCGTGGGGGCAGCAGCGATTAGTGCTAATAGCTCGTGCTTTAGTAAAACATCCAACCTTGCTGATTTTAGATGAACCATTGCAAGGATTAGATCATCTTAACCGAGAATTAGTCAAAGGTTGGATAGATCGATTAATCAATGAAGGAAACACACAATTATTGTTTGTGTCGCATCATGCTGAAGATGCGCCAAAATGTATCACTCATCGTTTAACTTTTGTTCCTAATTTCGATCTCAGCTATCAATACCAATTTGAGACACTTAACTAATCATTAGTTAATAACTATTAAAATCAGTATTAAAAATAGAAATAATCAATAAAAAAAACGTATTTTAATGATGAAATTTTTACTTGATTATTGAAAAAAGTTTATAACGGCTATACTTAGAGAGTTATCCCCGATGCCTGTGGATAACTCTGTGAATAGTTTATTGAAAAACGCTTAAACTTCAATAACCATCAGGTTTTAGCTTGGTTTGGTTACAAGTTAAGCATGAATTGTTATTTTATTATTAATCAATTAGTTATCTTAAATCAAGCTATCTTTTTAAGGTGGGTTTGGTTAATTTTTAAGTTAACTGAACAAAAAATATAAGATTTTAAAAGGTCAAGTCTTTTTGGGGATAATTTTTATTAATAGGTAAAATATTAGGTCACGAGTAATGAAAAAATTTAAATTATGTTCTGAATTTAAACCTGCTGGCGATCAACCTGAAGCCATTAGACGGATAAGTCAAAATCTTGATGACGGTATTGCCCATCAAACATTATTAGGTGTGACTGGGTCAGGTAAAACCTTTACTATGGCAAATGTTATTGCTCAGCATAATCGTCCAACAATTATTTTGGCGCCAAATAAAACGTTGGCCGCTCAATTATATGGTGAAATGAAAGCGTTTTTTCCTGAAAACGCAGTTGAGTATTTTGTCTCTTATTATGATTATTATCAGCCTGAATCTTATGTGCCATCAACCGATACTTTTATTGAGAAAGATGCATCGATCAATGAACATATCGAACAGATGCGCCTTTCGGCCACTAAATCACTATTGGAACGTCGCGATGTTGTGATTGTTGCATCGGTATCAGCAATTTATGGTTTGGGTGCGCCCGAGACCTATATGGCGATGATTCTGCACCTGACTAAAGGTACCATTACCGATCAACGCTCAATCCTAACCAGATTGGCTGAACTACAATATACTCGCAATGAAATGGGTTTTAGTCGTGGTACGTTTAGAGTAAGAGGTGATGTGATTGATATTTTTCCTGCTGATTCAGACGAGTTAGCTGTACGAGTAGAATTGTTTGATGATGAAGTAGAACGCATTACTATGTTTGATCCTTTAACAGGCAGTAGTGTTAATGATGTCTCTCGTATTACTATTTATCCAAAAACCCATTATGTTACACCAAGAAACATTATGGAAAACGCTATTGCTGAAATTAAGCAAGAACTTAAAGAACGGCAAAAAGTATTGTTAGATAATAATCGTCTGTTAGAAGAGCAGCGTTTAACTCAGCGAACACTATTTGATATTGAAATGATGACTGAACTTGGATACTGTTCAGGTATCGAAAACTATTCCCGCTTTTTATCTCAACGTAAACCCGGTGATCCACCTGCAACCTTATTCGATTACTTACCTGCTGATGGTTTACTGTTTATTGATGAATCACACGTTGCAATACCACAGATTGGTGCAATGTATAATGGCGACCGTTCACGTAAATTAAATTTAGTTGAGTATGGATTCCGTTTACCGTCAGCACTGGATAACCGTCCATTGAAATTCACGGAATTTGAAAACATTATGCCACAAACTATTTATGTGTCGGCAACACCAGCTAAATACGAAATTGAAAAATCAGGTGGTGAAATTATTGAACAAGTAGTAAGACCGACAGGTTTATTAGATCCGATTATTGAAGTTCGCCCAGTTGCTACTCAAGTTGATGATCTTTTATCCGAAATTAAAATTCGTATGCAAAACGAAGAGCGGGTATTAGTAACAACACTAACCAAACGTATGGCTGAAAACTTAACAGATTATTTATCCGAGCATAATGTCAATGTGAAATATTTACATTCCGATATTAATACGGTTGAACGGATGGAAATTATTCGTGATTTACGGTTAGGTAAAGTTGATGTTTTGGTTGGTATAAACTTATTACGTGAAGGATTAGATATTCCAGAGGTATCGTTAATTGCTATTTTAGATGCGGACAGAGAAGGCTTTTTGCGTTCAGAAAGCTCACTCATTCAAACAGTTGGACGTGCAGCGCGAAATGTAAATGGTAAAGCCATATTGTATGCTGATAAAATCACGCCAGCTATGCAAAAAACCATTGATGAAACAGCCCGTCGTCGTAAAAAACAGGAAGATTTCAATCAAGCTCATGGCATAACACCAAAATCAGTACGCAAAGAAATAAAAGATATTTTAGATGCAGGATTAAGCACTAAAAAATCAACGACTAAAGTACAAGCATTTGAACCGGGTAAACCTTATCATTATGTATCTATTAAAGAAGTTCAAGCGAGAGTGAAAGAACTTGAAGCTATGATGTACGAAGCTGCCCAAAATCTCGAGTTTGAAAAAGCCGGTGTATTACGTGATGAAATAAAAAAATTACGTGCTGATTTTATTAAAGTCTCTTAAAAAAATCATCAAAGAAGGAAAACATGATGACAATTATTCGACTCGATCCACAAGACCGTTGGTCTGAAGCAGTTATTCACAATAATGTAATTTATTACACGAGTGTGCCAAGCAATTTAGTTAATGATGCCTATGAACAAACCAAAAGTGCCTTGGCTGAAATAGACAAAATTTTAGCTAGAGCAAATAGTGATAAAACCCGTATTTTAGATGCAACCCTATTTTTGGTAAACAAAAGCGATTTTGCTGCTATGAATAAAGCGTGGGACGAATGGGTTGCTCACGGCGATGCTCCTGTGCGCTGCACAGTCCATACTGGATTAATGAAAAATGAGTATTTAGTCGAAATAAAAATCGTTGCAGCAGTGTCGGTATAATATTTTGCAATAAACAACTCAATAATCGTTGGTGATTAATTACTTCATTATTCTAGATAAACTAACATGATAATATTATTAGCTTTTTTAGTAATAATATTATCACTACTATTGAGTTTTTCTTGTCATGTTACATATTGATTATTATCCCATTTGCTAAATTTTAGTGTATACTTTGAAAACTTTAAACTTCATCTATTGATATAATTTGCTATGCATACTCAAGCTAAAATTGCCATTGTAATGGGATCGAAAAGTGATTGGAGCACAATGCAACATGCTGCCGATATCCTCGATACACTTACGGTTAATTATCATGTTGAAATAGTTTCAGCCCATCGCACACCTGATAAATTGTTTCAGTTTGCTCAAGATGCTAAACGTCGAGGTTTTGATGTCATCATTGCTGGTGCTGGTGGTGCCGCTCATTTACCCGGTATGCTAGCGGCGAAAACATTGGTACCCGTATTAGGCGTACCCGTACAAAGTGCCTCGCTAAATGGTATTGACAGCTTATATTCCATTGTACAAATGCCTAAAGGTATTCCTGTTGGGACCTTAGCGATTGGTAAGGCTGGGGCTGCTAATGCTGCATTATTAGCTGTGCAAATTCTGGCATTACATGATAAAGACATCTATCAACGATTATCAACTTGGCGTTTAAGCCAAACTGATGAAGTTTTAAATAACCCTGATCCAAGAGTCGATGCATAATATGATAACTAAATCAGTTTGTGTTTTAGGTAATGGCCAACTAGGCCGAATGTTAAAGCAAGCTGGCGAGCCATTAGGTATCCATGTTTTTCCTGTTGGTTTAGATGTTGATCCAGCAACGATTCCTTATCAAAAATCAGTCATTACTGCTGAAATTGAACGTTGGCCCGATACGCCTTTTACTCAGATTTTAGCTCAGCATGGGCATTTTATTAATCGGGATGTGTTTCCAATTATTGCCGATCGTTTGAGTCAAAAACAACTATTAGATGAACTTAATCTACCCACAGCTAAATGGTTTTTGCTGAAAAATAGACAAGATTGGCCAACGCTATTTCAACAGTTAGGTCAATTGTTAATTGTTAAACGTCGTACTGGTGGTTATGATGGTCGGGGTCAATGGCGTATAGCGATTAATGACGATATCGACGTACCTGAAGATATCTATGAACAAGCGATTGTAGAACAGGCAATTGCATTCGATAACGAATTATCATTGATTGGTGCACGCAATGCGAAAGGTGAAACCGTTTTTTATCCATTGACGCATAATTTACATCAAGATGGTATTTTAAGAATGAGTATTGCTTTACCGGATAAAATGCCTGTATTACAAGCCAAAGCCGAAAAAATGTTATCCGCCATCATGCAAAAGCTCAATTATGTCGGCGTAATGGCAATGGAGTGTTTTGTTGTCGGTGAAAATCTATTAATCAATGAATTAGCGCCAAGAGTCCATAACAGTGGCCACTGGACCCAAAATGGTGCTTCAATAAGTCAATTTGAGCTTCATTTACGGGCAATCTTGGGATTACCAATACCAAAGCCTAATGTTTTTGCGCCTTCTATCATGGTTAATCTGATTGGAACTGAATTAAATTATGATTGGTTATCAATTGATTTAGTCCATTTACATTGGTACGAAAAAGAAGTCAGAGTTGGCCGTAAAGTGGGGCATTTGAATTTAACTCACCCTCAAATATCAACATTGATTGATTCGTTAGATACATTGTTACCTATGTTGCCTGTTGAATATCATCCAGCTATTTGTTGGGCAAAACAGCAATTTGAATCGTTATAGCTTGTTGAAGAAAAGGGTAGCGCCATGGTCAACTTTAGCAAAAAGATCAATTACCAACGTTATGCTAGTAAACAATATGACACTCTAACAGATGAATATTCAGTTTTACGCTGTTTTGAAAGTGATCGTGGACGAATTATCAATTCTGCAGCTATAAGACGCTTACAGCAAAAGACTCAAGTGTTTCCTCTCGAACGTAATTCAGTCGTCAGGAGTCGTTTGACGCATTCAATGGAAGTTCAACAAGTTGGGCGCTATATTGTTAAAGAAATTGTTAATCGTTTAATAAAATCTGGACAGTTAAAAGCGTTTGGTCTGGATAAATCGATTATGTCGATTGAAAGCTTAGTTGAAATGGCGTGCTTAATGCATGATATAGGTAATCCACCTTTTGGTCATTTTGGTGAATCGGCAATTAATCAGTGGTTTACGTTACGACTAGGTCTTGATAAACCTTGCAGCTACAGTATTCTTGAAATAAACAAACAAGACGATGATTTACTTACTGAATTAAAGCAAAAAATCCGCCAAGACTTGTCCAATTTTGAAGGGAATGCTCAAGCTATTCGTTTAGTTCATACAATTTTACGTCTTAATTTAACTTATTCTCAAATAGCCTCAATAGTTAAATATTCAAAACCCGCTTATTGGAAGGATGCGGTACCGTCTGAATTTGATTATTTAATGAAAAAACCCGGTTTTTACTTATCGGAAGAGCCCTTTATCAATGAATTATATCAACAACTTGATATAAAACCATTTCATCGTTACCCGCTAACTTACATCATGGAAGCGGCTGATGATATCTCTTATTGCATAGCCGATCTTGAAGATGCCGTTGAAAAGAAAATTTTCACTGTACAACAACTTTATCAATATTTAAAACAAGCATGGGGACCGGTTAAAAGCGGTGATTTATTTGATAAAGTGATCAATCGGCCTTTTGATAATTTTAAACAAATTGAGTCTACCGCTATTGGTATCGATCAGTTTTTTATGTATTTGCGAGTCAATACTATCAATAAACTTGTTCCCCATGCCGCAGAACGGTTTATTGAAAATATTGAAGCTATTTATGATGGCTCATTTAATCATGCTTTGCTTGAAGATCACGACGCTGAATACAAACTCCTCAATATTTTTAAAACTGTCGGTTTTGAACATGTTTTCAATCATGAATCTGTTGAAAATCTTGAACTGCAAGGTCATCGAATTATTACCGGTTTGCTCGATATTTATAGCCCATTACTTGCGATGCCCGTTGAGGATTTTATTAAATTATCCACTACAGGCAATCACAAAAAATACCCAATAGAAACCCGACTATATCATAAACTATCCCATAAACATTGTGATGCTTACCAACAAGTCATTAGCAAACTTGATAAAAATCAGCCAGTTTTTGATTGTTGGGAATTTTATTACCGTTGTCGTTTAATTCAAGATTACATTAGTGGTATGACAGATCATTTTGCTTACGATGAATATCGTAAATTGATGGTCACATTTTAATTTAGTTAATTGATTAAAGTTTTAGCACCAAAAAAAAGCAAAAGCACTACAATAGTGCATTAATTTTTAAACCCTATCGATAACCACATTTTTATTATCAACATATCCAAACACTTCTAACTATATTGCTCATCTTTTTTAATAAATAGAATGGTTGAAATTAGATTTGGTGTAGTTAATTCGTTGGCTAGAGAGTGAGTATTGATGACACTTTATTATTCGTTTTGTTAATTCTAGTTAAATTTTCTTTGGTTTGATTTCAACATTTTTATTTCTATTAATTGACATTAACATAATGAATTACATCGTTATTTTTATTAATGAGTATAGTCAATAACTACAAATCGAAATTTCTGGCATAGGCTTTGCATAAGTTTTGCATAAGTTCGGTTATACACCCTATTAATGAGGAGCAATTGATGAAATTAGTGACTGTTGTTATTAAACCTTTCAAATTAGAAGAAGTGAGAGAATCATTATCCAATATTGGCATCACGGGATTAACCGTTACTGAAGTTAAAGGATTCGGACGTCAAAAAGGGCATGCCGAACTTTATCGTGGTGCTGAATATAATGTTAACTTCCTACCTAAAGTAAAAATTGATTTAGCAATCAGTGACGAACAACTTGATGAAGTGATTAATACTATTACTAAAGCGGCTTATACCGGCAAAATAGGCGATGGCAAAATCTTTGTAACTCCACTTGAACATGTGGTTCGTATTCGTACCGGTGAAACGGATGAGTCAGCATTATAATCATAAAAGGATATCATTATGTTGAAAAAATTTATTTTACCTTTGGGTTTAGCGCTTTCAAGCTCAGCAATTGCTCAAGAAGCAACCGTCGCCGATAATGCTGATAACGGTTTTATGATGATTTGTACAGCCCTAGTTCTTTTTATGTCAGTTCCTGGCATTGCTTTGTTCTATGGTGGATTATTACGTGCTAAAAATGTCTTATCAATGTTATCGCAAATATTAGTCACCTTTTCACTTATTGCGGTATTATGGATAATTTATGGTTATACACTAGCATTTGGTGAAGGAAACTGGTTTTTTGGTAACTTTGAACATTTTTTACTAATTGGTATTAATATTACTGATGTATCTGGATCGATTTATGAATTGATTTGGGTCGCTTTTCAAGGATCCTTTGCTTGCATTACTTGTTGCTTAATACCAGGTGCATTTGCCGAACGTACGCGTTTTTCAGCGGTATTAATTTTTATGGTGTTATGGTTTACCTTCTCTTATATCCCAATGGCCCATATGGTATGGGGTGGTGGCATTTTAGGTGATGAAGGTGCGTTAGATTTTGCGGGTGGAACTGTTGTTCACATCAATGCAGCTGTTGCAGGTTTAATGGGGGCGTATTTACTAAAAAATCGAATAGGTTTTAATCGTGAACCACTAAAACCTTTCAACCTTCCTTATGTTTATATCGGTGCCGCTATTTTATATATTGGGTGGTTTGGCTTTAATGCTGGATCTTCAACTCACGCTGATCAAATCGCGGGGCTTGCTTTTATTAACACCGTGGCGGCAACGGCAGCAGCAGTTTTAGCATGGTCTATTGCTGAGTGGGTTTTACGAGGTAAACCTTCATGTTTAGGTGCGGCATCAGGCATCATTGCTGGATTAGTTGGAATAACGCCTGCAGCTGGTTTTGTTGGTGTTGGTGGTGCTCTGTTGATTGGTTTGATTTGTGGCTTTGCAGGCGTTTGGGGCGTATCTTCGCTAAAAAGAATTCTTAAAATAGACGATACTTGTGATGTATTTGGTGTACATGGTGTTTGTGGTATTGTTGGTTGTCTATTGACTGGTATTTTTGCGTCAGAATCACTCGGTGGCATTGGTTATACAGAAGGTACCAGCATGGCAAGCCAGATTGGTATACAATTAATGAGTGTAATAACTTGCATTATTTGGACGGCAGTTGTTGCTTTTATCTCGTATAAGATTGCAGATATTTGTGTTGGCTTACGTGTGTCAGAAGAACATGAACGTGAAGGTCTAGATATTAATAGCCACGGTGAAAGCGCATTTAACAATTAATTCTTAAACAAATATAACTAATTTAATTATAAAAAAATCTACAGTGAAATTAACACTGTAGATTTTTTGCTTATATTAATTATGATAAATGTCTTTTAGTCATCCCAAAGCATAATTGCATTATCTTGCGTAAGGATTAACGGTGGTGAAAACAGATATTCTTTAATGGTATCTGGTAATGCATTTAAGTCATTCAAATCAAGCTTAAGATCAGGATTTGATTGGCTAAGTTCTGCTATTCTGCTTGATAATATTTGATTGATCCTCTCACATTCTAAATCTTGTTGATTTTTTAACGTTTCTAAATCAGGTTCATTGAATGCTTCACGATAAATAAACTGGAAAGCATCGATATCCTTAAAAACATCTTCTAAAACATACTGTTGATATTTTGAATGACGTTGTTTCAATGCTTCTAAACGTAACGCAATAATTTCATCTTTTTGATCCGGATAATCTAAAATTGAATCTTTATCTGTTAATTGCTTTTTTTCAGGAATTGACTCATTAAAAGATGCTAAAGTAAATAATGGTTTTTTGTTCGATGTCATTTATTATTTCATAACCTATATTATTGAATAATAAAATAAATTATTATTTTGTTCTAAAAATAATCTTGCTTAATGTCATCAATTTTTTTGCAAAAATTGATGACATATTTCTAATATTGATTCATTTATCAACACTTCTAATCGGACTAATTCCCGTCTTCCCAAAGCATAATTGCATTATCTTGTGTTAAGATTAACGGTGGCGCAAACAGATATTTTTTAATTTTATTAGGCATGACAGTAATATCATTTAAATCCAGTTGCACGTGTGGATAAATTTTTGCCATTTGTTTTAACCGCATGCTTAATAATTCTTTGACCTTATTCGATTCTTTAGCAAAGGCTAATTCCTCTTTCAAAAGGCTTATTTGCCTTTTATGATGCTCTGATTCGAACATCTCAGGAAATATAAAACGCATTTCTCTATTATTCTCGATCTTAGCTTTACTATTGTATTCTTTATCTTTATATTCGCCATGGTGTAACTTAAGCTCCTTAACATGTAATGCAATAATTTTATTTATGTTTTCAGGATAATTTAATTTAGAATCTAAATCACTTAAGGTATTTTTTTGAGGTAATAATTTATCACTTTGTACTAAGGTAAATAATGGTTTTTTATGTGTCTTCATTTCTATAACTTCCTTTTTTTAGGACAATAAGATAACGATCTGTAGAACATTAAAAAACGACTGTTACTCTATCGCAAAAAAATTTGAGGTAAACATAACGTTTTAGTATAAAAACAACTAAAACCTCAATTATTACTTTTATCTCCTTTTCATTAAAGATGATGTTATTATCATAAGATAAAACATCATGTTATTATTATTTTAACATTTTAATAAACGCTATATTTTTGCCAATTTAAGGTATTTATCCATTTCTTCTTCTGGAACCATACCTCCACCTGTAGCCCAAACTAAATGGGTAGCATTTTCTAAAATTTCGGGTGAAAAATTATTTCGTTGTAAATACTCTGTATTTGCTTCTAATTTTGATGGACCTATCATTCCTGCTAGTGCTGAAGGCTCCAATTGAATTTTTTCTTGCTGGTTCAACAATCCAAGTAAGTCATACATTTTTTGATCACTAATTGTCAAATAGCCATCAATTAGCCTTTCCATTGCAGGCCCAACAAATCCAGAAGGTCTACCAACAGCTAAACCATCAGCAGCAGTAATATTATCGATACCAATATCTTGGACAGCAATTTTGTCGTGTAATCCTGTATATACACCTAATAACATACAAGGTGAATGGGTTGGTTCTGCGAAAATACAATGTACATTATCACCAAAGGCTAGTTTTAATCCAAAAGCAACACCGCCAGGACCTCCGCCTACACCACAAGGTAGATATACAAATAATGGATGTTTTTCATCAACAATTATATTCATTTCTTGGAACTGTTTTTTTACACGATCACCCGCAACCGAGTATCCTAAAAATAGGTTTTTCGAATTTTCATCATCTATAAAAAAACAATTAGGATCAGACTCAGCTGCTTTACGACCTTGTTCAACAGCTACGCCGTAGTCTTGTTGATATTCAATGACATTTACACCATGGGAACGTAGTTTATTCTTTTTCCATTCTCGAGCATCACTAGACATATGAACACTGACTTTGAAGCCTAATTTAGCGCTCATAATACCTATAGATAAACCAAGATTCCCTGTTGAACCAACCGCAATACTATATTGACTAAAGAATTGTGTAAAACTCTCTGAAAATAATTTACTGTAATCGTCAGTTTCAGTTAATAGTCCATTTTCTATGGCAAGTTTTTCCGCATGATATAATACTTCGTATATTCCGCCACGAGCTTTTATAGAACCTGAAATTGGTAAATGACTATCTTTTTTGAGGAACAAACTTCCTGTAATTTTTTGTTGATAGTGGCTTTCAAGTGCTGCTTTCATGTTTGGTATAGCAACAATATCTGACTCTATAATTCCTTTAGTCACCACTGTATCTGGAAATACTTTACAAAGATAAGGTGCAAATCTAGCTAATCTATTAGTAGCATCATTTACATCTTGTTTTGTTAGTTTGACATAAGGTAAGCCTTCCGTCAAGGTGGTCACCTTAGGATTAAACCAAATTGTCTCCTCTAGGTTTATTAAATTATTGACTAAAGGATATTGTTTTATTAATTTTTTTATATTGTTAGGTGTCATGAATCCATTCCTGTTACTATTTTTTAAATAATATAAGACAATAAAAAAGTAACTGCCAATGCGACTAACGAAGCAATAAAGGTAGCAGATGTGTAATATTTGAATATTTCATTTAATGTTGCGCCACAATATTGCTTTACAAGCCAAAAAAGCGAATCTGTTACAATTGTACAACCAATAGCGCCCGAACCGATCGCTAACGTTATGATTTCAGGGCTAACATTAGGGTAAAGTGGCAACATAGGTGATACAATAGCTGTTGCTCCCATCATGGCAACCGTTGCAGAGCCCACTGCCGCATGTAATATGATTGCAACCAACCACGCCAATAAAATAGGGTGCATATTTAGCTGTGATAAAATACCCGCTAATCCATCACTCAAACCACTACTTTTTAACACCCCATTAAATGCACCACCCGCACCAATAATCAACAAGATATTAGCAATTGAAGAAAAGCCACTTTCTGTTTTTATTAATAAATCTGACATTCGCATTTTTTGGCGAATACCTAGTATATAGTAAGCAACAAAAGCACCAATGAACATTGCCGTAATCGGGTTACCAATGAATTCTAAAATTTGATACATAAAGGTTGTTTTATCTATATTGAGTTCAGCTATTGTTTTAATTAGCATCAAAATAATGGGTAATAGTACTGTAAATAATGTAGCACCCAATGAAGGAAGTTCTAATTCATCTCGAATTTTCATTTCGGAAAACTCTTTTGGTACTGTTTTAAAGGGGATTTTTTTGTTAATCATTTTTAGAAAAATTGGTCCTGCAACTAACGAAGCTAAAAGACCTATCATTAATCCATAAACGATTACCGTACCAATATCTGCCCCAAGAGCATTAGTGACAAATAAAGCTGCCGGGTGAGGGGGGACAATGCAATGAACAGCCATCAATGCAGTACAAAGAGGGATAGCTAATGTTAAAAGTGAAGTTTGTGTTTTCTTTGCAATTGAAAAAGCCAAAGGAATTAGTAAGACCACACCAACTTCAACAAATAGAGTAATGCCGCAAATTAACCCTACTAAAACCATAATTACTTGTGGTGATAAGAAGCGACATTTTTGCAATGTTAAACCAATACGTTCTGCTGCTCCTGAGACTTCCATCATTTTGCCAAGAATGGTTCCTAATCCAATTACAGCGGCTAAAAATCCTAAAGTATTACCAATTCCATCTTCGATGGCAGAAATCATTTTGAGAGGAGGCATTTTCATTAATAATCCAACGTAAAAGCTGGCTAGTAATAACGATAAAAAAGGATGAAGCTTAAATTTTATTATCGAATACACTATTAAAATAATACTCGTTACTAAAACAACAATAAACCAAATTTGTGAATCCATATTGTTTTCCTTATATTATATAGTTATCAGTGTAATTAAAGATTTTTATCGTTAATTTGACAAATGATTAATAATTAATTTCACATGATTTATTTTCATGCATAAATGTGATTTCAATCAGTATATTAAGCAATAAGATAGTTAAAATTTTAACCAGTATTTAAAAATTAGTTTTAGATAGATAAATAACAGAATTAATGTTTTAATGAAGTTGGGAGAGGACGAGCTATGTATGATGAAAGTAAGTTATTTAGCAAGAACCGTGTTATCAATCGTTATCAGTTATCAAAATTGCATACATTTGAATCAGTGGCCCGACACCTATCCTTTTCATTAGCAGCAAAGGAGCTATATATCAGTCCGAGTGCTGTAAGCCATCAAATAAGCAAATTAGAAGAAGAGCTTTCGATTAAATTATTCCATCGATTTCATAGAAAAATTGCATTGACTCACGATGGTGAAAATTTATACACAGTCGTAAAAAATTCCCTTCATATCTTAAATCAAGAAATATTAGAAATTAAAAATCAAGAGATCTCAGGTACGCTTACTGTTTATTGTAGGCCGTCTTTTGCACAAGGTTGGTTAATACCCAAAATATCACAGTTTGTTTGCCGTTATCCTTATATATCGCTCAATATATTATCAGGAAATGAGATTATTAATTTTTCACGGCATCGCATTGATTTAGCTATTTATTATGACGATATTATTTATGATGAATTGGTTTGTGAACATTTATTTAATGAAACAATTATTCCAGTTTGTAGCCCTGATTATGCAAAACAAAAAAATTTAACTAATAAAGTTGAAAATTTAGATAAGTGCCTTTTACTGCATGATAATCAGGCTTGGGGTTATGATTCTAATTGTGATGAATGGATGGGGTGGGCTAATCATTATTCTTTGCCTTTTGATTTTAATGATATACCCAAAATAGATTTTGATCGTTCTGATCTTGCAACTACTGTCGCTGTTAATCATGGTGGTGTTGCTATGGGGCGACGGAAATTAATCGGCAAGTTACTTGAATCGGGTGAGCTTATTACACCTTTTCCTGAAATGGAAATGTTATGTAAACAGCGCTATTACATCTTACGAGCGCAAGCCAAATATAACCCCAAAGCAGATATCTTTATAAAATGGCTAAAAAGCCTAGTTTAATAAAGTAATGCTAGGCTAAAGGTAAGCGTTTAGGCTTCCCTTTAGTCTAAGTATATTATTTATTCCGTTTTAAATGTTTCAAATTGGATAGTGCGATGGATAGTAGAATAATAATGACACCAATCCATTGATTAAAATAGACCGATTCTTTTAAATAAAAATATGAACAGGTGACGGCAACAGGCAGTTCAGCTGCGGATAATATTGCACTTAATGAAATACCAATTTTGGGAATGCCAACAGAAAACAAAAACGGAGGTAATACGGTGCCTAGTAGTGCTAATAAAAATCCTAATTGATAAAGTTGATCATTCAAATTTAATTTAAAGAAGAATAAAGGTGGGAATATAATAAAGGTTATTATGCACGCTCCGGTTATCATCAAAGCACTTTTCTCTAATTTTGGTAATTCATTGCCAATATTACTGCTTGTACTGATAAATAGCGAATACATTAAGGCCGCTAAGAAACCAAAAAAACAGCCGGTTAAGTTCAAACGAATATCTTGATTAAATAGTCCAGCGGCTAGGCAGCTACCGGCTATAATGGTAATTACCGTTAAAATTTGAGTCGTAGTCGGTTTATTTTTGAAAATAACATAATCGATAATAATACTAATCCATAAATACTGCATTAATAGTATTATAGCAATAGATGCAGGAACGAGTTGAACACATTGATAATAGCAAATGCCAACTAAACCAGGGAAGATACCCACAGCACATACTTTCAATCTGTTAGTTTTGGGATTATGAGTTGTCGTTGCTGTACTTTTAGGTTTTAAGAATGTTTTAACTATTAAGTGAATAATCCATAATATTAGCATACCCAAAAAACATTGTACGCCAGTAACTTCACCAAGGGAGTAGCCAGCTTTATAAGCGGTTTTCACAATAGAGGAGAGCACACCAAAGCTGCACGCCCCTAAAAAAACTAATAAACCACCTAAAAATTTTTCTTTCATATTTAAATCTCATAACTTATATAAATTAATTTTGTAGCTAAAAAGCAAACGAAATAAGAGACCACAGGGTGGAGACCCTGTGTCACTTTTCATTTTTTAACATATTAGAATAACGAATACTAAGTGAATCAGAACAGAATGTAAGCTTGAATTATTAGCCCATTAGTTTGATTGTGGTAAGTTATTGCTTAACTGTTTCGTTTCTATTATGGTCATAGTTAAAGGTAAAGTAAAAAATAATTCCCAACACTAGTGCATAAGATGCAAATATTAACCATATTGTTTGCCAATCTCGACCAGTTGTGTAAGTGTATTCATCAACCACCATACCACTTAAGATTGAACCCAAATATGCACCAATTCCATTTACCATCGTCATAAAAAGCCCTTGTGCACTTGCTCGAATATTGGAATTAACTTCCTTTTCTATAAAAATTGATCCCGAAATATTAAAGAAATCAAATGCACAACCATAAACTATCATGGATAACAACAGTAAGACAAAACCAAATGGTGTTGGATCACCAAACGCAAATAAACCAAATCGGAGCGTCCAAGCTATCAGGCTTATCATGATTACTTTTTTTATTCCAAACTTTTTAAGAAAAAACGGAATAGTTAAAATAAATGCCACTTCTGCCATTTGTGATACGGATAATAATATCGCTGGATGCTGAACAATCAAACTGTCTGAAAATTCAGGAATTTTACCAAAGTCTTTTAAAAATGCCCCGCCGAAAGTATTAGTGATTTGTAGTATTGCGCCAAGTAACATCGCAAATAAAAAGAATACTGCCATGACGGGTTTTTTAAATAACACAAATGCATCAAGCCCTAAACGAGAAGACCAAGATTGTTGTTGGCTATGTTTTATTTCAATATTTGGTAACGTTGCGCTGTAGATCACTAATACGACTGATGCCGCACATGCCACATAAAGTTGTCCATTACTGGAATCTAACTTCAGTAGACTTATCATCCACATAGCAATAATAAAACCTACTGTACCAAACACCCGTATTTTAGGAAACACTTCGACAGTATTTAAGTTATTTTTATCTAAACACGCGTAACTAATTGAGTTAGATAGCGCAATAGTTGGCATGAAAGCCATTGCATTAGCAAACATCAACCAAAATAGTAAACTTGATGTCGTCACTGATGCAGCATAAAAAAGCGCAACAGCACAAATCGAGTGACACAGCATGTACAAATATTTTGCTTGAATAAATTTGTCAGCAATAATCCCTATAATACAGGGCATAATTAATGCGGCTAAGCCTTTAGTACTGAAGATCATACCTATTTCAGCACCAGAAAATTTTAGTGTATTAAAAAGATAAATACCTAAAGTCGTTAGCCAGCTTCCCCAAATAAAGTATTGGAAAAACATCATTATTTTTAATCTATTTTTTATGTTCATTATTTAAATCCTAAATAAATTGAACTGCTTATATAAAATTAAAAACTATGAACTAAAAACGTGCAATGGTTTTAGTAATGAGTTGTAAAAAAGTGGATTTTACACGTTCAGCGGTTTCAATCACTTCTTCATGGCCGAGTGGTTGATCTAAAATGCCACAAGCCATGTTAGTTAAACATGAAATGCCGATAGTTTTAATCCCTGAATGATGAGCAATAATTGCTTCAGGAACTGTTGACATACCAACTGCATCAGCTCCTAATGTACGGATCATTCTAATCTCTGCTGGAGTTTCGTAGGTTGGTCCTGTCCACCAAGCATAAACACCTTGTTGTAAAGTGATATTTAGCTCTTTAGCTACTTCGCTAACCGTTGCTCTTAATTGCTTGTTATAAACTTCACTGACATCCAAAAAGCGAACACCTAATTCAGGATTATTTGGACCCATTAATGGATTATTAGCGGTTAAATTAATGTGGTCAGTGATTATCATTAAATCACCTGGTTTAAAGCTAGTGTTGACTGCACCACAAGCATTGGTAATGATCAGTTTTTCAACGCCTAGCATTTTCATTACACGCACAGGGAAGGTAACTTGATCTAATGAAAAACCTTCATAGTAATGAAAACGACCTTTCATCGCGACAACAGTCTTATCACCACATTTACCAATCACTAATTCATTTGCATGACCAACAGCTGCTGATTTAGCAAAGTGTGGAATAGTGTCATAAGGAATGTGAACGGCATCTTCAAGAGTATCGGCAAAAGGACCTAAACCTGATCCAAGTATAATTCCGATTGTTGGTTTTTTGTCGGTTTGCTGTTGAATATAGTTTACTGCTTGTTGAATATCTGCTGTTTGATGCATGACTGTATCCTTTCAAATTGTAGTAGTCTTAATGATGAATAAAATGCAGTGATGTTAAATAATCACTTAAAACTTGCTTATATTTTTATCATGAATAAAAAATACGTATCTCAATTGTTCACATCGATCTAGTATGTCATAGAAAACGATGTGAATAATTGACTTTTTCTCAAAACGAGAAAACGATCACATAAAAAGAATATATAATAAAAACAACGTAGTTTTCATTTTTCAGGGTATATTATGATGATGTTCTGATAATAATGAAAGGGACTTTTTAGGTTTGGTTTAATTTTTTAAATTAAATTGCTATATTTAACTTTATTAATCAATGAATTATCTTGAAAATTAATTTAAAAAATTAAAATATAAAGATTACTTATGATACATTAAGTTTCAATTTGACAACCGTGTTTATCTTATAGAATTATTATTACTCGATGATCCGATTGCTATCGGTATAGATCACCCCTTTATCACCTCTAAAAAATCCAATCAAAGTCAGGTTACTTGTTTTGGCTTGATCAACTGCCATCGATGTAGCTGCTGAAACCGCACAGAGAATTTCGATGCCACAGATAGCTGCTTTTTGTACCATTTCATAACTAGCTCGACTTGAGACTAATATTATGCCTTTTATATCTGTTTTATTTTGAGCGAGGTATTTAGCGCGATAACCTAGTAGTTTATCTAACGCTACATGTCTACCGATATCCTCAAAACCTGCAATAAAATTACCATGTAAATCAAGCCAAACTGCTGCATGGGTGCAGCCTGTTTTCGCCCCAACTTGTTGCACTTGGTTTAGATAGGCTAGTGAATGCGCAAAATCTGATAACTGAATTTTGTCATTGGATGGCAAAGTTGGAAAAATTGAGCATACCTGTTCAAGTTGCTCTGTTCCACAGATACCACAACCAGTGCGACCGGTTAAATTACGACGTTTTTCTTTTAATTGATTGAAGCGTCTGGAAGATAATTCAATATGAACTTCTATCCCTTTTAATGAGTCGATAATATCAATCCCATAAATGTCATTAACCGATTCAATAATATTTTCAGTTAACGAAAAACCAATCGCAAAATACTCAAGATCTTTCGGCGTCGCCATCATAACTACATGAGAAATACCGTTATAAATTAATGCAATAGGTTTTTCTATGGCAATCGTATCAAATTGAGGATCGTTTAGCGTGCTATTGCTAAATTTTGTTACTAATACTGTGTTAATACCGTTAGTCATGGCTGGTCTCTGGCTGTTTATTTTTGAGCATTGCTTTAGATTTACATTGCTAATGTGAATAATCAGTAAAGCAATTTAGCTGCGTAATAAGATTCTGCCAATACATGATTAACACAATCTTAAACTTATATTATTATGGTAAAATGCATGAATCTAATCAATTAATAATTTACCTAATACAATTATGTCAATACATGAATTTACCTATGCAATAATGCAGTTTATTCAAGCTCATCAACTATGGGCATTGCCAATTATTTTTTTATTGGCATTCGGTGAATCTTTAGCCATTATTTCATTGATTGTGCCAGCAACAGCAATTTTATTGGGTGCAGGCGCTTTAATTGGTACTGGTGTTATCTCATTTATTCCGGTATTGATTGCTGCATCGCTAGGTGCTGTGATTGGTGATTGGCTCTCTTATTGGTTAGGTAAGCATTATCACAAACAAGTAATCTCTTCTTGGCCATTAAGTAAGTACCCAAAATTGGTTTATCGTTCTGAACAATTTTTTCAACGCTATGGCGCTTTAGGGGTTTTTGTTGGTCGATTTTTTGGACCATTTCGAGCAATAGTACCGTTAATTGCTGGCACAATGCATATGCCTGCAACTAAGTTTAATCTAGCCAATATCTCTTCTGCGCCAATTTGGGCATTTGTGTTATTAGCGCCAGGTGCATTTGGTGTACCTTGGTTAGAAACGCTTTTCGGTTAAAGCGTGCCAACTGTGTAGCTACGGCGTCCACTTTTACGACCAAGCGCTTCCAAATTGGTTTGTAATGGTGGAAATGGTAATTTTAAATCATGCTGACGATAAGCTTCTAAGATTAATTTATGAATTGCTGTTCGTAAAAGCATTCGATGCCCCATTTCGGCTGCAAACACACGCAGTTCAAATAATTGTATTCCTTCTTGAATATCGACTAAAAAGACTTGTGGTTCGGGATCGTTTAACACATATTCACATTCCATACAGGCTTGTTGTAATAGGTTTATTACCAAATCACTATCAGCATCAATAGTTGCAGGGATAGTTAACACAATACGGGTAATGGAGTCTGATAACGACCAGTTAACTAATTGCTCAGTGATAAAAGCTTTATTCGGCATGACGATTTCTTTGCGGTCCCAGTCAACAATTGTAATTGCACGCGTGTTAATTTTAGTGATATTGCCGGTTAAATCACGAATAGTGACGGTATCCCCGATTCTGACCGGTTTTTCAAATAAAATGATTAAGCCAGAAATAAAGTTAGCAAAAATTTCTTGTAGACCAAAACCTAAACCAACACCTAATGCAGCAATAAGCCATTGTATTTTTGACCAATCAATCCCAATAAATGAAAATGCAATCATACAACCGATCATTAAAATAATATATTTAGAAATTGTTGAGATAGCATAACCGGTGCCCGGTGCTAAATCTAAATGTTGTAAAATTCCTAATTCGAGTAATGCTGGTAGGTTTTTAACGGCTTGCACGGTGATTGTCATGACTAAAATGGCAATACATACCGCGCCAAGGGTAATATATTGTTCGATTTCAACGCCATTGACAATGGTGCTTGTGCCCCAAAGTTTTATATTATTCATGAAGGCAAATGCCGAATGTAGTTCAGACCATAGCAATATCATACTAATTAAAGCAATCAGCATAATAATCGATCTAACTAATTGTAACGATTGTGCACTAATAACATCTAAGTTGATGACTGGTTCATCGACACCTTCATTCACCGATGTTAACTCTTCTTCGTGTCCTTTCGCGCGTTGCATGCGCTCTAATCGGCGTTGTTTGTCTCGTTCAAATTCAATACGACGTTTTTGGATCCACATCCAACGTCGAATCATAAAATAGATAACTAATAAACCAAACCAGATAATAACTGATGCTTCAAGTCGACCTAATAATACTTGTGCTGTAGATAAATAACCTAAACAAGCCGCAATAATAGCTAACCAAGGCGCACTTAATAAAATAAACCAAAGAATGTGACTTAATAAGTTATCGCCAGATCCTTTTTTATCAATATAAAGAGGAACGCCGGCTCGATGGATTGATTTAGTCATAAATACTAAAGCAAAGCAAAGAATAATGAAGGCTGTTCGTCCTATGGTGGCTGCAAATTGGCGGTTGTTAAACTGATCAAAACTCATGACAATCATAACAAGCGGAATTACTACCCAAACCGAAAGTTGATAGTATTTCATTGCTTCTCGTACACTTGATTTGGACCAGCCAAAATGGGTAATAAATAGACCATTTTGTTCTGCAAAATGTGCAGTAATAATAAAGACCCATAAAATAGGCGCAGCAGCATTTACCCCATAACCCAGCGCTACTGCGACAGGGTAGTCCCAGTTAATTTGCAGCGCATACCCAAAAACAGCCCATAAAATAGGTACAGGCAGCGCCATAATTAGCGAATAGATAATTACTTTTAATGTTAAAGAATAACTATCTTGCGTTACTTTACCTACGCGTGAGGCGGATTTGTTTAAAAATGCGTAATATTTTGTGCGCATTTTAAAGTGGGTAACCACAAATAGCATCGCTAAAATCAATAAAAATAATGGCTTAGGTGTTGTTAATACTTCACAACTGGCATTATATAGCTGAGTTAAGGTATCGATTGAAAAAATGACATACACAACATCTTTGGCCAAATTAACCGGGAATTTAAGTGAAATTGGGTTAACATCAGCCACCCAGAAAAAATAGCGGTGTGCCGCGTCATTGACTTCGTCAATTGCATTGGTTAATTGTTTATTTGAAATTTTTAATTTCGTTAATTCTAAAATAGTGGTATCAGTACCCGAAATTAATGTTTTAAGTAATTCGCTTTGTTCGCGTAACAAGCGTCGGTACTGTGTAGCGAGTTTTACACTATTAAGTGGGCTACTTAAAGTTGGATAGTTGTCTAATGCGGTTAGCGTATTGGAGTAATTAAGCTGTTGGACTTTTGCTTCGGCGATTTCGGCATCAAGCGGTTGAGACTTGGGTTTTTCTGGTAAACGTAGTAGCTGTTGGCGAAGGGTTTCGCCAAGCGCGGTTGAAAAACTTAACCATTCACCTTGTTCAGCCAGTGTCGCTAACGTATTTTGTACATGTGAAATCTGCGTGGTAATGTTATTTTGTTCATTAATGATGCTGGTTAAATGCGATTTTTGGAACTCCATATTTTGACGAAGTTCATCGTTTTTATCACTTAACTGATTCACAACTTGTGATAGCTCTTCTTCATTATCAATAGTTAAAATTGCTTGTTCAGCAAACGTTAATGAAGATAACAGCAATAATACACAACAGCAAAAACCACGCATCCACATAATGTTAGATCCTTTCAGCTAGCTTTTGACCAACGCGCGTTATGTCACCAACTTTAAGATGACTATCAAATGCAATAGCATTTGATGCAAACAAGGTAATGACAGTTGAGCCTAATTTAAAACAGCCCATATCTTGTCCTTTAGTTAATTTCACTTCGCCAGCATAGGTCCAACGTTTCATAATACCTTCGCGAGGAGGAGTGATACAGCCTTCCCATTCTACTTCAATACTACCAACAATCGTTGCACCGATTAAAATTTGTGCCATCGGTCCAAATTCGGTTTCAAATAGACAGATAACGCGCTCATTACGCGCAAAAATATTCGGTATACTTTCGGTTGTTGCTTTACTGACTGAGAACAATGAACCAGGCACATAAATCATTTCACGTAAAATGCCATCACAAGGCATATGAAAGCGATGGTAATTTTGAGGTGATAAGTAAGTTGTAGCATAAGCGCCATCTTTAAAAAACTTGATCATATCAGGATGGCATGCCAATAATGATTCTAAAGAATAAAAATGCCCTTTAGCTTGTAACAATAAATTATCTTGAACGACACCAAATTGGCTTATCACACCATCGGCAGGCATGACAATAGAATTAGCCGCTGAATCGATAGGACGGGCATCGTCTTTTAGCTCACGAGCAAAAAAATCATTGAAAGTTTTATATTCTTTTACATCACTAATTTTTGCTTCACTTAAATCAACTTTATACAGTTTACTAAAGCCTAAAATCATCCATGTTGTCACTTTCCCTAAATGTTTATTAGCAATCCAACCAAA
Organism: Gilliamella sp. wkB171; assembly: GCF_001693755.1. GTDB lineage: Bacteria > Pseudomonadota > Gammaproteobacteria > Enterobacterales > Orbaceae > Gilliamella > Gilliamella apicola_F. The sequence goes on from NZ_LYST01000039.1 coordinate 29,676, forward strand.
TATTAGGGTTAATAGCTGTTTAGGTAGTAAATATTGAATAATTGCTTTTAACTGATTAAACATAGGTTACTCTCAAATTATTTTTATAAACACGTCATTATACCAATAATTATTAAGAATGTATAAAACCAACATAAATCGATAATTTGTGCGGTAGATCACACTGAGTTTTAAAATTTTGCCAATATGGTTAATACAATGGCAATCAATTGAAAGTATTTATGTTATACGTTATCTACACTCTACCCATTAGCAATAATGGGGATAGTGATAATGGCTGATAGATATATTGCCGCAATAGATTTAGGTGCTTCAAGTGGGCGGGTAATGTTGTCTTGTTATCAAGCGGACAATCAACATTTAACCCTGAAAGAAGTGCATCGATTTAAGAATGATTTTAAATCACTAGATGCCAATTTTTGTTGGGATCTTGATTATTTAGAGCACGAAATCATTACCGGTTTAAACAAAATTATTCAGCAAAGTATTAAGCTTGATAGTATCGGCATTGATACTTGGGGCGTGGATTATGTACTGCTTGATAAACATGGACAAGTCGTTGGCCCGACTTATGCTTACCGCGATCATCGTACCGATAATGTTATGTCACAAGTTCAATCAGAGCTTGGAATCGAAAACATCTACCAAAAAACCGGTATTCAATTTTTAACCTTTAATACCCTTTATCAACTTAAAGCCATGATGAGGGACAATCCAACTTTGTTATCACAAGTCACGGATTGGGTGATGATACCGGATTATTTAATTTATCGATTGACTGGTAAGTTAAACCGTGAATATACCAATGCAACAACAACACAACTGGTTAATGTGACAACACGTGATTGGGATCAGCAATTGCTCGATTACTTAGGTGTGCCGCGGAAATGGTTTGGCGATATTACCATGCCCGGTAATAAAGTCGGTTATTGGCAAAGTCCGAATGGCGAACAAATTCCAGTTATTGCTATAGCCAGCCACGATACCGCTAGTGCAGTGATTGCCGCTCCCATAACAGATAAACAAAGTGCTTATTTGTGTTCAGGGACTTGGTCATTAATGGGCATCGAGTCAAATCATCCATTTACCGAAGTTCAAGCTCTAAACGCTAACATCACCAATGAAGGTGGGGTAGAAGGGCATTATCGCGTCTTAAAAAACATTATGGGTTTATGGCTATTTCAGCGTGTTTGCATAGAACATAACATCCCTAACATTAGTCACATTATTGAATTAGCAAAGCAAGAACAATCCTTTGCTTATGTGATTAATCCTAATGATGACAGGTTTTTAAATCCCGCGTCCATGACCGAAACCATAAAACAGGTCTGCCGTGAAAAATATGAACATGCTCCTGAACGTTTATCACAATTAGTGCGCTGTATATTTGATAGTTTAGCCACTTTATATCGTGATGTAATTGCAGAATTATCCCTACTTATCAAGCAACCAATTAATACCTTACATATTGTTGGTGGTGGTTGCCAAAATACTTTTCTCAATCAGTTATGTGCCGATCTTTGTCATATCAACGTGACCGCAGGTCCTGTTGAATCGTCAGCCTTAGGTAATGTCGGATACCAATTAATTTCGTTAGGGGATATCGATGATGTTAAGACGTTAAGACAGATTATCTCGCACAATTTTGATACCCAATATTATTATCCACAAAATAGTTAATTAAAAAATTTACCCAATTTATTAAGGAGTTACTAATGAGTACAGTTGAAAATGCTTATCAAAGTGCTAAAGCAAGATTTGCCGAAATAGAGGTAGATACCGATGCAGCTTTAGCTAAAATGGCTAAATTACCAATTTCAGTCCATTGCTGGCAAGGTGATGATGTTACAGGTTTTGAAACACAAGAAGGTGAGTTAACAGGCGGTATACAGGCGACAGGTAATTATCCAGGCAAAGCACGCAATGCAAGTGAACTTAGGGCCGATTTAGATAAAGCGTTTAGCTTAATCCCGGGTCCAAAACGGTTAAATTTACATGCGTCATATTTAGAAGCTGATCACAAAGTTGATCGTAATGAAGTAAAACCGGAACACTTTGCGAATTGGGTGAGCTGGGCTAAAAAGCAGCACATTGGTTTAGATTTTAATCCAACTTATTTTTCTCACCCATTAAGTAATGAAGGCACGTTAACGCATGTTGATGCAAAAATTCGCCAATTTTGGATTGAACATGGTAAAGCGTGTCGTAAAGTATCTGAATATTTTGGTAAAGAGTTAGGTACACCCTCAGTAATGAACATTTGGTTACCTGATGGCATGAAAGATATTACCGTCGATAAATTTGCACCAAGACAACGTTTATTAGAATCGTTGGATGAAATTATCAGTGAAAAAATCGATCCTAAATATCATATTGATGCAGTAGAAAGTAAATTATTTGGTATTGGACTTGAATCTTATACTGCTGGTTCAAATGAATTTTATCTCGCTTATGCTACATCACGTAAAACTGCACTCTGTTTAGATGCGGGGCATTTCCACCCAACAGAAGTCATTTCAGACAAAATTTCTGCCGTTATGCCATTTGTTGAACACCTATTACTGCATGTAAGCCGCCCTGTACGTTGGGATAGTGATCACGTCGTACTTTTCGATGATGAAACCCAAAATATTGCCAGTGAAATCATTCGTAATAATTTATTTGATCGAGTTCATATCGGCTTGGACTTTTTTGATGCATCAATCAACCGTATCGCGGCTTGGGTAATTGGTACACGCAACATGAAAAAATGCCTATTAAAAGCGTTATTAGAACCTACAGCGCAACTCAAACAATTTGAACGTGAACGAGACTTTACTTCCCGACTAGCATTACTCGAAGAACAAAAATCCTTACCTTGGCAAGCAGTTTGGGATAAATATTGCCAACAAAATGGCGTGCCAGTAGGACGTGCTTGGCTTGATGAAGTTCGTCAATATGAACAACAAGTATTAACTCAACGATAATGAGGTGAAAACAATGCAACAGATTCTATCTTCTTGGTTTGTGCAAGGCATGATCAAAGCAACGTACGACATGTGGTTAAAAGGTTGGGATGAACGTAATGGCGGTAACGTAAGCTTACGATTATTAGACACCGATGTCACTTCATTTCAAGGTGACTTTTATGCTAATCCACGGCACGTATCATTAACACAAGATGTGACTAAGTTAGCCAATCAATACTTTATTGTGACAGGCTCTGGAAAATTTTTCCGAAATGTCATTTTAGATCCCGCTGATACCTTAGCTATTGTCAAAATCGATGAGCAGGGTAAGGGCTACTATATTATGTGGGGGTTGATTAATGGTGGTTTACCCACTTCTGAGCTAGCCGCTCACTTACAGTCTCACATCGTTCGAATGGAAAAAAGTCAAGGTAAAGATCGCGTGATCATGCATTGTCATGCAACCAATTTAATTGCATTAACTTATGTTTTAGAACTCGATACCGCAGTTATTACCCGTTTACTATGGGAAATGAGCACCGAATGCTTGGTGGTTTTTCCTGATGGAGTAGGTGTTGTGCCTTGGATGGTGCCAGGCAAAGATGAAATTGGTTATGCCACAGCACAACAAATGGCAAAACATACATTGGTTTTATGGGCTTTTCATGGTGTTTTCGGTACTGGTCCTACATTGGATGAAGCCTTTGGGCTTATTGATACAGCAGAAAAATCAGCAGAAGTATTAGTTAAAGTTTTATCAATGGGTGGTAAACGACAAACTATTACAACCGAGCAATTTAGACTGTTGGCACAGCGCTTTGATGTCAATCCAATTGAAGAAGCATTAAAACCTTAGTTAGGTTTAGCTCAGAATATATTAAATTATATTCTAAACATATAAGGACACATATATGGGTAGTTCAATTATTTTAGGTATTTTTTGGCACTTTGTCGGTGCTACATCGGCCGCTTGCTTTTATGCACCATTGAAAAAAGTCAAAAATTGGTCATGGGAAACAATGTGGTCAATCGCGGGTATTTTTTCATGGATTATTTTGCCTTGGTCTATAAGTTACTGTTTATTGCCTGATTTTTGGGGATATTATGGTAGTTTCAGTTCAGATATATTAATTCCTGTTTTTCTATTTGGTGCAATGTGGGGAATTGGTAATGTCGGCTATGGACTGACTATGCGCTATTTGGGTATGTCCATGGGAATAGGTATTGCAATTGGCATTACCTTAATTGTTGGTACGTTAATGACGCCGATATTACAAGGTAAATTTGGTGAACTTGTCGCTTCAACGGGCGGCAAAATGACACTACTAGGCGTAGTTGTCGCTGTTATTGGGGTAGCCATTGTTACTTATGCGGGACTTTTAAAAGAAAAAACATTAGGCGTACAGGTAGCGGATTTTAATCTACGCAAAGGACTATTGTTAGCGGTAATGTGTGGGATTTTTTCTGCTGGTATGTCTTTTGCCATGAGCGCCGCAGTACCTATGCATACTAAGGCTGCTGAATTAGGTGTTTCTCATCTGTATGTTGCGTTACCTAGTTATGTAGTCATCATGGGTGGTGGCGCGATAGTTAATCTTGGTTTTTGTATTTCCCGCCTCTGTTTTAAAAAAGAACTGTCATTCAAACAAGATATCTCGGTTGCTAAATCGTTACTCATTAGCAATGCATTGTTTGCCATTTTGGGCGGTGCAATGTGGTATTTTCAATTCTTCTTTTATGCATGGGGCCATGCCAATATCCCAGCAGAGTATGGCTTTATGAGTTGGATGTTACATATGAGCTTTTATGTGCTCTGTGGTGGTATTGTTGGTTTAGTTTTAAAAGAGTGGTTTGGAACCGGGAAAAAACCAGTAAAAGTATTATGTATAGGTTGCTTAGTTATTATTTTGGCTGCCAATATCGTTGGTTTAGGCATGGCAAATTAATTGAAAGGAAAACAGATTATGGCTTATAGAATGATTTTAAATGAAACCTCTTATTTTGGTGCAGGGTCAATCCAACATATCGTTGATGAAATTAAAAAACGTGGTTTTAAAAAAGCATTGGTGGTTACTGACAAAGATCTAATCAAATTCAAAGTAGCAACAAAAGTAACAAAATTATTAGATGACAATGGTTTTGCTTATCAAATATTTGATGAAGTCATGCCAAATCCAACTATCGGAATTGTTAAAAAAGGGGTAGAAATTTTTAAACAGTCAGGTGCTGATTATTTAATCGCTATCGGTGGCGGATCTCCGCAAGATACGGCCAAAGCCATTGGTATCATTATTAATAATCCTGAATTTGCTGATGTGCGAAGCTTAGAAGGCGTTGCACCAACTAAAAAACCTGCGGTTCCAACGATAGCCATCCCAACAACAGCAGGTACCGCAGCTGAAGTGACTATTAACTACGTCATTACCGATGAAGAGAAAAAACGCAAATTTGTCTGTGTTGACCCTCATGATATTCCGGCTGTTGCAATCATAGATTCAGATATGATGACAAGCATGCCAGCGAGTTTAAAAGCGGCAACTGGGGTAGATGCGCTAACACATGCCATAGAGGGTTATATTACTAAAGGTGCTTGGGAACTATCAGACATGTTCCATCTTAAAGCAATAGAAGTTATATCTCGTTCATTACGTGACTCAGTAAAAGGGATTGCAAAAGGTTCAGAAGACATGGCATTAGGCCAATATATTGCTGGTATGGGTTTTTCAAATGTGGGATTAGGTTTAGTTCATGGAATGGCACACCCGCTTGGTGCTTTTTATAGTACACCGCATGGTGTTGCTAATGCCGTATTGCTACCGCATATCATGGATTACAATGCCGAATTTACTGGTGATAAATATCGTGATATTGCTAAAGCAATGGGGGTGGCAGACACTGAAAAAATGACAATAACGCAGGCCAGACAGGCTGCTGTTGATGCAGTAAAACAGCTTAACAAAGATGTCGGTATTCCAGCAACATTGAAAGATATTGGCGTTAAACTCGAAGACATTCCAGCACTAGCACAAGCTGCCTTTGATGATGTTTGTACCGGTGGTAATCCACGTGAAACTAATGTTCACGAAATTGAACAACTTTATCAGGCTATTTATTAATGATAAGTTGCTGATTTAAAATTATGAAATAGGTCAATATTATATCGACCTATTTCATAGGTGATGCTTAATAAGAAGGAATGATTATGTTAAGAAAAGCTTCAATCATGCAGGTTAATCCTGATAAACATGCGGAATATAAAAAACGACACGATGAAATTTTCCCAGAATTAGTGAAAGAGTTAAAAGCACATGGTGCACATAATTATTCGATTTTTCTCGATCCAAAGCGCAATCTTTTATTTGCTTACGTTGAAATTGAATCAGAAGATCGTTGGGATGCTATTGCCAATACGGCTGCTTGCAAAAAATGGTGGGCATTTATGCAAGATATCATGCCAAGTAATGCTGATAACAGCCCAATAAGTGAAGCGCTTTTACCTGTGTTTTATCTTGAATAAAAATGGACTCTCTTTTATAAAATTAAAAGAGAGTCTCTACCTTCATTAACGTTTATTGGTTTTATTGCTAAATTTTGCTCGATATTGTGACGGTGTCTGCTTGGTTTCTTTTTTAAATACGACTGAAAAATAGTTACTATCATCATAACCACATTCAGCCGAAATCATACTAATTGAGTATGGCGTGTTACGCAGTAATGACATCGCTGTACACAAGCGCCGCTTTTGTAGATATTCATTAATTGTCATGCCCGTTTGAGTTTTAAATAAACGGCTTAGTGATCTTGCAGCAATATGATTTTGCTTACAAAATATGTCTAAATTAAATGGCGTGGCTATGCTATTGTGCAGTACGGTAAATAATAAATCCAATTGATGAGTTGCGGTTGGTGATTGAGTATTAGGCATTTGTTTAATACGATCTAATAAAATGACTAACTGTAAAAATAGCGCTTCGGCCAGATGCACGGATGCTAAATTATTTTTTTTTGATTCAATCGCGATCTGTTCAATTAAAGGGGAGACCATTTTAATTAAAGAAGGTTTAATGCGCCAGCCTCGCTCGGTGTGCTTGGCATTTTGTTTTGGCAAATATTGTTCAATGATTGATGATAAAAATAGAGCATCTCGTAAATATAAAATATTGTCGAGTTTTAGATTATTTACCGATTCATAACCATGAATATCTTTAGGGTTAATATATAAAATATCACCACTAGTGATTGGATAAATATAATCATTCCAGTGATGTAATCCATTACCCGAACAGACAATGACAATTTCATGAAAGTCGTGGTCATGCAAAGGAAAGGGTTGTTGATGATCTCTTTTTTCGACAGTAACAGTATTAATATCTGCAATAAAATAATCTTGTCTAAATAAATGCAAATAGTGATTCATAAGCTGTTCCTGACGTATATATTTACCTATTAATGATAACGTTTATCTGGACAAGTACGTAATTCTTGTGGTCCAAAAGTAAACTCCTGTTTAAAACAAGTCGAAAAATAAGCACTATCATTAAATCCACATTCTTGCGCAATGTCTGTGATGGATTTATCTGTCTGAATTAATTGTGTATAGGCATCAGCCAAACGTAATTTTATAAGGTATTTTTGCGGAGTTGTGCCTAATTGATCTTTTACATGACGATGAAAAGAACGTAATGATAATGAAAATTGCTCGGTTACCTTATGCCAATCAATCGGTTCTTTAAAATGGAATTGTAGATAGCGTAATAGCTGTTTAACGCGGTTATCACTGGTGCCCGTACCTTGATTTACATATTGATTTTGTTTGAATAATAGTAATAATTGTAAAAAAAGGCTTTCTTGAAAAGCATTGCTTTGCACTGATACTTGATTCAATTGCGCTAAAATGATGTGTATATTTTTGTCACAATTTTTATCAAAAAAGAAGTGAGATTGGCACAAATCTTGATTCGGAATCAATTCATTAATACCATTGATGAAATGAAAGTTGTCAGGATCTCTAAATAAAATATTTGTTAAATGTAAATTGTTCACGTTTTCGTATAAATGGCAATCACTAGCGTGAATATAAAACATCATACCCGGATAAAGATCGAATAATCGACCGTTTAAAATATGCTTGCCATAACCTTTTGTGACAATGACTATTTCATTAAAATTATGCGTATGTTCAGGATACACAGGTTGGGGCTCTCGCGGCTCTATAGTGATATTTTGCTGACTAGAAGCAAAAAAATCTTTATCGAGTAACTTCTGTATCATGCGCGATCCTCACTTTATTGCAAATCACTTTAGCCTTATTCTAAAAAGGAAAAGTGTATCTGACCTTTAAAATTCGGACATGGTAAATCTTTTTTTGGCTGTAATTTATAGTAACTTAAGACTTTTTATTAAAATTGTGCGAAGACTCACATTTTTATGATGAGAATTTTATAAATTCAATGGGTAAAGTTTACTTACTCTATAACCGTTTTTTGTTACAGAGTATTATGTAAAGTTAGGTTGTTATTTTCTATTTTTACGTTCATCTTATGGCTTAATACTAAAACTTTTTTATAAAGTTTTTTGAAATGTATATTGTTGGCAAAACTACATAACAAGACAATTTCGTTAATAGTCATCTTACTTACTCGTATTTTTAGCTTTGTAAATAATAATTTTAAACGCTTAATATACTGTTTGGATGTTAAGGTTGAGGCCTGTTTGATATGGCGACAATCTATATAAAGTGGCAGCGCTGTTTAGTCAATATTAAACTTGATTAAGTAAACATTGATTACAATAGCAATAGAAAGCATTTGGAATAATATTGGCTTTGGTTATATTTACGCCGATAACGATATACAAACCTTTTACAGCAAGTTATAGCGAAGAAAGTAAAATTTATGCTAAAGGCATAATATAAATTACATACTATTAATGCATCATATTCAATTGCTAATGTGATGGATATGAACAATTTTAATCTTTACTTAGGCAGTTACAAATCACAGCTAAAATGCAATGCAAAATAGGGTGCCGATAACCGTTATTGTGGAATATTACGCTTTAAATATTTTTTCTAAACTTAATTTATTAATTAAACCAGATAATTTTTAATATCTGGTTTTACGCTGAATGACACAATAATATTATTGCGCTAACTATTGCTATAGTGCAGTACACATAATCTATTATTCGTTCATCTTATAATTTGTTATGTTTATTAAAATAACATCAGTAGTAATGTTAGGGCATGTTAGATAAAAAATATCAAATTATTGATGATAAACACTGGAATCAATATGCTAATTGACCATTTCATATAACCAAAAAAGCTTGGCATATTAATTTGGTGTTGTGTTGCTATACTTTTAACCATAAAGTTAGGTGCGTTGCCTATGTAGCTAAGTGCTCCCATAAACACCGATCCCATTGATATAGCTAATAGTGTTTTTGCCATGGTGGTCATTAACGTCATGGCATCGCCTGATGCTAGATTGAAAAACACCAAATAAGTTGGTGCATTGTCTAAAAAGCCCGAAAGTAATCCCGCAAACCAAAAATACAAACTATTAATTGGCTCAAGATGGTCGTTGTTAACGAACGTTACAATTGCCGATAAAGCGCCATTACTGCCCGCGCGTAAAATAGTTAATACCGGTACAATCGTAATAAATATACCAATAAACAATTTGCCAACTTCAATAATTGGATCCCAATTAAACTCATTACCTGCACGAACTTGTTTTGGTGTAATCATGACAGATGTAACTGTGATGAGTAACAATAACAGATCTCGCACCAGATCAGGTAGGCCAATTGAGGTTGCTAAAATAGTAAAAGTGATTGAAGACTGCCAAATTCCCGACATCAATACACAAATAATAATGGCTACCAATAAAAAAATGTTGGTAATACCGTAGAGTTTAAACAGTTGAGTAGGTTTAGTCTCTATCTTTGACGATTGACCATATTGCTGGCGAAAGTAATAATTGTCGATAATATAAAAAATTATTAATAATAAAATCGTCGTCAATAATACCGGACAAAGCATATGCTTAACAGTCCAAAAAAAATCAACCCCTTTTAAAAAACCAATAAATAACGGTGGATCACCTAATGGTGTTAATCCACCGCCAATGTTAGCAACGAGAAAGATGAAAAAAATAATAATATGAACAGATTGATTACGGTGACGATTAGCTCTAATTAAAGGACGAATCATTAACATTGCCGCACCTGTAGTGCCCATAATTGAGGCTAATATCGTGCCGACTGCTAACAATACAACATTCAATTTAGGCGTACTAATAATATCACTTTTAATCAAAACCCCACCCGATACGGTATACAGGGCAAGTAGTAAAACGATAAAAGGGATATACTCTTCTAATATTGCATGAGCGGTTAGATTGACGGTGGTTTGCATGCCGAATGAATAAATGGCAGCAACTATAAACAGTGTTGTCCAAAAAATAATAATTTTGCCGTAGTGATAGTGCCATAATCGCGCTAAAAATAGTGGACATAATGCAATCGAAAGCAAAATACCAATAAAAGGTACAGCCCAAACTAAGCTTAACTGTTCACCGTTAAATTCGGAAGCATAGAGCTCAAAAGAGCTAAATAGCAATATGATAAAAGGTACACAGAATAATTTGAATGGGATTCTCATGGCATTTCCATTTGGATTAAAAGTTGAAAATTATAACAAATAACAACGCTTTTTCGAATGGAATGAATTAAGTCATTCTTGAGTATATTAATAACTAGCTTTGATTAAATTCATATCATTCAATCAACATTAAAGTTAATCATAATACTGGACTTATTGAAGCTATTAACGTTTAGTTATTCATAAATTACGATCATTAACCATAGAACAAAACTGTAAAACAGTGAAAAGTAATGTGCTTCAAGTAGCAAAAATAGCCCTGGCGGTGAATAAACTGTAAGTTATATTCAATTTTATCGTTGATGGTAAAGTGAGTAAACCAAACATTTTAATACAAAAGTGACTAATGAATTTAGTGACGAGCTCAAATTAGCCGACTCTATAATTAATCAGTTTTATTATAATTTGTTGGATAACAAAATAACTTGCGTCAATAAAATGGTGATTAGATACCACTCAATCATTTTAGACTAGTTGTATTTGTTTGAAATATTATGATGAGGGGGGAATGTTTTAGCTGGTAACAGCAAAACCATAGATGGTGATGGTAATTATTTTTTCTGATACCTGTCGCAATTATCAAGCAAGTGAATGGATATTCAAAGTAAGCTAGGTTCAGTTTTTTACTTTTCCTTATTATGCGTAAAACCTTTATAATAGACAGTCTTTTTATTGTTGGATAAAACATGCAAAAACAGTCGAACTTAGCAAACAAAACTGCTTTACATCAACGTAATAAACATCGCCAAGGTTATGACTTTTTGGCGCTATGCGAAACGTTACCTGATTTCACACCGTACGTTAAACCAAATCAATACAATAATTTATCGATCGATTTTGCTGATCCAATGGCAGTTAAATTGCTAAATAAAGCATTGTTATTACATTATTATCAACTGAGCAATTGGGATATTCCCAGCGAGTATCTTTGCCCACCCATTCCTGGCCGAGCAGATTATATTCATTATCTAGCCGACTTACTTGCTTATGATAACAACGATAAGATCCCTGTAGGTAAGCAGATCCGTGTTCTTGATATTGGTGTAGGGGCAAATGTAATTTACCCCATTATTGGTCGAGCTGAATATAATTGGTCATTTGTGGGGAGTGATATTAACCCAATCTCAATCAAAGCCGCAAAGCTTATCATTCAGTCTAACCCATTATTAAATGGTTTTATTGATTGTCGATTACAACGTGATACCTCAGCAATTTTTAGACAAATTATAAAGCCGAAAGAATTTTTTATGTTAACTATGTGTAATCCACCTTTTCATGATTCGGCACAAGCAGCACTGGCGAGTAACCAAACTAAGCTCAAAAAGTTAGGTAAATTGCAGTATTCAAAATCTAATCCTGCACTCAATTTTGGTGGTCAGCAGACCGAATTATGGTGCAAAGGGGGGGAAAGTGCTCTTATCACCAATATGATCAAAGAAAGCACACAATATAAACAGCAATGCTTATGGTTTACTTCGCTGGTTTCTAAAAAAGAGTCACTCAAAGTGCTTAACAAGCAATTAATCACAGTTAAACCTGCTGAAGTCAAAATTATTCCAATGGCGCAAGGGCAAAAGAGTAGTCGTTTTATTGCATGGAGTTTTTTCCATCAAGATAAAAGGCGAGAGATTATCAAAAATCATCAGGGAAACAGTGAGGGTATAAAACAAACATCTGTTTCTTAACAGATTATTTTTAACGATGATTCTCATTTTTTAATTTGGTGTTATTTACCATTTTCAATGTTTCTTTCAAAGGGCAACAATTTTCTTCAAAAAATAGAGGTTTTTATTCATTTAGCGTGTAACAAAAAGCCAGACATGTTTACTGTAATTTTTATGTAAAAAATTACATCCAATTGATTAATAATATTATTTTTATGTTTTGGTTACTATGCAATCTATTTTTTTTTGATGAATAGTCATTTATACTTGTTACGCTTTTATATTTTGTATCGAAATTGAGTTTTAGTTTTTTTAGATAGTCACTATTACGAATAAATTAAGCGGTTTCAAAGGAGATACAATATGTCTGAAGTAGTCTTGTGTCAAAATTATCTGTTTTTTTTTAACACCAAACATTATTTAATCTTTTTTTTAATCCGCCTCAATCAATTTTGTTGTTCTTTTATGATTACTGTCAAATCAGTTTCAGTAATTGTTGTTTATTGGTTATTTGTGCATAGTAATCCTGTCAATGCATTATCGGCTTCGACTGAAAATGCTATTCATGGCCATGCGCCTTATTTAACGTTTGACAATGGAAAAACTAAAGCGGTAAGTGTTGAAGGGTTACTGGGTTTACAGCTATCTGATGGTCGAAGTTTTATTGCTGCTGGTGGGCAAAGTGATTTGTATCCCAATGCTATTATCGATAATTCAAGCCAAGAATCACCCATTGATTTGTTGAGTGATGATGATACATTTTTGAGTATTAAAACCTTGGTACCATTAGTCAATAATAGTAGCTACCCGAGTATTTCATTAAGTAATCTTATTACATCGTCTGATAATTATTGGGGAGATGAAGATGGTGATGCATCACCAAATGCAACCGGTAATTTGATGGTTAAATGGTTAGATGCTAATAACAACGATATTACTACGCAAGTCAAAAATAACCCCAATGCTCAATTAACCGGATGCGACTCCCCTTATAAGTTAACCATTACGTCTAATGGTGGTCAATTATTTACCCAATATGGTATACCTAATGTGACAGATTTTAGTGGAGCTAAGCATACGTATTATTTTAATCGTAAAATTGATACGCCGTATGTGTGTTATGTTCAACCAAATGTTTGGTATGATGGGCGTCATTATCCTGATGCAGATGGTCCTGATTGGATCAGAAGTCGAGGATTTAAAGTACAAGATATCAGTAATCCGGATTTAAATTTTCCCACGACAGGTTTAAATGGGCTTAATTTTTATTTGATATTAGGTGGTGTTACACCTGAACAAGTCATAACTGCAAATACTCAAGATGGTCAAACTGTTTATCCTGTCAACGGTGGGAGTAAAGTCACCATTTCATTAAAATCCGAACAAACACCAGGTTGGGATAATTCACCCAAAGTGTTAGCATTAAAAGTGGTTTTAAATGGTCCTAATGAAAATTCCACAGATACTTCATTTAGTCCTGTTCTGTTTAAGATTTATGCAGACAGTGAAAGAAAGCAACTATTATACAGTTTTAATATCGATAGATGGTATATCGCCAGTTCAAATGATGCCGCCACAAGTGATGATGTTGAGCGGTTTTGTGATAATTTGGGTAATGGTTATCGATTCCCGAAAGTCAATGATTTAACTAATGCCAATGGCAAAGGTTGGCATGGCGGAATTAGTGGTCGCAATATTAATAATTATCGTCGGCAAATAAGCTTTAAAGACACAAGTGGGAAATGGATTGGTGGCATTTTTAATGAATGGGGATCTTCTTATAAACTCTATTATCCAACAAGTGATTGGCATACTTCAGCGCAATCCTACTATTGGGCATTATCTGATGATGCCAGCATACAATATGCGGTTGGTTCTGATGTTGGCGATATCGATTCAGATTCTACAGCAGGTAAAATGGTTTGTGTTAATCCTTAATATGAAAAATTAATTATAAAAAAATTTTAATATTCATTGAGCTAAATAAATATCTTAAAAGTGCTGATTAAATAGCACATTATGTATCTTTTCTATACGATTTAGTAATTATAAAATAATTGCGATTAATTCAAAGTTAAACTAAATATAGGTAGGGAAGATAAAATGAACGGAAATGAAAAAACAGCATTAATTGAACAACTACAAACTATTGTTGGCAAGAAATATACGTTAACAAACCCTAATCGGACTTTGCCTTATCGTCAAGGTATTCGTTTTGGTGAAGGTGATGCATTAGCGGTTGTATTACCTGGCACATTAGTTGAGCAATGGCAAATATTAAAAGCATGTGTTGCCGCTGATGTTATTGTTATTACGCAATCAGCCAATACTGGCTTAACAGGTGGATCAACCCCAGATGGCAATGATTATGATAGACCGGTTGTAATTGTGAGCACTCGCCGTTTAGAAGGTATTCAAGTTATTGAAAATGGTGAGCAGGTTGTTTGTTTACCCGGAAGTACATTATTCCGTTTGGAAAAAGAGTTAAAAAAATATAATCGAGGACCGCATTCAGTTATTGGCTCATCATGTATCGGTGCATCTGTTATGGGAGGGGTCTGTAATAATTCTGGTGGTTCCCTGATTCAACGTGGTCCTGCTTATACCCAAATGGCTGTGTTTGCACAATTGGATGCACAAGGTCAATTGCATCTTGTTAACCACTTGGGCATTGAACTGGGTGATGAGCCAGAAACCATTTTACGAAATCTAGAAAATCATACCTATACTGAAAAGGATATTAATCGTAATGCGGGCTTAGGTCATGATCATCATTATTGCGATCATGTTCGTGAAGTTGATGCTGATACACCTGCACGTTTTAATGCCGATCCAGCTCGCCATTATGAAGCTTCGGGAAGTGCTGGTCGCTTAATGGTTTTTGCCGTGCGTCTTGATACATTTCCATTAGAGAAAAAATCAGAAGTATTTTATATAGGTACTAATGACATTAATGAGTTAAATGATATTCGTCGTCATATTTTAAGTCAGTTTAAAACATTACCTGTATCAGGCGAATATATGCATCGAGTCGCATTTGATATTGCTGCGGTTTATGGCAAACCAACTTTTTTAGCTATCCAAAAATTAGGTACTGATACCATACCTCGCCTTTTTGCTTTTAAAAACTTTGTTGATCGCGTTACAGGTAAAATTCCATTCTTTCCGAAAAACTTTTCTGATCGTTTTTCAATTTTTGTTGCTAAATTTTTACCTAATCACTTACCGAAAACCATTCGAGACTACCGTGATCGCTATGAACATCATTTGATTTTAAAAATGGCAGATGATGGGATAGCCGAAGCTGAAGCATTTTTGAAATCGTATTTCCAAAATAAAAACGGAAGTTATTTTTTGTGTAATGCAAAAGAGGCTGAAGCAGCAATGTTACATCGATTTGCAGCGGCAGGTGCAGCGACATCTTATCGAAATGTCCATAGTAAAACAGTGGAAAACATTGTAGCGTTAGATATTGCTTTACGCCGTAATGATACAGATTGGTTTGAAACTTTGCCAGAAGACATTGATCAAAACTTTATCTATAAAATGTATTATGGGCATTTTTTCTGTTATGTCTTTCATCAAGACTATATTGCTAAAAAAGGCACCGATTGTGATAAAGTGAAAGAACAAATTTTAGCTTTACTTGATCAGCGTGGAGCACAATATCCAGCAGAGCACAATGTTGGTCACCTGTATCATGCTAATGCCGATTTGAAAAAATTCTATCAAGAGCTTGATCCGACTAATAGCCTCAATCCTGGTATTGGTAAAACTTCTAAGAAAAAATATTGGAAGTAATCCAATCTTAGCAATTGCCAGCTGATATGAGCTGGCAAAGCTTAGATGGAGATAATTTAATGCACAATGATCAACTTTAGTCGCTTTAACCTAGTCGTATGGCAAGGTGAGATTATCAATATGATGGTTGATCAAACAGATAATAATTATTTTATATTCTGTGATAAGTAAAACTATTTAAACAAATAGCTAGATAATAAAAAGGGCGCGCAGCCCTTTTTAATTTAAGAGCGCCATTGTTAAAGCATTTTCTTTAATTGATACAACATCTCTAATGCTTGTTTTGGTGATAAGGCATTAGGGTCGATCTGTTTGAGCGCTTGTTCAAGTTCAGATGGTTCACTTTCTGTCACAAAACTAAGCTGTGATTGGTCCACATGACTGTTTGCCGCTTGTTTCGAAATGACTTCAAGCTCTTTTAGTTTTTGTTTGGCGCGTTTTAATACTTGCTTCGGTACGCCAGCTAATCCCGCTACTGCAATACCAAAACTTTTACTGGCCGCACCTTCAGATACTTCATGGATAAAGGCAACGGTGTTGTCATGTTCAATGGCATCAAAATGAATGTTATAAACGCCTTGCATATGTTCAGGCAGTTGCGTTAACTCAAAGTAATGGGTAGCAAAAAGTGTCATCGCTTTGATTTGGTTTGCTAAGTTTTCAGCACATGCCCAAGCTAAGGATAATCCGTCATAAGTTGAGGTACCACGTCCAATCTCGTCCATTAGCACAAGGCTTTGTTCAGTGGCATTATGCATTATGTTAGCGGTTTCAGTCATTTCGACCATGAAAGTTGAACGACCCGACGCTAAATCATCCGATGCACCAATGCGGGTAAAGATGCGATCAACCGGTCCAATAATGGTTTTGGATGCTGGCACAAAACTACCTATGTAGCTCAGTAAGACAATTAATGCAGCTTGGCGCATATACGTGCTTTTACCACCCATATTAGGGCCGGTGATAATGAGCAATCTTCTATCAGGTGAAAGCCGTAATGAGTTAGCAATAAATGGCGTTTGCAATACTTGTTCAATAACGATATGGCGACCATTGATAATTTCAATACCTGCTTTTTCAGAAAATGTAGGGCATTGATAATTAAGTGTTAAAGCGCGTTCAGCTAAATTCGTTAAGACATCAAGTTCAGCGATAGCATCGGCACTGAGTTGCATTTCGGCAAGCTGTGGCATAAGTAAATCAAACAATTGATCATATAACTGTTTTTCAAGTGCTAGTGCACGACCTTTTGAGGTGAGGACTTTATCCTCATACTCTTTAAGCTCTGGAATGATGTAACGTTCAACATTTTTAAGCGTTTGGCGTCGGGTATAATGAATTGGTGCTAAATGGCTTTGTCCCCGACTAATTTGAATATAGTAACCATGTACAGCATTAAACCCGACTTTTAGTGTGTCGATACCTAAAGTTTCACGCTCACGAATTTCCAGTTGTTCCAGATAATTTGTTGCACCATCTGCAAGATTGCGTAGTTCGTCAAGTTCGGCATTGTAACCGCTGGCAATGACGCCTCCATCACGAATAATGACAGGTGGCGTTTGGACAATTGCTCGCGTTAAAATAGATGCAATGTGATCAAATTGATTGATTTTAGCTCGCAAAGCAATTAAAGCTGGCGTATTCATTTGGCTTAATAACTGTTGCATTTGTGGCAGTAAGTTATAAGCATCACGCAAACGGGCAAAATCGCGAGGGCGAGCTGTTCGCAGTGCAAGCCGCGCTAAAATACGCTCAAGGTCGCCAATGAGTTTTAATAATGGCTGAATATCATCAATATGATTTTGTAATTCACTGATTGCTTGTTGACGGTGTTGTAATAAGTTTATGTCACGAATTGGCGCATGTAACCAGCGTTTTAACATGCGGCTACCCATTGGGGTTTGGGTTTTATCTAAAATTTCAGCCACTGTATTTTGTGTGCCACCCGATAAATTTTCAGTGATTTCTAGGTTGCGCCGCGTTGCCGCATCGAGTACCACAAAGTCGAAAGCTGATTGTTTGATGATTGAACGAATATGCGGTAGCGCGGTGCGCTGTGTATCTTTCACATATTGCAGTAAACAGCCAGCTGCACTAAGTGCATAAATACAATCTTCCACCCCAAATCCAACTAAATCATTGGTACCAAATTGCAAGTTAAGCTGCTGTTTGGCGGTTTCAAGATCAAAATCCCACAATGGACGACGTCTTAGCCCGTGACGATTTTCAATTAATGACATGGATTGAAACTCTTCCGGATAAAGAAGTTCAACTGGATTGGTGCGTTGTAATTCAGCTTGTATTGATTCGTAACTATCTGTTTCAAAAATAAAAAACCGCCCAGAACTTATATCGAGCGTGGCATAACCATAGTGGTTTTTTGATTGCCATATTGATGCTAATAAATTATCTTTACGATCTTCTAATAATAATTCATCACTGACCGTACCAGGTGTTACAATACGAACAATTTTGCGCTCGACAGGACCTTTACTGGTTGCCGGATCCCCGACTTGTTCACAAATCGCAACCGATTCACCAAGGGAAATTAACTTTGCTAAATAGCTCTCAACTGCATGATACGGTACGCCGGCCATCGGAATCGGCTCGCCATTAGAAGAACCACGTTTAGTTAACGATATATCAAGTAATTGCGAAGCTCGTTTGGCATCATCATAAAACATCTCATAAAAATCGCCCATACGATAAAACAGTAGAATGTCGGGATTTTCCGCTTTTAGTCTGAGGTACTGCCGCATCATTGGTGTGTGTTCAGTAAAGTTTTCTTGTTCGGTCATCGTATTAATTCTTACTAAATTAGCTCATTATTTATTCAACATTGATTTATTATAGCGAAATATTAGGATTTATCGGAGTATTTATTTTAAGAGGTTAAAGAATTTTATGTTTTACTTTTTTCTATTGGCGTTGTCATAAAGCAAAAAAATGACTTTTTTGTTACACACTTTTGATTTTATTTATGATTAGTGATATCCAAAAATTGGTTAATAAACAATTTAATTAAATCGTGCCTTATTGTGCTTAATGATCTTGAATAACCTATTAAAATTTGATAGTTTACTTGCAGTTATTTTTATCGTTTAACACAAAAGAAGGTAATTGTTATGACAATCAAAGTAGGTATTAATGGTTTTGGCCGTATTGGTCGTATTGTTTTCCGTGCTGCTCAAAAACGTTCTGACATTGAAATCGTTGCAATCAATGATTTATTAGATGTTGAATATATGGCTTATATGCTTAAATATGATTCAACTCATGGACGTTTTGATGGTAAAGTTGAAGTTAAAGATGGAAAACTAATCGTTAATGGTAAAACAATCCGTGTTACTGCTGAAAAAGATCCAGCAAACTTAAAATGGAATGAAGTGGGTGTTGATGTTGTTGCTGAAGCAACTGGTTTATTCTTAACTGACGAAACTGCGCGTAAACATATCCAAGCAGGAGCTAAAAAAGTCGTATTAACTGGTCCATCTAAAGATAGTACTCCTATGTTTGTAATGGGTGTTAACGATAAAGATTATGCAGGTCAAGATATCGTATCTAATGCATCATGTACAACTAACTGTTTAGCACCTTTAGCGAAAGTTGTTAATGATAACTTCGGTATTGTTGAAGCGTTAATGACAACCGTTCACGCAACAACAGCAACTCAAAAAACTGTTGATGGCCCATCTCACAAAGATTGGCGTGGTGGTCGTGGTGCTGCACAAAACATCATCCCATCTTCAACTGGTGCTGCTAAAGCTGTAGGTAAAGTTATTCCTGAATTAAATGGTAAATTAACAGGTATGGCTTTCCGTGTTCCAACTCCAGACGTTTCTGTTGTTGATTTAACTGCGCGTTTAGCAAAACCTGCTAAATACGAAGATATCTGTAAAGCAATCAAAGCTGCTGCTGAAGGCCCAATGAAGGGTGTGCTTGGCTATACAGAAGATGATGTAGTTTCAACTGACTTCTTAGGTGAAGTTTGTACTTCAGTATTCGATGCTAAAGCAGGTATTCAATTAAGTGATACTTTTGTTAAACTTGTTTCTTGGTATGATAATGAAGTTGGTTATTCAAACAAAGTATTAGACTTAATTGCTGTTGTTTCTAAAAAATAAGTCATCTTTGTGTCATATTAGAAAGGCAACCTTATGGTTGCCTTTTTTGTAATTAAAATAATCAATAATGATGATTACGCGGCAAATAAAAAAGCCCATTTTCGCAAATGGGCTTTTTACTTAGACTAATTAACGAATTAATTAGCTATTAAATAACGACAACATCAGCTGCAGCTGGTCCGCGAGGGCTATCTTGGATTGCAAATTCAACTTGTTGTCCTTCAGCTAAAGTTTTGAATCCGTCACCGGAAATAGCTGAGAAATGGACAAAGACGTCTTTGCTTCCATCGGTAGGGGTAATAAAACCAAAACCTTTACTCTCGTTAAACCATTTGACTTGGCCTGTTTTCTTATTCATTTACTAGACATCCTAACAATAATTAATAATTTGCCTTTACGGCTCGCATAGACTTAAACTTAGTATAGATTATGTAATTCATGACTAAAAAATATAAATAAATTTACATTAAAAAGTTAATCGTTTTCATAATGAATAGCTTTGTTATAAGTCTGTTACTATTACCGCACAAATTATAATCGAAAGCAAGATATTAATGACAATTTTTTCATGTTAGAGTGCAGTTTTTTATAAATTTTTAGTTAAATAAATGTAATTTGATCTAAAACAAATTATTAAATCTTAAAAATTTTATAATTATTTCGAAAGTGTAATTTACAAAAAAAACCAGAGTATGAGAAAAAAATTTCATAGCTCTGGTTTAACGGTTACTTTTTTACATCAAATTGTGAAATTAACAGTAATTTTATTTTTTCTTTGCTCTTTCAAAAGATTCTAAAATCTCTTTACGAGCAGAATCGACATTTTCCCAACCGTCAACTTTAACCCATTTACCTTTTTCTAACGCTTTGTATTGTTCAAAAAAGTGTTTAATTTGTGACTTGAGTAGTTCAGGTAAATCGTCAACATCTTTTATATGATCATACTCTTTTGTTAGTTTAGTGTGTGGTACCGCAACTAATTTTGCATCAACACCTGACTCATCTGTCATTTTTAGAACGCCAACTGGGCGACAACGAATAACGGCACCCGGTTGTAAAGGGTAAGGCGTTGGGACTAGTACATCAACAGGATCACCATCTAAAGATAGTGTATGGTTGATATAACCATAATTACATGGGTAAAACATTGCTGTTGCCATGAAGCGGTCGACAAATACAGCACCCGTATCTTTATCAACTTCGTATTTTATTGGTGAAGCATTCGCTGGAATTTCAATTACAACATAAATATCATCTGGTAATTCTTTACCTGCTGGTACATTTAAAAGTCCCATTTTTGTATCCTCTATTATTTATTTGTTAATAATATTGTTTAGTGACAAGTCTTAAGCACACATTATAAAAGTTATTCCGTGTCGCTCAATTCTTTTAGATATTGAAAAATCTGTCTGGCTGTTTTCGGAGGCTTGTTCGACGCTAACTCTTTTTTAGCCATACGAGCAAAAGTACGTAGCTGCTGCCTGTCAGCATTTGGATATAAGTCCATAATCATTTCAGCATCGCCGGTTTCAATCAGTTCATCGCGTAACATTTCAAGTTTATGAAACATCGCTACTTGTTGATTATGGCGGTTTTTGAGTTTATCTAGGGCAAGTGTTATTGGCTCGATATCCCGATTTCTAAGTAATTTACCAATATATTGAATTTGTCTTCTGTAACCCTCTTTTTTGATTTTTTGAGCCAATTCGATGGCATACAGTAAATCTTCATCAAGGGGGATTTTAGCAAGTTCATTTTTACTTAAATTAACGAGTTCAATACCGAGTTTTTTAAGTTCTTCAGCATCTCTTTTTATTTCACTTTTACTAACGTAGATAATTTCATCTTCGATATCATCGACATTAAAGTTTGCTTCTTCGGTTGTCTTTTGATTTTGATTCATATAATTTCTTTTGTTAACTAAAATGCATTTCTGGCTTATTATAACGTATCACTAGCAGAATTGTAGAAAATAATAAAATGAGTATTGAACAAATTAAAAAAGAGGCAAAAGATCAAAAAGCAAATTTGTCGGCTATAGTGGCTGATACTATTGCTAAGGCAAAATCGCGTGTTGATTCAGTTGCGGTGTCAATTAATCAGTCAACTGGTATTAATGTCAGTACCCGTTTAGGTGAACCTGAAACGGTCGAATTTAACAGTGATGGTGCTTTAGCTATTACTGTTTATCAAAATCAGCGAAAGGGGAGCGCTTCTACTAATGATTTATCCCCTAAGGCTATTGAGCAAACTATTGATATGGCTGTTAATATTATGCAATACACTTCGCCTGATCCTTACTCTGGATTAGGTGATCGTTCTTTAATGGCATTTAATGCGCCTGATTTAGATCTTTTTTACCCGAGTGATCTGAATGTTGATCGAGCTATTGAACAAGCAAAGCAAGCAGAAGAAGTGGCACTCGCTAATCCAAAAATAAAAAGTAGTGATGGTGGCTATTTTAGTAGTCGTTATGGTATTTACATGTATGGTAATAGTTTGGGAATGTTACAAGGCTATTGTGCGAGTTCGCATTCTCTTTCTTGTTCCGTTATTGCAGAACAAGACGGTCAAATGGAGCGTAATTACGCCTATACTTCGTCACGCGATATTAGTGAGCTAAGATCCCCTTCATGGGTAGGCGAACAATCAGCACAACGAACTATTGTACATTTAGGCGCCAGGCAGATAGCTACAATGCAAGCGCCAGTTCTTTTTTGTCCAGAGGTAGCGGTTGGCTTAATTGGTCATTTAGTTGGTGCAATTAGTGGGGGAGCAATTTATCGTAAATCCTCATTTTTGTTAGATAGTATTGGTAAATCAGTGTTTCCTTCATGGTTAACTATTTTTGAAGATCCTCACATTCTAAAAGGTGTCGGCTCTTCTCCTTTTGATAGTGAGGGAACCCAAACGGTCAAACGTAATATTATTGAGCAAGGCGTATTGCAAACTTATTTACTCGGGAATTATTCAGCCCGAAAATTAGGTTTAAAATCGACGGGTCACGCAGGCGGAATTCATAACTGGTTAGTATCTTCTAGCCAGCCTCGCAGTGATTTCAATGCTATGTTGGCTAAATTAGATAAAGGTGTTGTAGTCACGTCATTGATGGGTCAAGGTGTCAACAATATTACTGGCGATTATTCTCGAGGCGCAACTGGATTTTGGGTTGAAAATGGTCAAATACAGTATCCAATTAATGAATTTACCATTGCTGGAAATCTTAAGGATATGTATCAAAATATTGTAGCAATTGGTAATGATATTGAAACAAGAACTAATATCCAATGTGGATCGATATTGATTGATAATATGAGTATAGCAGGGAAATAAAAGACATATATGGGAAGCGTGACAAACAGCGCACTAATGCAAAAAATTGCATTATGGATGCCAGGGTTAAAAAATTTATTACACTATAGGCGTGATTACTTTAGTTTTGATCTCAAAGCGGGTTTATCAGTTGCAGCTGTTTCTTTACCCGTCTCTATTGCTTATGCAGAACTCACTGGTGTTGGAGCAATTGCTGGATTATATTCAACAATATTACCGTTGATTGTTTATGCACTTTTTGGCTCTTCCAGACAACTTATTGTTGGTCCTGATACTGCAACATGTGCGGTAGTTGCCGCAGTAGTTTTACCTCTGGCATCAAATGATCCTATTTTGCGTTGGCAGCTGGTTGTTATATTAACAATTATGATTGGAATATGGTGTATCATCGCCGGCAAATTGCACTTAGGTGCGCTGGCTGATTTGCTTAGTCAACCGATATTAATTGGTTTACTCAATGGCATTTCTATCACCATAATGGTGGATCAGCTCGCCAAGACATTAGGGTTCTCTTATGATTACTCTTACTTAATTGAACGCGTTGTCTATTTACCGTTTAAAATTCCACAAATTCATATCTTCACAGCATTAATTTCACTGTTTACTTTGGTGATATTGATCGGCTTGAAAAAAATAAAACCACGTTATCCCGCACCGCTTTTTGCCGTGGTTGTGATGACTTTTTTTTCTTGGTTATTTAATTTTGAATCTCACAATATTCGTATTATTGGCACAGTGACTGGTGATTTTATCCCCGTTGAATCATGGCTTGATTTTGATAAAGGCTTGATGCGTGATTTAGTTGTGCCATCACTGAATATAGCGATTATTTGTTTTGTCAGTATGATGATAACAGTACGAAGTTTTGCTTCAAAAAATAACTATGAAACTAATGCTGATGTTGAATTTAAAGCCTTAGGTATGGCAAATATTGTGGCTGGATTATCACAAGGATTTGTGGTTAGTGGCACTTCATCGCGAACTGCGGTTAATGATGCTAATGGCGGCAAAACCCAGTTAGTTTCGATTATTGCAGCTATCATTATTGGTTTTGTTGTTTTGTTTTTATTATCCCCATTAAAATATATTCCAACTTGTGTATTAGGGGTGATTTTAATTTATTCTTCTATTTCGCTAATTAACTTTCAGACTATTATTCGCTTTTTTAAATTTGATCGTGATGCGTTTTATTTAAGTTTGACCACCCTAGTTTCGGTGTTAGTCATTGGTATTATTCCTGGTATGGCGTTAGCGGTGTTATTAGGTTTATTCTTATTTTTAAGACGAGTATTTAGACCTAAAGATCAATTACTTGGAGTTGATGAAAGTGGACGCATTCATTCTTTAGGCAAAGACGTTAAACCTTTAGATAATACCATTATTTATCGATTTAACTCTCCACTTACTTACTTTAACATTGCCTATTTTAAGCGCAGAATTATCAGTTATATTGACGAAGCACAGCAACCGATAAGTTATGTCATTGTCGATGCTATTCCTTGTTTTACTTATAAAGATGTTAGTGTTTTATCGGGTATTGAAGAGCTGGTGAAATCGTTAAAAGTAAGAAATGTGATTTTGATATTATCGGGTCGACGAAAAACATTAAAAAACTGGTTTAAACAGATGAATATTAAGTTAGATGAACAGTATATTGAATTTGCTTATGATCTCTATTTTTCAGTTCGACTAGTGCAAAGTAAAGAGCACATGGAAAATAATGAAGATGATTTAAATCATTAATAATAAAACCATCTTGTAATCATTAACCAGCATGTTAAGGAATATTATGAATCAAATTAGCAAAATACCTAAAATAGAGATGATTAGCACCGGTGACGAAGTGTTATATGGTCAAATAATCGATACTAATGCTACATGGTTGTCGCAATTGCTATTTGAAGAAGGTATTACGATCACATCAAGATATACCGTTGGTGATAATTTAGAACAATTGATTCATACATTCAAGCAGCGTAGCTTAGTTAATGACATTATTATTATCAATGGTGGTTTAGGACCAACAAGCGATGATTTAACCGCAGAAGCTGCTGCTAAAGCTAACAATGAATCACTGACATTAAACCATGATTGGCTACTTAAAATTGAACATTATTTTAGCCGTCGTGGTAAAACCATGCCTTCAAGTAATATTAAGCAAGCAATGTTGCCTGAAAGTGCCTCTTTAATTGATAACCCGATCGGCACGGCTTGTGGATTTAAAATGGAAATCAATAACTGTTTGCTATTTTTTACACCCGGTGTACCATCAGAATTTAAAGAAATGGTACAAAACTCTATATTACTCGACATTATAGAGCGCTTGCCAACAATCGATAAAAAATTGTGTTACCGATTAACGACGATGGGGCGAACTGAAAGCGATCTCGCTACAGAAATTGAAGCTAAAATTGATTTTCCAAAAGATATTATGATTGGCTATCGTGCAGCAATGCCAATTATTGAATTAAAACTAACAGGACCAGAGTCTCAAAAAGATAAAATGGATGAATTATGGTCTAAAATTAAAGTTATTGTTTCTAGCAATTTTTTATTTGAAGGTGTGTTAAGCCAACAAGATGCGTTTGGTTTAGCTCAACTGGTTTCTAGATTATTACTTGACAAAAATCAGACTATCGCCGTTATTGAACAGCAATCGGCGGGGGTTATTGGCTCACAATTATTTGAATCGGCTGCGCCTTTAGTCAAATCAGAAATTTTACCGTTGTTACTTGAAGATCCAAAATCGTATTGTTTACGGATCTTAAATCATAATCATGCAGATATTGTGCTTGGACTGGTTAATTTCCGTGAAAAAAATAGCGAATTTACGCTATTAATTGCAACGTCAAAACAGGTTTGGCAATATAATTTAAAATATACGGGTCGTCTGCAAAATCGACAAACTGAGCGCAAAATTTTTTGCGCGATTGCTTTAGATGCTTTACGGCGTTACTTACTAAATATGCCAATAATTGGGCCAAACGTTTGGTTAGAAGTTATTGCCTAATGTTATTTGGCATTGGCGATAAGGTTAGTTATTTTACATAGTGAAATAATATAAATATGGACAATTCCCCATAAAATTAAGTACAATAAGCGATCTTTCACATTAGGTAATTTAGTAAAACAAATTAGAGGTAAAAATGGCTCGTGTAACTGTTCAAGATGCAGTAGAAAAAATTGGTAATCGCTTTGATCTGGTTTTAGTTGCAGCAAGACGTGCTCGCCAATTACAAGTTGAAAATAAGTCGCCATTAGTTCCGGAAGAAAACGACAAGGAAACCGTTGTAGCATTACGTGAAATCGAAGATGGTCTTGTCAATAAACAAATTCTTGATAGTGCTGATTTTCAGGCTTTACAAGATGAAGAGGCTGAGGTTCGTTCTGCACTTCATGAATCGATTCTTCTCGAAAATACTCCCTCGTACGAATAAGTTTTTCTGAGAATTGCCTATGCAATATTTTGACAGCTTAAAAGAGATTGTTGCATCTTATCTTCCAGCTAAACAAGTTGAAGTGATTCAAGAAGCTTACTTTTTTGCTCAAAAAGCGCATGAAGGGCAATTCCGATGTAGTGGTGAACCGTATATTACTCACCCAGTTGCTGTCGCAACGATTTTAGCGGATATGCGGCTTGATTATGAAACCATCATTGCCGCACTTTTGCATGATACCATCGAAGATACCCCCGTCACCTTTCAAGATATAACTAAAGAATTTGGCAAGCATGTCGCTATTTTAGTTGAAGGTGTTTCCAAACTTGATAAGCTAAAATTTCGTAACAGGCAAGAAGCGCAAGCTGAAAATTTTCGCAAAATGGTGTTAGCCATGACCGAAGATGTGCGAGTTATATTGATTAAACTTGCCGATCGTACTCATAACATGCGCACATTAGGTGCATTAAGACCTGACAAACGCAGACGAATTGCCAAAGAGACATTAGAAATTTATGCGCCATTAGCACATCGATTGGGAATCCATCACATTAAAACCGAGCTGGAAATTCTAGGTTTTACTGCTATGCATCCTAATAGAGCGAAAGTGTTAGAAAAAGTTGTGAAAGCAGCGCGAGGTACTCGAAAAGAATTAATCCAACAAATCTTATCAGAGATTAGAGGGCGTTTGGCTGAAGCTAATATCGAAGCTGAAGTTGAGGGACTTGAAAAGAATATCTATGTCATTTATCAAAAAATGCAAATGCGTGAACAACACTTTCACTCTATTATGGATATTTATATCTTTCGGATTGTGGTTAAAGATGTTGATGCTTGCTACCGTGCACTTGGTTTGGTACATAATTTATATAAACCAAGACTTAACCGTTTTAAAGACTATATAGCTATTCCAAAAGCAAATGGCTATCAATCTTTACACTCGTCACTAATAGGTCCGCATGGTACTCCCGTTGAAGTGCAAATACGCACAGAGGATATGGATCAAATGGCCGAAATGGGGGTCGCTGCCCATTGGGTGTATAACGAAAATGATGAGCTCAACCACACTACTACTCAAATTAAAGCTCAACGCTGGATGCAAAGTTTATTAGAATTACAACAAAGTGTGGGCAATTCTTTTGAATTTATAGAAAATGTTAAATCCGATCTTTTTCCTAAAGAAATCTATGTCTTTACCCCTAAAGGTCGTATTGTCCAATTACCCGAAGGTTCAACAGCAGTTGATTTAGCCTATGCTGTTCATTCCGATATTGGTTATCAATGCATTGGTGCGATTGTAGATCGTAAACCATTCCCGCTTTCTCAGCCATTAAGTAATGGACAAACGGTTGAAATTATTACTTCTCCTGAAGGTCGTCCTAATGCGAATTGGTTAAATTTTGTTGTTAGTGCGAAAGCACGATCTCGTATCCGCCAAGCTTTAAAAACGTTAAAGCGTGAAGATGCTATCGAATTAGGTCGACGTTTGCTTAATCTCTCTTTAATTAAAACCGGCGGCATTGATGAGCTTTCGCAAAAACAGATTGCCAGAATTGTTGAATTAACAAAATTACCGACTTTTGATGATGTACTGGCTGAAATTGGTTTAGGTAATGTGATGAGTCACTTTATTGTTAAAGGCTTGGAACATAAAGCATTACTAAATAATCACTCAGAGGCGAATAAGACATTAGTCATCACAGGTAGTGAAGGTGTACTAGTAACATTTTCAAAATGTTGCCATCCTATTCCAAATGATCCAATTATTGGGCATGTTAGTCCAGAAAAAGGATTAACTGTACACCACGAATCTTGTCGTAATATTACCGGATATCAAAATAATCCTGAAAAATATATTCCATTAAAGTGGGCACCGAATATTGAACAGCTCTTTGTTGCTGAAATTTGGGTTGATATTCTCAATAATCAAGGCTCGTTAGGTCATGTCTTGTCTATCATTAATGATGAACAAGCTCATCTTCAATGGTTGAATACTGAAGAAAAAGATCGACAAATTTATACGATTATTCTACAAATTGAAGTAAAAAATGTTCAACAACTTAATGAACTGATGCGTAAATTATCGCTACAGCAAGATGTGGTGAGTGTGACTCGCAATGTCAATTAGTTATTATGGCTAACCGTTTTTTAAACCATATTCCGTTAATTAAATTAGCCGGTATTGGTGAAAGTTTAGAAAAAAAATTTCACACACTCGGCATTCAAACCATTCAGGATTTATTATTACACTTTCCTTTGCGATACGAAGATCGCACCTCTTGTTGTGCAATTGGTAGCAGTAGCATTGGTGAATATACCACTATCGAAGGTTGTATCATTAAAACGGAAGTGATTTTTCGGCGTAAACAAATGCTAGTTTGTCATATTCAAGATGATTCTGGAATCGCTATATTGCGATTTATGCATTTTAATGCAGGTATGAAAGCCAGTTTAGCTATCGGCAAATGGGTGAGTGCTTATGGCGAAATAAAAAATGGAAAAAGTTATCGTGAAATTATCCATCCACAATATAAAGTCAGAGCGAATCGAGAAGATAATGCATTAATTGCCGATCCAACCCAAGAAAGATATACGCCGATTTATCCCACGACTTATGGCTTAACGCAAAATGTGATTCGTAAATTGATTCAAGCAGCATTGTTATTACTAAAGCGCAATCCACCTGAAGAAATTTTACCTGAACCACTAGCGAATCAATTTTTGTCAGCTTTTGATTCATTGAATATTATTCATAATCCACCTATTGATACTGATATTGCTCAATTATCTAATGGTGATCACCCAGCTATTAAGCGATTTATTTTTGAAGAGTTACTTGCTTATCATTTAAGTATGCTCACCTTAAAAACGGATAATCAAAAGCAACAAGCTTATGCTATGCAGGTAAATCAACACTATATTGAGCCGTTTTTGGCCTCATTACCCTTTAAACCGACAAATGCCCAGCAACGTGTTGTAAAAGATATTTATCAAGACATGGCAAAATCTATTCCAATGATGCGTTTAATTCAAGGTGATGTCGGTTCGGGAAAGACTTTAGTTGCTGCTTTAGCGGCATTAAATGCGATAGAAAATAATCAACAAGTCGTTTTAATGGCGCCAACTGAAATATTAGCTGAACAACATTATAACAATTTTAAGCAATGGTTCGAGCCGCTGGGTATTAGCGTTGATTGGTTGTCAGGTCGTTTAACGGCAAAAAATAAAAAAGATCGATATGAACGTATCAAAGACGGCGATATCACCATGTTAATTGGTACGCATGCCGTATTTGTGGATAAAGTGGAGTTTGCCAAGTTGGGCCTAGTGATTATTGATGAACAACATCGCTTTGGCGTAAATCAACGCCTTACGCTTTGGCAAAAAGGTATTAAAGAGCAAATTTATCCTCATCAACTGATCATGACTGCTACGCCAATTCCAAGAACGTTAGCCATGACTGTTTATGCCGACTTGGATGTATCAGTGATTGATGAATTACCCCCTGGGCGTACGCCGATTACAACCGTTGTTATCCCTAATTCTCGACGTGAAGAAATAATTGAAAAGGTGAATCAAGCCTGTTTGGATAATCGTCAAGTTTATTGGGTGTGTACATTAGTGGAAGAATCTGAAACGCTTGATGCACAAGCTGCCGAAATGTTAGTTGAAGAATTACGTGAAAAACTACCACATTTATCAATAGCACTGGTTCATGGCAAAATGAAATCCGATGAAAAGCAATCGGTTATGCAAAACTTTAAAGCCGGTAAAACTCAGCTTTTAGTTGCGACAACCGTTATTGAAGTTGGTGTAGATGTACCCAATGCCAGTTTAATGATTATTGAAAATGCTGAACGGCTAGGGCTTGCCCAATTGCATCAATTACGTGGTCGAGTTGGGCGTGGAAGTGCCGTATCTCATTGCGTATTGATGTACCAAGCGCCGTTAAGCAAGGTTGCACAAGCTCGTATGAAGGTGATGCGTGAAAGTAATGATGGTTTTGTGATTGCGCAAAAAGATCTAGAAATTCGTGGTAGTGGCGAGATTTTAGGAACTCGGCAAATGGGTATGGCAAATTTTAAAGTGGTAGATTTAATTCGTGATCAACATTTAATTAGTGAAATACAGAAAGCTTCTTTGCCTTTACTACAAAACTCTCCACAGATGGCTGAGCAGCTTATAGCGTGCTGGCTACCTGATCGTCAAAAATATATCAATGCTTGATATTATTACCCTTGTAACTTGAGAACTCAACTGGTTAAAAGAATTAATCTTGTCATATTTTTAATTAACTTAATAAATTAAAATAAAACTTTATCAACAAAATCAAGTTGCGCACTTTTATTTCAAAAAAGTCATTGATTAAATCGCTTGGTTATATTGATTTATTCCTTTCCCCTTAATGATAATTTTTGGCTACACTTTGTAGTTTGTTTTTTGTTAAGTAAAGATTAATACCTTAAATAAGGTTATGTTTATTTATGCTTTGCACGAATAGGGCTATCGTGTAATATAGTATCTATTACAAAAATGAAAAAATTGTGAACTTGGTATGAAATCATCTATAAAATTACTCTCCTTAGTGCTCGTCATATTAACGTTATTGGGCTGTGGGTTAAAAGGGCCACTTTATATGCCAGCAGAAAAATCAAATGCTTCAATTAACACTCATCCGCTTAATCAAACAGTTTAAGGGAATTAATAATGGATTTTTTACATTACGAAAAAGGTCAGTTACTAGCCGGTAAGGTCGCAATTTCAGAACTCGCAAAGCAATACGGTACGCCACTTTATGTCTATTCTGCTGAATATATCACTCAGCAGTTTTTGGATTACCAAAAGGAGTTGACAGATAGGAAACATTTAGTCTGTTATGCGGTAAAAGCCAATAGTTCACTTGCTGTTTTGAACTTGCTAGTTAAATTAGGCGCAGGGTTTGATATTGTGTCGCAAGGCGAGTTAGAACGCACACTGATAGCGGGAGCTGATCCTAAAAAAATTGTTTTTTCAGGGGTAGCAAAATCCATTAGTGAAATCGAACGTGCGCTTGAAGTTGGCATCAAATGTTTTAATGTTGAATCCGAAGCCGAGCTTTATCGCATTAATGATGTGGCCAAAAAATTAAATAAAATTGCAAACATCTCTTTTAGAATTAATCCCGATGTTGATGCTAAAACTCACCCTTATATCTCAACAGGTTTGCGTGAAAATAAATTTGGTATTAGCTATCAATTTGCATTAGATATTTATCGTAAAGCAACATCGTTAGATCATATTCATATTGTTGGCATTGATTGTCACATTGGTTCACAATTGACTGAGATCTCGCCATTTCTTGATGCTGCTGATCGCATATTAGCAATAGTAGATAAACTTAAATCTGAAAATATTCATATTAAACATATTGATTTAGGTGGTGGATTAGGCGTGCGTTATGATCAAGAGCAACCGCCTTCAGCATCGTTGATTGTTAACGAATTAAAGAAAAAATTAGCTAATTACAGTGATCTTGAGCTTTTATTAGAGCCTGGGCGTTCAATTGTTGCTAATAGTGGGTTATTGATTACAAAAGTTGAATATACCAAACACCAAGATGAAAATCATTTTGCTATTGTTGATGCTGGGATGAATGATTTGATTCGCCCCGCACTTTATAAAGCTTGGATGCAAGTTTTACCAGAAAAAGAACCGAAACCATCCGATCAACGTTTTATCTATAATGTTGTTGGACCGATTTGCGAATCGAGTGATGTACTGGCATATAAGCGAGAACTTTCAGTGCAGCAAGACGATCTGTTAATTATTTGTAGTGCTGGTGCTTATGGATTTAGCATGGCTTCAAATTATAATAGCCATCCAAGGCCAGCTGAAGTTATGCTGACCGATGAACAACATCACAAACTTATTCGTCAACGTGAATCGTTTGATGATTTAT
The DNA here is from genome assembly GCF_001693755.1 of Gilliamella sp. wkB171. Lineage (GTDB taxonomy): Bacteria > Pseudomonadota > Gammaproteobacteria > Enterobacterales > Orbaceae > Gilliamella > Gilliamella apicola_F. Next base: position 62,587 of record NZ_LYST01000039.1, read on the forward strand.
GGCGAGGAGAGACCCTATAATCTTATTTATGGTTAATCAACATGTTAACCAGCGCTTTGTTAATTATCCTAGACTACTTTTTTAATGGATAGTGAAAATAAGTAAATAGATAACAATGTTTTTAATAGAAGGTAAGTGACGATGAACTTTTCAAAAATGCATGGACTTGGAAATGATTTTATGGTCATTGATGCGGTAACGCAAAATGTTCATCTTTCAACAGAAATGATAAAACGCCTTGCTGATAGATACACTGGTGTTGGTTTCGATCAGCTTTTGCTTGTAGAGCCTCCTTACGCTCCAGATACTGATTTTCATTACCGAATTTTTAATGCTGATGGAAGTGAAGTCCAGCAGTGTGGGAATGGCGCTCGCTGTTTTGCTAGGTTTGTTCGTTTAAAAGGTTTAACTAAAAAACGTGTTTTAAAAGTGAGTACGGTAAAAGGGAATATTGTACTGACAGTTAATGATGATGAAACCGTTAGAGTTAATATGGGGCAACCTATTTTTGAACCAAGTAAAGTACCGTTTAAAGCAATAAAAGAAGAAAAAACTTATATTATTCGAGCACAAGAGAACACCGTATTATGTGGCGTGGCTTCAATGGGAAATCCCCATTGTGTACTGCAAGTCGATAATATTGTCACAGCTGAAGTGGCAACACTTGGACCGCTATTAGAACAACATGAACGTTTTCCTGAACGGACAAATGTTGGATTTATGCATATCATTAATCGCAACAATATTGATTTACGTGTATTTGAGCGTGGCGTTGGCGAAACACAAGCTTGTGGAACTGGTGCTTGCGCAGCTGTTGCGGTTGGCATTAATCAGGGATTATTAAATAATAAAGTCAATGTAAACTTACCTGGTGGTAAGCTTTTAATTGAATGGCAGGGAATGAATCAACCACTTTATATGACAGGGCCAGCAACCCATGTCTATGATGGATTTATTGCGATATAACTATAAGATTAGTCGTTTTGTAGTCATAAATTCGTCATTAAATAACTTGATAGTTTAAATGGATGCAGTGATTCTCTTTGAGTTTTATTTACACAAATATCATAAATAAGTGATAACAGAGATTAAGCATGGTTGCTAAAATAACACGCGCTCATAAAGCAAAATATACAAGGCGAGTTGCCGACAAGCCTAATTTGAATGATGAAATAGTCAGTCAATATTTGATGGATAACCCCGATTTTTTTATTCGTAATGCTAATCATCTCCAAAGCATGCAGATCCCTCATCCTATACGAGGTGGGGTTTCATTACCTGAATGGCAAATGGCAAGGCAACGTAACAAAATTGGTCAGCTAGAGTCCGAAATTACTTTATTAATGGAATATGCCAGTAATAATGAATTGCTTTTTAATCAATTTATGGATTTGCAAGGACAATTAATTAAAGCAAACGATCTAAATGATTTAGATAATATATTAAAAAGTTGGGCAAAATCTTTAGGTCTTAGCGGTGCTTATTTATATCTTTTTGATGATAAATGGTTACTTAATGCACCTTCTATTCATCATCACTATGCATTAAATTGCCTACGTTTTGATTTTATAAGAGTTAGGCATTTGCAATATAGTCATCAGTATTTGGGCACTTTAAATACTACTGAGCTAGATTTTCTTTTGCCAGAACATGGTTATGTCGGTTCAGTTGCTTTATCGTTATTAGGTCAATTTGGCGATTTAGGATTGCTCATGTTTACTAGTGCCGATCCTCATCATTATCAAGCTGAGCAAGGAACATTGTTGTTAGAAAGAATTAGTCTAATATTACCAATACTAATTGAAAAATGGGTCATGCGAAAAAAATAAGGCAGATTATGAATCTTTCATCTCAAAAAAATGTCGATTTATTAACTCAGCCAGTCGAACAGTTTTTAAATTATATCAAATCAGAAAAGCAACTTAGTTTAAATACTCAAATTAATTATAAACGTCAACTTTATGCACTTATTTCATTAGCGCAAGAAATCGAACTGATTAAGTGGCAAGATTTAGATTCATCAGCAGTAAGATTATTAATTAGCCGGAGTAAACGCACAGGTTTACAGGCTAGAAGCTTATCTTTAAGATTATCTGCCTTACGAAGTTTTTGTGATTGGATGGTAAAAAATGAACTTATTGTCGCCAATCCTGCACGTGGTGTTTTAAATCCTAAAGTAGGGCAACATTTGCCTAAAAATATTGATATTGATGAGATTAATCAACTATTGGATATAGAATACAACGATCCGTTGTCGGTACGAGATCGAGCCATGCTTGAGCTTATGTATGGTTCTGGTTTACGGCTGTCTGAACTGGTTAATCTTAATTGCCGGCAGTTAAATTTAAATGATGGTGAAATAAAAGTGATGGGAAAGGGCAGCAAAGAGCGTAAATTGCCATTAGGTCGAGAGTCGATAAAATGGATCAAGCATTGGCTATCTATGCGTGATTTTTTAGAACCGCAAGATGATGCCCTGTTCATTTCTAAACTGGGTAAACGCATATCCCCACGGAACGTAGAAAAACGATTTGCACAATGGGGGGTTAAGCAAGGTTTAAGCGTGCATGTGCACCCTCATAAATTACGTCACTCATTTGCCACTCATATGTTAGAATCAAGTGGTGATTTAAGGGCTGTACAAGAATTGCTCGGTCACGCTGATTTGTCAACAACACAAGTTTATACGCATTTGGATTTTTCACATTTGGCAGAAGTTTATGATTCTGCCCACCCCAGAGCGAAAAGAGGAAGTAAATAATGCATTTTTACCGTTCAATTAATTCTATTAAAGCCATTACTTTCGATCTTGACGATACACTGTATGACAATAGTACAATTGTTGAAAAATCTGAACAAGAAATGATAAAAACTCTGCATATTTGTCCTCAATTACAGGATGTGACTTTAGCTGATTTTCATTTTGAAAAAAATGCTGTTCTATTGGCCAACCCTAAAATCTATCACGATGTGATTATTTGGCGTATTGAGACGATTAAATCACTTTGTATCAAAGCTAAAATTGCAACCGATAAGATTGCACAGATAGTTGATGATGCAATGACAACGTTCAATTTTTGGCGCCATACAATGCACGTTCCTCAATCTACGCATACTTTGTTAGCTTTGTTAGCAACGAAATTTCCTTTAGCTGTGATCACTAATGGAAACGTTGACATTAACAAAATCGGTTTAGGTAACTATTTTCAATTTTCCCTTCGTGGTGGTGCAAATGGTCGTTCTAAGCCTTTTCCTGAAATTTTCAATTTAGCGGCTGATAAGCTAGCGCTACCTGTAGGTAATATCTTACATGTTGGTGATAATTTAATGACTGATGTTAATGGTGCGATTAATAATGGTTTTTTAGGCTGTTGGCTAAATATTTTTGATCAAGATATTTTGCAGCTTCCAGATGCAAGATGTTTACCTCATATTGAGATAACACAATTGCCTGAATTAGAGAATCTGATATAATTCTCGCAAAGTCTGTATAAATAGACAGTAAAGCTAACAGTAATTATAAGTTATTGTGATTTAAAACCTATCTTTTATCCTATTTGCTTATCGTCTACATACGACATCTAAAAAATAATGAAAGAATGAATAATGTATATAAAATTGATGCCGGTTACCGGTTTGTATTATCAAAATGGGTTAATTTATAATGGAAATTAGACAATCATTATTAGACGACCTAAATACCGAACAAAAAAATGCAGTGACTACTGATAACCAATATACCGTTGTTCTAGCCGGTGCGGGAAGTGGTAAAACTCGGGTTTTGGTTCATCGTATTGCTTGGCTCTGCATGGAAAAACAATACCCTTCTAATTCAATTTTCGCCGTTACTTTTACCAATAAAGCTGCCGCAGAAATGCAAGAGCGTATTGAAGCATTAGTTGGCGAAGGGTACTTTAGTGGTATGTGGATTGGTACCTTTCATGGATTAACGCACCGATTATTACGCATGTTTGCCGAGCAAGCTAAGTTGCCATCGAATTTTCAACTCATTGACTCTGAAGATCAAATTCGGCTTATCAAACGAATTTTTCGAGAATTGAAAATTGATGAAAAACAGTGGTCGGCAAAAGAGTGCGTCGCATTTATATCAAGCCAAAAAGAAAAAGGTTTTCGTGCTAATGATATGGTTCCTGAAGATCCTAAACAGGTCATGTGGCAAACCATCTATCGCGATTATCAAGCTATTTGTGATAGAGTAGGATATGTTGATTTCTCGGAATTAATTTTAAGAGTTTACGAATTACTTTGTCAAAATGATGATGTGTTAAATTATTGTCATCACCGTTTTTCAAATATTTTGATTGATGAATTTCAAGATACCAATCTGATTCAATACCGATTAGTACAAAAACTAGCGGGTCATACTGCCAATGTTATGATTGTTGGTGATGACGATCAATCTATCTATAGCTGGCGGGGCGCTAATGCTGACAATTTACAATTATTTATTCGCGATTATCCAGATTCTGACATTATCCGTTTAGAGCAAAATTACCGTTCAACAAGTAATATTTTAGATGCAGCCAATATATTAATTGCCAAAAATCAAAATAGACTCGGTAAAAATTTATGGACAGATAGTGGTGATGGCGAAAAAATCTCGCTTTATGTTGGTTTTAATGACATTGATGAAGCCCGATTTGTGGTTGGTCAAATAAAAAAACACCATGAAAATGGTGAAAACTATGCGAGTTGTGCCATTTTATATCGAAATAATGTGCAATCACGTATTTTTGAAGATACGTTACTGCAATCAGGTGTGCCTTACCAAATTTATGGTTCTATTCGCTTTTATGAACGGCAAGAAGTTAAATTAGCTTTAGCTTATTTACGATTATTGCATGATCATAATAATGATATGGCTTTTGAAACCACAATAAATACCCCTACAAGAGGTATCGGCAATGTCACGCTTGATAAAGTTAGGCTAACAGCTAAGCAGCATAGTCTTTCATTATGGGATGCTTGCTTAATGTTAATCCAAAGTAATTCGTTAACTGAACGTCAGCGTTCTGGGCTGAGCCGCTTTTTACAATTGATGGATTCAATCTATGATGAAGTCGGTTTGTTACCTTTTTATAAACAGCTCGATGTCATAATTCGTTTATCTGGTTTACAGCAAATGTATGAGCAAGAGCCCGGAATAAAAGGTCAATCAAGATTAGAAAACCTTGAAGAGCTGGTATCGGCAGCAGAACAGTTTTTTAAAATCAATGAAAATACCGTAATTGAAGATAGTCAAACCGGTAAAACACTAACAGTATTAGAGTCATTTTTAGCTTTTACCTCACTGGAAAGCCGTGATGTGATTAAAGAGCAAGATTCTGTTCAACTAATGACACTCCACGCTGCAAAAGGTCTGGAGTTTGATAATGTGTTTATCGTGGGTTTAGAAGAAGGTATATTCCCAGCACAACGCTCTATTAAAGATAATGATAAAATGGAAGAAGAGCGCCGTTTGGCATACGTCGGTATTACTCGAGCTCGAAAACATTTAACGTTAACATTATGTGAATTAAGACGGCTTTATGGGCGTGAAGAACGTAACTTACCGTCACGTTTTTTGAGTGAATTACCGGTTGAAAATCTTAATGAGGTAAGTTATCGAGGTATGATGACTTCATCAGAATTTAAATCTGATGATTCAAGTCATGATGCACAATTTTATCATGAACGTAAAAAGTCTTACCTCAAAAAGCAACGTGAAAATGATGATTATGTATTAGGTCGCAAAGTTAAACATCAACGATTTGGTGAAGGTACAATCATTAATTTAGATGGTGAAGGCGATCATCGACGCGTACAGATTGCTTTTATTAATGAAGGCATTAAATGGCTGGTGGTTAAACTGGCAAATCTTACATTACTATAAAAAGTTTGAACGTTCTAATTCAACAAGGAAAAAATGCAATATTTATCCTTGTTGAATTACTCTTTACAACGCTGCTTGTTCTTGAACTGATTCGGTAAAAATCTTATCAAAAGATTGATCTGTACGATTACAAATCCATTGCTTATTGACATAATCGAAATGGTATCCTTGCTTAGCTGTAGCTAACCAAATTTGGAAAAGCGGCTCTTGAGTATTGACAATAATTTTACTGTGATTAGGAAAACTGATAGTAATAACATTGCCATTAGTTTCGTAGTCAATATCTATGTCTTGTTCGTCAGCAAATTTATCTAAATAAAGCTCGATCTGATTATAAAGTTGATCGGTAATAGCATGAAATTCGGTTATATTCATAGAAAAATAATCTAAATAGACAATGGAAAGATTTTAACATAAACCCTGTTAACCTGCCACAATCAAGTGGCAGTTAAACAGTTATCCGTATTTATTCAGTTATAGGTAAAGAGCAGGCTACAATGAGTAATCGGCGTAGTTCATCGTCGTTATTTGTCATTGCGACCCAGCGGTTTGGAGTATCATTAGTACCAATTAAATCACCTTCGCCAAAGTAATTTGCAAATAACTGTATATTTCCTTTAGCCATTTCCATTTTGTCACAATTTGCAAATTGTTCAATGACTAATGAGCGATATGAAATTTTATTACCATCACTATTATCTTGTTCGATTGCTGGTACATAGTTGACAATTTGCGAAAATACTCGAATTCGTTTGTTGTAAGGGTGGAGGATAATAGATGTTTTATCTATGAATGAATAACCAGTCGATTTGTCTTCTTTAGATTTACTTATTGAAATAAATTGCTGGCCAACGCGTTCATTATTTAAAATTTTATTTACTTCTGTTGTTGTTTTTTCGTCAACAGTATCATTGATTGGTGCTATTTTAGTATCGACACTATTACCAAACGCAGAAAAAGAAGACAGAATCAATAATAAATATAATTTTTTCATTTAAATCTTATCCCCGCCTTTTAATTTATTTTCTGTTGATGTATTGCTAATGTCCTTCTTTTGTTGAGACTTCAGATTTTCTTCATTCTCTTTTTGTTTTTTTAGCTTATAAGCTTTAATTTTTTCTTGACGTTTAGCTTCAATTTCAGCTTCTAATGGTTTCATATCTGGGCGAATTAAATAAAGAATATCTTTTTCTATATCGCCTTGAATAGAACAGGCTATTCGGCTCTGATTATTGGCAATATTTTCTAAATAGAGTGATTTTTCAACTGTCCAAAGTCGTGGAATAACCATATCAATGGAGTATGGGTTATCCTGCCAAAGAGCGGCTTTATTTTTTTGATCATAAATTTTAGGATTAGCGATATAGACTTCATTATTATAAGGTAACCAGTTGAGGTTTTTTAAATTATTTTTAACTTCATCTAAATTATTATTAAAGATAAATCCCCAATAATAAAATTTGCCAGATAATGTTGTGGGAATAAAGATGTTTTGATAACCAACTATAGTTAATCCTTTATAGTTAATTGGTTTTTTCAACATCGTTGTATTGTTATTATCATATTCCATTGATTTAACGGGAATATAGGCAATATTTTCAAAGGAATCTAAGTCGGCATACTGGCTAAAATATTTTTTATTCTTAGCTAACTGTTCAAAAAATTGACTGTCGCATTGCATAAATGAATCAATTATTTCATCTGTATAATTCTCTTTTGCAGCATTTTGTGCAAAAACCATGCAAGAAAGTAATGAAGTGCAAATAAAAATAGAAAGTTTCTTTATAAGCATGGAGAGGATCCTTTTAAAATAATTCTTCTGCCAATGAGTGCAAAGTATTGTAAAGTAATGTAAATAATTTTGTCAATCATCTGTATGTAAATCTTCAATGAAGATAAGTAACGTACCATTTTTAAATGATATTTTTACTAAATCACTGATTGCCTTATTTCGTAAACTTGTTAACTCACCTAACTTCAACGTTGCATTAGTTAGCGGATATTGAACACCATCAATAGATAACTTTATTACTTTTGGAAAAGGCATCAATGAGATAATTCGGTTTTTTATACCGGTGAGAACTTGCTGGTGTTGAGCAAAAAAGAAATGGCAAAAATTATCATAAAAAATGATATCAAATTGTTGATGATATTGTTTTGCAACCGATAAGTTACCTAAAAAATGATCGCTAGCATGGCCGCAGGCTCCATACACAATAAAGCGTTTTATTCCTTTATTGGCTAAAAATAGCATCGCTTTTTCAAAGTCAGTTTTATTTTGATCAGGCGTATGAATCACTTGAGTGGTGTTTGGCGTATTTTTATCACCGTTAAAACTATCTAAATCGCCAATAATATAATCGGGAATGATTGAGGTCGATGATAAATAATTATGATAGGCCCCGTCAGTTGCCGCTATACAGCAATAGTTATCGCTAGTTTTAGGGTAGTGCTTTGGCGGCTCCCCATTAACAAATAGTAGTGCAGTATGGTTTTGCATTCTTATATTCCTCTGTTTTATAAGGCTAATGTCAAAGCCATGATAATTGCATCTTCTTGTTTACCATCTGTAGTTGGATAATAATTTTTTCTAATCGTAATTTGATTAAAACCAAGTGAATGATACAACAAAATAGCAGCCTTATTTGATTGTCGAACTTCTAACCATAGCGTGGTGATAGGGTTGGATGGATTGATTGTCATTAACTTGTCAATAAGGCAATTGAGCAACTCTTTTGCTAATCCTTGTTTTCTAAAATTGGGATGTATTGCGATATTAAATAAGTTTGCTTCATCGGCCACTAATTGGCATATGCAAAATCCAATTATTTTGTTATTAATCGTGAGCTTTAAATTTAAATAATGGTCGCCTTGGTTAGAGAAGAACGTCTGTTTAGACCATGCAATAGGATGGCAAAGTTGCTCTAATGCATAAGCTTCTGATAAATCATGCTCGTTTAGGATGGAAATAGTTTTCATATTGACATAATTGTTGCCAAAGCTGGCGTTTTTGTTGTGGTGCATTGGCTAATGCATCTAAATTTGTTGTTTGAATCAATAACTGATTTTGCCACGATTCATCTGGTTGAATGTCAATAAACCACACCACTTTATTTATTTCATTAGCAGGGGTAATGAGTTGCGATGGTGTAAGCACCAATACTTGTTCAGCGCTAAGACTAATGGCATTTAAAATATCCTGATATATTTTTTGTGTTGGTTTTTGTTCTGCAACAACAATTAAGCGGATTTCATCACTAATATGTGTTGCAAGTTCACCTTTGAACGCGGCTGCATTACGTAAAACATATTGTGTGATATTACATTGTTTTAAATACCAATCTTGTTCAGTCATGATTAAGAAAGTGTTTTTTTGTTAGAGATTAAAGGACGTTAATTGTATAATCAACGGCTAAATTTATAAAGGTTTTTTCATCGAGGTAATATGGCAACATCTGCTTTTACACCAGCAAGTCAAGTAATAGAGCGACACGAGAGTATCTTTAACAATAAAAATGTTATCTTTGCTGGCGACATTCAAGACAGTTATCCGGCAAGTTTTTCGGCGCATAACATTAAAATTCATTGTTCTCAGTTTCATACCTATTTACGACTAAAAAATTATGCACATAAGGCCGAAGCGCTTTTTGCTTTGCTACCTGATTCTACCTTTTATACAAACATGGATACGGTCATCTACTATTGGCCAAAAACAAAAAGTGAAGCGCAATTTCAGTTGTCTTACCTATTACATAACATGGCTAAAGGGAGTGATATTTTTATTGTTGGCGAAAACCGCTCAGGAATTAAAAGTGTTGAAGCTTTGTTAAATGAGTTTGGTTCCATCCAAAAAATAGATAGTGCAAGACGTTGCAGTTTATATCATTTTCAAGCCGATCATCGTTTGGCTTTTGAGTTTGAAAAATGGTGGTTGAGCTATCATTTAACAATCGATAATCACGACATTGAAGTGAAAAGTTTACCTGGCGTATTTAGTCAAAAAGGGTTAGATGCGGGTAGTGAATTGCTATTAAATGCATTGATGGAACATGCAGACATTGTTAAAGGACATGTTTTAGATGTCGGATGTGGCTCGGGTATTTTGGCAACAGTGCTTGGTAAATTATTTCCTGATATTACGTTAACGCTGTCTGACGTTAATAGTGCGGCATTAGAATCAAGCAAGGCAACGTTAGCGAGTAACCATTTATCTGCAAGTGTTGTTGCCAGTGATGTTTTTTCTAATTTAAATGATAAATACCATTTAATTATATCAAATCCGCCTTTTCATGATGGTAAACAGACCGATTATACTGCGGTTAATGCCTTAATTAGCCAAGCCAAAAAACATTTAAAATTAAATGGTTATTTGTGTCTAGTAGCAAATTCATTTTTACCCTATCAAACCATTTTGAATGACACGTTTAAAAGTGTAGAAGTGATAGCACAAACGACAAAATTTAAGGTATATTTAGCCTGTCATTAGTTGATTATTATCTCTGGCGAAATTGTTAACGCACAGATCTGTTTTTTGATTTGGGTAAAATAAAATGTTCACATTTTTTTACCCAATGACTATCAATATTTAGTTTTGATGACGTAAAGCAAATTGTCTAAAATTACTTTATTAACCGTTTAATTTATAGTATGGTAATACACAACTTTTATATATCAATATGTAACGTTGTCTTTTTATATTTTGCGGATATATAAATGACTCATTTAGTATTACTTTTAAAAAAGCATTAATTATCAAAGCGTTGTTAATTGTAGGAAAGGTGTTTTTATGTTACTATGTAGTTATGTGAAGCCAGCCAGCCAGCCAGCCAGCCAGCCAGCCAGCCAGCCATAAAAATTTAGCTAATACTCAAAATCCGAGTAAACGCTTTTATCAACCGTTTTACCATTATTTAATCAATTATATACCTTCTAAACCGTTTCTTTTATTTCAGTCAAATAATGACAATTTATCTCATTCATCAATTTATTTAGGCTGTTTATCAAGGTTATTTAAATACATCTTTATCAGTGCTGCTATTTTTGATTTATTTTTTATTTCTTTTGCGGTTAATGCATTATCAGCGTCAACAACGAGTGTAATTCATGGTTTTGCTCCCTATTTGACATTCGATAATGGCAAAGTTAAGGCCGATAATACTAGTCAGTTATTAAGTATTAACTTTTACTTACCTGATGGCTCACTCAAAACTATTACCGCTGATCAAAATCTCTCAACCGAAACAAATCCTATAGTATTGCCACACGATGTTACTTCGTTTGATAATATTATGACATTTATTCCCTATGGTGAGACTTCAATTGATTTAAATGAACTAACTAGCAATTACTATGATTTTGCTAGAGATGATGATGGTGATTCGGATATGTCAGCAACAGGGAATATGTCGATTGACATTGAAGATAACCAAAATAAAACTGTGCAGTTAACTGATCATCTTTCTGCATGTAATGCACCTTATAAAATTAAATTAACAACCACTAATGGTTCATTAACAACTAAGTATGGCATTCCAAACTCTTCATTGTTTACAAAGGCTGAAACTGTTTATTTTGTTACGCCTGAAATAACCCATTCCTATGCTTGTTATGCCCAGCCTAATTTAAAATTTGGTGATGATAATAATAGTACCGGTAATGGTTATAATAATCTGTATTTTGCGGGCCCAACTCAGCAATGGGATCCGACTAAAGGCTTTAAAGTAATCAATGCCGATTTACCTTCGGCTAACTTTCCTCGAACTGGATCTAATAATTTGTTCTTCTTATTAACATTTGTTGGTACAACGGCTAAACAAGTTATCGCCTCAACCCCTACAACGCCTGAAAAAGGTAGTGGTGCTGCCTTGGTATTGACTGCACCAAATGGTGATGATGGTAATGTAGTTAAAATATTATTACAAGGCCCTAAACACCCTAAAGGAGGTCTATTTGAACCCGCAACTTTCAAAATATATTCCGATCCTGAAAAAACAAATCAGATTTATAGTTTTGAGATTATTAGGTGGTTCATTACTAGTAAGGATGTTGTTCCCTATAATACTAAAGACGATTTAACTGGCGTTGCGACTGCAAGCGAGTATTGTCATAGTTTAGAAGGTGAATATGAAGTGCCTTATATCATTAACTACACCAATAGTAAAAAAAATGATTTTGGCATTGGCGGTAATTACACGCGAGAGATTGATACTTTAGGGCATCTATTTTCTGAATGGGGGTATACCAGTTCTACTTACTATAGCGCAAGTGATTGGGCAACAGATTCCTATTGGTCAAACAATCCGGTAGGGGATGGAACGACTGATCAATATTTGGTGACATCGTACATTGGTAGTATTAGAAAAGAAAAACCGTCTTATATGGGTAATAAGGTAGCTTGTGTAAGCGCTTATTAATATTACTCGAATATGTTTTTATTTGTAAAAAAACCTTAGACATTTAACTAACAAAATTAATAGCAACAATGTAGGGCGAAAGCTTGCTGAGCCCTCATTTATCGATGAAAGATGAATTCAACTCGAACGCGATTAGCAAATGTAAATTATTCTGCTGATCATTTCTACTTTATTAAAATAGAGATTGCACCAAATACCACTATCTTTGATCATTCAAGTCAATTATTAACGCAATCAATTTGGTTTGAACAAGTTAATCGATATTCGATCATTTATTCTCACCACTTTTTTATCGATGCAAATCAATTACAAGCCATTTTAGAATGGCGTAGTGATAGGGTAGCGCCTTATAAAAATCCGGTATCACTGACTAAATTTATTGCACAATTCAAATCAAAGTCGACCGTTTTTTTGCGTAAAAACGGCGCATCTGATTTCTGTTGGCAACGTGGCTTTTTTGAACGGATAATTCGTAATAAAGCTGAATTTGATCACTTTAAACAAAAACTCAAATAACCCTTGAGAATTGTTGCTGTCTTGCCATACGGCGCATATAAATATCAAAACACATACAAATATTGCGAATTAATAAATGTCCTTTGGGTTGTACAACAATGGTATCATCACTAATCATGACCAGACCATCTTGTTGTAGAGGTTTGAGTAACGATAAGTCTTGCGCAAAATAATCATCGAACTGAATATTAAATTTTTGCTCTATTTGTTTTTTGTCTAAATAAAAATGACAAATAAGCTGTTTAATCACATCACGCCGAATAATATCATCATTATTTAAATTAAAGCCTTTCCATAAACCATTGCCGGTTTGTTCAACTTGGTTTTGATAAATTTTTAGATCTTTTTGGTTTTGCGCATAACTATCACCCAGCATGCTAATTGCCGATACACCAAGTCCCAGTAAATCAGCATCACCTTGAGTGGTATAACCTTGAAAATTACGGTGCAATTTATTTTGCTGCTGAGCGATTGCCAGTTCATCAGTGGGTTTAGCAAAGTGATCCATACCGATAAATTGATAACCAGCTTGGGTTAATTTTTCGATACAGGTTTGTAAAATCTGCAATTTTTGATTAGCGTTAGGTAAATCCTGATCTTTGATCTTTCGCTGAGCGGCAAAACGACTAGGAAGATGAGCATAATTAAAGACACTCAGTCGATCTGGTGAAATATCGATAACCTTATTTAAGGTTTCGGTAAAACTTTCTACTGTTTGTTTAGGTAATCCATAGATTAGATCCAAGCTAATTGAATGGAAATGGTTTTTACGTGCTTGCTTAATTAATGAGCGGATTAGGTTTTCATCTTGTTCACGATTAATTAAATTTTGAATTTCGTGATTAAAATCTTGAATTCCCATACTCAGTCGATTAAATCCGAGATCAGCAAGATGATCAATTGTTTGAGGACTAATTTCCCTTGGGTCAATTTCAATTGACAGTTCAGCATTTTGCGCAAAATTGAAATGCTTTTTTAGCGAAACAATCAGGCGGGTAATTTCATCGTTGGTCAAAAAGGTCGGAGTGCCGCCACCCCAATGCATTTGCGAAACAATACGGTTTTTGAATAGTTGTGATCGCTTTTCAATTTCAATATCGAGTATATCTAAATATTTAGTAACTTTTTGAGTCTGGCGGGTAACAAGTTTGTTACAACCACAAAAATAACAAAGCTTATGGCAAAAAGGGATATGAACATAAAGCGATAATGGTCTATCTGGATAACGATTGGCCGCTGCTAAAAAATCTTGGTCATTAAAATTTTCATTAAATTCGAGCGCTGTTGGGTACGATGTATATCTCGGGCCAGAATAATTATATTTTTCAATTAATCTTTGATCCCATAATTGCGTTTGAATTTTATTATTATTTTTATTTAATTCGGCATCTAACATTGCTATTTCCATGATTTTTTTTAATTGGTTTTTGTTTAGTTTTGATTCTGGTTCTATTTTTTATACGATTGGTTTTTTTTAAAAATAGTAGCGTACAAATCAATAATCCAAAATATAAACTAAGCATTATTAGTAATGGCATTATGTTCTCATTATTTATCTAAGCTGATTTGTATTGAACAATACCGATTTTAAGATAATATCAATTAAAATAACTGTATCTTAATTGATATGACTTAAATACTTTATAATCACATTAACGTCGAATTATGATTATTTAATCGATTTTTAATGACGTTTTAATAAATTGACAATATCTTCTTTCGATTCATCTTGTTCATCATCAAAATCATCATCACTATAACCAAGCTGTTGCATCAGCTCTTCTATACGGTTTAGTTTGCTATCAAGGTATGACTGTTGTTCTTTGGTTAATTTACTATCACTTTCGACTAAATCAAGTAGTTGCTCTAATTTTTCATCATTTTCTAATTGTTCTAACTCTTCTTGAGGGGATAAGCGTTTTTTAATCGGTTTTGGCTCTTTGACTAAAACAGGTTTGCTTGTTGCATCATCAGCAACTAAAGCAATTGGCTTTTTGCTACCAATTCTTGGATCTGTATTCAAGGTTGATGCTTTTTTATTTTTCTTACCGTCACTATTATTGAAACGTGAACCGCTCGGTAAACCTTTGTGTTTACGTTTACGTTTCAGTTCACGCGACTCTTCATTTATTTCTTGACGGCTTTTTTTGGGTTTTAGCTTCGATTTAGTTTTTAACATATAATCTCAATTTTATATTCAAGTTAAATTTTACGTTTATATTTTATCAGTAACTCACTTAGATAGCTACGATGAAGCATCAATGCTAATTTGTGATTGTAAAAAAATAGATTTAGTATAATCTGAGCCGAATATTTTAGAATCAATCATCATAGAGAAGAATAAAACATGAAGAATCATTTGAGTCCTTATATGCAATTTAGCCGTAAAGAGTGGGCAAGTTTGCGTAATGCGGTACCAATGACTTTAACAGCAGAAGAATTAACTTCGTTACAAGGTATTAATGAAGATTTATCGATGGATGAAGTCAGTGAAATTTACTTGCCTTTATCTCGATTACTTAATTATTATATAAGCAATAGCTTTAGTCGTCAGGCAGTCTTATCAAAGTTTCTAGGTAAAAGCCAGAAAATTCCTTATATTATTGGTATTGCAGGTAGTGTGGCTGTCGGTAAAAGCACCACTGCTCGTGTCTTACAAGCATTATTAACTCGTTGGCCAGAACATCGCAAAGTCGCATTAGTGACAACCGACGGCTTTTTATATCCAAATCGTTATCTTGAAGAACGTGGCATGATGAATAAGAAAGGATTTCCACAATCTTATGATATTAAAAAGTTGATTAATTTTGTTGCTGATGTAAAGTCAGGACAGTCAGAAGTTAAAGCACCCGTTTATTCTCATTTGGTTTACGATATTGTTGAAGACGAACAGATTACTGTCGATAGTCCTGATATTTTGATTCTTGAGGGATTAAATGTTTTACAAGGCACCCTAAATTATACTCAAGCTAACAATCGGGTATTTGTGTCTGATTATGTCGATTTTTCAATATATGTCGATGCTCAATTACCGTTGTTACATGATTGGTATGTCAATCGATTTTTAAAATTTAGAGCTGGAGCATTTAGTGATCCTAATTCCTATTTTCACCATTATTCACAGTTGCCAGAACAAGAAGCTGTGAATATTGCCAACCGACTTTGGCGGGAAATTAATGAATTAAATTTGATCGAAAATATTCTGCCAACACGGGAACGAGCAAGTTTAATTTTAACCAAAGGTAAAGATCATAAAGTTGATTGTGTACAACTGAGAAAATAAATTATTGGGGAAATGAATATGAAAAAAGTAATAAAGTTAGTCAGTAAATTAAGTATTTTGACTTTGCTAACAACCTGCTCAATGAACAGCTTTGCGCAAAATCATCAATCAGAAGGGCTAACTTGTGAAAGCAAAAAGCAGGCTATTCAAGCCGAAATTGAACAAGCTAAAAACCATAATAATAGTCATAAAGTTACCGGGCTTGAGAAAGCGCTTGATGAAGTTAATACACATTGTAGTAATGCCGATTTAGAGTCAAAATATAAGCAAGATATTGCCGAAAAAACGGATAAAGTTGCTGAAAGAAAGAATGAATTAGCTCAAAAAACTGAAAAATACGCTAAAGATAGTAAAAAGTTCGATCAAGAAAAAATTGATAAGTTAAAAGCAAAAGTACAAAAAGCCGAACAAGAATTAGCAGACGCTAAACAAAAACTTGCTGATTATTATCAACAAGTAGCAGTTAAATAAATTGCTAACCTGCTTATTTTTTATCTTCACGCTATCAAGCTTAATATTGATAGCGTTTTTAACATCGCGTTAGACAGCTATTATCCTAGACTTTTGCCATTAAAAATAGTAAGGTGTGCGCCTTACTACGTGGTTCGTGAACCTCCCACGCTAAAAAACTAAGGAAAATTTAATGAGTAAAATTACACTACTTGGCGACCAATCTGTTCGCTATCCAACTGACTATTGTCCAAATATTTTGGAAACCTTTGATAATAAACATCCTGGTAATGATTATTTTGTTAAATTTAACTGCCCGGAATTTACCAGTCTTTGTCCGATAACCGGTCAACCTGATTTTGCTACGATTTATATTTCGTATGTACCAAATATTAAGATGGTTGAGAGTAAATCACTCAAACTGTATCTATTTAGCTTTCGTAATCATGGCGATTATCATGAAGATTGCATTAATATCATCATGAAAGATCTGATTAAGTTAATGGATCCTAAATATATTGAGGTTTGGGGAAAATTTACACCGCGCGGCGGTATCTCAATTGATCCTTATGCCAATTATGGTAAAGCTGGTACCAATTGGGAACAGATAGCGATGAACCGTTTGGCTAATCACGATCTCTATCCTGAAAAAGTTGATAATCGCTAATTTTTTGTCGAAAAAATCAAATCGGAACAGTTAAAAATGCAAAATCGTAAAGCACTAGTGATATTTTCTGGTGGGCAAGACTCTACCACCTGTTTACTGCAAGCCATTGCAGATTATGGACGTGAAAACGTCGAAACCATTAGTTTTCAATATGGACAACGACATGCCATTGAGCTTGAAAAAGCTAAATGGATTGCTGAAGATCTTGGTGTGAAACAAACCGTCATTGATACTTCAGTGATCAAACAAACGACCAATAATGCGTTGATTGATGACGCGCAGGAAATTAAAGCTGCCAAAGACGGGGATTATCCTAATACCTTTGTTGATGGGCGCAATATGTTATTTTTATTGTTAGCGGGCTGTTATGCCAAACAACACGGTATTAAAGATATTATTATTGGTGTATGTGAAACTGATTTTAGTGGTTATCCGGACTGTCGAGATATCTTTATCAAATCGATGAATGTGTCAATGAATTTAGCTATGGATTACGCTTTTAATATTAAAACGCCTTTAATGTATCTTACCAAAGCTCAAACATGGGAAATGGCTGATAAGTTAGGTTATTTGGATTATATCCGAAACCATACCCATACTTGCTATTATGGGGTAGAGGGTGGATGTGGTAAGTGTCCTAGCTGCATTCTTCGCGAGAAAGGTTTAAACCAATACCTTAATCATTCAAATTAATTGACATACTGGGTTCACTCACCCCATTAAAAAAAGGAAAAATTTATGTATCTGAACACGCATTCAGAGCAAACAAGCAAATTTACTCACACACAACAAATGAAAGCCCTTGGCTGGCTTTCGTTTTTTCATATTTTGGTTATTGCTTCAAGTAATTATTTGGTGCAAATCCCGTTTGATATCTTCGGTTTTCATACCACTTGGGGCGCTTTTACCTTTCCATTTATCTTTCTGACTACCGATTTAACCATTCGAGTATTCGGTGCTAGCCTTGCCAGAAAAATTATCTTTGTTGTTATGATACCGGCATTACTGTTCTCTTATTCCATTTCGGTCGTATTTTTTGAAGGACATTGGATGGGATTTTCAGCTTTGTCTGATTTTAACAGTTTTGTTTTCCGTATTGCCTTAGCCAGTTTTGCCGCTTATTTAGTTGGGCAATTGATGGATATCACTGTGTTTAATTATTTACGTAAAAATAGAGCATGGTGGGTAGCACCTTCGGCATCAGCTGTATTAGGTAATGGTATTGATACTATTGTCTTTTTTGCGATCGCATTTTATAAAACGAGCGATGAGTTTATGGCAACGCATTGGGTTGAAATTGCTGCTATCGATTATAGTTTTAAAATTATTATCTGTGGCTTATTCTTTTTACCGCTTTATGGCATTATTTTGAATTTTATCCTAAAAAAATTAATTATAAAAGCATCGTAAATCAGTTATTAATTATCGAATAATATTAGAAAATATAGATACTTAGAGCTTATTGACTTCATGATAAGTTCTAAATCTCATACGCCTCCTTCAATAACCTCATTCCGCTAATTTTTTTACTAATATGAAAAATTTATTTATCTCAAGATAGGCTAAAAATCTTGATAAAGATTCTTTGCTAATTTTTATGCAATAGGACATAATATCGTCAATAAAATAACAAGTATATTTACCTGTAATAGTAAGGATTAGATGAAAAAATGAGATTGATAAAACAGTTGGCTGTGTTAGGTTTGTTTTTGACTTTATGTGCTTGTGACGATCAAAAAGAGAAAACTGTCGATTTAGAAAATACTAATAAAACGGAATTAATTACAGATAATACTACGCATAATTCGAATGTTAATTCGCAATCTCATAGCCCATTTAATCCAACACCTGAATTAATTGAAAAATATAAAGGTAAAAGCCTAAAAGTTATCGATAGTTCAGAAGTTATTATTGATGGTTCAAGTACTTTAGTTGTGACGTTTTCTGTTCCTATCAATCCAAAATTGAATTTTTCAAATTTATTAAGATTGGTTGACAAAGAGAGTGGTGTGGTTGATGGCGCTTGGGAGTTGTCTGATAATGGCCTTGAATTAAAACTTCGTTATCTTCAACCAGATCGTAAATTAGTTTTAACTATTGATAAAATGTTATCAGCTATTAATGATAGTCATTTACCCGAAGTTTATCAAACCGAGATAACCACTCAAGACCGTAAGCCAACAGTCGGCTTTGCAAGTACTGGATTATTATTACCAAGTAAATCGATGAGTGGGTTACCTATTACCACGCTCAATGTTGACAAAGTTGATATAAACTTTTTCAAAATTAAGCCAGAAAAATTATCCAGTTTGATCGATAATTATGGCTTTATTAATATGTTATCTATTTGGCGTTCGCAAGAGATGAGCGAATTTACTGACTTAGTTTATTCCTCAAGATTTGATCTTAATCCTAAACCGAATGCTCAAGAAACCATTATCGTTAACCTTTCTAACATTACTAAACTCAATCAAGAAGGGGTTTATATTGCGGTAATTAATCAAGCAGGAACTTATAATGAATATAACTCAGCAACAATATTTTCAATAAGTAATATTGGGGTTTCACTTCATCACTATAAAAATGGTAAATTAGCGGTAATGGCTCATGGTTTAGATAACGGTAAACCACTCGCCAATATTAATTTATCACTGCTATGCCAAACCGAAAATAGTAACAAAACATGTAAAAACCTGACAGCAACAACAGATAAAGATGGTTATGCTGAATTTACCAAAACAAAAAGCTCTGCCTATAACATATTGACGGCTACTGATGGCCAGCAAACCTCATTTGTGACTATTGATCGAAACGCACTCAATTTAACGGATTTCAATCTATCTGGTACGCCTTTTTATCAAAAACAATTGTTTGTTTTTGGCCCTCGTGATCTTTATCGTCCAAAAGAAACCGTCTATTTCAATGCACTATTACGCGACGCAGATGGTCAGCCATTACCTGAACAACCAATCATCGCTGAGGTGATATCGACTAATGGTCGAGTTGTTGAAACTTTCCATTTAAAAAGTCGTGCAGATACCAATGGTTTATATCAACAACAGTTTGTTATTCCCGATGATGCCGCAACAGGTAATTGGACAATTCGTTTTAATTTAGGTGATGATAACTTTCGCCAATGGAACTTCAAAGTAGAAGAGTTTTTGCCAGAACGTATGGCAATGGAAATTCACAGTTTATCTGATGAGCCAATTCTAAAGGATGAAGATGTTTCCTTTGATATCAAAGGTTGGTATTTATATGGCGCACCTGCATCCGGTAATCGCTTAGATGCGAATCTTTATTTAAAGAAAGCCGACACTATTGCTGGATTAGCTGATTTTAAAATTGGTCCAGTTACTGATGATAATCTATATGAGGATCTAGATTCTTTAGGGTTGGAGTTAGATAACGATGGCTTAACTCAAATTGATGTGAAGAAAGTTTATTGGTCCGAAACGCAATCGCCTGTCAAAGTTGTTTTACAAGCTAGTTTGCTAGATTCTGGCGGTAGGCCGGTTACACGTTATGCAACGCAAACTATTTGGCCAGCACCTAAAATGCCGGCAATTCGAGCATTATTTGAAGACTCGCCTTATTATGATTGGAATAGCGATAATTATTTACAGCGTCCTACTGTAGACATAAATAGTAATGCTGAATTCGAAATCGCTTACGTTGATACGCATGGTGAAAAATTAGGTACAAATTCATTAAAAGCTAGACTGATTCGTGAGCGTTATAATTATTATTGGGTGTGGTCAGATGTAGATGGCTGGAGCCAAAGTTACAACTCCAAGGAGTTTGTAGTTTCGGAAGATCAGTTATCGATTGAGCCAGGCAGTACCACAAAAATAGCCTATCAACCAACCGATTATGGTTCTTATCGTGTTGAAGTTGTCGATACTAACACTAAAGTCGTAACAAGTTTTCGATTCTGGTCTGGTTATGACTGGGAGGATAATACTCAAGGTACTAAATCGGTACGTCCAGACCAAGTTAAGTTAAGTATTGATAAGCCATCTTACAATCCTGGCGATGTCGCTAAAGTTAATGTTCAAGCACCTGTAGCAGGTTCTGGCTATATTTCTCTTGAAACCAACGATGGCACCATTTGGAAAAAAGCCATTACAGTTGGTGAAGAAGGTTTAGATGTCGACATTCCTATTGAAAAATGGGGAAGACATGATATTTACATTAGTGCCATGATTGTTCGCCCGTCGACGGACGCGTCAGTGCAAACCATAAAACGCGCAATTGGTTTGCTTTATTTACCGATTGATACGGCTAATCGTCAATTAAATTTTTCAATTGATGCACCGGTACAAGTACAACCAGAAAGTGTTGTGCCGATTAAAATTAAAATGGATAAATCATCTATCCAAAAAGATAAAAAAGTGACTGTATTGGTTTCAGCAGTTGATTCAGGTATTTTAAATATTACTGATTATGTCACTCCCGATCCTTATGCTGGGTTCTTAGGGCGTAAACGTTATAATGTCGATATTTATGATGTCTATGGCAAACTAATTGAAGCTACCGGCCGTAATGTTAACATGAGCTTTGGTGGTGATGCGATGGGCGCTGGCGGGAAAAAACCGTCAAATGACGTTCAAATTGTTGCACAACAACTTAATACCATTGAGTTAAATGACGAAGGTGAAGGTGAGATTAATTTACCTTTACCTAATTTTAATGGTGAACTACGAATAATGGCGCAAGCATGGGATGATAACCGTTTTGGTAAAGCGGATAAAAAAATGAAAGTTGCAGCGCCGGTCGTTGTTGAATTATCTACGCCGCGATTCTTATCTGGTGGTGATCGTGCAGTATTAGCGTTAGATGTGCATAATTTGACTGATAGTACACAAACTATGCAAGTTGAAGTATCAACCGCGGGTTTGATTAAGCAAAATGAAGCAAAAACGATATCGGTTAAACTTGATAGTAAACAAAAAGATATTATTCAAATTCCTGTGATTGCTGATTATGGTTATGGTGCAGGTTCAGTGAAGATAGCGGTCAAAGGTATTTTACTAGAAGATAATTCAGAGGTTAACATTGAACGTTCATGGTCAATAGGCGTAAGACCAGCCTATGCTGGCACAACACGATCTTATGTTGCAGCATTAAATGCCAATCAAAGTTGGCAATTACCAGACCAAGCATTAACTGGGTTAATTGATAACACTGTTGCAGGACAATTGGTTATCTCTAATCAACCACCATTAAATATTGCTCAATATATCAAAGCATTATTTGCATATCCTTACGGTTGTTTGGAACAAACAACCAGTGGTTTATTCCCATCGCTATATGCCAATAGTGAACAACTTGCAGAGTTAGGCATTAAAACCGACGCTGATGATAAACGTCGTGAAAAAGTACAATTAGGTATTTCACGTATCTTATCAATGCAACGCAGTAATGGCAGCTTCGGTTTATGGAATAGTCATAACGAAGAAGAGCATTGGTTGACTGTGTATGCAACGGACTTCTTATTGCAAGCTAAAGAACGGGGTTATCAAGTTAGTGATAAAGCACTTGATTTAGCAATGACACGTATAGGCCAATATATCTATGATGCATCTGCATTTAATAATCTTAATTATTATGGAGATTCGCGTAATCTAGAGTTTACCAAGTTGTCAATCAAAGCTTATGCGTTAATGGTGCTAACTAAACAAAATAAAATTACCTCAGCAATGCGTAACGAGATAAATTATTTATCAGACAAAATTAATAGTGATAAGTCATTTATCTATTCACCATTACCTTTAGCACAATTAGCGGTTGCTGCAAAATTGAATGGTTATCAACCTATCTATGAACAATTATTACCATTAATTTTCAGCACGCCATATCAGTATAATAATAACTGGTTAGGTAATTACGGCAGTGAAATACGTGATAAAGCATTAATACTCTCTTTACTGTTAGATAACAATATGGCTCAAAATAATCAAGCTAGTTATTTATTTAATTTATCAGATTTATTAAATGATAAACGCTATTTTTCAACACAAGAGCTAAACGCATTGTTTATTGCTGGTTGGTCATTAGAACAACATAGCACTGGTCATAAATTCAAGGTGACGATAAATGGTAAAGTTAATGACGTGAATTCGGTTTTTTCACACTCTTATGATTATGATGGGTTAGCTCAAGGGTTAACGATTAATAATGCAGAATCGAGTGAGCCACTTTATATTAAGTTTTCTGTTACTGGTTATTCCAATACACAACCAGCACCAACGTCACCTGATGATTTCTTTAATATCAGTCGTCGCTATTATGATTTGCAGGGTAATAACATATCACCAGCAACTTTAGAGGTTGGTTCAATGATGGTTGTAGTTTTAGATGTAACGGCTAAAAAAACTGTTAATGATGCCTTGATTGTTGATTTTTTACCAGCAGGTTTGGAACTTGAAAATCAAAATCTTTCTAATAGTAGTGTAAATTTATCATCAATTCCTGCTATAGCGGATTTAATGAAAGGTGAGGATATTAGTGATATTAAATATCAAGAATATCGAGATGATAGATATGTTGCCGCCGTTAATCTGCAAAAATATGTAGCGCGAGATACCTATCGTAAACGTATCGTTTATTTAGTTAGAGCGGTAACGCCAGGCGATTATATGATCCCTTATCCTTATGTTGAATCTATGTATCGTCCAGAACGCTTTGCGATAGGACAATCACATGATTTGATGACTATTTCAAATCCGAAAAAGGAACAAAATTAATCAAATATCAATAAACTTGACTGATTATTCCGCCAAAATATTTGGCGGAATTTTTATTTGTAAGTATATTTAGCAAGGTCACATAACAACGATAATGAAAAAACACTTTTATAAATTATTCAAATTTGTATTGATATTATTAGTTTTATTAGTCGGTAGTTTTTTGATTGCTGATCATCTTTTTCCATTATCTATTTCCCAAAATAAAACTACGCAAACGGTTGTTGCTGAAGATGAAACACCCTTATGGCGATTTGCAGATCAAAATGGTGTTTGGCGTTATTCGGTCAGCCTTGATGAAGTGCCAGACTATTATCTTGACGTTTTATTAAATTATGAAGATCGTTATTTTTACGATCATATTGGTATCAATCCGGTTTCTTTAGTTCGTGCTGCTTGGCAAAATATATCCAATGATCGAATCATTTCCGGTGGTAGTACTCTCTCTATGCAAGTGGCGAGATTATTATATCCACACGATCGAACTCTGCTCGGTAAGCTAAAACAGCTCTTTCGAACCCTGCAACTTGAATTACATTATAGTAAAAAAGAGATTTTAACTTTATATATTAATCATGCTCCTTATGGTGGCACAATAGAAGGTATTGGCGCAGCAAGCTGGTCCTATTTTGGTAAACATCCCAAAGCGTTAACAAGAAGTGAAGCTGTATTATTAGCCGTATTACCTCAAGCGCCCAGTCGATTGAGGCCTGATCGATTTCCTGAAAGAGCTAAGCAAGCTCGCGATAAAGTATTAGATAGATTGGCGGAATATAAGGTGTGGTCCAATGATTTGATCGATCAAGTTCGACGTGACGAAGTTTGGGTCTATCCACGAAAAACGCCGCAGTTGGCGCCTTTATTAGCTTATCGTTTAAAACAGAAATATCCGAATGAGGATATTATTCATTCCACTATTGATGCTTCGCTTCAATATAATTTAGAAGATTTAGCCATAAACCGAGCAGCACAACTACCGCCTAAAACATCATTGGCTATTTTAGTTGTCGATCATACTGATATGACAGTTAAAGCGTATATTGGTTCAGCTGATTTTAATGACAAAGAGCGCTTTGGCCAAGTGGATATGATTAGTGCGTTAAGATCGCCAGGCTCTACACTAAAACCCTTCATTTATGCCTTTGCCATTGATGATGGCATGATTCACTCTGAGTCGTTATTACAAGATGTTCCACGTATTACTACTGATTATCGACCCACTAATTTTGATGAGGGATTCAATGGCCCGGTTAGCGCATCGGATGCATTAAGTAAATCATTAAACTTACCAGCAGTTCAATTAATTGAGTTATATGGACCAAAACGATTTGCCGGTAAATTGGCTGGCATTGGTTTACCTTTATCGTCCATAGCAAATGAGCCTAATATCTCGTATATATTAGGTGGCGCTTCAGTGAGAATGGATAATCTTGTCAGCGCCTATAGTGCATTTGCAAGGCATGGTGAGGTGAGTTCTTTGCGCTTTACTCAACAAGAGCCATTAATTAATAAACCCCTTATTTCAGATGGTAGCAGTTGGATAACAAGACAAATGCTAATTAATAATAATTTATTAGCTTATAAAACCGGAACCAGTTATGGCTATCGCGATGCTTGGGCGATAGGTATTAATCCACGATATTTAATTGGGGTTTGGGTAGGGCGACCTGATGGAACGCCTGTTGTGGGGCAATATGGTTCAATCTCTGCAATGCCGATTTTACAACATGTTAATTCTATTTTATTAAATAGAGAAAACCGTTTAAATCGACCACTTACTGCTTATGAAAAACCAGAATCAGTATCGTCTATAAAAATTTGTTGGCCATTAGGGCAACCGCTTCCTGAGTCAGATGCGAACTGTCACCGTCAAAAAACAGCATGGGTATTGAATAATATTGTTCCACCAACATTAAGCACCTATAGTGAGTTAAAAAATAATATTTATCGTTCTGGTTGGATAACGATTTGGGTTAATGAACAAGGTAAGCGTGTGGCGGCGGATTGCCCCAGTGCGCAAAAAAAACAAGTCGCACTATGGCCAGTATCATTAGAAAACTTTCTATTAACCAAAGAGAAAAGGCGGACTTTATTGCCACCAATTGATAAACATTGTCCGGTAATGGGGCAAGATATTTTCTCACCACTCAATATTGTTGGGTTAAATGATAAACAACTACTTAGAGCATTGCCCGGCAATAATCAAGTCACCGTTGATTTAACACCTGAGGGGGGATATGGGGAAAAATGGTGGTTTTTAGATGGCAATCTTATTGCACATTCGATGGATAGTGATAAAGTTGCAGTCACTTTATCACAAAAAGGTGAACACTTTTTATTATTGCTAGATGAAAGTGGTCAAATTGCGCGCGTCAAATTTACCTTCAATTAATAAGGATTAACTCATGGCTATAGAACGAACTTTATCAATTATCAAGCCAAATGCAGTTCGTAAACAGATAATTGGTGAGATTGAAACTCGTATATCACAAGCAAAATTGAATATCATTGCTTTAAAAATGTTAAAGTTAACAAAAGAACAAGCAGAGGGCTTTTATGCTGAACATCAAGGTAAACCGTTTTTTGACAATTTAGTAAAATTCATGACATCTGGTGCAATTGTTGTGCAAGTTCTTGAAGGTGAAAATGCAATTAAACGCTATCGTGAATTGATGGGGCCAACCGATTTATCTAAAGCCGCTGCGGGCACGTTGCGAGCAGATTTTGCTGACAGTGTGACTGAAAATGCAGTACATGGCTCGGATTCAGCAGAATCAGCCGAAAGAGAGATTGCTTACTTTTTTGTCGAAAATGAAATAGTAGGAAGCTAAAGCGGTTTATAAAATGAAGATGTTATTCGAGTTAGCAACAACATATCGCGCAAACAGACATCTAAAAATATTTTTGATTAACCATCTATATCAACGTTAAGTATTGGTTTTTCAGCATTTTAATTAACAAACAGCAATCATTAGTCACTCAATCATGAGAAAGTAGGGTTGCCGCTTTTAATATAACTATTAGTTATAAGCATGTAAAAATTTATTATTTATTTACCTGAGTTATTTGCTGTTAGACTTTAGTTGTACTTAACACTATCCTTATTTGGGGAAATCAAGATGAAATTTTTAACTAAAACGCTAACAGTAGTAGCATTAATTGGTAGTTTATTAGGAACGAACTCTGCTTTTGCGGATCGTTTGGATGATATTGAAAAACGCGGTGAAATTAAAATAGCCGTATTTGATAGTAATCCGCCGTTTGGCTTTATTGATGAAAAAACGAATAAAATTGCAGGGCTTGATGTTGATTATGCCAATGAAATTGCTAAAGCGTTAAAGGTTAAAGTTGATCTTGTACCAACTAATCCCGCTAATCGTATTCCTTTACTAACCTCACAAAAAGCAGATTTAATTGTAGCAAACTTTACGGTAACTGATGAACGCGCTAAAACAGTCGATTTTAGTTTACCTTACTTTGCTACCGGGCAAAAATTTATTGCCAAAAAAGGGTTATTAAAATCGCCTGATGATTTAAAAAATTTACGTATTGGTGCTGATAAAGGTACGGTAATGGAAATTACTTTACGTGAAAAGTACCCAACAGCTAAAGTGATCTCATATGATGATACGCCTTTTGCTTTTACTGCATTGCGTAATGGTGTGGTTCAAGCTATTACTCAAGATGATGCTAAATTAATTGGGTTATTAGCAAATGTTCCTGACGAACAACGCGCTGCATTTGAAATTTCGCCATTTAGTATTACGCAAGAATATCAAGCTGTTGGTATTCCAAAAGGGGAAACTCGATTGAAAGAAAAGGTTGACCAAATACTATTAAAACTTGAAAATGATGGTGAAGCGTTAACGATTTATAATCGTTGGTTTGGACCAGAAACCAAATCAGCTATGCCGCGCGGTGATTTTAAAATAGGTCAAGGTTTATAATTTATGTTTGAGCAGTTACTAGAACCACGGTACTTATGGTGGTTATGGGATGGTTTTTTAGTCACTATTGCTATCTCGGTTTTAACAATCATTTTATCTACTCTATTGGGTTTTTTGCTAGTTATTGCTCAACAAAGTCATATCAAAATTATCAAAGGCGTTGTAATTAGCTATAACGCCATTTTTCGTTATTCGCCATTATTGCCTCAACTGTTTTTTTGGTACTTTGGCATTGGAAGTTTATTACCTGCTGAATTTAAAATGTGGTTATTTGATGAACCACAGATTAATTTATTTTTGTTCACTTTAAAAATGCCGTCATTTGAATTTATTATTGGTTTGATTGCTTTAACATTTTATTCTAGTGCGTTTATTGCTGAAGAATTTCGAGCAGGAATATCCGGAGTGAGTAAAGGTCAACAGCAGGCATCATCGGCACTCGGGTTGACTTGGTGGCAAAGTATGCGTTTTATTATTTTGCCGCAAAGTTTTCGTATCGCATTCCCACCATTAATTGGTCAATATATGAATATTATCAAAAATTCATCCCTGACCATGGCCATTGGCGTATTAGAGTTGTCTTACGTTTCTCGACAAGTAGAAACTGAATCGCTTAAAACTTTTCAGGATTTTGCCATTGCAACGTTTTTATATATTTTAGCTATAGTGATTGTAGGCACGATCGGCAATATTTATCAGGCAAAACGGCTGCAATTTGGTAACAAGGTTTAATTATGGAACTTAAAGGTTTAGCACTTATTTGGAATAACCTAGATTATTTAATGTGGGGAAACTTTCCTGGCGGCATTTTTTTGACACTATTAATGAGCATTGCGGCTATCTTTTTTTCTACACTTTTGGGGATTTTAGCTGGGGTAGGCTTAACGGTGACCAAAGGTATATGTCGTTATATATTAATTAGTTTATTGGGTTTTTTAAGAGCTATTCCTGTCATTATGCTAATTTTTTGGACTTACTTTTTATTACCTATATTACTTGATATTGATGTGCCGGCTATAGCTACTGTGATATTCGCGTTATCCTTAATTGGCGCGGCTTATATTGGTCATTCAGTTTATGCGGGTATGATTGCGATTGCCAAAGAACAGTGGCAAGCCGCTTATTCGTTAGGTTTAACTAAAAGACAAGTTATTATTTTTATTATTCTGCCGCAAGCATTAAAAATGATGTTGCCATCTTTTGTTAATCAATGGGTTTCACTCATCAAAGATACCTCTTTAGCTTATATTGTTGGTGTGGCCGAATTTACTTTTGTTGCAACACAGATTAACAATCGTAGTATGGTTTATCCAACCGAGATATTTTTATTTGTCATTGTTGTTTATTTTATTATTTGTTGGTTGTTGGATTTTTCTTTATCTATGCTATCAAAAAGTCGGCTATTTCGTATTAATTAATCAATATGGTTGACCCACCTAACTAACCATAATTTATGACTATTTTAAGTTTGGTAAAATTATTATCTCTTTATCAAATAGAGTATTATTCCACTTATTTGGTATATCAAACTGATATGGAATTTATATTTGAAATTTATTTTATTAAGGTTGAATTAAGATTTATTCATTAAATTAGTCCATATAATAAATAACATAGGTTTTTTTTATGTGGCACAATGTGAATACTCAACTTTTTTTACTCATCAATGCATCAGAACAAGCCTCAAAAACATTTGTCTATTTTGCTGTTTTTTGTGCAAATTATTTAGTCTATTTGCCTGTTATTGTTTTAGGCATTTATTGGTTTTTACAACCTTGTTCTCGACAATTAATTATTAAAATAGCACTTAGCTTGGCTTTAGCATTATTGGTCACCTTTATTCTTCGCCATCTCTTTTATTTACCGCGTCCTTTTACACAAAATATAGGGACCAATTATTTATATCACGATAAAACAAGTTCTTTTCCTAGCCAACATGCGGTTTTTGTTTGGACCATTTGTTTAGTCATTTGCTTAAATTATGGCGCTAAATTAAAAAAACTTTTATTGCTATTTACCGTCGTGGCTATTTTAGTCTGTTGGAGCCGTGTCTACCTAGGTGTCCATTGGCCATTAGACATAGTAGGGGGCTTTATAGTGAGTTTAATTTCAGCTTATTTAATACAAAAGTTATGGCCGATTATTTATAAATTTCTATCAATGATTTTTATTCCCTAAGCATTATTTTTATTAAATAAACATCATTCATTTTTTACATATTCATTAACGTTGATAGCTAAACATGAACTTCCTTTAGGGATAGGTATAAATGTAGTATAGGTTTTTTATGAAAAGAATAATTCAAATGCTTTTATCTCGTCCTATATCACTGCGTACGTTGATTGTGTCAGTTGCAGTATATCAAGCGACAATTTTGAATATCAGTTTTTACAAACAAGTTTTAATCAAATTATCTTTAGATTCTTTTGAAAATATTGCCTTTTTTGTATCCATGCCTGTTGTTGTTTTTTGTACCATTTTTATCCTGCTAACTCTGCTATTAAATCAATGGTTAGTTAAAATAGTAGCAAGTAGTTTAGTCATAATCGGTTCAGCACTCTCTTATTTTATGCTCAAATTTGGCATTATGATTGATCGCAGTATGTTGCAAAATACGTTAGAGACGAGTTTTACTGAATCGGCACCAATGATAACATTTGAATTAATAAACTGTATTTTACTGTTAGGTGTTTTACCCTGTGTTGTCATTATACTTGTTAAAATTAAACCAAGAACGATAGGATTATATTTTTTATTTAAGCATGTCATGATTGTGTTATTAGCGCTGCTTTTGGTCGGGCTTATTGCACTTATTTTTTACAAAAATTATGCTACGTTTATGCGCAATAATAGCAAAATAATCAAATATCTACTTCCATCCAATTATATTGGTGCACTATATGGACAATATCAATTTGAACAAAATAAACATCGCCCTTTTTTAACGATTGGGGATGATGCTCATCGGCAAGTTGTTGATAGTGACAGTAAATCTATTAAAACAGTTGTTGTGCTAATTGTTGGCGAAACAGCGCGTAGTGAAAATTTTGCACTAAATGGTTATGGTAAAAACACAACGCCTTTGTTAAACAAACGTGATGATGTTATCTCGTTTCAAAATACAACGTCGTGTGGTACTTATACTGCATTTTCTATCCCTTGTATGTTTTCGAATATGGAACGTAAAAATTACGATGAAGCTTCAGCTTTACGCCAAGAAAATATACTCGATATTCTAAACAAACAAGGTATAAATGTGATTTGGTTGGATAATAATACTGGTTGTAAAGGTGTTTGCAACAGGATTGAAAATGAAAATATAACTAAAAAGTATATAAATAGTGGCAGCAAACTTTGCCAAGATGGCGGGTGTTATGATGAAGTGCTTGTCAAGGAGTTAGCGATAAAGCTGCAACATCTTGATAAAGATTCCTTAATTGTTTTACACCCTTTAGGTAGTCATGGTCCAAATTACTATCAACGCTACCCTGAACAATTTAGAACATTCACGCCAACATGTGATACTAATCAGATAACTAATTGTGACTCAGGCAGTTTGGTTAATACTTACGATAATACGATTGTGTATACTGATTATATTATCAATCAAACGATTGAACTTTTACAAAGTAAGCAAAATAACTATAACACAATGCTGATCTATCTATCCGATCATGGCGAATCGTTAGGTGAAAATGGTCTATATTTACACAGTTTTCCTTATTCAATTGCGCCAGCACAACAAACTAAAATTCCATTTATTTTGTGGATTTCTCAGCATTTAGCAAAGTTAAATCGTATCAATACAGCATGTATAAAAAATCATGCAAAACAGGACCTTTTATCGCATGATAATTTGTTTCATTTATTATTAGGCATTTTTGCTATTCAGACTAAAGAGTATAATCAATCACTCGATAGCTTGAATTATTGTAAAAATGCTCGTGGATAGGTTTAAAAATCATGAAAATATTAATTGTTGAAGATGATAATCTGTTACAAAAAGGGTTGTATGATGGTATCACCGCTAATGGTTATGTTTGTGAAGTGGCGGCAACAGGAGAACAAGCTGAACAACATTTATTATTTGGGCAATTTAGTTTAATTATTTTAGATCTTGGCTTGCCTGATTGTGATGGACTTGAGCTTTTAACTCGCTGGCGTAAAAATAAAATTAGTATACCAGTACTGATATTAACCGCTCGAGATACTATCGAAGATAGGGTTCAAGGATTAGATCTTGGTGCGGATGATTACTTAATTAAACCCTTTGCTTTGACCGAATTATTAGCACGCATTCGAGCGCTAATACGTCGGCATCAGGGAATTGCCGAAAACCTTATTAGTTATGGTCCTATCACCATTGATATAAAACAACAAAAGACCATTATGTCTAATCAAGAAGTGATGCTTACCCCTAAGGAATTTATTGTGTTATCTCGATTAATGTTAAAAGCCGGTGAAAAAGTCCATCGAGATCTGTTACAAAATGATTTGTATGATTGGCAAAGTGATCCGAGTTCAAATGTACTGGAAGTTTATATCCATGGGCTACGAAATAAATTGGGTAAAAATTTGATACGCACTGTAAGAGGTTACGGTTATCAGCTTAATACTCAAGACGATTAACTATGCACAATCAATTAAGAAAAAATTTTATGATCATAAATTCTATCAGTAAAATTCGTCACACAATTCGCTGGAATCTATTTTTTACTTTGGGCGCTATTATGCTGATTTGTCAAATCATCACCGTGTTTTGGTTATGGCATGAAAGTAAAGAACAGATTGATGTTTTAGTGAATTTAACTTTAAGCCAAAATAAAATTGACGAAGTTGTCGAACATGAAGAACTTGAAGCTATCTTTGCTTTATTTTGTTCAGCTTTTTCGATGATGCTAGTTACGTTATTTTTAGCTTATAAGGCAATTAAATGGATAACAAAACCACTAGAAGTTCTTGAGCACGATCTTAACCAACGTACTGAAGAAAATCTTAAACCCATTGCCCCAATTAGTAATATGCGAGAGATCAAATCGATTACTACGGTACTAAATAATCTATTTTTAAGATTGAATAACACGTTATCACAAGAGCGACTTTTTACTGCTGATGTTGCTCACGAAATGCGAACGCCTTTAGCCGGTATTCGTCTCCATTTGGAATTATTAGAAACTAAACATCACATTGATTGCCATGAATTAATTGAACGAATTGATCGTTTGGTCAATACAGTTGAACAATTATTGATGCTCGCTAGAGCCAGTCAAAAATTTACTATTGGTCAATATCAAAAAATTAATTTTTATCAAGATGTCATGATTCCATTAACCGATGAGTTAAGCGAATTAACTTCGCAAAAAAATCAGTTAGTTTTGTGGCAGGTTATTGACCATACTGTAACGTTTAATGGTGATGCGACGTTAATTCGTCTATTAGTTCGTAATTTAGTCGAAAATGCTCACCGATATAGCCCTGAAAATACTAACATCACTGTTAGTTGTGTTAAAGACGACAAAGATATCATTATTTCGGTTATCGATGAAGGGATGGGCATTGATGAGTCAAAAAGTGAAAAACTGACCCAAGCTTTTTTCCGTATGGATAGAAAACATAATGGAATAGGGCTTGGGTTAAGCATCGTTAATCGTATATCTAATTTACATCATGGCGTATTCACCCTTAGCAATAGACAAGATAATATCAAAGGTGCAGTAGCAACATTGCGCCTTACTGATTCACCTCGTTAACTAATTGAGTGATTAACTGATTGTGTTTGTTTTCTCTGATTAATGAAGCTAAAAACCGTTGCCAAGTACGTTCAATTTTGGCTTTAGCAAAATAAGAAACATAATTAGCGATAGGAATTAATGTCGAATTACCAATATTATCAATAATAATTAAGCGATTTTCTTTTGGTGATAAATGTTGAAATAGAATATTTTTACTTTTGATTGTCATGGTAATAATTCGATCATTTAACAATGCTGTTTTTAATGCTTTTAGCGAGATGACTAATGCATCAAAATATTGTTTGGTTAGCTCTTCATCCAACAAATATTTTTCAAGTGGAGTCGCTATTTCACCGTTATAATCACGAATGAGTTCAAACACATGACCTTGGCCATAATTAGTGTTTATCGGACCGTAATATTGTGCTAATGCATCCCATGATATGTGGCGTTTAATAAGATGCTTATAATAGGCTATTTCGCGGTTGGTTTCTTCTTCTGCCCCTTGATTATAATTGACTTTGATGCACTTATTCGGATCATCAGGATGGTGATAGCATTTACGGTGTAACCCTTTGCTTATATAATCTTTTTCGGTAAGTTGAATTAAATTTTCCATCTAATTTTTAACGCGTTATTGAAAGTTTGCTTAGAGTTTATCAGCAAGTGTTTTCGCATGCCATGATTTTTTATTTAAAATGTAGCGCTTTTATTATATTTCTGTATAATATTGCAACCCACGTTACAACAGTGTTTTTCCCAACACTGTTTTCGGTTGTCAAAGTTAATGTAACAACTCGAAGGGGTTAGTTAGTTAATAGCAACAATCAAAAAGTGTAAATAAATCAAATGATTTATTAACGTGAGATTAATTAAAAATTGGATAATTACGAATGAGTACTTTTTCAGCTAAACCAGAAACAGTTAAACGCGACTGGTATGTTGTTGATGCAGCAGGTAAAACGTTAGGTCGTTTAGCTACTGAAATCGCAAGCCGTTTGCGTGGTAAACACAAAGCAGAATATACACCACATGTTGATACAGGTGATTATATTATCGTTATCAATGCAGAAAAAGTTGCTGTAACAGGCAAAAAACGCACTGATAAGATCTATTATCGTCATACTGGCTACATCGGTGGACTTAAAGAAGCGACTTTTAAAGAAATGATTGAACGTCATCCTGAACAAGTCATCGAGATTGCTGTCAAAGGCATGCTACCGAAAGGTCCTCTTGGTCGTGCAATGTACCGTAAACTAAAAGTTTATGCTGGTAATGAGCACAATCATGCGGCACAACAACCGCAAGTATTAGATATTTAAGGGGATAGAAGATGGCTGATAATCAATATTACGGTACAGGTCGCCGCAAAAGTTCTGCTGCTCGCGTGTTTATTAAACCAGGTAGTGGAAATATCGTTATTAATAAACGTTCATTAGAGCAATACTTTGGTCGTGATACTGCTCGTATGGTTGTGATGCAACCTTTAGAGTTAGTTGAAATGACTGACAAACTTGATCTTTACATCACTGTTAAAGGTGGTGGTATTTCAGGTCAAGCGGGTGCGATTCGTCACGGTATTACTCGTGCATTAATGGAATATGATGAAACTTTACGTTCTTCATTACGTCAAGCGGGCTTTGTTACTCGTGATGCGCGTCAAGTTGAACGTAAAAAAGTGGGTCTACGCAAAGCACGTCGTCGTCCACAATTCAGCAAACGTTAATTATTTTTTGTACAAAGGTTACAAAATTGTTTGCAAAAACCCAGTTTCGACTGGGTTTTTTTATATGGATAGTAATTAGATGCTAATTAATAGTCTGACGGGTAAATGTAATTTTGTTAATTGATAAAACACATTAATTTTATTAATTTATTGTTTTTAATTTAGTTTATTACGTTAACTAAATTCAATCCTTTGTTCTAAGATGTATATTTATCCTTAAACTTTTGTCAAATTGCTATTGTTTAGAGAAAGATAACAAGAAAATTAATTTTTTTTAACAAATTTGTTATCCAATTTGCTAGAATAGTTAAATTCTAAACTTTTTTAATTTTGCATATTTGGAGTGAACATGGTTGTTGCTGTTAATAAACGTTCTGTAATGACATTATTTTGTGATACAACAGATATTTACGGCCATCAAATTCGTTTTGTGCTGGCGGAAAAAGGGGTAACTGCTGAAATTGAGTTTGTAACGGCAGATAATTTACCTCAAGAACTTCTAGATCTTAATCCCTATGGTACAATTCCAACTTTGATTGATCGCGATCTAACATTGTATGAACCTCATATTGCGTTAGAATATCTTGATGAACGCTTCCCTCATCCACCTTTAATGCCTGTTTATCCGATTGTTCGTGCAAATTCTCGTTTAACCATGTACCGCATTAAAAAAGAGTGGTATAGCGCTTATGAAACCATCATTGCCGATCCTAACAGCCAAGCTGCAAAAACTGCGCGTAAAAATTTGCTTGATGATTTGGTTTCAATTTCGGTTATGTTTAAAGAAAAACCGTATTTTATGAGTGATGATTTCACATTATGTGATTGTTATTTTGCCCCATTACTATGGCGTTTACCAATGATTGGTATTGAATTGCCAAAAGTAGCCGAGAAGAATTATCTAGCTTATATGGCACGCATTTTTGAACGTCCAGCTTTTGTTAACTCATTAACCGAAGATGAGAAAAAGATAAGATCTTAAATAAATTTTTATCTCGTTGATAAAACTGTTGAAATAGGTAGTTTTTATGGATCTTGAACAAATGACACCAAGACGCCCTTATTTATTTAGGGCTTTTTATGATTGGATTATTGATAATGAACTAACGCCATATATTGTTGTTAATACTTCAATTTATGGAGTGATTGTTCCTCAAGAATTTATCCAAAATAATCAGATAGTCTTAAATATTGCGCCACATTCAGTAGGTCAATATTTTGCGTCTAATGAACAAATTGAGTTTAATGCTAGATTCTCTGGTGTTCCTCAACATATTGTTGTGCCAATGGCTGCCATTGAAGCTATTTATGCACGAGAAAATGGGGTTGGAATGGGATTTGAAGATGAACCTCAATATCATGCTCAGCCCAAAAACAGTGACACACAATCTGGAACAACCAATAAAAAAACAACTAATCCATTCCGAGTTGTAAAATAATTAACCTTTCATAACTGTTATAACAAGGTTATTTGCCTTGTTATAAAACCTGCTAATGTCTTGTTTACATTGATGTAAGCAAGGCTCAATACTATGCTGATCAATAATTAATCTATAACTGCAATAGTTATTTTATATTAACTAAATAGGTAAAAAATATTGTTATTTTATTTTTTATAATTGATAATGATTATTATTATTAAATGATAGTTGGTTCATTTTATGAAGTCCAGTAATAAGACTGCAAGTTCAAGACTTTGGGAGTTAGCATTTAATTATAAGGTTTTAATTACTTTCGCTTGTCTATTTTCAATTGTTAGTGTAGTCATTTCTTTTATCCCATTTATCGCCGTCTATTTTATTATCAATGAAATTGTAATGAGTATCAGTCGTGCTGCGGCTTTAAATAATGATTTAATTATCAATTATGGTTGGTTAGCATTTATTTCAGCAGCTGTATCTATTTTATTGAACTTTTTGGGATTATGTTTTTCGCATATTGCAGCTTTTAAAACTCTCTATCATTTAAAATATAATTTTGTAAGATACTTATCCTTATTGCCACTAGGTTTTTTTTACACGCATTCGAGTGGAGAATTACGTAAGATTGTTGATGATGATATCGAAAAAATTGAACAATTTATCGCTCACCAACTACCCGATATGGTTGGGGCGTTTGCTTCCCCTGTTATTATTTTAATTATTTTAGCTGTCTTTGATTGGCGATTAGGTTTAGCGACGTTATTTCCTATAATGCTTGCCTATATTGTGTTAATCAGTGGTTATAAACGCCAAGATGTTAAACATCATCAACAAGAATTTCAAAAAAGATTGATTGACATGAGTAATGCATCTGTCGAATATATTCGTGGTATTACTGTCGTTAAAGCCTTCAATCAAACCTTTTTCTCGTTTAAACGATTTTATGAATCAATTAAAGCTTACCAGTTATATTGCTTAAAATTTATCTATTGTTTTAAATATCATATGGCTTTTTTCCTATTGATATTAAATAATATTTATCTTTTTATTATACCTATCATTATTTTATTATTAGGTCATACAGATAATTACGCTCATTTTATTTTGTCTGCTATTTTTTATTTGATTTTTTCTTTAGGGTTACCTGCACCGTTCTTTAAATTACTTTATGTCACTAGGAATTTTCAAAATTCAACAACTAGTGTGCAAACTATGGATGCAGTATTAAATATGCCTTTGTTGGTTGAACCTAAAAATGGTTCAACAACCGATCATTATGATATATGTTTTAATGATGTAAATTTTTCTTACTATAACAATCAAATTGATGAGAAATATGCCAATAATAATGCAATCAGTCATATAACATTCACTGCAAAACAAGGTCAAACTACAGCTTTAGTTGGTTTATCTGGCAGTGGTAAAAGTACCATTTCTTTACTGATACCGCGATTTTTTGATCCTACCAGTGGGTATATCACTATTGGTGGTGTTGATTTAAAGCAGATGAAGAGTGATTACTTGTTATCGTTAGTCAGTTTTGTTTTTCAGGATGTTTTTTTATTCAAACAAAGCATTTTAGACAATATCAGAATCGGCAAACCTCATGCATCACTTGATGAAGTAATTGCTGCTGCGAAAGCGGCACAATGTCATGATTTTATTGAAAAGCTACCGGATGGCTATAATTCTGTTATTGGTACACAAGGTTTACATCTATCGGGGGGTGAAATGCAACGTTTGGCTATTGCAAGAGCATTATTAAAAAATTCGCCTATTTTGATCTTGGATGAAGCGACGGCATTTGCCGATCCTGAAAATGAATATAAAATTCAACTAGCATTAAAAGCGTTAATGAAAGATAAAACAGTCATTATGATTGCCCATCGGTTGTCTACCATCAAAGATGCCGACCAGATAATTGTTTTAGATAAAGGTCATATTGTTGAAAAAGGTACGCACCAAATACTAATTGACAATCATGCAACCTATTACAACATGTGGCAGTACTATCAAAAAACATTAGATTGGGATATGCCACAAAGTAATCAGGCAGTTGAAGCAAATGATAGGCAAATAAATCATGTTAATGAGGTGCGAGATGTTTAAACGTTTACTGATGCTGTCAGATGTGGGAAACAAAAATCTAATTCAAGCAACGATTGCTTGCATTATTTCTAATCTGACATTAATGCTACCTTTTATTATTTTATTGCAAGTTATGGTGTTACTGATAAACCCATTAATCAATAATGTGCCTATTAATAAAAATGATTTATGGATAATGCTTGCCTTTGGCGTTTTAGCCGCTTTGTTATTTTTATATTGTTATCAACGAGAATATAAAAAAACTTACGCGAGTGCTTTTGGACAAGCCGCTAATACACGAATTGAAGTCGCCGAAAAAATTAGAAAACTTCCCCTAAGCTTTTTTAATCGTAAGGATTTATCTGAATTGACGACCAATATCATGGGTGACTGCTCAACGATTGAAAGTATGTTAAGTCACGTTATCCCCCAAATAATTGGTTATTCGTTTAGTAGCATAATTACCTGTAGTTTACTTGCTTTTTATGACTGGCGAATGGCTGGAGCCATATTGTGTACATTACCATTATCATTGCTGATTGTAGTTGTCGGTAAGATGATTGAAAAAAAACTAAGCCATAAGCATATTGAATCCAAATTAGCAGTGTCGAATGAAGTACAAGAATATCTTGACGGTATCAAAATTATTAAAGGTTTTGGAAGCAGTGGAGAAAAATTTCAAAAACTGGATAAAGCATTAAAGAATATGATGTGGGCATCGATTAAATTCGAAGGCATTGGCGGTATATTTGTCACGTTATCTATCATGATGTTACAGGTAGGGCTGGGGGTAGTGGTATTAGTGGGGGTAAAATTAATGGTTTCAGGTAGCTTAGCACCCATTACTTTTTTAGCATTTGTGATAATTAGTTCTCGAATTTACAGTCCTTTAATTTCGGTACTAACGCTATTACCTGAACTGTTTCATATGTTAGTTTCGATTGAGCGTATGAAGAGCCTTAATAAAGAATCAGTTATGGAAGGTCGTGATGATGTTGTTTTAAATGATTTCACAATTGATATTAATCATATTAATTTTTCCT
The DNA here is from genome assembly GCF_001693755.1 of Gilliamella sp. wkB171. Taxonomy (GTDB): domain Bacteria; phylum Pseudomonadota; class Gammaproteobacteria; order Enterobacterales; family Orbaceae; genus Gilliamella; species Gilliamella apicola_F. The sequence goes on from NZ_LYST01000039.1 coordinate 102,515, forward strand.
ATCATCAAAAAACTGTTATTGACGATTTAAGTTGCGTTATACCCTCAGGAAAAATGACAGCATTAGTCGGCACATCTGGCAGTGGTAAAAGTACGTTATTACAATTAATTGCGCGTTTTTGGGATGTCAATAGTGGCACAATTAGCATTGGTGGATATGATATTAAAGATCTCGATCCAGAAACCTTGATGCGTTATATGTCGTTTGTTTTTCAAAATGTTGTGTTATTTGATGATACCATTTTAAATAATATCCGTATTGGTCGCCATAATGCGACAGATGAAGAAGTGATGCAAGCTGCAAAAAAAGCGCGTTGTGATGAGTTAATTGCACGCTTACCAAATGGTTGGAATACTTTAATTGGTGAAAATGGTAGTAAGCTTTCTGGTGGTGAAAGACAACGTATTTCAATAGCGAGAGCTTTATTAAAAAATGCGCCAATTGTGTTACTTGATGAAGCAACAGCTTCACTTGATCCCGAAAATGAAGTTTATATTCAGCAAGCTATTGCTGAACTGGTGAAAGATCGCACGGTAATTGTTATTGCGCATCGTTTAAAAACCGTAATTTCGGCAGATCAAATAATAGTATTAGATAAAGGTACTCTTGTCGAACAAGGTAGTTATCAACAATTAATGAATAACAATCAATTGTTTGCTAAGCTTTATAAGCTACAAAAACAAACCTTTTCGTTGGCACCTTGAGTATTTGTATTTCTCAGTTAAATCGGTATATGATATGTGTAAATTATCATTATAGACTATAGATTAATGAACGAAATCGAATTGAAGTTTGAAATAACTAATCGCCAAATTGCTGATCTAACGTTGTTTTTAAACCAGTGGGTTAATTGTGATGCTGCTGAGTATCTAGATAGTGGACAAACGCAGCCAAGAATTTCGCAATTAATCCTATTAAACACTTATTATGATACTACAGACTATTATTTGCGTAATAATGGCTGTGGATTAAGAGTCAGGGTAAGCGAACAAGGTTCAAATCAACATTGTGAAATGACTCTCAAGCGTGATTCTCAATCAATAGCGGGTTTGCATCAACGCGCTGAATACAATATTGATTTACCCAGCCCACACCTTGATATAACGGTTTTGCCTAAAACTGCATTACCAAAAGATTGCGATATTAACCAACTACAAAATCATCTTAAGCCTTTATTTAGCACCAATTTTAAACGCCAAGCTTGGTTAATTTTATTTGCTAATAGCGAAATAGAAGTAGCTTTAGACCAAGGTGAAATCGAGTCTAATGGAACAAAATTACCAATCCAAGAAGTTGAATTAGAAATAAAACAAGGTAATAAGCAAGATTTGATTAATTTTGCTATTGAATTAGCTCGGTTTAATTTGCACCTTTTTTCGCAAAGTAAAGCAGCAAGAGGTTATCGTTTATTAAAAAATCAACCAATTAACCACAGTGAAATTAATTTAAGTTATCAACAAAGCTTACCTGATATTTTAAAATTCTGGCAACAAAATGAAGAGTATGCCTTAGCTAATAACGATCTCAACTTTTATCAACACACATTACAACAAGTTCAACAAACTTTGTTAGAAAAGGGTGTTTTAATTGAACCTGAATTCAATCAATGGCAGCATGCGTTACAATCGATTAAATCAGTAAGCGATTTTGCTTATAGTGAGGTAAATACTAAATTGAAGTTAATGTTATTAGCTCAAAATAACCGGTAGTATTTTAGCAATATGTTTTAAATCATTATGGAACATTAAATGCCCGTTAATTTTTTTAAATTACCTTTATTGACGATATTATTTTTTCTGCTAATTAACGTTATTTTGCTAACAGGTTATTATTGTTTTTTTGACATTAGCCTGTTTTTTTCACCAACCATCGGACAGGGATCGTTTTATTCGATAGGGAGTAATGTTCTTTTAACGCATTTCTTAATTCAACTACCCAATTTATTATTTATTTTTATTATCTCAACACTGCTTTTATCTCGACAAGCTATTTATCAAATCCAATGGCGTAATGTCAGTTTTATTTTCATTATTTCAATTGTCATCACATTGATAACGATGGTTAGTCAATACTACCTAAATCAATATATTGATCCTCTCTTAAATCAAAGTTCAGCATCGATACTGTCTATATTAACCTCTTGGATAGTGGTTATAGTATTGATGATAATTGACTATATTGTGATAGCAATGATGTTTTATTTAGGCATGAAATTATTTAAAAAATACCTTATTTATACCCATTATTGCCTAACTAGGCAGCAAAATAAAAATTTACATTTATCATTGTATATCGCGCTATTTAATTGGTACTTTTTAACTTTGTTATTTAGTTTTTTTTACATACAGAACGTTTTTTATACGTCTTTGCTTGCTAATTTGGTTAGAACTGGCATATTGTTTACTTTTCTAATTGTAGTAAATACATTAGGTTATTTTGCCTTACGTAACTGTTTTACGGCTGTAAAAACCCATTTAGAAATAAAAAAACTGATCTTGAGTTCTTTATGGGCTTTTTTAATTCTTTGTTGTTTAACGTTAGCATTGATGTTTGGATTAATCCGATTGATGGAATTAATCTCAAATGAATATATATCAGACACCATAGAAATAGGTTTGTGGTACCTATTTCTTTTGATTTTGTGCGTGTTAAGTTGTTTTGTCACTAGAGTATCGGTAAAACTGTTTTTTAAACAGCGTCAACTTGTCAATCAACCCAATTTTGTATGAGCTAATAATATGTCAGAATTAACTTCACTATTTAATGATAAAAAACAGAAAATTATCTCACAATTGACTGAATGTGATCCTAATGATGTTCAAGTTAATTTAGATATTTTGGTTCAAAGTGATTTTGTCGTTGATGCTTTTTGTCGCTTTCCAGAATGGCTGACAGACATTGTTAACAATCCTCCTCAGGCTGATGAAAGAGGTAACTATCAACAATGGTTAAATCAAAAGTTAGCGTTGGTATCTGATGAATTGACGCTCATGAAAGCGTTAAGATTATTTAGGCGTTATATCTTAGTGAGGCTTGAATGGTCACAATTAACGCAAACCAGTAGCGATGAGCAAATTTTATTGCAACTTACTCACTTGGCTGAGGTGATTATTATCACCGCACGAGATTGGCTTTATGAACTGAGTTGTAAAGAGTGGGGGACGCCGTGTAATTCGCAAGGGCAAGCGCAACCTTTACTTATTCTTGGTATGGGAAAATTAGGGGGCGGAGAACTTAATTTTTCATCTGATATTGATCTTATTTTTACTTATCCTGAACACGGACAAACACAAGGCGGTCGTCGCGAATTAGACAATGCTGTGTTTTTTACGCGTTTGGGACAACGTTTAATTAGGGCATTAGATCAGGTTACCGAGGATGGTTTTGTCTACCGAGTTGATATGCGCTTACGTCCTCTAGGCGATGGTGGTCCGCTTGTTTTAAGTTTTTCGTCGATGGAAGACTATTATCAAGAACAAGGTCGCGATTGGGAACGTTATGCGATGGTTAAAGCAAAAGTACTTGGTAACCAACAAGATCATTATACTGTTGAACTCTATCAACTTCTTAAGCCATTTGTTTATCGTCGTTATATTGATTTTAGTGTATTACAATCATTGCGTAACATGAAAAGTATGATTGAACGTGAGGTTCGTCGTCGAGGTTTAAAAAATAATATCAAATTGGGTGCAGGCGGTATTCGTGAAATTGAATTTATTGTACAAGTTTTTCAACTTATTCGTGGCGGGCGAGTTGTTGGATTACAGACTCGTTCGCTGTTAACCGCACTACAAGTCATTGAACATGAACAGTTATTGAATTATCAAGAAGTCTCAATTTTACGTGAAAACTACCTATTTTTACGTCGTTGTGAAAATGTGTTGCAAGCAATCAATGATGAACAAACACAAACACTTCCCGACGATGAATTAAATAAAACTCGGTTATCATTGTCTATGGGGTTTGGCACTTGGCATGAATTTGAAACGGAATTATTTGTTCGAATGCAGGCGAATCGTCAAATATTCAATGAATTAATTGGTGAGGATGACAATGAGTCCTCTCCTAAAACTAAACCTTATAATGACCAATTTGATGAATTATGGGTACCTGATTTGCAATTGAGTGATGTGCAAGCAGTATTACCTGATTATTCAGATGAGAAAGCTAATCAGCTCTACCAATTACTTTTACAGTTTCGTGATGATATTGGTAAACGCACTATCGGCGTACGTGGACGAGAAATACTCGATCAGCTCATGCCACGTTTACTTGATGCTTGCTGTAATGACAGTCATAGCCATAGCTTGATGGTATTATCACGTATTTTGCCATTATTGGTAAATATTGTAAGCCGTACCACCTATTTAGAACTGTTATTAGAATATCCAACTGCATTAAAACAATTAATTCGATTATGTAGTGCATCGCCTATGATTAGCGATCAGCTTGCGCATTATCCAATTTTGCTTGATGAGTTAATTGATATCAATTCATTGTATCAAACGCCCGCTCCAGATGAATATAAAAACCAACTTTATCAATATTTATTACGTATTTTATCGGATGATGAAGAACAACAACTTGAGGCATTAAGGCAATTCAAACAAATGCAACTACTGCACATCGCAGCGGCTGATGTTGAACATGTATTATCGACCATGAAAGTCAGTGATCATTTAACCTATGTTGCAGAATCGCTCCTTGATTTTGTTGTTCAAATGGCCTGGAATCAGATGGTTAGTCGTTATGGTAAACCTGATTATTTAGTGGATAACCAGAAAGGATTGGTGGTGGTTGCTTATGGTAAATTAGGTGGATGGGAGCTGGGCTACGGTTCAGACTTAGATTTAGTTTTTTTACATGATTGCCCCGTTCATAGCATGACCAATGGTAATAAGCAGATCGATAGTCGTCAATTTTACTTACGATTAGTGCAACGAATAATTCACCTATTTAATGTACGAACCAGTTTTGGTATTCTTTATGAAGTTGATGTCCGCTTGCGACCACAAGGTGATGCAGGACTATTAGCGTGTAGTTTGGATTCATTTGAAGATTATCAGATGAATGAAGCATGGACATGGGAACACCAAGCTTTGGTTCGAGCAAGAGCTGTTTATGGAGAACCCGCACTCATCCATCGCTTTAATCAGATTCGTCATAGTATTTTAAGCCAGCCTCGAGATGAAAATCGATTAAAAACTGAAGTACGAGAGATGCGCGAAAAGATGAGAAGCCATTTAGGCTCCACACAATCAGACTTATTTAATTTAAAAATTGATGAAGGTGGGATTGGCGATATTGAATTTTTGTCTCAGTTTTTGGTACTTAATTATGCTCATCAACAACCTAAAATGACGCAATGGAGTGATAATGTACGTATTTTAGAGTTGGCTGCAAAATATCAAATTATGGATAGTGAACAAGCGCAGCAATTGACAAAAGCTTATATCGACATGCGTAACGAAATTCATCGTTTGGCCTTGCAAGTTTTACCCGGTACTGTTGATAATTCTTGTTTTACACAGGAAAGGGCAATAGTAAAACAGAGCTGGAATAGATGGTTAAATTGAATGTTTAATATTGGTTAATAAGCGAGTTTGATTTCAAAAAACAATAATGCTAAACATCTTATTAAAACTAACCTAATCGTTAGGCTCTATTTTCAAGTTTGATAAAGATTCAACAAACTTAAATTAAATAGAGTGATAATCTAAGGTTAAAATAAGATTTTAATATCAACACGTTATCATATAGTTAGTTAATTTGAGTGGTTTATTACCGGTTATTTATGGAGTTTAAGATTAATGGCAACGATCAAAGATATCGCTAAGATGGCAGGTGTATCACATGGTACGGTGTCAAATGTACTAAATGGTCGCGGTAATGTCAGTGTCAAAAAAATTAAACTTGTTGAGCAAGCCGCTCAAGCATTAGGGTATCAACTAAACTTACAAGCAAAGTTTTTAAAACAAGGAACGACCAAAACGATTTCGGTCTTATTACCCAATATTACCTCTGAACAGTACGCCGATTTATATGATGGGCTTTTTAGTTATTTAAATCGATTAGGTTATGGACTAACCTTATATTTAACCTATGATTCAAAAGAGTTTGAATTACAACTCATCCAAGAAATTGCAGTAAAACGCGATTATGCGGTAATTGTGGTAAGCGCTTTAGATAGTGCACAAAGTTATTACCAAACGTTAAAAATAGACAAAGAAAAAATTATTTTTGTTTATCGTAAACCAAAATCCGCGCTGAAATTCATATCATTAGATTTTGAAAAAGCTGGGCATGATATTGCGTGCGAAATGATAAAAAATAATTATCGGCATATCGGCTTATTTAGTAACTCTGACCAACATACTCATTCGCAATCTTTCAAAAAAGGTTTACAGCAAACCTTTAAGCAACAAAACTATCATGTCGATATAAATTGCATTGCTTCAATGCCTTCAAATAGTACCTATAATTTATCATTCAATTTTTTTGCAAATGAGCAAGTAGGGTACGATGCCATCATTACCATGGATATGGAGCGCGCACATTTTGTTCGAAATGCTAATTATTTTGGAAGTTTACAACCTTGCCCACCAATTTATACATTAACGAAGAATAGTTTTTTTTATGAAAACCATTTTTATCAATATCATATGAATTATGGGATATTAAGTCGGCAAATTGCCAATCTAATTGAGGACCAGCCAATTACTTTACCTGAAAATAAAGGATTTACCTTACTTCCTGATTCATTGCCCCACGACAAGACTAACTATGGTGATGAAATTAATTTTTTAATTCTTCCCAGCCCGTCAACCCAAGCCGTAGCCAAATTATTACCTCACTTTAGCAAAATAAGTGGTATTAACGTTAATTTAATAGTTAAACCTTTTGATGAGATTTATCACATACTTAATCATGTAGAACATCATAAATATCTGGATATTATTCGGATTGATATGGCAGGGCTACCTTGGTTTGCCCCTTCAATATTTAAGCCATTATCTGAGCTGCAAATTGATTTATCTCACATCTTTGCACGCTATACACCTGAAATAATAGACCGTTTTAGTTATGTGAATAATATCGCTTATGCCTTGCCGTTCGATCCAAGTGTGCAGATGCTTTTTTACCGTAAAGATCTTTTTGATGATCCTTTAATTAAACGCGCTTATTTTGAACAGTTTCGTCAACAACTTGATGTACCGACTAATTTTGCTGATTTTAATCAAATATCGGCTTTTTTTAATCGACAGCAAAATGGGGAGTCGCAAGTAGAATTTGGTAGTTGTTTTACCTCAGGTAATGATGAACTTATCGCTTCCGAGTTCTTAGTCCGCTATTATGCACAAGGTGGAAAATTATTTAATCATTCCCAACCACAGCTCAATACTGTTATAGCACTTACAACGTTAACTCAATTACACTCTTTTATTAAACTAGCTAAAAATATAAATGCCACTTGGTGGCAAGATTCAGTGAAATTATTTGAACAAGGCAAGCTAGCGATGCTAATTGTTTATATGAATTTGTTTAGTTGTATAAATCATCGTAACATTTTGCCGTTGGTGGGGTATGCTAAAGTGCCGGGTAATAAGCCTTTATTTGGTGGTGGTTCTTTAGGTGTATCAAAGTACAGTCAAAAAGATGCAGCAATAAAATCTTTTTTTGAGTGGCTATATTCACCAGAAATTAGCGAACAAATTGCGTTGTTGGGTGGGGCAACGGCACAAAACTCTATTTTTCAAAATCAACGCATTATCAATAGTTATCCGTGGCTTACTGTGGCTCAGCAGCAGTACGCTAACGGTATTCGTGAAAATAGTATAAAAGGTAAGGCTGTGAATTTAAGGTGTGTTGAAAACATCATAGGCAATTATTTATCAAAGTGGATGACTAAGCAATACGATTCAAAACAAGTTATTGATTTAATTAATGATGAGATAAAAAAACAATATTGCTAATGATAAACACACTAACAATATTGTTTAATTCAATAATTAAAATCAGATTATTTTGATTTTTCTTTTGGGGCTATAATTACATCTTTATCTTTGAACAATAACCAAAAACCAATAGCAACAATGGCTGCCACTACAGCAGGATAGATCCAAAACTCTTGCCATTGTGGCCCAGCATTTGGCAGCGTTTTTTCGGTAACCACGCGATTGTTGATAAATCCACAAACCGATGCGGCCATAAATACGCCAAAGCCATTAGAAACAATAAAACGTAATCCTTGCGCTTGTGCTTTGATTTCTGGTCCTGCCTTTTTATCTACATAAATATCACCAGCGGTAAAGAAGAAGTCCCAACAAACACCTTGTAAAAGTAATGTGCCAATAATGTAAAAGAACATCGTACTACCGTCGGCAGTCGCGGCTAACGATAACATCAAACTACGAATAACCCAGCAAATTGCGCCAAATAAAATGATTTTTTTGAAACCAAAACGACCTAATAAGAAAGATAAAAGGAACATAAATAAAACTTCAGTGGCGATAGCTATTTGCATCATTGATGCAGGCTCTAATCCTAAAACAGGTAGATAAACCGGTAAATAAGCACTATAAGCTGTTTTAGTTATCATTAAGATAAACGTTGATAACATAAAAATAGTAAAGTATTTGTCTTTAAATAGTGATAATGCATCTAAACACATCGCATCGCGCAAAGAGAATTTTTTATTTTTGCTAGTTGGTGGTGTATTAGGTAAAGTGAAACAATAAATGCCATAAACCACAGATGCACCTGAAGCAAGTAAAAATGAATTGATAGAACTAGAAAAACCCGTGTAACCAAGAATTAACCCTACAATCATAAAGCCGATGGTACCAAATACACGAATAATCGGGAACCAGCGCACACCATCTATATGTCTAAAGCTAACGCTATTAGCTAATGCCGTTGTTGGATAGAATAATAAACCAACGATGAAAATCATGATTAAAAAGCCAGCAATATTGCCGTTTTCAACAAAGTTAGGAATCAAGAATAATACAACGGCATTAAGAATATGTAATATGCCCATCACTTTTTGTGATGCGATAAATCTATCCGCAATCATGCCAATGAATAACGGTGAAATAATGGTTGCGATACCTAATACAGAGTAAGTTGATCCAACAATCTCTTTTAATCCATAAGCAGCGAGTACAGCCCCAATAACCATATTCCATGCACCTTGCACAAAATATTGTAAAAACATCATTACCAGTAGACGTGGTATTTTAAACATAAAAAACTCCGTATTAAATTGTTTTTATTAAGCCGTCATAAGCGACTTCTATATTATGAGGTTTGAATATTTCCACTAATTCATCGTGCATAAAGCCACTACTATGTGAATGATGCGACGTTATTAGTTGTGTTTTATCATGGAAAATATTTTCACTAATCATGCGTTGTTGTGCGGCGATCACAGTTTCAATGCTCATATGATTATTGGTGCGGTCGTTCTGTTTATAGCCATAGGTACATTCAAAGATAGCTAAATCAATTTTTTTGCCGCTATTTTTAAGCCATTGCCAAGTGAGTTCAGGAAAATAGCCTGAATCATGACCATGAAGAATAGTTTTCCCATCTTTTTCAATTAAGTAGATGAAACAAAATTCCCATTTTGCATGATTCGATAGTAAAGGCGTTACATGATAGCCAGCAGAGCTGGTAATAGTCTGATACGGGACCAATAAATTAAAAACAAAGCGTTCAGGGCTGTAACCTGGTAGTACATGTAAGCACCCATTTATTGCAATATCATTGCCGTAGATATAAAGCGGGTGATCAATGTTAAAGCCATAATCTACCATACGGCTAAATAGATCACCGACATTAAAATGGTCTGGATGGGTATGCGTAAATAACAAATCTTTGATTTTAGTTACATCAATATTTTCTCGCATGACTTGGTAACTAAATTCGGGTGCAAAGTCAATTTGCATGATTTCATCAATGATAACGGAGCTTCGACTCCTGATATTTTTACCTTTTTGTATGCGGGTTTTCTCGCAGATTTCACATTTACAAAAAGGATTTGGGATACCTTCCGAGGCTGCTGTACCCAAAAACTGTAGTTTCACATTGTTCTCCTATAATTCAATGATTCAAATTGTTGTCATTTTATTTCTTGATATAAAGCATTTAAAATTGGAACGTTCCAATTTTATTGAAATGACTTGAATTCCACAATAAAATTAATTAATTTTTTGTTAATTCGTGAGGAAGATCAAAATTTGTAAGGGGTGATGAGTGTCGAAATATAAAATTAATGAGGGGAGAAGATTATCGGCGATTTTACTCATTCGCCGATAGATCGTTATTTAAAAGTAGATAATGGGTAATATTTAGTTTGCTTCTTTCCAAAGAATTAAGTCTTGATCCTCAAGGTCAGATGCATCAAATCCAACTACTGGGGGAAGATCTTCGCGATCAAACGCTATGTCGCCACCATTGACATCAATATCCCCTTTTTTGATACCTTTAAAATCATAAAGGTTGGTATCACATAAATGTGAAAGCGTAATATTTTGCGTGGCTCTAAACATGGTTTCTATACGACCAGGAAACTTTTTATCCCAATCGTTTAGCATCTCTTTAATCACTTGGCGTTGTAAATTAGGTTGTGAACCACAAAGATTACATGGAATGATTGGGAATTGCTTAATTTCAGCATATTTTGCAATATCCTTTTCTTTACAGTAAGCAAGCGGTCGAATAATAATATGTTCGCCTGAGTCATTAACCAATTTGGGTGGCATTGCTTTAAGTTTGCCACCATAAAACATATTTAAAAATAACGTTTCTAGAATATCATCACGATGATGACCTAAGGCAATTTTGGTCGCGCCAAGCTCCGTTGCGGTGCGGTATAAAATACCACGACGCAAACGAGAACAAAGTGAACACGTTGTTTTGCCTTCTGGAATTTTTTCTTTTACGATACCATAAGTATTTTCTTGAACAATTTTATATTCAATACCTAATGACTCTAAGTACTGAGGCAAAACATGTTCAGGAAATCCGGGTTGTTTTTGATCTAAATTGACGGCAATTAGTTCAAAATTGATCGGGGCACTGATTTTCAAATTTAATAAAATATCAAGTAGCGTATAGCTATCTTTACCACCTGATAAGCAAACCATAATCCGATCACCATCTTCAATCATATTGAAGTCGGCAATGGCTTCTCCCGTTAGGCGACGTAACCGTTTATGTAATTTATTTTGATTATATGTATTCATCACGATTTTTAGATTATTCAGCTCGGCTCATATAACGGCGTTCAGCAATATGAATTTTCACTTTTTCGTTATTATCAATGTATTCTGGAACCTGGATAACTAAGCCTGTTGATAAGGTTGCTGGTTTTGTGCGTGCACTGGCAGACGCACCTTTGATGCTAGGTGAAGTTTCAATGATTTCTAAATCAACTGTTTGAGGTAACTCTAATGCAACTACCTCGCCATCAGCCATTAGCACTTGAATACCGTTCATTCCACCTTCAGGAATAAATAATAGCTCTTCTTCGATTTGTGCTTTTTTGAAGATAAACGGCGTGTAATCTTCATTATCCATAAAGACATACTCATCACCATCGATATATGAAAAACTAACCGGACGACGAATTAATTCAATGGTTTCGATAATATCATCACCTTTAAAACGTTCTTCGACTTTACCGCCAGTTTTTACATCAGTAAATCGCATTTTATAAAGGGTGCTAGCGCCACGTGCACTAGGGCTTTGAACATCAATATCTTTAACCAATAATAATTTACCGTTATAAGTGACTGCATCACCACGTTTTATTTCATTTGCTTTAGCCATAATATCTTCTTCGTGATTATTAATAATAGAGTTGAAAATTAGCTCGCTATTTTAGCGCTATCTTGCTATTGTCACCAACAAAATTTACCGAATAATGTCAAATTATGAAAAAAACAACGGATAGCTTATTTCAATGTCGAAAAAACTGCGGTGCTTGTTGTATTGCGCCTTCAATTTCGTCAATGATTCCCGGTATGCCAAATGGTAAACCCGCTGGAGTTGCGTGCATTCATTTAAATGGTAATTTTCAATGTGACTTATTTGGACAGTCATCAAGACCACAAGTTTGTGGTCGGTTAAAGCCTTGTATTGAGATGTGTGGCAACAATCGTGTACAAGCTTTAAATTATTTAACTCAATTAGAACAGTTAACTAGCGTTTAACTATTGCTAATATTTAATAAACGAGTTTTATTATTAGAATTATTTATCTCGCGTCGTTTTTTTTTTGATAAACTTCATCGCATTTCATTATTTAATGATAAATGACCATATTAATTAGATTAGTCTTCAGTTAATTATTGATAGGATTGCTGTATCACACTATTAACTGAATTTTTCTTATTGTCTTTTTTAATCTTTTTAAACAGAAGAATATTGTTATGAATAATAAATTAAAACGGGACTTAAAATCTCGGCATTTAGCCATGATTGCTATTGGCGGTTCAATTGGTACAGGGCTTTTTGTTGCTTCTGGCGCAACGGTTGCTCAAGCGGGGCCCGGTGGTGCATTACTTTCGTATGCTATTATTGGTGTTATGGTGTACTTTTTAATGACAAGCCTTGGTGAACTAGCGGCGTATTTACCGGTATCAGGTACCTTTGCTACGTATGGCGCTCGTTATGTTGATGAGGCTTTTGGTTTCGCAATTGGATGGAATTATTGGTATAACTGGGCAATTACTGTTGCAGTAGATTTAGTTGCTGCTCAGCTTGTTATCTCTTATTGGTTTGATGCAGGTAGTTATAGTTGGCTTTGGAGCTTACTGTTTTTAAGTATCATCTTTTGTTTAAACTATATTTCTGTAAAAGGATTTGGTGAAGCCGAGTTTTGGTTCTCATTAATTAAAGTTGTCACAGTTATCGTGTTCATTGTGATTGGTTTGTTGATGATTGTTGGCATTTTAAAAGGGAGTGAAAACGCAGGTTGGCAAAATTGGACTATTGGTGATGCGCCTTTTGTTGGTGGTTTTTCATCGATGATAGGGGTTGCGATGGTTGTTGGCTTCTCATTTCAAGGTACGGAGCTAATAGGAATAGCGGCTGGCGAGTCAAAAGATCCAGAAAAAAATATTCCAAAAGCGATGAAGCAAGTTTTTTGGCGAATTTTACTGTTTTATATTTTTGCTATTTTGGTCATTAGCTTAATTATTCCTTATACAGATCCAAATTTATTACGTAATGAAGAAACTGACATCAGTGTCAGTCCATTTACCTTAGTTTTTCAGCATGCAGGACTATTATCCGCTGCGGCAATTATGAATGCGGTTATTTTAACATCGGTATTATCGGCGGGTAATTCGGGTTTATATGCCTCAACGCGGATGCTTTATGCATTGGCTAAAGAGGGGAAAGCCCCTAAAATCTTTTCAAGATTATCTTCATCAGGGGTACCTAGATTTGCACTTATCGCAACGACAATTATTGCTATGCTATGTTTTTTAACTTCGATGTATAAAGATCAAGAAGTTTATTTATGGTTGCTTAATATGTCAGGCATGACAGGTTTTATAGCTTGGCTTGGTATTGCAATTAGTCACTACCGTTTTAGAAAAGGTTATATTGCACAAGGATTAGATGTCAATAAGTTACCTTATCGTTCAAGCTGTTTTCCATTTGGTCCAATATTTGCTTTTGTTCTATGTTTGATTATTACACTAGGTCAAAATTATGAAGCATTTTTACAAGAGACTATTGATTGGAATGGCGTAATAGCAACATATGTCGGTTTACCACTATTTTTGGTAATCTATTTTGGCTACAAAATTGTGAAAAAGACCAAATGGGTTAAATATTCAGAAATGGATTTCTCACAAGTAAATTAATTAGCATAATAGTATTTAAGCTCTTTTTTCCGTCGACATAAGTCGACGGAATTTTATTAAAAAAGAGAATAAACCGTTTTAGATTTAATAATGATTAAATAACAATTCTGATGATAACGATATTAGCGACTACGGAATATGATACGTGCTTTAGATAGATCGTAAGGTGTCATTTCAACGGTAACTTTATCGCCAGTTAAAATGCGAATATAATTTTTGCGCATTTTACCAGAAATATGTGCAGTAACGACATGACCATTTTCAAGTTCAACACGGAACATCGTGTTTGGAAGAGTATCAAGTATGGTACCTTGCATTTCAATGTTATCTTCTTTTGCCATTGGGGCCTCTTATTAATAAATACAAATTAAATATACTCATATCATCATCCATTTATTCCCATATCATCTGGGGATAACGTGACAACTAAAAACTTTTTTAAAACTGCTTTTATCGACTTTTGTACATATAGATTAATTGACATTGAGTATAAGCTATAAAATCACTGAATTTATAATATATAAAGACAGCGGCAAAATAATGCCGAAAAAACTGACAGAAGTAAAGACCTTTCTAATTTTTCTTTGCATTATAAAGCCCTTGCTCACAAATATAATGCCATACTTTGGGTGGTAATAAATTTTTACAACTTTGTTGATTATGAATATTTTGTCTAATTTCTGTTGCTGATATATTTTCTAAAGGGGTATGTGCAAAATAGATGTAACCAGCTGGAAAATTATGCAAATCGTGAATATTGGTTGTTTGATGTTGAGTGATCCACGCTTGAAGTTCATTGTCAGTCGTATTTTCGGTATAACCTGGACGTCTACAAATAAGTAAATGGCAGTAATTAAGTAGTATTTTCCAATCTTTCCAGGTGGGTAAATTTAATAAAGAATCTTGTCCCATGATAAAGGCTAGACCAGAGAGCTTACCATGTTGGTGACGCCACTGTTGCAGTGTGTCGATAGTGTAAGAAGGTCGTGTTAAATTTTGTGGTAGTATTTCTCTGGTATCAATTGAAAATAACGGCATATCGCTTATAGCTAAATTCAACATAGCTAGGCGCTGTGTTGTTGTTGCTTCAGGCTGCGGTTTATGAGGGGGAATATGATTGGGTAATAAGCTAATTTTTGTTAAGCCAACCTCTTTTGCTAGCGCAATTGCTGGGTAAATGTGTCCATAATGAATTGGATCGAAAGTACCACCGAACAATGCTGTTAACATTTATTTAATCCCATAAATTGCATTGTTAAAGCCGATAGTGCATCCCACACTCGTAGTTGATTATCATGTTTCAAGCTGATTTCAATTTCAGTAAGTAGAGCCAGCGTTGAAAATAGATCTTTAATATCATTACGATTTAAATAATTGGTATACATTGCTCTTTTGTTTTGCCAAATTTTATATTCATCAAAAGTTTGTTTTAACGGTTTTGATGATAAACCTTTTTTTAGATTGATGATCAAAATCAGCTCACGTTGAATAATCCG
The DNA here is from genome assembly GCF_001693755.1 of Gilliamella sp. wkB171. Classification (GTDB taxonomy): domain Bacteria; phylum Pseudomonadota; class Gammaproteobacteria; order Enterobacterales; family Orbaceae; genus Gilliamella; species Gilliamella apicola_F. The sequence continues at coordinate 117,890 of NZ_LYST01000039.1, forward strand.
GAGTAATATTAATGGTTCAAAATCATTCATCTTTAATTGCTGTAAAATGTGAGTTGCTCGCTTTGTTTTATGAGCAACCATTGCATCAATCCAGTGATACGGAGTAAATATGGCGGAATCATTAATATTACTTTCAACTTGATCATAAGTTATTGTTTGGTTTGTATAGAGTAACTTTAGTTGCTCAATAATTTGCGTTAATGCCAGTAAATTTCCTTCGTAATAATAACAAAGAAGATCGATAGCTTCAGGTTCAACCACTATTTGCTTTTGTTGAAGATGATTTTTAATCCATTGTGGTAATAAAGCTGTGTCAGGCGTAGTACAATTGACGACGACTAAATTATCGGATAATTTTTTATACCAAACTGCATTTTCCTGAGTTTTAGTAATTTTGGTTAAACTGATAATTAATGCAATATCAGGATTGAGTATTTCACTTAAACTATTCAGTTTCGAACTCGTCGCTGTATTGATTGTGTTTTCACCAAAATCTAAAAAAATAAGCGTATTGGTTGAAAATAGATTCATTGCATGACAACAATCATAGATAGGCTGCCAATCAGTTTGATTATCTATGCTAAATGTCAGTTGTTCATTAAAGCCAGCTTGTTTAAAAGCGGTTTTTAGCTGCGATTGGCTATAATATTGTAAATAAGGATCGTTGCCTAACAGTAGATAATAGGGCGATCCTAATTTTGTCGTAATTTGGTCTGCGTTGATTTTAATCATGTCAAAAAGTTAATTAACAGCATCAACCGATTTCAATTTTCGAATAATTTGCTTAGCTGCTTGTTTATACATTTCATCTTCAATTAAATCTTGCTCGGTTGTTTTAGCAAGTGCTGCTGTTGGGTTATCAAAAAATGTACGGAAAATACGAACACTAATTGGGTATACCTTTTCACTTGCAACAATAACTTGAGCGTCAACATTTAAGACTAATTGATATTCCGCCGCCTTACCATCTTGGTAAATAGATATCGTACTACGATCAATGGACTCTCTTATAATATTTAAAGAGGGATAATTGTGTGATACATCATTGTTAGCTAATGTAACTTTATTATCCTTTAATAACTCTTTAATATTTCTTGAAAGCTGTCCATAAGGATCATAACTGATATAAGCCATTGTTTTAAATCTTGCCGGTATTTCAGTTTCATTTTGTAGATGAAAACCACACCCCGTCAGTGATACTGCCATTAGCATAAATAAGGCTATATATTTTTTCATAAGTATTACCACCCATGTTTTAATTTTAACAGTATCAACCAACAACAAGATTTAATAATTTACCCGGCACATAAATAACTTTACGAATAGTAACGTCCGCTAAGTATTTTTGGATATTCGGTTCTTGTTTTGCTTGTGCCAATACCAAATCTTGGTCGGCATCAGCAGGTACGGTAAACTTACCACGTACTTTACCATTAATTTGCACAACAATCAGTTTTTCATCTTCGACCATGGCTGACTCTTCAGCTATAGGCCATGTCGCATTATCAATTGTTTCACTATGGCCTAAAGCTTGCCACATGACAAAACAAGCATGAGGCATCATTGGATAAAGCAAACGAACAATCGCATTTAAAGCTTCATCCATAAGCGCATGGTCTTGAGCTGATTCTTGTGGTGCTTTTTGCAAACGATTCATAAACTCCATTACCGCAGCGATAGCAGTATTGAAAGTTTGACGACGACCAATATCATCACTGACCTTAGCAATTGTCTTATGTAACTCACGTCTTAATGCTTTTTGATCGGCATTTAAAGCATTAACATCAAGTTTATCCGCACTGCCTTTTTGCGCATGTTCATAAACTAAACGCCAAACACGCTTAATAAAGCGATTGGCACCTTCAACGCCAGACTCTTGCCATTCAAGGGTCATCTCGGCTGGTGAGGCAAACATCATAAACAAACGTACAGTATCGGCGCCATATTTTTCGACCATTTCTTGTGGATCAATACCGTTATTTTTTGATTTAGACATTTTAGTCATACCGGCATGCACCAGCTCATTACCTTTGCTATCTACCGCTTTCACAATACGACCTTTTTCATCACGTTCGATTGTGACCTCCGTTGGTGATACCCAAATACGTTCATTGGTTGGGCTGGTATAATAAAACGCATCAGCTAACACCATACCTTGGCAAAGCAAACGCTTAGCCGGCTCATCTGATGATACTAGACCAAAATCACGCATTAACTTATGGAAGAATCTAAAATAAAGTAAATGCATAATGGCATGTTCAATACCCCCTACATATTGATCGACTGGCAACCAATAATTGGCAGCTTTTTCGTCTAACATGCCTTTGTCATAATGTGGACAAGTATAACGAGCATAATACCAAGATGATTCCATAAACGTATCAAAGGTATCCGTTTCACGCAATGCTGGTTGTCCATTAACTGTGGTTTTTGCCCAATTAGGATCGGCTTTGATTGGACTGGTAATACCGTTCATTTCAACGTCTTCAGGTAAAATAACTGGCAGCTGATCTTCTGGTGTAGGAATTGTGGTGCCATCTTCAAGGGTCACCATTGGAATTGGTGCGCCCCAATAACGTTGGCGAGAAACCCCCCAATCACGTAGACGGTAATTAACTTTACGTTCACCAATACCTAACGCTATGAGTTTATCGGCAATGGCATTAAACGCTTGCTCAAAATCAAGACCATTAAACTCACCCGAATTAAACAATATACCATGTTGAGTATACGCATTTTCGGAAAGATCCGGCGCTTTGCCATCTTGATCTAAAATTACCGGTTTAATTGGCAAATTGTATTTACTTGCAAACTCATAATCGCGTTCATCATGGCCTGGTACTGCCATTACTGCACCAGTTCCATATTCGATTAAAACAAAATTAGCAATCCAAACCGGAACTTTATCACCTGTTAATGGGTGAATAGCAAAAAATCCTGTCGCCATACCTTTCTTTTCCATGGTCGCCATATCGGCTTCGGCAGTTTTAGTATTTTTGCATTCAGCAATAAATTCAGCAATTTTGCTGTTATTTTGGGCTGCTAATTGTGCTAGTGGGTGTTCTGCCGCAACAGACACAAAACTCACCCCCATTAATGTATCAGGTCGTGTAGTATAAACTCGTAACTTATCCGCATAGTTTTCAACCGTAAAATCAAACTCTACACCTTCAGAGCGGCCGATCCAGTTACGTTGCATGGTTTTAACTTGTTCTGGCCAGTTTTCTAATGTATCTAAATCGTTAAGTAACTCTTCGGCATAATTAGTAATTTTAATAAACCATTGTGGGATCTCTTTGCGTTCAACGGGGGTATTACAGCGCCAACAGCAACCTTCAACCACCTGTTCATTAGCAAGGACGGTCTGATCGTTCGGACACCAGTTAACAGCGGATGTTTTTTTATAGACTAAACCTTTTTCAAACAATTTAGTAAAAAACCACTGCTCCCATTTATAGTATTCAGGACGGCAGGTTGTCACTTCACGATCCCAATCATAACCAAACCCTAATAACTGTAGTTGCTTTTTCATGTAAGCAATATTTTCATAGGTCCATTTAGCCGGTGCGGTGTTATTTTTCACTGCCGCACCTTCTGCCGGTAAACCAAAAGCATCCCAACCAATAGGTTGTAAAACATTTTTGCCATTTAAACGTTGATAGCGTGAAATGGTATCACCGATAGTATAATTTCGAACATGACCAAGGTGTAACCGCCCAGAAGGGTAAGGTAACATTGATAAGCAGTAATACTTTTCTTTTGAGGGATCTTCGGTAACATGGAATGTTTTATTTTCTTGCCAATGTTGTTGAACTTTGGCTTCAATCTCATCGGGGCGATATTGTTCTTGCATGACGAATTAATGTCCTATCTATTATTGCTAATAAAAATAATTTGCTAATTGTATTGGTTATTGTCACGTTTTACAAACGATATGTGAATGTATGAATAGATTTATTAAAGAGGATAATTTAGGCAACTCATTAATAAGATTAACAAACAGAGTAATTGCTAGCTAATAATTTTAGTGATGGGCGGGTAATTATCCCGCCTCTTACGGCTTTAGTTACCATTAAATACGCTGGTTAAGCGTGATAAAAATGAGCGCTGTTCTTCTTTAGGCATGTTTTCAAGATTTGCTTGAATAAGTGTATCGGTTTTTTGTGTTTCATTAGTTAAGCCTAGTTCATTATAGGCATCGCGCATTAACAGTAGACCTTGTTTAGTTGAATCAGTATCTGGAAATAACGCAATCATTTGGCTAACACGATTAATAACCGCAACATAAGCACCGCGCTGAGTATAATATTCCGCTATTTTAAGTTGATATCTTGATAGTCTATTTTTCAAAAATACCAAACGTTTTTGTGCATCAGCGGCGTAAATACTGGTTGGAAAACTTGAAACCAGATAAGTGAAATCTTTAAAAGCAGCGGTAGCAAAGTCAGGATCTCGGTCTGAACGATCAACATTGAACCAACCTTGGATCATATTGTTGTCTTGAGCCATATTGGCTAAACCACGCATATAAATAACCCAATCAATATTAGGATGAGTAGGGTTTAATTTTAAAAATCGGTCAACCGACGCGATAACTAATGGGAAATTAGCAGATTTATAATAAGCATAAATTAAATCAAGTTGCACTTGTTGCGAATAAGGACCAAATGGATAATTTTTATCCATTGCCTCTAATATAGTGATACTGGATTTTATGTTACCACTTTCTAGCTCGGTTTGAGCTTTGTTGTGGAGTTCTAATTCTGATACATTTTCAACATCAGGCTTTGTTGTTGTGCAACCAATTAACATGCCACTTAAAGCAATTGCTAACAAAGAGTGTAAACGTAGTTTCATTCAGTTCTCAATCCAAAATATAAATAAACATTAAAGTCTATGAATAGTATATAATACTCTAAAACATATCAGCTTAAAATAGATAAATTACATATGCTCGAGTTAAAATTATCAACAGAAATAGAACAAACACAACTCGGAATGCGTTTAGATCAAGCGTTATCCGAGCTTTTTCCTGATTATTCACGTTCCAGAATAAAAGAGTGGATTGTGAATAATAAAGTGACAGTTAACGGTATTATTGTTAATAAGCCTAAAGAAAAAGTACTAGGCGGTGAAAAAATTACCATTAGTGCAGAAATTGAGCAAGAAACATATCATCAACCTGAAAATATAAAATTGAATATTGTTTATGAAGATGATGATATTTTAGTTATTAATAAGCCGCGTGATTTAGTTGTCCATCCTGGTGCGGGCAATCCTAATGGCACCGTATTAAATGCATTACTTTATCATTATCCAGAAATAGCACGAGTTCCGCGCGCCGGTATTGTCCATCGCTTAGATAAAGATACCACAGGTTTAATGGTTGTTGCCAAAACAATCATTGCACAAACACATTTAGTTGAATCGTTGCAATTACGTGAAATTACGCGGGAATATGAAGCCGTTGCCATGGGCATTATTACCGCAGGTGGGACAATTGATGAGCCGATTACTCGTCATCCAACAAAACGAACACACATGGCGGTATTTCCAACTGGCAAACCCGCTGTTACACACTATCGGGTAATGGAAAAATATCGGCTCCATACGCGTCTACGTTTAAGACTCGAGACAGGACGGACACACCAAATACGTGTGCATATGGCTCATATTGCTCATCCATTAGTTGGCGATCCTCTATATGGCGGACGACCAAGACCACCAAAAGGTGCAAGCGAATCATTTATACAAACATTACGCGATTTTGATAGACAAGCCTTACATGCTGCTATGTTACGGTTATTTCATCCTATTACTGGAGAGCAGATGGAATGGCATGCACCTATCCCAGAGGATATGCAAAAGTTAATTTTAGCGCTTCAAGAAGATACCCAACAACATAAAGATGAATTAGATTGGTGAGGTGAGCATCATGATTAAATCGATTTCTCCTTATTGGCCAGCCCCGAAAAACATTCGGGCATTTACCACCACTCGAAAGGGTGGGGTAAGCCTAGCACCTTTTGAAAGTTTAAATTTGGGAAGTCGCACCGGTGATGATTTAGATCATGTTACGGAAAATTGTCGGCGATTAATTAAAGCAGAACAGATTCCCAGTGAACCTTATTGGTTAAATCAAACGCATAGTACAGTTGCACTAGATATTACTGAAGTTGAATTGCAACCTGCTATCGGCATTATTGCTAATGATAGGTTTGAAGCTGATGCGTCGTATACTCGGCAAGCTAAGCAGGTAAGTGTGGTGTTGACAGCTGATTGTATGCCAGTACTGTTTTGCTCGGTTAATGGCGATGAAGTTGCAGCGGCTCATGCTGGTTGGCGTGGACTTTGCAATGGAATTTTAGAACAGACTATTAAAAAGTTTTCATGTCCTAAAAATCAGATCCTTACTTGGATGGGGCCTGCTATTAGTGCAAAAAAATTCGAAGTGGGTGGTGAAGTGAAAGCACAATTTGAAGCAATTGATCCTCAAGCTGAACAGGCTTTTACATTGATTAACCAAACAGAACAAAAATACCTTGCGGACCTCTATTTAATCGCTAGACAAAGATTAACTGCTATGGGAATAAATAAGATTTTTGGTGGTAATTTTTGCACTTTTACTGAACAGGATTTATTTTTCTCTTATCGTCGTGAAAACAGAACCGGTAGGATGGCATCGATGATTTGGTTTGAAAATCCATAACCATCCTATAATTTCAAAAGCGGTAATATTGTGAATAATTATAATAATAAGGTATTAACCAGAATGATGAAATTTAATAATCCTCAGCCAAAAGCACGATAACAATTACAACAGAATTTCGAATTTGAAGATGTTTTAATGATTACCGAAAGACCTGTTACTTTTAGCTTTTTTGAACAAGATTGGCGATGTGCATAAACTAATTGCCTCCTTTTTTAAAATAGGATGATTCTTAGGGGGGGGACTCATTAGCGGCGATCTTTTTAGCGCATATAGCTAAGAAAATCATATATTGGATGAAAAAAGCGACAAAGTTTTAATAGAAAACTTTCTGACTCAGTCGTTATTCGTTGCGTGCAAGATGCATGAGATGATACAGAAATCTTTTGTAACAAAGCTTTAAATCAATACTGAAAATTCAAACAATATTACATTAATTTAAATAATTTAAAAAAATAGCTCATTTATCATTCGATATTCGCAAATTTATGGGTTTGAATGCTAAGTAACCATTTATTTTCCCTGCGCTGTTGATTTATTTTGCCGAGTAATTCAATGGTTTCAAACATGTTAAATTCACCATTTTTTTCACAAGGCGATAAAAAATAACGTTTGGCTTTGATATGTTTTTCCATGTAGCAGCAAAAAGGTAAAAATTCAGGGTGGTTTTCTGCCACAATTCGCACTTCATCTGCGGTGGATTGAACAATTTTTTGATAGCGTGTTTGATAACAGAACTTCGGGCTTAAGGCAATATAATCGATTAATGAATCGACTTTACCTAAACCATTACTTTCAATTGCAATAAAATAATTAGCTTGCTTAAGTGGTGCTAACAATTCGGGTAATGCTTTTACCATTGTTGGTTCGCCACCAGTAATAATAATATTTTTACTTTGGTAACTTTTTACTTTAGCTAATATGTCCGCTAACGTGTATCGTGTAAATTGACGGAAATTGGTATCACACCACTGGCAATTTAAATTGCAACCAGCAAAGCGAATAAAAATAGCTGGCATGCCTGTATTATAACCTTCGCCCTGTAAAGATTCGAAGATTTCAACAATGCGAAACTCTGTCATTTTTCGCTCCGATGATATTCACAATAAGAAGTGGGTGTTTCCCACAATTTAATCATCGAAACGGGTAGGTATTGTGACAAACAATCAAAAATAAATTTACTCATTGCTTCGGCAGTGGTCCGACAAGGAAAAGCAAAAGTTTTTCGATTCATTTCGTGTAATAAAGCCGCGATGCGACACTCATTATCATTATTTTGATTATAAAGATAAGCGTGATCGAGTGGATCAACAATATGCTGTTTGACAATTGACTTTAGATCTGCGTAATCCATCACCATATCAGCACTTGAACCATCGGCAATAAGGTTACCACTAATCTCAACCAACAATTTATAAGTATGGCCATGAAGGTTATGACATTTTTTATTATGCCCATCTAACATATGACAAGCATCAAATTGAAACTCTTTAGCTATTTTAAACATGTTTAATCCTAGTTTTTTTTCGTGGGATGGGTTACGAACCACGGTTAGATAATCTAACAAAATTGAGGGAAGCTAATATAAAATATTCCTACCGGTTTGTCATTTAAAATCATTATATTGAATAAACATGGTAAAGATTATATTTTTTATACTAGGTAAGTAACTTAAATAATATTAGTAATATAGATGCCAAAAATTTTGTTGGGTAATTAAAAATTAATTGTTATACCACTTCAGATTTTATAAAAAATAGCGCTAAATTATATTTTAATTAAAATTAATGCGTTTATACATCAGTCCTTAAAATTGTATTCAGAATTGAGAATAACTTTACGTTGTCGTATCAATAATTGATGTATAGAACGATTGTTGTGTTTTGTCGATTTAGTTAATTGGTAAAAATGTATCAAGTCGCATTGATTTTAACCCCGCTTTCCTTAATGATGATTCTTTTCTATACAATTTTAATTGTTTTCTGGTATTAATTATTCATTCAAATTGATGAGGTTGTAAGAGTACAACTAATCAACAAATTCTAAAAGCTAGTCTACCCAGCTAAACGAATAATATTAACGTTTATCACTCAATTTTTCTTAGTTTTTTCTTGGTCTGTAACAGGCGTGAATAAGGTTATTTTTATTTGAAAGTAATTTCATGATTTTTAACTTTTACTTTGATTTTAATCATATAAAAAAATTTTTTTTTAGCTCTTGAAATTTACTCTTCCACACTTATTTAGTGATCATGCAAATGGTTTAAATGTTTTATGCATTTATACCAAATTTATTGCTCAGGAGAGAATAATATGAGGTTAGATAAACTCACTAACAAGTTTCAACAAGCTTTAGCTGATGCACAATCATTAGCATTAGGTAAAGATAATCAATATATAGAGCCGGTACATGTGTTATCAGCAATGCTTAATCAGGAAGGTAGCAGTGTCAAACCATTATTGGCTGCAGCGGGAGCGAATGTTGCTGCTTTGCAACAAGAATTAACCCAAGCAATTGATCGATTGCCACAAGTACAAGGTGTGGGTGGTGAAGTGCTGCCTTCACAAGAGTTTGTTCGTGTATTAAATCTTTGTGACAAATTAGCGCAAAAAAATGGCGATAGTTATATTTCGTCAGAACTGTTTATATTAGCTGCTTTAGAAGAAAAAGGCAGTTTAGGTGATATTCTTAAAAAATCCGGTGTTACAAAAGACAGATTAAATCAGGCCGTCAGTCAAATAAGAGGAAGTGATAACGTGAACGATGCCAGTGCAGAAGATCAACGTGGTGCGTTGAAAAAATATACTATCGATTTAACCGAGCGTGCTGAACAAGGTAAGCTCGATCCTGTAATTGGACGCGATGAAGAAATCCGTCGTACAATTCAAGTATTACAACGTCGTACTAAAAATAATCCGGTGTTAATCGGTGAACCTGGCGTGGGTAAAACCGCAATTGTCGAAGGACTTGCACAGCGCATTGTAAACCGTGAAGTACCTGAAGGTTTACGTAATAAACGTGTGTTGTCTTTAGATATGGGCGCGTTAATTGCGGGTGCCAAATACCGTGGTGAATTTGAAGAACGTTTAAAAGCCGTTTTAAAAGATTTAGCCAAAGAAGAAGGGCGCATCATTTTATTTATTGATGAAATTCATACCATGGTCGGTGCAGGTAAAAGCGATGGGGCAATGGATGCAGGTAATATGTTAAAACCAGCATTAGCCCGCGGTGAATTACATTGCGTTGGTGCGACTACTTTAGATGAGTATCGTCAATATATTGAAAAAGATCCCGCTTTAGAGCGTCGATTCCAAAAAGTCTATGTGGCTGAACCAACTGTTGAAGATACTATTGCTATATTGCGTGGTTTGAAAGAACGTTATGAATTGCATCACCATGTACAAATTACAGATCCAGCAATTGTGGCAGCAGCTACGTTATCGCATCGTTATATTTCCGATCGTATGCTTCCAGATAAAGCGATCGATTTAATTGATGAAGCTGCATCAAGTATTCGTATGCAAATGGATTCAAAACCTGAATCATTAGATCGACTTGAACGCCGTATTATTCAGCTTAAACTTGAGCAACAAGCGCTTAAGAAAGAGTCTGATGATGCAAGTAAAAAACGACTTGAGATGCTAAACGATGAACTTGCTGAGAAAGAAAAAGAGTATGCGTCACTTGAAGAAGAGTGGAAGTCAGAGAAGGCTGCTGTTTCGGGTACTCAGACAATCAAAGCTGAGTTGGAAAAAGCACGTACTGAGATAGAACAAGCGCGCCGAGCTGGTGATCTTAATAAAATGTCTGAATTACAATACGGCAAGATCCCTGAGCTGGAAAAGAAATTAGCATCGGCAACACAGCTTGAAGGCAAAACCATGAAGTTATTGCGTAATAAAGTTACCGATAATGAAATTGCTGAAGTGCTTTCTAAATCAACGGGTATTCCTGTTTCAAGAATGCTTGAAAGTGAGAAAGATAAATTACTGCATATGGAAGATGCATTACATAAACGCGTGATTGGTCAAGACGAAGCTGTTGTCGCGGTTGCAAATGCAATTCGTCGTAGCCGAGCAGGACTTTCTGACCCGAATAAACCAATTGGATCTTTTTTATTCTTAGGACCAACTGGGGTAGGTAAAACTGAGCTTTGTAAATCATTAGCTAACTTTATGTTTGATAGTGAAGATGCCATGGTCAGAATCGATATGTCTGAGTTTATGGAAAAACACTCAGTGGCACGTTTAATTGGTGCACCTCCGGGATACGTAGGATATGAAGAGGGCGGTTATTTGACCGAAGCGGTAAGACGTCGTCCTTATTCTGTCATTTTATTAGATGAAGTCGAAAAAGCGCATCCGGATGTCTTTAATATTTTATTACAAGTATTAGATGATGGACGATTAACCGATGGACAAGGGCGCACTGTTGATTTCCGAAACACAGTGATTATTATGACATCTAACTTAGGTTCAGATTTAATACAAGGTCATGTTGAATTAAGTTATGACGAAATGAAAGCATTAGTAATGACCGTTGTAACGAAACACTTTAGACCAGAATTTATCAATCGTATTGATGAAACAGTGGTATTCCATCCACTTGGTCAAGAAAATATCAAAGCGATAGCTAGAATTCAATTGGCTCATGTGGAAAAACGTTTGGATGAACGTGGTTATCAATTGGATATCTCTGATGCAGCGTTAGAGCAACTTGCTAAAGTTGGTTTTGACCCAATTTATGGTGCAAGACCATTAAAACGTGCAATTCAACAGGAGATTGAAAACCCATTAGCACAACAGATCCTATCCGGTAAACTTGTGCCAGGTAAAACCATTCATTTGGAATTAGTTGGGGATAACATTGAAGCTAAACAATAATCAATTTTGAATATTGTTGAAAATAATACAATGTGAGCATATAAAAAGCCTGAAATTATTTTCAGGCTTTTTTATTTATAAATTAATCGTTATTGTTGAAAATTCTTTAAGTAAAGAGGGCTGATTTGAGAAAATTTAAAGATATATTCAGGCTCTTTTAATTTACCTTCTAAACGCATGCTTGATTCATAAATACAAATATCACTATCTTTAAAAAAATTACCTGAGAACTTAACTTTTGTCCTTTCTTTAAATTTGAAACTGTATCAAATAACGGTGTAGCAGGTTTAATTAATGTCTTATGAAACGAATATGAAAAAGGTTTTATTCTAAGTAGTAATATAAAATTTTTTTGCTATTTTAATTTTCAAAAGATCAAGAGCATTTTATTTAGACGTAATAGATTATCGTTCCAATCGATGTTTTGACTGTTAAAAGGGCGACATTGATATGCAGTTGTTCTATTTTTCAATTAACGCACTATTTTTTGCCTATTATCCGTTTTTGGGTTTGATTAATGAGCCGTAAACAAGCATTGATAAGCACGGTTTGATTAGCGGAATATTGAAGTATCGATTCAGGCTCTTTTCTATAATTGAATATCTTATTGCTTGTCATGCTCGATATTGATGCTTTTTATATGGCGGGTGATAATTGGTTTTTCGCTAACGTTTATTACATCTTTAGTTGCTTGTTAATGCTTATCATCTTATTAATTAATTTATAATTTATTAATCATTTTCTAAAAGGCTTTTTCAAGTGTGTTTTGATAAAGCTCAAAGTAAAAGCATTATTTAATCTTGCTAAATGCATCATAAAGCATCATACTAAATCAGATTGATAAAATATTCATTATTAGCATGAAAGGAAAAATATATGATTAAATTAATTATCAGTGATTTAGACGGGACTTTTTTAAACGAACAAGGTGATTATGATCGTCAACTATTTGCTAAAGTGTATAAGCAAATGACAAAAGAGAATGTCCATTTTGTTGCGTGTACCGGTAAACAGTGTGAGCGGGTCGAGGAACTATTTGGCGATTATAGTCAACATATTTGGATCGTTGGCGACAGTGCTACAGCAATTAAATTTAATGGAGAATTTGTCTATCGTTCCTTTTTAGCCAATGATTTAGGACAACGTATTATCAACACATTGGAACAAGCCAGCACCGATCATGTAATCATTGCCTGTACAGCAAAAGGGGCAGTGATTCGATCGGATTTACCAGCAAGATTAAAACAAAAAGTTCGTGGTTCTTATGCTTCCATTATTGAAGTTGATGAACTGAGTTCAATTTCTGATGATTTTATTAAAATCACGGTCTATGATGAAACAGGTCAATGCCCTCAAACGCGTATGCATTTAACCCCTTATGAGGATAACGTGTATATTGTTGTATCAGAAGCAAATTGGATTGATATCACCGATTATGATGTGCATAAAGGTAATACTATCAAGAAATTACAACACATGCTTAACGTAACTGTCAACGAAACTATGGCATTCGGTGATGGTTATAACGATATTGAATTGTTAGAACAAGCTGAATATAGTTTTGCCATGCGTAATGCATTTGAAGAAACGAAAGCAAAAGCAAATTTTATAACTGGCTATAATACTGATAGTGCCGTTTTGAAAACAATTCAATTGATATTAAATCTACAAGCAAAATAGCTAAAAAATAGATTCGGTCGACCTTCGAGCGAATCTATTAGGCGACCTCTATCTGTAAATCAACATGCTCAAAACCTTCAATTTTAGTTTCTCGACTGACGACAATGATATCAAGATCTTCACATGTTGCCACTTTATAACGAGCTATTTGTAACATTTTATCGGCTATTACAGCTGCGACAACTTCATTACTTTGGGCAATTACCTCTTTTTTAAAACAAGCATCTTCATAATAAACAGCACTTAATCCAGCTTGTGGATCAAGTCCACATACGCCAATAAATGTTTGATCAAAGACCATATTACGGATCTGATTTACCGTATCTGCACCCATGGTGCTGCCGGTTTGAGGATTCACTTTTCCACCAAGTAAAATAAGCTCACCCTGAGTTCGACTACTAAGTAGTGAAGCGATTTGAGGGGAATTTGTCACAATAGTCAACTCAATATTTGCAGGAATATAACTTGCCATTGTCAAATAGGTTGAACCTGCGTCAATAAAAATACAAGAATTGGCTTTGATCAGTTGAGCGCATCGTTTAGCAACCGATGATTTTTCACTAACGCTTTGGGTCATTCTGGTTTCAAAGCTTGCAGATTGTTTTAATTGACTGACCGCACCCCCATAAACACGTTTGCAGATACCACTGCGCGCAAGTTTTTGTAAATCGCGGCGAATCGTATGTTCTGATACACCAAGTAATTTAATTAAATCGGCATTGACTACTCGACCTTTGTCTTGTAATAACTGCTGAATATAAGATTGTCGTTGTTCAGGAAAAGCATCATAATCAATCATCTATCACTCCATCAATGAATTTACCTTTTTCCCACGCCATATTCTTGTGCAGTATATTATCTTCACCAATTACATTTGGATTTTCACGATTGATATTATTGCGGTTTAGTAAACAGGCATTATATTCGGCATCTAAACATTTTCGTTGGATTTTGTTGTCGATATTAATGATTTGACAACGATTTTTTTCAAAAATATATTGATAGTTTTTGTATTGATAAAAACTTTCTATTTTAGTCTGGAGCCTTTGTTGTTTATCATCCACGTCATAACAATTTTTGCTACCTATGGCAGATTTATCTTTGGGATTGAACTCTATATTACTACCCCATAGATGGGTTGGTGTAAATGTTCCCTTATCATTAATATAATAATCCAAGTTATCACCTTGCCTTGAACGGTATTTTTTGATAGCTAAATCAAGTATTCCATCAAAATTGATATCTTGTAAGTCGATGCTCATAAAACCATTATCACTATAGTTTAAATTTTCGATTTTTTGTAATAACCGATGGTTATTTTTCGCATAAACGTTAATGCCAACTAGTGTAATTTTATCCATTTTTTGTTTAGAAAAGACCGCAGTAAAATAGTGATGATCAGTTGACGCTAATTGTAATAATTCAACATTAGTAAATTGCGTATTACTATCTTTATCAATCACTAATTGTTGAGAAAGTTTTACCGGATATTGTTGATTATTGCTGCCATTAAACCAATAACCCTTTAATGTTCGATTTAACAATGTTGTTTCTTGATTTTGTGTTAGATGAATATCATTAAAGATAAAATAGTGACTTTGGTTTTTGGCTTTTATTTGTTGATTGTCAGGATCGATATAGAGATCGTGTGCATCATAAAGTTCTAAATTGGTTTGATTAGTTAACTGTGAACAGGAATTATTCAATTCACATCCATAGTTTAATTTATGCTGTATCTGTTTTGGATCATCATCATAAACCCAAAAAGCTTGACTTATCGGTTCTAGATATAAAGTCATTTGTTTATCTGCAATATTACCTTTATAAACATAGATAGTGCTAAATGCCGGTGAAGATACTATCAATAATAAAAGTAATATTATTTTTCTCATGCTTTTTATCTCTTAAATAATGTTGACTATGTAACATTCGTTATAATAGGGTTATTAAGGAATAAGTTTTTATCAACATATTACAAACTATTTTAATAATTGTAATGTAATTCTGCTTTTATGCAAAAGGATATAAACTAAATTAATATATCTGTATTTCAACTTAAAATCATTTTTTTAATTTTTGTATTATGTTATCTCTGAATCTATCAAGGATAGTATTAAAATTAAACGTCTAGAGTAAAGACAAATGTCACTCCATTTGAATGAGAACTTAACAATTCTTTACTGAAAAGCTCATTACAAACTCAATTAACTATCTTAATATAATACGCTAAAATTACTTTAGTATAAATTGATACTAAAGGTTTAGAGCAAAATTAATTGATGATTAAATTAAACTCAATCATATGAATTTTAAAGAAAAATTTAGATATTCACTACAAGGATTGGTAAAAATATGTTAAAATGTGGTCTTAATCGGGCATCGGGCATCGGGCATCGGGCATCGGGCATCGGGCATCGGGCATCGGGCATCGGGCATCGGGCATTATTAAATAGTCTAGTTACAAAAAGTCATCGGGCCAGCGAATTATCCTCGCACTTATCGTCTTTTAACTCTTTTATTTCATCTTTAAAATTTTTATATCCCTTCAAACACTTTTCGAGCAAAATTTCGTTAACTAATTCATATTTAATAGATTATTTTAAATTAATTCAATCGAAATTAACTCAAAGCTCATTATTCATATTTTTTGTTTTATTGACGATTCATCCAGTGCAAGCATTAAGTACAACAACAGCGAAAGCGATAGAAGGCAGTGCGCCAGAAGTGATAAATATCGATTTGGCAGCGAATAAACAAGGATTTACGGTTAATGGTATTTTTTACAGTGAAGCAAGCAACAATATCAAGGGTGATGTAGTTAAGGAATTTAGTGGTGATTTAAGCCCTGCTAATTTTGTCGTTAAGAATTTTTACTATAATTCATTGGATAACACATTAAATTATGCGGATAAAGATGGTGATGGGATAGATACATCAAAGCCATTTTTACTCTCATTTACCAGTAAACAGTGGTATGACGGTAATGGAAAATTAATTACAGATACTAGTAAAACGATGGGGTGTGGAAGTAATTATCCGATGCCACTAACGCTTGAAATAACAACACAGGTAAAGACCTATTCTAAATATGGTATCCCTCGGGAAAGTGATTATGTGCCAATAGTAAAACGTTATCAAATTTCTTCTAAACCTCAACTTTGTTATGCTAAACCTAATGCAACAATTGTTAACAAATCTAATCAATGGATTAGTTATAATGCTGATGGCAGTGGTGAAGCTTGGAATGATGTTAATCGTACCAGTCGTCATCCGATTCACGGTGGTGGTTTTACGGCAGATTATGTTCCAGATATGGGATTTAAGGTCAATCCTACTGTATCGAAAGCGACGTTTCCAACAACTGGTTTTCCTGGTGCTAAGTTTCAGTTAGTTATGTCAGGTGCACAAACTGATTATAGTTATAGTATATCAGCTAACCCTGGTGGGCAGGTTTCGGTTGATCCGCAAGGATTTGTTAAAATCAAAGATAAACCGACTGGTAATGTAACAGTAAGTATTGTCACCAAAAGAGATAACTCCAAAGTTTTTACTTATACCTTTAATCCAACAAGTATTTGGATAATTCCACAAGGTAGTAATTATATGGATTTTGAGAGTGCAAAAAATCGATGTGGTGGTATCCAAAATATACCGGCTATTTCACTGTTTACTAATTCACCACAAAATAATATAGCGCCTAATGTTGATTGGGATACTAGTATGAACACCTTTACACGGGCGATAGGACAAGGCGTGTTCCCAGAATGGGGATTTACAAATTTTGCTGCTTATCCGGATTCGCAATGGGGTAACTTTGTACAAGCTTTGGATGGAAAAGCATTCTATTGGACATCTAGTGTTCATCTTACTGGTAGTTATATGTTTGTTGCTGATGCAAGAGCAGGTAATGTAAATACTTATTCTGTTACTTATCAACATTTAGTTGCCTGTAAAGGCTAAATAATTTTTACAATGGTATATTTGATCTCATTATGATGGTTAGTGCCATCTACTAATGGGCTATGCAACTTACAATGGTAAGAAAAAAAGCATTGTGATGATTATATTATTAGAGAGAAAACAAAATTTTGTCTTGTCGCTAAGCGACAAGCAAAATTTTTTAAAATGAATGCATAAAAAATAAACAGATAACGGTGCTTTATTGATAACTTAGCAACAGTTAAAAGATATTTCAGTTGAGCGTAGATAATAATTATAGATAACTGTGCTAAACAGATAAATTTTTTAACTTAATTCACTTAAATTTATATTGGAATTAATCGCTAACTTTTTACCATTTTCATACAAAACTGCGCTATTTCACTATAACTATCTAACTACTAGGTAAATTTACACTATAGGTTATATAGTCATTTTATTCTTTAAGTTATGTATGATGAAAGTAGCGTATTGATAAATAATAGAATATTAATGCTGTTTTTAATTTGTAAGTGGGATTTTTAGTTCAGACTTTACCACAATAAATCAAGGCAAATGTTTAACAGGAAAGCGATTAAAAAGCACCATAATCTTCAAGCAATCATCGCGATAAATTAATGTTAATTTGATAGATAAGGTTATTTTTTCAACCATTAAAAACGGGGTAGTTTAGTCATCTGATTTATTTTTAGTTGATTATTATTTTAACTTTTAAAGGGCTGTACCTTTATTAGGATTAAAAAATTGTGTCATATCTAATCCTTCTATTTCAAGTAGTTTAATTTTTTTATCTATTCCACCAGCATAACCGGTTAAATTACCATTGGCACCAACAACTCGATGACAGGGAATAATAATGGATATAGGATTATGACCAACCGCACCGCCAACGGCTTGGCTTGACATGCTAGCCTTATTTGTTTGTAGTGCAATTTGTTTGGCTATATTGCCATAGGTGATTACTTGTCCGTAAGGGATCTGACACAAAATTTGCCAGACTAAGTGTTGAAAAGGGGTACCGTGTGGAGCGAGTTCAAGTTGCTTAATGTTAGGTTTTCTTCCTTCAAAATAATCATCGAGCCATTTTTTTGTCTGATTAAAGATGGGTAGGTTAGCATGATATTGTTTTTCAGCTTTTAGAATGGTACCGAAATATTTTTGTCCTTCAATCCAAACGCCAACTAATTTATTTTGTTGACTTGCTAGAGTGATTAAGCCCATAGGTGATTGGTATTGAGATAGATAAAACATGCTGACCTTTTTAATGTTGTCACGTAAAATGATTGATTAATTATGCGGGTTTATTGTCACAAATTCTATCAGTTTTTGAATTGCAAAAAGTATGTTGAGTTAAAGATACCCCAATGTTGAGGGGGCACCTTTTAACTGTTAGATATTATTGTTTGCCTTTTTCGACATAACTCATATCACCTAAACTTTCAACAATAAATTTGCCATCATCGGTATAACGAATTTTAGTTACACTTGCATTACCTAAACCTGCAGTTATCGGTTTATCTAGCATCTCTTCAACCATTGCCATAATTGCCAAACCATGCGATACGACTAAAACGTTACCGCCCCCTTGTGCTTTGGCTGATTCTGCAATCATTTTTAATGATTCTTGCATGCGAGTTTTTACTTTATTATAGTCTTCGGCTTCACCTGATTTTTCAACTGCAGCAATCGCGTCGATCATTTTTTTAAGTGTTACTTTACCTTTTGCTAAATCGTCCATAAGATCTTTATCAGATGCGTAACCTAAATGTTTTGCTGCCGGATTCCACATATTAGGGTCAAGATCACCTTCAAATTCGCCAAAGCAATTTTCTCGTAATTTTTCCATTTCATTTATTTGTACTGGCACACCTTTTGTTTCGAGAATGATACGTGCGGTTTGCCTTGCTCGTCCTGAATCACTAGAATAGACCGAAATAAAATCAACATCTTTTAACCCTCGACCAAGTTGCTGAGCAACTTCAATACCGGGTTTGGTTAATGGGGTATCAGACCACCCCTGAACACGATGTACATTATTGAACATGGTTTTACCATGTCGAGTAACATAAAGATAGACATCTTGAGCAAAAGCATTTGTTATAGTAAAGATAAATACCAATAACAAACTTGAAGATTTTATTAATTTTTTCATAAAAAGTACCTCATCTTGTTCTGATTCATAATAAGTTAAAACGGTATTCTGCAATAAATTCAGCACCTAAGAACTGTGCAGTTTGAGATTTACCATTTCGTAAAATGGGTGTGCGATTTTTATGTTTATAAGACCATCCGGGCCCAACCATTGCCCAAAGGGTTAACCCTTTTAAACTATTATTGGTAGGGATCCATTTGGTAAACAGATTAAATTCGCTTGAACGTACGGTTGTGTGCCTGAATTTAAACTCCCCATAATTTGCAGTTAAACCAAGCGTTAAATCGGGATATAGCTTATAATCAATGATTGTTGATAATGCTCGTTCGCCATGTCGTAAATAATCTTCGCCTGCTTGCGTCATAGACATAAATGTACCGCGTGAGTGGCTAGACATATGGCGATGATAATAGCCTAACTGTCCTTGACCTTTTTTAGCATCAGTATAGGCAATGCCAATTTTAGCTCCCCACTTATCATCTTGCCATTTGACATCAGCGGCATAGTGATTGGCATGTTTATCAAAATAACGTTTGCTCAGTGCCATTTTTTTATAATTATCTAGCGATTTGGTAAAATATAGTTGGGTGCCAATTGTTAACTTATCGATTGGTTTAATGCTACCTAAAAAGATTTGACGGCGTAAATAGTCTTTGCTTTCACCAATGGCATATTCAACGCTGTAAAATTTATTTTTTAGTGAAATATCGCCTGTGGCAATATAATCAATGGTGTGTTTGCCATCACGACTTTTAAACTGTTTTTTATCGGGAGAGTCGCGAGAAATTGAATGCGTTATATAAGCCCCTTTTAATGCCACTTCACCGTAATTTAATGTTGCGCTATAGCCTTGATAAGTTGTTGGCGATAGGCGAGTAGTATTAGAAATAACCCCAAAGTTTTTCATTGTATGCCAGCCGATATTACCATTAAGATTAACATCAGCTACTTTCGCTTTTAATTTGACATAACGTTGGCCTATTTTAGTGTAGCCACCGGCATTGCTACTTTTGGCTTTATTGCCTTTATTGTAAAGTACGCCTCGACTTGCAAAGTGATCACTGGCAGCTAAACGAAATGCTCGATAAAAATCAGCATTTAAACTAATAAAATCAGCCAAATAACCGGATTGATAACTTACTGCAACGCCATGCCCCCATGCATTGTGAACTGTTTTTGGATTTTCGGCTTCTTCTTTTAAATACTTCCAATAGTTTTTAGTTGATAGCACGATTTTGGTATCTTTAAAAAATTCATTATCAGCTATTGATTTAGGTTCATATTTTGATGTCGATTCATTAGCTACTACAAGACTACTCGTCAAGCTAAAAAGTATAACAGTGAGGTATTTTAATTTCATTCCTAAATTCCTAAAGTGTTTATATTCAAAATTTAAAATAATTAATATTTATAAGTTTTTATTTTTTACTAAACATTTAGGTTTTGCCTGCCATGGCAGTAACAATCCAATCTGCTCAATTTTTTGTCGGTCTAATTTTTTAAGGTAGATTTACCTTTTTTAACATAATCCATGTTGCCTATTTCAACCACGTTGTATTGGCCGTTTTTGTAAACAATTTTAACGACTGTTGCATTCGATAATGGTTTATTTTTATTGCTGTTGTCAGTAAGATCAGAAATCATTACTTGCATCGACATTCCAGATGAAATCGCTAACACATTTTTTTGGTGATGTTTGATTGCATTATTAACGATAGTCTTTAGCGCTGCTTGTGTACGCTGTTTAACTTGTTGATAATCTTCGGCTTGATGTTTAGGATCTGATTTGGCAATAGCATTAGTCAATGCAGCGACAGAAATCTCACCTTCTTTATAGCTTTTATAAAAACTTTCGACTGATTTATACCCCAAAGAATCCATACTGGCGTTAACCATTTTGGCATTCGACCCACCTTCAAAACCACCATAAAATACTTCACGTAAACCTTTTAGTTCTTGTATTTTATAATCTTTTACCCCTTTTTGTGCTAGCAATACTTGCATCGTTTCGCGCTGACGACCTGCATCACTGGTATAGTAAGCATCAAATTTAATATCTTTAAGGCCTTCACCTAAATAGCGAGCAACTTCAATACCTTGTTCAGTTAAAGGTGAGTCAGCCCATCCTTGAACCAAATCATAACTATTGAAAAGTGTTTTTCCATGACGAGCAAAATAGATTGTGATAGCGTCTTGTGATGTATTAGATGATAATTGAGCACAACTCGTGATTAATAGGCTAGATGCAATCAAATTTACGGTAACAAGTGCTTTTATGATTATTTTTTTCATATTCTAGTTCTAACTTTCTAGTAAAGTAGCTAACGATTCTGCCTTAACACAATAATTAACTACTTTTTAACTCGCGATTAGTCAATGTTAGACTAATCGTTTTATAGTTTATTTTAATGTTTCACCATTTGAGGCGATGATAGATTGATACCAATAAAAACTTTTCTTTTTGTAACGCGTTAAGCTACCGGAACCATCTTGATTAAGATCGACATAAATAAAACCATAACGTTTGGTCACTTCTGCTTTTGAGGCACTGATAAGATCAATTGGTCCCCAACTTGTGTAACCCATGACTTGCACACCATCATTGATTGCTTCTCGAATTTGCACAAGGTGATCATTCATATAATTAATTCGATAGTCGTCGTTGACAGTGCCGTTATCCTCAAGTTTATCTTTAGCGCCTAAGCCATTTTCGACAATAAATAGCGGTTTTTGATAACGTTCATAAAGCATATTAAGTAAATAACGAATACCAATAGGATCGATTTGCCATCCCCATTCAGAGGCTTTAAGATAAGGATTTGGCACCATATCTAGAATGTTACCTTTCGTTTTTTGTGAGTCATCAGCTGTCGCGCAGCAACTCATGTAATAACTAAATGAAACAAAATCGATCGTTTCTTTAAGATCTTCATGATCTTGCTCTGTTATTGTCAGTTTAATATTGTTCTCTTTAAAAAATCGTTGCATATATGTTGGATAGTATCCACGCACTTGTACATCACCAAAAAATAACCAACCATGATTTTCTTGATGAGTAGCCCATACATCTTCTGGTTTTGGTGTAAGTGGGTAGGCAACAGCACCCAATAACATATTACCGATTTTTGCATCAGGAATGATGTTATGGCATAGTTTTACTGCTCGGCTACTCGCGACAAGTTGATGGTGAATCGCTTGGTAAATTTGTGCTTTGCTGCTATTGCGAGCAAGCCCAACACCGGTAAACGGTTCGTGTAATGACATATTGATTTCATTAAAGGTTAACCAAAGTTTTACTTTATTTTTATAGCGTTCAAAAACTGTTTTAGCATAAAGGGTAAAAAAGTCGATCACTTTACGGTTTGCCCAGCCACCATATTGTGTAACTAAGTGGTAAGGCATTTCGTAATGAGATAAAGTGACTAATGGTTTAATATTGTGTTTTATCATTTCATCAAATAGCTTATCGTAAAAAGCTAGCCCTGCCTCATTAGGCTGAGTTTCATCGCCATTTGGAAAGATCCTAGTCCATGCAATAGATGTGCGTAAACAGGTAAAGCCCATTTGTGCAAATAGTGCAACATCTTCCGGATAGCGGTGATAAAAATCGATTGCTCGATCTTTAATACTAGTAATGTTATGTTCATTACGATCAACAATATCACCAAATAGTCCATTAGGTGTACAGTCCGAGGTCGATAGCCCTTTGCCATCTTCACGAAATGCCCCTTCTACTTGATTGGCGGCAATCGCACCGCCCCATAAAAAATCTTCAGGAAATTTTGTTGACATGTTTTACTCCTTATTTGTCGATAATGCCAATAATGCATCACCAATTTGAATATTATCTTGTTTAAAAATACATTGAATATCTTGATAATCATCTGTATTTGTAATGATAATTGGTGTCGTGACTTCAAATCCAGCTTGTTTAATAGCATCTATATCAAAGCTAACAAGTAGATCACCTTTTTTGACTTTGCTGCCAGCTTGTACGTGAGCTTCAAAGTATTGACCATCTAATTTAACAGTATCAATACCAATATGAATTAAAATTTCAGCACCAGAATCAGTTTGTAATCCAATTGCGTGTTTAGTTCTAAATAGTGATACGACTTCACCATCATCGGGTGCAACAGCTTGACCAATTGTTGGAATTATCGCTACGCCTTTGCCCATTAGTTCATTGGCAAAAGTAGGGTCATTAACTTTATTTAAAGTAATTAACTCACCTGTCATTGGGCTAAACAAGGTAACGTTGCTGGCATTAACTTTATCATGTTGTTTTTCAGTTTGTTGCTCGTTTTGTCCGATTAGGTCGCGTTTATCTTTCGTAATTCCAAAAAGATAAGTAGCAATCAAGGCAAGTGTAAATGAGATTAAACAACCCACAACGACCGCATAAAATCTTTCATCGATACCTTCAGCAGGAATTAATTGTAAAAATGAAAAGATACTAATAAAACTAAATGAGTAAATTACCGTATGGAAGTAACCCACAATACCGCCACCAACTGTAGCGGCTAGACATCCAATCACAAATGGTCTTTTTAATGGTAAATTAACACCGTAAATAGCCGGTTCCGTTACCCCAAAAATGCCCGATAAAACTGATGAGCTTGCCAACGCTTTAAATTGTGGATCTTTTGCTCTTAGCATTACCGCTAAAACAGCACCAACTTGTGCAAAAACCGCTGGGAATAAAATTGGTAGCATAAAATCTTCGCCACTGATAGATAAGTTATTCATGGCGAAAGGGACTAATCCCCAATGAATACCAAAAATAACCATCACTTGCCAAACTGCAGCTAAAATCATTGAGGCAATAATTGAGTTGAGTTGATATACATAAATAATACCAGCAGCTACAATATCGCTTAAAAATGAGACCACAGGACCAATAACTGCAAAGGTTAATGGCACAGTAATTAGTAACCCAAGCAGGGGAGAAATAAACTTTTTAAACGAGTCATGTAATATTTTATTAAAGCTCTTTTCTAATAAGCAATAGAACCAACTCGCTAAGATGATTGGAAAAACTGAAGATGCATAGGGAATAAGATTTATCGGAATAGAGAAGAATTCCGTTTTAAGCGCTAAAGCACCCCCCATCATATTGACTATATTGGGGTGGACTAAAGCCCCGCCAATTGCCATACCAACATAAGGGTTACCACCAAATTTTTTCACCGCAGAAAAACCTAAAATTAGTGGTAAGTAGTAAAAAGGCGCATCAGCAATGGCAAATAAAAAATTATAGGTTGGTGTCGCAGGCTGAACCAGATTCAATACTTGCAATAATGATATAAGGCCTTTTAAAATACCGCCCGCAACGATGATAGCTAATGCAGGGATAAATATACCAGAAACTAAATCAATTAATTTAGATAAAATGCCTGATTTTTTACCCGATGAGCTGTTTGGTTGAGAAATTTCATTTAATTTGGTTAACTCCATAATATCGTTGAACACATCAGCGACATTGTTACCAATAACGACCTGAAATTGCCCACCACTTTGCACTACAGTAATCACACCTTTTTGTTTTTTTAAAATATCGGCATCAGCTTTATTATCATCTTTCAATACAAAGCGTAATCGAGTTGCACAATGCACTAAACTGGTAATATTCTCTTTACCGCCAACATGTTGAATAATTATTTCGGCAAGCCCTCTGTTTTTCATA
This sequence comes from Gilliamella sp. wkB171, assembly GCF_001693755.1. Lineage (GTDB taxonomy): Bacteria > Pseudomonadota > Gammaproteobacteria > Enterobacterales > Orbaceae > Gilliamella > Gilliamella apicola_F. The sequence continues at coordinate 142,939 of NZ_LYST01000039.1, forward strand.
CCTTATCCTTATTAAAAGCAAAAAAAAAACCTAACCGCCTTTGTTCAAGGCGGTTAGGTTTTGCTTGCATAATTCATTGCTATATTATGCAATAACAATCCAAAAATTATGGAGTTAGGCTAACATAAATTGCAACTAGTGAATATATATTTTTAAAAGTCATCACAAAAATGTGATCTGTTTCACATTATTGCTTTTTAAGTTCATTACGTAATCGTTCAATGTGAATGGTTAAATATAAACTTTCATCATCAGTAAGTGGATGTTGGTATTGTTGAATTAGATGTAAGTCTATTTGTTTAGTACAAAGGTAAGCATGTTCATATTTTTGCCGTATTATCTGATACAATGAAGCATCTTGTTGTACTTGTTTGCTTTGGCTTAAAATTCGGTGAGCAAAAAATTTTAAATGCGTTATAAATCGCTGATAAGATAAGCTGTCTTCATCATATTCGAAGTTAAAATGATATTTTACAATATTAAGAATTTCACGCATGATTTTTGTCATTGTCACAATATTCGGCATGGTATCATTTAGTTGTGCATTAATAATATGAAAAGTGATAAAGCCGGCTTCATCTTCTGGTAATTCGATATTTAGGCGATCTTTTATTACCGATAAAGCATATAAACCCATCTGGAATTCTTTAGGATAAAGTTTTTTAGTTTCCCATAAAAAGTTATTTGGGATGTCGAATCCTTGCTTGTGACGCTCTATAGCAAAATGAATATGATCTGTGAGTGAAATATAAATACTATCTTGTAGTTTACCTTCCATAAATTGTTTGGCATGATTAATAATAATTTCTGAAGTGGTGAGTACTTCAATTGGAATTTCAGAAAGTAATTCAGCAAATTTGGGCAAAGTTTCTTTATTGGTTAATGAAAACTGCTTTTCAATTAGGGTAGAATCAATTAAATCACCTTCACGTTTTTTAAAGCCAACGCCTCTGCCTGTTATAATTAATTCATTGCCTTTTTCATCAAGGGTAACGACTACATTATTATTAAGTATTTTATGAACTTTCATAGCTTAGGATTTAATTTTTCGGTTAAAGTATTATGAATAGCTAATCGAAAATAGAAAGTTAAAATATCAAAAAATGTGATATTTATCATAATTCCAATAAAATATTATTGCTTTTTGATGAAAAATAAAAACCCGATACTTTGCAAATATCGGGTTTACACTTTAAGCTAAGATTATAAGATTATTGTGCAAGTAACTTATTCATGGTCTGAATAAATTTACTTGGATCACTTAGCGAACCTTTTTCGGCAAGCAGTGACTGATCTAATAATAATTCGATCCAATCTTTAAAGGCAGCTTCATCTTGGGTATCAGCAACGCGTTTAACCAAGCTGTGATCAGGATTGATTTCGAATGTATATTTTATCTCTGGCGCTTTTTGTCCTGCTGCTGCAAAGAGTTTAGCCATTTGTGTTGTCATTTCATCAGCTGCGGTAGTAACAATTGCTGGCGTATCAGTTAAGCGATGTGTTAATTTGACTTCTTTAACTTTATCACCTAATACTTTTTTAACTCTTTCAATAAATGGTTCAAGTTCTTTTTCAACTTGTTTTTGCTCTTCACTGTCTTGATCGGCTAATTTTTCGATTGATTCGTCTGATTTGCTGATTGATTGGAATTGTTTACCATCAAATTCAGTTAAATTGCTCATCATCCATTCATCAATACGATCAGAAAGTAATAAAACTTCAATGCCTTTTTTACGGAATAACTCAAGATGAGGACTATTTTTCGCTGCGCCATAACTATCAGCAGTAATATAGTAAATTTTTTCCTGACCATCTTGCATACGGCTAATGTAGTCTTCTAATGAGACAGTTTGCGCATCACTATCAGTATGGGTTGAAGCAAAACGCAATAATTTAGCTATCGCTTCACGATTAGCGAAGTCTTCACCTGTACCTTCTTTTAATACTAAACCAAACTCACTCCAGAATTGTTGATACTGTTCTTTGTCGTCTTTTGCTAATTTTTCAAGCATCTGTAATACACGTTTGGTACACGCATTACGTAGACTTTGGGTAATTTTATTGTCTTGCAGAATTTCACGCGATACATTTAGTGGTAGATCATTTGAATCAATTAATCCTTTCACAAAACGTAAATAGTTAGGCATAAATTGTTCTGCATCATCCATAATAAATACGCGTTGAACATAGAGTTTTAAGCCGTGTTTGTTATCACGATTCCACATATCCCAAGGTGCTTTAGATGGGATATAAAGTAAACTAGTATACTCTTGTTTACCTTCAACGCGATTATGACTCCAGCTTAAAGGATCGGCAAAATCGTGAGAAATATGTTTATAAAACTCTTTATATTCTTCATCAGTAATTTCAGATTTGCTTCTTGTCCAAAGCGCTTGAGCTTTATTAACTTTTTCCCATTTAACTTCTTTACTTTCTTCGTCTGTGGTTTGTACTTCAACAGGAAGAGAAATGTGATCAGAATATTTACTGATAATCGAGCGTAAACGCCAGTCATCTAAAAACTCTTTTTCATCGTCTTTTAAATGTAAAGTGATTTCTGTTCCTCGGGTTTCTTTATGATCATCAGAAATAGTGTATTCACCTTCTCCCGCTGATTCCCACATGACAGCTTCATCTGCATTTGCAGTAGCAGCGCGCGTTCTAACCGTTACTTTATCAGCAACGATAAACGCGGAGTAAAAACCGACACCAAATTGACCAATTAACTGACTATCTTTAGCTTGATCACTACCAATTGATTCTAAAAATGCTTTGGTACCTGATTTAGCAATAGTGCCAAGGTTTTCAATGACTTCGTCACGAGTCATACCAATACCGTTATCCGAGATTGTTAGCGTACCAGCATCTTTATTGGTTGAAATACGTACGCCTAGTTCACCATCACCGGCGTATAGATTTGGGTTTTCTAATGCTTTAAAGCGAAGTTTATCAGCAGCATCAGATGCATTAGAGATTAGTTCACGTAAAAATATCTCTTTATTAGAATATAAAGAGTGGATCATTAAATGAAGAATTTGTTTAACTTCGGATTGAAATCCTCGTGTTTCGGTTCCTTGCTTACTCATTGACTAGTACCTCTTACTCTATTAAGTAAATTCAATTAACGATTGTGACCATAATGATTGTTAACTGATTGTTATACTTTAACAATTATTTTCAAAAAATATCAATACAATAAGGCATTAACGTTAATCGAATAACATTGTTTTAAACATATGATTTATTGTTGTATTGCTATATGGGAATAAAAAAATAGTTTTCAATAGAAGTTTGCAAATTTAGTCGGTAGTTTGCTGGTTTTTTGTAAAGTTGCCAAAAAAAAGCCCTGACATTACTTCAGGGCTGATTAACAACATTTCTAATGATTATTCTGGTGTAAATCCAAAAATAAGAATAGCGATAATTGCTACCGGAATAACAAATCGTGTTAATAACGTCCAAACCATAGTCCAGAATGGATTTAAGTTGAGCTCTTGACGGATGCGTTTTTGATTCATCATCCATGCACCAAAAATAACAGTACCAAGTCCTGTGACCGGCAACATAATTTTACTGGTTAAGTAGTCAAGAATATCAAAAATATTTTTGCCAAATAGTGTGACATCGGCCCATTTGTTGAACGATAAAATACAGGCAATACCTAATGCCCAAATAATGATACTACTAACAGCGGTTGCTGTTTTGCGGCCCATATGTGTTTTTTCTTCTAACAATTCAACTGTTGGTTCAAGTAAAGAGATAGAAGAGGTTAACGCGGCAAAAGTTAAAAAGATAAAGAATAAAATACCTAAAATTAAACCACCACCCATATTACCAAATGCAATTGGTAATGTAACAAATATTAAGCCTGGACCAGAACCTGGAGTCAGATTATTAGCAAAAACTAATGGGAAAATAGCTAAGCCAGATAAAACAGCAACAATAACATCTAATATTACTACTGTACGGGCGGTTGATAACAAGTTAACATCGTGTCCTAAGTAAGAGCCATATGCCATCATAATGCCCATACCTAATGATAGACTGAAAAATGCATGTCCTAATGCCGCTAAAATAGCTGTGCCGTTTAATGCTGACCAGTTAGGTGAGAATAAGAATTCACAAGCCACACCAAAAGACGGTCCACTTGCATAAGCCGCATAACCAACTAAAACTAATAGTAAAATGCCTAAACCTGGCATCATTATTTTACATCCACGTTCTAAGCCGGCGCCGACACCTAATGCCACAATAAATGCAGTTGCAAACATAAACACGGTATGCCAAGTAAGTAGGCTAGTCACATTACCAAGGAAGTTAGTAAAAATTTGACCGGTAATTTCGCCTGTTGCGTTTTCAAATGTCCCTTCTGCTGCTAGCACAATATAATCTGTAGCCCATCCACCGATTACACTGTAAAAAGATAAAATTAAAAATGAGCCAAGTACACCTATAATACCAACCCAACGCCATGATTTAGAACGTCCTTCAGAAGCGGCGACATCTTCCATTGTGTGAATCGGATTTTTTTGTCCACGACGACCAATCAACCATTCTAAAACTAAAATTGGTAGTCCAATCATGAACATGAACAGTAAATAGGTGAGTACAAATGCTGAACCACCCATTTCACCTGCCATATATGGAAACTTCCAAATATTACCTAGACCCACTGCAGAACCAGCCGCTGCAAGCATAAATCCCATGCGAGAGCTCCACTGTGAGTGATTTTTCTTCATAGTACCTGTACTCATGAATATTTTTTCCTTTACTCTTAATTAAACGTTTAATTTTAGTGTAAACAAATGCTCAAAAAGCTTTTTTATTAAATAAATTAAGCGTTAGATCATGCCATGAAACCAAGCTATAAACAAGAAAACATTACTTTATTTACTATATCTGTCTAAAATTTTAGCTTGACGTTATTAGTAAATTAGCATCTATTACTGAATAATTTCCATATTAATTATTCTATTAGATTGACTTTTCTCATTAAATTAATGTCAGTAAATATAACCCACAAGTAGAATATAAAAAACTTATTTTGATAATAAAAATAAAAGATAGAGTGAGTGTATAGCTAGCTGTAATCTCTATTAGGTTTTTATTATAGTCGTCATAATTAATGAAATGAGAATAGTTTGGGCTATTTGTTGATAATTACTGATAGTTAGAATATAGTAATTTTCAGTTTTGATAATTTTATAAAACATAATCATGTCACAAAATATCGATATTAATGAAATCAATAAATTTTCACAGATGGCTGCCCAATGGTGGGATCCCAATGGTAAATGTAAGCCACTACATATTATTAATCCATTACGCGTAGACTATGTTAAGCAAAAATGTGGCTCATTAGAGCAAAAAAATGTATTAGATGTAGGCTGTGGTGGGGGTATTTTATCTGAAAGTTTAGCTAAACTCGGTGCTAATGTTACGGCAATCGATCTTGCTGATGAATCATTACAAGTAGCTAAATCTCATGCACAACAAAATGGTCTTTCTATTACATATTTGAAACAGACCGTTGAACAGCATGCTGACCAAAAAAGTGATTACTATGATATGATTACGTGTATGGAATTATTAGAACATGTTCCCGATCCCTTTTCTATCATTAACGCTTGTGCAAAATTACTTAAACCTGGCGGAAAACTATTTTTATCAACTATTAATCGCAATTATAAAGCTAAAATGATGTTGATTTATGGTGCTGAGTATATTGCAAGACTAGTCCCAAAGGGCACTCATGACGCCAATAAATTTATTCGTCCGTCAGAGTTAATGCTATGGGTAGAACAATCAGGTTTAGAGGTTAAAGATATTATTGGAATGGAATATCATCTACTTAAAAATCAATTTACATTAGGATCGAATGTCGATGTAAATTATATTATGATGGCGCAAAAAGAGGTTAGTAACAATTGTTAACAAATTAAATTTTTTATATGGTTGTGAACAAACACTCAATAAAATATTAAATTTAACTAGTTTTTCATAAAAAAGAAAGGTAGAATACGTCGGCAATATTTTATCAACAATTCAACTCAATGGTGAATATTGTCATGTCTCGTATCGTAAAAGAAGCCCTCACATTTGATGATGTGTTATTAGTTCCCGCTCACTCATCTGTATTACCTAACACTGCTAATATCAGTACTCAATTAACGAAAACAATAAAACTTAATATTCCAATGCTTTCAGCTGCAATGGATACTGTTACCGAATCCGATCTGGCTATAGCCCTTGCTCAAGAAGGTGGAATTGGTTTTATTCATAAAAATATGCCAATAGACGTTCAAGCAAATCATGTCAAGCGTGTTAAAAAGCATGAAAGTGGTATTGTACAAGATCCAGTTTCAGTGTTACCAACAGCAACAATACAGCATGTTATTGATCTTGCTAAAGAGTATGGCTTTGCCGGTTTTCCTGTTGTTACAAAATCGCAAGAATTAGTGGGGATTATTACTGCTCGGGATGTGAGATTTGCCACCGATTTGTCGTTACCTGTTACTGCGGTGATGACTCCTAAAGAACGTTTAGTAACCGTCAATGAAGGTGAAAAACGTGAAAGTGTTCTGCAAAAAATGCATGAGCACCGTGTTGAAAAAGTATTAGTTGTTGATGATAAATTCCACTTAAAAGGCATGATCACCGTTAAAGATTACAACAAAGCAGAGCAAAAACCGAATGCTTGTAAAGATGAAAAAGGACGCTTGCGTGTCGGGGCTGCGGTAGGTGCTGGTGCTGGAAACGAGGAGCGCATCGCTGCCTTAGTTGAAGCAGGTGTAGATGTGCTGTTAATTGACTCTTCACATGGTCACTCCGAAGGCGTTCTTGAACGTATTCGTCAAGCTCGCAAAGCGTATCCTGATTTACAAATAATAGGTGGTAATGTTGCAACTGCCGAAGGTGCAAAAGCCTTGATCGAGGCGGGTGTGAGTGCTGTTAAAGTTGGGATTGGTCCTGGTTCAATTTGTACAACGCGTATTGTCACTGGTGTGGGCGTGCCACAAATTACTGCGATTATGGACGCTGTAGAAATGGCTCAAAAATACAATATTCCAGTTATTGCCGATGGTGGCATACGTTTTTCCGGTGATATTGCTAAAGCGATTGCAGCAGGTGCTTCATGTGTTATGGTTGGATCGATGTTTGCTGGAACCGAAGAAGCACCCGGCGAAATTGAATTATTTCAAGGTCGAGCTTATAAATCTTATCGTGGAATGGGGTCATTAGGTGCAATGGCGAAAGGTTCTTCAGATCGATATTTCCAAACTGATAATGCTGCTGATAAATTAGTACCTGAAGGGATTGAAGGACGAATCGCTTATAAAGGTTTATTGAAAGAAATCGTCCATCAACAAATGGGCGGATTACGCTCTTGTATGGGGTTAACTGGTTGTGCCACTATTGATGAATTACGCACAAAAGCTAAATTTTATCGTATTACTGGTGCGGGCATGAAAGAAAGTCACGTACATGATGTACTTATTACTAAAGAACCACCTAACTATCGTGCAGGTGTTTAAAATCTAATAATACAGGGATCATTGAGCAAATGATCCCAATCTAACATGATTAACTCTCTATAAAACAATGTATTATTTTTAAATAAATTGTTTCAGTCATTGCATATTTGTATTTCCTACTCTTGACGAATCTAGACAAAATTTAAATATCAATCTATCTGTTATATTCTTTAAAAACTCAAAACGTTTGCCTAATTTACTATCAATCATTTAATAAATCTCACAGTTTGCAAGTAAGATGTCAAAAAATTGTAAACTTAAAATAATTAACAATCATTGACAATTTTTAACTCAAATAACCGTTACAGGTGATATTAATTATTTTATGATACCCAAATCATTTATGTTTTTATAGTATTGAAATATATTAAGAAAATTAAGTTTCAAATTAAACAAAAATAACCTTATAGATTTCTGCCAAAAACAACTATATCGTTACAAGGAGCGGTAAAAATATGATTAAAAAGGGATATCGTTTTATATTATTTAGTCTTAGATTTTGTTTGATCCCCAGATCTAAAGGTTTAACAAGAAACCTATTATTTACTTACTCTAAAGCGACGTTATTAAAACATTTTTCTATTTCTCTTAAACTTGTTAACAAACCTATACGTTTAATGCGTAATACGCTTGATCTTCATCTCTTTTTTAAAAAGACAACCATAATACTTGTTGGCTTATTGCTATTACCTGTTACTTGTGCCAACGCATTGATCGCAGCGACAGCGAAAGCAATAGAAGGGAATGCGCCGCAAGTCGCCAATATAGATTTGGCCGCTAGTAAACATGGATTTACCGTAGGTGGTGTATTTTATAGTGAAGCAAGCAGCAATTTGAAAGGGAATGGAGTTAATCTTTTTGACGGTAATTTAAAACCATCAAGTTTTTCAGTTAAAAACTTTTACTATGATTCGTTAGATAATAAATTAAATTATGCGGATAAAGATGGCGATGGGATAGATACTTATAAACCTTTTCTACTCAGTTTCACGAGTTCTAAATGGTATGATGCAAATGGTAAAGCTTTAACAAATATTAGTCAAAGATTGGCTTGTGATAATGCTTATACGCTGCCATTAACCTTAGAAATTACCGCACAATTAAAAACTTATTCTAAATATGGCATTCCTAAAGAAAGTGATTATGTGCCAGTGACTAAACGTTATCAAATTTCTCATAAACCGACAGTTTGTTACGCACAACCTAATCTAGCAAACGATTCAAGTAATAATACCGAATATCAAGATTTAGATGGTCCCGATTGGGGCAAAGGAAAAGGATTTATTCCACAAGATATTAATACAGCTGCTAAAAATTTTCCAAGTACCGGTTCAGATAATTTAAGATTTTATTTGTTATTAAGTGGAATAACACCGCAAGAAGTCGTCAATATCAATGGTAGCACAATTAAATCAAGTTCAGGTGATGTTACGTTATTGCTATCAGCGGAAAATACGCCGGGTTGGGGTAATAGTACTAGTGTAAGTGGGGTAAAAATAGTACTAAAAGGACCAACAACTTCAACTGCCCCTAAAAGTTTTTCTCCTGTTACTTTTCAGTTATATTCTGACAAAGCTAAGCAGAATAAACTCTACAGTTTTACTATACAACGTTGGTATATCACCCCATCAGCCGATCTTGTTTCAAATCAAAATGGCGCAATATCTTATTGTCGAGGCATTGGTTATCGACTGCCGAGTGTGGCTGATTATACTAATGCTAATACTTCGATGTGGTCTGGCGGAATACCGGGTCGTAATATAAATGGTTACCGTCGTCAATTAAGTTATAGAGGAACGAACGGCAAATGGATAGGCGGATTATTTAACGAATGGGGAACCATGTTTAATCAACCTATTCATTATCCTGGCACAAACTGGGCAACAAGGCATCCTATTGATTGGTATTGGACTATCGATACTTATCAAGGTAACCCATTAAGAATTGATGCTGGTGATGGTGATATGTGGTATGACGATCCAAGCTATAGCTCACATCAAATTGCTTGTGTTAGTCCATAACTGTGATGATATTATAGCCTCAATTTTGTTATTAGTTGTTTTATATACTGAATTGAGGTGGGGTATTACAAAAATAAAAAAACACATTTTGGCTTTATAGACAATTTACCACTTTTCAGATAATTTTGTTGTGTGCTTTATACTCTAAAAAACTTGATAATCGAGCCCCTGATGAGGACAAGATTGCCAACAAACTTAGAATCTATCATTTTAAAATGAGTGAAGTAAAAAATTTGCCCAGACACAAATAGTGATCTGGGCAAAACTTTTATTGCGGTACAAATTATTATGAACACGACAAACAACTCAATAACCTTTGCTGATTTTAAGCTAAATCAGCAAAGTATGTGACAGTTATTTGATAGCTTTGGCAACAATTTCTTGCGCTTCTTTTTGTAATGTTGCTAAATGATCGTTACTGATAAAACTTTCAGCATAAATTTTGTAAGCGTCTTCTGTACCTGAAGGTCTAGCTGCAAACCAACCGTTTTCAGTTATCACTTTTAATCCACCAATCGGTGCATTATTTGCCGGCGCCGTGGTTAAACATTGGGTAATTTTTTCACCTGCAAGCTGATCTGTCGTTAACTGGCTGGCATCAAGTTTAGCTAATTTTTGTTTCTCAGTAAAAGAGGCCGGTGCTTGGAGCCGTCCATAATATGAAACACCAAATTTTGCTTCAAGTTCTTGGTATTGTTCTTGTGGATTTTTTCCTGTTTTTGCCGTCATTTCAGCTGCTAGCAAACATAAAATAATACCATCTTTATCTGTTGCCCAAACTTTTCCATTTGTTCTTAAAAAAGAGGCGCCAGCACTCTCTTCACCGGCAAAACCTAATGTTCCATTGTAAAGACCATCAGCATACCATTTAAAGCCAACTGGATATTCTAAATATTTTTTATTAAGGCTATTAGCAACGCGGTCGATCATTGAACTCGTTACTAATGTTTTACCAATAGCTATGTCTTTATGCCATTGTGGACGATTTTGGAATAAATAATTCACACAAACCGAAAGGTAAGCATTTGGATTCATCAATCCTTTTGGCGTTACAATACCATGACGGTCAAAATCGGTATCGTTACCAAACGCTAAGTCAAACTTATCTTTTAATTGCAATAATCCCGCCATTGCCCAGCGGCTAGAACAATCCATTCTAATTACTTCATCATGATCGAGGTGCATAAAGCTGAAAGTTGGATCGATTTTATTGTTGACAATATTAAGTTTGATACCATATTTGTCAGCAATTCTTGGCCAATAGGTGATACCAGCTCCCCCTAATGGATCAACGCCAATATTAAGATCAGAAGATTTTATTAATGCTAAATCTAAAATGTTTTCAAGATCATTTACATAATCAGTTTCGTACTCTTTAGTATGTATGTAAGAGGAGTTAATCGCTTTTTCTAAAGAAACACGTTTTACACCATTGAGTTTATTTTTTAGTAATTCGTTAGCGCGATTTTCGATTTGCTTAGTGATATGCGTATCGGCAGGACCACCATTAGTCGGATTATATTTAATACCACCATCTTCAGGCGGATTATGCGAAGGCGTAATTACAATACCATCAGCCAATTGTGATTGTTTGCCAAGATTATAGGTTAAAATAGCATGCGAAATAACTGGAGTTGGAGTAAATCCCCAATCGCGGGCGATAACAACGGTTTGTTCATTAGCGACAAACACTTCTAGTACTGATTTTAATGCTAACTCTGACAAAGCATGAGTGTCTTGACCAATAAAACATGGACCGGTGATATTATTTGCCTGACGATATTCTGCTATAGCTTGAGCAACGGCTAAAATATGATCCTCATTAAAGGTACCTTTGTTAGAACTACCGCGGTGACCTGAGGTACCAAAAATCACTAATTGACTTGCGTTCTCTATATCAGGGCTAATGCTATAGTAATTATTTCTTAACGCTTCAACGTCAATGAGATCAGACGGTTCAGCTAATAATCCTGCCCGGCTATGGTTTGCCATTTTATACTCCTCTTTCATAAATTATCTATTTATATCTATGCTACAAGCTATAGTTGTTTATTCTTTAATAAAAGCATGTGATTTTATTTGTTCTGCGATGAAAAAATTTCAATCACTCGATTAATCATATTTTCTGATATACCCATATCACTCATAATTGATTCAATAATATAGACTTTTCTGGCAGTATTGGTATTGCTGATCACCCAATACGGCGTGCCAATTACTTCACGCGGCTTTGTATTTTTACCGGATGTTTCTAATGACTCTTTATCTTTTGCCAAATATTGCCGTTTACTGCCATGCAATGATGTAGCCGCAATTGAAAATAAAGCTGGGTTATAATTGTAAAGCGCACCAAGCAACAGAATGAACCGATTTATAATTGATTTTTCATTAACAAAAGTATCACTCGTTAGTAAGTCATTAAATAAGGTATATTGATTGTTTGCTTGACTGGTAGTATTAATTGTTGTTTTTACAGGTTGATTGATCTTTAACAAACGACGCAAAATACTTGATGCATCTTCACCAATATGTTTAGTTTGTGCTGCAATAAATTGATATAATTCTTCGTCTATTTCGATAGTTTTCATTATGTTAATTATGCCTATTAAGTTATTTTACGGGACACCCTTGCGCTGCAATCGCAATATTGTCGAGTTGATGCAAATTATTGCCTGCATTATCTGATAAACAATCTTTATTTTTACTCTCAACAATTGCTTCATTATCTTTTTTTTGTTGTTGATTGGTATCATGGCAGGCACATATCATAACTGATAATATTAATTGAAAAAATAACCGTTTCATATACTTATTGTATGGTAGATAAACTATTAACCTGAGTATAACTCAACTTGCTAAGAAATAATATTATCTAGTGATAAAATAGTGAAAATGATATTGTCGTTTTTATAAAAGAATATTATGCTAAAAAATAGTATGAGCATGCTCATACTCAAATTATATGAGGAATAAATTATGAAAAAAATCGTCACTTTAGCTATTTTAGCAGCAATTTTAACGGGTTGTGGTAATAGTGATATATATTCTGGCGATGTTTATACAACAGATCAAGCAAAACAGGTTCAACAAGTTAGTTATGGTACAGTTGTGTCTGTTCGCCCAGTGAAAATCCAAACTAATGCCTCTGATGGTAGAAGTGAAAATATTTTAGGTTCATTAGGTGGTGCAGTACTTGGTGGCGTTTTAGGTAACACTGTAGGTAATGGTACAGGGCAAGCTGTAGCGATTGCAACGGGAGCAATCGGTGGTGCAGTGTTAGGTAGTGCAATTGAAAATCAAGCTAGCCAAACTAGTGCAGTTGAGCTAGAAATTCAGCGAGAAAACGGCGGTAACATCGTTATTGTGCAAAAAGGATCTGCTAATGATTTTTTTGCAGGGCAAAAAGTACGTTTAGTCAGTAATGGTAAACAAATTAGCGCATCGCCTCGTTATAATAGCGAAATTAAGAAGTAATTTTCCCTTTTTTCTAAATAAAATAGACTTTGCTTGTTAGCGTTCTAAGCGAAGTCTATTTTCGCAAAATTATTCATTTAACTATCTGCAGTAAGTCGTTCACCAATAAAATCTTTACGCTTTCTCTTCAATCCACATCATATATTATCAATATGCAAATTCAGGCATAAAAAATTTGATTGGCTCGTTATGAATATATAAAATTATTGAAATCATCATTACTATAAAAGGAACAATAAAGCGATGCGTATATTACATACAATGATTAGGGTCGGAGATTTACAACGATCAATTGATTTTTATACTCGTGTAATGGGAATGCGTGTGTTAAGAACCAGTGAAAATACTGAGTACAAATATTCATTAGCATTTGTTGGTTATGGCGATGAATCAACAAGTTCGGTAATCGAGTTGACTTATAACTGGGGTACAGACAGCTATGAGCATGGTAGCGCTTTCGGGCACATTGCTATTGGTGTGGATGATGTAGCAAAAATGTGCGAAGACGTTAAACAAGCAGGTGGTAAAGTGACTCGCGAAGCAGGACCGGTAAAAGGTGGCACCACCATTATTGCTTTTGTTGAAGATCCTGATGGTTACAAAATAGAATTAATCCAAAATAGCCATGCAGATAAAGCATTAGGTAATTAATCAATTATTTAAGTTGATATCGCCGAATAAAATCGGCGATAGATTAGCTGATTGATGATGATTAATTCATTTTAATATTCATAGTTAACGGTCAACAATGATAAAAAAATATAAATCAATTTGCGCTATTGATTGCATCATAACAGATGCATAATTATTTGCTGAGTAGCTCTTTTAGTAATTGTTGATTGCTAATACTTTGTTTTTGTTGTTCTAAGCTAGCTGCAGTAATAATGGAATTTAATGCATTTAATGAACAATCGAAATCGTCATTGATAATCACATAGTCATACTCGTTATAGTGTGAAATTTCAGCCTGCGCTTTTTGCATCCGTTTTTGAATCACATTGGCGTCATCTTGTCCTCTTTTTACTAAGCGGTTTTCAAGCTCTTTTAAAGAAGGCGGTAAAATAAAGATACTTTTTGCTGACGGCATTTTTTTTCTGACTTGCTGCGCGCCTTGCCAATCAATATCTAAAAATACATTGATACCTTGCGATAAACTTTCTTCAATTTCGGCTTTTGACGTGCCATAGTAATGATCGAAAACATGGGCATATTCAACAAAAGCTTGATTATCAATTAACGATTCAAAGTGCTTATGATCGATAAAGTAATAGTGTTGGCCATGTTGTTCGCCCGGTCTAGGGTCGCGAGTGGTATGCGAAATTGAGACTTTAGCCGGATGTTGATTATTCTGTGCTAAATAAGCCCGAATTAAACTTGATTTACCCGCACCACTTGGTGCTGAAATAATAAACAAGGTTCCTGTATACATAAAATTTTATCACTTAGTAAGAAAAGGTTGATTAGATAACTAAATTAGATAACTAAAACGAAATAGAGATATTATAACAAAATAATTTGCTGGATTGTGGTATAGCGAACATAAAATTACTTATGTTTATACTTGATGTAATGATATGTTATTAAAATTATTGCAATGTAATGAGTTAACAGTATGCTGACGATACATCAAAACGACTATAAAAAATAATTAAATTTTATTATGTGGATCAGAAAGATAAATTTGATCAACTGCTAATTTTAGCAGCAATTTTTTATGGTATGGATATCACAATATAGTTTTGATGAAAGTATAAATAAAATACTACTCAAAAAATAATAATTGCAAAAATTTTATGTGCCATATGCATGTCTTGGTTATCTTTATTTAGCAATAAAATTTTTAAGTATCATTTAATCTATGGTAAATAATATAGCCCATATACCCCTATAACACTATTTCTATTCGTTTAACCACGTTATATCAAGCAGCGAAAGGCTAAAGATAAAATCACTGGTCAATGTTGAAAAACATAATATTAATTAGAAAGGATAACAATTAATATGACAAATACTAAAATAAAGAGATTAAGTTAATCAACAAAATCAATTTAAAAATAACTAATTAAAATGATTTGATTTGTTACTAATCAAATTTTAGTTAAAACTGTGATGACTCTATGTCATAATACTGTCATTTAAACCAAAGCTAAGTGGAGTGAATTATGCCATTAAAATATTATGGTGCTAATGCAACGCTTTCAACAATAAATACGACCTCATTTAGCCTTTCACCTATAATAAAAACTGAATATAAAGCGAATAAGACTATGACTGAAGATAAAAAAATGCCAATAAATGCCCAATCTAGTCCTGAAGTTGAAAAAAAATCCAATTTATCAGCTACTAAAAATAATTCAAATAAAGTGCCCACATCAAAGTTAGCCATCTTGGCGATTGCTTTAACCATTGGTTTAGGCGGCTTTGTTTTTTATCATGGACATTTGCAAGTCGAAAATCAAAAAAAGACAATTGCAAGTCTACAAGTTGAACTTGCCAATTTGAAACAAAGTACCAAAGATAGTATTGTTCATGATTTGCAAAATAGCATCACCGATGCGGTAAACAAGCAAAACCAACAATTTTCATCTTTGGAACAGCGAGTTGATCGCCAACTTAATGACCAACAAAAAAATCAACAAGAGTTAACCAATCAAATCAATGATGCTTCAAAATTAAATGAACAAAATTTCCATAATTTAAACGAGCGCCTTTCGGCTATGTCAACAACAGATAACAGTGTGTGGTTGATATCTCAAGCAAATTATCTGGTACATTTAGCGGGTAGAAAAATTTGGAATGATCAAGATTATTCAACCGCTCGATTATTGCTTAAAAGTGCAGATGAAAGTTTAGCGCAAGCTGATGATCCTAGCTTGATACCGGCAAGACAAGCGATTAATCAAGATATTACTTCACTGTCAAAAGTCAGTTTTATTGACTATGATGGTATTGTGATGAATTTAATTGGACTTTCTGAATCCCTAACAGAGTTACCGTTGGTTGGAAATTACAAAGAAATAGATTTAGGGATGACACAATATAATGATGACATATCATCAGCGCAATCAGTTAATGCTCCATCGACTTCAAAAGAAATAACCGAAGAGCCAACAGAGAAAAATAATCATCACGAAATAACGTCGTCTGTTTTCGATTGGTCAAAAAATTTATTAACTAATGCTGAGTCATTTTTAGATAAATTCATTACCATTGAAAAAATTGATGAAAATGAGAAAAATTTTGCAACTTGTTTATCTAAAGCTCAAAAAGATGAAAAACAGATTGTGAGATGTCAAATATTGAAAACACCACTAAATTTAGAACAATCACTCTATTTACGTGAAAATATTCGTTTTCGTTTATTGATTGCAGCTCAGGCTGTACCAAGACATCAAGATCTTGTTTACCAACGAGCTTTGAGTGATGCTGCATTATGGGTTAATGCTTATTTTGATGGTAATGCGCCTGATGTTAAGGCTTTCTTAGATGATCTTGAGAATTTACAAAGTCAATCAATCAGTAATCAATCTGTTCCAGATAAATTAGCAAGCGCGACGGAATTAGAAAAATTAATGCAATCGCGTGTGCGTTCAATGTTGGCTAAATAGGAGAATAATAATGCTAAAAATATTGATTATTTTCTTAGTGTTGGTGGCGGGTTTTTTGTTAGGTCCGTTATTACAAGGTCATCAAGGTTCAGCCGTTTTTGAAGTTGCAAATTATAAAGTCAGTATGTCATTTAATTCATTTGTCATACTTGAGTTATTAGCTTTATTTTGCTTATATATTGTTTATTGGTTTTTAAAGAAAATTTTTAATTCCAAAACAATTTTAGGGGAATGGTTACGTTCAAAATCACCTAAAAAAGTTGTTAAACGGCTTGAGATGGCACAAATTTCACTTCTTGAAGGCGATTATCAACAAGCTAGTAAGTTTTTTATGAAATCAGCTAAAGTGTCGAACAATTCGGCATTATCTTATTTGCTTGCTGCACAAGCGCAAATAGATAATGATGAATTGGTTTCAGCCAATCAATCTTTGGAACAAGCTGCACAAAACTGTCAACCTAATGAGATATTTGCTTTCAAACTGGTACAGATACGTTTACAAATTAAAAACCGTGAATATGCTTTAGCGCGAAAAACAATAGAGCAGCTATTGAATGAAAAACCACGTCATCCAGAAGTATTAAGACTTGCCGATCAACTCTTTTATGATATGGGTGATTATCAAGCTGTGATAGATTTAATGCCTGCTATGTACAAAGTTAAGGCTTATAGTGAATCTCAATTAGATCAATTTAAACAAGCCGCTTATATTGGTCGTATTAAGCAATTGTCAGCTGATAGCGATCCATTAGCATTAATAAAATGGTGGAAATCACAGCCTAAAGCAATTCTAAATAATATGGCTTACCAAAAAGCAATGGCGAATTACCTTAATCAAGTAGGACAAACAGCCGAAGCTAATAAGATTATAAATGCTATCAATAAGCTTGAAAATAAAGAGAGAACATAATAAGCAGGGCGGTTGTCCTGCCTTTTTGTGAAATAACAACTACAACTATTAGTTCATAAAGTAACGAATTACTGACATCGCACATATGCCTGTTACCACAATTAACATTAGGTTTTTTGTTAATAATGCCACAATAATTGTTGGAATCGCCGCTAAGCAATATTCAAGATTAAACTCAGGAAACGAGCCAGATCTTACAATAAACAGATTTTGTACAAATAAAGCAGTTAATATACATATCGGAACATAGGATAAAAATCGAATTACCATATCAGGTAATTGTAATTTTCGTACTAATATGAATGGAATAATTCTGGGTAACCAAGTCACTAATCCTGATCCTAATATAATCAGTAAACTATAAATACTCATGCTTTACGCTCCATGGCAACGCCGATAAAACATCCCGCAAACGTACTGACCAGTATTGCCAATTCAGCGGATAAAAATCGTAATAAAAAAATTAATACAATAGTTACAGTCAACATTGCTAATAACCGATTTTTCATGCTTTTATTTTTATCACTTATAAGTTGTAAATATAAAAGACCAATAAACATAGCAACTAAGGCATAATCTAAGCCAAACTGTGCAGGATCGGGTAACCATTTACCAATTAATGCTCCAATCAAACAAGATAAAATCCAAGCAAAGTAAGCGGTTAAATTCAGGCCATGCATCCATGCACAATTGATTGTTTTTTTATTCGCAATTGCATTCATTGCTACCGCAAAACTTTCATCGGTTAATAAGCTACCTATCGCAATATTATTCAATAAAGAATACTTTTTAAACGTTGGTGCAGTTGCCATGCCCATTAAAAAATGGCGAGAATTAACTAAAAAAACAGTAAAAATAATTGCTGAAATTGGTGTTGCAACAATCATTAAACCGGTAATAATAAATTGCGCCGCACCAGCATAAACCATTATCGCCAATAGCGTGACTTCTAAAATTGATAAATTTGCTGCTTTACCTACAGCTCCAGCTGCAATGCCAATACCAATATAGCCAAGTAATGTTGGAATGCATGCTCGAACACCGTCATTAAATGTTAATGCCATCGTACTCTCGTTATCGTTAAATTTTTATAATTCAAAAAATATAGCTAATCAATTAGTAAGTATTTTCGCTTTTATAATATCAAAAGCAATTATTTATTGAGTAACAATATTTGTTAAACTCATTCTATTTTTAAATTTTTAGTTACTTAACCGATGTATTTTTATTTTATTATCGATTAATTCTTTTCGGTATTAATCGGCCATTTGCCTTCTGCATTTAGTTGTTTGATATCACATGGCAGAACTACCTGCGGCATCTTCAATTACGTGGTTTTTATGGTATCCATTTTGGATTTATTTTTATGGTAATTCGCCATTGATGTGATACTTGTGCCGGCATACACAAATTTTGGCAAAATAGTTTTACGTTCCGAATTGCGTCCTTACGCTATGGTGACATGTGTGATGAATATTTACTTACAAGGTAAAAATGTATCGCGATATTCGTGACTTTACCAAAATCACTGCTGGCTGATGGGGGGGGGGTGGTGGCAATGGCATTTTGGTCGAATCACTTTCATCATGAGCTAAATTCATGCTAAATTAATTTAACGCGTTTATTCTCTAACCTAGATATGGTAAGACTACCCAATAAATCTTCATTGTCATACTGGACGTCCATTTAGCTCTTAATGCCGCAGTGCTACAGTTTGATCCGCACCATCCCTTTGCCACATCATAGTCATCAATTCCTGATGTATCAGGAATGCAACCACCACCAATACTGCCACCACTAAGATTTTCATAATTATATTCAATCGCTTCTACTGGTGCAGCATAGGCTTTATTTTTACCGGAAGTAATACCGACAAATGGTTCAAACTGATTTGAACAACCAGTTATTGCTAGTGGTACAAGCAGTAAGGTAAGCCAGCGCCAGTAGGTTTTTAATTTAGCACTTTGAACGGTTTCTGTTTGATTTGTGATCTTCATGACTCTTTCCTTATATCGCTTATTTTTTATCGCTCACATCAGCATTTATATCATTTTATTTTTTGTTGTAATGATTATTTTTTAAGTTACTTTATTGTTTTGTTGTCACCGACTATTTTTTATCACTACTAACGGGTAATTTACCGTCTTGTTCTAATTGTTTGATATAACGTGGTAAAATGATTTGTGGGATTTTTTCTCGTTCGGCTTTAATGGCATCCATTTTGGCTTTGTTTTTTCGATAATCTGCCATTGATTTAATGCTTGGACGCGGCGTGCATAGTTTTTGGCTTTCAGCAAATAGTTTCCAGTGTACTGGATTACGTCCTTCTTCTATGGTGCCATAAGTAATAAATATCTGATTACATGGTAGAAAGTGCACGGTAATATTAGCGACCTGACCAAAATCATCACCAGCTGACGGTGGTGGCGGTGGCAAAGGTATTTCGGTAGAATAGTATTCATCATATTGATGAATTAAATTGGCTTCGTTTCTATCAACATTTAAACCTGCTGTATTTAAAATTCTAGGTTTCCAGCCTGGATAGGGTAATAATTCCCATGAAATCTGCATGGTCATGCCAGGTGTCCAATGCGCACGCAGAGCAGCTGCGCCACAGGTTGAACCACCGCCATAGCGTTTTTTACCAACGTCATAATCATCAATTCCTGATGTATTGGGAATACAACCACCACCAATACT
This sequence comes from Gilliamella sp. wkB171, assembly GCF_001693755.1. Lineage (GTDB taxonomy): Bacteria > Pseudomonadota > Gammaproteobacteria > Enterobacterales > Orbaceae > Gilliamella > Gilliamella apicola_F. The sequence continues at coordinate 163,187 of NZ_LYST01000039.1, forward strand.
GCCACCACTAAGATTTTCGTAATTATATTCAATCGCTTCCACTGGTGCAGCATAGGCTTTATTTTTTCCGGAAGTAATACCAACAAATGGTTCAAACTGATTGGAACAACCAGTTATTGCTAGCGGTACAAGCAGTAAGGTAAGCCAGCACCAGTTAATTTTTAATTTAGCACTTTGAACGGTTACTGTTTGATTTGTGATCTTCATGACTCTTTCCTTATTATCACCTATTTTTTATTGTTCACATCAGGGCTTATATTGTCTTATTTTTGCTTTAGTGATTATTCTTTTAGGTGCTTTATTGTTTTGTTGTCACCGACTATTTTTTATCACTACTGACAGGTAATTTACCTTCTAGTTCTAATTGTTTGATATAGCGTGGTAAAATCACTTGTGGGATTTTTGCTCGTTCGGCTTTAATGGCATCCATTTTGGCTTTGTTTTTTCGATAATCTGCCATTGATTTAATGCTTGGACGTGGTGTGCATAGTTTTTGGCTTTCAGCAAATAGTTTCCAGTATACTGGATTACGTCCTTCTTCTATGGTGCCATAAGTAATAAATATCTGATTACATGGTAGAAAGTGCACGGTGATATTAGCGACCTGACCAAAATCATCGCCGGCTGACGGTGGTGGTGGAGGTAATGGTAATGGGATCTCTGTACTATAAGATTCATCATATTGGTCAATAATATCTGATTCTTTACGGTCAATTACTACCCCTGGTAGATTTAATATTTTGGCTTGCCAGCCTGGGTAGGGGAATAATGTCCAAGAAATGCGCATTGTCATACCTGGCGTCCAATGCGCACGCAGAGCAGCTGCGCCACAAGTTGAACCGCCACCGTAGCGTTTTTTACCAACATCATAGTCATCGATTCCTGGCGTATCAGGAATGCAACCACCACCAATACTGCCACCATTCATATTTTCATAATTATATTCAATCGCTTCCACTGGTGCGGCATAGGTTTTGTTTTTACCGGAAGTGAGCCAACAAATGGTTCAAATTGATTTGAGCAACTGGTAAGTAGTAGTGGAGAGATTAAAATGAGTAAGCTGAGTTTCATTTTCCATCCTAATTTTTAATAAAATATGCAACTTATTAAACTTTTATCGTTTTATATAGTTATGAGTAGTGTAACTCGACAACATTTAAAAGATTTTGATTATTTGCGCCATTTACTAATAAAACTTTTTGCCATTGGTACTGTTTTGCCGCGTTAAATATTCGTTGGCTAGTTACCAATAGTTGAGTCAGCTGTTTATGTTGAGAACTGCTGTATCGTTCGAGTTGATTTAAGTGTTCTAAGCTAGTGATAATGATTATTTGTTTAGCTATATTACTCGATAAAATATTAGTTGGGTAATTTATTGGCTCGCGATAATAGCATTCAATTGATTTTACATTGGCTTTTTGATTAGTCAGAGTTTGTGCCAATAATTGTCGACCTGTGTTACCACATAAAATTAAAATAGTATGGTTTTGGACTGATTGTTGTTGAATTTTGGCTAATAGTCCTTCGCTGTTTTCTTGAGCGGGATAATTGACTGTCGCCGTTGTTAATTGGTTAAATAATTGTGCTGACTTTTTGCCAATTGCAAAATAACGAATGTCAGTCGGTAAGGTTAACTTGGGAAGATAGTTGTTAATAATATAAGCGACTTGTGGTGAAACGACAAGCACCATATCATTAGGATGAAGTTTATTGAGTTGTTCTTGTAAATTTTGAAGATCGTGTCCGGGTAAAATTTTAAAAAATGGAAGATGTTGTGCAGGCAAGTTTGCTTGGTTTAATAATTGTGTTAGTTGTTCACCCTCAGGTGTGGGTCTAGTGACAAAAATCATCCGTCCTTTAATTCCTGTAATATAGATTTGGCACCTTGTTCTAGTAAATGTTCAGCCAGTGTTTGCCCTATTTTTTCTGGTTCACTAATGCTACCTTCTACTATTGCTTTGATAATTTTAGAACCATCAATACTTCCAACTAGACCTTGTAATAATAATATATCATTGTTTAATTGGCTATAGCAGGCGATAGGGACTTGGCATCCTCCTTGTAAAGCTTTATTCATCGCTCTTTCAGCTTCGATGCAAATCCGGCTATTTTTATCATCAAGTACAGATAGAATTTCTAACAATGGTTTATCATTTGCTCGAGTTTCAATACCAATGGCTCCTTGACCAACGGCAGGTAAAATTAAATTGGTATCAATATATTGTTTAATTCTATCTTGTAATCCTAAGCGCTTTAGACCAACAGATGCTAAGATAATTGCGTCATACTCTTGGTTATCAAGTTTTGCTAAACGAGTGCCAACGTTACCACGAAGATCTTTAATGTGTAAATGGGGGTATTTAGCGCGTAACTGACATTGGCGGCGTAAGCTTGATGTACCGACAATTGCGCCTTTAGGTAGTTCATCTAAATTGGAATAGCGATTAGAAATAAAGGCATCACGCACATCGTCTCGTTGACAAATTGTCGCAAGGGTTAAGCCTTCAGGAAATTGTGCAGGAATATCTTTTATTGAATGAACCGCAATATCGGCTTGGTTAGTTAATATAGCTTGTTCAAGCTGTTTAACAAAAAGACCTTTACCACCAATTTTGGCAAGTGGACTATCAAGAATGATATCGCCTTGAGTCATCATTGGTATAAGCTCGACAGTTAAATTTTTATGTGCCAAAAGTAGATTTTGTTTAACAAAATTAGCTTGCCATAAGGCTAAAGGACTTCTTCGAGTTGCAATGCGAATCTTCAATTGATTTTCCTATTGTATAACTAAGTATAGTGATTTTTTAGTTTAAATTAGTTGATAGCTTAGTCTGAAAAGCAAAATGCTATTACTATTCAGACTATTTTTAAATGATTAAAGCTTATCTACAAAATTCACCGCATAACCAATGTAATTAGCCGGTGTTAGCTGTTTTAATCGAGTTTTTTCGTCTTCAGGTAAATCTAAGGATTCAATAAACTGTTTTATGCCCTCAGCATCAACTCGTTTACCACGTGTTAATTCTTTCAATTTTTCGTATGGCTTTTCTATACCATAGCGGCGCATTACAGTTTGGATCGGTTCAGCTAATACTTCCCAATTACGGTCAAGTTCGTCAAGCAAGTATGTTTGGTTAACTTCTAACTTATTTAGGCCTTTTAAAGTTGATTGGTAAGCGATAATCGCATAGCCAATTCCAACACCTAAGTTTCGTAATACAGTCGAATCGGTTAGATCACGTTGCCAGCGAGAAACCGGTAATTTACCGCCTAGATGATTCATAATGGCATTGGCAAGACCTAAATTTCCTTCTGAATTTTCAAAATCAATTGGATTGACTTTGTGCGGCATGGTTGATGATCCGATTTCACCAGTTACAGTTTTTTGCTTGAAGTGATTTAAAGCAATATAGCCCCAAACATCGCGATCGAAATCGATCAAGATAGTATTGAAACGCGCAACACAATCAAAAAATTCAGCGATATAATCGTGTGGTTCTATTTGGGTTGTGTAAGGATTCCATTTTAGACCTAATGAACTAACAAACTCTTCGCTTAAATTGTGCCAATCAACATGTGGGTAAGCAACCATATGGGCATTATAGTTACCGGTAGCCCCATTTATTTTTCCTAATATTTCAACGGATTGAAGCTGGTTTAATTGGCGTTTTAATCGATAGACAACATTGGCAAACTCTTTCCCGATAGTTGTTGGTGTAGCGGGTTGTCCATGGGTTCTAGATAGTAAAGGTAAGTCACAATACTCTTTTGCTTGCAACGTAATTTTATCAATTACTTTTTGCCAATAAGGAATTAAAACAGTCTCTTTTGCTGTTTTTAGCATTAAAGCATAAGATAAATTATTGATATCTTCAGAAGTGCAAGCAAAGTGAATAAACTCATTAATAGCATGGAGTTCTTCATTAGTACTGACTTTTTCTTTAAGAAAATATTCAACGGCTTTTACATCGTGATTGGTTGTTTTTTCGATCGCTTTAATGCGTAATGCGTCGTCTTGATTAAATTGTTCAATAATTTGGTTTAAATGATGAGTAGCTGACTGACTTAGTGCTGGAATTTCAGGAATATTCTCTTGTGAAGCTAATTTTTGTAACCAACGAACTTCAACTTCAACGCGGTATTTTAATAATCCAAATTCGCTAAAAATGGTACGTAATTCTATTGTTTTATCACCATAACGACCATCAATAGGTGAAAGGGCTGTAAGTGCAGATAATTCCATCGGTTCAACTCCGTGACTCTATTTAAGTATCATATTGAAAATATAAATTAAATTGTTGTATTGATATCTTGTAATAATTGTTGTGCCGCATTATTGATTCGTTTACGACAAAATAAAAACTGTAATCGACCACCTCCAACTTGATACCATAAAATTGCAGAACGAACACAACCCAGTAGCGATGTTCTTACTTTAGCTTGCACTAGTGAGTTTTGTAAAAATTCTGGTTTACCTATAACTTTTATTTTGGTCGCTAAAGGACTAATAATATCGGAGTAGATCCCCGCTAATGAGTATGATAAATCTTCAATATTGCTATTAATGGTATCAATATTTGTATCAGGATAAAGACTTGCAATGCGTTTAAGTCGCTGATCGATCTTATCTAAAGCATCATTATTTTTTAATAATTTGCTGGTAATATTTAATGTACCAAAAAGATAACGAATAATTTCGATCTGCTCTTTCTGTCCAGAAGATAGCAATTGGATTAGTGTTTGTAATCCTGTTTTTATGTTTTCAAGTCCATCATAAACATCTGCTGTTGTTCTGGGCGAAGTTTCAAACACGCTTTTAATTGATCGTTCATAAAGTGCGTTACTGCATACACCTGTATTGGCCAGTTGAGGAATTAATATCGCACTTTGAGCAACACCAGCAAGGGCTATAGCAATATGATGATATTTATTATTCATTCTAAAACTCCTTATTGCCCATAATTCTCTCTTCTATAATACCACCCCCAAGGCAAACTTCACCTTGATAAAAAACAGCGGATTGTCCTGGTGTTACGGCGGCAACAGGATGGGCAAAGATCACTTCAATTTTATCCTCAGATAAAGGATTTACACGGCAAATAATATCTTCTTGGCGGTAGCGAGTTTTTACCGTGCAATTAAATGGCTCAGTGATGACTTGCCTATTTACCCAATGCAATTGACTGGCAATTAATCCATTTGAAAATAGGGCAGGATGATCGTGTCCTTGCGCTACAATTAATTCATTATTGATAAGATCTTTATCAACAACATACCAAGGCGTATCATCGGCTTGTTTTAAACCACCAATGCCAAGTCCTTTACGTTGTCCTAATGTGTGATACATCAAACCTTGATGTTGACCAATGACTTTGCCATCCACGGTTCTGATAGGTCCTGATTTAGCCGGTAAATAGCGTGCGAGAAAGTCAGTAAATTTACGTTCGCCAATAAAACAGATTCCTGTTGAGTCTTTTTTGGCAGCAGTGGCTAAACCTAATTGTTTCGCTATTTCACGAACTTTAGGTTTTTCAAGCTCACCAACAGGGAAAAGGCTTTGATGAATTTGTGCTTCGCTTAGTGTGTAAAGAAAATAGCTTTGGTCTTTATTGTTGTCGATGCCTCGCAATAATTCGACTTTGCCATTGTGTTCACGTTTGCGCACATAATGTCCTGTTGCAATAAAATCTGCACCAAGATCTTCGGCTGCATATTCCAAAAATGCTTTAAATTTAATTTCTTTATTGCATAAAATATCGGGATTAGGGGTTCGACCTGCTTTATATTCAGATAAAAAATGTTCAAATACATTGTCCCAATATTCAGCGGCAAAATTGATTGTGTGTAATTTAATATTCAATTTATCACATACGGCCTGAGCATCAGCTAAATCAACTGATGCAGAACAATATTCTTCTGTGTCGTCTTCTTCCCAGTTCTTCATAAATAATCCAACAACTTGATAACCTTGTTGCTGTAATAAATATGCTGAAACAGAAGAGTCAACGCCGCCAGACATGCCGACAACAACTTTTTTGGATGAATTTAAATTTGGCATAATAACAAAATAATTAGACTAAAAAATTAGGTTAATTCTATCATATTTGGATAAAAAAGCATAAAGCTATACCAGTATCAATTTGGCTAATTCTGCAGAGCTTTTTGCAATATTTGGGCGTTCATAATATTTTAAACATTTTTAAACGTGATTTTTGTTCGATATTTGCGCGGAAAAAAACGAGTTTTTCTTTTTTGAGTCACTCATTCAATCATGAATAAGTGACTTTATTTACTATAGTTAATTTAGTTTTTTCAAAAGATAAACAACATGACCAATAATTTCAAAATCGAGTGGTGAATTCTTATCAACCATAATAGTTGGATATTTCGAATTGTCACATAATAAGGCTAAATTAGAACCTTGATTTTGAATTCGCTTTATACTGATTTGGTCATCGTACTGCACTGCATACAAATAACCATCAATAGGTTTGCAATATGTTTTATTAATGATAAGAATGTCATGGTTTGCGATTGTAGGTTCCATGCTATCACCTTTAGCCCATACCGCTGTTAGATCATCATTATGACAATCTTGATGTTTAAGTAAGCTCGTTTCGAAAGGAATAGATTGAATGTCGGCTAAAGAATTACTCGTTTTATTTAGGTTGTGGAAAGGTATATTTATTGATCCTCGATTTTGCGATTCACTTAACAATCTACATTCGCCTTTTCCTGTTGCTAACCACTCTATTGGAACTTCACACTTGTGCGCAATAATGGCCAAGCGATTAAGTGAAGGATAAGTTTTACCAGATAAATAATCTCGGATCACTGCTTCAGACATGCCTACTTTTTTAGCAAAAGCATTACCTGATAGTCCTTCTAATACTAATGTTAATCGATTTTTGAAATTTATTACTCCTGTGTTTATTAAAATCGACGTTTTTTCTTGCTCATTAAGTGTTTTAAAGTTCTTTTTGTTCATTTTCTATTCCATTTCATGTGTTTTTTTTGTTTTTGTAGTTTTGTTTCGTTTTTTTATATGTTATTCTCTGCCGGTAAATTCATATCAATTCAGCGTTGTAATACCGATAATCATTACAATAGCAAAAAAATTAACCAATAGAGGATCTCATAATGAGAGAACAAGATCAAGACTGGTCACCATCAAGAGTCGTGGGCGAAATTAAAATTAGAGGTGGAAATTTAAGAGCTTTATCGAGAGCAAGTGGATTACAAGCTGATACTTTAAGAAATGCACTATATCGTCATTGTCCTAAATACGAAAGAATTATTTCTGAATATTTGCAAGTTCCGGTCGAAACTATTTGGCCTTCTCGTTATGCCCCAGCTGGAAAAAAATAGTTTACATAAAATTCTATAAAAAAGACGCCCTTGCAGGCGTCATTAAATTATTTTTTAGCTTGTTCTGCTGCTTTTACAATCGCTGCAAACGCATCGGCTTTTAGCGATGCACCACCGACTAATGCACCATCAATATCTGGCTGAGTGAATAACTCTGCTGCATTTTTATCATTTACTGAACCACCGTATTGGATGATAACTTGCTCAGCAACATTAACATCTTGTTTAGCAATATGTTCACGAATAAATTTATGTACAGCTTGTGCTTGCGCAGGCGTAGCTGATTTACCTGTACCAATTGCCCAAACCGGTTCATAGGCAATAACTGCACCATTAAATGCTTGTACACCTAATGCTTTGATAACCGCGTCAATTTGACGAGCACAAACCGCTTGTGTTTGTCCTGCTTCGTTTTCAGATTCTGTTTCACCAATACAAAGTACTGGCACAAGTCCTGCATCTTTTAACACGCCAAATTTTTTAGCAATATACTCATCTGATTCTTTATGATAAGTGCGTCGTTCTGAGTGCCCAATAATAACATGTGTTACACCAATTTCTTTTAACATGTTAGCTGATACTTCACCCGTAAATGCCCCTGAAAGATTCACATCTACATCTTGCGCACCTAAAATGATATTTGAACCGCCCAACTGATGTTTAACAAAATCAAGATAGACAACTGGTGGTGCTATAGCGATACTGCATTCAATATCAGTAGATAACTCATTTCTAAGTCCTTCTACTAAGTTTTTAGCCATATCAATGCTACCATTGAGTTTCCAATTCCCCATGACTAGTGGTTTACGCATAATTTTCTCCAACTTAAAGTTTAAAATAGTGTTGATTTTAGAATGAATTCGCTATAATGGTTTGCATTATACACCAAATATTTTGAGCTTGAGGAAAAATATGTCATTAGAAATTTTGAACCAATTAGAAAATAAAATTCAACACACTGTTAATACAATCACTGCTTTGCAACAAGAAATTGCAACATTAAAACAAGGTAATCAAGAGTTAGAACAATTAATTAATGATAGTTCTGACGAAATGAAAGCATTGCGAGACGAAAACGAAAAACTTAAACAAGATCAACAAATATGGCAACAACGTATTCAAACTTTATTAAGTAAAATTGGTGAAATTACACAATAAGTTGTTATATCTAATTGTTAACGCGACATATGTCGCGTTTGTTTTTGTTATTCATTAAAGTGATGGCGAAAATTATACACAATGCGTGAAGAGTTAAAATCATTATGGATTGCTCAAACTATTCATTTAATTGAACAAGAATCTGGGCGTTTTGCGGATCAAGACATTAATCGACAAGTAAGAGCTTCTCAAACTTCATCTATTAATCGCATTGTGATGCGTGCATTAATGTTGTCTAAAAAAAATGGCTTATTTTCAGCCCAACAGACGTTATTACGGGCAGCAAATCTCTCTTTTATTATATTAATTTTTCTTTCTATTATTCTTGGTGCCTCATTGGCGTTAAGTGCCTTAAGTCAAAATCCGATTAATTTATATTGGGCGTTATTTAGTCTACTTGGCGTGCATTTAATTACCTTAGTGGTTTGGTTGATTTCTTTTTTCTTTTTTTCAAATTTGGGTGGCAGTATATTGGTTTACTGTTGGTTATGGTTAACTAAAAAATTTTCACAAAAAAAGACTGTACAACAACTTATTCCCGCTTTTGTTGAATTATTTGGTGGTCAAATTCGCTGGTTAATTGGTTTTGTGCTCAATCTTTTTTGGACTTTTATATTAACGAGTGCACTGGTGGTATTAGTTGTACTGTTTTCAACTGAACATTATCGTTTTGAATGGAAAACAACTTTATTAAGCTCTGCTACTATTGTTGATTTAACGCATTATTTAGGTTCGATACCTGCTTTAATTGGTTTTGCCATCCCTAATGATGATGTTATTCGGGCGAGTGAGCACGCATTAAATGCTGGTGATGCGCGTTTTGCTTGGGCAGTATGGTTATTAGGTGTATTTATTGTTTATGGCGTAGCTGTTCGATTTTTATGTATGATAGTTTGCGCTATTAATTGGTTGATTTGCAGTCGAAAAGTGAAATTGGACACAAAACATCCACATTTTCAGGTTTTAGCTAACGAGCTACAACCTATTTTAGTGAATGTAGAAGATGAAGATAAGCATGGTGAGCGTTCCAGAAATTATTTACCTTATCACTATATTGAAAATGCAAAGGGATCTTTTTTAGTCGCAATTGATATCACTGAAAACTGGACCCCACCAAATTCGGTTACGTTTTTAGGTTTTTTAAATACGCGAGAACAGCGTCGCAACATTTTAGATTATTTGCAATTAACGCCAGCTAAGAAGTTATTGATTGCTATTGATACCGATAGAGCACCAGACAGAGGAATGTTAAATTTAATTAATCAGCTTATGAATAAATCACAGCAAAATCGCCTTTGGTTTATCAATAACGGTAAGCAAATGAAAAACTGGCAAGCTTTATCGCTACAATTAGCGACACCCACTTGGTTAAGTGAGGAGTTTTGACATGTTAACAACATTAAAATTAGCTGTAGTCGGTCATGCCAATGTCGGTAAAACGTCATTACTGCGGACTTTAATACATAATAGTCAATTTGGTGAAGTTTCAGATAAACCGGGAACCACAAGGAATGTCCAGTCCATTACATTACCTTTAGCAAATAATCAATCTATCATTTATTATGATACGCCTGGATTGGAAGACAGCTTAGCGTTGTATGATTATATTCATCAATTAACTGTCGATAGCGGTAAACTAGACGGGATCGATAAATTAACGATTTTTTTACAAAGCCCAGAAGCTGAAAATAGTTTTGATCAAGAAGCAAAAGTGATCCGACAATTGCTTAAAAGTGATGCGGCAATCTATGTTATAGACGTGCGCGAGCCTATTTTAGATAAATATCATGATGAGCTTGCAATACTCGCTAGTGGTGATAAACCAATGCTTGCTGTATTAAATTTTACTGCAAGCGAAAAAGAAAATGAAAAGGAATGGAAAAGATTACTCTCACGCGTAGGGATACATGCTATCATACGCTTTGACGCTATAGTTCCGCCCCTAGATGGCGAGGAACGATTATATAAAAGTCTTGCTTTATTGCTCGAACCTGCCAAAAAGATCTTAGATCAATGGTTAGATCAAATTGCACAAATGCGACAATCTCGTAATCAAAATGCTAATTTGATTATTGCTGAAGCACTTGTTGATGTTACTGCCTTTTATAAGATGGCAAAAATTGATGATCAGCAAGCAATTGCACAAATGCAAGATCAAGTTAGAAAGCGCGAGCAATTGGCAGTAAATGAATTGTTGAAAATTTATCAATTTAATTCTGATTTAGAGCGTTTTGAGGCTTTACCTTTAATAAAAGGGCGCTATAATGCAGATCTATTTAATATTGATGCATTAAAACGAATGGGTGTGCATTTGACAAAAGGTTTTGTGTCAGGTGCAACTATAGGGGCAAGCATAGATTTAGCCACTGGTGGAATTACGCTTGGCTCAGCTGCTTTAATAGGAGCAGCAGTAGGCAGTATAATGCAAACTGCCAAACATTATGGTTCTAGAATGCGGTATCAGCTTTCTGGTTATAGTAAACTAAGTGTTGATGATGTTATTATTTGTTTTCTTTCTATAAGACTGCTTAGTCTGAAAGAAAGTTTAAATCATCGCAGCCATGCGAACACTTATCCTATAAAGTTGTCGAAATTAGAACAACAAGAGTGGGAAAAAGGTGTGTTGCCAAAAGAGCTAAAAATAGCAAGACGCTATTCGCAATGGTCGACTTTAAATAAAGGAACAAAAAGAAATGACAAAAAAAGACAATCGACGATCAAGCATGTTGCCGAACAACTTTTTTAGTGTGAAGAAGCGATTTTTAATAACGACTTTGCTTTTTTCTCTTTTTATGTTATTTGGATGTAGTACAAGTCAAGGGCAAGTATCAACGAAAACCACTAAACCTGACCCGCAAATGTTAGCAAAGATTGAATCTCACTATAAAAAATGGCAAAAAACCCCGTACCGGTTCGGTGGAACGACATTATCTGGTAGCGATTGTTCTGGTTTAGTTGTTAATTTTTTCAAAAATAAACTGTCTAAGACATTGCCTCGAAGTGCATCAGCTCAAGCTCAGTTAGGTTATAAAGTTACTCAACCTAAAGCAGGTGATTTAGTATTCTTTAAAACTGGTCGTAGCCAAAGTGGTCTACATGTTGGTATTTATTATGCTGATGGTAAATTTTTACATGCATCGACATCTAAAGGTGTAATTTATTCTAGTTTAAATGAAGATTATTGGAAAAAACATTATTGGATGACGCGTCGCTTAACAGATGGTTAGTCAAATCAATTGATTACAAATTAATTAAAAAGCTCTCTAAGTTAACTGATTTAGAGAGCTTTATTATTTTTAATAGTTGCTAATTAAATCTTACCCTGTTCTTTCAATTCACGCATTACATTAGCTACATAAAGCATTTCACCTGGTGTTCCAAGTGATATTCGACACCAGTTTGTAGCCGGTGCAAAATCTCTACCGATTAATATAAATTTTTGTTTCATCAATTCTCGATATTCATTCAAATTAATCGGTGTTTGGTGAAATATAAAGTTTGTTTCTGATTTAAGATAATGTAGCCCAAGGTCTGATAATGTTTTTTCCATAATTTCCCGCGATACATCAACGGCTTTTTTGGAATAAGTCAGATATTGTTTATCTTTCATCGAAGCCAAAGCAGCACAAACACCACAATAATTCAGTTTTTCACCAGCGACATATTGTGAAATATTTTTTATGTGAACTTCGCTACTAACAACATAACCAACACGTAATCCCGCCATTGCATGTATTTTTGAAAAAGTCTTGAGTAATATAATATTTTCGTAACCTTGTGTAATAAACTTATCGGCAGACTTGAAGGTAGGATCATTAACAAATTCAGCATATGCTTCATCAAAAATGAAAATAGTATTGTTAGGTTTGCTCGCTATCCATGATTCAATTTCAGGTAAACCAAAAACAGTAGACGTTGGATTATTAGGATTAACTAAATAAACAATTGAGAATCCTTGATAAGCTTCAACGGCTTTTCTTAACCCATTGATATCAATTTTCCAGTCATTTAAACAAGGTACTTTGGTTATTTTCAAATTAAAAATTTTAGCAAATTGTTCACCATCACTGTAGGTAAGTTCAGGTATAACTAGCTGAGTATTAGGTTTTACAAAAGCAGCGATGGTACTTCTAATACCTTCAGATGAACCGGCAGTCAAGAGTATCTGTTTTTCACTGACATTATGATGTTCTGCTATTGACTGACTTAAAATGGGCATCTCCGCTTTAGCATAGCGGTTAGCTTTAGGAACCGCATCAATTGCTGCTTGTTTGGCTGAAGGTGACATACCTAAAGCATTTTCATTAAAGTTAAGTCTTACCGGATTATTTACATCAGGTGTAACAACTGTATCAAGCATAGGCAATGAAAAAGCGATCGATTTTTGCACTTCTTGAGCATAGGCTTTGGACAGTAATTGATTTATTGATAAACCTGCAATTGCCGCACCAGAGAATGTTAATAAACTTCGACGGCTGATATTTAAATTTGCATCCATTATTCACCTCACCATTAGTTGATCTTCTGTCGGTAATAGTTTGATGCAATATTTATACCAGTTTCGATTGCCGATTATGTAATGCTTAATTTTGCTATATAAGTCAAGAACATTTGTATTTATTGCATTGGTGAGTGTGAGTAGGGGAAATGTTGAAATGCACTCTATTGGTGCTTTTTTGCACAATTAAATCTTTTTTTAAATACTGCGCTTATTTAACAATGATAAATAAGCACAGTTAATTTTGGTTAACCTTGATAAGATTAGTTAACTATCAGCAGGCGTTTCAATATCTGAATAGGTTGATAACATCTGCAAAAACTTATACTTCGAGTTAACCATTTTTGTTGAACGTTCATGTAAAGTATTCGCGACAGCAGGCTCTAATGTTTCTAATCGTCGGAATCGTTGTTCTTTCAATAGGATATCTGACAATGATTCACTATTTGGTGATTTAGAGTCTAATACTAATCCGGGTTTTCCTTCTGCTACGCGGCGTGGATCATAACGGTAAAGCGGCCAGAATCCAGATTTGACTAAATCTTTCATCTGTTCATGTGATTTAGCCAGATCATAACCATGTTCTTCACAAGGACTATACGCGATAACAAGTGAAGGTCCATCATAGGCTTCGGCCTCTTGTAACGCTTTAAGTGTCTGATTGAGTTGAGACCCTAATGCTATTTGCGCAACATATACATGACCATACATCATTACGCTTATGCCTAAATCTTTACGTGCTTTGTGTTTCCCTAGATCGGCAAATTTAGATACTGCACCCATTGGTGTTGCCTTCGATTGCTGACCACCTGTATTTGAGTAGCATTGTGTATCTAATACTAAAATATTGACGTTATCAGTTAAGCTCATTACATGATCAAGCCCACCAAAGCCAATATCATAAGCCCAACCATCGCCACCAATAGCCCATACTGACTTATCAATTAAATAGTCTGCATCTTGCATTAATTCTTTTGCTTCAATCGAATCCATGTGTGCTAATTGTTCACGTAATATAGCAATTTGTGCGCGTTTATCTGCAATTGAAACATCTGCTGATTGCAAGGCTAGGGTAATTTCGGGGGAGATTTCACCGCCAACATGCTCCAATAATCGTAAAACGCGTTTTTTATGTTGATCATAAGTAATACGGTAACCTAAAGCAAATTCAGCATTATCTTCAAATAATGAGTTAGCCCAAGCGGGTCCACGACCACTACGATCGGTAGTATAAGGGGTAGAAGGTAAATTCCCACCATAAATCGATGAACAGCCGGTTGCATTGGCAATGGCTAAATGATCACCATATAGCTGGGTTAACAATTTAATGTAAGGAGTTTCACCACAGCCTGCACATGCTCCCGAGTATTCAAATAGCGGTGTTAGCAATTGTGATGTACGGATATCAATACGTTCAAGTGTTTTGATATCACGATCTGGTAACGCCGAGAAATAGTCATAATTGGTTCGCTGGGTATCGAGGTTTTCAATACGCGGACGCATATTAATTGCTTTAATATCGAAGTTATTTCGATCTCGGGCTGGACAAACTTCAACACATAAATTACAACCAGTACAATCTTCAGGTGCAACTTGCAATACATAGCGTTGACCTTTCATGTCGCGTGCTTTAACTTCGAGCGAGCTAAGCGACTCAGGTGCATTAATCATATCATCTGGTGCTACAACCTTAGCTCTAATGGCTGCATGTGGACAAGCTACCGCACAATGGTTACATTGTGTGCAAAGCTCGGGTTGCCAAATAGGTATCTCTTCAGCAATATTACGTTTTTCCCATTTTGTTGTTCCGGTTGGCCAAGTGCCATCAGGGGGAAAAGCCGATACCGGCAAGCTATCACCAAGTCCTGCTAGCATTGTTGCTGTAACCATTTTAACAAAATCAGGTGCGTTATATGGCACAATAGCTGGGCGTGATGTGCTACTTTCATCAACACAACTTAATGGGATTTGTTCAAGTGATGCGATAGCTAAATCAAGCGCTTTCCAGTTATTTTCAACTAATTCTTGCCCTTTGCTACTGTAACTTTTGGCAATGACTTCTTTCAATTGAGCAATACTGAAGTCATTTTTAAATATTTCTGAAAGATGAAAAAAAGCCGCCTGCATTACGGTATTAATTCTTGCACCTAAGTTACATTCACGTGCTATTTTAGCTGCATTAATGATATAAAAGTGCGCTCTTTTTTTAATTAATTGTATTTGAACTTCTTTCGGTAAGCGATGCCAAATTTCATCTTTACTATAAGGGGTATTGAGTAAAAAAATACCATCATCTTTAAGTTTTTCAACAATCTGATATTTATCAATAAATTGATCTTGATGACAACCGATAAAGTGTGCACTCGTAATTAAATAAGGTGAGTCTATCGGTTCTAAATTAACACGTAAATGAGAAGTCGTTAAGCCACCGGCTTTTTTAGAGTCATAAACAAAAAATCCCTGAACATAAAAGGGCGAACTATCCCCAATAATTTTGATATTATTTTTTGTTGCCGAAACTGTGCCATCACTGCCAAGCCCATAAAATAGTGCTTCAAGAGCAGATTTTTGAGGAATAGACTTTTCAGGTAAGGTTAAAGATAAACCGGTAATATCATCATAGATACCCACAGTAAAACGAGGGCGAGGGTTTTCTAATTGCAGCTCTGTAAAAATAGCGAGAACACAGCAAGGATCAAACTCTTTTGATGATAAACCATAACGTCCACCAATGATTTTAGGTATATTGTTTCGTTCACCTTGACTAAAGCTTTCTGCAAAAGCTGTCATTACATCTAAATAAAGTGGTTCAGCTTGAGCACCTGGCTCTTTAGTTCTATCTAACACCGCAACTTTTTTAACACTAGTAGGAATAACTTCCAGAAAATGTTTGGCGGAAAAAGGGCGATATAGTCTAACAATTACCACACCCACTTTTTCATCGTTTTTATTCAAGTAATCAACGACTTCTTTACTGGTACTTGCACCGGAACCCATGATAACTATTACTCGCTCAGCATCATTAGCACCATAATATTCGAATGGCTGATACTTTCGACCTGTTTGTTGTTCAAAAGCGTCCATCGCATCGACAACATGTTGATAAGTGTTATTGTAATAAGGATTGACTGCTTCACGGCATTGGAAAAAGGTATCTGGATTAGCTGATGTACCTCGTATAGCCGGTTTATCCGGTGTTAAAGCTCGAGAACGGTAAGCTTTAATGGCTTCATGTGGTAAAAGCTGATGGATATCTTCGTCAGTCAATGGATAGATTTTATTGACCTCGTGTGAGGTTCTAAACCCATCAAAAAAATGTACAAATGGTACTCGACTGTTAAAGGTTGCAATTTGTGCGATTAACGCTAAATCTTGTGCTTCTTGTACCGAGCTTGAGCAAAGCATCGCAAAACCAGTTTGTCTGATTGACATCACATCGGAGTGATCACCAAAAATTGATAGAGCATGAGTAGCAACGGTACGCGCAGCAACATGTAATACAAATGGTGTTAGTTCCCCAGCAATTTTATACAGGGATGGAATCATGAGTAGCAAGCCCTGCGATGAGGTAAATGAGGTAGCTAATGCTCCCGTCATCAACGCGCCATGCACAGTTGAAATCGCGCCTGCTTCAGATTGCATTTCAACCACTTTAGGGATATCCCCAAACACGTTAGGTTTATTGAATTCAGCCCATGTACTAGCTTGTTCTGCCATTGATGAACTTGGTGTTATTGGATAAATAGCAATGACTTCGTTTGCACGATAAGCGACGGAAGATACCGCACTATTAGCATCTGATATGATCATTAAAAAACCTTGTATTCTAGAGTATTATGACATTACTTAGTTATAATAATTAGCATTATTGTACCAGAAAGTAAGATAGCTTTTAGTTATTTTTATGTTAAATTTTTTGTTTAACTCTTTGAATTTTTGAGTGACTGAAATTGATATTAATATAGTTGAAAATTTAAAAAAGGGCATAATTAATCAATCAAATAGGCAATAAAAAATAACTGTTAGTGATTTATCAACATAACGATAAAATCTTCTAATAATAAAGATGTTTTTCTATTAGGTTCTACCGATTACTTATTATTATCCAACCTTTATGGTTGGATAATAATAGTGTTAACCACTTGGCTATTTTATTATTACACGTTCGTTTGACGTTGAGTGTTTGATTTCACCCAGTAACCAAGCCTTTTCACCTTGATTATTAAGTAGGGTAATGGCTCTATCAGCAAGTGATTTGGGTAGCGCGATTATCAATCCAACTCCACAATTAAATGTTCGGTACATTTCGTGACGATCCACATTACCCGCCTGCTGTAGCCAATTAAAGATTGCAGGCCATTGCCAACTGTTTTCATTAATTATCGCTTGAGTATTATCGGGCAGAACGCGTGGAATGTTTTCCCAAAATCCACCACCAGTGATATGTGCTATGGCATGCACATCAATTTGCGCAATTAAGTTTAGAATCGATTTTACATAGATTTTTGTTGGTGCAAGTAAGTGATCGGCAAGCGTTTTGTCTTCTAATTGTGTCTTTGCTGGATTTACCCCACTCACTTCGATAATCTTCCGTACCAGCGAATAGCCATTGGAGTGTGGCCCACTCGATGCTAAAGCAATTAACGCATCACCATCTTGTACTTTGCTGCCATCAATCATTTCCGTTTTTTCAACAACACCAACACAAAATCCCGCTAAGTCATAATCATTACCATGATACATGCCCGGCATTTCAGCTGTTTCACCGCCAACTAATGCACAACCAGCTTGTTTACACCCTTCAGCAATCCCTGTTACAACGGTAGTTGCCACATCAACGTTGAGTTTACCAGTGGCATAATAATCAAGGAAAAAAAGTGGCTCAGCACCTTGTACAATAAGATCATTAACACACATTGCAACTAAATCAATGCCAATTGCGTCATGTCGATTTAAATCCATGGCTAGACGGAGTTTAGTACCAACGCCATCTGTTCCAGATACTAAAATAGGTTCTTTGTATTTTTGCGGAATTGCACATAGAGCACCAAATCCGCCTAAACCCCCCATAACTTCTGGGCGTTTAGTCGCTTTTACTACTGATTTGATTCGATTAACGAGTTCGTTACCGGCATCAATATCAACGCCAGCATCTTTATAACTTAGAGAGTTGTTATTTGACACGAGAAGTAATCCTTACAATAGAAAAATTGCTGATATTTTAGCAAGGAAGCAATTGAATGGCGATCTATAATTATATGAAATAACCAATTAATTAACATAATTAATTGGCTTCAAACCAACTTTCTAGAATGATAATCGCTGATGT
Organism: Gilliamella sp. wkB171; assembly: GCF_001693755.1. Taxonomy (GTDB): domain Bacteria; phylum Pseudomonadota; class Gammaproteobacteria; order Enterobacterales; family Orbaceae; genus Gilliamella; species Gilliamella apicola_F. Next base: position 181,540 of record NZ_LYST01000039.1, read on the forward strand.
TGCATCAACATGCCCCTTTTCAAGAGCTTTATAACCGCGAGAAGCAAAAATATGGGATTTAGCTTCAACGGTAGATAGCCGTTCATCTTGCAGATGGACTTGATAACCAAACATACCATGCAAACGATTAGCGAATTTACGTGCTCGAGCAGTTAACGGTTGTTCAGTCCCATCCATGTTAAGTGGTAAGCCTACAACCAAATAGTCAGGTTTCCACTCATTTAAAATTTTTTCAATTGCTTGCCAATTCGGAATACCATCACGCGCTTTAAAAGCGCATAATGGATTTGCTGTTTTGGTAATATCTTGCCCAATCGCAGCGCCAATGCTCGCGGTTCCAAAATCAAATGCAATTATTGTTGCCATTTATTATGCATTTCCCATTTGGTGCGAAATCGTATTTATGTTAATACCGAGTGATTGCGCTGCTTTTTGCCAACGATCTTCAATTGCGGATTCAAAAATAATTTTTGGATCAACATCTGTCACTAACCAATCATTACGTGCTACTTCAGCTTCTAATTGCAGTGACTGCCACCCGGAATAACCCAACGCTAAAAACATATCTTTAGGTTGCTCGGGTGAACCGATTGATTTAAGTAGATCAAGCGATGTAGTAATCATTACATCATCCGAAATTTTTATGCTAGAGGCGAAGCCTTGCTGGGGGGTATGCAAAATAAAACCTTGTTCTTCAGCGATAGGTCCACCAGCGAAAACAGGATGTTCAAGTTCAGCACAGTTTTTACTTGCAGTAATTTCAAGTCGAGTTAATACTGCGGCTACATTAAGATCTTGTATTGGTTTATTAATAACAATCCCCATTGCCCCATCACGATTATGTTCGCAAATATATACAACAGATCGGCTAAATGTTGGATCATTGATAGTTGGCATTGCCACAATAAAATGATTTTTTAGATTCATATGCTCACATTTCTATAATTTATAATGCACATTTGCCAATTTTTACATGATGTTGGATATCACAACGCATCAATAATTCAGGCTCGTTACTCTCTTCATTGATTGATTCGTTGATAATTTCAAATTGTTGCGATAAAAAAAAGTTAATTGCAGAACTATTTTTTTTATAAACATGTACTAGTAACTCACTATGGCGTTGCTTAGCTTTTTCAACTAGCGCTTTACCAATGCCTTGTCCACGATATTCAGGTACAACAAATAGACCCGAGATGTAATTTTCGGTTACGCCAATGAAACCTTTAACACCGTTAAGATCTTGTACATAGACCGTTGACATCGGAATTAACATTTTGACAATATCATAATTTTGTTTAAAAAATTGCGGATCAATAAAGCTATGTGCTTGTTGGTTTCCTTCAAGCCATATATTCATCACTGTATCTAAATCTTTACTTTGAAATTCTCTAATCATTTTTTTGCTCTACTTATTTAATCGACGTTCAATCGCATCCATTAACATACCGGTAATAGAAAGTTCTGGGTTTTCAGCTTCAATCTCACGTACACATGTTGGACTTGTGACATTGATTTCAGTTAGTTTATCACCAATAATATCTAAACCAACAAATAGTAAACCTTTTTGTTTTAAAACTGGAGCGATGCTTTTAGCAATCTGCCAATCACTTTCACTCAATGCTCTAACTTCCCCATGTCCACCGGCAGCAAGATTACCTCTGGTTTCGCCTTTTTGCGGGATTCTGGCTAAACAATAAGGAACGGGTTCACCGTCGACAACTAAAACTCGTTTATCACCGTCTTTAATAGCCGGTATGTAGGTTTGAGCCATGCAGTAACGGCTATTATGTTCTGTAAGTGTTTCAATAATTACCGAGACATTAGGATCGCCCGCTTTTATTCTGAAAATCGAGGCACCGCCCATACCATCAAGGGGCTTTAAAATAATATCGCCGTATTCTTGATAAAACGATTTTAGTTGATTGGTTTGACGGGTAACGAGTGTTTTTGGCGTAAATTCAGCAAACCACGCAGTGAATAACTTTTCATTACAATCTCGCAAACTTTGTGGTTTATTTACTACCAGTACACCTTTTGCTTCAGCCCGTTCGAGAATATAAGTTGCATAGATAAATTCAGTATCAAATGGTGGGTCTTTTCGCATCAATATTACGTCGAGTTCACTTAATGGCAGAGTTTGTTCATCTCCCATATCAAACCAGTGAGAATAGTCGTTATGAACGGTTAAAGTACGAGTGGTTGCATAAGCTTCACCGTTTAGTAAGAACAGGTCGTTCATCTCCATATAAAAAAGTTGGTAGCCTCGTTTTTGTGCTTCATGTAACATGGCAAAACTGGTGTCTTTTTTTATTTTTATTTGGCTAATTGGATCCATTACAATACCAAGCTTAATCATGGTAACTCCTTACTGATTTTTATTGGTTTTACTAATACGATATTACGTTGTGCGATTTTATACCGTTTATAAGGTATGTTTGAAACATTATTGATAAATGGTGTTATAAAATAGCATTTAAATATGCTGGCAACTATCATACTCGTTACTCAATGAGATGCAAATAAACATTTATTATCACGCTTTTTTATTGATTATCCCAGATCACCAAAACGAACTTGTAATGCTGTTATGGCTGTTAGCGCCGCTGTTTCGGTGCGTAAAACTCGTGGACCGAGTAATAGGTCAGTAAAATGATATTGATGAGTCAAATTTATTTCGTCATCTGAAAGCCCACCTTCAGGACCAATAAGTAGATTAAGGGTGTTATGTTCGCAAGATAATTGGTTAATACCTTGCTTAGCTTTAGGGTGAAGATTAAGTTTTAGCCCGTCAGTTAAATTTGCACACCAATTTTCTAATTTCATAACTGGATTTATTTTAGGAATGATATTACGTCCACATTGTTCACAAGCAGAAATCACGATTTTTTGCCATTGTTGGACTTTTTTTTCCAGCCGTTCTTCATCGAGTTTGACTCCACAACGTTCAGAAAGTAAAGGTGTAATACTTGCAACACCTAGTTCGACTGATTTTTGGATAGTAAACTCCATTTTTTCGCCACGAGACATGACTTGCCCTAAATGGATATTTAATGGTGATTCACGATCATCTAAAATCAAAGCTTTTGTTGTTACCTTTACAGATTTTTTATTAATCTCGTGTATGATGGCGGGCAAAATATGGTTTGAACCATCAAAAAGGGTAATCTCTTCACCGACTTTCATTCTTAAAACACGAATAAGATGATTGAACGCGTCATTATTTAATTCTATTAGGCTATTTTGGGCTAGAGGGTAAGGTTGAAAAATTCGGGTCATAATGTTCGTTATTTAATATTATTTGCAATAAATTATAGCGTAAATTCTCAATATTCGGTAATCTCTATTTTTACGCAATTAAGCTTTCGGAATTTGAGATAATGAGTGTACAGAGCAAAGATAGGGTATTGATTGAAGGATTAACCACATTAGCAACGATTGGCGTATATGAGTGGGAAAAAACCATCAAACAAAAACTAATACTTGATCTAGAAATGGCGTGGGATAATCAACCTGCTGGCGAAAATGATGATGTTGCACTTTGTTTGGATTACTTTAAAGTGAGTCAAGCTGTAACAAATTTTATCACTTCAACCGCATTTGAATTAATTGAAGGTGTTGCTGAGCGTGTTGCACAATTAATCATCCAGCAATTTGCTGTTAAATGGATAAAAGTCAAAGTCTCCAAACCAAGCGCAATTGCCAATGCAACTAATGTAGCGGTTGTGATTGAACGGACATCTCGTTTTTAATAACATAAGTATAGATTTTATTATGAACAATATACATGATGCCATTTCTAATCAATGCCATCGAACCGCAAAAGGTTTTCAAAATGAACAACCATTTAAAATAAAATTACGGGATATTTGGCGTTGGCATCGACAACGAAAAGTTTTACCACCAAAAATGGGGTACGATGCATTTAGACAAACGTGGTGTGAAAATATAGATTTAACGTTGAGCGGTGACCGCGTATGGTGGATAGGGCATTCAACAACATTAATTCGCTTAAATAACAAAATAATATTGACTGATCCTATTTTTTCACAGCGAGCATCACCTTTACAATGGATGGGACCTAAACGTTTAACCCAAGCTGCAATAAGTATTGATAAGCTTTCTCAGCTTGATTTTATTGTTATTTCGCATAATCATTATGATCATCTAGATTTTACTAGTATAAAAAAGCTTATTGTACGGTTTGCTAATGTTACCCTGCTTGTTCCGTTAGGATTGAAAACTAAATTAATCAAATGGGGAGCAAAGAATGTAATAGAATTGGATTGGTGGGAATCAATTAATATCAATGATATTACGTTTACTGCTACGCCGGCTCAGCATTGGAGTAAGCGAGGCCTAGTTGATACCAATAAAGTATTATGGTGTGGTTGGATGATGCAGTCTAATTGTGATGGCTTAACTAAGACAGTTTATTTTATGGGCGATACCGGATATTCACCCAGTTTAAAAAAAATTAATGAACGTTTTAGCAAAATTGATTTAGCCTTAATTCCAATAGGTGCTTATGCGCCAAGGTGGTTTATGCAATCACAGCATATCGATCCAGCGCAAGCAGTGCAGTTATATGATGAACTTAATTGTCAATCTGCCATAGCTATTCATTGGGGAACATTTGAATTAGCCGATGATCCATTAGATGAGCCTCCTGAATTATTAAGCTCACTTAAGCACTCGCGTCAGTTTTATTTATTGAAAATAGGCGGTAGTTTAGCTATTAATCCCGAGAATTATGAATTAAAATAATATTAATCAACAATAATATGAATAAATTAAAAAAAGCCATTGGCCTAGAATATTGAGGAAACATATGAAATCTAATCTTATTGCATTGTCCTGCTTAGTAATGAGTTTAACTTTAGTTGGTTGTGGTGGCAAAAATGATGAAGGCAAAAAATACCATTGGTCAAAAGCACATGGCGTTTTAGAAGATTGCCGTGGTGTGATGAATAAATCACAACAGTGTGAAACTAACGGTAATAATCAACAATATTTGTTTCAAATAGATAGGTATTAATATGAGTGCTTGGCTCATTTATGCATTATTGTCGGCAATTTCGGCTGCTTTTGTCGCTATTTTAGGTAAAATTGGTTTACAGCATCTTGATGCCAACACCGCAACTGCTATTCGTGCAATTGTAATGGCTATCTTCTTAGTGGGCGTTGTGGTAGTACAAGGTAAACTGAACTTGATTAGTACTTTTTTGAACGACAAAAAAGCGTTATTCATCATTGCACTTAGTGGTATTGCTGGCGCTTTATCTTGGTTGTTTTATTTTATGGCAATCAAAGAGGGCAAAGTATCTCAAGTTGCTCCTATAGATAAGCTGAGTGTCGTTTTTGCTGTTATCTTTGCCGTCATTTTATTTGGTGAAAAAATTTCCTTTCTTGCCAGTATCGGCGTTTTAATGATTGCCGCTGGTGCAATTTTAGTTGCACTATTTTAGTAGTGCATTAAATAGCTCAACGGTAACAAGTTCGCCTTTTTTAACATTGCCCCGTTCTTGTTCAAGCAAAATAAAGCAGTTAGCGCTATTGAACGATTGTGTTATGTGTGATCCTTGTTGACCTGTTGTGGTGACGGCTAACTCACCTTGATCATCAATGTATAGTTTGCCGCGTTGAAAATCCATTCGACCGATACTTTTTTTCAAATCACAGGCAGTTTTGATGGTAAAAGATGTATTGATCGATAAGCGTTGTTGTCCACTTAACATTAAAATTATTGGTTGAACTAATTGATAAAAAGTCACTAATGTTGAGACCGGATTACCCGGTAATCCACAAAATAATGCATCGCCAATTTTACCTAGTGCAAAGGGTTTTCCGGGTTTGATGGCAATTTTCCAAAAATCAATTTCGCCCAATTGTTCTAAAGCCATTTTGGTATAATCGGCATCACCAACTGATACTCCACCACTTGTGATGATTAAATTAGCTTGTTTAGCGGCATTAGATAACGCCTGTTTGATTTGCATGGGATCGTCAGGAATAATACCTAAGTCGATAATTTCGCAGTTTAGTTTTTGTAATAATAATCTTAAGGTGAAACGGTTACTATCATAAATACTAGTGTTATTAGATAAAGGCTCACCAATAGAGGTTAATTCGTTACCAGTAGAAAAAATAGCTACTTTCAATTTTTTAAATACGGTAAGTTGATTAATTCCTAGCGTTGCAAGGGTTGATAGGGTTGGTATGGTTAATTTAGTGCCACACTCAACGGTGATAGCATCTTTTTTTATGTCTTCTCCACATCGACGAATGTTATCACCGCTTTTTATTTCATTTAAAAATGTAATTCCTAAATCCGATTTTTCGGTTTGCTCTTGCATGACAACTGCATCTGCATCATTAGGTAAGGCCGCACCTGTCATAATTCGTAAACATGTGCCTTTTGGCCAATGAAGATTGTCAATATCATCGCCTGCATAAATAACGCCTGCTACTGGTAGAGGTTTTGACTGTTTAATATCTGATAATCTTACCGCATAACCATCCATGGCTGAATTATCAAAGCTTGGCACATTCATTGGCGATATTACCGGTTTTGCCGTTATCCGATCGAGGGAGTCAAGCAAACTCACTTGCTCACAATTGGGTAATTTTACGGATGATATGGCTTGCAGAATTTTTTGTTTGGCTTGTTCAAAAGTGAGTAGCATAAAAATGAGCCTTGCTTAAATTTAAAAATCCATTTTGTTATAACTAACAAGTAGAGTTAACTAGTAAATAGCTTTTAATAAAACATGATTTGTTATCAATTTATGGTTAAATTCGTTTAACAAATCGCCGCCTAATGGCGACGATATAAGCAGGATTAGACATTAAATAAGAAATTCATAATGTCACCATCTTGTACGATATAATCTTTACCTTCAGAGCGCATTTTACCTGCTTCTTTTGCGCCTTGTTCACCACCATATTTAATAAAATCATCAAAAGCGATAGTTTGTGCGCGAATAAAGCCTTTTTCAAAGTCGGTATGAATTTTACCGGCTGCTTGTGGGGCGGTATCCCCGACCGAAATCGTCCATGCACGAACTTCTTTAACACCCGCTGTAAAATAGGTTTGTAAATTAAGTAAGCTGTAGCCTGCGCGAATGACTCGATTAAGCCCTGGTTCAGTTAAACCAAGGTCTTGCATAAATTCATCACGATCGGCATCATCAAGTTCGGCTAATTCTGCTTCAATAGCTGCACAGACCGGTACCACTACTGATTTTTCTTGAGCAGCTATAGCTTTAACTTTTTCTAAATACGGGTTATTTTCAAAACCATCTTCATTTACATTAGCAATGTACATAGTTGGTTTTAACGTTAAAAAACTTAGGTATTTAATCGCTTCGAGTTCTTCTTTACTTAAGTCTAAAAGTAATAATTTTTTCCCTTGCTCTAAATGTGGTAAACATTTTTCAAGGATTTCTAACTCAAATTTGGCCTCTTTATCACCGCCTTTAGCTCGTTTTTGTACACGAGTTATCGCACGTTCACAGGCTTCAAGATCGGAAAGTGCTAGTTCAGTATTGATAATTTCGATATCTTCTGCGGGATCAATCTTACCAGCAACATGGATAATATTGTCGTTTTCAAAACAACGAACGACATGACCAATAGCTTCAGTTTCGCGAATGTTAGCTAAAAATTGATTACCCAAACCTTCACCTTTTGATGCGCCTTTCACTAAACCGGCAATGTCAACAAACTCCATCGTTGTGGGTAAAGTGCGCTGTGGTTTAACAATTTTAGCCAATTCATCTAAACGTGGATCGGGCATAGGTACAACACCAGTATTGGGTTCAATTGTACAAAATGGAAAGTTAGCTGCTTCAATACCTGCTTTAGTTAATGCGTTAAAAAGAGTTGACTTGCCAACATTTGGTAGTCCGACAATACCACATTTAAATCCCATACTTTTAATTACCTTTTATTCTAAAATAGCTTGAAAATAGAGGCTAATTATATACTAAATCGTGCCGATTGTGCCAATGTTCTTAGTGTTGAATGCAAAGTTAACAAAATTATTCGCAGGTTTATTTAATAACCGTGCTTTAGTTGATTGCAACAAGCAAGACCTATATCGCTATTTGTTTATGGTTAATTCTCAACAGTTAAACCGAGTTGATAAAGTTGATTTTTTTTAAGCCCATAAATTTCAGCTGTTATGGCAGCTGCTTTTTTTAGCGGTAACTCTTTTTGCAATAATTTTAAGGTATTAATCACGTTTTCATCGATATCCTCATCGCTTTTAGTGTGACCTTCAACAATCAAAACAAATTCACCTTTTTGACGATTAGTATCTTCATTCAACCAATTAATTAACTCTGCAATAGGGTAACTGACTATGGTTTCCCAAGTTTTAGTCAGTTCTTTGGCAAGCACAATCATTCTTTCATGACCAAATACAGTTTGCATATCGTGTAATGTATCTAACAAGCGATGCGTCGATTCATAAAAAATCATTGTGTGTGATTGATTAACTAATTTAACCAAACTATCTTGCCGTGCTTTCGTTTTAGCCGGTAAAAATCCTTCATAACTGAATTTATCAGAAGGAAGACCTGCAACCGAGAGCGCAGCGATTGCTGCACAAGCGCCAGGAATAGGCACGACTTTAATATCATTTTCACGACAAGCTTTAACTAAATGATAGCCTGGGTCATTAATTAACGGTGTACCCGCATCGGATATTAATGCGATGGATATTCCTGATTTAAGTTTTTCAATCAAAATTTGGGCTTTTTGCTGTTCATTATGATCGTGTAAAGAAAACAGTTTAGCTTTAATCGCTAAATGTTGTAAAAGTAAACCACTATGGCGGGTGTCTTCAGCTGCAATAAGATCAACACTTTTAAGTGTTTCAATTGCTCTTAGGGTAATATCATCCAGATTACCGATAGGGGTTGCAACAATATATAGAGTCATTATGTTAAGTCACATTCAATTTTGGTTGAAAAATACGATAAATATACTATACGAACTAGCATTTTATTGTATATACTCACCACTTTCAAAATAAATCCTATTTAGGATCGAATAATTGATTAATTCAATGTTGGTAAGATATTAATCATATGTAGGGCAATCAACGATATTGTTGAACAACAAATGGTATTTTTGTGCTAAATTAATAGCTAGAAAGTAGAAATTAAATCGAACAATATTCACTACTTTGATTATGACATTGGAACAGCATAATAAATAATCAATATAATAGCTTTTTACGATAAAAGCGATAAAATATGCACATAAAAAATATATGAATGAAGGGTGTTGCTTTGAAAAAGATTCTTACATTAAGTTGTTTAAGTTTATTGATTGTGGCTTGTACACAGTCAAATCCTGCTGAAATTGAAGATATTTCTGATTCATCATCAAGTAATGGTGTGACACAGGGTTATAAAAAACCACCAGCTAATATTTCAACCGGTGGTAGAATATCAACGCCTGTGAGTTCTCCAACAACTTATTCGACGCCTTCATCAAGACCTGTTACTACAACCACAACTAGTGTTCATAATAATGTTTTAACGACTAATGAACGAACCGTTTATAACCGTAATTATGATGAAATTCCTAAAGGTGGTTACAAAGGCGATACCTATACAGTTAAACGTGGTGATACACTATTTTATATTGCATGGGTAACGGGGAATGATTTCCGATCTTTAGCAGCTAAAAATAATATTAAAGAGCCTTATGCTGTCAATGTTGGGCAAGTACTCGATGTGAGTGGCGGCACAACAGTTGTAACACAAACACAAAAGACAACATCTAATCATACTCCTTCTATGGTTTATATGGATGATGATAAGACTACCGCAGCAGCACAAGCCAAAACTAAACCGGTAATGACAACAACCACTACCACGACAACTACAACATCTGGTAATAACCAACCACCTAAAACTACTCAAAAAACTGAAACAGTGACTGAGCCACTCAATAATACGCCTAGCCCTAACATCAGTGCGAGTAGTTCAGCTAACACATTTTTACCAACCTCGCCAGTGTCAAATGTGGCGAATATTGCGTGGCAATGGCCAGCAAAAGGTAAGATTATTGAAAAATTCTCTAATGCAAGCAAAGGTATTGATATTGCTGGTTCATTAGGTGACAAAGTTGTTGCTGCCGCTGACGGTCGTGTTGTTTACTCAGGTAATGCTTTACCCGGTTATGGTAATTTAATCATCATTAAACACAATGATGACTATTTAACTGCCTATGCACATAACCAATCAATTTTAGTAAAAGAACAACAAGCAGTGAGAGCAGGTGAACAAATTGCCACAATGGGTGCAACAGGGACTTCATCGGTAAGACTGCATTTTGAAATCCGCTATAAAGCGCAATCTGTTGATCCATTGAAATACTTATCAAAATAATTAAAGTTTTATGTAAGATTTATTGAGGCATAAAACGCATAATGCACGGTGTGTTCCGTGCATTATTATGAATATAAATTTAACCATTTTATTCTACGAAACAAAGGAGCTATACTCATGGCAGTAAAAAAATTAGTGCTTATTCGACACGGAGAAAGTGTTTGGAATCAAGAAAACCGTTTTTGTGGTTGGACAGATGTTGATTTATCTGAGAAAGGTAAAAAAGAAGCAGCTGAAGCTGGACAACTTCTAAAAAAAGAAGGGTTTACTTTTGATTTTGCTTATACATCTGTTTTAAAACGCGCAATCCATACTTTATGGCATGTTTTAGATGCAGTTGATCAAGCATGGTTACCGGTTGAAAAAAACTGGAAGCTTAATGAACGTCACTATGGTGCATTACAAGGTTTAAATAAAGCAGAAACAGCGGCTAAATATGGTGATGAACAAGTCAAATTGTGGCGTCGTGGTTTTGCAATTACGCCTCCAGCACTTGAAAAATCAGATGAACGTTTTCCTGGACATGATTCACGTTACAGCAAATTACCTGAATCAGAATTACCATTAACAGAAAGCCTTGCATTAACGATTAAACGTGTGCTTCCTTATTGGGAATCAACTATTGCACCACGTGTTGCTAAAGGTGAGCGTGTGATTATTGCAGCGCACGGTAACTCTTTACGAGCATTAGTCAAACACCTTGATAACATCAGTGATGATGACATTATTGAACTAAACATCCCAACTGGTGTGCCGTTAGTGTATGAATTTGATGACAATATGAAAGTTGTTAAACACTATTATTTAGGTAATGCTGATGAAATTGCTGCAAAACAAGCAGCGGTTGCAAATCAAGGTAAAGCTAAATAATTAATATTTAATTTATACTTAAAAAGGTAGGTATAGTACTTACCTTTTTATTATCTTAACAATCTCTTTTTTATCTATTTCACTTTACTTCTTGAGAGTCTTATTTTGTCGAAAATATACTATATTTATGCCGTGATGAATGCGGGAAAATCAACCGAGCTATTACAAATAGATCATAATTATTTAAGTAACAACATGCAGACTTTATTACTTAAGTCGTCTGTTGATACACGTGATTCCGCGGTAGAAATTGTATCGCGATTAGGGTTACGTAAAAAAGCATTATTGCTTGACGATAATAGTGTTGATGAGATCATTGCACTTATCAAAAAAAATAATTATGCCTGTATATTGATTGATGAAAGCCAGTTTTTATCTAAAAGTACTATATGGAAACTATCGGATGTCTGTGATGAATATTGTGTACCTATGATGTTTTTTGGCTTAAAAACCGATTATATGGGACATTTATTTGAAGGCTCAAAAACCTTACTTGAAATTGCCGATAATTTTCGCGAATTAAAAACTGTTTGTTGGTGTGGTAAAAAAGCAACAATGAATTTGCTAGAAGGACAAGATGGTAAAATTGTTAAATTTGGTAATTCAATTCATCTTGGCGATAGTGAGTTCCATTCAGTTTGTCGTAAACATTGGAAAGCAGGTCAAGTTAGGCCAAAAAGCTAATTTCAGCAAGTTTTACTGTATGTGTGTATAACTTTGTCTAACGTTATTTGATTTGAAAAAAATGTGAATGACTTCTCATTTTTACGATATTGTTTTATTGATTCCTTTAATTTTGTGTCATATTAACTGAACCGATTCAGTTTCGTTTTATTCATTATAAGGAATCACTATGAAAATCAAAATTGTTTCATCTGCTCTATTACTTGGTCTGCTTAGCTATAATGCCAGTGCAAAAGAGTTTGTCTTAATCGATAACGAAAAAGGTATTGCAGAAGGTAACTGGTCGATTTCTAGCAAAGATTTGGGTGTAAAAAATGAAAAATTTACTATTCAAAACACGGTGCTTAAAGGCGGTAAACAAGAAGGAACTGAATTACTAACAATAACAAGTGATGTTTTGACTATTAAATTAATTCCTACGCGTGGCTTAGGTATTTTATCGGTAGAAGGTGAGGGGATTCGTTTAGGCTGGGATTCGCCTGTTAATGAAGTTGTTAACCCTAAATTTATCAATTTAGAAAGTCGCGGTGGCATCGGTTGGTTAGATGGCTTTAACGAAATGATGGTTCGTTGTGGTTTTGAATGGACTGGACATGCCGTTCAAGCCGATGGCATGATGTATACGCTTCACGGACGAGCACAAAATACGCCTGTATCAAAATTAATTGTCACAATCGAAGATAAAGCGCCGTATACTATTAATATTAAAGGTCTGATAAAAGAAAACACATTCAAAAAAAGTCATTTAGAAACGTGGGCATCACTTAGCTATGTGCCAGGAAGTAATGATTTTACCGTACATGATGTCGTTACAAATAAGAGTGATTATACCCGCGATTATCAAATCATTTATCATAGCAACTTTGGTACGCCAATTCTTGAAGAAGGCGCTAGATTTGTTGCGCCAGTTAAAGAAATTTCACCTTTTAACGATTATGCAAAAGAAGGATTAGCGACGTGGCAAACTTATTTAGGCCCAACTAAAGGTTTTGATGAAATGGTCTTTAACGTTTATCCATTTGCTGATGCAAATAATCACACACAAGTAATGGTCACCAATAAAGCAGGAGATAAAGCAGCAGGTATCGCTTTTAATACCAAACAATTACCGGTACTTTCGTTATGGAAAAATACCGATACCCTTAAACAAGGTTATGTTACTGGTTTAGAGCCTGGTACCAGTTTTGCCTATCCTGTAACTATAGAGCGAGAGCAAAAACGCGTTCGTCAATTGACACCTGGTCAAAGTACCGAATTTACATTAACGTATAGTTTACTGTCAGGTAAAGATGCTGTAAGCAAATACGAAGCGCAAATTAACGCAATTCAGGGTGAACAACAAACCCAAGTTGTTACTCAACCTATGGCCAAAGAATAACTAACCAATTTTGCTACCAACGCGCAGTTGGTAGCTATCTCATCTATCTATTTTTTGATGTTTTTCATCTCTAAAATTATCATCTAAATAAAAGTAGTTTGAAAATGTATTGCCGGTTGATACTTGATTCGCTTTTAATTGGTAGGTATAGTCGGTAAAATTATGTCTATATATGACTGAAAACTTGAACGATGATTTTACATTGCTAGTGCTAAAATAGTAATTCACTATTTATGTAATTTTACTGAAAGATAAGGATAGAAATGGCAAACCGACGAATAATAATTGGTATTAGTGGTGCAACAGGAATTGCTTATGGTATTAAAGCGCTAGAACTGTTAAAACCGTTAGATATCGAAACGCATCTTGTTATTTCTAAAGCTGCACAAATAACCTCTAGCTACGAAGTCCCCAATATGAGTATAAAACAGATTCAAGCATTAGCAGATAGTGTTTATTCCATTAATAATATTGGTGCAGCGATAGCCAGTGGCTCTTATAAAACTATTGGTATGTTAGTTGCTCCCTGTTCAATGCGCTCTCTATCTGCAATTGCGAATAGTCTATCTGATAATTTACTTACTCGAGCGGCTGATGTGGTACTTAAAGAGCGTCGTCGCTTAGTCTTAATGACGCGAGAAGCCCCATTACATCTAGGACATATTAAAAATATGGAAGCGGTGACATTAATGGGGGGAATTATTTTTCCACCTGTTCCTGCCTTATATCAACATATTGAAAGTGTTGATGATATGATAACGCATAGTGTTGCAAGAGCCTTAGACTTGTTTGATATTGATATGCCATGCCTACCTCGTTGGGGTGAAGATATGCAACTCAACAGTAAAATAATTGAATGATATGACAAACAACAAATTTTGTATGCAACCTAATCGTAAGATCATTGAATTTATCAAAAAACAGCATGTACTTTCGTTAAGTGTGATTTTATCAAATAATCAACCTTGGGCATGTAATACCTTTTATGTATTTGATCAAGAGTTGATGAATTTATATTTTCTCACTGAGCTAAAAACTCAGCATGCTAATGCAATGCTAAACCAGCCGCAGGTAGCAGGTACAATTAGTATTACGCCTAGAACTGTTGCTCAAATTCAAGGTATACAGTTTGTCGCAATAGCAAAACCGCTAACTGATCAACAAGCTATGCATGCTTATTCACTGTATTATCAAGCTTTTCCATTTGCTAAATTAATGAAAGCGCCAATTTGGTCACTGGAATTACAGTACATTAAAATGACCAATAATTTACTCGGTTTTGCGCATAAAGATATTTGGACAAGAAACTAATCTTTTCCCGTCAGGTTAATCAGTTTTTCTATTTTTAGCCGTTTTTATATCCATTCATTTCGTTCAAATTGAGTTTTTTGAATCGCTATTCTTATCCCATAATTCAAATTTACCGCGTTTAAGTAAGATGATTGGCAATCTTTAAAGATTAACCTTGTTATAAAAAAAAATTATAAATATATATAAATATATTATTTAACGAGAAAAATACTATTTTGTATTATACTTGCACACCTTAATTTTTTCATCACTAACATAAATGCGTAAATTAGCCAACCGACTCGACCACTTTTCTGATTCAGTTATCCGCCGGATGACCAGAATTGCTAATGAATATCAAGCTATCAATTTATCACAAGGATTTCCTGATTTTGATCCACCAAAAGAATTGATACAAGCGCTTAAGCAGGCTGCAGAGCAAGGTCCTCACCAGTATGAAATTACTTGGGGGTCAAAAGAATTTAGACAGTTACTGGCTAAAAAGCAGCAAAAGTTGATGAACATTGACATAAACCCCGATGAAAACGTCCTTGTGACCTGTGGCAGTACAGAAGCCATGATGTGTGCGGTTATGACAATTTGTAATCCTAAAGATAAAGTTATCATCTTTTCACCTTTTTATGAAAATTATGGTGCTGATGCGATTTTATCTGATGCTACGCCAATATATGTACCACTCATTCCACCTACATTTGAGTTTGATAAACAGCAGCTTAGACAAGCTTTTGAACAAGGTGCAAAAGCTTTAATCTTATGTAATCCAAGTAATCCTTGCGGTAAAGTTTTTACTAAAGCTGAACTTGACTATATCAGTCAATTAGCCATCGAATTTGATGCTTATGTTATTACTGATGAAGTGTATGAACATATGGTTTATGCCCCGCACAAGCACCTTTATTTAGCCAATTTCCCCGGTATGAAAGAGCGTACTATTAGCTGTAGTTCATTATCAAAAACGTATTCGATTACAGGTTGGCGCCTTGGTTATATTATTGCAGATAAAACTATCATTGATGGCTGTAAAATGATCCATGACTTTTTAACTGTTGGCGCCGCTGCACCATTACAAAAAGCGGCTTGCGCTGGGTTATCATTGGGTGATGATTACTATCGACAATTAACTCAAACCTATACTGAAAAACGTCAACTGTTTTTGCAAGGTTTAGATAAAATAGGTCTATCTTATTATGAGCCACAAGGCGCATATTATGTCTTGGTTGATATTTCGGCTTTTAACCCATTTAAAACTGATTTTGAATTTTGTGAATGGTTAATTAAAGAAGTAGGTGTAGCAGCTGTACCGGGATCCGCATTTTTCAAACATCCTGAGTATCGATATATTCGTTTTCATTTTGCTAAACAAGAACAAACGCTGATTGCAGCTTTACAAAGATTATCCAAATTTAAGGAAAAATTATCATGTTTAAAAAATTAATTGCATTAAGTTTTGCTATTTTATCAACATTCACTTTGCTGACCGGTTGTGATGATACTAAAAAAGAGAATCATATTGTTGTCGGTGTTGCTGCCGGACCTTATGGCGATATGTTTAAACAAGCGATTGCACCAGGACTAGAAAAGAAAGGTTATAGTGTTGAAATTCGTGAGTTTAGTGATTATGTACAACCTAACTTGGCGTTAGCTAATAAAGAAATTGATGCTAATTTATTTCAACATCTCACTTATTTGAATAATTTTAAACAGGCACGCAATTTAGATATTATCGCAATAGGCTTTGTGCCTACCGCTGGTGCGGGTATTTTTTCTAATAAAATTACCGATTTTTCTCAATTAAAAAAAGGTGATCAAGTCACTATTGCTAATGATGTCACTAATGAAGCGCGAGCATTGAGAATTTTGCAAGCCGCAGGCCTTATTAAACTCGATCCAACTGTAGATAAAAATAATCTTACACCTAATAACATTATTGAAAATCCTTATGGTTTAAATATTGTACCAATTGAAGCACCACAAACACCTCGCTCTTTAGATAGTGCGGTATTGTCGGTTGTCAATGGTAACTATGCTATTGGTGCCGGTTTAGATTTGTCTAAAGCACTTTATACCGAAGTTTTAGATAAAGATCTAAAAAATGTTATTGCCATTCGTAGTTCATCTAAAGATACTTTAGGTAAGGACATTATTGATGTACTTAAATCACCTGAATTTGCGCAAGTGATCGAAGATAAAAATGGTATTTTTTATACTTTCCAAAAACCTGACTATCAATTATTTTAATTATGCAACATACACCTTTAATCCAAGTAAAAAATGTATCGGTGCGTTTTGAGGCAAAAGGCCAAATAGTTGAAGCCGTCAAAAATGTTTCATTTGATGTCAATCAAGGCGAAATTTTTGGCATTATTGGCTCAAGTGGTGCAGGTAAAAGTACATTGGTAAGAACGCTTAATCGACTCGCCATACCGTCGTCAGGACAAGTTATTGTCGATGGTGTTGATATTAGCACTTTGAAAGGCCGCCATTTACAGGCCTTTCGTTTTCAAGTCGGTATGATTTTCCAAAATTTTAACCTTGCTTGTTCAAAAACCGTTTATGAAAATATTGCCTTTGTTCTTAAGGCTGCGGGTAAAAAGGGTGATGCCGTAAAAAACCGAGTGAAAGAGCTTCTTACATTGGTAGGGTTGAGCGATAAAGCTTATGCTTATCCTGCCGAGCTTAGTGGTGGGCAAAAGCAGCGAGTCGGTATTGCAAGGGCCTTAGCGAATGAAGCGAAAATATTGCTATGTGATGAAGCGACCAGTGCATTAGATCCAACTACAACCAGTGCTATTTTGGATTTACTCAAACAGCTCAATCAAAAATTTGGCTTAACCATAGTTCTTATTACCCATGAAATTGATGTGGTAAAAAAAATTTGTCATCGGGTTGCGGTAATGTCACAAGGTGAAATTGTTGAAATGAATAACACATTCAATTTATTTGCTTGCCCAAAACAACGCTTTACCCAAAACTTTCTTAATATTGATGAAAATACTCATCTTCCCGATCTTATTAAACAAAATGCTAAAGGTAAATTGGTTAGACTGCGCTATATTAATGAAAATACTACGCAACCTATTTTATATCAATCAGCGCTTGAAACAGGCGTCGCTTTCAATATTTTGCATGGCTTTATCGAGTATTTTAACGAGCAAGCGTTAGGCAATCTAGTGATAGAGTTAATTGGTGATCCCGATGATATCTTGAATCTTATTGCAAAGTTACACAATCAAGGTGTGATTATTGAGGAAATATATTAATGATAAAACTCACCCTTGCTGAAATGGCACAAATGTTATGGCAAGCCGCTTACGAGACTTTTATTATGGTCAGTTGGTCACTGCTTGCTGGTATTTTATTTGGCACAATAATCGGGCTGTTGCTGTTTTTGATGTCTAATCCGTTTTTTTTCAAAAATAGAGTAATGAATAGTATTGCTAACTTTATCATTAATGCGACTCGTTCAATTCCTTTTTTGATTTTAATGGTGACGGTGTTACCTTTAGGTGCTTTATTTGTAGGCACGACTGTTGGACCAAAAGCGGTTATCTTTCCTTTGTCGTTAGCGGCTATCGCTTTTTATGCAAGATTAGCTGAAAATGCGTTTAGTCAGATAGATAAAGGCGTGATTGAAGCGGCAGTAGCGAGCGGAGCATCACATATTCGCATAATTATTGGAATACTATTTCCTGAAGCGATGGCACAATTAATTCGCCATGCAACGGTAACGACAATTTCGCTCATTAGCTTTAGTTCAATGGCCGGTGTGGTTGGCGGGGGTGGAATAGGTGATTTAGCCATTCGTTACGGCTATCAACGTTATGTCACAGAAATCCTGATTTTATGTATTATCATTCTGATTTTTATTGTGATGTTAATTCAATTTTTAGGGGATAAATTAGCTAATCACTTTGATCGCAGCTATAAATAATCGGTATAAACATGAATACAATTACAACTATTATTAAAGATCCTAACCGAATCATTTATCAAAACAATATTCCAAAATCTCACTTAAGTGATGGACTGCAATTGAAATATGGACAAGCTGAACTACTGGTTTATCCAGTAACAACAGCGGAAGTTTCACAAATAGTTCAATATGCCTATTCAAAGGGGATCAATATTACAACGCGTGGCGCGGGTACAAATTTGGTGGGTTCAACCATTCCTAATGGTGGCATTATTATTGATTTATCTTTAATGAACAATATTGTTGAACTGGATAAAGAGACATTCACCATTACTGTCCAGCCAGGCATTTTATTACAAGATTTACAACAATGGGTTGAAAAGCAAGACCTGTTTTATCCGCCCGATCCTGGTGCAAAAAATGCCACTATTGGCGGTAATATAAGTACTAATGCTGGTGGCATGCGTGCGGTTAAATATGGCGTGACTCGTGATTATGTGCAAGCAATAGAAGTGGTCATGGCTGATGGCAGCGTTTTAAATTTTGGTAGTAAAAATGTTAAAGATAATACCGGGCTTTCGTTAAAACATCTCTTTATTGGCAGTGAAGGGACACTGGGTATTATTACGCAATGCACTTTAAAGTTAATTGCTAAACCAAAAGCTTTCGAAACCTTAATTATTGGTTTTAAAAGTATTGATTTAGCTATAGCAAATATCACAACTATATTACAAACGTTAACACCCACAGCATTGGAGTTTGTAGAACGTCAGGTCGCGCAGTGGGGTGAAAGATATTCGGGGTTTCAATTTCCATTACCCAATGCACAAGCCTATCTTATTGTTATGTTAGATGGTGCTGATCACCAGACTATATTACAACAGCGCCAGCAACTACTGGCTAATTTGGCTGATTGTGAACATTTTATTGCAGAAACTGCAGAACAAGCTAGCCAAATCTGGGCAGTGCGCGGGTCACTAGTTCGCGCTGTTGAAGCGGTGACAGAGCAAGATCCTATAGATATTGTTGTACCCATTAATAAAATTGCTGATTTTATTCATTACACCAAACAATTAGAAGCAAAAACCGGTGTAAGAATGTTAGCTTTTGGGCATGCTGGTGATGGCAATATCCATTTATGTCTGTTACGCGATGGTAGAGAGCAAGCGCAATGGCAATGCTTACTTGAACAAGTCCATTGTGCTTTGTATCTAAAATGTCATCAATTAGGTGGTCTTCCTTCTGCAGAACATGGTATTGGTACTGCTAAAGTTAACTATTTTAAGCAGGCCATACCAGAAGAAAATCGCCAATTAATGCAAGCAATTAAACAGCAGTTTGATCATAAAAATATTCTTAATAATCAGGTTTATATTTTGCAAATTTAGATGTTTTTTATTTTTAATTTACTAAAAAGTCTTTGATGATAATCAAAGACTTTTTGTTATTACCTAAAGCAAAGACCTACTAATAAAAATAGGGTAACTTTACAAGTTCAATAAACATCATGACAAAACCCTTTTTTTTACTATAATTTAAACTTGTTTATAATCAATAGGTTAATTTTTAATGTAAAAAAAGGGTTTTTAAGCCTAAAACAAAGATTTATCTTTTGCCCAACAAGCGTTATAGTGTATTGGTTTCTAGTTTAACGCCGTGTAGGTGGTTTAGAAATGCGCTATCGCCGGTATGTGATGGATCGTAACGTTTAACGCCGTGTAGGTGGTTTAGAAACACAATTGCAAGGCGGCGCAATGGTCCAGAGAGTTTAACGCCGTGTAGGTGGTTTAGAAATGCGTATGAGGAATTTTTGACTGAAGCAGTAAGTTTAACGCCGTGTAGGTGGTTTAGAAAGATAACGCCACCAACGAATGGCGCTAACGTGAGTTTAACGCCGTGTAGGTGGTTTAGAAATGGCAGAATAAACGATAACAATGATTGACCAAGTTTAACGCCGTGTAGGTGGTTTAGAAAATGGTTTATTCTGACAATATTCGTCTGCAAGAGTTTAACGCCGTGTAGGTGGTTTAGAAAACGATAACCTTGATCCATAATGTAGCTATTAAGTTTAACGCCGTGTAGGCGGTTATAGTTTTTAAAATTCCATTTAAAGGATGGGATTAACGGTTATGCCAGATTTATCTGAGTTAGATAAGTTGTTTTTGTAATCATTTTAAGGTTATGAATCATCCCTTTACCAATTGCGCCATATTGTTTTATTTATATGATTAAATTAAGTATTCTTGAGTTTAGTCTCTTGCTTGTTTTATGATTTGATAATTTTAGTATGTTATTTGGCCTACATTAAATAGTGAATCTTGGTGGTACACATTACTCTGCTTATTAAAAGGTATTAACTTGTGATGCAGGGCGTCATAAATGCAAAATCTTGTTAAATCCTTTATCAATAATTAACATTCTGGATGAGGTTTTTGAGTACAATTTTTAAGGGATATATGCTAGAGTTGAATCCCTTATTTTTCGACTCAGTAGGGAGGTAGGTCTTGAATCTTTCACCTAAAGCGTTTCATTATTTGGGCGTAATTGCTACTATCGCTTCACTTGGCATGTATGTTTCTTATATTCCACAAATCATTGATAATCTTCATGGTTACAAATCTAATCCCACTCAACCATTGGCTGCAGCAATAAACTGTTCGTTATGGGTTTGCTATGGCTTATTGCGCGAAAAGAAAGATTGGCCAATTGCTATTGCCAATTCACCGGGCGTCATCTTTGGCTTAATGGCTTTTTTCACCGCTTTATAAATCGTATTATTTATTAAACTACAGTGAAATCAAGCTTAATTCCTGTAGTTTTCCTCTCCTTTTTCTCTTAATTGTGCTATCGTTGATTATGTTGAGTTCATATTTTTAATAAAGTTTGAAATTAATACAGCAGTAGGTTAATATTTAACCTTGCAAATAAATTAAAATAAATCAATATAATACGGAGTTATCAACAGGTTTGTTAAATACTTATCAAAGAGTACAGTGAATAATTTGCTAGTTATCCCCTTTTAAGATTTTTAGCGTTGTGCAAAACTTGTTCATTGTCATGTTGTTTATATATTATTATAGTAAAAGTGATGAACTTGATTTTTCTATCTGGATTTAAACTTTAAAAAATTTTTGATAAATGTTAGTGGTTCAATTAGAGACGTTGTATTAGCAAAGTAGTACCACAAATCTTGGCAAGATGATCGTCTTGCTGGGTAAAAATCGCGATAAAGGAAGGAAATATTATGACAGAAATTAATCTTTCAGATGAGTTAATAAAAGACTTCATTTATTCAGTTTATCGAAAAGAAGTATTGTTAAATTTAGATGGGGTGGTTTTAACTGAAGATGATCGAAAAACGTTACATGAAAAACGAGATTTTGTTAATAGCTTGAGCGAAACAGAACTAGCTAATATCCGATCCTGGATTATCAATAAATTAAAATCATTGGAAGATAAACATCATTAAAATTACGTTAGTTTACTGCGTTTTAAACGGGCTAACTTTCCTATTATTTTAATAAAAAATATTTTTTTATCTTTATCAAAAACACTATAGACAGATTAACCAATAGTTTTATAATGCACTCGATAAAATATCATTTATAAAAAAGGAAATAATATGAAAAAGTTAGCCTTTGTTTTATTAGTTAGTCTACCAATGATAGCTAGTGCATCAAACTGTGATGAGATCAGCGCTAATATCGCAGAAAAAATCAAAAATAATGGTGTTGAAGCCTCTCAATTTCAATTGAAACTTGTTTCATCAAATGAACCTCAACAACAAATTGAAGGGCAAATTGTGGGGTCTTGTGATCGTGGTCAACAAAATATTGTCTATGTGCGTTATGATGCTGCTAGCAAATCTGTAAAAAGCACAGATAAAAAAGCTGTTGATGCCAAGTCTCAACCTGAGCAATCAAAAACAGAAACAGTAGCACCAACTACAACAGCACCAGTTGATTCTAGTGAACAGCAAAAAACGGAAAACCAAACAAGTCCTAACCAAACATCAGAATCAACCACTAACTAGTAATGTTGATAGTAAAGCGTCGATTAGAATTAAACATGAAATACCCAAAGCGAGCTTTTGTTAATTTAGTTGTTTAATTTACTTTTCGACGCTGCTAATTAATTCACTATGTTTTGGGCTCAAATTTGCCCATTGCATCTGATTTGCTTAATTCCGACAAAATGGGTATTTAATGGGTAAAATCAGTTTTAAGCCTTTATAAATTGATTATTTAAGTAACAGTATTTTATGTTTTCATTTTATTCCCTTATTGATTCATGCCAGACAGATTGGAATAGTTATATCCAGCATGAATTTATCGAACAACTTGGTAAAGGAACGTTAGATAAGTCTTGTTTTCAACACTATTTAAAGCAAGATTATCTATTTTTGGTTAACTTTTCGCGGGTTTGGGGACTTGCAGTTTATAAAAGCCGTAATCTTTTAGAAATCAAACAAGCATTACATAGCCTTAAAGCTATTGTTGAAGTAGAATTGGATTTACATATTCGTTATTGTAAACAATGGCATATCACTGAATCAGAATTAACCCGTTTAGTTGGAGCCAAAGCTAACATTGCTTACACCGATTATGTTTTAGATGTAGGCTTAAAAGGTGATATTCTTGACTTACATATTGTTTTAGCGCCATGCTTGATCGGTTATGGCATGATCGCAAATTGGATAACAGCCCAGTCTTGGTATAATGCAGAAAATAATCCCTATATAAGTTGGATCGACATGTATTGTGGTGATGAATTTCAAAAAGCAGTGCAAGATGAAATCAATTGGATTAATGATAATTTATCTAATATCAATGCAGAACGTTTTGCACAGTTAAAAACCATTTTTAAAACGGCAACCCAGCTTGAAGCTGGTTTTTGGCAGATGGGATTAGAAAAAAGCTGTTAATGATTATCATACTTCACCAATAATGGCAAAGTATGATGTATTTTGGCTATAGCAAATTCGCATAACTTTGTTTGGTTTTTTCATCCCAAACACTTGCTTGTACTTGCCCAATATGTTTTAGTTGTAACAACAGCATGACTAATCGAGATTGGCCAATACCACCACCAATAGTTTGTAATAACTCACCATTGACTAATGCTTGATGCCAAGCTAATTGTAAACGAGTTTCATCATGAGTGATCTTAAGTTGACGTTTCAACGCTTCAGGATCGACGCGAATGCCCATTGATGAAATTTCAAATGCACTATTTAATGCTGGATTCCAAACTAAAATATCGCCATTCAAGCCTTTAGAACCCATTTCATTATCACTACTCCAATCATCATAATCGGGTGCACGGGCATCGTGTTTTTCGTTATTAGATAAATAGCCACCAATACCAATTAAAAATACAGCGCCCAGCTCTTTAGTAATTGCATTTTCACGCTCTTTTGGTGATAAGTTAGGGTAACGTTTTAACAGTTGTTCACTATCCATAAATGTAATGGATTCCGGCAAAAAGCGTGAAAGGTGATATTTTTCTGATACGGCTTTTTCTGTTGCTTTAATCGCTGAATAGATCTTTTCAACTGTTTGTTTTAGGTAAGTAAGAGTACGATCTTTTGGACTTATTACTTTTTCCCAATCCCATTGATCGACAAATACGGAATGAATTGGTGAAAGCTGATCTTCATCAGGTCGTAACGCTTTCATATTAGTATATAAACCTTCACCCACAGCAAAATGGTGATCAGTTAATACTTTACGCTTCCATTTTGCTAAAGAGTGAACGACTTCAAATTGTGCATTAGCAATCGTTTTAACTTTAACCTGAACAGCTTTTTCTGTACCAGATAAATTATCTTGAATACCATCACCAACTTGACTTAATAATGGTGCTTGCACTTCAATCAGGGATAAATTTTCGGCTAACTGATCAGCAAAAAAATGTTTCACAAAGCTTATTCGTTGTTGTTGTTCTTTGAATGATATCGTCATGTTTACTCTCTAATTATTGTCAATTTGTGTATGTAAATTAAACTAGAAAAAAGAAATATGCAAGTTTCAATACGGTAAAAATAGATACAAATAGCGTTGAATACATCTCTCAACTTTATTGATTATTATAATTATTATCTATTTAGTGATAACTGCTGATTAAAAAGAACGTTAATACAAAAATTGAACAATTTAGTGGGTGGCATTTTTAAGTCAGCAACCAAGTCGATGAAACTAGGATGTTGATCAGTTTAAGGTAACTATCTGTAAAAACGGATATTTTATTTCAAAATAATTATTATTTAATGATATTATCAGGATAATAAACGTTGAAATCAACCCTCCAAGGGGATTGATACCTGTTATTTTTTATATAATCAACTGATGACAATTGCACAATTGTTTCTTGGATAATGCTAAATATCAATGCTCTGCGTGTATAACTTATTTTATATATCATCGGTCATTTTTTATATCGTAGATTACAAGATAATTAAACCTGTCAGCATTGCTAAACAGCAATTCTCATGACTGAATTTATATTGAGTATCAAGCTATGGATATTTTGCCTAAAAACTTCGCGACAAAGCTGTTTATAAACTCACAATTGAATGCTAACGCGTATACGACTAACCCTTTTACCAACCCTTTTTTTTCACCAGATATAAAAAATAATAAAATCAATATATTACAAAGCACATAAAAAAAAGGGTTTTTTAGTAGCAAAACATCATTTACCTTTCTGCCAACAACAGTTATAGTGGTTTAGATTCTAGTTCACTGCCGTGTAGGTAGTTTAGAAATTGTTAGACTGACTTCGTATTCAGTCTTAAGGTTCACTGCCGTGTAGGTAGTTTAGAAAACCAAACTCGCTTATAACTCGTATATCAATGAGTTCACTGCCGTGTAGGTAGTTTAGAAAAGTCGGTGTAGGCTTACCCGCTTATGCATACTGTTCACTGCCGTGTAGGTAGTTTAGAAAATGATCACTTGCATGGGGAGTTGATTGTAACGGTTCACTGCCGTGTAGGTAGTTTAGAAAATTACTAACTTGGTAATCAAGAAAAAGCCGATGTTCACTGCCGTGTAGGTAGTTTAGAAAAAATATCGAGCGACAATTGTTGGCTTTACAGAGTTCACTGCCGTGTAGGTAGTTTAGAAAACAGCCAACATATGTCATGAACATAAACCCTGGTTCACTGCCGTGTAGGTAGTTTAGAAAAAGTGTCAACATGATAACGACTGTTGCTAGAGGTTCACTGCCGTGTAGGTAGTTTAGAAAACACACGGCAATTAACAACAAGAGATCACTTAGTTCACTGCCGTGTAGGTAGTTTAGAAATCGCTAGAACTGTTCGAAATTTTCGGGTGCTCGTTCACTGCCGTGTAGGCAGAAGTAATGTTTAGTCTTGAAATTGTGATATTTTGCAAGGCTATCTTTTATTCGTGATATATTGCTCTTGATTGGTTAATAAATACCAGAAGATTTTCAGTTAATAATTATTGCTGATAGTTGGTTAATTTGTTTATAAAACGATAGAACTAAGTTTTTATATTCGTTTTGGTTGACACCTGTAAAGCCGGTATCAACCTTGAATAAGCTAGGGTGTTCGCATGCGAACAATATTTTACTTATCTATGTCAGAAATTTGTGTTTACTCCGCAAATTTATTTTTATGATCATACCGGTTGTAGTGAATGTCATCACTAATCAAATAGTTATAAATGTCATCGACAATTTCGATACCATTTTTTAGGTAGTCTGCTTCACGTTTTTTGCCACGTTCACCAGGAAAGAATACTTGGCTATTGCCTTTAGCGGGTTTGACATTTTTTAATTGATCGAGCATCGAAGACATAGTTTGTTTGAATATTTCAAGACCGATAAAATATTCTGGGTTAATGACAATATGTAAATGCCCAAGATCGCGTCCTTTGGATAGGTCTGCATACATTGAAGAGACATTTTTACCAAAAGGCAAGCCTAGTAATATCCCCGATAAGATATCAACCATCATCATCAAACCATAACCTTTTGCGTCAGCAATCGGTAATAAAGCATTGACTTTATGAGGATCGGTAGTTGGTTCACCGTGCTCATCAACAGCCCATGTTGGCGGAATAGGAGCGCCTTTGGAGCGTGCGTAAAGTACTTTACCCCAAGCTTGTACCGTAGTTGCCATATCAAATGATACAACTCGCTCATCGGCCGTTGGGGCTGCAAATGCAATAGGATTGGTACCAAAAAATTCTTCGGCTCCACCATAGGGCACAGCCATTGGATCTGATTGACACATTGAAATGGCAACTAAATTTTGTGCAGCTGCCATTTCGGTAAAGTAACACAGTGATCCACTGTGTGACATACGGCGTATACCGACGACCGCTACACCATTCTTCTTCGCCATTTCAATGGCTTTATCCATGCCAACTTTGGCTGCAACCAAACCACAGCCATTATCAAAATCGAGAATAGCGCTCGCTGGACCTGTTTCTTTATAAGTGATGTTAGGATTAACGGTCATGCCACCTTTGGCAATACGCTCTGCATAGTATTCAACTCTTACAGCACCATGTGAATGAATGCCTCGGGCATCAGCAAAAGCTAATGCATCGGCAGCGATGTTTGCATGTTCCTGACTTAAACCGGCTTTATGCATTTTATTCGCGATTAGATCATGTAATGTTTTTTTGTCAACTCGCATAGTAAACTCTCCCAAATATATGTTTTGCCTGTTTGGCTATATTATTTTGTAATGATTGTACCTTTAGTACCCGCTAATAAAGACTCTATATCCGTTAGATTACCGATGTATGCCTTGTTACTGGTTTTTTCAACAAATTCAATGACAGATTTGACTTTAGGGCCAATAGCACCATCATCAACTGCAAGCGGTTTTAATCGTTCTGTATTAACATGATGTAATGGCGTTTGTTGTGGGGTTCCCCAATTTTCATATACCGCATCAGCATCAGTTAAAATCATTAAGTGATCGGCTTTTAATTGTATGGCAAGTTGCGCTGCACTGTGATCTTTGTCGATAACCGCTTCTATACCTTGATATCCAAGTTGATTTTTAATGACAGGTATACCACCGCCACCATTACAAATGACAATAGTGTCTTTGTTAAGTAATTGTTTAATGGTGTCAATTTCAAGAATCTTTTGCGGTTTGGGGGACGGCACCACTCGACGTAGATATTGTCCATCTTGTTTAAAATGCCAACCATATTGTGCTTGTAACTGTTGTTGTTGCGCTGGTTGATATACTGGCCCTATATACTTGGTTGGATCTTCAAAAGAAGGGTCAATGGGATCAACTTCAACTTGGGTTAGCACGGTGACAACATTTTTAACATGTTCGTGTTGCTGTAAACTGCGACCTATCATATACCCGAGCATACCTTGCGTTTGGGAAACCAGAATATCGAGTGGATAGGCAGGAACCTGTGTATAAGCCGCATTTTGTAGTGCTAATAAACCTACTTGTGGGCCGTTGCCATGCACAATCACTAAATGATATTTTCCCGCTAGTTTTGCGATAAGCTGGGTTGTAGCATCAATGTTTCGATATTGATTCTCTATTGATAGTGGTTCATTTCGTTTAGAAATTGCATTGCCGCCTAATGCAATAACAATCAGTTCCATATGATATCCTTGATCACTTATTAAAATTGCTTATTGTTTTAAAGTATTAATACATTTACTCGCTATTAACTGCGTTTTCTTGTTAATATTGAGCTAATCAAATGCGGTAATACCACTGATTTTTTGTCACTGTCCGAATAAGAAAGTGACCTAGTTTTTAATAATGCATTTACCTGCTTGGTTATTCATGGATTCGCTTTATTCGTCTATCGATATTGTTTTGGTAACTGTAGTTGCTTAACTCAGCTCACGATTTGGCTTGAGAAACAAAATAGTACGTTGCATTAAATTTCGACATCACGATGGCAATCTTTTGAATAAATATAACTTAATGGCTCTTTACCCACGGCATAACAAGCTTGCAATGCATAAGCGCCCATAAAAATATAATCATCTTTTTTGACCGGTATCCACTCATTGTCAAGCAAGTACATACCTTCACCACTGAGTAAATATGCGCCATGTTCCTGAACATGAGTTTCAATATAGCCATGACTTGCACCCGGTTGGAAAGTTAAAATATGAAAATTCATATCAAAGCCAAGTTCTTTTGGTAGTAAGTCTTGTACAAATACATTATCCATCTTCTCATAATGAATATTTTCCAGATTAATAACATGGTTCGAAACGATTCGAGCTTGGTGTCCATCGAGTGGGGTATAACGTCTTTTGTACAAGAATAGGCGAGATGAGCTGGTCATATTTTGTAAATAAAGTTTTACTCCACAAGGACAGTAAAGGTAGCCGCCTGTTTGTAAATGAAACGATTGTTGATCGGCTTTAGCGGTTATTTCACCTTGAATAACATAGACAAAAACTTCAAGATCTTTACCACCAAATCCTTGTAGGTTATTGCCATCTTTATGCATGGTGACTAAATAATCAACAAATGATGCGCCCAATTTAGGTGTCGATAAAATAGTGATGTCACAATTATCAAATCCAGGAATGATATTTTTTACCAATCCATCAGGCGGAATGAGCGCGTAATTTTGTCGTTTAATAATTGCTCTTGATGCTAATAAGTCTTTTGGGTAACCTGTGTTGTTATTGATATATCCCATAATTATCTCCTTGGAACATATTGATTTTTTATTTCGGCTGACTATTTTTTAGGTAATACAATAGTGCGCCGTTGAAAACAGCCTAGTTTTAGAAAAATGTGTTTTGCCGATCATAAATATAATGATCGGCACAGATTATTAATTGTTATTCGCGCTTTTATGCATGTTAAGAAGGAAGAACAGCACGGTTGCAATAATTAAGATAGCAATTGCCACGTAAAATCCGGTAATTTTGGTGCCGGTAAAATCTGCTAAATAACCTGTTAATGGGGGAGCGATAACAGACGAGCTCATACCAAAAAAGTTAAATACGCCAAACGAAGTGCCATAATTAGTTTTAGGGGCAGTTTCGGCAACATGTGAAATCAGAATTGGTTCTACAGTCAATTTACCAAATAAACCGTAAAAAATTAATCCAGCGAGTAAGAAAGTTATCGTTGCTGATTGTACTGTAGTTAGTAATGTTGCTGCGGCGATTAGTTCAAGAGCAATGATAAATAATAGGCGTTTGTTTCTATATTTATCAGAAATTTTACTGATGATTAGTGCACCTGGAATTGCTGCAAATGCAACTAAAGAAGATGCAGATCCAATACTACCACCAGTAAAACCACGTTCTGTTTCAAGAAAGTTAGGTAACCAACTGACAATCATATAATAACCATAGCATGTGGCAAAATACATGATATACGATGCAACCATTCGGCTACTAAAAAAGCTATGTGATGTTTGTGATTCTACTTGTTGAGTAGCGGTTGTTTTGATGATATTGTCATTTTGTTTTGCTTGTTTAATTTTAGATTGTTCTTTGATGATAATTGCAAAACCCGCAACTAAACAGAGCAACAATGCAGCAATAATGTATAACATGTATTGCCATGGCATGCCTAATGATTTGACTAAAAAGCTCGTTGCTAACAAACTAATCCCCATACCTAAAGCCGAGCCGGTATTGATGATTGCCGATGCGAAACCGCGGTGCTCTGACGGAATATTTTCAGCTGAAAGTGACCACGCAGAACCATAATAAGAACCACAGCCTAAACCAGCAAGTAAACTACCAATATAGATCATTGTGATTGAATGAGCATTACCGATGATTAATGCTGCAATAGTGAAGAGTAAAAAGCCGGGGATGACTACCGCTTTTTTACCAAACTTATCAACTAACATACCTGCGGGTATTTGCATTGCGGTGTAGGCGAAGAAGTAACAACTGGCAATGAGTCCAAGTGCAGTATTGGATTGTGGTCCTATAGTTTGTTGGACTTCTGGAAAAATCGCGGTTAATACTGGGCGATAAATCCACATAACGGTCCAACCTAGGCATAATAATACAACGATTTTATGCCAATATTTAATTCCACCCGTTTTTTCTATTATGGTCATGTTAATTCCTTATTATTCTTGATAAGCTAATTTATATAGGGCGTGCGTGAGTGCTTTAATGCCTTCTACTAAATCTTTTGTATCTGTATCTTCAGCCGGATTGTGGCTAATACCTTTAATACTTGGCACAAATAACATTGCTGTAGGCACACGTGGAGCAAATATTTGTGAATCATGACCCGCTCCGCTGTGCATTACTCGATAACTGAGTTTTTCTTCCTTACATATCTGTTCTAACATTTTGATTAGCTTGTTATCCATCGGAATTGGATCTTCATCCATCCAGCGATTAATTTCGATTTCAAGTCCAAGTTCGTTGGCGATACGCAGCATATCAGCTTCGATCTCTTCCGTGAATTGAACTAACTGGGCTTTATTCGTATGACGGCAATCCATAGTGAATAATACTTCACCGGGTACAACATTGACCACATTCGGTTTGGGTTCTACGTGACCAAAAGTAAGCACAAGTGGATCCCCAACTTTGATTGCTTTGTTAATTGATTCATTACAGATTCGACTAAATGCATACACCGCATCTTTACGATATCCCATAGGCGTTGTACCGGCGTGATTGGCTTCACCAATTAATCGAATGTTATAACGTCGTTGACCCACAATACTTGTCACAACACCAATACTTTTTTGTTCTTTTTCTAAAACGCCACCTTGTTCGATATGAATTTCTAAAAACGCTTTAATATTGTTGCGTGCAGGTTGAGTATTGAATTTAAATCCACATGTTTGCATGGCATCAACAAATTTTATGCCTTCGCTGTCTTGTATTGTTTCAACATCATGATGATTAGCGATAGCAAATACATTTTTACTGCCCCAAAAGACGTAAGGAAAGCGGCTACCTTCTTCTTCTGCCATCGAGATTAACTCTAATGTGCGTAAAGGTTGCCCATAGTTTTCTTTCAGGTATTGCATTGCAAGTAAAGCCGCTATAATGCCTAACTGTCCATCAAGTTTGCCACCGTTTACTACGGTATCAACATGCGAACCTGACATGATAACTTCATCTTTGTATTTACTGCCTTCAAATCGTCCATATAAGTTTCCAATGTCGTCAAAATAGCTATGCATGCCGATTTCAGTCATTCTTTGTTTGAGTGCATTTTGGGCAGCGAGCCATTCGGCGCTATAGAGCAGGCGCGTTGTACCACCTTGTTTTAATCCACCAAAGCTAGATATCCAGTCTACTGCGTTAGCAACATCATCATATAAGATATTCATGTGTATTTACCTGTTGTTCAACTTGTTACTGTCATTAAGTGTATTTGTATATAATGAAACACATTAAAAGTTAATTTGTCATCTACCATACTATTAATAGCAAATAATAATGTGATCAAACTAGCTTTTTTAATTTTTTAAAATTTAATTAAATTAATGAATTGGTATTATAAAAAATTTTTTAATAATCATTTATGTTGCTGATTTTAATATGTTTTATTTTTTATAATTAATCGTCAATTTGTGACATCCAACCTACTTATTCACTATTTTTTACGTAATATATAAATACAATCTGTAAATTAGATGTGATAGTGTCTTACTATTTATTGTTATTAATCAGAATAATTTAAAACGGGTAACAGGATGCACCTGTAAAATCAATCATTCCCGTCTGTGAAACTATCTCAATAAGTAATAAGTGAGTATCTGTCTATATCTAAACAGAACTTAATTTTTTCATAACTGAAAGGCCAAGTCTCATGATTCAATCTTTTATAAAAAAAGGTAGCTTTCAAGATTCAGTTAGTTTAATGCTAATTTCAAAAAAACTCAGTAATCTTGATGAAGTTGATGAAGTTTCCGTCATGATGGGTACCCCAGCCAATAAGTCGCTGCTTACTGCAACCGGTTTTTGGGATGATATGTTTAATCAAGCAACACCCAATGATATTTGTGTGGCTATTAAAACTCATGATAATTCTTGTAATGTGGTGGAGTTGATTAGTGAACAATTAGAAGATGCGTTAAAAAATATTGCACAGCAACAGCAAGGTGGGAGTAAATTACTTAAAGCAAGACGTTTTGCTAGCGCAAATCAAAAATTGCCTGATGCTAATTTGGTGCTTATTTCTATAGCGGGTGAGTATGCTGCTGGATTGGCTGAACAAGCTTTGGATGATAACAAAAATGTGATGATATTTTCGGATAATGTCTCTCTTGATGATGAAATTCGCTTGAAAACCAAAGCGTCAGAAAAAGATTTGATTGTAATGGGACCGGACTGCGGTACAGCCATTATTGCTGGTGCGCCTTTAGCTTTTGCCAATGTCATTGCGAAGGGAAATATTGGCGTAATTGGTGCATCTGGAACAGGTATCCAAGAAGTTATTTCACAAATTGCCTTATTAAATCAGGGGATTACTCAAGCTATTGGTTTGGGTGGGCGGGATTTATCTCAAGAAGTCGGTGGTATTAGTGCATTAACTGCCTTAGATATGCTAGCTGCGGATCAGGCAACACAGGTGATCACGTTTATTTCTAAGCCGCCGGCGGAGAGTGTGCGTAAAAAAGTGATTTCTGCCATGAAGTTGATTAACAAACCAATTGTCGCAATATTTTTAGGTTCTAACATAGATAAACCACAAGATGAAAATATTTATTTTGCCCGAACGTTGGATGAAGCGGCGCGATTATCATGTTTATTAGGTAAAGTAGAAGCAAGTGCAAGTGAATTAAGTCATGCGGAACATCGTTCTATTTTAGGTTTATATACTGGGGGCACATTAGCTTCAGAAGCGGCTATGTTACTTGCTCTCGAGCTTGGCTTAACGGTTTGCAAAAATCATGATAAAGGCATCATGTTAGATCAAAACGGTCATAAGATAATTGATCTTGGTGATGATTTTTATACTGTAGGTCGCCCACATCCAATGATTGATCCTTCAATTCGTGAACAAGAAATTTCTCAGTTAGGTGATAACACAAGTGTTGGTGTTCTATTATTGGATTTGGTTATTGGCTATGGCGCTAATACTAACCCTGCCGAATCCATTATTACGGGTTATCAAAAAGCGTGTGCTAAACGTGCAGCTGATAATCCTTTAATTGCGATTGTTACTGTAACCGGTTCTGAGCAAGATCCACAATGCCGTAGCAAGCAGATTGATGCCTTAAAAGCTGCCAATATCGTGGTGATGGACAATTTACCGGAAGCAATTTTATTGGCAAAAAAACTCATTTCACCGTTAAAGCAAATACGTTCGTTAAAACAGTACCCATTACTTGATCATATTAGTGTGATTAATGCCGGTCTTAGAAGCTTTGCTGAAGATCTTCAAGCATCGAATGTACCTGTTGTGCATTATCAATGGGCACCAATAGCGGGCGGTAATCAAAAATTAGCGGCTATTTTGAAGAAATTAAATTAAGAGGTTTTGACAATATGAATACATCAATAAATGAAGCAAACCAAGCTATTATTGAACGAATTAAAGCGGCTAGGCCTCATTGGATTGGCGTAGTTGCAGCAAAAGAAGCGGTACCGACGTTAGCACAAGGACAAAAATTACTGCATGCTGGGCCACCTATTGTTTGGCATGATATGACAGGACCAATGCAAGGTGCTTGTATTGGTGCTTGTTTATTTGAAGGTTGGGCGAAAGATGAAAATGAAGCTTTACAGTTATTACAGTCAGGTAAAGTAGAATTTATTCCTTGTCATTCAGTTAATGCCGTCGGTCCAATGGGTGGAATTACCTCTGCTAATATGCCAATGGTTGTTGTTGAAAATGTTACTCATGGTAACCGAGCATACTGTAATTTGAACGAAGGTATTGGTAAAGTCATGCGCTTTGGTGCTTATGGTGAAGAAGTCTTAAATCGCCATCGTTGGATGAAAGAATCATTAGGCCCAGCATTAAATGATGCACTTAAATTATTTGATAAAGGCATTGACTTAACCGCATTGATGGCGCAAGCCATTACTATGGGAGATGAATTTCACCAACGTAATATTGCTGCTTCTGCATTATTATTACGCACGTTGTCACCAAAATTAGCTGTACTTAAACGTAGCCAAGAAGAGATGGCAAAAATCTTTGATTTTTTAAGTGTTACAGATCAATTTTTCTTAAATGTAGCTATGGCTTTTTGTAAATCCGTAATGGATAGTGCCGCCCAGATTCAAGCTGGGACAATTGTTACCGCGATGACACGTAATGGTAAAGATTTTGGTATTAAAGTTAGTGGCCTTGGTGATCAGTGGTTTACCGCTCCAGTAAATACACCTCAAGGCCTATTTTTTACCGGTTATTCACAGCAAGATGCCAATCCCGATATTGGTGACAGTGCTATAACTGAAACTTTTGGTATAGGTGGTGCTGCAATGGTTGCTGCGCCAGGTGTTACACGATTTGTAGGTGCAGGTGGTGCTGATGTTGCGTACGAGGTATCAGAGGAGATGAGTGAAATATTTTTAGAACATAACATGCTATTTCAAATACCATCTTGGAATTTTCAGGGGTGCTGTATGGCATTAGATATACGCCGCATTGTTGAAACCGGAATTACGCCATTAATCAATACCGGTATTGCTCATAAAAAGGCAGGCATTGGTCAAATTGGCGCAGGAACAGTGCGTGCACCATTAGCCTGTTTTGAAAAAGCATTAGAAGCACTGGCTAAAAAGCTCGAAGTATAATTTATGAATATGATGCATGCTAATTGCAATCGATTAAATCAACATATTGATAATCGCTTAATAAACACGTGTTTTACTCTGAATAATCGGTACAGTTGCATGTTATCGAATCAAAATTACTTACATAAAATTAGGCCTTTGCTTGTTAGTGCTCATGCGCCAACAATCGAAGGTGCTTTATCGTTATTTAGCTTACATCAGCACACGATTAATTTAATTAATACTCATCAGCAGTTAATTACGCTTCATCGATATGCAAGTGGCATATCACCAATGGGGTGGGTGCTTAAATCTGAAGATTTTGATTATATTAAATCAGTTTTATTAAACAATGAATTCAAAATAGATCAACTACTAAATGGTGATTTGGTTTGCGGTGATATTTTAATCATGAATCATACTCATCAATGTCATTTGCAAATCAAACGTTATGAAAAGCTGAGCTTCAATAAACAGTCCATTGTACAGCTATTACAACAAGTCGATTATCCGACCGGATTGTTTGGCAATTTGAAAGATAATATTATAGATAAATCGGCACCACAACTTGATTTATTGTGTGATAAAATTAAACAATTGATGGATGGACAGGTTGTTGACATTACACCGTTTATAGGTTTAGGTCCAGGTTTAACACCTAGTATGGATGATATTTTAGTGGGTCTTCTCGCGATCATTTCAAGCGATGTTCGTTTTGTCGGTAAATTAAGTCAACTAAAGCATGGCTTGTCAGCTTTATCTTTCAATTCTTTGACAACGTTAATTAGTGCATCTTTTCTCAATTATGCGTTAGAAGGTAAGTTTTCGTTATTAGTACTACAGATGGTTAAGGCACTTAACCAAAATAGGTTAGATCATTCATCAATAGATAAATTATTAAATTATGGTCATACCTCTGGTGCCGATCTTTTACTTGGTATGTGGTTAGGCATTGATCGTTTTATTTTAGAGGGTTGAATCATGTTAGATACTGAAACAATGCGAACATTTACCAAAGTCGTTGAATGTAATAGTTTTTCAAAGGCGGCTAAGTTGCTTTATAAAACACCAGCAGCAATTAGTTATCGCATTAAATCATTAGAAACTGACTTAAATACCCAATTATTTGAACGGACCACGCGATCGGTTTCGCTTACCTTAGCAGGTCAGCACCTTTATGAACATTGTAGTCAATGGTTACTTTGGTTATCGACCATGCCCGATGAGCTTCAGCAAATCCGAGATGGTGTTGAGCGTAAAGTCAATGTAACGATTAATAATTTATTATATGATGTTGATGCCGTCACAGAATTGTTGGCGCATTTAAAAGAGAAATTTCCTTTTACCAATTTTAACTTTACTCGCCAAGTTTATATGGGCGTTTGGGATTCATTATTGCATGGTGAATGCCATCTTGCGATTGGCGCCACCGGTACTGAATCGTTAGATAATATGATCAATATTCTTCCATTAGGCGAGGTAAGTTGGATTTTTGTTGCCGCTAAAAATCATCCGGTAACCCAAATTGAGGGGCCACTATCTAATGAATCATTACGAAAATTCCCAGCCATTAATGTTGAAGATACTTCAGTACATATGAATAAACGCGTAGCTTGGTTATTACCGAGTCAATCAGAGATTATTGTCCCGAATATTTCAACCAAATTAGCTTGTCATTTAAAAGGTCTTGGCATCGGATTTTTACCAAAATCGATTTGCCAACCCTATTTAGATTCAGGCGATTTAATTGCTTGCCAAGTGGTTAACGAACGAAAACCCTCTCCATTATCACTTGCTTGGAAAAAATCACATATGGGCAAGGTTATGAGTGAAGTTGTTAATTTATTTAAATTTCATCATCCTATAGCAAATAATTTTTTAAAAAATATTGATAAAAAACGATAAGTCACTATGCAGTGTGATTATTGAAATAATTAAATATAAATAAAGGAAAAAAATAAATGTTAGACCTAAACAAATATGATCAAATTAATCCGCCTACGCGGTTGCTTATGGGTCCTGGTCCAATTAACGCAGATCCACGCGTGACAAGAGCAATGGCTGCTCCATTAATTGGTCAATTTGATCCTGTTATGACTGATTATATGAATCAAACCATGGAACTTTATCGAGACATTTTTAAAACTAAAAATGAACAAACATTTGTTATCGATGGTACCGCTCGTGCCGGTATCGAAGCGGTGCTTGTTTCTACCATTCGTCCTGGTGATAAAGTTTTAGTGCCTGTTTTTGGTCGTTTCGGTTTATTACTTTGTGAAATAGCACATCGTTGTCGAGCAGATGTGCATACCATTGAAGTTCCATGGGGTGAAGTTTTTGATCCAAACGTGATTGAAGATGCCATTAAAAAAATTAAACCTCGATTATTACTTTGCGTACAAGGTGATACCTCAACGACATTGTTGCAACCGTTAGATAAAATTGGTGAAATTTGTCGTCGACATGGCGTATTATCTTATGTTGATGCCACTGCATCTATTGTTGGTAATGAACTTGAAGTCGATAAATGGCAGTTAGATGGGGTATCGGTCAGCTTACAAAAATGTCTTAGTGGACCTCCAGGTGTTGCACCCTTAACGTTAAGTCCACAAATGGTTGATATCATTCAAGCACGTAAATGTGTGGAATTGGGTATTCGAGTAGATGGCGATAGCAGTGGTAGTGACGAAATTATTTATTCTAACTATTTTGATATTGACATGATCATCCGTTATTGGGGGGCTGAACGGATCAATCATCATACTGAAGCAACATCGATGCTTTATGCTGCGAGAGAATGTGCACGCATTGTTTTACAAGAAGGATTAGATAACGTTATTGAGCGTCACCGTGTTAATGGTGCGGCAATGGTTGCAGGATTGCAAGCTATGGGACTTGAGCTATTTGGTGATATTTCTCATAAAATGAATAATGTGGTTGGTGTTAAAAAACCAGAACATATTAATGATCTAGAGGTCCGCAACCTAATGTTAAATGATTTTGGTATCGAAATTGGCGCATCTTTTGGTCCACTTAAAGGTAATGTATGGCGTATTGGTACTATGGGATACAACGCTAGAAAGCAATGTGTAATGCAAACGTTAACCGCATTTGAAGCTGTCTTAAACCGTGTAGGCTTTAAAACAACCCAAGGTGCTGGATTACAGGCCGCTTGGGATATCTATCAGAATCATTAATCAATCAATAGTATGATAATAAGCTCACATTTGTGAGCTTTTTTATGTTTAGCTCTACTTTATTTAATACTAAAAAATGAGTTTAACAGTAGTCAAAATAAATCATTAAAACAATATATTAATAACATAATGTTTTTAAACAATTTTTAATTGAGTTAACATAGTTGTAATGCAGTAACAAAGCGTTGGTTGTGCTAGAAAATTTTTTGCTAGTAATTGTGGTGAATCAGCAAAAAAACGCAGTACTCTATTATAACTATTAACGTTATTTGTTATTACGCTCTAATATAGTGTTGCAATATTTTGTTCAAAAGTTATTATATTTTCCCCATTTATTTCAAGGCAGGATAGACAATGATCAAATCTTTTTTTTCACTAATTTTAAGTATTGTTATTTTATTAACAACCAGTTATTCGTATGCAGATGATGCAACTTATGTAGTCGGCGCGGGCGGTACATATCGACCATTTGAGTACGAAAATAGCGCAAAACAACTTGAAGGGTTTGATATCGATTTAATTAAAGCCATTGCAGATGTTCAACATTTTAAAATTAAATTAATTAATACACCATGGGAAGGTATTTTTGCTACCTTAGATAATGGTGAGCGCGATATTATCATTTCAGGTATTACGATTACCGAAAAACGTAAAAATTCTGTTGATTTTTCTTTACCTTATTTTCCTGCTGAGCAAGTTATTGTGACTCAAAAAGGGTCGAAAATAACATCTATCGCTGATTTGAGCTCTCATACTGTTGGTGTTGTTAATGGTAGTACAGCTGATGTGGTTGTATCTAAAGTATTAGGAAAAAACAGTACGTCAATTAAACGTTTTGATAACACACCTTTGTTACTGCAAGAATTATATGAAGAAGGCATTAATGCTGCTATTGGCGATGTTGGTGTAGTTAAGTTTTATATCAAAATGCATCCCGGTAAAGAGTTTAATCTGATTTCTGATCAAAATTTTGAGCCGCAATATTTTGGTATCGCTGTTGCAAAAGGTAATGATAAATTGCGCAATATGATTAACCAAGGACTGAAAAAAATTATCGATAATGGCACTTATGCCAACATTTATTCAAAGTGGTTTGATAATAATGTTCCAACTTTACCTTTAACCGATAAAGAATAATGTGGATTTTTTATGGCGTTTAATTGGGAAATAATTAATGAATACTTGCCCTTATTTATAGAAGGGGCAAAAATGACTATTGAATGTACGCTGTTTTGTGTCGTTTTAGGCACATTATGGGGATTATTGCTCGGTATTGGTCGCACGGCTTCAGCAAAATATGGGGTTTGGAAATATACATTATATTTTTGTGTACAATGGCCGGTTAGAATATATGTTAGTGCTTTTCGTGGTACGCCATTATTTGTGCAAATTATGGTCGTTCACTTTGTTCTTATGCCTTTGTTAATTAACCCACGAGATGGTTTGCTTGTATCTGATAACTTGATTTCGGTTGATACCGCTCGCTTTCTACGATCTCAATATGGTGCTTTCATTTCATGTGTTACAGCCATTACTTTAAATGCTGGTGCTTATATATCAGAAATTTTTAGGGCAGGGATTCAGTCGATTGATAAAGGACAAATGGAAGCTGCGCGTTCATTAGGTATGGGATATGGCAGTACCATGCGAAAAGTGATTTTACCCCAAGCTTTTCGGCGAATGTTGCCACCGCTAGGTAATAATGCCATTGCTATTTTGAAAGATTCTTCCCTTGGTGCAGCTATTGGTCTGGCTGATTTAGCTTTCGCTGCAAGAACTTCTGGTGCGGCTTATGGCTCATATACTGAGCCCTACCTAGTCATATCTTTGGTTTATTGGATAATGACATCCTTACTCTCGTTACTGGTAAAATATTTAGAAAAAAGGTTGAGCAAAAGTGATTCACATTAAAAATCTACAAAAGCAATTTGGTGATATCCATGTGTTACGTGGTATTTCGTGTGATATTCAAGAAAAAGAAGTGATCTCGGTAATTGGTCCGTCTGGTTCAGGTAAAAGCACTTTTTTACGATGTATCAATGGATTGGAAGATATTACATCCGGTGAAATTGAAGTTAATGGTTTTAAAGTGCACGATCCTAAAACCAATATTAATCAATTACGAGAATCAGTAGGGATGGTGTTTCAGCGCTTTAATCTTTTTCCACATATGACAGTGCTGGAAAATCTTATTTTAGCACCTAGAGACGTGAAAAAGATGCCCAAAGATCTCGCGATTAGCAAAGCAGAGAAATTGTTAACCAAAGTCGGGTTGATTGATAAGATTGATGCTTATCCAAGTCAACTTTCCGGTGGTCAACAGCAGCGTGTGGCTATTGCTAGAGCGCTTATGATGGATCCAAAAGTAATGTTATTTGATGAACCAACTTCGGCGCTTGATCCCGAATTAGTAGGTGAAGTGTTAGCGGTGATGAAATCACTTGCGCAAGAGGGCATGACAATGATTGTTGTGACTCATGAAATGGGCTTTGCTAAAGAAATGTCTACTCGGGTGATTTTTATTGATCAGGGCATTATTCAAGAACAGGGTTCACCCGATCAAATCTTCAATCATCCACAAAATGAACGAACACAGTTATTTTTGAGTAAAGTTCTATAAAACTTGAAAATAAACGCTTTAAAAGTGATTTGATAATTTTATTTACGCTTATCTATCGCTACCTTAAATAAAAAACCGTTCTAATTTGAACGGTTTTAGTTTATTTTTTAACAATCAGTTAGATTATGCTTTATATTTTTTCATCACAATTGAAGCATTAGTTCCACCAAAACCAAAACTATTTGACATAACCGTTGTCAATTCACGTTCAGTCGGTTCAGTAATGATATTCATACCAATAGCGGCTTCATCAAGTTCATCAATATTAATGCTTGGTGTAATAAAACCATGCTCTAGCATTAATAGTGAATAAATTAACTCTTGTGCACCGGTGGCGCTTAATGAGTGACCTGTCATTGACTTTGTAGAAGAAATAGCTGGAATATTGTCTCCAAACACTTGTTTGATTGCCCAAAGCTCTTTAACATCACCAACTGGTGTTGAAGTACCATGAGTATTGATATAATCAACAGGAACGTCTAAATCTTGAATAGCAAGCTGCATACAACGCATTGCACCCTCACCAGATGGTGCAACCATGTCATAACCATCCGAAGTCGCACCATAACCGACTAGTTCACCATAGATATGTGCACCACGTGCAAGCGCATGTTCTAACTCTTCAACAACTACCATACCCGCTCCACCTGCGATAACAAAACCATCACGGTTTGCATCATAGGCTCTAGATGCTTTTTCTGGCGTATCATTATATTTGGTTGAAAGGGCACCCATTGCATCAAATTCGCAAGACATTTCCCAACAGAGTTCTTCACCACCACCAGCAAAAACAACATCTTGTTTGCCCAATTGAATTAATTCAGCTGCATGACCAATACAGTGCACTGATGTTGCACAAGCAGAAGTCATGGAATAACTTACCCCTTTAATCTTAAATGGTGTGGCTAAACATGCAGAAATTGCCGATGACATTGATTTTGTTACCGCATAAGGGCCTACTCCACGTAATCCTTTTTCTTTCATGCCTGCAACGACATTATATTGCGTTTTTGTTGAACCACCATAACCGGCAATTAGACCAGTGCGAGGATTTGATACTTGTTCAGGGGTTAATTTGGCATCTTCTATAGCTTGTTGTAAAGCTAAATAACCATAAATAGAAGCATCATTCATAAAGCGAACAATTTTACGATCGATTAATCCTGTTGTATCTAATTTAACATTTCCACATACATGGCTACGCATTCCGCTATCTTTCATTTCTTGTGAAAAAGTAATGCCGCTTCGACCTACTTTTAATGATTCTAGAACTTCTTTAGTATTGTTACCGATACTTGATAGAATACCTAACCCTGTAATTACAACACGTTTCATTTAATGCTTTACTCCTAAAATTATCTAGCTTCATATGAAAAATTGATGTGATTATAGCGTACACTTGTAAGCTGAACAATACCCCATTATCTATTTTATTTATGCTGATGAAAGATAATAATCCGTTTACATCACAAAGCGTGATTAATTTAGTACTTTTCATTCCGGTAGTTTATTCAATGACTATTATGAATTTTCTGATCTGATGAGGTGGATCAACCAAAATTATCCTTTATTAAATTGTTGCACACACTATTATAATCTTTATAATACTGTATATAAAAACAGTTATTGTGGTGTGATATGAACGACAAAATGATTAATAAACTTGAAATATTAGCAGAATCAGCTAAATATGATGTTTCTTGTGCTTCGAGCGGCAGTTCTCGATCAAATAAACATAAAGGTATTGGTAATGCTCATAGTCGAGGTATTTGTCATACTTTTACCGCCGATGGTCGATGTGTTGCATTGCTTAAAATTATGTTGACTAACTACTGTATGTTTGATTGTGCTTACTGTATTAATCGACAGAGCAATGATATTCCAAGGGCGGGTTTTACCCCGAAAGAGTTAGCCCAATTAACAATAGAATTTTATCGTCGTAACTATATAGAAGGGCTATTTTTAAGTTCCGGTATTGTTCGAAGCCCCGATCATACAATGGAAAAGATGATCAAAGTTGTTACCATTTTGCGTAAAGACTATGATTTCAATGGTTATATTCATATGAAAGCGATACCCGGAGCTAGCAATGATTTGATTAAACAAGCTGGATTACTGGTTGATCGAATGAGTGTTAATTTAGAAATTCCAACAGAAAAAAATCTTAAATTATTGGCACCAGACAAAGATCATCAAACCATTTATCAACCCATGCGCCATATCCAACAAAATTTATTGGAGAATGTGGAAGATCGTAAAAGAATAAAATCGACTCCTAAATTTGTACCCGCAGGACAAAGTACACAACTGATTATTGGTGCAACGGATGAATCGGATAATCAAATTTTACAATTGACCGCTAAGTTATATAAAAGACCCAGCATGAAGCGTGTTTACTATTCAGGATTTGTGCCAGTAAATAGCTATGATAAAAGATTGCCTGTCCTGCAAGAAGTGCCTAGGGTTCGCGAAAATCGATTGTATCAAGCTGACTGGCTTTTGCGTTTTTATGGTTTTGATGTGGATGAAATTGTAAATGACAGTTATCCGGATCTTGATTTGACGGTTGATCCTAAATTATCGTGGGCAATACGTAACCCACAATTTTTTCCGGTAGATATTAATTACGATAGTTATCAAAAAATTTTACGCGTTCCCGGCATTGGTGTTAAATCGGCCAAACTTATTGTTATGGCAAGGCGCCATCGAAAACTTAATTTAGAGGCACTTAAACGCATAGGGGTAGTTTTGAAGCGCGCGCAATTTTTTATTGTTTGTCATGAGATGCGAAAATTCAAGCTACTTGACTCTTCAGCTGAGTATATTCGTCTTTCTTTACAAGAACCACCTTTGTTAGAAGCAAAAGCCGCTTCTTTACCTCAGCAATTAGTAATGGGGTTTTAGTTAATGATAGTCTTTTATTATGACAAAAC
This sequence comes from Gilliamella sp. wkB171, assembly GCF_001693755.1. Classification (GTDB taxonomy): domain Bacteria; phylum Pseudomonadota; class Gammaproteobacteria; order Enterobacterales; family Orbaceae; genus Gilliamella; species Gilliamella apicola_F. Next base: position 225,556 of record NZ_LYST01000039.1, read on the forward strand.
TTTTGAAGGGTTGCTTTGTGCCGTGTTTGACACATTCAAGTTAAAAAAAATGCCAGAGTGTTTATTGCTTGAAGGCGATGTAGCGCCCTTATTAGCGACAGAAACGCATGTAGTTGAATTTCGTAACAGCAAATGCGAACGGGTACAACTTGCACTCGAAAAAAAAATTTCAAAAATTGCGCTTAATCAGTTGTTGTATGTTTGGTTGTCAGAACTTCCTGAAAGTGACTTAATTATTTTGCGTTATATCTGTAAAGTTTTTCAATCAACACATTCAATTGAAACCGATTTTGGCGATCCTGATGTGCTAACTGTGCATGATATTGCTAAAAAAGTGAGTCGGGAAAAGCATCATTTAGTGCAGTTTGTGCGATTTAATGCGATAAACAATCCAATAAGCGTTTGTGAAAATAGTTTAAGTGAAAAAATTTATTTTGCGGTCATTGCACCAATTTATAATGCGTTACCCTTAGTGTTAAATTTTTTTCAAGATCGCTATGCGGATCAAAAATGGGCGATTTATGATGAGAAGCGGCAATATGGCTATTTTTATAATCTTGAAAAAATTGAACGAATATCGCTAGCTAATCATCAAGATATAGTTATTAACAGTATGATTAATCAAGACTATATGACTAAAGATGAACAACTATTTCAAACCATGTGGCTGCGTTATTGTAACGCGTTAACTATTAAAGAAAGAGTGAATCCTAAATTGCAACGTCAACAGATGCCAAAGCGATTTTGGCAATATCTACCTGAAATGAAAGGGAAATAAAAAACCGCCAATGCTAGTGGCGGTTTAATTATTTAATAATAATAACAATAACTATTATAACTATTGTGAATCGATATCATTAATAAAGCTGTTAATACTCTCTTCACGTTGTTGTTGCTTTTCTTCGTCCACTTTGCCGCCGGAGGCAATAAAGTCATTACGTTGGAAGTAAGCATTACGCATAAAATTGTATGGGTCATCACTATTTTTAATAAGATCTTCATATTGAATAGCGACTGCACGCGCTTCAATCCCGTCAAACACGCCACGAACTAAAGCCCATTGCCAATCTAACCAAACTAGTGGTGGATAGAGTGTATCAACTAATCCTCCACCTTCTTCACGTAATGTCGCTGAACCATAGAAAGGTAACACAACGTAAGGTCCATAAGGAACATCGTAGTGACCTAAAACATCACCAAAAGTGCGTTTATTGCCTTTTTGCAACTGTGGATCGACCATACTCGCAACATCAAAAAGACCAGCAACACCAAAAACAGTATTTAGAAAGAATCGAGCTAAATGTGTACCAGCCTTATGCACATCACCTTGTAAAAGGTTATTTACCATCGATGCTGGCTCGGAAAGGTTTGATGAAACATTAACTACGCCTTTTCGCATAGGGGTAGGGACATAATCTTTCCATACAACAGCGGCTGGGCGTAAAATATAGGGATCAAGCGCATAGTAGTTAACATTGAACATCGCTTTATTAAATCCTGATAATGGATCACTATAGGAATTGGTTTCTGGTTGATAAGTTGCACAACTAGTAAGCGCCATTACAGAAAACATCATGCCAACGATTCTTTTTTTCATAATATCTTCGACAAAATAATATAAGATTAGAGATGCTGCGATTGTATCATGTTTACTTAAAATAGAAAATTTTTCGTTATTTAATTGGTATTATTGATATAAATTTATTAAAATACACGCCGCTGTGACCTCATAGTTAAATGGATATAACGAGCCCCTCCTAAGGGCTAATTGCAGGTTCGATTCCTGCTGGGGTCAGATTTTGATAAGAATATAATGATTTTAAAAAGCGTTTTTATTGAAAGTTTTACGATAAAATCTAAATACAACCTCAATGACTGACTAAATTACATATTATCCTGTATTACAAGAAGTTATGGATAAAAAGCACTCAATATTGATTGGTTAGCCGAGCCTACTTTTTCTCTATTTTAATCCTTCAAAATACATCCTATAACTAAAATCGATCTGATTGAACAGTTATAGTATTAAGCATGAAATAGCTAAAAAATACCTATTTATTTGTTCAAGGATATTACTGTTATTTTTCGTCGCAATTTAAATTGTGACTTTTTATTAAGTTAAAACAGACGACTTAATTATCTAATTAATTATTATTTAACTCCAGGAAATGAATCAACATACTGAATAGTAAAATCAGGAAAAGAATCGACAATCTGTATTTTGTAATTTGGAAAACTATCGACTATTTTCCACTCTCCCGGTTTGTTTGCAAAACCATTCGTTTTTTTGACCCGCAGATCGGGAAAACTTTTCACGACTTTCACCCTGTAATCGGGGAATGAATCAACAAATTTTATTTTTCCATAGATTTTTGACACATCGGGTTTTGCCTGTAGCATAAATGGAATCAGAATTAATATAATTGTTTTGATAAATATTTTCATAAAATTTCCTTTAATTTATAAAGTAAGTGTCGATATCACTATATCTATTAATAAATATTATAATTAAAATATATCGAATTTGTTAATAAAGAAATTTTTGGCGTGAGGTTAAATTGCATTTAGTTAAATCAATAAATATCTGGTAATGATTTAGTTATCTTATTTATTTGGTTGTTGCTAAACGTAATTTAGATCTTTACAAAAGCCATTATGCATTTGTTTTTATCTTTTAATGAGTTTGGTATACAGTTCTAATTTTTATTAAGATATTGATATTATTAACATTGCTTCTTGGATTTTATCAATTTGTCTATTTTGAAAAGAGAGGACCTTTTTGATTGTTTGTAAGTTCTCATCGGATAAAGTTATGAACCGTCACTATGTTACCAACCTTAAACGGACTATTTAGCAATATACTACAT
>NZ_LYST01000040.1 GCF_001693755.1 Gilliamella sp. wkB171
GTTCATTCTCATTGCGGATGATGATGGTGCCTTGGGACACCGCTGAATGCGTTATCGATTGTTCATTGTCTTTTTTATTATAACCGGCTGGCACCATTGGCATGCCAATAGTGCTGACGCCAACACTGCTACTGACTTTATAATCCGCTTGGTTTTCGATATGATTTTGATTAGTGGATAGTTGAAAAAGTGAGGAACTAAAGCCACAGGACGAACTTAAGCTTAAGTTTGAGGCGGTCAAGCAGATGACTGCTGACGAGCAGAAGTCAGTGAAAGAGATTTTAGACGCCATGATTTTAAAGCATCAGGCTAAGCAGTTGATTGGTTGATTAAAACCGGGCGACTAAAGAAGAGAAGTTACACAAGACAGTAAATAACAGCGCAGGCTAACAGTGTTGACGCACCGCTAACCTGCTAACCACAACTAACTATACTGGAGTTAACTATGGCTAAGACACATTCTAAGCTAAAATCAGCTACAGGCAAAGAGCCTGCATCGCAACCCAACGAACGGTTTTATACCATCGGTTACATGCCACAAGGCACAAAACCCAACCCCAAACCACAACTGACCATTAAAGGCAGGTGGCTGGAGCAGATAGGGTTTTATGTAGGCTGCCCTGTTATAATTAAGATTGAGCTGGGCAAGTTGATTGTTGGACTTGATTTGATGATTGAATCTATTCAATAAAATTTTTTATTTATCAAAATAAGAAGTTTATAAGTAATTCTATTAGCATATAATTTCATAAAGCGTGTCGGGCGCACCTTGGTTTAATTCAAAATCCGAAAGTAATGTTTTTGATAGTTCAGCAAATTTTATGACTTTATAAGAATAAATATAGCCTGAGTCAGTCAAAGATATCACAAGTTTTGAACATTTTGTTTTAATGATCATTTCTTCTAATATACTGATTAAAATTTGTAAACGATCTCTTCCTAATGGAGGAAATTTACTTTGCATCTCTGGAGCATAATCCAAATAATCAATTAAATAATCAGCTTCTTCACAATCGGGGCTGTTGATTATCAGGCTTGAGATATTGGTATAGATGTCAAAGTAAAATCCTCACTGTTTAAGGTAAGGAGCTTACTATCACATTTATATTTAAAAATAAAAAAATAACCCTGTTTTATATTTTATTGCATTCTCAACTTGAGTTAATAATTTAATTAACACTTCGCTATTATTTGACATTATTGTATTTTGAATAATATTTCTAGCAATTATAAGTTTATCAATATCGGTTATCTTTTCATCTTCATAATCATCAATATTTAGTCCTAATTCATTATTAAGTTGCTGAATAACATTACTTTTTAGAAGGTTGGCATAATTATCCTCATCAAGAGTTAACTCAATAAGATCACCATCGATACATTTATCAAAATCTAGGCGCTCCATTGCACTTGTATTTACTGGAACGGATATATATTTCATATTATTTATTCCTTTCTATATTAAAATGAGTTACCGCATTATATTCACCTTGATTTCGGCCAGCTTCTTTTCCATTCTCTAATAATTTGTTGTTAGGAATATTTCCATTCAAATCCAAATAAGCCCTTTTTCCCGAAATATTAGGGTTATAAATTCGGAAGTAGTTTCCAGATATATCCTCAACAACCTGTATACCTGTCGTTGGATTAGTATAAATTCTTTTCCCTTTTTCAGTTGTAGTTATTATTGGATTTGTACCTGCAAAATCATTAATAGCTTTATCAAGATTTCCTGTAGGCCAATTATTTGAATATTGTTCAGCCCTAGCAGCACCACCTGTTAGTTTTTCTGTATTTGTAGCACCATTCACCTTACCAATTTCTTGCTCTTTCGCTACATGTTCACCAAAATTACTACTTTCATTAGCTTTCTGATTGGTGACCTGATTATCCAGTATTTTATCCTTAGTCTCTTTATAATTTCCACCACCTTGTTCAACATTGCCTTTTCCGTGTTGTAGCTCTAAATCTGTTTTGTCTAATGGTTTGTTGGCATCAGTCTCTTTTCCGGTAACATTTTTACCTTTGCTTGCATTGTCTGTCACTTTTCCATAAACAGTCAATGTTGCTAGTCTTAGTGCATCATCAACACTAAGACCGCCATTACGAACCTGATGAACAATTTCATTAATATCAGGACCAGAGCCAAAAGCACCTAATATGTTATCTTTTAAAAATCTTTCTTGGATTTGTGATTCAGATAATCCTTCAGCTCGCCATTGTTTTAATAAAATTAATCCTCTTACTCCTGATAAATAAGGGTTAGATATAATGTTTGACGGTATCCAATCGCTTCCGGAAGCATCATAAATATCCCAATCCATAAAGCGGTGATTTTTGGCATTATCGGTTTGACCTTCTTGAATTCCTTCAAGCATCGAACTTGCATAAGATGAGACTAACTGGAAATATTCATCGGCAGATAAATTGCCTGATTGGTATAATTCATAAAGAAGTCCTGGAAGGAATGATTATCAAATACCGGCAAGGCGCTGGTACTCAGCAAGGCTGGCTAAAAAGAAGGATGAATAGATAATAAAACAAACAGTAACATCAATCAGCGCAGGCTAACAGTGTTGACGCACCGCTAACCTGCTAACCACAACTCAATGAGCGATTTTATACCATCGGTTACATGCCACAAGACACAAAGCCCAACCCCAGACCACAACTGACCATTAACGGCTGGTGGCTGGAGCAGATAGGCTTTTATGTGGGCTGTCCTGTAATCATTAAAATGGAACAGGGCAAGTTGGTGGTTGAACTTGCGATGCAGTCCATAAGATAATAAGTAAGATCCAAACGGGTTAAATAGGGATTTTACTATGATTGATAATCCTCATATTCCCAAGCAAAGTACCTTGATAGTTTCTGAGCTGTTTCCAACCAAGTATCACAAGTACATTTTTCAATACATTTATTTATTGTGTCTTTTATTTCGTCAAGATCATATTTGCGAACTATTAGCATGTGACGAATTAATTCAGGTTCCCAAATACTTTTTGATAACCATTCAGGAGTACAGACCAATAGGTCGAAATAATCTGCTCCATTACTATCTGCTAGACCTATAGATAAATTTAATGTAATACTAAAAATATTACTTTCTTCTGGAAGATATGTTGCTGGGTCATAGTCTATTGAACCAACTGACTTTAATAAAACTTTCATCTTTTAATCCTTAATATTCAAATGTCCGTTGCCTACTTTTATTCTATTCCCATCAACATCGAACTTATATGTTTCAAAATTGGCCTGTGTTCCTGTTGTTGCAAATGGACTATCCTTACTTGATGGAGGCCTATATCCTCTAGTGCCATCAGCGCTAATCCATCCTCCGTTAGACGTTTGTTTAGCTCCTTCACCAACCCATTGCATCCCTAATTCGTTCGCTTCCGCAGTAGTACCTGAGCCAATACCATAATTTAATTTTCCATTATGACCGTTAACTACAGCATTTAATCTAGGATCTTTTTTAGCTATGTTTTGTAGATTTTCATTTGATAAATCTTCTTTTAATTTTTGTTTATTTGAAGCATTGTGCGCCTGATTGGTATTATTCCAATTTTCAGTCAGCTGATTTTCATTTTTTACATGTTCACCAAAATTACTACTTTCATTAGCTTTCTGATTGGTAGCCTGATTATCCAGTATTTTATCCTTAGTCTCTTTATAATTTCCACCACCTTGTTCAACATTGCCTTTTCCGTGTTGTAGCTCTAAATCTGTTTTGTCTAATGGTTTGTTGGCAGTAGTTCCCTTTCCGGCATTTAATTCTTGCTTAAACGCATTATATTCATTAATCGCCTTTTCTGCTTTAGCTAAATCTACCGCACTTATTTTACCGTTAACAATGCCTACGCCTTTTACACCATAATATAATGAAATTACATCCGCTATTTTTTGTGTATACATGGCAAATTTAAATTTAGATGCCGCTTCCTCATAACTAATATTATTTTCTTTGGCATAGTTATTAATCGCATAACTCCACTCATCTGGCGTGTAACGATTTAAATAGCCGATAATTTTATTATAGTCATCTTGTAAATATTCACTGTAAGGGTAGCGTCCAAAATAAATTTCATATTCGTCTTTAAAGGCTCTGAGTTTAGCTAATTGAGCACCACAAGCAGCAGTAGTATTATTACCGCTACCGGCGCAAGCATCCAAAAATGCCTTATCATCTTTCTCATCAAGCTCATTAATCTGTTTTAATTTATCTAAATAATATGCTCTTTCTTCATCCGTCATTTTTGTGAAAGAAAGCTTACCTTCGATTCCTTTTTTCTGCCATGAATCATCACGACTTAAAACATTATTCTCAACCGCATTTTTACCACCAGCAATAGCGGTATTGATATCCTGAGCATCACCACCTAATGCGGCAATAGTCAGACCGGTGGCCAGTTGGGCGAGTGCGCTGACTTGTTGTTTTTCATCCTGAGTTAATTCATCTATACTTTTATTCGGATAAAGAATACTGGCAATGACTTCTGCGCCTCGCTCACTGACCGCTGCACCAACTCCACCAACAACAGCTGAGTTACCTTGTAACTCGGCAACCACGGCCCCAAGGATGGCATGACTGATAGTGTTAGCGACCTTATTGTCACCGGTTTGCTGCTTGATTATCGTGGCCAGTTTTGGTGCCAATGCACCAGCTACCGCACCGGTCATGTCGCCGGTGATTAAGCCATTGATGATATTAATCGCCATGTCGATGCCTTGACGGGTATTACTTCCCATCGCTGACATGCCTTCATTCATCGCTTTGTCGTAGGCTTCTTTATATATTTCTTGTTGTTCTTTGTCGGTTAACGGTTTATCGGATTTTTGTCTTTTGTCTTCTACCGCTTTTTTCGCCTCTTCTGTCGCTTTAATGCGGTCTATGGTGTTGAGCATGGTGAGTGTTTCACCACTAATTTCACTCACTAACCGGGTTTGGTCTATTTTGCTTTGTTCTTTTTCTTTATCAAAGATATGCTTAAGTTCATTACTGGCATGCTCAGTATCCCGACTTAACTCATTGATATCCTGCTTTTGTTCATTCTCATTGCGGATGATGATGGTGCCTTGGGACACCGCTGAATGCGTTATCGATTGTTCATTGTCTTTTTTATTATAACCGGCTGGCATTGATGGCATGCCAATGGTGCTGACGCCAACACTGCTGCTACTGACTTTATAATCCGCTTTATTTTCGATATCAGTAAAGCTAATTGTGCCCGTATCAAGTTTGTTTTTACCGGTATCTTCGGCTTCCGATGCAATCACCGCCCCTTTTAAGTCAGTATTATTACCAACTTT
>NZ_LYST01000041.1 GCF_001693755.1 Gilliamella sp. wkB171
AATAACAAGATGTATGTTGTGTTATGTGTATAACTAACAGCGAATAAATAAAAAACATAAAAAATAAAAATAAAGCTAAAGCTAAAGATAAGGGATAGGAATAGATTATGAATAAGCGCTTATACCGAGTAATTTTTAACAAAAAACGTAATATGCAAATGGTGGTTGCTGACATTTCGAAAACAGCAAATGGTCAGGCAAAAACCACCACAGATACGCAACAAACAGCGATTGAATCTATTTTTGCAACGCTCAAACCGATAAGCTTATTCGTATCTATTTCGCTGGGTTTTGTTACGCTGACTTCGCCGGCTTATGGCAGTCAAATAGTGGCGGATAACCAAGCTGGCCGCAACCAACAACCGATAGTGATATCAACGGCGAATGGCGTGACACAAGTCAACATTCAAACCCCGAACAATAAAGGGGTATCGCATAACAAATACAAACAATTTGATGTATCACAGCAAGGTGCGATATTAAATAACAGCAGTAAAATCAGCCAAACACAAATTGCGGGTTATGTACAAGGTAATGAACTATTAAATAAAACCGGGCCGGCAAAAATCATATTAAACGAAGTCAATTCACGTAATCCCAGCCAATTAAACGGGGTGATTGAAGTTGCCGGTCAAAAAGCGGAGGTTATTATTGCTAACCCTTCCGGCATCACCTGTAATGGTTGTGGTTTTATTAATGCCAGTCGAGGGACACTCACTACCGGTAAACCGATTATCAATAATGGTGAAATAAATGGTTACCAGGTTGAACAAGGACACATTACCGTAACCGGTAAAGGGCTTGACAGTTCCGGGCAAAACTATACTGATTTGATAGCACGTACGGTATCGATTAACTCGGCAATATGGGCCAATGAAGCGAATGTGATCACCGGTCGTAATCAGGTCAGTTACGATACACAAACTATCACCCCACTAGATAACGCTACTGACAATAAACCGGAAGTTTCGATTGATGTTTCACAGCTTGGTGGTATGTATGCTAATAGTATTCGTATGATTGGTACCGAAAAAGGGGTGGGTGTGCATAATGCGGGTGAACTGGGTGCCAGTGCCGGCAGTATTGTTATCAATGCCGATGGTAAAATCACCAATCAAGGCGCAATTCAGGCTCAACAAAGTATTAATCTCACCAGTCAAAATGATATTATTAATCAAAAACAAATTAATAGTCGACAATCCATTCAACTCACCAGTCAAGGCGCGATAGTTAACGAAGGAAATATTGTCGCTAAAAAAAATGTCGACCTTAAATCTAAAACCATTAATAGCACATCAACAAGTTTGCTTGCAGCAGGTATTGATGAAGAAGGTAAATTAACACAAAAAAGTGATATTATTGCACAGGCTGAAAATATATCACTAACAGGTAAAAACCTAGCCGGTCAACGCATTAAAATTGATGCGCAAAAAAGTGTTGATTTAACAAATAGTCAAAATGTTGCACAAACAGTCACTTTTTCAGCTGAAAACATTAATATTAGTCATGCAAAAATAAACAGTGAACAAGATATTAATTTGCATGCAACTTATTCCATTGATAGTCGTAATATACAAGCGAAAACCCAAACCCGTTATGTGGCAAAGGCGAAGTTAATTGACAATCAACAATCGACAATATTAGCGAATGACGATATCACATTTAGTGCTGATAAAATTAATAATGCGCAATCAAAGCTAAATGCGGGTAAAGGCATTTATTTTAATGCGCAGTATGCTATTGATAATGACCATGCAACGCTGTTCGCTGAAGGTGAAATTCACTTACAAAGTCAAGATATCACTAATAATGATTCACTTTTAGTCAGTAATGATCAGCTACAAATAAAAGCCGATACCTTAGCAAACCGCCAGTCAATATTACAGTCGAAAAAATATCTCAACATTGATAGCGTATTTTTTGATAATCAACAATCTCAGTTATTAACAGAAGATTCACTCACGATTAATGCAACAAATAAAGTGAATAATCAACATGCGAGTTTAAGTGCCAAGGGGACTATCAATATAGCGAGTAAATATGTTGATAACAATGCCGCTACATTCATTTCCGAAAATGCTATCAAAATCAATGTGCAACAATTCTTCAATCAATATGCAAAACTGACCGCATTAAACGGTATTTTTATTGATGGACAACAAGTAGATAATCAATCAGCAGAATTAAAAACAAATGGGTATTTGTCTATTAATTCAACGCAATTAAATAATGAGTCAGCCAAGTTGATTGCTGTTGATGATGTAAATATGAACTCGTCATCAATTAATAATAGCAATACAAACATTATCACAACCGGTAAACTTATCCTTCATGGTAAGGAAATTAATAATGAGCAAGCTAATATTCAGGCAGCTAAATTAATATCAATTTATGCCAATAACATCAATAATGCTTCTGCACTATTACTCACTAATGCAAGTTTAGAGCTCAATGGTGAAAGTATTAACAATAATAATGCTGAGCTTAATGCAAGTGATCGTATCATGATTACTGCCCAACAATTATTCGCCAATCAAGGATTAATTGCGAGTAATGGTAATATTGATATCAATAGCCATACGATTGATGCCCAACAAGTAAAAATTAAAGGCAAACAAGGTATTGAACTTAACGCAGATAACAATATTGATGTTACAAATGGATTGATTATTAGTGAAAAACAGGTAAGTATCAATGCTGATAATATCAAATTAAATACTGCAACTTTAAGTGCTAAAGATGATATAGCTATCACTGCGGTTTCACAATTAGACAATAATGATTCGAAATGGATCAGTGAAGGCAAGACAACAGTCAACACACAAATATTCAACAATCAAAATTCATCTATATCAAGTTATAAAAACATTTTATTTAAGACGCTTAATTTAAACAATATCAATAGCCAATTACTCAGCTATGGTGCAATAACGTTAAATTCAAACATCATTAACAACCAAAATGCGCTTATTAATGCATTAGCAAATATTCAGATTTTAGCGGATAAAATTAATAACCAGAACGCACAAATTATAGGTCAAGATTCAATAGATATCCATGCTAACACGCTGAATAATCGTGATATTGCTCTACAAGCTGCTAAAGCACTGTTAATGGTTGCAACGGAGAGTATGGATAATAGTCATGCCACCCTTATTGCAGGTGAACAACTTAAACTTGCAGCGCAGCAGATTGATAATAACAATGCAAAAATTAAATCTGCACATGATCTTGTCATGCAAGCAACGAACATTAACAACCAACAATCGACGATGATAGCAGTGGGTAATGTGGTATTTGATGCAAATGATTTATTAAACAATCAGCAGGCAGACATTCGAGCTCAAGGACAAATGGAGATGAATGCCAATGTGATTAATAATTACAATAATCTATTGGCAGCCAGCAAATCTATCACACTTAATGCAAATGAATTAAATAGTCAATCCGCGACGTTAAAGACAGATGACTCGCTGAATATCAAAGCAAAAAAAATCGACAGCTCATTTTCCAAATGGGTGAGTCTAAATAAAATAACTGTTGAAAGTGAAGACATAAATAATCAAAAAGCAATAATTAAAACGAATAGTGATATTTCAATCAAAACAAATCGAATCAATAATGATAATGCGACCTTAATTGCTGGCGGTGAAATTTCGTTTTACGTAAACGAACTGTCTAATCAATTAGCTTATTTCAATGCCGATAAAGCCATTCACATTCAAACAAATCAACTTAATAATCAAACAGCAACGTTGATTTCAAATGATTCAATAGAAATTGATGCAGCGAATACCAATAACCAACAAGCAACATTATCTGCCAAACAAAATATCATTGTAAAGAGTGACGAGATAAACAATCAACAGGCGTTATGGTTAGCGGATAACACTATTAAAATTAATGGTTCCAACCTTAACAACCAAGATGCTGCCTTGCAAGCTAAAGGTGGCATGCAAATCAATGTTAACGGTAATATTAACAATGAAAAAGCGACATTAGTCGCAGGTCGAAATGGTCTTATTATTCATGCGAACGATTTAGATAATGAGGCAGCAGAATTAAGTAGTAAAGGTCTTTTATCAATTACAACCAATAGTGTTAATAATCATCGAGCGCAATTAATTGCAGAAAGTGATTTAAATATTCAATCCAATGATATCAATAATCAATCTGCCGATATACAAGCTAAAGGTGATTTAGCGCTCAATGCAAAAACAATGAATAATAATGAGGCAAAACTGCTGAGCGTAGGGAATATTATTCTAAATGCTGAGAATAATTTAATAAATAACTCAGCGCAGTTGACAGCCTTGCAACAAATAAAATTGCAAACGCAAGGCGCCATCGATAACCAACATTCAACATTAATGGCTAATCAAGGCATTTTCATAAAAGCTGATACGATTAACAATAGTGAATCCAAACTGGAAACAGCCAGTTTACTAAAAATAATTGCAAATGATGTAATTAATTATCATGCAATACTTAATGCGGATCAAATTGAGTTAGAAAGTCAGGCACTTGATAACCAATTGGCTAATTTCATTGCTAAAAATATATTAAATATCCAGGCAAACAATGTAATCAATAGTCAAGCCTATTTATTAGCAAAAGATATTGCCATTGTTGCTAATCAATTAACCGGCGATGGAGAGCTGCGTGCTGAAAATAGTATCATTTTAAATTTGATGAATGGTTTTAATAATATAAAAAGTTTGATTGCCAACAATCAAATATCAATTAAAGCCAATCAAATTAATAACCAGGGTAAAATCTCTTCTGGCCAAAGCGTCACACTGACGAGTGATATTGGCAAAAACACACAAAATGGCATTATTGAATCGGAAAAAATTGACATTAATGGCAATAGCTTTGTTAATCAAGGTTTAATTGATGGTGAAGATGTTAACATTGATTTAACACAACAATTTGATAACCTTGATGCAGCACGCCTATATGGTGATACCATTCATATCAAAGCAAATGAAGTGAATAATAAAGCTGCTGCATTAAACAGCCCAATTACCCCAACGATTGCCGCAAGACAATCCCTGCTTTTTGATGTGAACTCAGTTAATAATGCTAATCATGCCTTGCTTTTAAGTTTAGGTGATATGCAAATCAATGGTAAAACATTAAATAATCATTCGGCACGAATCGAAAGCACTAACAACATGCGATTAAATGTTAGTCAAATTAACAATATTAATGATCATATTGAAACAGAAGACGTGTTAATTAGTAGCCAACCGATTACCGAATATTCCCCTATGGGTGATGCAAGGCGTTTTAAACCGGAAGAAGTCACCATTAGAACGAGCCCTAAAAAACGCCATCGATATCCCGTATTACATTCTAATAAGGGTGAATTTGGTAGCACGCATAAATATCACGAATATCGATATACAAAAAATATCTATGAAACAAAAATTAAAGTGAGTGAGCCTGCAGAAATTATTTCTGGCAATGATCTGATTATTCAAGCTCATCATGTTGAAAATGATAATAGTAAAATATTGGCAGGCAATAATTTATTGGTTACAACCGATACGCTCAACAATTATTCACTGAAAGGTAAACGAACGATTACCGATATCGGAACACAAATTTGGCATTACCGAAATAAAAATAATCACAACGGTAAAGCCGTATACACGAAAGGGGAAGATGAATCAAAATATTTTAACCAATCGATAACTACTATTGATCTTCAACACGCTAAAATGGAAGATCATACTAATATCAATAACAGCAAGCTTACCCCAACCGAGCGTGAAACTATTCATGTTGCAGCAGGGCAAGCTATCCAGACCATAAATAAAGATGTTAAAGCTGATCAACAGCTCGATGGTTTATCTGATTCACTTATCGCTAAAGGTAAAGAAAAAGGTGACATAACCATTGCTGAGGCTAAGCCCATTACTGACTTATCCCAAGGCAAAACAACAATTAAAACCGAAAAAGTTGATAACCAAAATACATCCGTTATTGATAATAACGTCAATCAACACCCATCTATTGACTCGGTGAATAAACAACAATATACCGAATCGATCAGTTATACCGAACCAAATACCAGCCTACCTAAAAACAGTATTTATATTGTCAATAAAAGTCCAGAGTCGAACTATTTAATTGAAACGGACTCTCGCTTTACCAATCGCAAAAAATGGTTAAGTTCAGACTATATGCTTAATCGCCTGCGAGTTGATCCCAATAACATCCAAAAACGGCTGGGTGATGGCTACTATGAACAACAGCTCATTCGTGAACAAATTGTGACGTTAACCGGTCAGCGATATTTAGGTGACTATTCAAGTGATCTTGAACAGTATAAAGCACTAATGGACGCAGGTATTGCGTTTGCTGAGCACTATGGATTACCAATTGGCGCCTCACTTTCCGCTGACCAAATGCGACTACTCACTACCGATATGGTTTGGATGGAAAGTAAAACCGTCATTGTTGATGGTCAAGCAATAACGGTACTGGTGCCTCAAGTTTATTTGGTTAATCACGCACGAGTGAATGCTGACGGTGCACTGTTAGCTGGGAAAAATGTGACTGTGTATGCAACAGATGATGTTGATTCATCAGGCCTAATTTTAGGTAAAAATCGCGTGGCGATAGCAGCGAACAACGTCAATAATCGCGGTACGATTGATGCTAATTCAATCGTAATTAATGCCAAAGATAGTATAAATAGCAGTGGTAAATTTAATGCTGATAAATTAGTTTATCTATCAGCCAACAATGATATTAATTTAAACAGTACTACATCAACGACAGCATCTTATTATGAGAAAAACAAAAGTATTAATACCGTTATTGATCAAGTCTCGAGCATTAATGTCAAAGATGGTGATATTAGCCTAAAAGCGGGGCATGATATCAATCTGGGTGCAGCGTTACTCACTAATGGCGGAGAAGATGGAAAAACCAATCTTATTGCCGGTCACGATATTAATTTATCAACCTTAAAAACAGAAAGTAAGCAAGAAGCATTTTGGAATAAAAACAACTACCGCAAAGTTGATATTGAGAATATTGTCGGTAGCGAAATTTTTACCCAGGGTAACTTGAACTTAATAGCGGGTAATGATATTCGCATGAAATCGGCGGATATCGCAAGCAATCAATCATTAAACTTACTTGCGCAGCATGATATTGATATTAGCAGTGACCAAGAGCGGTTAAACCTCTCCGAGCATCATAAATCGACGTCTAAAGGCTTACTCAATAAACAATCGATTACCGAACATACAGAAATAGATAACACAACGCAAAAAGGCAGCTCACTATCAGCTAACAGTATAACCATTGATGCTGGCAATAATTTAACCGTAACCGGTAGTCAGGTAGTTGGTACCCATGATGTCAATCTCTATGCCGATAAAGATATTACGGTTAATGCCGCAGAAGAGTCATATTACCGAAAAGAAGAAACAAAAAAGAAAAAATCAGGGTTAATGAGCAGTGGTGGTATTGGCGTTACCATTGGTAAAGAGAAAGAGTCACTAAAACAAACCGATACCGAACAAGCTTATGTCGGTAGTGTCGTTGGCAGTACCGACGGCAGTGTCAATATTCATGCAGGCAAAAATATTAACGTTGAAGGCAGTGATATTATTGCTAAGCAAAATATTAAAATGCAAGGTGAAAATGTCAATATTGAAGCGTTAGATGCTAAAACTACCCATAAAGAAGAGTATAAATATCAAAAAACAGGGGTGACCGTTGCTGTTTCGGGTACAGCCAGTAACATATACAACGCAACTCAAACACTACAACAAGCCAAAGAGCAAACCAATGATAAAACCAAAGCATTAATGGAAATTAAAGCGGGCTTACAAGCGGGTAATGCGGCGTTAGAAACAGGAGCAAATTTACAAGATGGTGTGCCTGAGGCTTCGGTGGGCATTAATATTAGCCTTGGCAGTGAAAAAACCAAACGTACGGTTAATCAAGAACAACATACCGTGGTTAGCTCATCGGTTGCAGCGGGGCGTGATGTCTCTATCATTGCAACAGGCAATGGTGAAAGCAATAGTGGTGATATAAATGTCATTGGCAGTCAAGTACAAGCAGGTCGTAATGCAACCATTAACGCTAATCATGATATTAATATTATCGGCCAAGAAAACACGTTTAAAACCGATACTAAAGAAAAAAGTAGCAGTGGTTCGGTAAGTGTCGGGTATAACTTTGGTGGTCAAAAGAATGGATTTAATATATCAGCCAGCGGCAGTCAAAGTAAATCTCGAGAAAAAGGGAATGGAACAGACTGGACAGAAAGTGTTATAGAAGCCGGCAATAAGCTAACGATGATAACAGGCAATGATGCCAATATTAATGCTGGCCAGATAAAAGGCGACAGCGTTGTTGC
>NZ_LYST01000042.1 GCF_001693755.1 Gilliamella sp. wkB171
AAAAATTATCTTATAACATAATGTAAAAATTGAATGTATTATTTTAATAGATTAATTTAATAATTTATCTATTAAATAAATGCCATTATTTTTCGCAATTTTAATGTTTTTTTATTTATATAAATAATAGGGCAATTAATCTTTAAAATCATTACGATGTTTGATTTCAAATTCATTTTTACAATTCTGGTTGCAATATGCTAACCCATCAGGAGTTGGATTGTTACAATTACGACAGTATTTGTTAATTTTTTGAGCAAATACATTAGAATCATTTAAGATTGATTCTATATCCTTTTCAGGACTGTTTTTTATTACCATACAAATTATCCTCAATAATGAAATAAGATTCTAAAATTCAACGATGATTTAATAACTTTATTTTGTTATTCAGTATGTCACTTAGATTAACTGTCTGATAAAAGGCTGGTATTTTTGCTAATAAGGAAAATTGTAAATTAATGTAATCTGTATTGTATATCTGTTTTAATATCAACCTATTTTTATATCTGTCTCTGTTTTTTAGCATGAATACTGAGTTGCTTATCATCTAATTTATTTTCTGTTAATTTAATTAAGCTACATTAATAAGCATTTTTATTTAATAATTTAGTGAATGTTGTTTAAATTCAAACTGTGCTTGAGAATAACAAATATCAATAATAAATTGATGATATATCTTTGCATCAACACTATGGTTTTCTAATTTTAATTTAAGTAATGCCAATATTTGCCAATCATTTTCATTACTAAAATTTCCCATTAGCTCATCAGCACGTTTATCAATCCACTCCTCTTGAGCATCTTGTTGTTCGATTTTATCGAGCATTTTGTAATAACTCGCTTCGTAGCTATTTTCGACTAATTGTTGCAACTGACGCATGATTCACCTAATTGTTATTAATAAAAAGCAATTAACAAGGCGACCAATCCCATAAAGATTAATATTAAATTGGCAAAGTAGATAAATCGGATTTCGTGTTTAGTTAATTGATAATCTTTGTCAAATCTGTTTTTGGTTTTAATATTAATAAAATCTCTATTAATCATGATATTTCCTTAAAAAAGGCCCCAACATGTTGGGGCGAAGGATGTGGTCTGTTCGCAGTCTTTCCCGCTGTCCTTTTCCTAACAACAGTGTGCGTGAGTGCTGATAGGATGAGATATGGCAGTATTAATTGTGTTATGTGCAATTAACACTGCCATCAGCCGCAGTTTACCGTCATGCCTGTGACATGTATCAAAACCGCAGTATGTTCATATGCCCCTGCTAGCTACTTGAATCTTGTTAACGCATTAAATAACTCGTAGTCTTGTTTAATGACACTGTTAACTTGATTGGTTTTGATGTGGCAATGATAATATATGTTATCATCGGTGTCAATAATTAAAGTTATTAATTTGTGTTTTTTGGTTATTGTTTGTTATCACTAAAGGCAACGTTACATTATTGAGGTGAAACGGTCTCAGCCCAATAACGGGCTGTTGTGGAGGGGGAGTAGACTGTGTTATCAATTGTTATCATTCCAACCTGTGCTGCTTGACATGGAATGATGAGCGTTTTATCTGATTATTCGGTCATTAGTTAAGTATGGATGATTGCCACCAGACTCGTCCTAAAATAGTAATCTCATCTTGTGAAATGATTTCGTCCTCATAACCTGGATTATAACTTCTGATTTTGATTTGATTACCGGGTAGTTTTTCCAGAATTTTGATTCGCAGTAACCCATCGTGATTAATCGCATAAATTTTACCATCACGAATACTGGTATCGGCCTGGTCAATAGCAACCGTGGCACCATCTTGAAAAACAGGCTCCATACTGTCACCATAAACTGTTAAGCAAACTGCACAATCTTTATCAATGCCATAGCGGCGCATGGTTGAACGAGACAGTCTTAACTTGTAACCATTATAATCTTCAATATCATCTGCAAATCCATCACCGGCAGATAGCCGTACATCCTTATAAAATGGCACTTCAACCTCATCATTATCAAGTGGTGTTTTACTATCCCAGTCATCGATAGTTCCCAGTATTTTTGCATTGGCTTGGTTTTTGCCCACGTCAGGTTTTCCGACGCCTTGGGTAAGCCATAACAGGTCAACATTTAAAGCTGTTGCAATTTCAACAATTTTGCGTGACGTGCTTGATTTACCGGAAACCAGTTTTTGAATGGCGGGTTGGCTAATTTTGACTTTCTCGGCTAATTGGTGCTGAGACAAGCCGGATGCTTGTAATGCCCAATTTATTCTATCGGTAAAAGTGGTCATAGTGTTACCTCGTGGTTATCGACCGGGTCAGTATATAACCCAAGTTATCAAATATCAATGATTAATAGCGATAATGATAATTGCTTTAAATGATAATATAGGTTATCATTATTAATAATTAAAATTATCAAACTCAAATTGAGCAATAATAACAATAACTTTAACGATAAAACGCCCAATCAATTGAGTACTTTTGATGATTTTAATTTAATGGGTAGTGTAATTTACTTAATTATCTGGGGCGTTAGCGGTTTGTACTAATGATATTTTACTCTTTACTGAGTTATCACGGATGTAGTCCTAAGCTCACTATACTGCGAAGGTTTATAAGAAGGGCATGAACTTGTTTAGTTTCGATGTTTTTTCTAAGTAATAAGTAATAAGTAATAAGTAATAAGTAATAAGTAATAAGCAGTAAGTAGTTGTCAGGATAGTGTAACGCATAGACCTGATAATTTTAGGCTCATTAGTTTGTTTTAACTCAGTATAAAGAATAACACAAGTTACCCATTAATATTTTGAACCCAGTATCAGCATAAAAAATAGTGGAATAAAGAAGAGGTCACAATGAAAGAGACGAAAGATATTTTAACGGCATGGCGAAATACCCGCATTGTTAAGCGTATAGGAACAGAATATCCATCACAATCATCGGTTGTTGCTGGAGCGGCTCGAGATTTTGATTATCGTCAATATTTGACAGAGCAAGAAGCAGAGGTTGTTGATAATGCTGTTTTGAGTTTGAAAGAATATAATCCGGTGCAATGGACGGTGTTAGTGGCGTATTACTTAAAGAATGTGTCTTGTAATGCACAAGCGAAAGCGATAGGTAAAAGGCCTCACGACATTATCAATATTTTGAATCAGGCGCAAAGTTTTGTGGGAGGGAATATTTATCCATTTTTCAATAAAAGTAGTAAAAATGTTAAACATTGCAGTGAAAATGCTTGACATTGCGCAAATAAGCATATATAATTAGTCCATAATCAAAATTTAAACGCATAAAAAAGCCCGCTAGCAATAGACGGGCTTTTTTGTTATGTGATTAAAATTGATATTACCTATATAATTGCTTTAACATGAAGTTGTTTAATTTAAAATATTTTCATTATGTATTTGGGCTGTCTTTAATTTTTTAATAAAAGAAAATATGCTTGTTTATTATTTATTAGTTTAATGGCATACCTTGTTTAATTATTCGTTATCTTTAATGACTACTTTCTGTTTTATTGCACCACCTTTTTAATACGAAAAATTGAATAAAAAACAATAAAAATATAATGTTAATATATTTGTTATTGGTTAGTATTTAAAATCGTCATTTTATTACACTCTAATATTGTAATAATGATCCTATCCTTTGAATTGTTTTAAACGATATTGTTTGATTTATAATTATTCATTTTATTTAATAAATCTTACAATAAAATCATAAAGTAACATTTAACCAATTACATCAAAATTAAAAATGTTCATACCTTTCTATTAGTGCAAATTATCTTTCTTATTATCTCAATCAGATCGCGTAAATTGATTATAAAAAATCATTACTAGGTTATGGTTAGGATAAATAGGATTTTTCTGCTTAATATTAATTATTGATAAATAAGTTTTTTAGCATCAAACAATTGAGAATTATTTAAACCAATTTAACATTGGTGTTTTAGTTTATGTCTAATAAAAACTCATATTATACCTATTTGAACATCATTCATTTTAATTACCTAATTCTAAAATACTTATAAGGTTAATCATATGTCAATCAAAGATCCCGATAATATCCATTGGATAGTTGTTGTATATTTATTTTTTGTTACGTTACTTGGCTCATTAGCCAGTTATTGCTATCACTTACTCAATGGTCATAAGTTCTTTTTGTGGACGTTAATTGCTCAAATATTTATATCGATTTTTGCTGGTGCTTTGGTCATCCTTATTGCTAGTTATTTCAATTGGGCTTTTGAAATGGCGGGTGGAGTTGCAGGTTTGGCAGGCTGGTCAGGCGCTAATTTAATTAAAATATTAGAAGAAAAGTTACTTAAAAAAATGAAAGATAATGATTAATAAGTTATTTTGATAGATTATTTAAATAAATTAACCACATAATCAATGTAATAAATTATTCTAAAAATTATTGATTATTATTTTACTATTAATTGATAGTTAATAATGTTCTTTTTTATTTCTTCTGATTCCCATCAATTATCTAAAAAATTTCAATGCAATATACAGACTGATAACACTAAACAAAATTAGGAAAATGTAATGATTATTAGTGAAAAAGGGTTAGAACTTATCAAAAGTTTTGAAAGTTTAGCGGTCAAAGCCTATAAATGTCCAGCTGGAATCTGGACCATTGGTTATGGTCACACCAAAAATGTGAAAGAGAATGACAGAATAAGTCAGGCACAAGCTGAATGTTTTTTAATGCAAGACTTATATCCAGTTGAACAGTCGATTAATAAATTGGTGAAAGTTAAGTTAAATCAAAACCAATATGATGCGTTATGCTCATTTGTATTTAATGTCGGTGTATCAGCATTTAATCAATCGACTTTATTAGCAAAATTAAATATTGGTGACTACCTTGGTGCATCGAAAGAGTTTTGTCGTTGGAACAAAATCACTGTCAATGGTGTTAAACAATCATGCATTGGTTTAGCTAATCGTAGACAAGCTGAAGAAGATTTATTTAATCATTTCTAACTAATCTTTTAGGGAAATAAAAATGGCAAAAATTGCAGGTGTTTTTATGTTTCTATGCTTGTTATTAATTTGTTTGTATATAAAACAAATCCAGGTATCTAAACAAAGGTTAGAACAAGTTCAAGAACTGACTAATAAGCTTTCTCAGCTTGAACAGAAAACGATAAAAGATAATCAGATTATTGCTAATAATGAAATTACAAAACGAAACCTTGAAAATCAATCCTTAGAATTGCAGGAAAAAATTGATGACTTACTTAAAAATAACCAATGTGCTAATGAGTATGTTCCTAGTGATATTACTAACAGCTTGTACGAAAGAGCAAAAAGTTTACATCAATCGACCAATATCCGAAAGCTTATTAACTGATTGTTTACCTGCTTTACCACCTAAACCATTAACCTTTGCGAGTAGTCTTAAATATAACGAACATTTGCTCAATGTTATTGAAAAGTGTAATCAAGATAAAAGGGCAATTCGAGCTTTAAACCAGTAAGGTGGTTGATAGAAATCAAAATGATATATCAATAAGTTATTAATCTAATTTCTATTCTTTTAAAGCGGCGTTAAGGTATTAAATAAAAATACCCAGTTTTTAATACATATTTTTACACTCTTTCATAACGTGGTTTTAATGAGTTAATTGACTTAAATTTATACTAAATTAACTCGTTATATTAATGCTATCCCCCATTTTGGTTGGCAGTCAATGCAATAACCCATTCCTTTAATCAAAAAAATGAATGGCAGGTTGTTTAATAACAACTTCGCTATCTACCTATCGATATGACTGGCTATTATTTTACTAAATAGTGAGTCATTTTCGATTATTACCTTGTGTAATAACATTAGTAAAAACTTGCGAAATAAACTTTTATTCAAAGTTAAACGCAAATTTCTTTTTAACTTAAATAACAAATAATGGAGAATTTTATGTCAAATTTACAAGATACAACACAAAACACTAATTTAATTTCTTTTGAACAAATTCTAAAATTGGTTAGTCCAGAAGCATTAGCCATTTATACAAGATACATTGACAGAATTGCCCAAAACGTTAATGGCAAAGAACAAGCTCGCCCAAACAGTTATGGTTTATTAAAGCTAGTAAATATGTTAGTCGTATCCGGTCTACATAAGAAATGTGCAGGCCTATTTTATTTAGCATCACCTATCAACATCAATTTCCCAGGTGAGGTTAAGTATGAGCATATTCGGTATGATGTATTTGGCTCAAATCATTTGGATAAATATTCAGCTTTCCCAACAGTTACAGTACAAGGAACGAAAATTGAAAATCAGGCAGACCTTTATGATCATCGACCTATTGAACCTGCGAAAGAGGATTTATGTTTAGTATTTATGATGTCTCAACCTTCAACTTATGGATTTGATTGGGGTGGAGAAAGCGAAGAAAACCACGCACATGCATTTTCTTCAGCCGGTAATGCTAGTAACTTCGGCGACGCTATCTTTAAATGGAATAGTGGTAAAGATTTTACTGCTGTAAAAAAATCTGAAGATACACAAGATCCTCTTGGGCTTTATGTGATTCATGTTAATGGAACTTCATTAGACTACCGTCATCGTACTGTTAAATTAACTAAATCAGTTCCACAGTCATATGCTAGATTCTGTGGATCTTTATTAAATTACAATACAATCAAAAATCCAAGTAATGGTACAATGAAATTGTATGCTACATTTAGTAATGGTGGAATAGGCGAGCAAGGTTTAACTTCAACTGAAATTGATAAAATTCAACAAATTTTTGCTGAATGCGAACCGTATCTATAATGAGTTAATTTGTATTGAAATTGAAAGCCCACAATTATTGTGGGCTTTTTCTCGCTAATAAATGACTAGAAAAATAATTTAACTTTTTGGTTATAATTTAAATTATTAAATAACTTTTCATATATATCTTAGTGCTAAATAATAGAGTGAAAAAGTTCATGTTTTAAAACGTGGTATAGAAGCTTTTGAGTGCAGCTACAAATAAGGTATAACCGCCTATCTACCATATATTTAAATGATTAATTCTAGTAATAATTGTTAAATATTTTAGACAGTAGTTACAACGTTTTTAAAAGTACAATTCACCCCTCAAGTGTAAAAATTTAAAAAAAGTATGCTTACATCACTATTTAATAACTAAAAATTAAATGAAATATAGTCTTACTTGTTTCAAACTAGGTGTGCTTTATAAGTTATCCTCAATAAAAATTGACGTTTATGATCATTTTTTCGCGTTTTAGCAAATTAAATTAGGCTAATCAAAAAATCCAAGCTTTTTCAATTTTGAATTGAAAGTATTGATATGGTATAGAAAAATACTTTATGTACTGAAACTACTATCAAACTAAAAAATTCAAAAATTATAAAACAACACAAATTTAGTAAGTATAAATATTGTTCTATTTTTCATAAATAACAATGGTAAAAATAATATGACAAATTTAAATGAAACATTAAGTGATTTATCAGATCGAACAAACACTTTTCCGCAAAATTTTTATGATGTAAAAGAGGATGGTTATTATATTTGTAATAGAAATGGTGATTATGTTTTAAAAATTGACAAAGACGGTAACTTTCAATTTCTTAATAAAGAACCTTCAGCATTTACTAATACCCAAAATAATGGTTTTTCGATTATTGATAGGTTAGGTAATGTTGTTTTTAGAATTGATGAAAAAGGATACACAGAGTTCAAGATTACTCGTCAATTTGCTAAAAAGCTAAAAGAGTTCTTCAATCAACTATAGAAATAGGGTATTAACACTAATTTTTTAAAATATTTAAATAACTAAAATCGTTTAGCAATAATTTTGGATTGATTAATTTAAATGACTAAAACAATGCAGATTTGATAAAGATAAAAATAAAAAAGTCTTGTTATGATTTGAATCTAACAACCTTTATCTAAATTTATAACTGTATTTTGTTTTTTAATATATGTAACAAAGGATGAATTGCAATTATGGTAAATTTAAACGATTCATTGAATGATTTTTCGGATCCTGAAAAGTCAATACCAGAAAATTTACATGATTCTAACAATGATGGTCATCATGCTCTGAAAATTGATAAACAAGCCAATGCTCAATTTATCGATAAAGAAAATTTTTCATTCAATAATACTCAAAAAAATGGTTTTACTATTGCTGATGAGCAAGGCAATGTCTCTTTTGAAATTGATGAAGCGGGTAATTCAGAATTTAATATTAATAATCAGTTCGCATCTAAATTAAAAGCATTAATTTATCCACCTGATTTAGGGCTTGCTGATATTAATCATATTATTGCTTATGGTCAATCATTAGCTGAAGGAACAAAATCATATCCACTCCTTTCTGGGCAACCATTTTCTCCATACGCTAAAATGTTTAATCATGGCATTCGCACTCGTTTTGCTGGCGGTAAGCCATATCAAACATTGGTAGACCACATTGAAAGGCAAGACCCTCCTGATAGTTTTGAGTCCCCTTCTGCTGGTACAGCAGAGATGTTTATTCGTGAAATTGAACTTCATAATTTTAAAAATAAATTGATTCTTTCTTCCAATTGTGCTCATGTAAGTCAATCAATATTGAATTTGTCTAAAGGCAACTCCGACTATCAAAACATTATTAATGATGTCCAAAATGGTAAACGAATCGCAACTGAACAAGGTAAATCTTACCGATTACTTGCAATCACCTTTACTCAAGGTGAATCTGATTATAATTGTGGTATCAACTGGTATAAAGCTGCTCTTAGAAAATTGCGAGCTGATTTAATTGAGGACATTGAAAAAATCACGGGCGATGACTATTCTGATTTACCTTTTATTACTTATCAAATATCTTCTTCTTTTAGTGCTGATAATGTTGTTCCAGATTGTCCTGATGTTGCTTTAGCACAATTAGAGTTAGCACTTGAACAAGATAGTGGATTTTATCTAGCTACACCAATATATCAGTTACATTATCAAGATAAATGGCATATAGATGGACCAAGTTCTAAATTATTAGGTACCTATTACGGTTATGTTTTGAGTAAAGTTATATCGGGTGAAGATTGGCAACCATTACATCCAATTTCTCACACTATTAACGGTAAACTTTTAAACCTGAAATTTAATAAATCTGGTTTAACATTTGATAAACCTCAATATTTTAAAAATAAAAATTTAACTATCCCAAATAGAGGGTTTTCAATAAAAAATTCAGTGGGCAAAGAAATTATAACTAAAGTTGAACGACTTAATGATGATAATAATTGCGATACGCTTCGTATAGAGTGTAAAGAGAGCCCAAAAAATCTAATAATTACTTATGGTTTTTTCAATATAGAGAACCGGAATGCTGGTGAGTTGCATGATAATAATAACATTGTCTATCGTATAGGTAATGAAGATTACCATTTATATAACTGGTGCGTTATTTTTAATTATTATTTAAGAGAGCAACAAAGTTAAGTCATTGCGAGAAAATACTAGAATTAAAATAGTGACTTGATCGAGTCTACTAATACACAAAAATTAGCGGAGATTTTCTATGTCAGGTGTAGCAATTAAAGTCCCAAATGTCAATTGGAGTAAAAATAATTTAGGTACTGTTGATTATGGCAGTGATAAAAACGATAATCCACTGACTACAGTAAGTGATAAAGCCTATGTAATTTATGAAGATTACATGGATAAATCACAGAGACGAGACAATCAGTACTTATTATTACTCATTGATGATTTAATAAAAGCAGGATTAGATCAAAAATGTAAAGCATTATTTTATCTTGCATCAAAATATCAAAACATCAATCATATTAAGTATAGCTTGATAGGGCATGATAACTTAGACTCTAATTCTGCTCCAATAATATCAGTTAATGGTATTGAAGTTAATGGCAATGTTAGTCTATTTGATCACACCCAGTATGATTTAGGCAATACTGATTCGAATCTATGCCTTGTTTTTATAATGTCTAAAGCTTCAACAGGTGGTTTTGATTGGGGCGGCGAACAATATAAAAACCATGTACATTCATTCGTCTCTGCTGGAGAAGCTAAGTGGCAAACAGGCGTTATATTTAGATGGGGAGGAGAAGATGCTATTAAAAAAATAGCAGATCAGCAAGAAAATGATGGTGTTTATGTTATTCATATTAATAAAAAATCATTAGTATATAAACATAAAAATGTGACTATTAATAAACAACTATCAGCACAATCAATGGCTAAGTTTTGTCCGCGTTTAATGGCTTACAGTACAATTAATGATTCTCCATCACAGGGTATTATGAAGTTATATGCTACATTTAGCCGAGAAGATTTAACTGCATCTGATATCAATAAAATCCATGAAATCTTCACAAAATATGAACATTTACTTTAAACTATAAGTATGTATTTACATTCAAAGTCCATACCTTGGTATGGGCTTTTCTTCTCTATAAGTTCACCATTTATTGTCATTATTAAAGGGATAATTTTATATCGTTATCCAAGCTCTTGCACTTCACAATTTTTACTCCTTTCAACTAGATTAACATTCTAATTATTATTAATAATC